>JANYKN010000146.1 GCA_025361565.1 Bacteroidota bacterium | reverse complement strand
GTTCTGTAAGAAAACTATGTGACTATGTGGTAAAATTAAAGAATCTTTTTGTTTTATAGAATGATATTATTAAAGTATTACATCTTTGATTAAACACATAGCCACATAGTTTTTTAATCTTATTTATTGTGAATATTGTTCTGAAAGAAGCGTGGTGGCCATAATAGACACCATATTGTAGCACTTGGAAAGATGAACAAGCCTCGGGTTATTCAACCCTTAATTCGCATTATTAAGTATAGAGGAGCAGGACATAATCACATAGTTTTTGTATCTTTGTAAAAGATTAAAGCTTGAGAAATGAGAACAATACAATTGCAGATACCGGATGGAATCGATTTAAAGGACTATGATTTTTCGATGATAATAGCTTCAAAATTATATGAAGATGGAAAGTTGTCATCTGGACAAGCAGCTGAATTAGCAGGTTTGTCTAAACGAGCATTTATTGAATTACTTGGCAGATACGGTGTTTCTGTATTCAGTTCTTCATTACTTGACTTAGAATCTGACATAGCCAATGCATAAAATAGTAATCTCGGATACAAGTTGCTTAATTCTTTTTCATAAAATACGTGAATTAGAATTACTTCGAAAAAACAATGAGACTGATGATCTGAAATAATAAATAAGGTCTCAAGAATTTCACCAATATGGTGTTTTATTTATTCAACTCTCCCAATTTCTGATACAGAAACACCTTGCTTTCGACTATTTTACCATCCTTGAACTTAATTTTGTAGGGAGTTCCAGTCATGGATGATTTGGTGGCAATATTGTCGATAAATTGTTGGGCTGTTTTGATTTTACTTCCAGCATTGTCCAATTTTAATCGTAAATGATCAGCGGCTTCTTTGGCTGTGTGATATTCTCCATTTCGCCAAAAATAAGCTCCATCCAGTTTTTCAATGGATTTTATCAGATATTCAATCTTTTGTTTTTCAGTAAGTTGTGCTGGTTTGCTTTGGGCAAAGGTCATTTGTCCAAACAAGAAAATTACAATCAGGATAAATAATAATCTCATCTTATATTTATTGATTTTAAATGTCTAAACGCATTTGTTTGTCTAATATTTCAAAGGGTTTTAACTGTTGCCGATAAATGGTTTAAATCTTTGATAATTTTTCCACCATTTAAATTTGTTTTAAAATCCGTTTCTGTAGTTGTTCCGGTAAGCACACCAATAAACTTTACTCCAGCACTTTGTGCTGTTTCCAGATCGATTAAGGTATCGCCGATAAAAACAACCTCCTCCTTCTCTATCCCTAATTTTTGTATGGCCAATTCTAATCCTTCCGGATTTGGTTTCAATTCCTTAACATCTTCTCCACCAATAATATAATCAAAACAATGATTCAATTTATCACGCTCCAAAATACCAGTTATACGGTAGCGATATTTTGTTGAAACAATAGCCATAAGAAATCCTTGTTCTTTTAGTTTAGGAATAACATTGAAAACCTCCGGAAACATAACAGTATTTATGTTCATTACCAAATCGGCATGTTTGACATAATGTGTGGTGAATTCCTTCCCTTTCTCAGGATTTTCAACACCTGTCAAAATTCGAAATGTTTCAGGCAAAGAAAAACCAATTAATTTTTTAATCGAATTGTATTCAAAGGTTTGAAAACCCATTTGCTGCATCGCAAAATTGACACATTGAAAAATACCTTGCGAAGAATCGGCAAGGGTTAAATCGAAATCGAAAATGAGGGCTTTCTTTGACATTTTATTTTTTGAGCAAAATTAATTACAAATTGATTGAATGACTGAACTTGGCAAAAAATTCATTAATTTTAACATTTCAAAATAAACACAAATGGAAAAAATAAACGAAATGCAAGATAAAATATGCCTGGTAACGGGCGCTACATCAGGAATTGGATTTGTAACTGCCCTTGAACTTGCAAAAAAAGGTGCAACAGTAATTGTTTGCGGCCGTGATCAGGAAAAAACGGCTAATGCAGTTATTCAAATCCGCTCACAATCAAATAATTCCAAAGTAGATTTTCTATTGGGAGATCTTTCAGATTTCAAACAAGTTCATAAGCTTGCCGAAGAATTCATAAGCGGATATCAACGATTGGATGTTCTGGTTAACAATGCAGGCGCCATTTATAAAGAATTTGATTTAAACCCGCAAAGAGTTGAAATGACAATGGCACTGAATCATTTTAGCGTTTTTCTGCTCACCGGATTATTGCTCGATACACTTAAAAAAAGTGCACCATCTAGGATTATTAATGTTTCGTCCATGCTTCATAAAAATGGAAAAAACAATTTAGAGGATTTCAATAATGAATCAAACTACAAAGGCTTAAATGCTTATAGCAATTCAAAACTGGCAATGCTTCATTTTACCTATGAACTTGACCGAAAACTCAAAGGAACTAATGTTACGGTAAATGCCATGCACCCCGGTTGGGTAAATTCAAATTTTGGAAGCGATTACAAATCAGGCGTTTATGGTTTTATGGATACTTTACTTAAACCAATCCAGCTAACATCCGAACAAGGTGCACAAACCAATATTTATCTTGCTTCTTCGCCTGAAGTTGAAAACATTTCGGGAAAATATTTTGTAAAGAAAAAAGCAACTGACTCATCTGCTTCATCATACGACAATGAATTTTCAACGCAGTTATGGCAATTAAGTGAGCGAATAACAGATTTTAAATGGCCTGATATTGTTGCAAAAAATACTGAAAAAGAGATTCAAGTAATTGATCAACAACCCAAAGAAGATAAACCATTAATTTAACTTGGATCTTTTCATCCAATATGGTAATTGCCATTCGAATAAGGTTCAATTTACTGTTTGAGCAAGCGTAAATACTCATCTTGTATTTTAGCTCAGCCACTTCAATGCTTTTAACAAAGTTAATGAATTCGCATTATGTCTTAACTCAAAGTTAATGATTCCAAATTTCTAAGTTTGCACCTGGTCGATCATTCATAAAACAAAAAAATATAAATTTTAAAAATCAATATTGAATTCAATATCAGATAACTAACTTTGCTTATTGAATTTTTATTAACAAGAAATGAACTAAAAATTAAAATCAAAAAACGCGTGGCATTGTTTTTGCAAAATTATAAATCGTAAGAACAATAAAACCGTAAAAAATGCCATATAGAAGACTACCAAATACAGATTTAGCGCGAATAAGGGCAATGAAAGCTGCCCTAAAAAAAGGTACGCTTTTGCATCCATTTGATTTAGCATTTTCACAAAATTTGTACCTTCATCTAAAAACCTTTTTACCTTTATTTGAAAAGGCTGCTGATGATCAACGACGTGCAGCTAATGTGCAGGCCGCCAAAAACAAAGACTATCTGAATGCTTATAAAAAGGCTCAAATGTATATTTCGCATTTTATACAGGTCTTAAATTTCACCATTGCAAGGGGTGAGTTGCCCGCCAAAACAAGAAAGTATTATGGTTTTGACATTGAAGAGAAAAAGGTTCCTGCTTTGAATTCAGACGAGGAACTTATTGAATTTGGAACAAAATTAATCCATGGCGAACATACTCGAACAATGGAAGGTGGCTCTCCGATATTAAATCCCAAAATTTCATTAATTTCAATGCACTACGAGAAATTTATTGAAGCCTATCATTATCAAAAAAGATTAAAAGAAAGCAGCGCAAAAGCCAACATGAATGTTGCTTCGCTGAGAATGAAAGCAGATCAAATTATTCTGGATATCTGGAATGAAGTAGAAAAGAATTTTGAATCGTATGAACCTAACGAAAAGAGAAAATTATCAGCAAGTTATGGCCTTGTATACGTTTATCGCAAAAGCGAAAAGATGACCTCGGAAAGTTTAATGCAGTTAAGTGCCTGATAGATTTGCCCTGAACCTTATTTTTTATTTTGGTTTAATCGTTAAAAAAGTTTATTTTAAAGGCCTTATTTTTTAACCAAAGCTAACTAATTATGTCTACAAAATTCAATCTAAGGGCGATTTTTAAAACCGTTATGGTTATTATCATTTTCGCATTGATAGGCCAAAATGCTTATTCACAAACGATAGTTGGGAAATGGAAAACCATTGACGATGAAACCGGTGAAGCCAAATCAATTGTTCAAATTTGGAAAGCTGAAGATGGTATGTTCTATGGCAAAGTAATGAAATTGTTTGATCCAAAAAAACAAGAATCAGTATGTGATAAATGTGATCCATCGGATACACGTTATAATCAAAAAGTTCTTGGAATGAAAGTGATCATGGGTATGAAAAAAACCGGTGCCAATGAATGGACTGATGGAACTATACTAGATCCAAACAACGGAAAAGTTTATAAATGTAAACTTTTTGTTGAAGGAAAAAATTTAAGGGTACGAGGATACATTGCATTTTTATACCGAACACAATCCTGGCTTCCAGCCGAATAATAAAACCAACCAATTCTGATAAACCCTCATTCAATCTGGATGCGGGTTTTTTTAGTTATTTATTTTTCTAACTATATCCTTAATTGATTAAAATGAAACGCTCAAAATATTTTTTTACTCTTTTATTCGTATTGATTGCATTCACTACCTTTTCTCAGAAATTTAAAGGAGGTTTGCTTGCAGGCATGAGTACCAATCAAATTGATGGGGATACCCAAAAAGATTTCAAAAAACCAGGTTTTTTTTCGGGTGTATCTGTAACTACTGATTTTTCAAAAGTGATTGGAGCTAAAATTGAACTTTTTTATATTGGAAAAGGTGCAAAAAAAATTGCAGGAGGAATTGAAGAGTTCAAAACAAAACTTAATTATGTAGAAATGCCTTTTCTGATGACCGTTAAGCCCGTTAATCATTTTGAATTTGATTTTGGGTTTGCATTTTCTTATTTGATCAGCTCAAAATTATCTGAATTTGGAGCTACAGTGCCTGATGGACTGAACGATATGCATGATTTTGACATTGGGGCAATTGCTTCTGCATCCTATTATTTTACTGAGGCTTTAGGTTTTAATGTTCGGATGGATTACAGCTTGGTACCTATAAAAAACAATCCTAACTGGTTTAACTACAACCTGAGTTTTGGATTGGTTTATAAAATCAACTCATCAAAATAGATTTGCTTTTATGCTTTAAAAAAAAAAATCTGACATATTAATTATGTCAGATTTTTTTATTCAATTTGTTTCTTCTATGAAAATTTATAGAGAATAATAGTTGTTCAAAAAGGCCATTATTTATAAGATTCAGCCAATTTTAAAGCATTATATGCATTAACAATACCACCTGAATTGCACAATTTGCTAAATTCCATTGTATCGCTTTGAGTACCTGGCACAGTAACCATACTTGATCCATCATTAACTACTGATTTAAGAATAATATCTTTCAATTGCAATGCAGTTAGATTCGGATAATAAGATAAAACAAGTGCAGCAACTCCAGTAACAACAGGACAAGCCATGCTGGTTCCTTGTAAATTTTTATATGTATTTTCGGGTGTGGTTGAATAAATTTCAACTCCTGGAGCAAAAACATCTACGCTTTTTTGGCCATAATTAGAAAATCCTGCAGCAAAATTTTTGCTTTCCCAGGATGAAGCACCAACTTCAATCCATGTTTTACATACTTTTTTTGATTTTAAGTAATAGGCATTCGGGTAATTTTTGGTAACATCATTGTTTTGTCCATCGTTTCCAGCAGCATGAACTATTAAAACACCTTTTTTCTCAGCATATTTAAAAGCGGCATCTACAACATCTTTATTTGGAGAATATGCTTTACCAAAACTCATGTTAATAATTTTGGCACCATTGTCAACGGCATAATAAACAGAATTTGCAACATCTTTATCGCGTTCATCGCCATCAGGAACTGTTCTGATAACCATAATTTGAATGTCGTTGGCAATGCCCTGAATTCCAATTTTGTTATTGCGATTTGCTCCAATAATACCTGCAACGTGAGTGCCGTGCATGGCATCGCTTCCTTTTACGTTGGCGTTGCCATAAAATTTTTCTTTTGTATTGCTGTAATCATCTCCAACAATGCCTCGTGGATCAAAATCAACATTTAGATTGTATTTTAATTGATTATCATAATGATCCAAGCCCTCTTTGATATCATCGATACCAATATTCATTGATGCAATAGTTCCTAAAACCTGCTTTGCTTTGGCTATTTCAGCATCGTCCGATTGAATAGATTGAACTTCATCATTTGTATAAACATCTTTATTTAGAAATTTTTTAACAGCGATATCAGCATTTGTATAAGCAGTCATAAAATTGTTTAACATGCCAACCATTTGTTCTGCCTGTTGAGATTCTTTTTCAAAATCAGCCTTTAACTCCTCATAAAACTTGAATTCGTCAAGCTGCTTTCCTTTAAAATCGGCGGCTGTTTTTCCATCATAAACTTTTTTGTATTTGACGTATAATCTGGTCAATTCAAGATTATCGTGCGAAACGCATTCCCCATTTGCATTTCCTATAAAATCCCAACCATGAACATCATCAATATAGCCGTTTTTATCATCGTCAATTCCGTTGCCGGCAATTTCACCTTTATTAACCCAAATTTTATCTTTCAAATCTTCGTGTTCGATGTCGATTCCTGAATCAATAATAGCAACAATTACCGTTTTTGATTTTTTATTTGGTAATAATTCGCTATACGCTTTTTCTGTACTTACCCCACGAACCATATCAGTTTGTGGATCAAGGTTAAACCAATTGGATGGAGCTTTTAAAATTGTATCAGTTACAGCTACATAAGTTTGATCAGCTTCCATGCTGGTCTGAGCCTTTAGTAATCCAATACTCAATACTAATGCTACCGAAAAGAATAGTTTTTTGAACATCATATTAGAAATTTAATAATTTAAATAACATTTGTTTGATAAAAGTTCCAAAGATAATTGATTTTATTAAAGTAAAACGTGACTTTAATCTATATTCCAATTTAAGCCATTTTCAATTTCAAGATTTCAATTTAATGCCAAATCATTAATTACAAACAGATTACAGAATAGCACTCACTTCAATTTCAACCAGAAGCAATGGATCAATTAATTTACTTACCTCAACCATGGTGGCAGCAGGCTTTATCTGTGAAAAGAATTCGCCGTGTGCTTTACCTACTTTCTCCCAATCATTCATATTGCAAACATAAATTCTGGTACGTATAACATTTTCCATGGATGCACCAAGCTTTTCAAGTGCATTTTGGATTTTCTTAAGGATAAAAATGGTTTGATCATATGCATTTCCGATGCCCACAATATTATTTTCTTCATCTATGGAAGTAGTTCCCGAAACTTCGATGATATTTCCAATTTTCACTGCCCTTGAATAGCCTACAATTTCTTCCCATCTGGCTCCGGATGATAGGTTTGTTCTGTTGTTCATATTGTTTCAGAAAGTTCAAAGTATTTTAAAAAATAAAATTAAGAGAAGTGGATATAAAAGAACCCATCATTTAAACCCCCTTTGCCTGCAAGCCTCAAAAATCAAAACAGCTGCTGAAGTGGAAACATTCATAGAATCGGCTGCTCCACGCATTGGTATGATGATATTGGCATTGGAAGCTTCAGTCCAAATTTGTGAAATACCTGTTGCCTCTGTTCCCATTACTATGGCTGAAGAATTGGTATAATCAATGGTGTGATAAGGCACCGAAGCCTTTAAATAAGTACAAAATATTTGTATTTGTTTTTCTTTAAGCCATTTTATGGCCAATGGACTTGTTGTAAGCACGCTTGGTACTGTAAATACGCATCCCAAAGAAGCCCTTATGGCATTTGGATTATGTAAATCTGTTTTGGGATCACAAATAATTATGGCATCTATTCCGGCTGCATCAGCGGTGCGATAAATTGCACCCAAATTACCAGGCTTTTCAACACTTTCGATGACGAGAACCAATGGTTTTACTTTAAGATGGAGTAAATCGAAAGTGTGTGGTTTTGGCCGCACAAGTGCAACAATTCCACCTGAATTTTCGCGATAAGCTATTTTCTCATAAACTTCGGCATTTACTTCGTAAATATATTTGGGCAATTTGTTTTTGAAAAGTGATAAAAGTGCTGTTTTATCAATTAATTTAGGATAAAAATAAACGGATTCAAATTCATAACCAGAACCAATTGCTTTTTCAATTTCTTTGATTCCTTCCAGTATAAAAAGATTCTGCTTGAGCCTTTCGCTGTGTTTTTGCAGAACAATAAGGTTTTTTATTTTTGGATTTTGACGGCTGGTGATAGGTTCGGAATTCATTGGATTAAAATAAAAGAATGCTTAAATTTTTAAATGCCTAAATGTCAATAATTGGGATATTTATAGCTGGGATGACTAATTTTTTAAATCTGCTTAACCAATCATAACTATATCAAATCCGGGATATATTTAAAGTCCTTTGTATTCAAGGTATAAAGAGGAATTTTATATTCCAAACATGTAGCTGCAAGAATTGCATCGTTGATAAACAATCCATGGCTTAAACGGTATTGAAAAACCAATTCAATTGTTTTGTCAATTATTTGATTATCAATACTGATTTGGGAAAAATTGGATAAGAATTTCTTGATTTTTTGTTGTTCTTTTTTATTTAAAACTCCAATATATAATTCAAGCACTGTAATTTTTGAAATGCATGTATTTTTTAAATCTATTCTGATTATTTCTTCTAATATTTTCTGATTTCCTTTGAACAATTCAATCAGTATATTTGTATCAAGGAGCACCATTAGCAAACCCTCCAAGCTTTTTCCCTGATGCTTTCCTTGGTGATGTTCCTACCTTCCCAAATTCCAAAATACTCCATTAATTCGTCTGACGAATTGAATTTACTTTCAGGTATTTGGTTTGGCTTTTCTTTCAAAGTAATTTCTTTTTTCCTTTTTTTGAAAGTTTTTATGGGATTAGCAATTTCTACTGTTTCAATAAAATTAAACTGTTCAATGAAATGAAGAAATTTTTGTGTGTTTTCGAGGTTATCAATTGTTAGAACAAGCCTTTGCATAATCTTTTTTTTAATATGTTGTCTAGTACAAATGTACAAAATTACCTTCAATTAATTTTACTGATCCTACTTTGAAAGATCAGAAAATAATGTGATGCCAAAATCTTACAAACAACAATCATATGGTTTCAATTCATGCATTCTCGCATTTAACCATTCATTTACATCACCTTATAAGTCTCATTCTCTGTTTTAGATGGCTTGAAAAATTTCGAAACCGGTGTATATTGCAAGGATATTTTCACCCCTGTTTTTGGATGTGTTAACTCAAGCGAGTAAGCTGCCAATCTAATTTGACGCAGTACCATTGAGTCTGCTCCATATTTTCTATCTCCAACTATTGGACAACCTATTCCTGCCAAATGCACACGGATTTGGTTCTTACGGCCCGTATAAATCTGGACTTCAAGTAAATGATATGGTTTCTCGGCACGAACATACTGGTACTCGGTTTTGGCAAATTTACTGTCAGGAACCTCTTGCAAAGATTCTACAACTCTTTGTTCAGATGCATCGCGCAACCAGTTTTCAATAATTCCATTTTCAGGATCAGGTTTATTTTCGGTCAATGCCAAATATTTTTTGGTAACTCCTTGCCAATTGTCCTTTATCAAAGTTTGAACTTCTTCCGATTTTGCAAACAGAATTAGGCCTTCCACTTCTTTGTCCAATCGGTGAACAACCCAAAGTTTGGTCCTTTTATCATCCCTCTTACCCAGATATTCTTCCAGTGCATCGTGAAACGAATTGCTTTTTCTGTCTGTTTTGCTACCGCAAGAGAGGATTCCTGCAGGCTTTAGCGCAACTACCAAATGACCATCTTCGAAATGAATGGCAATTGGATTATTGCGGTTTGGAGTAAGATTTTTAGGTTTTGTAGTATCTACCTTGTTTACTTCAAGAACATCACCTTTTTCAAGCGGAAGATTGGGATGTTTTTCAATTCCTTTTCCGTTTACAACAAATTCTGAATGACTAATAACCTGCTTTGCTTTTTGTCTGGACATTCCTTTGTATAATTCAAGAACAGCCTCAAGAAGCGTTGCTTTTTGTTTTAATGTATATCTCATGTTGAATATAAATTTTCTTAAATGCAATTACAAAAATTAGAATCGCCTGAAACGGACAAATGTCCCTAAAGGCAAATCAATGCCTGATTCCGATCTTAAATAAAACTCACCAAATTCTTTTTGGTTAAAATCGAAATGCGATTCTACCAAATTATTGGCAATGAGCGACGAAAAGCCCAAAGAATATAAATTCAATACAAAAAAACTGTTGTTGGGTTCCAATAATTTTGCGCAATGTTCCAAAACTTCATTGATACCTTCTTCAAGAATCCATTTTTCTCCATCGGGGCCACGTCCATAAGCAGGAGGATCGAGGATTATTCCATGGTATGATTTGCCGCGTTTTTCCTCTCGTTTCAAGAATTTCAGAGTATCGTCAACAATCCACCGAATATCGGTTAAATTGCTCAATTCCATATTTTCTTTGGCCCAATTGACAACTTGCTTAACTGCATCCAGATGGGTAACATCTGCACCAGCCGCTTTTGCTGCCAAAGATGCTCCGCCGGTATAGGCAAAAGCATTTAATACCCGTGGTTTGCTATCTGTGTTTTTTTTGAGTGAATCGTATATAAAATCCCAATTTTGGGCTTGTTCAGGAAAAACACCAATATGCCCAAAAGAGGTAAGCGAAAGTTTCATTTTAAAGCTGCCTTCGGGCAAATGACAGTTCATGTTCCAATGTTCGGGCATTTTTTTAATCATGGTCCAACCACCATTTTCAGCATCGCCGGATCGGTATGATGTTTTTTGCTTTTCTCGCTTAAAACGTGCATGAGCAAGTTCGGTCCATTTTTCAGCGCTTAGTTTCTTTTTCCAAACTGCTTGGGGTTCAGGCCTTATTAAGGTATAGCTACCAAAGCGTTCAAGTTTTTCAAAATCGCCACAATCAATTAATTGATAATCTTTTAGCGATGAAGGAGTGAGCAATTTCATAGAATAGAATTCAAATTAAAAAGAAACAGGTATGGAAAAGTTTAAATATCCATCAAATGACAAAATTAGATCAATTCATTGTAATTTAGGCTTTCTATACAAAAATAGAAGTTTTTATAAAAATATTAAATCAAGATGTAACAAATCCAAATCACAATCGTCATACTTACGAAATGGGACAAGAAGAATTCGAAAATACAGTTTTTATAATGAAAGACAGGCTTTTCCGCTTTGCCCGACGGATATTGAACGATGTGCAGGATGCCGAAGATGTGGTGCAGGAAGTGATGATTGGTTTTTGGAACAAACGTACGGAAATTTCAAAACTCTTAAACATTGAAGCTTATGCCATGCGTTCGGTAAAAAACATGAGCCTCGATAAAATCAAACATTACCAGGTTAGGCAGAATAAAATGGCGGATATCATTCATCACAGTGAAAGTGTTTACAACGAAATTTCGGGCGAAAAAAATGAAATGCACGATTTAATCCGAAAATCGATTGACCGCTTGCCCGAAAAACAAAAACTGGTTATGCACTTGCGTGATATTGAAGGTTACAGTTTTGAAGAAATGATTGAAGTGCTTGAAATGGATGAAGTTGCAATGAGAGTAAATCTTTCGAGGGCTAGAAAAAAAGTGAAAGAAGAAATCCTGAAAATCGTGAATTATGGAATTAAATGAAATTGATCAATTGTTAAACAAATATTTCGAAGGCCAAACTTCGCTCGAAGAAGAAGCTGTGATCAAAGCTTTTTTCAAGAGTAAAGATATATTGCCCGAAAAATACATGAAACTGAAAGCGCTGTTCGGTTTTTATGAAACTAGCAAAAATGAAACGAGTGAACAGGAATTCGAAAATCTGATCCCAAATCAAAAGAAAAAAAGAAACTCGTTAAGGATTGTCTATTATGCAGTTGCAGCAAGCGTTGCCATTTTATTCGGAACTTGGTTTATGCAGGATAGTAAAATTGAAAAACCTGTTTACGCCTATATCAACGGACAGCCTGTGGAGAACCAGGAAGTAGCATTTAAAGAAGCTCAAAAAGCGTTGATGATGATTTCGACAAATTTAAATGAAGGTACCAAAAACGTGAAGCATTTATCAGAGTTGGATAAGGCAATGACAAGTTTGAGCGGAAAATAATTAAGACGAGTATTGAAAATGATTTAAAGAAAACAAGAATTAAAATTGGCAACAAATGTTCGTAGAAACCAATTCTCCCTTGGCGAACGGCGAAGCCCTCATGAGCATAGCGAATAACGGGTTAAGGGGGATTGATTTTGGGACATTAAAAAATAATATAAATCGAAAACAATTTTCAGGATGACAAAAATTTAATAATTCCAGTTTAAAATAATTTCAATCCCCCTACCCCCTTCTCCAAGGGGGATTGAAGCAGTACAATTTTCAAAAACAATTCTTTTTTCAACTATTAATTTTAATAATCAGACATTTAAAAAATATACAAAATGAAAAAAATAGCTTTTATAATCATATTCATGTTGCCGATGATGATTTTTGCACAAAAATCGCAATTGAATACTTTTTTCGACAAGTATTCAGGTCAGGAGGGCTACACATCGGTTTACATTACAAAATATCTGTTTCAGATGTTTGCAAAAATCAGTAACGACAAGGAAGACAAGGAGTTTAAAGATATTACATCCAAACTCACTGCAATTAAAATACTTACCATCGATTCGGCCATCAATGCTACCAAAAAAGTTGATTTTGGTAATGAGTTAAGAAAAGTATTACCGCCGTCGGAATACAATGATTTAATGGTAGTTAAAGATGGCAAAAAGACAGTTAGCTTTATGATTAGGGAATCGAACAATAAAATATCAGAATTGGTAATGACCGTTTCAGGTCCAGGTGCTCCAGTACTCATCTTTCTCGAAGGCGATATTGATTTGGCCAATATTTCGAAATTATCCAAAACAATGAATATCAATGGAATGGAACATCTTGAAGATATTGACGAAAAATAGCAAACTAAAACTATATAAAATGAGAACAATTACAATAATAATTTTGCTTATAAGCATGATGGGATGCGGAACATCGCAGGTTTTGACAAAAGATTTTACCGCTTTTTACAATAAATACGAAGACGATGCCGGTGTGGTCAGTTTTCAGGTACCCGCAGGATTGGCAAGAATATTTGTTGACAAAGAAGACAAGGAAGCCGATAATTTTGTTAAAAAAATGGACAAAATCCGCTTTTTTATCTCTGAACATGATAATGGAAAATATGACAGAACAATCGAAAACTATTTGCCCGAAGGCGTTTACAACGATTTGATGATTGTTAAAGATGACGGTTCAACCATTATTTTTAAAATGAAAGAGCCCAAAGCAGGCAAAATTAAAGAAATTGTTCTCACTGTTTCAAATCCTGATTCATTTGTTGCCATAAGCTTTAGCGGCGATTTTACGCTAGAAGATGCAAAACAAATGACCAGTTCAATCAAAACCAATGATTTGGGTGATATCAGGATGTAAATTGTACAATTCGGAATATAAAAAAACCAGTCTTTTGTAGGTTGCGATTGGCTGGTTTTTTTATTTCTAAAAGCTAATTTATAATTCTAGTCAACATACGTTTCTTTAATAATCGCTTTCACTTCTTTAATTTCGGCCTTGGTTAATTTTCCAAGTTCTTTCATAATCCTTTTTTTATCAACCGTCCTAATTTGGTCAAGAACAATCCAGCCAATTTTATTGTCATGTTTAACTTCAACTCGGGTTGGATAAGGTTTTGAAGTAGTTGTCATGGGAGCAATTACCACTGTCCTGATAAATTTATTCATTTCATCCGGTGAAACTACCACACAAGGTCTAGTCTTTTTTATCTCGCTGCCAATAGTAGGATCCAGGTTTACAAGCAGGATATGATATTGTTTTATTTCCATTCGTCAAAGTCTTCATCGTCAAACATATCATTTACTAATAAAACATCATCGCCATTTGCATTCATTTCCATAAATGCTTTATCCCATCCTCTTCGGGGAACTGAAACAGGCCTAATAATTATTTGCCCCTTTTCTAAAATCAAATCAACAGTATCACGAATATTATATTTATCGAGCAATGTCTTACTGAGCCTTATCCCTTTTGAATTACCAATCTTTATAACTGAAACTTCCATACTCAAAATATCTATTTATGTAATTACAAAGTTAGTACATAATGATTGGATTTCCAAACGGAGGTAAAATGAAAAAAATCACACAATCACCTCAAAAAATCCATCTAAAATTCCCTTTGCTTCTTCCAAATCATCATATTTTTTAGAAATAATATTTGGTGCGCCCTTAACCATGGCCGATATCCTTTTTCCATTTACGTTTCTATACAAACACAATATCTTTTTGCCGTTTTCAAGTGCTCGGCCTATTTCGTAACCGACTCCCAAACTGGGCGTTGTAACTTCAGCAACAAGCACATCGGCACTTAAAAGCCATTTAACATCGCGGTCGTGGATGAATTTATCGTCCAACACATCCTCACCTTGGCTTGAAAGCGAAGTATCACCGATAAATTCGGTTAATACCTCGCCAAAATTTTTAAGATAGGTAATAATTTTGTTGTAAGTTTCTACGTCTCCACGCCCACCTGAAATGGAACCTGCAAAATAAATTTTCATAATAAAGATTTAGTTCTTTTGTACGTCTTTGATTTTTAATTTGCCTCTGATATTCATAATAAATTTGAAACAGGCATGGAATGGATCCGGCTTTAAAAACATCATTGGGCAAGCCATGGGAATAATTTCGATTCCATTTTTTTCAGCCAGATGTATGGCTTCTTGGTTGTAGCTTCCATTACCTATTGATTTATGAATCCAAACATACTTAATTCCCAATTCAATGCATTGTTTTATAACATCCAGGGTTGCATTTGGAGGCGTGCTTATCATTACAGCATCAACTTTTTCAGTTACTGATTTTAAATCGGGGAAACAAGGCACATCCTTAACTTCCTCAAATCTGGGATTAATGGCAATGGTATGATATCCATTGGTTTTGAACTTTTTGTACAAGTGATTTGCTACTTCGGCGCCTTCGCTTGAATATCCTGCAAAAGCAATGTTTTTTTGAGCCAAAAAATGATCGACTCTTTCCTTAAATTTGGCATCCATTTTTTTGGTTTTTAAGTTTATTGATAGGCTTAAAATACTTGATCAAAATTAAGATATTTCATTATGATTTTGCCTTAAAAATTGAATTTTTTATTCGATTATCAAACTATTTAAATCTTTTCTAAAATATTTCAACTTTCAGATAATAAGCAACATTGTTGTGCCGTTTACTCAAAGAATTGGTTAGTAATTATAAGCGGGGCACTCTTACATTTTTCCTGATACCTGAAAACGTATAAAATGTAAGAGTCCCCTTTTGTATTTTAATTGGTTTGGATAATTGAATTTGCAAATTGTCGTAAAAAAATTCGATATTTGTTTGTGGATTTTTCCACAGTAAAAAATATTCAAACCAGACCTATTCTATGAAAATCCTACATACTTCTGATTGGCATCTTGGAAAAAAACTCGATAATTTTAGCAGACATCCAGAACAAATTGAAGTTTTAAATGAGATATGCGAAATAGCTGACAATAAACAGATTGACCTCATACTTATTGCTGGTGATATTTTTGATGCCTACAATCCTCCCGTAGAATCTATTGAGCTTTTTTACAAAACCATTAAACGCTTATGCAAAAACGGGCAAAGACCGGTAATTGCTATTGCTGGAAACCACGACTCGCCCGATAGGATTGAAGCGCCTGATGCCTTAGCACTTGAAGATGCCATAATTCTTGCCGGCAACCCAGATTGCTTGGTTAGAAAATTCAAGAATCAAGCTGGTATTGAATTATTGAATTCAGAGGCGGGATTTATCGAACTCAAACTGCCAGCTTTTGGTTATCCAATCCGGATCATTTTAAATCCATATGCCAATCAATTCAGGCTTAAAAAATTCCTTGGCCTTGATAATTCGGAAGAAGAATTAAGGCAAGTACTTGAAAATCATTGGAAAAATCTGGCAAACAAATATTTGGATAAAAATGGAGTGAATGTTTTTTGTGGACATTTGTTTTTCATCGAAGAAAATGGCCAAATTCCGGAAGAACCTGAAGATGAAAAGCCCATTTATCTGGGAACAGCACAATCCATTTTTAGCAGAAACTTACCTAAGGAGCTTCAATATGCAGCACTTGGGCATCTTCACCGAAAACAAACAATAAGTAAAAGCCCTTGCCCACTTATATATTGCGGTAGCCCAATTGTTTATAGCTTTAGTGAAGCTGGACAGAAAAAAATGATTTCCATTGTCGACATTAATCCAGCGCAAAAAGCTACCATTGAAGATGTTGAATTGACCAAAGGAAAAGAACTGGTTCGTAAAAAATTCGACAATATAGATTTGGCCGTGGAATGGCTATCGGAAAACCAAGAAAAACTGGTTGAACTAACCATTGTAAGTGAAGAATATTTATCGGCCGAAGACCGCAAAAAGCTGAACAACAGCCATGAAAATATTATTTCCATCATTCCTGAATTAAAAAGCTTACAAAATCAGCCGATCGAAAACAAAGCAATAGATTTAAGCAAAAGCATGAACGCACTTTTTATAGAATATTTTAAAAGTAAGCAGCAGCAGGAACCGAATCAGGAGCTATTGGATATTTTGAATGAGATTGTGAGTCAGGAGGATGAAGAAATTGGAAATTAGTGCTTCGACAGTGCTCAGCAACCGAAACTGGAAATTTGTAATTAGAAACCCATGATACCACAAACCCTCACCATAAAAGGCATTTATTCTTATCAAGAAAAGGAACAAACCATTGATTTTCAAAACTTGACTTCTGCTGGTTTGTTTGGGATTTTTGGTTCTGTTGGAAGTGGTAAATCAACCATTCTCGAAGCTATTTCATTTGCACTTTATGGTGAAACGGAACGCCTGAACAGAAGGGATGACCGCGGCTACAATATGATGAACCTGAAATCGGATCAATTGCTTATTGATTTTATTTTCAAAAACGGTGATGCTGACAAACAATATCGATTTATTGCCAAAGCCAAAAGAAATTCCAAAAAATTTGACGATGTTAAAACCATTGCCCGAGAAGCTTTTAGAAAAGACAAAAATGATTGGATTCCAATCTCTGTCGATTCTGCCGAAGAAATTACCGGCTTGAATTACCTCAATTTCAGAAGAACGGTAATTATCCCACAAGGTCGTTTTCAGGAATTCCTGCAATTGGGCGATACCGATAGAACAAAAATGATGAAGGAACTTTTTCATCTCGAAAAGTTCGATCTATCGATTAAAACAAAAATTCTTGAGGATAAAAACAATATTGAATTGATTAAACTCGATACTCAGCTGCAAAAATTAACCGATGTATCGGAAGAAAAGTTATTGGAAAAAGAGCATGAATGGACTGAATTAAACATAAAGATTGAATCTAATAAAAAGCTTCTCAACGAAAAACAAAAGATAAATGAAACACAAAAATTACTCAAAGAGCTTTTTGAAAAAATTGAAAAAGAAGAAAAGGAATTCTCCATTTTATTAAAACAAAAACCTGATATTGAGAACATTAAAAATAAAATAAAAACCTATCAGGAATGCATTCTCAAATTTAAAAATCAAATGGATAGGATTTTGGAATCCGAAAAAAAATCAAAAAAGTTAAATGATGAATTGGCTCAAAACAAAAAACAGTATCAAAGCATTTCGTTGGAATTGGAAAAAATACAGTCGGGCTTTGTTGAATTAAAATTAAGTTTTGATTCAAAAGAGGAATTAAAAAATCAAGCACTTGATTTAGAAAAAATATTAAAAATAAAGCAGATTGCACTGACAATAAGCAAATTGGAGGAAAGAATAGCCAAAGGTTTAATGACGCAAGAAGAAACATCTGCCAAAATAAATAAATTGGAGGGCAAACTTGTAGAAATCAAAGTCAAATCCTTAGAAATCAAACAAAATCAAACCGATTTGGCCCTTTTAATGGAAATTAAAAACTGGTTCAACCAGTTGAATAGCATCAAAAAAGAACTTGAAAATCTTGAAAAGGACAAATTGAAATTTGAACAAAAGGCCAAAGAACAAAAGCAGGAAATGGACTTAATCATTTCAAAATTGGGATTTGAAAAAGATTCCACGCCCGAAAATGAAATTAAAAACAAAATTGCCACCCTTAAAGACGAAATGGAAACCGAGCTGGAATCCATCGAAGATGAAATAAAACACATCAAAGTAAAGTTGGAACTGAGCCGATATTCAGAAAACCTGAGTGAAGGCGAAGCTTGTCCTGTCTGTGGTTCAACCCATCATCCCGAGAAAATGGAAGCACATGATCTTTCCGAAAAGACAAAACTTTTTACTGAAAAACAAGCGAACATAAAAACTGCTTTGAAGGACTTGAATCAACTTGAGAAGGAGATTGACAATAAAACCCTAGAATATCAACTAACCAAAGAAAGATTGCAAGAACTGGAGCAAAAAATTACATCGAGCAAAACCAATTTAAAAACCCACACTGATTCTTATCAGTTTGATAATCTAATTACTGAAGAGGAACTTGAAAAGGCTTTTATTGCAGCCAACAAAGAAAAAAATGACTTATTGATACTTGAGAAAGAACAAATTTTGGTTGAAGAAAACTTGAAAGCCGAAACCAAAAACAAGGAAAAATATCAGGAAATGATAAACGTGATCAACAATGAATTGGTATCGAATAAAGCTACATACGAAACCCTGTTTGCACAGATTTTAACTGCAGAATCAAAAGAAAATTTTAAGCTATCAAGCGAGGAATTGGAAAATAGAATAGTGCTGCTCACGAATGAATATCAAAAATTAATTGTGGATTATGAAGCTGCTGAGAAAAACATAAATAGATTAAGACCCGAAAAGGACAAACTGCATGGCGTTATTGAAACAAAGGAAACCGAACTGAACAATATCATCTTTGAAATTGAAAGTAGCAGTATAAAATTGGAGGAAGTTATTGCTGCTTCAAAATTTAAATCGCGCAATGAGATAAAACAAATTATCGATATTGAACTTGATGTAGATAAGGAAAACCAAATAATTCAGGATTTTGAGAATAAGCTTTACAGCTTAGACCAACTATTGGAAAAATTAAAAAAAGAAGCAGAAGGAAAAAGTTTCGATCAAGTTGTTTATGACCAAATGATTGAGGAGCTTCAAAATTTCAAATTATTGATGGATGAACAAACTAAAAAATCAGCTTGGTTGGAAAAAGATCAAAAGGAGCTGAAAACCAAATTATTAGAAAAAACCACACTCCAAAAAGAAGAGGTAAAACTCAAATTGAGGGCCGAAAATATTAAAATCCTTAAAAACTTGTTTAAAGCAAGTGGTTTTGTCAATTATGTTTCGTCGGTATATTTGCAAAATTTGATCAATGCAGCCAATCAGCGTTTTATGTCACTAACTAGCCAAAAACTAAGGCTCGAATTAACCGAAACGAATGATTTTATTATCCGCGATTTTTTAAATGAAGGCAAAACTAGAAGTGTAAAGACATTATCAGGAGGTCAAACTTTTCAAGCTTCATTATCCCTGGCATTGGCATTGGCCGATAACATTCAATCGGTGACCAAATCGGAGCATAATTTTTTCTTTTTGGACGAAGGTTTTGGATCATTGGATAAAGAAGCATTATCAGTGGTTTTTTCAAGCCTCAAAACACTACGCAAAGAAAACCGGATAGTTGGTGTTATTTCGCATGTGGAGGAAATGCAGCAAGAGATTGACAATTACCTGAAAATTGAAAATGATTCGGAGTTTGGAAGTAAAATTTTTAGGAGTTGGGAATAGTTTCATTTTACACATTTGATACTTTCAAAATTACACTTTACTCAACAAGACTTCCTGCGAACGCAAAATTAAAATGGCTTTTTTTCCTACTTCAAGAGCAAGTTCATTTAAGATTCGGGTTAATACTATGGCCGTGAGCACCACATTTTTATACTTGACTTTAACCTCGCTCAAAATTTGCCCGCGAACAATTGAAACCACATCAACTACAACTTTATTCTGGCGTTTTACACTTTTTTCGTGGTATCTTTTCAACGAAATTTCAGTTTCTTTAAAAAGCAGATTCACCTTATTACCTTTAAAAATATATTCTTGAGTAGCTTCTGAATTGATAATCAATGAACTAAATTCATCATCTCCAATTCGGATATCCACAAGTGAAATTCCTTGATGTGAGCTTACTTCGATTATTACTCCTGATAAGATATTCATTTAAACCTATTAATAAGGCGATTTCAATTTAATAAAAATGATATAACACTAACTTCCATGCTATGAAGTGGCAAGTTGTTTAAATTAATCAATTAGGGTTTATCAATTTCAGAATTTAGTTTTATACCCAAAATCTTTCAAAATTCGTTGTGCTCGTTCGCCCAAAATAAAATCTATATATTTCTTAGCTTTTGATTCATCTCCATTTTTTTGTTTCAATTGCACAATATACTGATTTATTGGATTATATAAATTAGAATCGATTTCTATCCAATTCCCCTTTTTCGAAAGTTGTGGCAATAAAACAGCTGATTTACTTGTGAAACCAACATCCACCATCCCACCAACCAAATATTGGTTTAGTTGCGAAACGTTTTCGGCATAAACCAATTTTGATTGTATTGAATGATAAAGCTTTAAGTGATCCATTACTTCTAAAGCAGCAATTCCATAGGGTGCATTTTTGGGATTAGCAATTGCAATCTTTTTTACTTCGTCGGTTGCTAAAAAATTTAAACTAGAATCGGGAACAAAGTCCTTTCTTGTCCAGACAATAAGTATTCCTTCGCAAAAGAATAAAGGCATCCCAATGGTTAAATTATCTTTGTAAAGTGCCAATGGATACTTTTTATCAGCTGAAAGAAAAACATCAAATGGCGCTCCATTTCTGATTTGAGCTGTCAAATTGCCCGAACTTGCCGATGACATTTCGACTTTGATTCCGGTTTCTTTCTCAAAAACCTGAGTTATTGAATCCATTGCCAATTTCAGGTTGGCTGTTACAGCAATGCGTATTCCCTTATTATTTGCTGACGTACACGAAAAGTTGATGGTTATAAAAAAAATGGAAATGATTAGTAAAATATTCGTTTTCATATAAAATATTTAGAATTATTTTTCGCGCCAATCATCAACTGGCGATGGTTTATTTGCTAATATCAACTCAATTTTGCTTATTATCTCATCATTTAATTTATTAACCGCTTGTAAAGCTTTCATATTTTCGTTAACCTGTTCTACTTTGGCGGCTCCTGTAATTACGGTACTCACATTTGGATTTTTTAAGCACCAAGCCAGGGCAAGCTGAGCCATTGGTATTTCAAGTTCTGCGGCAAGTTCACTTAATTTTTTTGTTTTCTCAAATTCACCTTTTTTTCCATAGCGATCAAAAATCCATTTGTAATTTGGCATGGCCAGACGGCTGTTTTCAGGGATAAAATTGTTATATTTTCCAGTTAAAATACCGCTTGCCAGAGGACTCCAAATAGTGGTTCCCATTTTAAAATCTTTGAATAAACCTAGATATTCAACTTCTATCCTTTCGCGATGCAACATGTTGTATTGCGGCTGCTCCATACTAGGGGCAATCAGGTGTTCGCATTTTGCAATGTCATAGGCTTCTCTTATTTGTTCTGCGCTCCATTCGCTTGTGCCCCAGTAAAATGCCATTCCTGAGTTGATGATATAATTCATGGCACGTACTGTCTCTTCAATTGGAGTATGCAAATCGGGACGATGGCAAAAAATCATGTCCACATAGCTGGTTTGTAGGCGTTCAAGTGCAGCCAATGTACCTTCGATAATGTGCTTTCGCGAAAGTCCTTTGTCGTTCGGCCCGCTCCCACCCCAAAATATTTTTGTTGATAAAACCAAGTCGGAACGTTTCCATCCTGCTTTCTGAATTACTTTTCCCATTAAAATTTCCGACTCGCCACGAGCATATGCTTCCGCATTGTCAAAAAAATTAACTCCATGTTCATAAGCGGCTTTCATTACTTTATAAGCCAATTCTACGTCTATTTGCTCACCAAAAGTTACCCACGATCCCAATGAAAGCGCACTAACTTTCATTCCTGTATTGCCTAAATATCGATATTCCATTTTTCTAATATTTTATATTTTTATGTCAAGCTAAGTTTGAAATTATTATAAAGCAGCTTTTTACAAAAATACATACCTTTGTGCTTCTTTAAAATTTATTTATGACTTTAATTCTGAATTTAGAAACTGCAACTGAAACATGCTCTGCATCATTATCAGAAAACGGCAAACTGCTTGCAATCAAGGAAAATATTGATGGTCAGCAACATGCAAGATTATTAACCGTTTTTATTGATGAGTTATTCAAAGAAACCGGATTTTCAATTAAACAACTCAATGCAGTAGCGGTAAGCAAAGGCCCAGGCTCTTATACAGGTTTAAGGATTGGCATTTCTGCCGCTAAAGGAATTGCCTATGCAGCCGATATTCCGTTAATTGCCGTAAGCACATTACAGGCGCTCACACATGGAGTTTTAAACAATCCCAACATAATTATTGAAAACGAAAGTTGGCTTTGCCCTATGATTGATGCCCGCAGAATGGAAGTTTACACTGCCTTTTATGATACCCAAAATCAATTAAAAAAAGATATTTCGGCAGAGATTATTGATGAACAATCATTTAAGGATATTTTGAAGGTACGGAAAGTACTTTTTTTTGGAAATGGTGCGGAAAAATGCAAGGAAAATATACAATTTCCTAATGCATTTTTTATTGATCATGTTATCTGTAGTGCCAGAGATATGATCGGTTTATCATATGCTGCTTGGCAAAACAAAGATTTTGTAGATGTAGCCTATTTTGAACCTCTTTATTTGAAGGATTTTGTGGCAACTGTGCCTAGGAATTTGTTGGGTTAAATGAAAATTCCTAAAATTTTAAACCATAAATAAAAAACAAATATCCATCAAATTTTCTATGAATTACAGTCTCATTTTTATTTGAAACTATTTCAATAATTCTTTTACTTCTTTTTCCAAAACAGGTAGATAACGATTAACTATCAGCCAGATAACATCATCTGAAACACTATCATAGCCATGAATAATCCTGTTGCGTGTATCTACAATCTTTCTTGAATTTTCTATTTTAAAATTAGGATCAATTTTTAATATTCGATCCATAGCTTCACCGATAATTTCAATATTGCGTTCAACAGCTTTTTTTGTTTTCAAATCTTTTTGATAAACAAAAAAGTTTCTTTCTTCAGGTAAAAAACTATAAATTTCTAGAATAGATTGTTCAATATCTTTTAAACAAGCCAAAATATCATATTGCTTATTGTCTTGCATAGATTAATGACTTTGAATGGTCAATATTATTACGAATGTATGGATTTTTAATTGCTTTGTTTTCGAGCAAATCTATTGGCCGTTCAAGAAGATCCTGCAAGGCAAACTTCAAGTTAAAATAACTATCAGCATAATCAAAAGGATCATTAGAGTCAATATCTACAATCAAATCTATATCACTTTTCTCGGAAAATTCATCTGTCAACACTGAACCAAAAACATAAAGTGATTTGACTTTATTTTCAATACATAAATTATTTATCTCATTTGTAAACTTATCCAAATACATATTCTAAAATATTTATTCAAATTTAGCAAATCTTGATGAACTAACAAAACAAGTATTATTCACATTAACAGCAATATAAAAAAACATTTCAGTTCTACTGCTTATTAAAATTCTCCATCGCACCCTTTACAACCAAATCAAATTCAGGCTTGGTTCTTAGCTGTTCAAAATAACCAATGATTTGAAGCCTGTCTGCATCATAATAACCCAAATTAATGGCTTTTTGCAGATATTCAAGCGCTTTGTCAGGCTGATTGTCCATCATGGCCTGGCAAGCTTTATAAAACTCCTTATCGGGATTTTTGGGATCAACCAATGTGTAAATTTCAATTACTCCGCTATAAGCTGCTTTGTTTTGCGAATTAACAGCATTCTCGGTATACATATAACAAACCATGCCAATAAAACTCAACAATCGCTTTGCCGAATGAACAACCACTTCGTCCTTATCTGTGCTGTTTTTATTCAAGTTTAAAATTTCCTTTTTAAGACCTGAATAATTGCCTGACTTAAACATATTTAACAAGGCTTCTTGCTCGTTTTGTTCGTTTTTACTGCTTGTTTCTTCTGCTTTTAAGCATTTGTCAATCTCGGGATTTTTTAAAAGTGCTTCATAGCTTTTCTTAAAATCAGTAATATCATAAAGTCCCTCTAAATCTTTAAGAAAAATATTGTACAACAAGTAAGCCTGGTAGTTTTTCCCATCCATTACAAATTGATTTATACAATCGGAATATCCTGATAAATAATTCCTTACCAGATTATCGTTAATCGGGATTTCCTTTCTTTTCATCGCCATCAATTCAAGCCATTCAACGGCTTTTGATAAAATCGACGGTGAGGGCCACTCGTGAGTACCTTCAAAAGTAAACAATTGACTGGTAAACCCATTTTCAGTCAGAGCTTTATCCAAGGTTTTCATTTCATGATAATTGAAATCATTCAAACCAACAATTCCTGCAAAATCAAACTTTCTGCTCAATTCCTGGCCTGTTGTTGGCATTCCACCAGCACAAGCAATTACGCCCTTTATTCCTCCTTTATAAATTGCCGCAGAAGAGGCTATGCGTGCTCCTCCAGAAAATCCGGCTGTATAAACCCTTTTTTTGTCAATTCCAGGCAACGCAAGAACATCAATAAATAAAGTATTAACCACATTATCAATGTCTTCCAAACCATTTTTTGCATTATTTGAAGCTACAATAATATATCCAAATTTTTCGGCTGCATCAATAAACCTGTTAATTGCCATTTTTCCCCTTGCATGTGCATCAAATGCAATAATTACAGGATAAGTTTTCGATGAATTATAATAACTCGGAAGATAAATTGCATAACTCATATCAGGGTTTTGGCTGCAAACAACCCTCTCGACCAATTTACCTGGTTGGAAACTTTTTGGGATTGCAATATTTTCAGCATTGGTGCTACTTGAACTTCCGTTTGAGCAAGACATCAAAAATAGCAAAGCTGCTAATAAATAAAGGGCTTCAATTTTTCGATTTGGGATATAATGTTTGTTTTCCATATCAGTTTAATTTTGCAATGTGTACAAAAAAGAAATTCCAAGCCTTAGCATTGGAATTTTATTATTTAAATGGAGCATTTATTAAAAAAGTCCGTGTATTTCTGCATCAATTTTATCGATAATTGTACTTAAATCCTTTGGATTATCCTGAAAATTAAGGTTATTTACATCAATAATCAATAATTTACCCAAATCGTATGTATTAATCCATGCTTCATATCTTTCGTTTAAGCGCATCAAATAATCCAGACGGATGGTGCTTTCATATTCGCGACCGCGCTTTTGAATTTGGTTAACCAATGTGGGAACCGAGGCCCTTAAATAAATCAACAAATTTGGTGGTTGGACCAATTTGCTCATTAGTGCAAAAAGTGAAAAATAGTTTTCAAAATCCCTTGAGCTCATTAATCCCATGGCGTGCAGGTTAGGTGCAAAAATATGTGCATCTTCATATATTGTTCTGTCCTGAATAACTGTTTTTCCTGATGAGCGGATTGTTAAAACCTGGTTAAAACGGCTGTTCAAAAAATAAACCTGGAGGTTAAACGACCAGCGTTGCATATCTTCGTAAAAATCATTCAGATATGGATTATCGTCCACATCTTCGTAATGGGCTTCCCACCTGTAATGATTTGCCAACAAGGTTGTTAATGTAGTTTTGCCCGATCCGATATTGCCAGCAATTGCTATGTGCATGATTGTTCGTATTAAAGATTATAGATGAAATTCCTACAGGTCGAAAGTACTCAAATTTTGTGTATGGGCAAAAGATTTTTTCAGATCCAATAATTTGATTACCCTATTCTTTTGATAGATAAAAAAGCAGAAAATTTTTCAGAATAATATTTCAGTAAATTTTGTTAGTTTGAACCTAGATTAAAGACAATACCGTCGATTTAAAATATACCTGAATTTCAAAGGTTTGGCAAATTCTCAAAATAAAATGTGCGGAATTTATGGATTAAAATCACAACAATCTAAACATTCTGATTCGACAACCAATCTCTTGCTTTAGTCTCATCGGTGAAAACTTTACGTGAGGTTTTGCCATTAACATCCAGAAAAGAAAAAAGCATCGAATAAGTACTTATTTCAAGTTCGGTCATCAAAAAGGCAGTGTGCACACTATCGAATTTATTTGTTGCTTCTTCGGTTTTTTTTGTAATTTGAATAAGTTTTACCATATCAATAAGCAGACATGCGTTCCTCATATCATATAATAATTTAATCTTTTTGGGAAGGCTTGGAACTTCTGAGAATTTAGTCAACCAATCAGCAATATCTTTGTAAACTATATTTCCTGAGAAAATTATTTCAATTATTCCGTCGTTATTAATTTTGTAGGATATCAATTTAATTTGTATTAAAATATTATAATAAAAAACAGATTTATAGAACCATTAACAGTTCGAAAGTACTCAATTTTTGGTTTTGGGCAAAAGATTTTTTAAGCATGCTAAATTTATATTAATCATTTAAATTTTTGTTTTTGATGCAACCCAAAAAGTTATTGGTTGCATTGACAACTAAATATTAAACCTATATATTTGTATTTAAATATTTTACCCTGAATTTCAAGACTAAAATATTTTTTCAGTTCTATCGCTTTTCCTCAAAAATTAATGTTCTCTTTGTAGAATCAGCAATTTTACATTTTTTTGTTATCTATTCAAAAATTAAAATATGGAACTTGTATTCGCCACAAATAACCAACACAAATTAAGAGAACTTCAACAAATTCTGGGTCAGCAATTTAATTTACTTAGTTTAAATGATATTGGATGCCTCGAAGATATTCCCGAAGAAAGCCCAACCATTGAAGAAAATTCGATGGATAAAGCTGTTTATGTTTTTGATAAATATGCCAAAAATTGTTTTGCCGATGATACCGGCCTCGAAGTTGAAGCGCTTGATGGCAGACCCGGCGTAATTTCGGCACGCTATGCAGGTGAAGAAAAAAATATGGACAACAACATTGACAAGGTTTTGCATGAATTAGAAAATAAAGAAAATAAAAAAGCCCGTTTTAAAACCGTAATTTCATTAATTTTGGATGGGAAAAAATACCAGTTCGAAGGAATCATTAACGGACAAATCATTAAAGAAAAAAGAGGAATTGGAGGTTTTGGTTATGACCCTGTTTTTATGCCTGAAGGCTATAATATCACATTTGCAGAAATGTCAGCAAATGATAAAAATAAAATAAGTCACCGAGGATTGGCCGTACATAAATTGGTTGAATTTTTAAAGACGAATATCTAATAGGATGAAAAAAAACAGAATAATCAATCTTCTTTTTTTATTATTGCCAATATTTCAACAAATTACCGCTCAAATTCCTGTAGGTGGCTGGCGTGATCATTTTTCGTATAACCAGGTAACTTCAATAGTAAAAGCAGGCGATAAAATGTATTGTGCAACACCATATGCCTTGTTTTATTATCGACTTGACGACTACAGTGTTGAAAAATTATCAAGAACAAATGGCTTGTCCGATATGAAAGTTTCTACCATTAATTACAACCAAGAAAAAGGAATTCTAATGGTAGCCTATCAAAATGCAAACCTCGATATCATTGAAGGAAATAATATTTATAACCTCATGGATATCAAGAGCAAGCAAATACAGGGCAGTAAAAAAATTAATCAAATTGTTTTTCAGGGAAATCTGGCATATCTGGCATGTGGATTTGGCATTGTAGTAATCGATATTGATAGGCGCGAAGTCAAAGACACTTATTATATTGGTCCAAATGCCTCATCAATTGAAGTTTACAGTATTACTTTTGATGACAATTACATATATGCCGCCACAGAATCTGGTATCTATTATTCAGACAAGAACAACCCCAACCTTGTTGATTATAATGAATGGCAAAAAATAAACAGTATTGACTTTCCCAATGGTAAATATACTTCCATAATTAGTTTTAATTCAGCCCTATATGCCAATTATTTAAATACTGCAACCAATACTTCAATTATTTATAAACAACTTGGAACCAGTTGGAATTCATTTTATAACGATGATAAATTAATAACAAGGTTAAATACATCAAACAACCGCTTATTTTTGATTGAAGAAACATCTGTAAAAATATTCAATACCAATTTAGTGGAAGAGCGAGTGGTAAGCGATTATGGCTTCGCTGGTTCTGTTCCGCTTGATGCTTACATTGATGTAGATGGAATCCTTTATATTGCGGATAAATTCTATGGCCTGGTTGTTAATAAAAACACTACGGACTACCAGAGTATAGTCCCAAATGGGCCATTTACAAATGATGTTGTTGACATTGACATTCAAAATGGCCAAGTTTGTGTTGCAGCTGGCGGGAGATCATCCTTCTGGGGAAATTTATACAATCCGGGCGAAATTTTTTCATTTATTGACGAAAGATGGGGATCTACAATACTTTGGACATCAAATGCCCGTGATTTTGTAAAAACACTGGTCAATCCTTATAATTCTTCGCAGGTTTATGCGGCTGCATGGGGAGCAGGCTTGTTTGAATTTTCGAATTTCGAATTGGTTCATAATTACACTGACCAAAACAGCACACTACAAAGTATTGAGCCTGGCAAAGATGAAATCCGGATTGGCGGGATGCTATTGGATCAATCGCAAAATTTATACATGACAAATTCAGGTGTAAATGCGCCCATTTCAGTAAAAACAGCTGATGGCAATTGGTTCAGTTATAATTATTCAGGAATATCAGGATATCCAAATGTTGGTGATATCATTGAAACACAATCCGGGGATAAATGGATACAACTGGCAAAAGGAGGTGGTTTGTTTGCTTTCAACGACAACAATACTCCATCTGATATGGCCGATGATCATTCACGCCGCTTTTCACTTTATGATGAAACAGGCCAGGTAGTTACAAACGAGATTTTTTCTTTGGCTGTTGATAAGGATAATGTGGTTTGGATAGGAACAGATCAGGGTGTATTTACCTATAATAATCCACAAAATGTATTTACCGGAGAAAATTTTTATGCTGATCGGATAAAAGTAGTTGACTCTAAAACCGACACCATTGTTCAGTATTTACTTGCTAAAGAGAAAATTACAGCCATTGAAGTTGATGGCGCTAACCGAAAATGGTTTGGAACCGAAAATTCAGGCGCCTTTTTAATGTCTGCCGATTGTCAAACAGAAATTTTTCATTTTAATACCGAAAACAGCAAGCTGATTTCCAATCAAATAACTTCAATTGCTATTGATGGCAAAACCGGTGAGGTTTTTTTAGGCACTGATATAGGCCTGGTTTCTTTTAAAGGAACTGCAACAGAAGGAAATAATTCATATACAGGTGCTTATATTTATCCAAATCCAGTGCGCGAAAATTACACTGGCTCAATTACAATTACTGGATTGGCAACAAATGTTAATGTAAAGATTACCGATATAAGTGGCCAAATTGTATATGAAACCAACGCCTTTGGTGGTCAAGCTATCTGGGATGGAAATAATTTTTCAGGAAAAAGGGTTAGTACCGGGGTATATCTGGTTTTTTGCACAGATGAAAAAGGCGAAAATAAAAAGGTTTTAAAATTGCTTTTAATCAATTAGAAATTATATTGTAAAATTCAAATACAAAATTCAAAAAAATTAAAGTCCCAAAATTGTTTGTCTATTCGATATTTTGAATCAAAACACCTCATTGTCTACACTATAAATCGTGCAATATAAACTTTCGATAATTAACCTACAATGCTCCAACAAACTCGTGCAATAGTACTAAACCACATCAAATATACTGATAACACGGCCATTGCCCATATTTATACCGAACATTTTGGAAGATTGTCCATTATGGTGAGACATTCGAACAGTAGGAAATCAATTTCGAAAAAAAGCATTTTACAACCTCTGTTTTTGCTTGTTATAAACTTACAATACAAACAAACCCGTGAAATACAGCAAACAAAAGAAATTAATAATTCACCAATTTTTCATGATATTCCGTTCAATGTTACAAAAAGTGGTATTGTATTTTTTCTGGCCGAAGTTTTATCAAAAGTATTAAAAGAAGAAGAAGCAAATCCTGCACTTTTCGAGTTTCTATTTCATTCCATTCAGTTCTTTGATCATTGCCATGAAGGAATGGCTAATTTTCATTTGGTTTTTTTGCTCGAATTGAGTAAGTATCTCGGATTTTATCCAAACAATAATTATTCAGAACAAAACAGGTTTTTTAATATCCGCGAAGGTTTTTATTCAAAAAGTATCGAAATCCCTGAAATTTATCTGGATGAGGAAATAAGCAGGAATATACAAAAGTTAACCATCAACGGTTTTAACTCATTTGAAAATATTATGTTATCAAGAAATCAGCGGGCAAATATACTTCGGGCTATTTTAAAATATTATCAATATCATTTAGCTGATATGGGGCAAATCAGATCTCTGTCAATTCTAAATCAGATATTCAGCCCAAATGGTTAACTCGTTTTCTCTTCTAATTTTGGCTTCTTTTTCAGCCTTGCTGAAACACTGTAGTTTTTAATCCAGAAGTACCACATCAGAAAAATAAAAGTATAAGCAGTGTATTTGAAAATTACATGATGATTTATATCTACATATTGAGGAAATGCCAATACTATATATGCCAGGCCACATATTCGTGCAATATTGATTATATTAATTACAATTAAACCAGCGGGTATATACCATAATTTATACTTTATTTTGCCCGGATAAGCGATGATAAATCCGGCAAACAATCCCAATAAATTTCTTCCAAGGCAGCCACGATCCAAATAAACACCACCGGTTCCAACAATCCGAATGGTTTTTCCGCTTACTTCGGTGTCATAACCCAACAATTTCATTACATGCATGCTGGCTACTAGCAGATGATTGGTGAGCCAGGCCGTAAAACTTTCATAAAATTGATGAACAAAAAGGCTATATCGGATGAATTGATAAAAAATTAACCAAACCAATACTAACAAAATCCCATTTAAAAGGAATTTATAAAGTGGAGCTACCTTATTATACTTATCAATGATAAATTTCAAGATTGTGATTTTAATAAGTGAGTCCCATATTAATAAAAATAACCATTTTTAGGGGAATAAACAATGCGGATGATTTGTAGAAACGTCTAAATTTCGCGATCACGATCTTTATAAAGTCTTTTTGCAGCATATGCAACCCCTGCAGCAAGTAAAAAACTTAAACCTCCATCAATAGGAATATCTACTGGCGGTGGTGGTGGTGGCTGTGCTACAATAGTTTGCACAAACAGGGGAGAAAGTACAAAAATTAATAAAAAAACCAGAATTGTGAAATACTTGTTCATGAAATTATTTTTTATTCGGCAAAATTGCTTCTTTATTTGCAATATTTAAAATACTTTTTGATAACCTACTTTTATTCTTTTGCAAATATTATACCTTTCTTGCCAAGATCCAATTTTATCAATTAATATGCTTATACGCAACAATTATAATTTTGTTCCAATAATCTGCTGATTTTTTAAATAGACTGTTATACCTGTTATATTGTTGCTTATTAATGTTTAAGAAAACGAACAGATTCAAGTTAAAGTGTTGAAACTTTGGTTTTTTTTTATCAAAGGTCGTTTTCATTTGATGTAAATCTTAATAACAAATGATTGATAAAACAGTTTTTCATTAATAAAAATTCAAATTTTCATATAAAAAGATTTTTTATTCCTTAATTACAAGTGCCTTTTTAAAATATCCAACATTAATATCCTAATAAATTAAATGAATTTTAAACTTTGCCTATTTTTAAATTGTTTAAAAATACTTTTCAAGTTAGTTTGGATGAAAAATAAACTCTTTAAAATTATTTTTCACAATCGTTGTAACATTTTCTTACTTCTATCCGTCACACTGGAAAACAAATATTAATTAAATCTATCAATTATGAAAAAGTTAATTTTAAGCCTATTGGTTATTTTTTGGGGACTTTATAGCTACGCACAAGAAAATGATACTACTAAAATTAAGCTTGGCGAAACCAAGATTATTATTATTGAAAAAGACAAAGATAATGAGTTAAAAACAAAAGAGGAAAAATTAGAGAAAGGAAAAGCTGAATTTGAGAAAATGCAAAAAGAAAAGCAAGCACAACTCGAAGAACAGCAAAAGCAACTTGACGAAATGAAAAAAATGCTTGATGAACAAAAAGATGACTTGGAAAAGCAAAAAATTGAAAAAGAGCTCCAAAAAAATGAAGCAAACCTTGAAGAACTCTCAAAAGAGTTAGAAGCTCTTGATAAAGGAATTGAAGATATTGACAATGAATTAGATACCAATAAAGATTTGGACAATGATGATGAAAGCAAAATGGATCATAAAAACAAATATGACTGGGAGTTTGATGATGAATGGCCATCGGATTGGGATCATTTATCCCCATTTGGCAAAGACAAAAAATTTCGTGGCCATTGGGCAGGTTTCGAACTTGGCCTTAACAATTTTGTAAATAAAGATTTCAGCATTGCACTTGCACCTGAAGATCGTAATTTTGAATTAAATGCTGGTGGATCATGGGTATTCACACTCAATTTTCTTCAATTTAACATTCCTTTTGGTAGAAATGTAGGTTTGGTTACCGGAATGGGATCAACATGGAACAACTATCATTTTACAAACAATGTAAATGTATACGAAAATGTTGATGGAATAATGGTTGCTGAGCCGGAACTACAAAAATCGTATTATAAAAACACGATGAATACCTGGAATTTTACCATACCCTTGATTTTTGAATTCCAAATTCCTGTTGCACATAAAAAGCCTGGTATATTTGTCGGTCTTGGAGTTGTTGGTGGCGCAAAAGTATTGTCGTGGGGAAATCAAGATTTCTGGATGAATGGCGACAGGTACAAAACAGATAAAAGATCGGATTTTCTGATAAACACTTTCCGTTATGGACTTACTGCTCGTATTGGATTTAAATATCTTAAATTATTTGCAAATTACGATATGGTTGCATTATTTCAAAAGGATAGAGGACCAGAGCTTTACCCAGTTTCTGTTGGTATAACTTTATTAAGTTTTTAGAATTTCTTTTATAAATTTAGGTTAATAATATTGCAAAAAGCCAGTTGACTTATCAATTGGCTTTTTTTTTATTATATTTCGGTATACTTTTATGTTTGATAGGCAATTCAATTTACTTAAAAGATGACTTTAAGTTAATGATTAGATGAATATTCGAATTTATTTTCAATTTATACCGAAATTAAAGTGATGGATCAAAAAACAAAGATATTTCTTTACGCAATATTGTTAATTTTTCTGCGAATTCCTGATGTCCGGTCGCAGCAAATCAATTACCCTGCAGAGTTTTACTACAATCAAATAATTAATCAAAGGATTAATCTCTCTGATCAAATCATTCATTCAGGATTTAAACCATTGCTAATTTCAAATCTGTCAAAAAAAAACGTTGTTGATTCCCTTTTTTATCAGGATTCATTTGATAAAATATTTTCTGAAAAGTTTAGATCAAGCTGGTTTTATCGCAAATTAAGAACTGAAGATTTCGTAAATCTTCATGCAAAAAGCTTTTCCCTGAAAGTAAATCCGTTATTTAATCTTGAATTAAAAAAAGAAAACAACGACAATCAAAAATATTATATCAATACCCGTGGAATTGAATTTAAGGGAGATATCGGAAAAAAACTTTCATTTTATTCGTCGTTTTACGAAAACCAGGCACATTTTGTACCTTATATTACGTCCAATATAAAAAAAACACTTGTTGCTCCCGGTCAGGGTGCGGTTAAATTTCTTGAAAATGATAAATTCGATTTTTCAAGAGCAGAAGCCTATCTTTCTCTCAGTTTAAATGAAAACTTCAATTTTCAGTTTGGCCATTCCAAACATTTTATTGGTGAGGGATATCGATCACTTATTCTCTCGGATAATGCTTTTAATTATCCATTTTTCAAGTTTATAGCAACCTACAAACAGCTTCAATACATCATTTTATGGAGTCAATATCAAACTTTTTCGGGTGCATATTATAATTATCACCAACGGAAATATAATGCTTTAACTTGCTTAAGTTGGGCGCCGGCACCAGGGTTCGAATTTTCATTTATTGAAAGCATTATCTGGCCTGGAAACACAAATGAAAATAAAAACAATTTCAATTTAAATTTTTTCAATCCTTTAATTTTTTCAAGAACAATTCAATTTGGGCTCGATAATGAAAAAAACATATTGCTTGGCTTCAATACCCGTATTAAAATTTATGGTTTCGCACAGTTATTTGCACAGTTTGCAATCGATAAAATTGATAAAGATATAAACGCACAAAACAATTATGCATTTCAAATTGGCTTTAAACATTTTGATTTGTTCCACCACAAACTCCCAAATCATTCACTTTTTGTTCATTCAGAGTTTAACTATATTGCACCATATACCTATTCATGGAAAGAAAGTAAACAATCCTTTTCGCATTACAACCAACCAATGGCGCATCCTGCCGGATCTGGACTTAAAGAAATATTTGGAACTATAAAATATCAGTATAAAGATTTGAGTTTAATCATTAAGGGAAGTTATATAATCAACAGCACTGATACCCTGAATTCTAATTTTGGAAGTGATATTTTTAAACCAAACGCAGTTATAGTCGGAATTACTTCAAACATTGGCAATAAACCAGGCCAGGGAATAAAAAATGAACTTTTTTATGGAAGCGCAGAGTTGGCTTTTCTAATTAATCGGGTTACGAATATGCAACTTTTTTTAGGCTTAAACTATCGGAAAAATAACAGTATGCTAATAAACACAGAAAATATATTTCTTTCTTTTGGAATCAAAACCAATTTAACCAATTATTATTATGATTTTTAGATTGGTATCAATTATTTAAAATGGCAAATCATGATTGTTAATATTTTTCAAAATAAAGGAAAATTGATCATTCTGTCACTTGCAGTTTTGATTGCAATTGGATCACTTTGGTATACCAAAAAACTGGTTTCAAAGCTTGCCGCAGAAGAACGTCAAAAAGTACGTATTTGGGCTGAAGCTAATCTGGAACTTCAAGAAACCCCATTAACAGGATCGGTTTCATTGTATTTGTTTAAAATTATTTCGGAAAACAAAACAATACCAAGGATATTGGTTGATGGAAACGGAAAAATAATTACTTCTGTAAATTTGGATCCAAAATATGAAAATGACCAGAAATATCTGAAGGAACAATTGGCCTTGATGAAAGCACAAAATGAACCAATTGAAATAGAATTATCAGATAATCAAGTTAATTACATCTATTATCGGGAATCTATTTTATTGACATATCTCTTTTATTATCCATTCCTTCAATTGTTTATCATCATACTTTTTTTATCAGTTGTTTTTTTTGCATTACGTGTTTCGCAAAATGCAGAACAAAACAGATTGTGGGTTGGCATGTCGAAAGAAACAGCTCACCAGCTTGGCACTCCAATTTCCTCGCTGCTTGCATGGGTTGAGCTTTTAAAATCACGCGATGGAGATAGCAACCTCATCCGCGAAGTAGGAAAAGATGTGACACGTCTTGAAAAAATAACTGAACGTTTTTCACGCATTGGATCAAAGCCTGTGTTGGTTGAAGCAAATATAGGCTTGGTTATAAAAAATGCTGTTGATTATTTAAAAATCAGAACCTCATCAAGGGTAAATTATGTACAGGCATTTGACGATGTTGAAGAAATAATGGCTCCTGTAAACATTGAATTGTTCGAGTGGGTTATCGAAAATCTTTGGAAAAACGCATTGGATGCTATGAATAATTTGGGTATCATAACTTTATCGGTAAAACAAAGCGGCCAATCTGTATTTATCGATTTTACCGATACAGGAAAAGGTATTGCAAAATCCAAACATAAAACTGTTTTCAAGCCAGGATTCACAACTAAAGTCCGTGGATGGGGACTAGGATTGTCTTTAACCAAAAGAATAATAGAAACTTATCATAATGGAAGAATATACGTAAGAAATTCTGAAATTGGCAGAGGAACTACTTTTAGGATAATATTGCGAAAAAGCAATCAGGTTAAGTAAGTTTATTCAATTTTGATTTTTTCGCCCAGATATTTAGGCTGTTTATCGATTAAAAATAAATCAATCATCAATTTAACCCTGGCAAATAACTCCCTGAATTGAACTTTAACTCCAAGAAAAGGCTCCAAATCTTTGGCGTTGTAGCCAACCGCAACAATTCCTTTATTATTGGCTATAAAAATAGCCCTTTTATTATGAAAAGATTGCGAAATAACAGTAATAGAATCTTGTCCAAAAATTTCTCTTGAACGAACCACTGAATCAAGTGTTCTAAACCCTGCATAATCCAAGTAAATCACGGTGGGATCAACTCCAAGTTTGATTAAATCTTCACGCATTTGAATGGGTTCATTATATTCTACCAAACTATTATCTCCGCTTACGATAACATATTTTATTTTTCCTTGTTTAATAAGTTCAACACAAGCCGAAATCCTGTATTCGTAATATGGATTTATTCCGCCACCTTTCCTATATTTGCTCGTTCCCAGCAATAAGCCAACTTTATTTCTCGGTAAAGAATCAATGGATGAATATACTAATTTATAAGTGGAAAGTTCAACAATCAAGTTTGAACTAAAAATACAAATGATAGAAATGATAAAAAACCATTTCAAGATACTGAAATAGCGATTTCTTTTTGAGCGCTTTTGCCTTATTTTATCTAAAAACAATTGGTCTAAACTTTGATTTATTCAACATTATTATTTGAAAATTATTCTATTTAAATCTGTTTAAAGAATTTGATTTAATCAACAAAACAAACATCAAAGAATATTTTATAATTTGCCACTTCTACAAAGATGATCTAAAATTTTTAAATTAAGGATTTAATTCTAGTTGAAAAATTGTTCTTCGCAGGCCTTTTTCTATCTATATTTGACTTAATTATTCCGAGATATTTCAAGGCTCTTAAAAAATACATATGGTTACAATTAATTTTCATAATTTTGAAAAATAAAATAGCACATGGCAATATCTTTAAGTGATTCAATTTCTGAAATTTAAAGCTTTTTGCAATTATGTTTACCAAGGTCTTAATATTAACCAAATCATACACGATTAATCATGTTTAAGAACAGAGTTACAATTCTAATCACAGTTGGAGTTTTAGTGGCAATAGCCATAGGGTTACAATTTATTGACAAACAGGGTAAAAGTCTTCCACAAGCTATAAAAGCGATTCCGGAAGATGCCGCAATTGTTATTGAAACCGACAATTTAAGCTCCCTTTTAAAAGCTTTTAACGAAGGAAATCTTTTTAAACGTGAATTTTCAGATATTCAGCCATGGCGAGCTTTTTTTAAGGAAATTGATTTCGTTGATTCATTGGTAAATACGAATGAAAATGTGATTAATCTGCTTGATGGCAACCGAGTTACTATTTCAGGCCATCTGACTGCCAACAATGAATTGGATTTTTTATATGTGGTGCCTATTAAAGACAAAGGAAATGAGGAAAAAATCATCAGTCTGTTTGGCACTCTTATCGGAAAAGATAATATTCAAAAAGGAGATTACGAAGGTTCTCTGCTTTATAATGCTTACAATATTGATGACAATGCTAAATTTATCAACTTTTCGTTCACTTTTGCAAAAGGGCTGTTTATATTCAGTAAATCAAGAATTTGCGTAGAAGAATCGATCAGAATGTTAAACGAAGGATACTCAATTCTTAAAGATAAAGAATTTATTACGGCAAGAGAATCTGCCGGAAAAAATGTGGATGCCAATATTTATCTGAACTACAGGCTTTTGCCAGCTAGTTTTACTAGATTACTAAATAAAGAAACGGATAAAGATAATGCTCAATTAACTAATTTTTTAGGCAATTTTGCAGCCTGGACCGAATTGGATTTTAAGTTAAAAAATGATGCATTCGTTTTAAGCGGGTTCACTATATTTAGCGATTCGATGAACAATTATCTGAATGCTTTTAAAGGTCAGAAACCTACTGATAATGACTTTCTTGGCTATTTGCCATCAAATACATCTGCGTTTATTGCGTTTAACTTTTCAGATTGTGATGTTTGGAAAGAAAAATACTCCGAATATCTTCAAAAATCAGATAATTTTACTCCTTACAACAGCTATTTTGAACGAATCAAAAGAAAAAATTATAAAATATCCGAAGTTAAAGATGTGTTTTATAATAATATAGAAGGTGGCGTTTCAATAGCCTGGCTTAATAGAAATATGTCGGGTGGTGAACAGGAAGTTGTAGGAGTCCTTCAGTTAAAAGATGCCGATAAAATGAAGAAAGATATTATTCAAATAAATCCGGTGGACGGTTCAGGTAAAGTAATAGTTCCTTCAACAGCCAACATTGACGCTCAAAGCGGAATTATTGCCTATGGATTTCCTGAGCCTCAAATTTTGAATTATCTTTTTGGAGATGCTTTCAAACCGTTAACTGCCAGATATTACATGGTTGATGATTCAAAACTGGTTTTTGCCGAATCGGTCGAAGCTCTTCAATTGTATTATCAGAAAAGCAAAAAAGGAGCAACTCTTGCCGATGATAAAGATTTTATCCAGTTTTCGAAATCATTGGCATCAGAATCTAATATTTTTATTTATACCAATATTGCCAGTTTTGGTACTCCTTTAGCAAATGACTTAAACACGGCTTATTCCGATATTTACAAAAAAAATACGGCAAAATTCAATAGGATTCAAGCTGCATCTATTCAATTTGGGATGGGCGATAATCAAATGTTTACCAATGTATTTATAAACTATAATCCTTTGTTTGCCAAAAAGAGTAAAAATGCATGGGAGGTAAATCTTGATACATCATTTAGTATGAAACCAGAAATAGTAAAAAACTACATTTCAGGTAATAATGAAATACTCATACAGGATAACGCCAATAAGTTAATGCTTATAGATGAATCCGGTAAAATTTTGTGGAAGAAACAATTATCAAGTAAAATCCTTGGCAATATTCAACAAATTGATCTGTTTAAAAACAACAAATTACAATATATGTTTAATACCAGCAAACAGTTGCTGCTCGTTGACAGAAACGGGAAAGATGTGGAAGGTTTTCCGGTTACATTTAAATCGCCGGCAACAAATGGAATAGCTGTTTTTGATTATGACAAGGATAAAAATTACCGGATTTTAGTTGCTTGCGAAAACAAAAATGTTTATTTATTAAACCCTAAAGGTGGAAAAGTTGACGGATGGGCATTTAACCAAACCCAATCTGAAGTTTTGATGCCTGCCCAACATTTTATTAGCGAGGCGAAAGACTACATTGTATTCTCAGACAGAACCAAAACTTATATTGTAAACAGACGTGGAGAGCTAAGAATTGATGTTAAATCACCATTTGAAAAAAGCATCACAACACCTTTTTATTTTGAAAAAGGCAATGCAAAAGAAGGTAGCCGTTTTGTTACAACTGGTAAAAATGGAGATGTTTATTTTATTTTTCTTGATGGAACTGTTAAAAAAATGACTTTTGGAGATTTTTCAGAAAACCATCGATTTATATATACAGATTTGGATGGAGATGGAAAGAACTATTTTATTTTCACCGATAAAAATAAACTACAAGTATTCAACCGCGATAAATCCATTCGCTTTGAAGAAAAATATGATGAAGATCTTGATAACTCCCTAAACATATACCGGATTGGCAAAAATTTGAAATATATCGGAGTATCGTCGGCAGGAACAAATAAAATTTATTTGCTTTCAAATGAAGGTAAAGAAGTAAAAGGATTTCCAATGCAGGGCTCCGGAAAATTCAGCCTGGCTAAATTAAGCAATGCCAAGGATATTGAAGGGTTAAACCTTATAGTCGGTGGCACAGGAAATTTTTTATACAATTATATTTTAATGCTTAATTAGGGTAATCTTTACAAAATTTAACATACAATAAACAACCTCATTAATAAAATATTGGTCTAGCATAATAGGCTAACAAAATTTAACTTTATAGAACTACTTTGATTGAAATCAAATCAAAAAGATTTCAATCAAAATGGTTTTTAAAAGCCTATTTATTATTAACTTGGTAGAAAAATAAAATCCTAATTAAAAATCTATCGACAAAATTATATTTCAACGCCAATAAATACGTTATAGACTTGGAAATGCTTTTATAATAAATTTAAAAACACAACTATGAAAAAATTGATAATTGCATTTTGTTTAACTGTTGGTATTTCAATTTTTGTTTCATGTGCAAAAGAATTTGATTTTTCCACAAGCAATTTATCTACCACAATTGAACAAAATTCAGACTTTGCAATACCTCTGGTAGATGCATCGATTACGCTTGGCGAAATTTTACCTTCCAAAACGGATATTAACCGATATTTAATTATAGATGGTAATAACTTTATGACCCTTCAGTATGAATATGATTTTGCCGATTATCCTGCAGCTGATTTTTTTAAAGGCTACTCTTTAACAGGAAATCCTTTACCATATATCAAAGACTCAGTTGGGCCCCAAATAGTTCAAGTTGGATTAGATAAATTTTTAAACAATGGTGAATTCTTCCTTGCCAATCCCCAGATAACAATTACTATAATCAATTATTGGGATGTTCCTACCCAGATCTTATTAACTGATTTTTATTATTACAAGTCCGATAATTCGCCTGCATTGCCAGTTATTGTAGATAATGGCACGATTGCTGTAAATCGGCCACTTTCGCCAGGAAGCTCTGCAATTACTGAAATTAAATTAGATAGTACAAACTCAAACATGGCTGATGTAATTTCGGCAATGCCAAATCATCTTTCCTTTGGAGCTATATATGAGACGATTACCACACCTCCGGTAAGTTATGATATAAATCCAGCTACGATTGATAGTGTAAAACTAAAAATTGAAGTTCCTCTTGATTTACGTATTACCAATTTGGTGCTTGCCGACACTTCTGCTGCTGATTTAACAAGCGGTTTGGGCAAGGATACTTCTGCAGTAACTTCTATTGGAATAAATTTAATAGTTCAAAATGGTTTCCCTTTTTCACTTGCTGCCAAAATCTATTTTGCCGATGAAAATTATGCAATTCTTGATTCTGTGGTAAATATTGACAATAAAGAAATTATAATCCCAACAGGTATCACAGTTGCCGGAAAAGTTACTCAGAGCACAGAATCCATCAACTCTATTCAGATTGAAAATGGTAAAATGGCAAATCTTCTTAAAGCAAAATATATTATAACTAAAATAACTTTTAATACCTCAAATGCAGGTACCGGAGAAACTGTAAAGTTATATTCGGATTATAAAATTGGGCTAAAAATTGGGGCAAGAATAAAATTAAAATTAAAAACCTGATTTTTAAATAAAATGAAAGAAATCATTCTTTTGAAAAAAATCAAATGATAAACCATTTCTTAAAAGGTACCATTAACCAATTATTCAAAAAGAAAATGCAAAATCCTATATACAAAACGATTATACTTCTTACTTTGATTCTAATAATAAAGCAAGGAGTTAAAGCCCAATCAAATACCTTGTTTTTCATGGACGGGATTCATCAATCGAACTATCTGAATCCTGCTTACCAGAATCAATGTAATGGATTTTTAGGCCTACCTGGTTTTTCAGGCTTATCAATTGATGTCGCAAATACCGGGTTTGACTATAATGACCTGATCCATAATGGACAAGGAATTTTAAAAGATTCATTGGTTATTGATATTGCAAACATTAAAGCCAAACTGAAAAATTCCAACTATTTAATGGCAGGAACACAGATTCCTATTTTTGGAATGGGTTTTTGGGTAAAAAATGCCTACTTTACTTTCGATATTTCAAATAAAACAAGGGCAAGGATTTCATATCCCTCAGATTTAGTAAAGCTGGTTGACGGTAATGGCAATTATATAGGTGAAAATAATCCACTTGAAATAAAAGGAGTTGGCCCAAATTTACTTAATTACAATGAAATTGCTTTTGGTTTGTCAAAACAGATCACTCACCGTTTAACAATTGGAGGAAAGTTTAAAATTCTTTCGGGCAATGTGAGTGTTGAAAGCACTAACAGCAATATAAAGCTTTATACCCAGGAAAATACTTATGCAATGCGGCTAGAAACTGATCTTAAACTTAATATTTCAGCTCCGGTAGCTTTTGAGTACGATGAAAATGGGTTTATTAAAGGGATAAAGACAGATACCGTTTTTGGTGTTTCAAATCTGATTTCAGCAAAAAACATGGGAATGGTGGTTGATATGGGTGCAGTTTACCAGTTTAACGACAAAATTAAGTTTTATGGAAGTATTACCGATCTTGGATTTATCAGGTGGAAAAACAATGCTCAAAATATCACTCAAAAGGGAACTTTTACATTTAGTGGACTTTCTCTTGATTCGGTTTGGACTAATTCCAGTTATAATGAATTTCAAACTGTTGCAGATTCACTTGCCAATTTTTTCAGATTCAGCCAATCTTATTCAAAGTACAATACATATCTGAACACTAATATTTTCCTAGGCACAACTTATGATATTGGCAATTTCATGAACTTTGGTTTTCTATCAAAAACATATTTCTTCGACAAAAAAATTCACGAAGCTCTGACATTATCAGCTAATTTTAAACCAGTTAAATGGTTCTGTGGAACCTTGTCATATTCATATATAAACAGGGAATATCGAAATATTGGACTGGGAATTGGAATAAGGACCAAAGGTATTCAGTTTTATGTTCTTACTGATAATCTAAACGTTGCATTTAAGCCCAAAGATGCTAAAGTAGCAAGGATTCAATTTGGTTTTAATTTATATTTTGGATGCGGAAAACGAGAAAATTTACCTATGCTTAAAGATAAAAAACCGCAAAAATCACTGGATTTCATGTAAAGATCTGATTATTTGCAATTTACACATATACTACTAATTATAGATTTGACATATTAAACTTAAAACCAAGTTGTCTAAATTTATTTTGCGATTCATCAATTATCTTTCTACTTTTGCAATCTTAAATTTTAAGATAAGACACTGTTGGTCAATAAAGGGTCTTTATAAATTAAAAGTAATTTTATCCCAAAACAGTATATCAAAACTGGCCTCATAGTTCAAGGGATAGAACGGAAGTTTCCTAAACTTCAGATTCAGGTTCGAGTCCTGGTGAGGCTACTAAAACTAAAACCCTTTGAAACATAAAATTCAGAGGGTTTTTTATTTAATATCTTTTTTACAATCTCAATTAACTTCCTTTACCTGATAATCGTATTTATAAACTCCAACTTGCCCACTTTTTGACATACCTTCGACAACAATTTCAAATTTATCAATAATATCAGATTGATAAAAGTTGACATGTGCCCTACCCTCTTTATCGGTTTTAATGCTTGGGTTCCAGTAAACTGTTTTTCTTAAATCAGGGGTTTCCCAATTCATTTTATTAGTCTGATATCTTGGCGAATAAAATTCTTTTGGCCTATGATAACCCAACATTTTAAATCTAATTTCTCCTCGTTTATAATAGAATCCTTTTTTTGTGTATACCGCAATAACACCTTTGGAGCCTTGTAATCCGTATATCGCGGCTGAAGGCCCCTTTAATATTTCAACATGGTCTATATCATTAACACTAACTGTATTAATTCCATTAAAATCAGTTTCCATGCCATCAACTAAATATAGAGGCTCGTTGCTTCCAAAAATACTACTAGGTCCTCTAATCATAGAGCCATTTTGACCTACCTGCAATCCCGGAACTTTTCCTTTTATTGCATCCATTACATTGTTGTATGAACTCATACCAGGATTGTCAAATTTAATGACCTGATCAGGAGTACCATGTATTTTAAAGTCTTCTGGTTTACTTGGATCTGGCCCTGGATCAACCAATTTCACGTATGGTATTTTTCTTCTTACCATTAAACTATCCAGATAAAATGACTTAAATGCCGAAAAATCATTTGCTAGCGGAACATCTTCATCAATTAATATAAGCACATTTTTTTTACCATATTCGGTTTTGGCTTCGATCAAAACATCTATAGTATCATAATAATCCAAACCCAGAAATTCAAATTTTCCCTTTTTAGCAGTTTTAGTTTTTAAAACATCATTAAACTGATTCAACAGAGTTAAAGTAACATCAGCATTTACAACAGAAATATCCAACAAATACTTTGTAATCCGTCCTGTAATATTTAAATCACTCTTTACAGGATAAATTGAAAATGGAATAGAATCTTTTAAAATATCATTCCATAAAAATTTGCACCATCCTTGAGTAAGCATAAGTACTTCAATATCTGACAAGTGCTGGTAATTGTTCATAAAATAGTACTCAGGATTTTCAATATAACCTTTTAAATCAGATTGCAAGAGCAAATAGTTTTTAATATTCATACTGTATTCGTCCATTCCGGTTTGCAGGGTTGCATTTCTAACAGATAATGACAAATCTGTAGAAACCGGTTCGCCATTATAATCGGTTACCATAATATCAAATTCAAGCTTGTCTCTTTTTCCAACAGTTTTTGTTTCTAAATTTGTACTGATTTTTAAAAAATCATCCTTTTTTACAAAAGCGAGGCGCTCACATTGAGGTTTACCATGTCCATCAAACAAAGTAAAATGCATGATTCCTCCAGGAAAATATTTTTTTTCTATATCTAAAACAATTTTATTGCTTTCAAAAACAATTTTCTCCTTATAATACATCCTTCCTCCATTTTGTATAAAGAGATAGGCGGATTTCGAAACCGGATCTTCCCCAAATTCTATATTTGTTTGTATTGAAACCTGAAAATAATCACCCTTATCATTCACATTTAAAACATAACCTTTGTCAACAATTTCTGGTAAATCAAACTTCCATTCTTTCTTTCCATTTGTTGTAATTATAGCAGTATATTTTTCGTTTATTGAAGGAGTAAAATCAATTTGCCCCATTCCTAAATGAGATGATTTAATTTCTCTTTCCAATTTTCCTTTTTTTGAATAAATTCCACCTTTAAAGTCAACGCTTCTTCCATTTTGATTAATTGCTTTAAATGCAAGTTTGGTTGTAATATTATCCACCAAATAGCCTCCCTCGGGGAAAAACTGAAGATCAATCTGTTCGTCCCGTCTACTTAATTTTTTTGCAGTCCTGCGGAAATCATTGTTGTAGTAGATTTTTTTCGGGTTTACAATTCTTATTTCTTTTGTAAACAAATAATCCTTTCCGAAATTTTTCATATTGTTGGTAAACGCTCTAATCATATATAAACCTGTACCAATACTGTCATTAACAGGAAAATCGCCTTGTGCAGTCCCATTTTCAATTTTCAGCAATTGGTTCATAATGATATTCTTGGTGGGCGAAATCATTTCAATATACAGCTCATTACTCCTGATATCAGGAAGTTTCTTTGTATCATCAAAAATATATGCTTTATACCAAATCGTTGAGCCTGTCTCATACTCTTCCCTGTCGAAATGAAGGTAAACTTTTTGTTGAGGATATTTAATAATGTATTCTTCAAAATGACTGGTTATGTATAAAAACCAATAATCCGTATCTATTGCAGGCCTTTTAAAACCTAGGGAAGCAGGTATTACAAATATTGTAAATACCGTTAATACAGTAATAAATCTTTTCATAAAAACCCCCATTTATATTGATTATAGTAAAGATAAATAATATAGAGAAAGAAATCAAGTCAGTAATTTAAACTACTCCAAATCATCTATACTTAAGAGTAGAAAGTAATGGAATTCCCTACAAATTAAATAAATAAATTTTCCTTGTATATTTTATGGCTGGATTCTGATTGATGAATTAATTACAAAACTGGAGAGTTAATGTATTGCTAATGAAGAACAAATCGTAAATAATACAACTAATTTTGGAATTATACTTTATGTGAAACTTTTATGTAAAAATTTAAAACTTCAATTTTTAATATAAATTTAATGAGCAAAAAAAAAGAGCCCAATGAGCTCTTTTTTAAACAATTAAAATTCTTCGACGTGGATTTGCCCAGGTTCCTTCTTTTTATGAAGCTTAAAGTTTTCTTTGACTAATAAATCGGTCATCCCATTAGTCATTAAAGGATTGCCACATAAAAACACATGCGTATTTTCAGCGGTTGGCCTAAATCCAAATTTTTCCTCAATGATGGTATCTTTCCAAATTTCTTCAATAAAACGGATATCACCGTTCCAGCCAACAGGTTCTCTTCCTGGCTCAGTTATAGTTGGGTGGTATGAAAAATTGGGAAACATAGAATCCAGTAATGTCAACTCAGATGAATATCCTAAATCCCAGCTATTGGCTGCTCCATGTATTACCATAATTTTGCCTTTTCTGGCCAATGCGTTTGATCTGAGCATGCTCATATAAGGAGCTACTCCAGTTCCTGTTGCAATAAGAATTACGTTTTGATCCGGATCAATTTCGTCAATGGTAAACATGCCGGTTGCCTTTTTGCCCAACCAGATTTTATCACCAATTTTAAGATTGAACACCCTTGGTGTAAGCGAACCAGAATGAACAAGTGTAATATAAAGTTCAATAAAATCGTGCGAAGATGACGATGCTATTGAATAAGCCCGTTTTATCAACTTTTCCGGCTCTAGTTGCGTATGTTCCTGAGTTGCTTCTGCACAACGGGCAGCTGAGGCATAAAGGCCAATTGCAATAAACTGGCCTGGTTTATATTCCGGCAGTGTCCAACCATCTGGTTTAATCCTGATTATTTTCATAATTGGAGACACTGACATAATCTGTGTTACAAAACAATTTAATTCGTCCATTTTTTTGAGTAATTTATGTATGATTTCTAAGAAAATACACTTGATATTTATGCTTTGGATTTCGCTATATCGAAATTGCACCATTATTTAGTTGCAGCAAAATTATTATTTTTTTCGAACCTGTAAAACCTTTTTCGAACTCAATCCTGTAAAAGTGCATCAATATAACCATCAGGAAGTTGCATATGAATTTCAGATTTTTCAAAATCAACCTGCTGGATAAAATCTGAGGCAAGTGGAATTAGCAATTCTTTTCCCTTAACATCCAATCGAAGTAGCGGGTTTCCTTTCATTTTTATGAATTCGACAAATTTTCCAATATATTGCAAATCAGAATTATAAACCGAAAATCCAATACAATCTTCGATGTTCTCAAACTCATCTTCTTTGTAATTGGGTAATTGGCCAATCTCAATAAATACATTGCAACCAATCAACCGATTCGCTTTTTTGTCATCAATATCGTCTAATTTAATAAGAATATTTCTTTGGTTCAAGTTACGAATTCCATTTTCGGAAATAAAAAAAGGAACCGGTATGCTGTCCAATTCGACAAATACCGCTTCCTCATCATTTAGTCCTTCTTCTATTGAATCGAAACTTATGTTTTCGGCAAGGTTCAAGGCCAACTGACCATGAACTCCATGCGTTTTAACAAATGAACCAATTTGTTTAAAACTTAATTGTTTCATTTGGAGCTATTTATTACTCCTGGTTAGTGTTTTCTTCCGATTCGTTTGTAGGTTCAACTGAATCAATTACTTCTTCAGTTTCCACATGTTTAGAATCTGCTTTAGCCAGTTGAGCTGCAAGTTCAGATTTTTTCTTAGCTAATGCAGCAGCTCTTTCTTCGTTAATTTTAGTTTCAGCATTTAATCTTGATTTCTTCTCACTATCTTTTTTATTGAGTAAGCCATCAATTTTAGCCTGGATTTTTCCGTCTTTAACGTTAACCCATGCAGCAAATTTTGCTTCAGCTTGTTCCTGAGTCAAGGCTCCTTTTTTTACTCCCTTTAAAAGATGATTCTTTAGCATAACGCCTCTGTACGACAAGATAGCCCTGGCTGTTTCGGTTGGTTGTGCACCGTTTTGCAACCATGTTAGCGCACTATCAAAATTTAAATCGATAGTAGCCGGATTGGTATTCGGATTGTAAGATCCGATCCTCTCGATATACTTGCCATCTCGTGGCGCCCTGCTATCAGCTATCACAATGTGATAAAATGGTTGTGATTTACGACCGTGTCGTGTTAATCTGATTTTTACAGGCATAATAAATAATATTTAGTTAAAATTTCGTGCAAAAGTAGTATTAATTATATTAACCAACAAACAGATAATCAATTAATTTTAGATTTTGATAATTTGGGTTCTGAAAAGTCCCATATATTTTCGTGATAATGTAGAAAAGTTGCTCCAAGTTCTTCTGAATTTCATCAATAAAATCGTATTTTTGTTATTGTCCAATAAAAATCACTAATAATAAATAAAATGGAAAAACGTAAATCAGCAGCAAATATTTTTATGGAACAACAATCCATGCCTGAATTGGAAGAAAAGGAGCTTGCAATTGATGATTTCCAGAACAATCCGATGGATTTAAATATAGCACCGCAATCCTTGTCAAAAGGAGGCATGGCAGCGCAAGCACCATCGCCAAAGAAAAAATCGAGGAATATTAATTTTGTCGATATCAAGACATCCGAAGAGCTTCAATTGGAAAAAGAACCGATAAAAGTAAGGATTACAGGCTTTGGTATTTGGAAACGAGTAATTGTTCCACCCAGTGTTTACGTGATTCATACAAGGATTGGCAGAAAATTACCAATAACGCTTGGATTGGGAGTTTCGTTTAATTATAATCCCAATAAGGATGCATTTATGGTTGTTCCGGCGGCCATGCAAACCATTGGTGTTGTGGCAAACTGTATTTCAAAGGAGAAACAGGGATTAAATATTTTAGCCTATTTACAATGGCAAATTGCTGATTTTGCCAAAGCTTATAAAAAACTTGATTTCTCCGAAACACGCGACCCACTTGGCATTGTAAATGCCCAATTACGTGAACAAGCCGAAGCTGCTATCAAAGATAAAATTGCGACCATGAGTGTTGAAGAAGTGCTGACTGACAAAGCACCAATCATCAATGAACTTACCAATCGGTTGAAAGCTGTTGCTGAAGGGCTGCATGCAAGTACTGAAAATACCGACGAAGGTTTGGGCATTAAAATAACAACCGTGCAAATTCGTGAAGCAATAGTTAGCTCGGAAAGTCTATGGACCGATTTGCAAAGCCCATTCAGAAATGAACAAAAAAAGAAATCGCAGATCAGTTATTTGGAAACACTCAACGAATTGCGACAAAAAGAATTTGAAAGCAAACTGCTTATTGAAACCGGACAGTCAAAAACGGATATGGAAATTGAGCTCCTCAGGCAAAAAAAACTAACAGAAATCAACGAAATTGCAATAAAGGAAGAAGGAATAAGGTTTGCACTTGAACAACAAAGCAAACAAAAAAATACGGAGCTCGAAGAACAAACAAAAATGCTCGAAAAAGATTCCATAGATAGGCTGCTTGCCAAAGAAAACGAAATAAAATTAAAACGGGAAATTGAAAATATCAACATTGAAACCCAATTGGCAGTAACTAATCTCGATTTTAAAACCAAACAAATTGAGCAGGAATTATTGATTCAGGAAAAAGAAGCTGAACTTTTAAAACAAAAAGAGAATCAAAGAATTGAACAAGAAAAAATTTTACATGACGCACAAATCGAAAAACAAATTTCTGATCACAATCTTTATATCAAAATTGAAGAAGAGAATCGTCAGTTAGAATCTAAATTTGAGAAGCAATCTGCTGAAATTGAGAAATACAGGCTCGAAATACAAAATCTTAAAAACAACCAGGTATTATTTAGCGAATTAATTCAGGAACTACCTAAAATTGCAGCCGAAATGCCCAAAGCAGATGAACTGAAAATTATCCAGACTGGTGGTGAAGACCAAATGTTGAGTTCATTGGCAAATTTCATTTCTAAAATTTCAACACTTGGTGAATCTTTGGGGATAAGTTTTAAAAAAAAGCCTGAAATTACAGAGTAAATTGCCCTGATTTTGTTTCAGGGCATGGTTCAAAAACCATTTGAGTTCCTTATTATTTACTTATAAATCAGATATAGTTTAAATATTAAACTTTTGTACCAAATGAAAACTCCCTCTTTACATGAAAAGAGGTTGTTATCATTTGAGTAAAATAAAGTGACATCAAAGTAAAGCCGGCACCAATTATAAAAGGTAAACGCCAGTTAAGCATCCACATTGCCCCTCCAAATAAGGGAATAACTACCGCCGAAATATGGTTAATTGTAAATCCAACAGCTGTTGAGGAGCCTAAATCCTGAGGATCAGCAGTTTTTTGGAGATATGTATTTAGCCCAATTGAAAAATTAAAGAAAATACTATCCATAACATATAGAGCCACAACGATATAAACATTGTCGATAAATGCATAACCAATAAAAAGCAAAATAAGGCTTGCACTTTCGAGCGATAGCACCACACGCTCACCATATTTATTGATTGCTTTTGAGATTTGAGGGTTTAAAAAGTAAGTAAATGCATAGTTCACAACATAAATGCCAGCTACGATGCTTAATCCAAGATGATAACGATCAACCAGTAAAAATATAGCAAAAACAGTAAAAATTTGTCTTCGTGCTCCACTTAAAAAATTAAGAACATAATATAGCCAGTATTTCCTTTTAAGTACCAATTTTTTTGTCTGATGCGGGATTTCCTTTTCAATAGGATTAATAAAAAGCATATACACTCCTGAAATTCCAATAAAAACGCCAAGTATAAGAAAAGTATAGATATAAGGGAGCACAAATGATAATCCCAAAATAATTGATCCAACCAATATATTTGCTAATGCTCCATATCCTCTAAGCCGGGCAAAAACAACTGGTGATTCTGAGGTATTGAAATATTGAACAGTCAATGACTTATTTGTTGTTTCAAAATAATGAAAACCAACAGACATGATAAATGTGGTGGTCAACAACCCTCCAAGCGAGGTAAAAAATCCGGTGATTGCCACACCAATTCCAAGTAAAACTACTGACCATGCCGACAAACGATGTTCTTTGAAAATAAACAACAAATAAATTGCTGTAAATGAAAGGAAACCAGGAATTTCGCGCACAGCCTGTGACAAGCCAATCTGAAAACCGTTAACTCCAACTACTTCTTTGGCATAATTGGTAAATAAAGCCATCCAACCTTGTAAACCGGCACTTGCACATATAACCAAAATCATTAGATAACGGTACATGGGATTCTCTTTCAAATGATCCATCTTCTCTTTTTTAGGGTGGCAAAAATAATATTTATCCTAAATCTTCAACCATCCTTATAAAGAATAAATTGGAAGATGAGCCATTCTTTGTATTTTTACAAAACCGAAAGTTTGATCAAAAATGGAATAAGTAAAGACAGACAAAGGGTAAAATCAAATATAGAAAGTATACTGCTGATTATATGCGTATTATGCAAAACAAAAGTAACATATAATCAAAAAAACAAGTCTTTAGAAAGGAATTATCATACATATCATTAAACTAAAAAAAATGGAATACAAAGCTTCAGAAATCAGGTATAAAGATATGAATTACCGACGATGTGGAAACAGCGGAATTAAGCTTCCGTTGCTTTCATTGGGCCTATGGCATAACTTTGGAGGTGCAGATGTTTTTGAAAATTATCGAAAAATACTTTGGAGAGCGTTTGACTCTGGTATTACGCATTTTGATTTGGCAAATAATTATGGGCCACCTCCCGGTTCGGCAGAGGAGAATTTTGGTGTAATATTGAAAAAGGATTTTTCGCAGTATCGGGATGAAATGATCATTTCAACAAAGGCAGGGTATGATATGTGGCCCGGACCTTATGGTGAATGGGGTTCCAGAAAATATCTTTTATCGAGTCTTGACCAAAGTTTGAAAAGAATGCAACTAGAATATGTCGATATTTTCTATTCACACCGTCCGGATCCTGACACTCCACTGGAAGAAACTATGGGAGCACTAGCACATGCAGTGCGCCAGGGAAAGGCATTGTATGTAGGAATTTCAAATTATTCCGCTGAAATGACCGAAAAAGCTATAAATCTTTTAAAAGAAATGGGCACTCCGTGCCTGATTCACCAGCCCAAATATTCCATGTTTGAGCGATGGATCGAAGACAGTTTGATTAATGTGCTTGGAAATAGCGGTGTTGGATGTATTGCCTTTTCACCATTGGCTCAAGGCCTGCTTACCAACAGATATATTAAGGGAATTCCTGAGGGTTCAAGGGCTTCAAAAGCTAAATTTTTAAAGCCTGAACAAATTACTGATGACAAACTGAATATTATCAAAAAGCTAAACAAACTTGCGGAAGAACGTGGACAGTCATTGGCCCAATTGGCAATTATATGGCTGCTCAAAGATTTGCGTGTTACTTCCGTTTTAATCGGTGCCAGTTCTATTGCTCAACTTGAGGACAATTTGAAAGCGCTGGAAAATCTTAACATTTCAACTTCAGAGTTGCAGGCAATTGAGCAGATTTTGAAAGGGTAGATTTTGAGGTTAATTTAATTGGGTTGATCCGTTGATGGCCTTTTTATTAATGTACCTCGGCATTTATGTAGTTTTTTGGAAGCCAATAAACAATCGAGGAAGACTCGGGATAAATCCCGAGGTACATGATTAACTACTCAACAATAATCTGGTATTTTGTCAAAAGTCCAATAATTCCAGATATGGAAAACTTTGCATTTTTAACTCTATTCATTTCAAGATCAATTGAATAATTGTTTGCAGTTCGGAAATCCACTTTTTCTAAAACAGTTTGCTGGAAAATGCTTCGTGACAAATCACAATCCAGGAAACTTGAACCCGTTAAATCGGTAAAAGAAAAATCAACTTCTTTTATTGAACAATCTTTAAATATTGTTTTGCTTATCTTTTTCTTGTGAAAAGTGGAGTAATCCAAAACGCATTTTTGAAAACTGAATGAAAGAAGAAAATCCTTACACCCGTTAAAATCAATACCTATCAACTTGCAACCACTGAAAATAACATTTTTCAATCCGGAATCGTTCAATTTAACCATACTAAAATCGCAATCTTCGAATTTACAATCGATAAAATCGATATTGGCCAAATTGCATTTTGAAAAATTACAGTTAACAAACTTGCAGTTATCAAATTCTTTGCCCGGTAAATCATTTTCGGAATAATCAACTTTGGAAAAGGTTTTATTTTCCTGAAATATATTGTTCATTAAGTCAAGTTTTGTATCATTTTTCAACTGCCTCAATTATTCTTTTAGCCCAGCTTCAGCTAACACCTTTTTTGTTTCAAGAGGTTTATCCAATTTGGATTTTAGGTTTAAGAAATAATTTTCGAAAGCAAATTTAGAAATTGAGGAAATTAAAATAACTCCAATTGTAACTATTATATAAAACAATATTCCGCTTACAAAGGGGTTTAAGTCGATTAAATATTTTTTTAAAAGTTGAATAACTGCAAAAATAGTCAACATATGGTACATATAAATCCCATAAGAAATATCGCCCAGATAAGTAAGGATTTTACTTTTCAATTTAATGATATTGTTATCGATTAGCGAAACTCCAATAATTAAATACAGGAACAGAAAATTGATTAATATTCCTGAAAAAACAGGAGTACTAAATATAGTGTTCCAAACTAAATTGTGGATATTGATGTGAAAAATAAGGTAAACAATGAAAACCAGATATATCAAAATTTGCAATGGTATTTTGTAGATAAAAAGGTTCGACAATTCCTTTTTTCGGTTAAATATAAAATATGCACCTAAACCACCAATTGCCATAGCTTCAATGCGGAAAGTATTGACCAGATAATTAAAAAGTGCATAGCCAGGATTAAAATATCCAATTATCATTAGTATAATTTTTAACATAATGATAGATAAAAGGATAACCAATATGTTTTTTTTGAATATTTTAAATATTGGTGCCCATAACAGATAAAAAACCTCTTCAACCCCAATGGACCAAAGCGGTTCTAAAAAATGATGGCCGAAAAAGAATGTGACCAGACCCGGCAAGAAAAAAATGAAATAATACCAAACCTGCCCAAATGAATAAGGCATTTCATATTTAATATGCAGAATACCAAAGGCCTGAGGAAGAATAAGTGTTCCAATAATTACAAGCAAAAAGTAAAGTGGCCAAATCCGCAAAGTTCTTTTGATATAGAATTTTTTTACGCTAACAGTTCCTCTTTTATGATTTTCTTTAAGGAGTAAATAAGTTATTAAAAAACCGCTCAGTACAAAAAAGAAAGTGACTGCACTTCCACCGTTTCTGAAAAGGCTCAACCACTCCAAATTATCAAACCCATTTTTTCTTCTGATGGTTTCTGAATGATGCATAACAACAAAAAAAGCGGCAAAAAACCGTAAAGCACTCAGACCTTCAAAAAAAGAAATGTTCTTGTATTTATTTATCATAATTGGAAAGTGATTTTGTATGCCTAAATCTGTGAATCCTGCCTTATAAAAGGTTTTTCAGCCCGCAAAGGTAAATATTAGTTTTAATTTTCAAATTATTAAGTGTAATACGTTTTCACTTTTACTTAGTTTAAATCTGATACAAATGTTAAGTGTTTATTTGTTTGTGATTTCTTATTCCATTCAAAATGGAAATGCAATTTAGCATTCACTTTACCCGCCAATCATTCATAAATTAATTCTAAAAATACTTTGACAAGCAATATGATGACAATGAATAACGCAATTACAAATTTCAGGTGTAATTTTGTATGAAGATTTGTTAAAAAATTAAAGATTATGAAAACCACTTTGCGAAATTGCTCAATCATCTTTCTGATGACAACTATTCCAATGTCGTGCAAAAATAAAGTTTATGTAAATAACACAGAGGTTTTTAAGGATGGCTCATGCTATCGGACGATGTCTGTAACCGGAGATTCATCGATTTTAGCGGCTCAGGTATTTCCAGTATTGATTGATTCTAGTTGGAAAAAAAACATAAGTAAAACAAATGATGAAAGGAATCCATTTCAAATAAAAGCAAGCAAACAATTTAATAATGTAAATGAGTTGAATGCCGAAACTCCCAATGATAGTGTTCCTCTATCAAAGTTGAAACATTCGTTTAATCTTGAAAAAAAATTCAGATGGTTTTACACCCATTTAAGTTATAAAGAGACTTATTCTAAAATAAATCCATTTGAACTGATTCCTGTTTCCGATTACTTATCAAGTGATGAACTTTTGCTGATAACCGACGAACCTACAAAATATCTGGCCGGAAGAGACAGTGACGAAATTGAAAAAATCAAGGATCAGATTATGAGTAAAGCTTTCGCATGGGCGCAGGTAAGCATATACGAGGAGTTTATCCATACATTGTCAGAAAATGCGCATTTAATAGGAAATCCTGCAATTAATTATCAATCTATAAAAGCCAAAAAGGATACAATCCGTAATTACATAAAATTTAAAGAAGAAGACATCTCCAATGTTTTATTTGATGTAGATTCTATGCTAAAAATATGCTCAATCTGTTTTAATACAAAGGGTTTCGAACAGCTAGACACTACTCACAGCCAAGTGTTTAATAAATATTTAGAAAAGGGATTTAAATTAGGTTGGCTTTATCGATTTGCGGCTGACACTGTTAAAAATTCAGTAGTAATGCCTGGACTAATAATCAATACCAATTGTAAATCATTGATTGGAAATAAAATACAATGGGAATTTACTCCTATGAAATGTTTTTTCAACGATTACGAAATCATTGTAACATCGAGAATTATCAATAGATGGGCATTTGTGGTGGGTGCTGTATCGCTAGCATTATTAATAGCTGGTTTGGTTTTTGGTGTTGTTGTTAGAGGGCGAAAATAAAAATTGGACATGGTGCAATTTCAATTTCTTTCATTAATCACACAAAATTCTTTCATATATCAAACTTAAAAATCCAAGCAATTTCAAATCATATTTTGCTTATAAAATTAGATTGAGCTCCGCAAGTTTTGAACAAATAGCGTGTCGAAGAAAATAGCTGAAATTTTATATCGATCCCATTTCAATAAGTTATTTTAGCCCTGAGTTTTCCAAAAGGAACATTTCTATAATTCTTATTTTTAGCATATTACCTTTAAAATAGAAGGTGTTGAAGTTCAATGATAAAATTTGGGGGTTTTGGGAACAGATTAAATTTTAAAGTAATTTAGAAACGTTTTTTAATATTATACAAATTATTTGACCATCAACTAGTACTTTTGCAAACCAGAATAAAATCTGGCTAAAATCATTTTGTGTTTACAATTCATTCATCAAACTTTTGATACAGCAACAACAATAAATATGAAAAAAACAAAAACTTTAATACTGTTGGCAATTGGAATACTTTCATTTTCGTGCAAAAAAGAAACAAAGAATGAAGGTGATGTTAAAAAACCGGCAATTGAAATTGAAGCATATAAAGTAAAAGCACAAGAGCTTGACAATATTATTAAAACCACGGGAAACATTCAACCTGGCGAAATGATTGAGTTAAAATGCGAAGTGGCTGGAAGAATTGACAGGCTAAATATTTCAGAAGGGAAATTGGTGAGAAAAGGTACCATATTAGTGCAAATAGATGATTCGGAATTGCAGGCGCAACTGCGAAAACTTCAGGCACAACTGAAACTTGCTGAAGAAACAGAGGCCCGGAAAAAGGAACTTTTGGCCATCAATGGAATTTCGAAAGTGGAATATGATGAAGCTTATACCGATTTAGAAACCACAAAAGCCGATATCGATTTAACCAATTCAAAAATCAGAAAATCAAGGATTGTTGCTCCTTTTGACGGAACTATTGGCCTACGCAGTGTTAGTGAAGGCGCTTATGTTTCAGTGGGAACAACAATTTCATCATTGGTCCAGCTCGATCCACTTAAAATTGAGTTCAATGTACCTGAAAAATACGCAACTTATATTCATGATGGAATGCCCGTTGATTTTAACATTGTTGGCAGTTCAAAAACATATCAGGCAAAAGTTTATGCTTTTCAGGCACAGATTACTCAAGAATCTCGTTCACTGACTATTCGTGCAATTATGGCCAATCCAAAAGCTGAAGTTATTCCGGGTGCTTTTGCAGATTTAAAAATTCAACTCGAAAAAATAAACAAAGCAATGATGATACCCACCTATTGTTTGGTTCCATTAATGAATGGCCAGAATTTATATGTCATAAAGAATAATTTTGCCAGTTTGGTTCAAGTAGAAACCGGAATTCGTACAGCAGATCAGATACAAATAATTTCCGGAATTTCTGAAGGTGACACCATTGCATCAACAGGGCTGCTGGCTCTTAAAGATAAGATGCCTGTTATCGTTAAAAAGATTATTAAAGAGTAATAATAGAATTTAAAATGAATATTTCTTCATTATTTATTAACCGTCCCGTACTTTCCACAGTGGTTTCGATAACCATTGTACTTTTTGGGATTATTGGTTTTACTTTTCTTGGAGTCAGGGAATATCCAAGTGTAGATCCTCCAATTATTACAGTATCAACTTCATATACAGGAGCTAATGCGGAAGTAATAGAATCACAAATTACCGAACCACTTGAAGAATCTATAAGCAGTATTTCAGGAGTTCGCAGCTTAAGTTCTGTTAGTTCTGATGGAAGAAGCAACATAACTGTAGAATTTAACCTGGGAATTGATATGGAAAGGGCTGCAAATGATGTACGTGACAAAGTTTCGCGTGCTATCCGCAGTTTACCTCCTGATGCAGATCCTCCAGTAGTGAATAAATCGGACGCCAATGCCGAAACTGTTTTATCCATTACGGTGCAAAGCGATAAAAGAAACTTGATTGAATTAACCGATTTTGCAATCCGTAATTTTAAAGAAAGGCTTCAAACAATAGATGGAGTAAGCGAAATAAGAATATGGGGCGAGAAAAAATATGCGATGAAACTTGAGTTTGATCCCATTAAACTGGCTGCCTATCATTTAACCCCACTTGATGTGCGCACCGCATTGCTTCGTGAAAACGTGGAGGTTCCGGCAGGAAGAATTGAAGGCTTAACAAACGAATTGACCATTAGAACCATGGGCCGTCTGACTTCTGAAGATGATTTTGACAATATGATTCTTTCCGAGCAGGATGGTGCACTTATACGTTTTAAAGATGTTGGGAAAGCTCGTTTGTCGCCTGAAAATGAACGTACAATTTTACGTGGAAATGGCAAAATTCCAATGGTTGGAGTTGCGCTAACACCACAGCCTGGTGCAAATTACATTGAAATTGTGGATGAAGCCTTTAGGCGCGTTGAACAGATTAAAAAAGATTTGCCTGCCGATATCAAAATTGGAATTGCACAGGATACAACCAAAACCATTCGAAAAGCTATCACCGAGGTACAGGAAACCATCCTGCTGGCCTTTATACTGGTAGCATTGGTTATTTTCATGTTTCTACGTGACTGGCGGACTACCATGATACCCATTATAGCCATTCCAATATCACTGATAAGCACTTTTTTTATTATGTATGTTTCCGATTTTTCAATCAATATTCTTTCTTTGCTTGGAATCGTTTTAGCAACAGGAATTGTAGTTGATGATGCCATTGTGGTAATGGAAAATATCTATTCGAAAGTGGAAAAGGGAATGCAACCCTTTGAAGCGGCTCATATAGGATCAAAAGAAATTGTATTTGCAATCATTTCAACAACCATAACACTTTCGGCAGTATTTCTACCCATTATATTTTTAAGCGGTTTAACCGGAAGGCTTTTCAGGGAATTCGGAATAGTGGTGGCAGGTTCGGTTATAGTTTCGGCAGTTGTTTCGCTTACGCTTACGCCTATGATGAGTGCAAGGATTTTGAAACGTCGCGAACGACAAAACTGGCTTTTCAGAAAAACGGAGCCATTTTTCGAAGGAATGATTAGCACTTATAACAAAACATTAGATAAATACATCAATCGCTCGTGGATTGCCGTTGTGATAATGGTAGTTTCCGGTTTTATCATTTTCTTTATTGGAAAAGACATTCCTTCGGAACTGGCACCAATGGAAGATAAAAGCCGTCTCAGAATTATGTCAACTGCTCCAGAAGGGGTTTCATATACCAAAATGGACGAATATGTATTACAAATTGCAACGATTCTTGATTCTTTGCCCGAAAAGGATGCGCTTTTAAGTATTACAGCACCGGGATTTGGTTCTTCGTCATCAACCAATAGCGGAATGAACCGTATCACTCTAATACCGCCATCAGAAAGAAAAAAGTCGCAATCTCAGCTTGCGGATGAATTAACTGCAATTGTTAGAAAAATGAATTTTGCCAGTTCATTCGTAATTCAGGATCAAACCATAAGTAGTAGCACTGGTGGCGGATTACCTGTTCAATACGTAATTCTGGCTCCGAATTTTGAAGCGTTAAAAGAAGCTATTCCCAAATTTATGGACAAAGCCCAGAACAATCCTGCCTTTTCAGTTGTAGATTTGAACCTGAAGTTTAACAAACCTGAACTCAGGGTTGAAATTGACAGAAATAAAGCACGGGAAATGGGGGTTTCGGTAAGGGATATTGCCGAAACTATACAACTATTTTTTGGCGGACAACGTTACGGATATTTTATCCTGGATGGTAAGCAATATCAGGTTATTGGTCAGGCCGAACTATTTAACCGAAATGAGCCGCTTGATTTAAAGACCATTGCGGTTAAAAACAATAAGGGTGAAACCGTTCAGCTGGACAATCTTGTAAAATTAACATACGAAAGCACACCGCCACAACTTTATCGATATGATCGATATGTTTCGGCTACAATTTCAGCGGGCCTGGCCAAAGGTGTATCACTCGGACAAGGCATTCAGGCAATGGATAAAATCAAAGCAGAGGTACTTAACGATACTTTTAGTACAACATTATCAGGAGTTTCAAAAGAATTTGCCGAAAGTTCAAGCAGTCTTATTTTTGCATTCTTACTGGCTTTGGTTCTAATTTATTTGGTTTTAGCTGCACAATTCGAAAGTTTTTCGGATCCGTTGATAATTATGTTAACGGTGCCACTTGCACTTGCAGGAGCAGTGTTGTCAATTTGGCTTTACGGAGCAACAATGAATATTTTCAGCGAAATTGGAATAATTGTACTGGTTGGTATTGTAACCAAAAACGGTATCTTGATTGTTGAATTTGCCAACCAAAGAAAAGCGGATGGATTAACCATTCGGGAAGCCGTAATTGATGCAGCTACTCAGCGTTTCCGCCCAATTTTAATGACTAGTTTGGCCACCGTTCTTGGTGCAGTTCCAATAGCCATGGCATTGGGAGGTGCATCAACCAGCCGTATTCCCTTGGGAATCGTTATTATCGGTGGCTTAACTTTTTCGCTGGTGCTAACACTTTTTGTTATTCCTGCATTGTATATTTATTTGACTTCAAAGAAAGTAAGGGGAAAAGCAGAAAAGGTGCATAGTGAGAAAAGAATTCATGCAATGCAGGAGGTTAATTAAAAATTAAGCATATAAAAAGACATTTACATGAAACGAATCATCTCTTCAAGTTTTCTATTTCTATTATTTCTGAAAATACCGGTCGGTTTAAATGCCCAAACAAATGATACCGTGCAATTTATCGACTTGCTCACTATCGCAATGCAAAATAACTATGGTATTTTAATTACCAAAAGCAACACAGAAATCAGCAAGCTAAACAATACATTAGGAAATGCCGGTTTTTTGCCAGTCGTTGGCGCAAGTGCTGCAAATAACTATTCCACTACCGATAATAAAACAACTTATTTTGATGGAACTGACGATATAAACAATGGCGTGCGCAATAATATGATCGACGCATTGGTTCAACTGAACTGGACACTGTTCGATGGCTCTAAAATGTTTGTGACCAAAAGCCGTTTGAGCGAACTCGAAAAATTCGGAAACATCCAATTGCAGCTTGAAACTGAAAATGTTTATATCCAGTTGGCTTCTAATTATTATGCATTGGTGCAGGAACAAAAACTGGCCGAAGTTCTAAAATATACCCTTGGAATCAGTCGGTTTCGTTTAGATTTGGCCGAAAAAAAGTTTAGGTTGGGTGCTGCTTCCGAAATTGATAGAATCCAAGCCAGCCTCGATTTGAGCAACGATAGCTCCATGCTGCTAAAGGAGGAAACCCGAATTGTTAATTTAAAAGCAGATATAAACCGAATAATTGGGCGTTTACCAGAGGTTCAATTTACTGTGGATACCGAAATGGAAATGGCTCCAGAACTTAATTATTCCGAACTGGAGAAATCGCTGACTGAACAAAACAAATCTCTGTTGCTTGCCAAAAGCAATGTTCAGATAAAAGAACTTGCGTTAAAAGAAAACAGAAGTAATTTTCTGCCCACCTTATCGCTTTATGCCGATTATGAGTATTATCACTCTCATTATTCTTCAGGCTCACTGGAGTTGAGCCAAAATTTTGGACCAAACATAGGACTAAGGCTCAGTTACAATATTTTTAACGGTTTTAATGATAATAGGAAACGGCAAATTGGTAAAGTTGAATACCAATCGGCACAATTGGAAGAAGAAAGTGAAATGAATAACATCAAATCGGATTTGTATCAAAACTACAACGATTATTCGAGTGACTTAAAGCAAATTAAACTCGAATCTGAAAATCTGGTAAATGCACGCAAAAACCTTCAGTTTGCAATAGAGTTGTACAAACTAGGTTCTATCAATGAAATAGATTTCAGGGAAATACAGCGAAAGGAATTTGATGCAGAAAACCGGTTGCTCTTTGCCCAATATTATGCAAAAATTGCCGAAATACAATTACTCCAAATTAGCGGTGGATTGAAGTTTTAATGGAAATTTAGTAATTTTAATTCCTCAAAGTACAATTTTATTTATTGATTTAAACGACATCTAATTCATTAAATTTCAACATAATGAAAACAAAATTAGAAAAACAAATGCTTGATGCAATGAGTAAAGATCCTGGTAACTGGAAAGGCTTATTTTATTTTAACAGAAAAGATCCACGGCTGATGGTTCCAAAACTTTATACATCAATGGGTTGGACATTTAATTTTGCAAGCCCTTATGCTTACATAACTCTAGCTGCAATTTTTGGTATTCCAATCTTGGTTAGATTAATCATAAATTGATTGAATTTGGCACTAAATTATTTTACTATCCAACGGTAATTTTACAATAACCTCTGTCCATTTTCCTTGTTCCGATTTATATTCAATTGAGCCATTGTGCTCTCCAATAATTGTATATACAATCGACAAGCCAAGTCCAACTCCTTTGCCCGCCTCTTTTGTGGTAAAAAATGGATCACTAACTTTAGCCAGGTTTTCATCGCTGATGCCACAACCCGTATCACGAATGGAAACAACAAATTCGCTATCTTTTATTTCTGTGGCAATGGTAATGCTACCTTTTTCTTCGATTGCCTGGCTTGAATTTGAAAGAATATTCAAAAAAACCTGATGCAGTTTCCCTTCATTACCTATAAGGGAGTATAATTCTTCTGTATAGTTTTTTATAATTTCAATCCTGAATTTTATCTGGTTATACAACATAATCAGGCAACTGTCAATGATAGAATGGATATCACATTTTTCAAAGTCCGAAGTTCCCTGTCGGCTAAACAGATTGAGACTTGTAACTATACTGGATGATCGCTTTACACCTTCCTTAATTCCCGCAACTAGCGGTACCAATTCATCCAAATGATCCCTAAGATTTTCTTCGAAATATTGCTCAATTCCATAAACCCCACCTTGAATAAAATTGAGCGGATTATTTATTTCGTGCGCCACACCAGCGGCAAGAACTCCTAATGAAGCCATCTTTTCTGAACGAACCAATTGATTCTGGGTTGTTTGCAACAAATTAAGGGTTGTTTCCAGTTCTTCATGCTGAGATTTCAATTCATGATTGGATTCTATCAATTTTTGGTTTGACTCTGATAAATTAAACAAAGAATCTTTAACTACTGAAGTAAAGAAAAACATAACTAGACAAAATCCGATAGTTACCAAAATGTAAACTGGACCATTTTCAATAAAAAATGTTGATTTCAATCCCCATTGATAATAAGAAATTAGCAGAATAATTATAAGACCTTGAATTACAATATGCCGTTTACTGGATATAAAACCTGCCAATGCAAGATAACAAATCAGAAAAAAAATATCGCGGGAAAGCGTATTTGACGCACCTCCAAATTGGGATTCGTAAAAAGAATTAAAAAAAACATGGGAGAAAACTATATTGATAATAGCCGTATAAGCAATCAAATTAAAAATAAACACAATTGATTTTCCTTTTCTGATAACAAACAAAACCAAGGCAAACACACAAATTAAAAGGCTTAAAATGTGATAAATTTTCTGAATACTGCCATATTTTTGATTAAATGAAATATAATCAATTGTATAACCAATTATTGAGAATATACAAACAAATAGGAAGATGTGTTTCTTTCCTTTATTATATTTGATAATCAGCTTCTCATATTCCATTTCTATGGTTTCTGTTTATTACAAAGTAGTTTTAAAGAAATTTACCGATATTTCATATCGCCATTTGAATACAATTCACAGTAAATCAGATAAATCTATGGCTGATATATATTCAAAATTAAGATTATTTTGATTAAATCAAAAAGAGTAATCTAAAAAGGAAATATAAACTTTTACAATTCATTCAATAAACCAAGTTTGTGCATTGAAATTTCTAATTCTTTTTATATTTCAATTCCATTTCATCATAAAATTTCTTTAATATCCAGAAAGCCAGTTTTTTATTCCCCGTTTCAGAAATAAGACCTTTTCGGTTCCATCCATCCTGGATATTTGGCAATGTCCTTCGTGGAGAGCGGAAGTCGGTCAAAATCCAAGGTGTCACTCCTCTAAATTGAGGAATCTTAACCATCATTTTAATAGTTTCGTTATAAATTTCTTCCTGAAACTCTTCAGTCCAACGAACCGATTTATCGCCATGTAACCCCTGAAGCGCATCACCACCAAACTCAGTAATGATAAGCGGTTTGTTGTATTTTATTTCCCATTTTACTTTTCCGATTTTTTCGGGAAAACCATCGTACCAGCCCAAATATTCGTTCATTCCAAGAACATCAATAGATTCGGCCAAAGGATCTTCAAGTACCATGGTCAGCGGCTCATCCTGTTTCTGGTGCTTTTCAAGTGCGGCGCTAATTAGGCGTGTAGAATCCATGGAACGCGCCATATCAATTAATGTACGGATAAAAACCAAGCGTGGTTCTGAGGCTGGAGTTTCATTGGCCATCGACCAGATAATAACGGATGCACGGTTTTTATCTCTGGTTATCACTTCTTTTAGCTGATTTTTGGCATTTTCGAGGGTTTCCTGATTTTGCCATTGGATGGTCCAGTAAACTGGATTTTCTTCCCATTCCAAAATTCCCATTTTATCGGCCAACCGAACCATATATTCGTTGTGTGGATAATGTGCCAGACGAACGTAGTTGCAATTCAATTCTTTGGCCCAATTCAACAACATTCTTGCATCTTCTATGCCTGTTGCCCTGCCGCCTCTGATTGGATTTTCTTCGTGTATCGAAATTCCCCTTAAAAATAATGGCTTCCCATTTAGAAGTAATTCGCTCCCTCTGGTTTCAATGTTCCTAAATCCAATCTGATCGCTCAATTGCTCCCAATTGGTTTTAACAATTACCTCGTATAATTTTGGATTTTCAGGCGACCATAAAACCACTTTTGAAATTTTAAAAGTAAAATTTGCCAAGCCTTTTTCGTCGGTTTTAACCATTTGATTAATCTTAAGTTCTGGAATTGAAATTGTTAAATTTGTTGATTGTTCTTTACCATTTAATTGCACAAAACCGGAAATTTCATTGTATGAACCTTTAGCAAGTTGAATAAAATAATCCTGAACAAAAGTTTCGGGAACTTCCACCAATTGCACGTCACGGGTAAGCCCACCATAATTCCACCAATCGGTATTCAAAGTTGGAACACCTTCTGCTTTTCGTTTATTGTCAACTTTTGCAATAATATAATTGTCAGTTTCCTTTAGTAAATTAGTAATTTCAAAATTAAAAGGTGTAAAACCACCAACATGTTTGCCAAGTTTTTTATAGTCCATATACACATCGGTTTGATAATTGGCACCACCAAAATGCACAAAAAGCCTGTTTGAAGGTTTCTTTTTTTTATAATCGAATAGTTTTCTGTACCAGATTGTACCTTCGTAATACAGTAATTCCTTTTCCTGTGAGTTCCAGTCCCGTGGCACTAACAAAGTGGAGGCATTGTTAAAATCATATTCGATTAGCTCGCTTCCTTTGGCTTCGCTATTCATGAAAAATGCACTTCGGGACATGCTCTCCATCTGATCATAAGGTTCATAACGATAATTATAGTACCCATTTTCATATGGATCTACAATATAATTCCATTTGCCATTCAAACTAAATGTGTTTCTGTTTTGAATGTTAGTAATCTGTGCGTCCTGGCTCAATGCAATGTTTACTGAAATTAGCCAGAATCCTAAAATGCGTACAACCATTTTTTTCATGTCAAATTATCCATTAAATTGCGTTAATTATTCCAAACCTAAAATATATGTAGCCTAAAGATATGATTAAAATTGTTGTTGACGATAAAATCCCATTCCTAAGAGGTGCATTGGAACCATTTGGCAAAGTACTTTATTTTCCAGGTAAGGATATAAACAATGAAATACTTAAGGATGCCAATGCTCTAATCATCCGAACCAGAACCATTTGCAACAAAGAATTGCTCGGAGGAACCAACGTGAAATTTATCGCCACGGCAACCATTGGATTCGATCACATCGATACTGTTTATTGCGAAAAAAACAACATTAAATGGACCAATGCGCCAGGCTGTAACTCAGGTTCAGTAATGCAGTATATTGGTTCAGCGCTAGTTCGGCTTTCAATGAAGCACAATTTCGATTTATCCAAAAAAACCATTGGAATTGTAGGTCACGGAAATGTTGGTTCTAAAGTAGCAAGATTGGCTTCAGCCTTAGGAATGAAGGTGTTGATAAACGATCCGCCGCTTCAACGAAAAGGCGTTTTGCAAAATTCCGTTTCACTGAACGAAATAAAAGAAAAAGCGGATATCATTACTTTTCATGTTCCGCTGAACAAGACTGGGATTGATAAAACACTTCATTTGGTGGATGATGGATTCATAAAATCATTGAAACCTACTACACTCATAATCAACAGTTCGCGTGGAGAGGTAATTGATAATTTAGCTTTAAAATTCGCATTGCAAAACAAACAAATCAAAGGTGCAGTTTTGGACGTTTGGGAAAACGAACCCAATATCGACAAAGAATTACTCGATTTGGTTGATATTGCAACTCCACATATTGCTGGATATTCAGCCGATGGCAAAGCAAACGGAACCGCTATGAGCGTGCAAGCAATCAACGATTTTTTTGGTTTTGGTTTAAGAAAATGGTTTCCTTCCAATGTTCCCTTGCCCGAGAATGCAGAAATTACATTAAATTTGAAAAACAAAACAGAAATGGAAATATTGTCGCAACTCATTCTAAATACATATGATATTAAATTTGATGATATGCGTTTAAGAAAATCAATGGATACTTTTGAGTACCAAAGAGGAGATTATCCGATGCGTCGGGAATTTTCGAGTTATTCGATAAAAATGGATCCAAACAATATTACTTTAAAAGAAAAATTGCAAAAAATTGGTTTTAAAATCATTTAATATTCAATACAAATTAAAAAATACATCAAATGAGTCAATTAGCAGATATTGGTTTAATAGGTTTAGCCGTAATGGGCGAAAACTTAGTTTTAAATATGGAAAGCAAAGGTTTTATCGTAGCTGTTTATAACCGAACCACCGATAAGGTTGATAGCTTCATCAACGGCCGTGGAAAAGGCAAAAAAATTATTGGCGCCCATTCCATCGAAGAACTGGTTAAAAACCTAAAAAGTACACGTAAAGTAATGCTTATGGTAAAGGCAGGAAAACCTGTGGATGATTTCATTGAACAATTATTGCCTTATCTCTCAGCTGGCGATATCATAATTGATGGCGGTAACTCGCATTTTCCAGATACAGAAAGAAGAACAAAATATATCGAAAGTAAAGGTTTGCTTTATATCGGTACGGGGGTTTCGGGTGGTGAAGAAGGCGCTTTATTGGGCCCTTCGATTATGCCAGGTGGATCGCCTAAAGCTTGGGAAAGTGTTAAACCAATTTTTCAGGCCATTGCAGCCAAAGTGGATAATGGCGCGGTTTGCTGCGACTGGGTTGGCAATGGCGGTGCCGGTCACTTTGTTAAAATGGTTCACAACGGTATTGAATATGGCGATATGCAGTTGATTTGCGAAGCCTACCAAATGATGAAAGACATTTTGGGTATGAGTGCCTCCGAAATGCAGCAAGTTTTCAAAGAATGGAACAATGGTGATCTGGACAGCTATCTGGTTGAAATTACAAGGGATATACTTGCTTTCAAAGATACGGATGGAAGCGCCTTGGTGGAAAAAATTGTTGACACCGCCGGTCAAAAAGGTACTGGAAAATGGACAGGTATTGCTGCGCTCGATTTGGGTATTCCATTGACTTTGATTGGCGAATCGGTGTTTTCGCGCTGCTTGTCGGCCATCAAGGACGAACGTGTACTAGCATCTAAAAAGTTAAAAGGCCCGAAAGTTAACTTTACAGGCAACAAAAAAGAATTTATAGAGCAAATCCGCCAGGCACTGTTTGCTTCAAAAGTGGTTTCATACGCTCAGGGATACGTGCTTATGCGTGCTGCCGCTGCTGAATTTAAATGGACATTGAACTATGGTGGAATTGCTTTAATGTGGCGTGGTGGTTGCATTATCCGCTCCGTATTTTTAGGAAAAATCACTGAGGCTTTTGACAAAAATCCAAATTTGAGCAACTTATTGCTCGACCCATACTTTATTGGTAAAATTGAAGAAGCACAAGCCGGATGGCGCAATGCGGTTGCTACTGCTATGGTTAACGGCATTCCTGTTCCTGCATTTGCAACGGCATTGAACTATTTTGATGGTTACCGCACCGAAAGGTTGCCTGCCAATTTGCTTCAAGCACAACGTGATTATTTTGGGGCGCACACTTATGAAAGGATTGATAAGCCGCGTGGAGAATTTTTTCACACCAATTGGACAGGTACAGGCGGTGATACTTCATCTTCGACTTATAATGTTTAACCCGATTTGAATAATACGAAACAATATGTAAAATTTCAGATTTTTTTGCTATTTGCATGAATGGAATCATCAACTATACAAATGAGATATTCAGAAGTATAAAAAGGGTTATAATGAAAATCCCAAATAAAGAAAATACAAAGAAATAATCTGCAATTTTTTCTAAAAGCAATTCTCTTTCAATATTTTCTGTGCGAATAGAAAAAAACGAAAATACCGAAGAAATGGTCAGCAATAATGCAATTACAGAAGTAAATTCATCGATTAATGTATTTTCTGCCTTGTCGGTAATATGCAATGATGTGATTGTAAAAAGACAAAATCCCAAAAGATTAACCGAGGTATTTAAGATATGTTGAGAAGTTTTATTGGCCAATTTTGATATTATTTTGATTTACAAAGTTAACTAGTTTTAGGATTATGAAAACTATCTAAATTTATTTTTCAAAGCTTACCGAAAAAGTTTAAATAGATTAATAAATGAAAGACAGATTAATAGTCTGTCTTTCATTTAAAATTCTTCTTAAAAATGAAACCTAAGTGCGGCAAAAACATTTCTGCCCGGCGCATTTATCCCACTTGCAAAAGTACGATATTGTGTATCGAAAATATTGTCGACCCCAGCTTGTAACGTTATCATTTTTTTTATTTTATATGAAACCCTTAAATTTATGGTCATCCATGCAGGCATTCCAACTTCTGTTGCATATTGTTCGTTGTCTTCGCCATTCAAATAATAATCTTTCAACTTTTTAGCTCCATTGTAATTGACAAAAAAATCGGAACTGAAGTTTTTATTGGTATAATTCAGTTGAAATCTCATCATAAATGGAGGAATATGATCAAGCGGATAATCACTGCTATCGGTTTTAATTCTTCCATAGGTATAATTCATCATTAACGAGAGGATGAAATTTTCGCTGCATTGCGATTTCAAATTTGATGAAAATCCATAAATATAGGCTTTTCTTTTGTTCTGATTTGCCAATACTTCACTCATTGTTCCATCATAAATAATTGAATCCTGTCCGTTTAATTGAAATTTATCGGCTACAATTGCATCAATAAATTGGGTATAAAAAACATTGTTTTCCCAAATGGTTTTTTGATTGAAAATTTTTGTGATTCCAGCCTCGTAATTAATGGTTTTCTCTGGTTTCAAGTCTGGGTTTGGAACAATAACTTCTCCGGGAGCCGATTCAAAAACTTTACTTAAATCGTCAACATTGGGTACCCGGTAACCAGTTGAAATTAACAGCGATAATCTCCAGTCATCAGATGGATTGTTGATTAAACCAACAGTTCCCGAAAAAACAGGATTTTTTTGTTCTGCTTTTGTATATGGAAAATGATAAAATGAAGTATCGATAAACGTAGAATGCAAGTTAACAAAGCCTGCACGGATTCCATCGATCAGAATAAGTTCATTATTTATTTGCCAGGTGTGTGATAAATACAAAGCGGCATTCATCATGGTATTTTCTCCATCAGGATAACGGGTATCCAATGGAACACGCACACCAGTAACTATATTTTCTTTATTGGCGGTAGATTTCAACGTATTAAACTGACCATCAAATCCAAAACGGATGTTGTTCGAATTAACGGTTTTCTGAAAATCGAGATTGGCTCCAAATACATTAACATTTTCAACCCGATGCGACAAATTATCATTGCCAAATTTTCTGGAATGCCGGCTTTCTTCAATATTCTGATAGTTAAGGCCTAAATGAATGTTTTGAAAAAATGAGCTTCCACTTTTATAATTCAAATCATAAGCCGAAAATAGCCGGGCTTGTGGCCCATAATACCACTGAGCATAACTCAATCCTGATCCGGCTGGGTCAGTTAAACGGTCGTATCGGGGAACATCTGTTGAACTGGAATATTGAATATTCAAAGCATGCGACAAATGTTCATTTTGCTGAAACAAAAATTTCTGCAATAAATCGTATTGCGAATACCCACTCTGGGTTTGTAAATAACGATCGCTATTCTTTACCAGCGAATCCTTTCCGCTTATCCGTTCAACATAATAAGGCCTTTCGCCATAACTCTTGTCATAAAAAGGGTTTTGATTGGTACCGCCTTTCAAATCTCCAAATTTTGAATAGGTGATGGAAGTAAGCGACGCAAATTTTTTTGTTCCAATATTGAAATCCAAATGACCAGTATTCTCATTATCAATACTTCCATAACGGGTAAATGCATTTATCCCTACATTTGATTTTTTTTCGGCAGATGCAAATACTGGTTTTTTTGTACTCATGTAAATAACGCCACCAAGTGCATCGCTGCCATAAATGGTAGAAGAAGGTCCGAACAATATTTCTGCCTTTTCAAGAATACTATTATCCACAGTAACAATATTTTGCAGGTGACCGGCACGATATATAATATTATTCATTCGAACCCCATCAATGACAAGTAGAATACGGCTTGCTTCAAATCCACGAATTACAGGACTTCCGCCACCCAATTGACTTTTTTGAACAAATATATTTCCTGAATTGAACAACAGATCTGCTGTGGATTGCGATTGCGAATTTTCTATTTGTTTTATCGTAAGCGTTTGTATTTGCTGCGATACATTGTTTTTCGATTCTTCAATTTTGTTGGCCGAAATAACAACCTCATCAAAAATATGTGCTTTACTTTGACTTGTATCAGTTGTAATATTTTGTGAATAAGACAATTGATAAGGTACAATAAGCAATATGATGATTACATATTTAATCATTTTCATTTTTAAAATTTTTAAGTTTTGTTTAAACACAATAGATTAACATATTCACAACTAATGAATATGCAGATATTTTAAAGAAATACTTGTTTAAACCAACTTTGGAGGAGGAGTTAGAATATCCGGATTATTTGACACAAATTCCGGCGCTAGTTGAGATTGGAATAGGATTTGAAAAAACGGGTGCAAAAATGTGAATTCAGTTTCGGGAGAAATATAATTTAGCGAAGAAAGTATTTTTAATTGTACAGGAAGCTCTCTGTCCGGAAAACTCATGTTATCTGATAAATCCTTAATTTTGAGCAAAATTTGTTCTTCTTTTATGTCATTAATAACAAGCAACTTAACTGAATCACCAACTAAAGTTACTGATTTAATATCGAACATCTTTCCTTTAAATAAGATTTCATTTGATTTAATCAGGCACTTTTTATATTCGATAGCAGTGAGGTTAAGTTTTTCGAATAAAACAGTATCGCTTTCCAGTTTTTCACGCATCTGATATTTGGCAATGCATTGTTGAATATTGAAAACAAACAGCAGTCCGCCCAATTGCAAGGCTAAAATAAACAATAACAGTATGCTTGCAGTCTTTCTCAATTATTACAAATTATTGAAAAGCAAAGTTAAAAAAATTGTACTTGTTTATTATTCATTTTGTTGGAACAAAAAAAGCTGCCTTCTAATAAAGAGACAGCTTTTTGAATGTTATTCTTTTCTATTTAGCATCAAGCATAATAGGTGTAGAATTTTTTCCTCCGCCCATGATAATAAGCTTGGCATTTGGTGATGTGGCAATTGCCTTAATCATTTCATATTGTAATTGCTTATCGCTCAAACCGGTACTCAAAATTTTCTGATAATCGGCAATACCTTGTGCTTCAACTCTTTTACGCTCGGCTTCTTGTTTTTCTTTTTGCAAAACGAATGTCATTTTTTGAGCATCCTGTTCTGCGTTTATTTTCGATTCAATGGTTGTTTTTACTGATGCAGGAAGTGTTAAGTTTCTGACCAATAACTGTTCAAGAAACAAACCCCTGGTTTTAAAATCTTTTTCTATTGAATTGAAAATCCGTGTTTGAAACTCATCGCGCTTGGTTGAATACAAAGCAACGGCATCATAATATACTGCATTGTCTCTTATCTTTGTTCTGCAAATGGGCCGCACAATGGTGTTGCGATAATCGGTTCCAATTTCTTTTAAAATATTTGGTGCCTGATTTGGCAGTACTTTGTACAAAACAGTTAAATCAACAATAACTTCAAGTCCATCAGCCGATAGCACACGAATAGCATCATCGCCTGATTTATCACCTTCGTCATGAACACCTGACATGGTATAATTTTGAGTCCTGATGTCGAAAGTTACAACTTCAACCAATGGATTTACAATATTTAATCCACTTTCCAAAGTTGTATTACTCACTTTTCCAAATAGTTTTTGCACACCTACTTCACCTGGTTCAATTTGTTTTACCGATGAAAATAATCCACCTATTACAGCCAGAGCAATTCCCACAGTAACAACAGTTCCACTATAATTCCTTGCAGGAACATCGCCTTTTTTAAGTGTCACACCAATAATTATGATGATCACTCCAATAACAATAATAAACATAATTTAAGTTTTTAAATGTTTGATAATTTAATTTGAAATAGTAAAATATTAGTAATCAGCCTATTTATGAATAATCCAAAGATATTACATCAATTATTCGAATCCACTTTTTTGAGCAAAGTACGCAGCCAGGAAATCAAAAATGATGTAAATCTGTGAATGTAAAGCTAATACTATTTGATCAAATACCAATGATCAATTCATTAAAGAAAAGACTTGCTTCTTAACTATTTTAGATATTATGAAATCGCTTAGAATTTCTAATTAAAATACTCCTTCCAAGCCGGCATTTTTTTCATGTTCTCCCTTGCCAGATTTTGGGAATGTTCAAAATCCAAACCATGTGTTCTCATAATAAAACCTGTCATGTCTTTGACTTTTTCATCAAATGGTTTTAGATTTCCTTGTTCATCTGTACAATAGACACAGTATCTGTTATCTGGTTTTTTTCCGCCAAATTCCTCGATTTTTTTCATCGGCATTCCGCAACTTTCGCAATTTTTTTCCATGATTTTTATTTTAGGTTTACATTGAAATATAGTTCATTTACCAATCACTTATAGAAGCTTCATATTTGTAAAATTAACAAATGCTTAATTAAAAAAATGTTTTCGTTCATGATTTTTTATGGATAACTTATATCTTTATCGCACAAATAATTAATAACTTAAAATATCACATATGACCAATCAGGATACAAAGCATATCCCCATAATGGAAAAGCTTGGTATTAGGTATCTAAAAAAACTTAGAGCAAAGACTGCCCTTGATAGAATTGATTCACAGGCATATATCCTCGATAATGAAGAACGCGAAAAGATCAATAAAATAGAGAAACGTGCAATTATCAACGTAGTAATTGCAGGAACAATTTCCACTATTGCTTCCGGACTTGCCGGTTATTTGGCCGATCCGCTAATTGATTTATCAAGCAGTTTTTTTTCGAAAGAAAATATGTTGTATTGGTCTATTGTGCTCGGCGCTACCATTATAGCTTCAATGGTTGAAATTTTTTACATCTATTATGATGTGATGTCCAAAACTCATGATTTGACTGTAGCCGCGCATCTTGAGTTATTTCCCAAAGGTGAGGATGTAAAAGAAATAGCTGCTTCAATTGTTCGGGCAGCACTTGAATTGCCAAATAAAAAAGATTCTGATTTAAGAATTGATCCCAACCGAGAATCTTCGAAAGTTGTCATTTTGATAAGTACAATAGCCTATAAATTAAAGGTTTCTGCTTCGAGTTTTCTTTTTAGGGCTTTTATAAAAAGAATGCTTGGCAGGGCAATTAGCCGCGCATGGCTCAATTTTATGGCTGTTCCGGTTTGTGCATTCTGGAATGGATGGGTTTGTTGGGTAGTTATTAGAGAAGTGAAAATTAGGGTTTTAGGTCCTTCCGCAGCACTGGAAGTCTTAAATAAAATAAGTGCTCTTGAAATCCAATTGTCAGATCGTGGCAAAATTGCCCTATTGAGGGCAGTTGGAAGTTGTATTGTTAGAACTGCCGACATGCACCCAAACCTGGAATTAATGTACCGTTCGTTAGATGAAAACATCAACGAATCTGCCAATGATGTTCTCGACGATTCACATTTATTCCTGAAAGAATTAAGTACGCTGAATGATGAAGAAAAAAGAATTGTGCTTGAAACGTTGGTATATAGTTCAATTATTGACGGAAAAATTACTTATCGGGAGAAAAACCTATTAACATCTGCCTATAAAATATGCAATATCCCTTTTGATTTTAACAAAATAAAGCTTCTTTTAAAACGTTTCCGTTCAGGTGCTTTACTCGAATTTAACTTGCCAATTTAAGCAGAATGTTGAAGGTGCAACATAAGACAATAATTTTAGAATGGAAAATACAGGAATTGTAATAAAATCGACAGGGAGCTGGTATCGTGTTCTTTGGAACAACCAGGTGATTGAGTGCAGGATTAAAGGCAACTTTAGGGTTAAAGGTTACGAAACCACTAATCCAGTTGCTGTTGGTGATAAAGTTGATTTTTTAATCACCAAAGAAGAAAATACCGGATTAATAACCAATATTCACGATCGTAAAAACTACATCATCCGCAAATCAATAAATCTATCGCACAAAGCCCATATTATTGCCGCTAATGTAGATTTGGCCATTTTACTGGTTACCATCCGATTTCCGGAAACTCATCCTATTTTTGTTGATAGATTTTTGGTATCGGCTGAGGCTTATGATATTCCCGTTGAAATTGTTTTTAACAAAGTGGATATTTATACTGCTGCCGATAAAGAAAAAATGGCTGAATGGACAGATATCTATCAACGAATTGGATATCCATGCATGGAAGTTTCTGCTTTGGAAATGACTAACATTGAAGAATTTAAAAACTTGCTCAAAGATAAAAGTTCTGTTATTTCGGGCAATTCCGGTGTTGGAAAATCCACATTAATTAATGCTATTGATCCCAATCTGATGTTGCGGACTGATGAAATTTCGGATTATCATAAAAAAGGGAAACACACCACAACTTTTTCTGAAGCACACATGTTGGAATTTGGAGGTTTTATTATAGATACACCTGGTATTAAAGGTTTTGGCCTTGTTGATTTGCATGAAGAGAATTTGGCCACTTATTTCCCTGAAATGCTCAGATTGCAAAACGAATGCAAATATTACAACTGCACACACACCCATGAGCCCGGATGCAAAGTAATTGAGGCAGTTAAACATGGATCGATAGCCGAGTCGAGATATAAAAGTTATTTGAGTATGTTGCTCGAAAATCAAGGCAAATATCGCGACGATATTCACAGATAAAGAGCAATTGTTGAAATCGGTATATTTTCTTTCGTTATCTCATTCATAAATTCAAAATGCTATCCATTTGTATTCCAGTATATAATTTCAATGTTATCAATTTGATAAAAACCCTGGATGAACAAACCAAAGCGCTGGGAATTTTATATGAAATTATCGTAATTGACGATTGCTCCAATTCAGATAAGAAGTTGATAAATAATGAGCTACTTTCTATAAAATCTGTATTTTATATCGAACTCGACAAAAATATCGGCAGATCTGCAATCAGGAACCTTTTTTTAAAATATGCAAAATTTGAGCATTTACTTTTTCTTGATTGCGACTCACAAATAGCTGACAATCTATTTATTGCCAATTACATCAGGCATTGTAACCCTTCAGAACAAGTGGTTTGCGGAGGTAGAATTTATCCGCCAAAACAAAAAAACAGGCAATATAATTTAAGATGGGAATATGGGGTTACACGCGAATGCATTCCTGCCGAAGTTAGAATCAAGAAACCATATCAATCCTTTATGACAAATAATTTTCTGATTCACAGAAATGTATTGGAAACCATAAAATTTGAAGAAAACCTTACTGGATATGGTCACGAAGACAGTCTGTTTGGTTATAGGCTGATGCAAAATAATATCCCCGTTATCCATGTTCAAAACCCAGTAATTCATGATTATACCGAAACTTATTCTGAATTTTTGCATAAGACCAGACAAGCGTTGGAAAATTTATATTTTATCAAATCTGAAATGAATTTAGGTAACGATTTTGATAATATGATAAAACTATTGAGGGTTTATGATTGGATTAAAAAGAACTTTTTAGAAATACCGGTATTACTGGTTTCAATTGTTCTAAAGCCATTGATTATATTATTCTTTCGTTTTGGTTTGATCAGCCTAAAAGCTTTTGATTTTTACAAGCTTGGTTACTACATAAAACTTGGCATTAAGTCAACTGTACTTAAGATATAATGTATTGCTTTTAAAATCTTTAATCACTAAATTTAAAAGAGGCTGTCTAAAAAGTGTTTTCTGGACGTTGAGCCTGTCTAAACGATTATTGATAATCAACAACTTATATACTTCGATAAACTCAGTACATCGCATTTCAACAAGCTCAATGTCCATCACTTTTAGGACTTTTTAGACAGCCTATTTATTGTTTGAATTATAAAATGGTTGAACTTTTTCTCAGATTTTAAATTTAAGTTAGACCGTTCAATTTAAAGCATTCCACATATCGTTTATCATCTTCATGTATGTGGGTTAAAATCCAGTTATTCAAATAAATAATAAGTTTATAAACTACTTCTAACTCGCCTTTTTCAAATTGCAATTGGTACGATTTAATGGTAGAAATAAACAAAGCATGTTCTTTTTTATGGCTTTCTAGATTTCCACAGTTGAAATCTTCGAGATATTTTTCCTCAAATCCAAAATGATAATCGGTATAGTCAAGCAATTTAGAGATATTTTCAATGATCTCTTTTTTATTTGCTTTGGTTTTATAAGATTTATATAAAATATTGATAAACTCAATCCATTTTTTGTGTTGTGTATCAATAATTGCCAATTCGATCGAATATGCTTCGCTCCAGTTAATCAAATCACTCTGTGATTCAAGATCCTCAGGAACTTCCAGGTTATTTTTCTGAATAAAATTTTCCAGTAAAGTGATTTTTGTTGTATAATCAAAAACCTTGGACATCAAGGTTTCATTAATTGAATCCCGTTGCTTTTCAAGCGATTTTATTTCACCCAAATTTTTCATAAAAATGGCAATCCTTCTTTTACCTTTAAGGTCGATATCGGCCATAATTAATAAAACAGGAATTAATATTCCACTTTTATTGATAATATTGATTTCTCGTTGTTTGTCTATTAAACCTTTTCTGCCGGTTTGAAAATACAACAATATATTTTCTTCCAGTTCCCTAACTGTTTCTTCTACAGTGAGAATACTAAAATTTCGTCCAAGAATTTCAGATTTGTTATACTCAAAAAGTTCTTCGGCTGCTGGATTAAAAAATTGAACTTTCCGTTCATCATCAATTAAAACCAATGCTTCAAAATTCGATTCAAACGCCCTTCCTATCTGGTTAACAATCATTTCTAGTTCCTCAGCCTGGGAATTGGTGGTTTTATTTAATTCTTCAATCTTGATACGTTGTTTTTTATCTTTATCAACAAAGTTTACCCGCATCGATTCAAGTTCGGCAACTTCCTTGCGTAATTCTTCTTCGCGGCGCACTGATTCTTCCTGGGCAGCAATCATTTCTTCCATATTCTGCCGCATTTCCTCGTCTTGCTCCTGCATTTCCTGTGTATGAATTCTCGATTGCTCAAGCAATTCAGCCGTACGTGTATTTATTTTGGCAGTCGACAATGTTGATGCAATACTTTCGCCAATTCGTTCAACCAATTCAATTTCGTATTTTTTAAATGGACTAAACGATGCCAATTCTATAACTCCAAGTACATTATTTTCAAGTTTCAGCGGCACAATAAGTAAACTATTTGGATTTGCAGATCCAAGCCCTGACTCAATTTCAACATATTCCGGTGGCAAATCGGTCATGTAAATGGTGTACTTTTCAACTGCTGCGCCACCAACAAGGCCTTCGCCAAGCTGTATCCGTTTATGCAAAAACTTTTCACGGTTATAGGCATAGGCTGCTATCAAATCAAGATAAATATTTTGCTCATCAGAATCGTTTAAAATAAAGATGCCACCTTGATTTGCTTTTAAATATTTTACCAGGTTTATAATAATATCTTTTGATAATAGGTTGATGTTTTCTGTATGCCTCCGCAGAATTTCACCAAACCGGGCAAGTCCTTCAGTAGTCCATGTTCGTTCCTGATCTTCAACTTTACGCTTATTTTCTTCTTCTTTTGCTGCCTGCAAACTTTTGCGCATCTCCAACAATGAGTTTCCTAAAACGTCTTTGTTACTCAAAGGCTCAAACTCACTTTCGAAGTTTCCCCGTCCAATTTCAGATGCAAATTCCGATGTTTTAATCAATCCATCAGTCAATGAATGCAGCGCTGATTCCATGTTTCCGATTTCATCTTTAGCAACAAAAACGGAATGCCAGGCAAGCTCTCCTTTTGACAGTTTTGAAGCTAATTTTTCGAGTTCTTCGAGCGGTTTTGAAATTGTTTGGGAGATTAAAACCAAAATAACAAACGACGTAATAATGGCAATGAGTAAAAACAAGCTGTTAAATAATTTTATCCGCGAACTCAAATCCTGCACCAGAGTGCTCGATGTATTAAAAACATCGCGCAATACTTTGTTTATTTCAACATATTGGAGTTTCTGCTGATCGTAATTTTGCTTATAAAATTGATGTATTTTAATTAATTGTGCGGTACGGCTGCTTCCTACAATGGCTTGTGGGATTATTTCAACTATTTCAATATTTGGATCTGTATAGGTTGTATCCTGATTTCCACCTACTACCATTTCCTTTTCGTGTGCAAATGTATCGCCCTTTTTTATTTGATCAATTTTAACCAATCTTACATTGTCGAAATAAGGAATTAAAATATTATTAAATGTAGATTGGCTTTCGTTCAGGTAGTTTACAACCTTGATCCGTCCCATATTGGAGTTATCGGGATAAATCAGCTTTATATCCTGAAATAGAGTATCGTAAAGTGAAGTCAGCTTTTTAACAGAAAATCCATGTGATTCATAAATAGATTCAATCGATTCAATTTCACTGGATTGGATCAATTCCAATAAACGGCTCATTTCTTCGAAATTGATTTCGGCCAATTGATTAACGGCATCAATACTTCTTTCTGTACTTTTCAACATTTCCTGGTTGCTATCAATCTTATTAAGCGTACTAAACTGCCAGAAAATTAAAATCAAAAATATCAGAATTACCAGGAAAATTCCCGAAAATAATTTGATTTTAATACTCACATTTTGAAAAAAATCCATCGTCTTTTCTTTTGTGTTACTGAAATTAAGTTCTGTAGTGAAACATAAAACTACAATAAAATAGATAAATGTAAAAAATTATTGTAAAAATAGATGATTTAGAGAAATGATCTTACAAAAATTACATTTATTATCTGTAAATAACAAACAATATACCAATAAAGGAATTTTAAGAAATTCAAAAGTACAATTAGTCCAAAACCAATTGTTTTGTTCTTTAAAATTCAATTTAAAAAGACTTGTTTGTATTTTCGTCAAATAAAATTGAATTAAAAAAAGCAATTCAAATATAAAAAATCAAACTTATAATTACTTTTATCCTATCAAAAATACACTAAAATCAGGAGGTTAACTATGGACATGTCTCTCATTCTATTAATTGTTGCTGCATTAGTTTTATTTATTGTGCTTTATCAATCTTTGGTTCTTGTTGATGGCCGTGAAATGGCTGTTCTCGAAAGGAAATATTTCGGCAAAAACATGCCACAAGGAAGGGTAATTGCCCAAAAAAACGAAATTGGTATTCAGGCCAGAACTTTAGGACCAGGCCTACATTTATTGATACCATTCTTGTATTCTGTCAAAAAATATCGTTTTACAGTAATTGGCGAAAACGAAGTAGGTATCATCGAATCCATTGATGGCGATCCTGTGCCTCCTGGTAAAATATTTGCCAAAGTGGTTGAAGGTCACAATGCATTTCAGGACGGTGAAAAATTTCTTTTAAATGGAGGACAAAAAGGTCCGCAAATTCAAATACTTTCTCCTGGTACATACCGTATTAACCCGGTTTTGTTCAAAATAAAAAATGTTCCGGCAATCATCATCGACAAAGGGAAAATAGGTCTGGTAACTTCAATGGATGGAGATCCAATTCCCCCTGGAAGATTGCTTGCAAAAAAGGTGGATGGACACTCTAATTTTGAAAATGGACAAATATTTTTAAACAATGGCGGACAAAAAGGTCCTCAGATTGAAATTTTACTACCTGGTACTTATCGTATCAATCTGGATTTATATAAATTAGAAATTCAGGAAGCATCAGTAATTCCAGCAAAAAAGGTTGGATTAATAACTGCCCTCGACGGCGAGCCATTGCCTGAGAATGAATATGTTGCCAAATCGGTAGTTGGCCATAACGATTACCAAGATGCCTCGAAATTCCTAAGTACCGGAGGCCAAAGAGGACCGCAGTTTGATGTGCTCAAACCGGGTACTTATTACATAAATCCAATGATTTTTAAAATTGAACTTGATGACGTAGCGGTTGTAGAACGTGGCCAAGTTGCAGTTGTAGTTTCGAATGTTGGAGAGGAGCCCAAGCATGTTCAACGTGCAGTGGAAGATATTGCAAAAGAAGAAGGCGCTAACCTTGGAACCCAATTATATAAAGATATTGAAAAACGGCTTGACAAAGGTATTGAAAGATACGTTGTGCCAAAGGGTTACAGAGGTATTCAGCAAGAAGTCGCCGGCCCTGGTTTTTATTATCTTAACCGTAGGGCCTATATGGCGTATATTGTTGATACAACGAATATTACCATAGATTGGGACGATTCTCAGGAAACCCGTTTCGATCCATTAAAAGTAATTTCACGCGATGGTTTTTCAATCAGTGTTTCGGTAAAAGTGGTTATTCGGATACGTCCGGATCAAGCACCATACATGGTTGCAAAAATTGGATCAGTTGAAAACCTGATTGTACATGTAATCCATCCAATGATCGATTCAAGTTTTAGGAATCAGGCTTCATCAACTTCGGCAATGAACTTTATGCAAGACAGGCAAGAAGAGCAGCGAAAAGCTGAAGAACGTGCCCAGATTGAATTAGAGAAATATCATGTGGAATGTGTTTCTGTTTTGATTTGCCAAATAAACCTGCCACAGGATTTGATGGATATTCAGACCATGAAAATTATTGCACAACAACAACAAACCATGTTCGAAGATCAACAAAGAGCGGAGCAAACACGCATTGCCATGGAAAAAACCCGAGCTGAAGCCGATCAACAGAAAAATCTGGTTGAAGCTGAAATTGGGGTAAAAATTGCGGAGCAAAACAAACAAAAAACCATCAAATTTGCTGAGGCTGAATCGGAAAGTATACGGCTGAAAGCTGAAGGTGAAGCAAAAGGTATTAAAGCAAAAGGTGAAGCTGAAGGTATCAAAATTCTGGCAATTGGCGAAGCTACTGCAAAATCATACGAATTGCAGAACAAAGCAGTTGGACAGCAAGGAGTTACTGCTATTGAAATTGCCAAGCAAATTGCACAGGGAAATATTAAAGTTACACCTGATTTTCTGGTGCAAGGTGGCGATAATATAAGCAATCTTCTTTCTGCTTATTTGACCAATTCAATCTCCAAGGATAAATTGGAAAATAAGGAATTAAAGAAATAGTACAATGATCAAATTCCAGAGCTTGAATTTCCATTTATTTTTTTGGAAAACAAGCTCTGGATTTCAGCAATTAAAACATATCCAACAACCTTCTCAACGCATCAATATAAAATACCAACGGATATAATTTTTCATCATACCATAATGAGGCAAAATAAAGCCCGATTGGACTCGTTTTCAGTCCATTAATTGCTATTTGGTTTTCTATCCATTTTTGACCATTTAAAGCTGCCTCCAAATCAAAACTTGCAACTGCACTAATTGCCAAAGCTGTTTCTTCAATAGTTCCTTCTGCACCTTTTACTGCACCCCAACTTCCGTTTATATTCTGCTGATTTTTAAGATATAGCTGGGCTTTTGAAAGCATATTAGCTAAATTCTCTTTATGATTTAATTCCAGGTTATTACAATTTAAGCAATCCTGAATATAAGCCCCAACCCTTGATGTTCCATATACAGGATTATGTTTGTCGGTTGTTAATTGACTTCCAAACCAAAGTGGCAACCAAGAACCTTCTGGATTTTGATTTCGTTTTAAATATTTGGTTGCCTTTTTTATTCCGATAGAAATTTCTTTATTAATCGCATTTGGAACAGCCCCTCCAAGTAAATCCAAAGCTTTTACCCAGGCTAAAATGCAATGGCCAGTCAAATCTGCACAACTGCTATCAAATGGCAAACTGCCCCAGCCTTTACAAAATGTGGGAATTCCACCGTCGCTATTTTGGAGTTTGAGCAGCCATACACAGCCCTGTAAAATGGCAACAGACTCTTCGGCGTTTCCTTCATACATTCCAAGTAAGGCCAGTATTGCACCAGGGGTGTCATCTGCATCGGGAACTGAACCTGAATAATTTGTCCAGCCCCAACCACCCGCCAGAGCATTATTGAAAGGATGTTTTTCTTTATATTGTATAGTTAATAGATGATTTTTAAGAATTTGAACAGATTCAGGTTCAAGTACGTTTGTAATATTTGATGCCATTGCTTTAACCGAAAGAGTAGTAACCCAAGTCGAAAGATCGGTATCTATTGGCCAGCTTCCATCAGTCCGCTGTTGGTTTTCGAGATATGAAATGCCTTTTTTCACCACATTATTATCTTTAAATCCCACGTCCATTAAGCACATATTGGTAAAAGCTGTCAATGGAATTGCTTCAAGGAATCCTCCACTTTCGGGCATGATAGATTCAAGTTTCTTTAATGCTGGCAAAATCGATCTGTTCCTGATTAATTTGGCAACTGGATTATTGCTTTTTTTTGTTTTGAAAAGATAAATTCCAACAGCAATTAATGCTGGTATAGCATAGCTAACTACCTGAAGATTAAAAAGCTGATAAAAATGTTGAGGTAATAAGGAAAATTCAAAAGGCAGCTGAGGAATTTTTTTTAATCCATCGCTTTTTAAAATTCCACAAATGGACAACATCGAAAGTATGGGAACTGAAAATGTTAAATCTTTGCCATAAAAATCAAGCACTGAATTGGCAATTTCTGAAGATTGAGGGCTTATTTTTTGATTTTTTAAATAATTTTCGATTGAAGAAATTGCAATGGTACTTTGGACTTGCTCCGTTTTGCAAAAAACAATTGCTGCATAACTCAATAAAGTTGTGCTAACATTACTTTCGCTTTCGGGAGAATCTCCAAAGCCTCCATCTTTATTGATATTTGAATAAATCCAGGCCAGACCTTTTTCAATTCTTTGTGTGTGGCTTGTTCCATCATTCAATTTGAAAGTAACAATTGAAACGGATGTGGCTAGCGCACTTGATGAAAGCCTGCCAGACCAAAATCCCTGGCTGTTCATTTCTGACTTGAGTTGATTGCACAATGAATTGTATTGTTTCTCTAAATGTTCTTTTTCCATTGTAAAAAGTTTGGAATCTATTTTTGCAGGTAGGCTAAACCAACGAACCCAAGGCTAACATCCCATAAAATGTATATTCAATATCAGTTTCAAAATCAAGCTCCGTAGCCCTAAAACTTCCATTTTCATAAAGCGAGTCAATATATACAAGGCAATCAGGCTTAATCAATCTCAAATCTGCACCAATAAATTGTAGCGCAAAAAGTGCAACGGCAGTTGAAAGCAAATCGCCTGTTGGTGAGTTTTTTAATGCCCCAAAGTTGCCATTACCACGATAAAACAACATTAAGTTTTGAACCGTTTTTGTAATCTCTTTTCCTGAAGCCGTAAGCATAATTGCTTTTGCCGCCAATACCGGACATGGTAAGTCATTTTCATTTTCCTCAACTTCCATCTTTCTTAGTATTTTGAAAATAGAAAAATAATCATGGTGAACATAAAGGCACAGAATGCCTAAGAATAAATTATAATCAGGTTTTTGAAGATTTTGTTTTAATGAATCGGTCACCTTGTTTCTGAGTTTTTTGGCTTCCACATCATCACCAAATAATTTGTAATGAATAATTGCAGCGCAATACAGGTAAACGCCCTTATAATCTGAAGAAAGATGAAGCTTTCGGAGATAATTTTTTAAGCTTTCATTGTTTTTGCCTGGCATGATGGCATCCGAAACTAATAATCCAAATAAAGTGTAATACAAATCGCTTTTTCCAGCTCTATCGCTAAATGATCCTTCATTGGTGATAAATCCATGGGTTCTTGAATAAATTTCATCTAAAGTTTGGCTATCAAGCAATTGCATTGATTTTCTTAATATGGGTTCTAGTGTTTTATTTCGAAATTGAAGGGTGAAAATTTTGGATATAAAATTTAAGATCGTGTTCATTATTTAGAAATGAATTTTACAGGTTTAACATTATTTGGTTCAGCTTTATTTATAAATCTAGTTCTTTTAATTATTGCTAAACATAATCCCTAAACATTTTACCCAAAACCTCATGTAAAGCCAATTTCAATCCTGGGTTTTGTAATTCCGAAATACATTCTTTGGCTTTTTGAATATACGCTGCAAGCATTTTCCCGGCTTCTTTTTGTAAATTTAATTCTTCAATTTTCTGATAGATTTTTGCAAATTCATTGGATTTTAAACTTTTTGCCAACTCTTCTTTTTCCTGGTTTGATATTTTGCTATAAAGCATAGAAAGAATTAAAGAAAATTTCCTGATTTCAATATCACCATTTTTGCTTTCAAAGTCACTCATATCATCCAAAATTTGATAGGCAATGCCAATGTTATAGCTATATTTATCGAGCATTTCAATTGATTTTGTATCAGCACCTCCTACAATTGCACCAAGCAATAAGGATACTTTGAAAGCCGTTGCAGTTTTCTGCTCAAAAACTTTCAACATTTGATCAATCGAAAGAATTTTGCCATTAGTAATGGATACCAATTCAGTACCCTGACCAACAGACAACGTTCTGTGGCCCAGAGATAAAAGTTTGAAACTTTGTACAGCAGTTTCGGGCGAAATATTGGCCTCTGCAATTAATCGGTAACCTTCGCCAATAAGAAAATCGCCTGTATTGATTGCGGTTGCTATTCCATGCTCTGCATGAATTGTTTCCTTTCCATAACGAAGATTGTCGTTGTCTTCAATATCATCATGTACAAGAGAAGCTTTATGAAAACATTCAACAGACAAGGCAAGCCTGACAAGAATTTCATGGATTGGTCTTTCGCAAAACGCCTCATATGCCATCGCAGCAAGGACAACTCTATGCCGGTTTCCCCCCAAAAGAAGCGTTTTTATTGCAATTGCTTCCATTTCATTATCTGAAATACCAAGAATAGCCTTTAATTGTACTTCATCAAATATGGATAAAGCCTTTATTTTAATTTGATTAAGGTTAAGTAATTGAATATTATTGCTTTGATTAAGATGGTACAATTCTTCTTTTATCCATTTAGAATCGCCTAAAGTATCTTTGCATCCGCAATTTAATAATGGAATACCAATGGCTGGGATTGAATATTTTTGCACTGAATCAAACATTTTTTGGAGCACTTCCATGCACCCAACGCCAATGACTGCATCAATTTTACCACTTTCAACAAGCTGGGTTGTAACAGTTGTTCCTTCGGTAACAAGTACAATATAACCAAGCTTTTCAGCTTCATCAATATAATCCGGAATGGTGCATTTTTCGCAATTTTCGCAAAGAAGGCCAAATTGGTCGTATCCGGCTTTGCAACTTATACTGCTTTTCAAACATTGGGGTAGAAGCAGAATCCGTCGATTGTATGGAATTGTTCCAACAACTTTTCTCCAAACAGCATTTCCACTGCAAACCATTACAAATGCCCGATATTTTATATCCCATCCATTCAAATGGATAAGTTGGTCAGAGATTTTATCAAGATATTCGTAGGAAACCGGAGGCATCATTCCATTTCTGACAAAAAAATCATTAACTACACGGCGAATATCATCCCTTAGTTTTCTTTCGCCTGGCACTGCCAGAACAAAATCCAATTGTTGCTTTTCCATGCTTTAATTAATTATCCATAAGCTCCCAAACCAAAGAAAGCACGTTTCTTAGCCATTCTATAAATCCAATGTTTTTCGGGTATTTTTTTTGTTGATCCATGACTGGGAATAGATCTCGCAACGTTCAATTGCTGAGGCAAATCTATGCGGTTTGAAGTATTTAAGGCTTCTTGTTTTCCAACAAACTGACCTAGCCATTCCGGATCCTCCATCAAAATACAACCTTTGGTTTTTTTCGAAACATCGATTTTAAAATCCTTTAAAAACGATGAGTTTTCATAAACTTCCTTCAAATTTCCATTGGTAATTTTATCCTTCGAAAACTGAATTACCGGGCAAGGCTCGATAAATCCTGCAGGGTTAATATGATGGCTAAGTCCTTCAGCTGCAGGGCAAAAAGCTTCTCCATCGGCTCCCCAATAAGAATCAATAATAACAATTGGATATTTGCTGCGCCCTTCGACCAGAAAAGTTCTTAATTTTTCAATTTCTTCTGCTGATAAAGCTAATTCATAACTGGGATTGATTCCAGAAGGGCGAAAAATATAATACCAAAGGTATAAAACCCCTTTGTTGTGAAGCATATTTATAAAATCATCGGACAAGGCCATTTCAAAATTCGATTTGCATACGCTAATGGCAACTCCGGTAATGAGTTTATGCTTAGTTGACATATCAATGGCTTGGACTGTTTTGCTAAAAATTGCTTTTCCACCTCGTCTAATATCAGCAACTGTTTCATTGCCTTCGAAACTTATAAGTGGCGTAACATTGGCACATTTTCTTAGCTCTTGAACTATTGAATCGGAAAGCAAGGTTCCGTTTGTGAACAATTGGAAATAACAATCGGTATGCCTGTGAAAAATATCAAATAAATATTTATACATCAATGGTTCTCCACCAAGTATTCCAAAAAAATAAGAGCCATATTTTTTACTTTCGTTTATTATTTTGTCTATCTGATAAATATCCAGACTTTCGGTCTTTTCACCTTTTGTAACCCAACATCCCTGGCAACTTAAATTGCAATCGTTGGTAACCGATATAAATTGAAAAGCAGGAAATATTTCGCCCTTCTTCTTTCGCTTTTGAAATTTATTGAAACCTATCAAACCTTTCCAGCCAAAGTTGTAAATAAACTTTATAAGGCACTTATTATCTGCACGTAACAGGTTTTTAGTAATTGACATTGCTTATTATTAATATGATATAGTTTATTATTTTTTTTATTGCTCTTTCAAAGCAGCATTCCTTTCTTCCATTGCTTTTTTCAAAGCCTCTTCCTTTATGATGGACTGTCGTTTTGCTTTTCGCTGGCCAAGTGCCTTGTAAATATCACCACCAAGTATTTGGTCCATATCTTCCAATTGACGGTTCTGCTCTGTAATTTCGTCAATGGAATCAGTTCCGCTAATTGCTCCACCGTGCAAATATTTCGGAAAAACAATTGCTACCTGAGGACAAATCCTGGCGCATGCCGGACAATTATTTTTACATGCAGAAGGGTTAACAACTTCTACAATTCCATCATGTTTCCGATAAACTCCAAAAAGGCAAAAATCTGCACATTGGCCACAGGAAGTACATCTTGAATAATCCAGCACAGGATACCATGCAGGCCATTCTGAATTTGTTGATATTTCAGCTACAGGAAAACTTTGGGTGGGTTTATCCGTATTTTCAACATTTTTTTCTAATATTGAAAACCCGTCGGTTTCTCGTAAATCGATGAATAAAAGATTTTCATGCGATTGTACACCTGCATATGATAAAAGCATTTTCACTGCCCGTGGATGGCAAGCCGCAATGACAGTCTTGTCCATAGCTGAAAATAAACTTTTGACCTCTTCTTTATTTGTGGCACATAATCCACACAAATCATCAAGTTTTACTTTTTCAATATTTAAGGAAGGAAGAAAATCAAGCATTTTCCTTTTTGTGATTTCATCAATTATTCCGCCTCCACAATTACAATAAACCACCTTCCGATTCATATTTAACAATCAAACATTTAAATAATTAATGTAAAAAATAATTGAAATAGCCCTTTTTCATTCGAATACAATAATAACTATTTATGAATTAAAATGGTGAAGTTTATTCGGAATAGAGTTGGTTTATTTATTTAAAATGTTTTTTAAAACAGCTGCATTTGAAATTTTTACAATCAATTTCCCTCCTCAAAATGAAATAATAAAAAAATCCCAAACAGCCGTAATACCGTTTGGGATAAAAAAAAACCTAATACTATTTCAAAAAATAGTCTCTTAAAAATCTAGTAAATAATGAATACTAGAACTCGTAACCAAGGCTCAAACCAATGTATTTGTTCTTAGGCACGTAATTAACTTTATCATATGGTGAAAAACCTAAACCAAGGCGAACATCAAATAAAATATTGTGATTGCTTACCGGATATTTAATTCCAAAACCACTGATTAAACCAACCTCAGCTTTGTTCGTAGCATCTTTTAAATCAGTTGTTTCGTTTACTTCAGCTGATTCATTTTTTGATTCTGCATTGATTAAAAAACCAACATAAGGACCTGTGTAAATATTAAAGCGCAAAGGAGTTTTCCAGCTTTTGCCCAATGAATATTTAATTAATACCGGCACTGTTACATAATCAAAATTGTTTTTGATTGTTCCGGTTTTAGAACCTTTTTGGTCATAACTTACTTCAGTTTGAAGGGTGATACTTTCATTAAAGGAATAATTCCCAAAAACTCCGGCGTGCAAACCTGTTCTAATATCGCTGTTGTTATAATAATCTCCAATTTGCGATTGAACCGAAAAGTTCGATCCGGCTTGAACTCCATATTTGAAGCTCTGGGCGTTTAAACCAATTATTGTACTTAATAATACAACTGTCAATGTAATTCTACTCAATGTTTTCATAATTCAATTTTTTAATTTTTAATTTATCAATTCGTCTAATCGACCCTTTTAATTTTTTGGTCGATTTTAATATAAAAAAATATTTAACTTCTAAATTTACTCTCGACCATTATTGTATTTTGGTCGATAAAATGTTAAAAAAATTTATTTCGTAATACCTTTAAAAACTAAATCAAGCACTTTGTCTATTTTTGTTTTAATATTTAAACCTGCCGATGGATTAAACATCAAATGATATTCCAGACCTTTTAAAATTTCAGCCATAGCTTCGGTAACCAATTCAATATCATCAATTTCAATCAATTCATTTTGGATCGATTCCATTAATGCCATTTTTATAATATTGACTTGCTCCATCTCATACTTGTCCCTAATTTCGTCAATAAAAGAAATCTGGCTCATCCCATCGTTTCGTATCGCGTTGTAAAAATTAACAAGTTCTTTAAAATTTTCAAGTCTTGTCAACACATAAGTTTTGATTTTATCAAGTGGACTGCCCTTGATACTAATTGATTCGATAAGCTTTGCCCTGAAGAGAAAAGCCTCTTTTTCAATAACGGCTTTAAAAATTTCCTCTTTGCTTGTAAAATAATAGTAAAAAGTGCTTTTCCCTTTACCAACAGCCCTTGCAATGTCGTCAACAGTTGTTTTATTATAACCAAAACGAGCAAAAATCTGTCGGGCTTCATCTAAAAGCCTTGATTTAATGTCTTCGTTAGTTATTATTTTCTGATCCATGCTTTGTTCTATTCGACCGTTTTGGTTTGTTGGTACAAAAGTAGAATTTAATTTTTATATTCCAAATTTAGTTTAAATAATTTAATGTTAAAAATCACTAAAATATGTGATTTAAGTTGATAATTAGAAAATTACCATTTTATAGACTTTTAAGTATTGGAATGATTCCTTATTTTTGCCGATCAAATCAAATAATCATAAATTCTTGAAAATAGGAAATATAGAATTGCCGGAATATCCATTGTTTCTGGCCCCCATGGAAGATGTCACTGATCCATCCTTTCGCCATTTGTGCAAACATTTTGGTGCTGATATGATGTATACCGAATTTATAGCTTCGGAAGCTTTGATAAGAGACATTGCAAAATCTCATAAAAAATTAGAAATAACAGACGAAGAGCGACCCATCGGAATTCAATTGTATGGGCATAATATAGATGCAATGGTCGAATCGACAAAAATTGCAACAGCAGTTAATCCCGATTTAATTGATATCAACTTTGGCTGTCCGGTAAAAAAGATTGCCATCCGGGGAGCTGGTGCAGGAATGCTTCGTGATGTGCCAAAATTATTGAAGATGACCGCCGAAATTGTAAAAGCCACGCATTTACCGGTAACTGTAAAAACCCGTTTAGGATGGGATTCTGATGAAATTATTATTGTTGAACTTGCCGAAATGCTTCAAGATGTAGGCATACAAGCCCTTACGCTCCATGGGCGAACCAGGGCACAGCTGTATCGCGGAAGCGCTGATTGGGAAACCATTGGAAAAGTGAAGAACAATCCAAAAGTTAAAATCCCCATTATTGGAAATGGCGATATAACAACGCCTCAAAAAGCCAGAGAAGCCTTTGATAAATATGGTGTTGACGGTATTATGATTGGGCGCGGAACAATTGGTCGGCCATTTATCTTTAAAGAAATCAGGCATTTTTTAGATAACGGAACAGAAATGGAACCTTTTACCGTTATGCAAAAGGTGGAAATGGCAAAACTTCATGTTAAAAAATCTGTGGAATACAAAGGTGAACGGCGTGGAGTCAATGAAATGAGAAGGCATTTAATCACTTACTTTAAAGGTCTTCCAGATTTTAAAGAAATGAGGTTAAAACTGGTTACAACGACTGAACCTGAAAAAGTTTTGGAACTGATCGAAGAAATTGGCCGAACATATGGAAGTTTTCAATTTAGCTTAGATAAATAAATCTATTTCATATCCGTTTATAAATATAATTCAATATTCTCAACAATAGTCTAATCTAATTCCAGGAAAATTTATTTTTTTTGAGTTATGTTTGTATTATGCTGATGTTAAAGAATTGTAGATTTTTTTGAGATATGCAACTTTATCATGTCTACTTGCATCTAGTAAATAATATTGGTCAGCAATTGCATTAAATAAATCCTTATAGCTATGAAAAAAATTTTAACCGTGCTTTTTTGTATGACAATGATTACAACAATATTTGCGCAAAGGGGGCGTGGAAGTGGTGAAGTCAAATGGCTTAGCCTATCAATTAAAGGTGGATTTGGTGGCAGTTTGTTATATAATAAAGATGTGATGTCCGATAAAAACGTAAAACTTAACTTCAGCCCTGCATACTCCTTTGGTGGCCGATTTGGTATAACATACGGCGATCATGTTGGAATTAATATAGAACCAACTATTTCAAACTTTGGAGAGGTTTATAGCATCAGCGATAATACCAATGGGGTGGTTCCATATGTTAAAACACAAAAATTAAAATCATTCGACTTGTTTGTTTCTTTAAGATATATAAGCGATTATGGTTTCTATGTTGAAGCCGGTCCACAATTTTCTACCATGAAATCTGCAAGTGTTAAAAATGATCCTTCAAATCTTTTATTTACTGACGAAAATTCGGTAAATGATTACAAGACCAATTTTGCAGACAAATTCACCAGTATTGCTGCAGGAATGGGATTCGCAGCAATCAATGGCGATCGCGTTCAACTATTTATAGGATTAAGAGGTGCTTATGCTTTTGGTGATTTAAATCCCGATTATCATGTGCTAAACGATGGTGTGTATCATCCAACTACAACATTTACTGCTAAAACTAGCCCAATTACTTTAAAATTAATGGCTGAACTCAATTATTTCTTTGGATTTTGGGGCGATGCTACTTGTGGAAAAGGAAGGATGATGTTTTTTCAATAAAATATAATTTCATGCAACATTACATTTTAAAATAAAAACAAAACCGCAGATAATTATATTTCAATATATTATCTGCGGTTTTTTGGTTTTTAAATTGTTTGTATGTAAAACTTTATCAGATTATTTATTTATCCACTTTAACCCTTTCTTCCCTATTCGCTAACTCCCAAGCTGTTGCAAAAACCAAATGCAAACGATTTTCAAGCAAATTAAAATCTATTTTATCAACATCGTCGGTCGGTTTATGATAATCGGCATGTAAACCCGAAAAATAGAATATAACCGGAACACCTTTTTCGGCAAAATTGAATTGATCTGAGCGTTCATTTAATTTTTCAGGGTTGTTTTTGTCGTTATAAGTATAATCAAGTTGAAGTTCCGGGGTATATATTTTGGCGGACTCTTCACTCAATTTATTCAACTCCGAAGACATATAATCAGCACCAATCAGGTAAATGTAGCTTTTATTTTGTTCATGCTCTTTATCAATCCTGCCAAGCATATCCATATTAAGTGCTGATACCGTTTTAGCCATTGGAAAAATTGGATGTTCGGCATAATATTTAGAACCAAGCAGACCTTCTTCTTCTCCTGTTGTTGCAATAAAAAGAATACTTCTGCGCGGTCCATGTCCATCGGCTTTGGCTTTGGAAAATGCTTCGGAAAGTTCAAGTAACCCAACAGTTCCAGAACCATTATCATCCGCACCATTGTATACCTCCCCATTTTTAATTCCTTCGTGATCATAATGTGCACAAATGATTAAAATCTCATCCTTTTTATCTGTTCCTTCAATAAAACCAAGTACATTTCTAGTTTTTATAATTTCATTTTTCTGTTCGGTTTCAAATTTTATTTTCGCATACCATTTTCCAGCAGGACTAACATCTTTAGCCACGCTATCTGAAAGTGTTGTGTCAAATTTCTTTTTACTGGTTCCAAATAAGCGTGCTGCCTGGGTTGGTGACATATAAATAACTGGAAAGTTTTCGCTAATATTATCCTTTCCTGGGAAAGAAATTTGCGATTCGCCTAACTCATCTTGTAAAAGTTTAATCGTTTTTTCGGCTTCTTTATCATTTTCTTCAATCAGGATAAATCCTTTTGCACCTCTAAGCACTGAAGCCATAGCCTTTGATTGCACCGATTCAAATTTACTGTTGATGGTTGTATCCATTTTAAAATTCGGATCTTTTGTACCCGTCATCAGAAAAAACCCTTTCTTGTTTTTTGGCTCTCCAATCATGAAAGCCACCATTTTATCTTTCACATCAATATCTACATAATCATTGTACTTATCGGAATAAATTCCATATCCGGCAAATACAACATCAAACTCACTTATACCAGGCGATGCGGTTAAAAAAGCCATATCTTTATAGTTCTCAAATTTTTCTTTTCCGGCAGTAAATTTAACTTTTGTCCAGGTTTTTTTTTCGAGTTCAAATTCCTGATAAAATGGGTTGATGCTATTTCCAACAGGTCCGGTTAGCTTATCATCCTGAAACTCGTTGACCATATATTTTCCAGCCATCTCCAGCCCTTTTTCACCGGTTTCTCGCCCTTCGTAGGCATCGGAAGCGATTATGGTTAAATGTTTTTGAAGCTCAACTGCCGTTATTGTTTTTGAATATTTTACAATTAACGAATCTTGGGCTTGGCTTCTGGATGCTATTAAAATGCTAATAAATAATAAAGTTATGCGCATGATTTTACCTTTTTAATTGAAAAGCGAATATAGTAAAATTGGGTTGTTTTTTTCAATGGCAATTAGAAATTAGAACTTAAATTTTCAAAGTTCTAATTTCCAATTTCTAGATTCAAATTTCTATAGCTCAAATTCCTTTCGAACCCGCATTTGATTATCGACATACAAAATCACATAATATTTCCCTTTTGGATATTTTGCAACGTCGAGCGAAAAGCGATAGGTATAAGTATTGGGATTATGTGGTCTGTTTACGAAAAGGTTGGCAACAAAATTATTCCGGGAATCGCGCACTACCAGGTCAACATGAGCAGGATCAGATAAATTGTATTCAATTTCACCAAAAAGTTTAACTGGGATATTTGAAAATAAGGTTGCAGTATCTGCCTTATATTTAAGTGTATACCAAGGAAATTTGATTTCAAGTCCCTTCATACCAGCAATTAACTGGTAAAGTTCTTTCATTTTTGGCCGGTCGCTTTCATTTTCGTTATTGATGGAATTGAGCGCGTGATTGTTACTCAAAACCCAAACTGCACTTTGCATCACATCCAATGGTAAATTGGATGCCGATAAAAACATGGCCAGTTTAATAAAAGCACTGTCGGCCATATAACCAACGCTGAACTTGGCGCCACCATAAGGGGCATGATTGGTAGCTTCGCAACAAAAACCAAAAATATTAAATTGTTTTTTTTCTCTTGCTGCCAACAACAACTGTATCTCTTTAACAATCAAAATATCCTGTAAAAGTGTATCGTCAGAAACCAATCGACGGCCAGGCTCAATCCTGATCAAAGTATCATGATCAATCAGTGATTGAATGTTAAGTTCAACGCATTCGCCTGAATAGCCGCCTTTTCCTGTAAAATGTACCGATACTATTTTGTTTTTCATTGCCTCTTCAATTGACAGGTATTTTTTGGTTTCGGTCTTTGGAAATGGAACTACAGCCATAAATGACAGAAAAAGTATGAATACAAGAAGCAGTGGGATGAATTTAAGGAATGATTTCATATACTTGATTTTTAGATGTTTTTAAAGTTTTAAATGAGTTAAATATACTTGAAATACAATTTTATAAACTATTTATAGAAGGTACTTATTGTTTGTTCACAAAGTGTTGTAATATTTTCTTTTAAAAAGATAGTTAAACTCTCTAAGGCAATAATCCAAATGTATGAAGCCTATTTATTTTGCGATGATTCATTAAAGCTAAAAATCAAAATTCTTATTTCTCCTTATTTAAATCCATTCCATATTACACAAAAATCTATAAAGAATTTTTTCTGTATTAAAACTTATTATATTTTTGATGCATTAAAGAATTTTTTCTTTATTTAAATACTTTAGTTCAACGTCTATAAGCTTTTAATTATATATCAAGATTTTAACATTATTTTTTATAAAGAATTTAATCTTTATTTAAATATGGAAACTACCGACAAAAAAACAATACATACCAGCGTTCCGGAACCTACTATCCGCAGGATGCCAAACTACCTCGACTATGTTAAACTAAAGAAAAGCGAAGGTGTCCTTTATGTTTCTGCTCCCAGAATTGCACACCGCTTGAGGTTTGATGCCACGCAAGTAACCAAAGACCTTGCATACACAGGAATTACAGGCAAACCAAAAATTGGTTACAATGTAAGCGATCTTTTGGCTGCCATCGAAGAGTTCCTTGGTTTTAATCATTTGGATCATGCCTTTTTAGTTGGAGCGGGCAGTCTCGGAACTGCATTGGTCGGATATCCGGGCTTTGATGAATACGGAGTCAAAATTGTTGCTGCTTTTGACAATGATCCTTTAAAAATTGGGACAAATATAAGAGGCGTTCCTGTTATGCCCATCAATAAATTTGCCGATTTAGCTGAAAGGATGCATGTAGTTTTCGGAATTATCACAACCCCTGCCGATCAAGCCCAGCAAATTGCCGATTTAATGGTGAGCTGGGGAATTGAAGCCATTTGGAATTTCGCTCCAACGAGCATTGTTGTCCCCGAACGAATTATTGTACAAAACACATCGATATACGCCAATCTGGCCGTAATTATGAACAAACTACACCATAAAACTGAAACAAAAACAATTAAGTAGAACTTTTAAAGATTGAACATGGAAAACACATTACTGGACGAAGTTTTTATTGAGGCAAATGTCAAAACTAGGCAATTTGAAAAAGTGATTGAAATTGTGGAGAAATACAAATTTCAAAAATCACGCCTGATTACCATTTTGCAAGAAGTGCAAGAGGAATACAGATATTTGCCTCAGGAAGTTTTAACATTTTTGGCAACCGCATTGGATATGCCAGTGGCTGAAATTTATGGCGTGGCTACTTTTTACGCACACTTTTCGCTCGAAGCAAAAGGAAAATACGTGATTAAAGTTTGTAACGGCACGGCTTGCCACGTAAAAGGCTCCATGAAATTGGTAAACGCCTTGTTTAAAAAATTAAAACTGAACGAAAACAAACATACCACCGACGATATGATGTTTACACTCGAAACCGTTTCGTGCCTTGGCGCTTGTGGCTTAGCTCCAGTAATGGTTGTAAATGAGAGTATCTATGGTCAGGTTGGCGATAAAAAAGTAAATGAAATTATTGATTCCATTATTGAAGCCGAAGGAGGTGCAAAATGATTACCACTGCCATCAATTTAAACGAAATTGCTGTTGAGTATAAAGAGAAAACCGCAAATATCAAAAAACGTATTGTAATATGTGCCGGAACAGGCTGTATTGCAAATGGTTCCATGAATATTTATCATGAATTTAAAAAGGAATTAACCGATGCCAATTTAGATGTTGTATTGGAAGTGAACAGTCACGAGTGCAACGGCAAAGATAAGGTACACATTAGCGGAAGCGGATGCCAGGGGTTCTGCGCCATGGGCCCGCTTATTGAAATTTTCCCCAACGATATTTTGTACAACAAAGTGAAACCCGAAGACGTAAAGCAAATTGTTGAACAGACCATCAAGAACAATGAAATAATCGATGAATTGCTTTATCAGGATCCGATAACTGGCAAAAAACACAAAGGCCAAAACGATATCCCATTTTATAAACAACAAAAAAGGATTATACTTTCGGATTGCGGAATAATCGACCCCGAAGATTTGGCCGAATATATCAGCAAAAAAGGCTATCAGGCAGCAGAAAAAGCCTATCTTGAAATGGAAGACGTGGAAGTTTGCAAAACCATGCTCGATTCCGGATTGCGCGGTCGTGGGGGCGGTGGTTTCCCAACAGGTAAAAAATGGATGCTGACCCAAATTGAAAAAGACCCCAAAAAATATGTGATTTGCAATGGCGACGAAGGCGATCCAGGAGCTTTTATGGACAGAAGCTTGATGGAAGGAAACCCCCACAGAATCATTGAAGGAATGATGATTGCTGCAAGAGCCATTGGCGCGAATGAAGGTTATGTTTATGTGAGATTGGAATATCCTTTGGCAGTAAAACGTGTTAGAAAAGCCATTGAAGCTGCCGAAAATGCAGGAATTTTGGGTGATGATGTTTTTGGAAGCGGCAAAACTTTTAAAATCCAGGTAATGGAAGGTGCCGGCGCTTTTGTTTGTGGCGAGGAAACCGCATTGATGGCTTCCATCGAAGGAAAACGTGGAATGCCAAACCCAAAACCACCGTTTCCGGCACAAAAAGGGTTATGGGGACATCCAACCGTAATCAATAACGTGGAAACCCTTGCTGCTGTTCCTCTTATTATCCGGAAAGGACCGGAATGGTTTAAGCAATTGGGAACTGAAAATTCAAGAGGTACCAAAACTTTTGCACTTACCGGCCATGTGGTAAATACCGGATTAATTGAAGTTCCTTTTGGAACAACCCTTCGCGAAATTGTGTACAATATTGGTGGCGGTGTTACCGACGATGCAGGCGAAATTACCAACGAAGGTTTTAAAGCTGTCCAGATTGGTGGCCCATCTGGTGGTTGTTTAACCGAAGAGGATTTGGACTTGCCGCTCGATTATGACAACTTGATCCAAAAAGGCGCCATGGTGGGATCCGGAGGATTGGTGGTGATGAACAAACAATCGTGCATGGTTCAGATAGCCCGCTATTTTATGGAATTTACCCAAAGCGAGAGTTGTGGAAAATGTGTACCTTGTCGCGAAGGAACCAAACAAATGTCGTCGTTGCTCGATGAAATTATCAATGGCGAGGCTGATATGACCACCTTTGAACTGCTTGAAGAAGTAGCTTTGGTTGTAAAAAAAGCATCACTTTGCGGATTGGGAAAAACTGCTCCAAGCCCTGTTTTATCAACTATTTCAAAATTCAAGGAAGAATATTTGCAGCATATCCTGCACAAAAAATGCCCGACCAACAATTGTAAGGCTTTGGCTGATATCAGTATTGATGCTGAAAAGTGCACAGGCTGCACCGCGTGTGCCAAAAAATGCCCGGTTGGTGCAATAGTTGGTAACAAAAAAGAACTGCATGTTATTGATGGTGATTTGTGCACCAAATGCGGTGTTTGCGCTACCACTTGCAGGTTTGATGCAGTATTAGGTTTTTAAAATTCAATAGAAAATAAAATGGACAATCAAAAATATATAACCATAGATGGGATAAAATTACCCATCGAAAACGAAAGAAACGTACTTGAACTGGTTCGGAAAGCGGATATTGAAATGCCAACTTTCTGTTATCATTCAGAATTGAGTGTTTACGGAGCATGCCGACTATGTGTAGCCGATATTGAAGGAATGGGTATACAAACCACTTGCTCCACTCCTCCACGCGATGGAATGATAGTTTCGACGAACACTGCCGAGGTGCGACAAATCAGAAAAGTGAACCTTGAATTGTTGTTGGCAAATCACGATATCAGTTGCCCAACTTGTGCAAGAAGCAACAATTGCAAATTGCAGGACTTAACCCGCAGATTGGGGATTACAAAAAGCCGTTTCAAAAAAACGGATAAAGTGCATCCAGTTGATCGAAAATCGAGAAGCATCATCCATGACCCAAACAAATGTGTACTTTGCGGCGATTGCGTCCGTGTTTGCAAAGAAATACAAACCGTTGGCGCAATCGACTTTGTGCAAAGAGGTTCAAATACTACAGTTGGCCCTGCTTATGGAAAAAGTTTGGCCGATGTGGAATGTGTTTATTGTGGCCAATGTGTTAGGGCTTGTCCTGTTGGTGCGTTGACTCCACGCCCTGAAACGGAAGAAGTTTGGAAAGCCATTCATGATAAAACCAAAACGGTGGTAGTTCAAGTTGCTCCTGCTGTGCGTGTTGCCATTGGTGAAGAATTCGGTCTGGAGCCAGGCACAGTAAGCACCGGACAAATGGTAGCCGCCATGAAACGAATTGGTTTCGATCAAATATACGACACTTCTTTTGCTGCAGATTTAACTGTGATTGAAGAAGCTACAGAGTTTATTACCAGAAAATTAAAAGGAGAGAAATTACCACAATTTACCTCATGCTGCCCGGCTTGGGTGAAATTTACCGAGCAATATTATCCTGAATTGTTGGGCAATTTGTCAACTTGCAAATCGCCTCAACAAATGTTTGGAAGCCTGGCCAAGGAAATACTTCCAGCTATTTTGAAAATAAGGAAAGAAGACTTGGTTGTTGTTTCGGTTATGCCATGCACCGCCAAAAAATTCGAAGCCAAACGCGATGAATTTTACAAAGACGAAATGGCTGATGTTGACCATGTGCTGAGTACCGAAGGTTTATCGAAAATGATAGCCGAAATGGGTATACAATTTGCCAAATTAGCCCCGGAATCATTTGATTTACCGCTTGGTTTTAAAACCGGTGCCGGTGTTCTTTTTGGAAATTCAGGTGGAGTTAGCGAAGCTGTTCTGCGTTTTGCTTACGAAAAATTAACCGGCGAAACTTTGAGTAAAGTCGATTTTAAAATGGTACGCGGAAAAGAAGGTATACGGATCGCAGATTTGGAATTGGGCAAAGTAAAGCTGAAATTAGCTGTGGTGCACAGTCTTGCAAACGCCAGACAGATTTGCGAAGAAATCAAAATAGGAAATTCCGAATACGATTTGATTGAAGTAATGGCTTGCCCAGGCGGATGTGTAAACGGTGGTGCACAGCCTGTGAGTTTTGATCCTGATTATCTCGAAAAACGTACAAAAGGCATTTATAGTTGCGACAAACAACTGCAATTGCACAAATCGCAAGAAAATCCGTATGTGAAAGAAGTTTACCAACAAGTACTTGGCGAAGTTGGAGGCCACAAAGCACATGAATTGTTACATACCCATTTTACCGGTCGCCAGCGGATTAAAAACCAAACCATCAACATCAGGAATACCCAACATCCAAAAATTGAAGTTTGCGTTTGTGTGGGAACCAATTGCTACAACAAGGGTGCACACAAAATCCTGAAGAAAATGATGAAATACGTTTCGGAAAACAAACTGGAAGACAGGGTTGGTTTTGAAGGTCATGAAGATATGGTTGACGTAAAAGCTACTTTCTGCTTTGAGTGTTGCGAAAGGGGCCCGGTTGTGCGCATAAACAACAAAATTATTGAACATGCCGATTACGCAAAAGCAAAAGAAGTACTTGATCAGGAAATTTTTGTTTATGGGGAGTTGATGGAGAAATAAAGTGTCATATATTGTTTAATTTCGAAGTTTATATTATTGAATAAAAAGATAATTATTTAAGTTTCCTGCATCTTAAAAAATGTAAAATAGCTAATAAGTCCCAATTCCACCTTGGAGAAGGGGGTTGGGGGATTGATTAATTAATTTGAGAAATGGAAAAATCAAACTATAATAAATCGCATAAAATATTTTCACAAAAACTTAGAAAGAATTCGACTCCTGGCGAAATTATATTATGGACAAAAGTCCTCAGAAACAAACAAATGAATGGTATGCAATTTAACAGACAATTTTCCATCGATAAATATATAGTGGATTTCATTTGCAGAAAAACAAAACTTATTATTGAAAATGATGGATATTCACATCAGTTTAAATATCATGAAGATATTGAGAGAGATAAATTACTCAAAAATCTTGGATATGATATTTTTAGATTTTCGGAAAAAGAAATTCTTAATGATTTAGAAAATGTGATTAGAGGTATTGAAAATTATGTCTTAAATATTGTCAATCCCCCTACCCCCTTCGCCAAGGGGGAGTTGATTAAATAATCTTTTGAGCGTAATAATTAAGATTTGATGTAATAATCTTCAAATTCAAAAACACCAAAATGACCATTCCAGAAACCCAATCCGTCGTATACACCAACAAAGCCAAATGCCACGATTGCTACCGCTGTGTGCGGGTTTGCCCCGTAAATGCCATTAAAATGGAAAACGGACAAGCAAAAGTGATTCCCGAAAATTGCATTTCGTGCGGAACTTGTATTCCCGAATGTCCGCAGCACGCAAAAACTTATATCAGGCAAATGGATGAAGTGAATGATTTTCTGGCCTCACAAACGCCCGTATTGATAAGCATTGCACCATCATTTGCTTCGGTGTACAACGAATGGGAACGAAAACGCTTGCCTTCCGCTTTGCGCGAAGCCGGTTTTGATATAGTTGCCGAAACTGCAACCGGCGCATACGAAGTGGCTTTAAAAACGCGCGAAATAATCGAAGGCAATCCTAAAAAGGCACATATTTGTTCCGCTTGCCCCGCCATTGTCAATTACATTGAAAAATATTGCAAGGACGAAATCAAATACGTAACGCCCGTGGTTTCTCCAATGATTGCCCACGCCAAAATGTTGAGAAAAGAATTTGGTAAAAATTGCAAAATTGTATTTGCCGGCCCTTGTGTGGCAAAAAAAGATGAAGCGCGTCGGCCCGAATATCGCCAATTGATTGATGCTGTACTCACTTTCGATGAGCTAAACGAAATATTCAGCCGCAAAAATATTGATCTAAAAAAATGCGATGCCAGCAATTTCGACAATAAAGTTGGGGGCTATTCTAAGCTTTTTGCATTGGAAGCCGGTTTGCTCAAAACCGCTGGAATTGATCAGGAATTGACTCACAACAAGGTATTTGCATTAAGTGGTTTTGAAGATGTAAAAGATGCCATTGAAACCATCCGCGAAACCAAAGAAGCCTTCATCATTGAACCACTTTTTTGTCGTTCAGGCTGCATCAATAGCCCGGTTTTGCGGCAAAAGAATATTTTGCACAAAAAGCAGGAAATCACCGATTATCATTCCGAAGGTATTTTGGAAATGCCTGTACCCAAATTTCAGGATATCCTAAAAGCCAATTATCAACCCAAAAATAGGGTATACGAAAAAGTATTTGGTGAAGATCAAATACAGGAAGTGCTCCGCAGCAATGGAAAACAGGAAGAAGCAGACCAACTTAACTGTGGTGCTTGTGGCTACAATACTTGCAAAGAAAAAGCCATAGCTGTTTTAAATGGCATTGCCGAAATGGAAATGTGTATACCCTACATGCGCCGATTGGCCGAGCAGCGGAACGACAAACTCATTTATGCTGATCCTAACGGAATTATCTTGCTGAACAAAAATCTGGAAATTGTAAGCATGAATCCGGCGTTTCAAAAAATGTTTAATTGTTCCGATAAATTGGTTGGCAAAAAACTGTCTTATTTAATTGATCCAGAGCCTTTTGAAAAACTTCTGACCAAAAAAGAATCCCGTTTCAACGATATCGTAAAATACTATTCGTATAATTTGGTTTGCCATCAAATTTGCTACCCCATTGAAGAAGAAAATCAATACGTTGGAATATTTGTGGACATTACCGATACACAGCACAACAAAGAAAAATTGCGCGATCTAAAAACCGAAACAGCCATTCAAGCGCAAGATTTGATCGACCATCAAGTTAAAATGGCACAGGAACTTGCACGTTTTATTGGCGATTACACAGCCCATGGCGAAATGCTGATGAACAAGCTAATCAACGAAATCCAAAAATGACCTATATCCACACAGATATTTTCACCTGCCAAAGTTCAAAACATCCAAGCAATCCTTGTGGCGATGTGTTTGGTTTTGTGCATGATGTGGATGCAACAACCATTATTTTAAGCGATGGTTTGGGCGCGGGTATCAAAGCAAATATAGCAGCAGAAATGTGCGTTTCCCGCTTTTTGAGCCTGATTAAAAATGGAGCCAGCTTGCGCGATGCTTTTTCGGCACTAGTTAAAACAATGAACAATGCCTGGGGTTCCGATGAACCTTTCGCCGTTTTTTCGGTGGCGCGAATCCTGAACAATGGAAGCACGACCGTTTTATCCTACGAAAGCCCTTTACCTATTTTAATTACTGAAAATACCGCCACTGTACTTTCCGATAGGGTATACACTTTGGGAAACGCCATAATCAGCGAAAACAATGGTAATTTATCAATTGGTGAAGGAATACTTTTGTTGAGCGATGGAATTACCCAAGCAGGACTTGGTCAAGGACTTCCAAAAGGATGGGAAGTTGAAGGAGTTGCCTGTCATATCAATAAAAAAAGAAGCCCCGGAAAGATTAATGGACAAATTCTAACGGACGATATCCATCAGCAAGCCAAAAACTACTGGGGAAGAAAGCAAGGCGATGATTGTTCGGTGCTGTTTGTAAAGATTAGAAAAGGGGTGATTGTAAACCTGCTCAGTGGCCCACCATCCAATAAACATTTGGATAATAAAATGATTGAAGATTTCATGGGAACGCTGGGAATAAAGGTTATCTGCGGTGGAACAACTTCTCAAATCGCATCAAGAATTCTGAATAAAAAAATAGAAACAGACAATCATGACGTGAGTGCCATTTCGCCACCTGGATATCAAATGGAAGGCATTCATTTGGTTACCGAGGGCATTGTCACACTTAACCAGGTTTACAATCTGCTGGACGAAGAATTAGATGGTGAATCTGTTTATCAATCTGCTGTTTTTGAATTGATTGAACTGCTCAAAACCGCGGATAGGATTAATTTATTTATCGGGAAAGCGGTCAATCCAATCGAAAACGATATTGCTTATAAACAACAGGGGATTTTATCGCGTAAAAAAATACTGCAATTGATTGAGGAAAAGCTGATTTGCAAAGGTAAATTAGTGGTTAGATATGAGTATTAAAATAAGAGATTTGCTCGAACCCCCTGAAAGGAGGCTTAAGCGCCACTCATTAGTATTTAGTCCTGAAAATTTTTCTACATTATTCTACTCATCCCAAAGATTTTCATAAGTATAGCCACAGCCTGGCATTGCCCAAAATTTTCCGTTTACAAAACGATAATGCTTGTCCATTTTTGCAATTTCAGCCAAATCATCGGCAGTTAATACAATTGCTGCAGCTTTTAAATTTTCATGCATGCGATTGAAGTTCACCGATTTTGGAATAACAGAAATTCCTCGCATAATTGGCCAGGCAAGTAATATTTGGGCTGGGGTACAATTGTGTTTTTCCGCAATTGCTTTAACAACCTCATTTTTCATCAAATCCGGTTCATCAGTAGATTTCATAGCGGATGCCCTATCTTTTGAACCAAGCGGGGCATAGGCAGTAATTATAATATTTTGGTTTTTACAATAATCAACCAATTCTTTTTGTTGCAAAAGTGGATGCAATTCAACCTGCAATACTTCAGGTTTAATTCTACAATTACCAACCAATTCCGATAATTTCTTAAGGCTGAAATTTGAAACACCAATATGTCGCGCCAAACCCAGTTCAACAGCCATTTCCATTCCTTTCCATGTTTCAGTCAAAGGCATTTCTTCGAGACTTAAATAATCGGACGGTTTTTTAGGAAAACTAACATCGGTTCTTAATGCAATTGGCCAGTGAATTAGCCATAAATCGAGATAATCAAGATGCAAATCTTTCAATGTTTTTTTTATAGCTGGCACCACATTTTCAGAGCCATGTGCATTGTTCCATAGTTTGGAAGTAATCCATAAGTCCTGTCTTTCAACATCACCATCCAAAATTGCATCGTTGATTGCCAGGCCAATTTCAGGTTCATTCATATAAAGCGGCGCACAATCGATGTGCCGGTATCCCATTTTAATGGCTTCGCGGACTGCGCCATAAACATCGCCACTTCCCGATTTCCAGGTACCTAATCCCAAAATGGGCATTTTATCGCGATTCTTGAATTCAATGACTTTCATATGATAGATTTAAAAGTGTTCGGACATTATTAAAAGAAAATTCCTTTTATCTGCTAAGTTAATATAAAATTAAATACAAGAAATTAAAATCATGTCAATTTTGCTAACTATTTAAAGATATTTACAATGTAATAAATTCATTATCTATTAATTAACAAATATTATCATTCAGCTTAATCTAAACCCGATTATAGCTATGTTATTCCTTATTCAAAAACATAGCTATATTTACAAATCATTAATTTAGATCAATGAGCAAACGAGATTTAAAAAAATACCTACACGAACTGAACAAAGAGCAACTCGAAGAGCAGCTTGAAGATTTATACAACCGCTTTAAAGAAGTAAAAGTTTATTATGATTTTGTTTTTAATCCGCAGGAAAAAAAATTAATAGACGAATGCAAGCAGAAAATTTCGAAGGAATATTTTCCACCTAACGGAAGAAAGGCCAAAATGCGTAGATCCGTTGCACAAAAATACATCAAACACTTTATTCTATTGGGAGTTGATCCTATGTTGATTGCAGATATTATGCTTTATAATATTGAGATAGCCCAAACTTTATCGGACGAAAGGGAAATCAGGCAGGAGGCTTTTTATAAAAGTATGCTTAGATCTTTTGAAGAGGCGGTTGAATTTATAAATATTCAGGGAATTTCTGCTTCATTTACAGTTAGATTAAATAGGATAGCAGATACTGCAGGAAAGCAGCATTGGTTTAATTACCGGTTATTTGGGAAGGCTTTGGTGGTGAAACAACAAACCCGTCAGGTTTGAATTTAATTAATACGATGAATTTATAAAACCTTCATTGATCTCTCAAGTTGAAACCTGACGGGTTTTATATGATAATTCACTAAAACTCTAAATTAAATTGCTTAAGTGATTGTTCTAATTCTTCCGGGCTTTTAAAATGAATTCCATTAATCCCTAAAACATTAGCTGTTTCGAAATTTGCTTTGTTATCGTCAATAAATATGGAGTTTTCAGCTTTAATATCGTATTTATCAAGGGTATGCAAATAAATTTCTTTGTGTGGTTTAATCATTTTCAAATCACCAGAAACTGCAATTCCTTCGAACCATTTCAAAAAATCATACCTTTCAAAAGCAATGGCAAAAGTTTCGGAACTCCAATTGGTTATAGAGTATAATCGGTATTTACCTGATTCTTTTAATCGTTTTAAAATCTCTACAGTCCCTGAAATTTCTCCATTCAACATCGATTCCCATTCAGAGCGATACAACCTGATATATTTCTCATATTCAGGGAATTCAAGAATTTTTTCTTCGATTGATTCCTGCCAATCCTTGCCCCCATCAATGGCCGTATTCCAAGCAGAAGAACAAACAGTATCCAAAAACCATCGTGCCTTTTTTTCATCGCCTTCAAAAGCTTTGAGGTAAACGTTCATGGGGTTCCAGTCAACTAAAACGGCACCCAAATCGAAAATAATGGTATCTATTTTATTCATTGAAATACTTTGAAATAAAAAAAATAAATTGAAATTTTTATTGCCCTGATTTATTTTTAACTCCAGTCAATCAAATTTTTAAGTATTCAAGGCACTTTTTAAACTTTATACATTTCGTCGCGCCTAACTTTCAGGTTCACATCGGTTAGATAATCTTCAAAATCCATAATTTTATCAATCATGCCGTTTGGCGTAAGTTCAATTACACGAGTGCAAACGCTGCGGATAAACTCATGATCGTGCGAAGCCATCAGAATTTGTCCAGGATAAGTTTTCATATTGTTATTGAATGACTGTATTGATTCCATATCCAGGTGATTGGTTGGGTGATCAAGAACTACAAGGTTTGGATGAGCAAGCATCATTCTTGATATCATGCAGCGCATTTTTTCGCCGCCCGAAAGTACTTTGGCACTTTTGTTAATATCCTCGCCTGAGAAAAGCATTTTACCCAAATAATGCCTTAAAAAAGCTTCATCTGTGTTATCGGAAAATTGGGCAAGCCAATCAAAAAGTCTTAGATCTTTAAGAAAAAATTCCGAATTATCCATTGGCAAATAAGCTTTGCTAATGGTAACCCCCCATTCGTATGTTCCTGTGCTTGGTTGAACATTTTCCATTAAAATTTTAAAGAAGGCAGTAACGGTGCTGTTTTCCTTTGAAATAAAAATAATCTTATCTCCCTTTTCTACAGTAAAATTTACATCCTTGAACAAGCAAAGGCCGTCCTCATCGTAAGCACTTAAATTTTTGACTGTTAAAATGCGATCACCTGCCGGTCGTTCAGGCTGAAAAATAATACCCGGATATTTTCTTGTTGAAGGAGTAATATCTTCAATATTTAATTTTTCAATCATCTTTTTACGACTGGTAGCTTGTTTTGATTTGGCTACGTTGGCGCTAAAACGAAGAATGAAATCCATCAATTCTTTTTTCTTTTCTTCGGCTTTTTTATTTGCTGATGCTTGCTGACGTAATGCCAATTGGCTGGATTCGTACCAGAAAGAATAGTTACCTGAGAACATTTTCACTTTTCCAAAGTCAATATCTACAACATCGGTACATACATTATCCAGAAAGTGCCTATCGTGTGAGACCACAATTACCGTGTTTTCAAAATTGGCCAAATAATTTTCGAGCCACAAAACAGTTTCAAGATCCAAATCATTGGTTGGCTCATCCAACAGTAAATTATCTGGATTTCCAAATAAAGCTTGTGCAAGTAAAACCTTTACTTTCATTTTACCTTCCAATTCCTTCATCTGCTTATCATGAAGGATTTCTTTAACACCAAGTCCGCTTAAAAGAAAGGCTGCATCGCTTTCTGCTGTCCATCCGCCCATTTCGGCAAAATGATCTTCAAGTTTGGCTGCTTTCATTCCATCTTCGTCCGAAAAATCAGGTTTTGAATATAGAGCGTCTTTTTCTTGCCTGCATTTACTCATTTCTTTATGACCCATCAATACAGTATCGATTACTGAAAATTCATCGAACTCGTAGTGGTTTTGTTTTAGCACGGAAAGTCTTTCGCCAGGGCCCATCATGATAGAACCGCGGGTTGGATCAAGCTCACCGGCAATCATTTTAAGAAAAGTTGATTTTCCAGCGCCATTGGCTCCAATTACACCATAACAGTTGCCTGCTGTGAATTTGAGACTGACATCCTGGAACAAGGGAATTTTGCCAAACTGAATGGCTAGATTGGATACGGTAATCATTCTGTATAAGAATTTGAGTATTATTATTTTGGGGTGCAAAAGTAATAATAACTAAGGAGATTAGGAATTTTTGAGGGTTATTTTATGTTAATTTCAATGTATAATACTTTAAGCGTTGATTCTATAAACAGCAAAAACAATTTTAAATCCTAATAAGTTGTATAAAAAAGCTGTCAGTGTTTGTGCTAAATTAAAGTGCTTTAAGCCAAATAATCATTTTAATTTTTTGAGTTTCGCCAGTCGATTCACCTTCAGCATCAACAACTTCTCTGGTTTCGTTTATCCATGTGATTTCAAATTTCTTGTCAATATTTTCTTCTTCGAATAAATCTATGGTTACTTCATCGCCAATTTCCTGGAAAATATAGTTCTTACCCTTATCATCAATAAATTCGAACTCAATATCTTTGCTAAGTCCATTGTATGTGCCAATGAATATATACTCTTTTTCAGGAATAATTTTCTGACCATAAATTGCTGAAGTTTCCGACAAATGAAACAAAAGAAACAATAAAATCAGTGTTTTCATTATTTTAGTTTTTTCAGGTTTTGAAACCGATAATAAATCCTGAATACTCAGGATAGTAAAACAATAACGAAATAAATATCAAAGTTATGGCATTTTTGCTTTGACTGTTTCCTAAATCAAAATTATTACAAAATGAATAATAAGTATTCCTTAATTTCTCATATTCAGTTTGTTATTGTATAAAGATAAAATCTTTTTAGAAACCGGACCCACCAAACTATCGCCAATTGTTGCATTCTTGATTTTAACTATTGGCATTATTTTTTTTGTGGTGCTGGTAATGAAAATTTCATCGGCCCAAAAAAGATTCCTTACAGAAATAGCTAGTTCTTTAACCGGATTTTCTTCACTTGCCAAATCCATAACAATACTGCGGGTAATGCCTTTCAGGATATTTTTATCCGGAGTATAAATTTCATTTCCTTTCACCAAAAAGAGATTTCCTCTTGATGTTTCAAAAACCTCGTCCCCTGCAAAATAAAGCACATCGATGGCTTGTTTTTCATCCATTTCGTGCTGCCAATAAACAGATGCGACATAATTAGTAGTTTTGGCTTCGGGCAAAAAACGTGAATATTCTTTTAGTATCAAATTTGCACCATTTTGGTACATCTCGCCGGGATAATCAGGGAACTGGCATGGAATGATAAAAAGCTCGGATGGGTTTACTGCTTTATTCGATGATTCGGGAACTGCAAAAAGCTTGATATAGAAATCTGAAATTCCGTTTTTTTGAATGATTCCATGTATTATTTGCTCAATTTCAACTCTTTGAAATTGAACACTCAATCGCAAAATATCAAGCGTTTTAAAAAATCTTTCCAAATGCCTGTCTAAATAAAATGGGATAGAATGGTTTATTCTTAAAAATTCATAGGCGCCATAGGCCCGGTTTGCAATTAGGCTATCGACCGGGACTCGTATTTTCGAAATGTGTTCAAAAATGCCGTTGTGGAAGGCTGTGTTTGGGGTTTGTAAGGTTGTCATATGTTTAGAATAATTTGGGTTCGAAATTAGCTACAAAAATCTTAAGTTCGATACGATATGCACTTATGATATGATTTGCAAACAATAAAATAGCTCCTTTAATTGCTGGTTCTTTTGTTACTATAAAGTTAACAAGATGAACTGGTTAATACTTCTTCTGGTCTATTGTAATTATCAACAATTTTGGGGAGTTTTTGCACAGACCGATACACATATATAGACACCGTTATCCCCTTCATCTGTTCCACGCACACGAAACCGATGAAAGGGCAAATGGGCGGCTACACACTGTTATGTACTGGCATTGTTGATACTCAGTATTTTTTATCTTTATTATAAAAATATCATTTAGGTATGCTAAAATTCAAGGACTCCGAAATGTTTTTTGCAATGCTTTCATTATTCAGTCCGGTAATCATTGCAATCCCATGTTTAATCTCACCATTTATTAAAGGAATTGCGTAAACTTGATTGTCAATGATGAATGCTATCGATTTTCCAATGTTTTGTTTTGTAAAATCCGCCCAATCTTTCGCACCCTTCGAATTGAAATAAATCTCTACATTAGTTCCATTAGCTTTGGTCTCTTTTAAAGATGTGATATTAATAACAGTAATTGGTCTAATCCCAACCAGGCCATAATATTTTTGTTCTTTATCGGCCAGATAAACTGTTTTGACAAGTTTAATGTTCGGTTCAGATAAATCAATTTGAAGAACCATAGAATCAGCTTTTGAAATATAACCAAGAATAGGTTGTTGTTGATTGCTTTCAATTTGAACACCTCTGGATTTTAGGGTATCAATTATCGCATTAGGTATTTCACTACCGTTTGCAACTACATGTATCCCAAATACTACTTTTTGCCCATTTGTTTTTGTCTGTGAATCACATGAAAATAGGAAAAATAGAAATGTGATGGACCTTAAAAATATTCCTTTAATCGTTTTATTGTTTATTGTTTTCATAATTTTATTTTTTATTGTTTTTAAATTCTTTAAAATATTCATCAATAGATTTGACATAAATTTCATAAGCATCAATCCCTTTTTGAGTAACCTCGCAAGTTGTTAATGGATAGTTTCCTTTAAAAGACTTTTTGATTTCAATATATTCTGCTTCTTTCAACTTTGTTAGCTGAAAACTCAGGTTTCCTTTTGTTGTATTGATATTTTCGAGCAAAAAACTGAATTCGGCAGATTTTACATTCATCAGTAACGACATGATTGCAAGCCTAACTTGTGAATGCAATATTGGGTCTAATTCATTGAACATAGTACCTAGGTTTTACGTGTTGCATACAAATAATGACCAGGAATAATAAACGCAATCAACCAGGCAACCGCTTCAATTAGCATTTGATTCTCTATGCTAAGATATGTACATATATAAGCCAAAAGGCCAAAAACAACACCACCCAATATTATTAATTTGATACGCAAAATTCCTCCTGTAACCACAACTGCAAAGGCCATAAATACCATTAAAATCGGATGTTGTAATGTAGCATTAAATTCATGTATCGCATTAAATATAATCATATTGACTAATGAGAGACATATTATTAATGAAATCCAAACATATCGTAGAGATATTCCAATGTATGTTGTCACTTTTGTGCTTTTTCTAAAAATATAATAGATAGAAAAAGCAAAAGCGAATACTACCAAGCCTTTTGCAAAATATTCAAATCCCTTATAAATTTGGTAGGTTGTTACCATATCATTTAGCGCATACCACGAAATGTAATTATAAAAAATAACCCATCCCCATAAAATAAATAGAACACCATCGTTTTTTAGTTTCTTTTGCGAAACCTGAATCATTTCTTTAATCACCTGAAGTGATTGATTTTCATCAAAAGATTCGGCAATTGGTTGTTTTGTTTCCATGATTTTTAAGTTAGATTAATAAAACTAGTCTGTATTCCAAACTTAATTAAGTTTGTATCACAGACCAAATTTTTTATCAACTTTCTTAGATTTTTTTTGTCGAGAATTACTTTATTCCTTTAGGTGTATTGATGGTAGCGAGGTCGCTGTATTGTCCTTAAACATAACGGATAGCTATAAGTGCCTGTTTGGCGGTTTAGCCGTTCCGTGGCTTCGAATTAGTAATAAACTTCATGAATTGTACTGCACTTCAGGCACGTAATGCCCCCAAATGGCATTTATAGCATGTTGTGTGCATTTATTCTTTATTTTTAATAACATGGTTTTATCGCTAGAGTCGGCATTTTTGGTTCAATAAAATATTTCCGACCGTTATATAGAAATCGCCTATTTTGTAAAATTCTCAATGCTTACTAACGAACATGTGTAGCCGCCGTTTGCCCTTGTACAGCGGTTTCCCGACGCGAAACCGATTCAAGGGCAAATGGCCGGTTTACACAATGTGTGCGCCCTGCATGAGCAGGAGCGCACACTTGTGTAAGCTCGTTTTTAAATACAAATATGCAAATTTAATTACAAGGCCAAGCAAGTGTGCGTGTATATTTTTCCAGAGGGTGCAAATCCCTTATGCGCGGGGTCGTGCCCGAAGCATTAGCAAGTGACAAGGTGGTTTTGGGGTGACCCATTCACTGAAGGAAGTCAAACGGCAAAATCCGGTACTGACGAACAGAAACGGTATATGAGGCTATTAAACGTGGATAAGCAAGCACATCATTGTAACGTCCAAAGAACACCAAAAGCGTTTTATAGTAGATACCGCAGGCATTGGAGGAAGGAAAAAGCTCTTACCGGGGGAGGTCTTGAATTAGGTTCGGTGCTTCGGCAGGCTCAGCAGAGCCTTTCCAAAATATCAAGAAGTCAGCAGAGGTCATAGTAGGTGAACTACGGTATGAAATGAAAGGTATGTCTGTGGAAGTCGAGCGAACTGACTGGCCAAGCTACCCAACACCAGAAGTAATCAGTGAAGGACGAACATTGAACAGTTGCCATGCTGAATGGAGGCATAGCCAGCCACCAGCAAATGCAACAGGGAGAAAGAAGTGAATAAGAATGTATGCAGACAATTGACAAAGTATTAAATGCAGGAAACCTAACCCAAGCATGTTACGAAGTAATTCGCAACGATGGTGCGGCAGGTGTAGACAAAATGAGTGTAAAAGAACTGAAAGACTATCTGGATGAAAACCGGAACGTACTATCAGAACTGATACGCAATGGAAACTACATCCCAAAGCCCATCAGGGGAAAGGAGATTCCTAAAAGCAATGGCAAAATGCGCTTATTAGGCATACCAACTGTCATCGACCGGATGCTGCAACAAGCCGTTAGCCGCATAATAATGCCTCAATTCGAGTATATGTTTTCGGAGTACAGCTTTGGCTTCCGTCCGGAACGCAATACATTACAAGCAGTTACAAAATCATTGAACTATATCAATTCAGGGTACCAACACATCGCTGATATCGACCTGAAAGGATTTTTCGATGAAGTAGACCACTGTTTGTTAATGCAATTGCTGTACCGGAAGATAAAATGTCCAGGGACACTCCAGTTAATCAGGCGTTGGCTAAGAGTACCAATTTTGCAGAACGGTAAACTAATCAAACGCAGAAAAGGCGTACCACAAGGAAGTCCTATAAGTCCACTACTGTCCAACATCATGCTGCATGAATTGGATATGGAATTGGAAAAAAGACAACTCCGGTTTGTACGCTATGCCGATGATTTTAGTATCTACTTCAAAACCAAACAGGAAGCCAAAATGGTTGGCAACAGCATTTATCTTTTCCTTAGGGACAAGTTAAAGCTGCCAATCAACAGGGAAAAGAGCGGTATCCGCAAACCTTTGGACTTCAAAATACTAGGATATGGATTTGTACCAACATACCGTAAAGGTGATAAAGGCAAATACCAACTGGTGGTTGAAGAAAAACGATGGATATCATTTAAAGCCAGGCTTAAGGAAATAACCCGTAAAACTACGCCCATGAGCTTCGATGAACGAGTACAAAAACTAAAAGAGGTGCAACGGGGTTGGATTAACAATTTCCGTTTGGCAAGCATGTACGAAAAACTCTCTGAGCTGGACGGCTGGCTTCGCAACCGGTTGCGGTATTGTATCTGGCACCATTGGAAAAAGCCTGAGCGTAAGCGGAAAAACCTTTTAAGGCTTGGAGTTAATCCTGAAAATGCTTACCCTTGGAGCAGAAGCAGAATGGGAGGCTGGGCAATAGCCCAAAGTCCTATTTTAGGAACCACGGTTACAATCGACAAATTGGTTAAACGTGGTTATGAAGCACTGCTTACATGGTATCTTAAAGTTGCGCCCAAATACAAAAGTTCGCCGCTGTTCCCCATTGTTTAATGAACCGCCGTATACGAGACCCGTACGTACGGTGGTGTGAGAGGTGCATCAGTGGGCTTTTAGCTCACTGGCCATCTACTCGATTATGGTTATTTCCTACTTTTTATATAATTAATCAGTCCCTGATTTTTAGTTTCCATAGCTACATTTATTGCTGAAATAGTATCAAATTTTAGTTTAGATTTATGTTCAATTAAAAACTTAACCATTTCTATGTTATTATTTTTAATTGCGCCAAATAATGGATTATTAAATTCACCCCAAATATATTTAATATAAAAATTAATTGTTACGCCTTTTTTTACCAAAAATTTAACCATTTCAATATCATTATTTTGAACTGCTATACAAAGTGGATTTTGAACAAAACATGAAGTTTCCATTTGCTGATTGTAAGAATCGAGAAAATTAATATTGGCACCATTTTTTAATAGAAATTCAACAAACAAAATGTCTTTTGTTGAAACTGCATTGTTTAAAGGTGTTATGAATTCTCTGCAACCTCCTTCGCCTTCATATTGGAAAATAAAGTCAAGCGACCCACCTTTCTTGATTAAATATTTTGCAATTTCTATGTTTGTAGCATAACAAAGTGCTTTACTATACTCATTGTTATCCAAATCAACAATTACCTTTTCAACAATCAGTTTTACAAATTTGAGGTTTCCATTTTTCGCAGCTTTAGCAAGAGGTGGAACTCCATCATATACATAATGGTACTTAAAACCATTTTTTAAAATATATTGAAGCATTACAGTATCTTGTTTTTCAACTGCATAATTGTAATGATCATAATAATCCAGTGCAAATATTGTATCTGAAATAGCTCCTCTTGAAATCAAATAATCAGCAATTTTATAATCTTGCGAAATAACTGCGTTATACAAAGGTTGTTCTCCGCTTTCTGAAAAATTAAATTGAACACCGCTTTCAACTAAATATTTTACTAATTCCAATTTTTTTGAATTGACAGCTTTCACTATTGGAGTAGTAAACAATAATCCCCCTGGACATTCATTCACCTCAACATACCAAATAAATTTAGCATTCAAATCAATTCCTTTTTTATGTAATAATTTTACTGAATCTAAATTTCCATTTTGGCACGCATTTAACAAAGGTGTAATTAATTTATTAAAATCTTTAGCTCCTTTTTCGATAAGATATCTTTCAATTTCTTTCAGTTCATCGTTTTCTTTTCCTCGAACACTCCCACTATTCTGCTCAAACTGTTTCCAAAACAAGGGATAAGCCTCATCATTATTTTTTTTATTTATATCAATACCATGCTCTACAAGTATTTTTACAATTTGCAAGTTGTTTGTAGAAAACAATAAATTTTCACCATCTCTGTTTGTCCAATTTATCAAATCGGGTTGTTTATTTAATAAAAAGTTGATTATATTAATTCGTTCTTTTTCAACTGCAACCAACAATGGGAATTCTTTATTTATCGTATCCCGATTCAATGAAATACCTGAATCAATGATTAGTTTTGCTATCGAATCCTTTGCATTTGAAATAGCTTCAATCAATGGGTGCTTATTGTTTTGTTGAAAATTAAAATTAATTCCAAATTTTACGTACTTGTGAATAATGTTTATATTATTTTCATCAACAGCTTTTAAAATCTCTGTATAAAAATTGAAGAAAACACGTTTATCGGAAGCTTTATTCTTTAACAAAAGCGAAATCAGTGAAGTATCATTGTTTTGGTAAGCAATAAATAAGGCTGTTTCATTTTTGTCGTTATGATAATTTACATCTATACTATCCAACGACAATAACTCTTTAACTTTTAATAAATCTTTTTCTTTACATGCTTCAATCAATTTGTCGTTATTTGATTTGCATGAAAATAAAAGTGTAAAAATTATTGTCGATACTAAAATTCTAAATTTCATCTTACTGATTATCCTAACTAACGTAAAATATTAATCACTGATTTACAGCGATTAAGAAAATACAACATCTTCTTTTGATATTCCAAATTTATCAATTTGTTTTTGTATTCTTTTAACCATTCCCAATTTTCTTTTTTGGTCAAGAAATAAATATCCTTCGGGATTATGATACGGAACATTTTTTACTATCATATTCCAAATAATTACTGCCAGTTTTCGTGCTGTTGCACTTATAGCTGATGTGCGGCCTTTACGAAAATTTATACGATGAAAAAAATCTCGTAATGGAGTGGATTCTTTCAATAATCCTATGGCATTTGCAGCATTCCGTAATGCTATCTTCAACCGGTTACTCCCTTTGGGTACTTTGCTTGATAAAATTTTGCCACCGCTTATTTTGTTGTTCGGGGCTAATCGCAACCAACTGGCAAAATGTTTGGCCGTGGGAAATTTCCGGATCCCTTCTATCCCTATTTCGCTCATTATGGCTAAAACTGTCGAATAACTCACTCCTTCAATCGATAGAATATCATTGCCTTCAAACATTTGATACGATTTCAGGTTTAGGTCGATGTTCTTTGGGGTGTTTTTGTTTACCCGTTTATGGGGTTTGCTGTCAATGAGGTGTTGCTTTTTATTTTCATCGCTTTCGATGATTTCATCCAGCTTTTTTTCTATTTCAACATTGCACTGGGCTATTTTTTCCTGTAACACCTCATAGCTTTCCAGTTCTTGCCTGAGTGCAAAC
>JANYKN010000134.1 GCA_025361565.1 Bacteroidota bacterium | reverse complement strand
ACTTATTAAATTCGTTGTTTAGATGAAAAAACTTAGTAAATTAAAGGTGCTGAAAATGAAATAGATACAAATTATTTTTAAAATAATCTAAAAATAAATGTTAAAATACTTGCATTACAACATAGAAGCCTGTCGAAACGTATATCTATTATTACTTAACTTATACATTTCGACAAGCGTTCGACTGAGCTCACGCCGAAGTCTCAATGTACAGAACTTTAAGTAGTTTTGAGACTGCATCATTTTTTAATTCCACCCAACTATCCCAAAAACGCCTTAAACCACAAACCAGAGTCCTTCATCGTTCTTTCCAAAGTTTTAAAATCTATGTAAACCAAACCAAAACGGGTTCTATAACCTTTGTTCCATTCAAAATTATCAGTTGGCGACCAGACAAAGTAACCATTTACATTTACGCCTTCTTTTTTGGCTTTTAAAACAGCTTCGAGGTGGCTTTTAAAATAATCAATTCTTCCCTGATCGTGAACTCTTCCGTTTTCCAATTTATCTGGAACACAAGTACCATTTTCAGTAACGATTAAATTCCTGATTCCTTTGTATTGACTGAATTTTTTAAGGATGTGATATAATCCTTCGGGATATATTTCACCTTCCATTTCATTGGCTGGAACTCCCCGTTCCGAAGCTTTAACTTCCTTGGCACGCATTCCGGGCATCATAGAATGTTTTGCAACTGTCCTAAAATAATATTGAATGCCAATAAAATCAAAATCAAAAACCATTCTTTGTTCATCACCTGGTTCGTATAATTTTTTCAATTTCTTTAATATGGGTAAAGTATCTTCTGGATATCCCAATCCAAGGCAGGGTTCAATAAAAAGACGGTTCATTATGGCATCCATTCTGTTGGCAGCTTCAATGTTTTTTTTCTGCTGATCAATTGGCTCGATGTGTGTGGTTACAAAGGTAGTCCCAATATTGGCATCAATTACGTTTTTACGGATTATCCTTGCAGATTCAGCATTGCAAAGTGTAGAATAATGAATCGATTTCATAAAAGCCTTGATACTTTTTTTACCGGGAGCAAAAATACCTTGCATATATCCCAAACCTGTATATGAAAGTTGCTCGTTAATGACCATCCAGTTTTTCACTTTTGATCCATATTCTTTGGTAACCACATTGGTAAATTCAGAAAACCAATCCAGTACTTTACGGTTTGTCCAACCGCCCTGAGCTTCGAGCACTTGTGGCATATCCCAGTGGTAAATGGTTATCCAGGGTTCAATGCCTACCGATATACATTTATCGATTACTTTGTGGTAGAATTCAAGTCCCTTGAGGTTGATTTCTCCTGTTCCATTTGGTAGAATACGTGGCCATGAAATCGAAAACCTGAATACCTTGAAATTCATTTCTTTAATCAGGTCAATGTCTTCGGCATATTTGTGGTAAAAATCGGCAGCAACATCGGCATTTTCGCCCCTTTCAATTTTTCCGGGTATCCGAGAAAAAAAATCCCAATTAGATTCCCCTTTTCCATCGATATTCCAGGCGCCTTCGGTTTGATAAGATGAGGCAGCAACTCCCCATTTAAAGTCTGAGCCAAAATCAGCTTTTACAAAATCTTTTGCATCAAATGCCAAAGTTAAATCTGAGGCTTTTATGTATTTGGCTAATAATAAGCCAGCTCCGGCAGCACCGGTTCTTTTTATCCAGTTTCTTCTGTTCATTGGTTCTAGTTTTAAAATAAGGCTAATTCAAACCAGGCAAATCATTTTTTGAAATTACAATTAATCTCCAAATTGTTATACAAAAGTTCAAAAACTGAATGCACGACAGACATTATTTCAGTATTTTTGTGAATGAAGAAATTGTCTGCAAAGCAAAACTACAAAAAGGGATCAATTTCCGGAGCATTAAACCATTTTTTATTTTACAATCTTTCAACATAAAAAAGTATATCATGATACACGGAAAAAACAGAATCGGTTTTTCTTTATCTTCCGAAGGTTCAAAAACCTTTAAAGCCTTTAATCCATCTACCTTGCAAGAATTGGACGAAAGCTTTTTTTCTGCCACTGAAAATGAAATTGAACTGGCAATGCAAAAGACCTGGAAAGCATATTCCGTTTACAAACATTTTAGCGGAAAACAAAAGGCCGCATTTTTAGATGCAATCGCTGATGAAATTATGAACCTTGGAGATGCACTCATTGAAAGAGTTGCAGCCGAAAGCGGTTTGTCCGAAGCCAGGATTATATCGGAAAGAGGCCGAACCATTTGGCAATTGCAGATTTATAGCCGTTTATTGCAAGAAGGTTCCTGGGTTGAGGCAACTATTGACAATGCCATTCCAAACCGTGAACCGTTACCCAAGCCAGATATTAGAAAAATGCTACGTCCGGTAGGTCCGGTTGTTGTGTTTTCGGCAAGTAATTTCCCACTCGCCTACTCCACTGCCGGTGGCGATACTGCATCCGCTTTGGCTGCCGGTAATCCGGTAATTGTAAAAGCACATGCTTCGCATCCCGGAACCAATTTGCTGATTGCAGAAGCCATAAATGCAGCCGCACTTAAAACAGGTATGCCCGACGGCGTATTTTCGACTTTATATGATGGCGGTTTTGAAGTTGGAATCGGTTTGGTTAAACATCCATTAACAAAGTCGGTAGGTTTTACAGGCTCATTAGCAGGTGGTATGGCATTGTACAATGCAGCTAGGGAGCGCAATGAACCAATTCCTGTATTCGCTGAAATGGGCAGTTTGAATCCAATCATTTTATTGCCTGAGAAATTGAAAAATGATTTTACAGAAATTGGAAAAATATTGGCAAGCTCCGTTGCAACCGGAATGGGACAATTTTGCACCAAACCCGGATTGATGGCTGCTGTTGGAGAAGAAGGGCTTGACAATTTCATTCAAGTTTTGAGTTCCCAAATACAATTGATAAACCCCACTCCGCTCATCAACAAAAACATATGGGAATCATTTCACCAAAAAAGAAGCAAACTACTTGAAGAAAAAGGAGTTAAATTGATCATCGAAACTACGGATACAAACGAAAAATTAAAAGGAAGACCCACTTTGGCACTGGTCGATTTTGAAACCTATCGTAAAAACCCATTCTTTTGTGAGGAAGTATTCGGCCCATTCAGTTTAATCATTAAATGCAAGGATATGAAGGAATTGGAGTCTTTTTCAACTTTATTAAAAGGGCAATTGACAGTTTCGATTTTTGCAACGGAAAAAGAATGGCAAGAAAATGTAAAACTGGTTCAAATTCTGGAGGATAAAGCAGGCAGGATTATTTTCAATGGCCCGCCAACGGGAGTTGAGGTATGTTCATCAATCATTCATGGAGGACCATTTCCGGCAAGCACCGATGGGCGTTTTACTTCAGTTGGCCCCGAAGCCATAAAAAGATTTGTTAGACCCGTTGCTTTTCAGAACGCACCACAACATTTACTTCCAGATGAACTTAAAGATGGAAATCCGTTAAAAATTTGGCGGAAAGTGGATGGAGTGTTTGGGAATAGCTGAAATACAGACCTTTCGGGTTTTAAAAACCCGAAAGATCTCTTGTGGAATTTTATTTATTTAAGCTCCTTGATCCTAATATTTCTAAACGAAACAACAGAACCATGACCTAAAAATCCAATATGACCTTTATCCCTCAATAAACCGGGATGTTCATTGTGATCGATTGTACCATTTTTACTTGCTTCTTCAATATTCCCATCTACAATTACAGTCCCGTTCAAAATGACTTTTACATTTTTGCCTTTAACTATTACCTCCTCACTGTTCCATTCGCCTGTTGGTTTTAGAAAACCACGTTTTGCAGGTATAACACCATAAACAGAACCATGGTATTGATAAGGTTTCAAATCTGCATAAACCGGTGCTTCGTTATCCAATATTTGAAGTTCCATGCCCATGTATGCAGCATCACCTTCAAGTGGAGTGCGGATTCCCAATCCATTGTTAGCTGCCGGTGTCAATTGAAATTCGAAACGGAAATTAAAATCGCTAAATTCTTTTTCGGTAAATAAGTTACCTCCTCCTTCACCGTTTGAAGGTTGAATTACTATATTACCATCAATTGCTGAATAATTTACTTTATCACCAACCCAACCATCAAGGTTTTTACCATTAAACACTGGAAAGAAACCTTCTTCTTTTTCCTGTTCAGAAAGACCTGTCTCGTTTTTTAAAATTTCACGGATATAAATATCTTTGAATGCAAGGTCGGTTCCATGTGCCTGCAATTCAACTGTTCCTTTTGGGAAAATAGGAATATTTTTATCCCAATAGTTTTCCAGAGTTGTATTATCAACAACTAATTCACCATTCAGATAAACAGTTACACGTTCTCCAATCAAAGTAATCCGGAATGTATTCCATTCATCGATTGGATTATCAGCCACTTTGAGTGGTATACTTTGGTTTTGTTGGTTATTGTATAAACCTCCAGAACCAACCTGGGCACCCACATCAATTCGTGAAGTATCCCAAATTTGAACTTGAGGAGTACCCCTGAGATAAATTCCACTGTCGCCTTTTTTTGTGATTCGCCAGTTAACAATCATTTCAAAATCACCATATTCCTTTTCAGAAAGCAAATTATTTCCTTCGCCGCTAAAGACGATCATTCCATCTTTCACATTCCAGTTAACAGGTAATTTTTTATTCGCCTTAAGTTGTTTTTTTATTAAAGATTTGGGTTTCATTGCCTTTAATTCGATTGGATTTGTCACATATGCTTTCCAACCAGTCAAATCTTTTCCATTGAAAATGGAAACAAAACCTGAATCGGCAGGCATTGATTCTATATATTTCTTAATATTTTCCTTGACATAACTACTTTCGGGACCATTAACAAGTTCCATACATTTTTGAGCAATTGTTTTTGGAATAATGCCAGTAAAACCGGTTTTGTCGCCGACATCTGGCATGGCAATCTGAATTGCACTGTTGATGGCTACTTGCTGCAATCCCAGATTATCAATATAATTACTTACAAAAACCAAAGAAAGAAATGTTTTTACCTTAGAAAGCGACTCCAACAGCATGGTTTTTTCTTTATCGTTTTTTGCCATTGGCATTATTTTCTGGAGCTTCAATAACTTTTGATCATCTGGTAATGATGATTTTATGATTTGATTAACATAGCCTGCAAATGCCTGCTCGTGAAATTCAGGTATCCCATCCCTGCAAATATCGAACAAATGTATCGAAGCATCCGGATTCTTCCAATCAACAAGGGCCAGAAAAGCTGCTTTACTAATTGCCTGGTCAGGATCACCATACAGTTTTACAAGCACATTTAATACTTTGGCACCTCCTACATTTGGCAATATCGGAATAATTAAATCTTTTTTTGATGATTTTTCTAACGATGATAAAACCAAATCAGCAGCTGATTCTGGATTATCTGTATCTGCAATAGCATTGTTCATTGACGATTGCAGGTTTTCAATATCCATTTTATTTGTTAATTCCGGTAAAAGTTGAAATAGGTTTTCCAAATCGTTAAACGTGGAGAGATTTTTAAGTGCGTCTATAGCAGTAGATTTAATTACAACATCATTACTTGAAACATATGAATAAACAGTTTTAAAAAAGCGTTTACCTGATTTTGAAGCAATTAAATTAATAAGTGCCGGTTTTCCAGAATCTTTAGCCACACTCAGTGCATCAGACACTTTATCCAATTGTTTTTCGTCTATCAATGTGTTTAAGGCTTTCTCTGTCACTTCCAAATCCTTACCTTCGCCCAAATGACTTAGTAAATCAGATATTGCTGTTTGCTCATCAAGCTTAACAAGTGCCCAAATTGCTTCATCTCTTACTTTTTCTGATTCATGATTTAAGTTTTCCCTTATAAATGAAACAGCAGTTTTATCTCCGCGCAAACCAAACATATAAACAATATCAGCTTTTATATCTGACGATGCTTCATTTGCCTTATTTATCCATTTCGAGCTAAAATCAGGATCTGTAATTGGCAAAGCAATCTGGAGTATTGCCATTCTAAAACTACTGTCAGGATTATCAATACTCTTTAATAAAAGAGGCATAACAAGGGTTTTGAAATATTGTGAATAAATTTTCAATGCCGCTGCTTGATTGTGTAATAGATGTTTCTGAGTATTGGCACCGATAATATCTAAACATGCTTGCTTACAAAGCACAAATTCTTTATTTGCGCCTAAATTTGCGGCATATTTAAGAAATGCGGAAGCAGCTTCAGTTGGCTCATATTCAAAATTAACCTTTTGAGCAGCACTCCAAAGAATGGAATCAGAAATTGCATCACCAATATTGGATAGTGCCGATAAAACGGTTCGTTGAAGCACGATATTTGAAGAACCTTCCAATTTACTAATATCCGGCAAAGCTAAATTTGAATTGAACTCGCCAAGTGCTTTTACAATTGTTATTTGATTGCCCCCGGTGCTTATTGGCAAAGCTGCAACAAGAGCCTGCTCAGCTTTTTCGGAGCGCAAAGAAAGGTAGACTTGCACGGTGGGCTCGCATAACTGATCGTCATTTAAATAATTTTTAAGCAAATCAACACATGAATCATTTGCTCCATAATTTAGTTGGTTCATCAAATAAGTCTGAATATCTTTATTTGAGCCAGTTTGAATTGCTTTTAAAAATTGAGTTTGCATCCAATCCCAATCTTTTTCGTGACCTTTTTGACTTGAAAAACGGGCAAGACTAGTTAGCGCAAAACGGGCAGAAACATCATCACCATCCCCCGGAGCCCTGAGCATACCCAAAATATCAGTTAGTCCATCATCGCCGAAGCCAACAATTTGATTCATTAAAGCGTTAGACTGATCTGCACTTTTTGTTGGCATTTGCATCAGAATATCTGCAACTTTGGTTTTCAGAAGCCTGACATCCTGCGCATTGACGTGAAAATTAATCATTAAAATTAATAATCCTGTTACAATATATTTGTTTAGCTTTTTCATTCTTTTAAAATTAATGTTAAATTGGTTTGTTAAAATGTCCAAGGACCTCTCATCGGTTGATTGATTAAGTGATTGGCTGCCTCATCATTTATAAATTTTTGATTTACCGGATCGTAGTTTAAAGTACGGCCAAGGCGTAATGCATTTACTCCCAAATTGATAAGTGTGCATGATCTGTGTCCGTTCATTTCATTTAAAGCAAATTTTTGACGTGTGCGGACCGACTCAGAAAAAGTTCCAATCTGAGGCATTGGTTCACGCATGGTTTCAATCAATTTATTAATTGAAGGAATATCGGATTTCAAACCTTTAAAGATTTTTCCATGTGGCCCTTCAATAAAAGCGGCATTTTTATCCCGGTTTTCGCCATCAAGAATAATTTTGCAACCATCGGCATAAGTATATTCAATTCTGCGCCAAGAACCAACTGCATCGTAATGTTGCTGAGGTGCATCAACTTCAACTTTTATCGGGCTTGTTTCGTCTTTTCCAAGAAGATATTGTACCGGATCCAAATAATGCTGACCCATATCGCCCAATCCACCTCCATCATAATCCCAATAACCACGGAATTTAGCATGGACACGCTCAGGATTGTAGGGTTTGTATGGTGCAGGGCCAAGCCACATATCATAATCCAAATTTTCTGGAATTGGCTCAGGTTTGAGATTGGTTTGCCCGCTCCAATAGAATTTCCAGTCGTAGCCAGTGATTCCACTCACAGTGACTTTGAGTGGCCACCCTAAAACACCGCTTAGTAAAAGTTTTTTAAGTGGTTTAACATCCGTTCCAAGTCCATAAAAATCATCTTTAAATCTAAACCAAGTATTTAACCTGAACATCCTACCATATTTATTTACCTCATCAACAACCCGGATTCCCTCTCCAATTGTACGAGTCATTGGTTTTTCGCACCAGATATCTTTTCCTGCACGGGCAGCTTCAACTGCCATTAATCCATGCCAATGTGGAGGTGTGGCAATGTGAACGATGTCTATATCAGGTTGTAAAAGCATTTCGCGAAAATCGTGATAAGCTTTAACATCTTTTCCAACAATATCTAATGTTTCGTTAATATGTAACTTATCAACATCGCAAATAGCAACCACACGGGTATCTTCGTAAGGAATATGGTTTTTGCCCATCCCTCCTACTCCAATAATCGCTTTGGTTAGCTGATCGCTTGGGGCTGTATAGCCTTTACCTCCCAATACATGTCGTGGAACAATCATGATACCAGCCAAACTCCCAGCCGTAATTTTCAGAAAGCGTCTTCGGTTAAAATCGGATGTACTCATATAGTTAATTGTTAAGTGGTTAATGATTTTTAAAACAAGTTTATGATGAATTAAATGTACCAATTATTTTGGCAAAAAGTATTTATCCTGTAGAAAAAAAGAGGAAAGAATATTTCTAATATTGTATAATTGCTTTAAATTTTTTACTATCATTATTTGACAGGTTGATTTGAAATTCAATAGAAAGAGTTATATTGTAGAACTTAGATTATCAAAAAGATAAAAATTTATAAAAATTAGAATATCTTAATCAAACGTTAGATGAAAACAGAATAATTTATCCTGAAATTATATCCAAAAAAAACGGTTAACTAAAATTTTATTTATGAAAAAAGCATTTTTAATACTAATTTTTTCAGTTTGTTTCTTAAAATCAGTGATTTGTTTGTATGCTCAATTTGAGGATGTTTCAGAACTTACTTTGCAAAAGAATTTTATGAGAAGTACATTCGAAACCAATAAAAAATTTGTGGTAAATGAAAAATGTAGTTTCTTGCAAATAAATAGATCCGGAACAGTAACGATGGGTAAAATTATTATGACACTCTCTACACCCAAAGGTAATGTTTTCAGAACTTATGAAATCGATAATACCTCAGATATTAAGCTTGTACAACCCATTGATTTAAAGAAAAATCCTTCTAAATATATAAGAGATTGGCAAATAAACATTAAGGTAGATGATGCTTTCGGTTCATTTGAGTTTCATATCACTTTTATGTAAATTTCATCATAGTTTTACTTCACGAAAAACATTTATACAAAACCTCAAACATGAAAAACGCATTACTAATACTCATCCTTACATTTTATTTCTTTGATTCAGAAAATTATCTTTATGCACAACGTGTAGACGGCACAGAACTTACTTTGAAAAAAACATTTGCAGGAGAATCAATGAAATCAAACAAAAGCTTTTCAGTAGATCGGAAACTCTCATCTTTGATAATAGATATAACAGGTACAGTAAATAGTGGAAAAATAATAATAACACTATGGCCTCCAAATGGAGATAAACCAAAGATTTTTGAAATTGACGTAACTACAACAATGGAATTTCACCAAACCGTTATACTAAAAAAAATGCCAGAATATATTGGTGAATGGAGCATTAACATAGTAGCTGAGAATGCGAATGGTTCATATTTTTTTAGTATGAGAACATCATCAATCTGAAATTATGCCTATTAAATACCATTATGATAAAATTGAATCAACTAGAATATTTTTACCATCTTTGCCTGAATTAAGGATAAAAATATTCTAATGTAAAAAATAATGTATGATTTCATTACGTGATCGTTTGGTTTTAATAACTGGTGCTGCCTCGGGCATTGGTAAGGCTTTGGTAAAGGAACTTGCAAAAGAAGGCGCCAAGCTAATCATTGCCGATAGAAATGCTGAAGAATTGGAGAAATTAAAACAGGAGTGCCTTAAGTCAACATCTTTCTGCGAAACCATCCAATTCGATTTATCCGTTCCCGAAGAAGTAAGCAATGCGGCTGCAACAGTACTTGAAAAATATGGAACAGTGTTCTTGCTCATCAACAATGGAGGGATAAGCATGCGCTCATTGGCCGCTGAAACGCCCATTGAAATTGACAGAAAAATAATGGAGATTGATTTTTTTGCGCACATCATACTCACCAAGGCATTGCTCCCATCCATGATTGCAAAGGGCGAAGGCTGCATTGCCGCAACCAGCAGCTTGTCGGGTAAATTTGGTTTTCACCAACGTTCTTCTTATTCTGCCGCAAAGCACGCCATACAAGGATATTATGAGACCCTAAGGATGGAAATAGCGCATCAAGGAATATCAGTTACCATTGCTTATCCGGGCTCGATCAATACCAGTATTTCGGTAAATGCCATTGAAAAAGACGGTAAACCGCATGGCATTATGGATCCAGCCCAAGCAAAAGGTATGTCGGCTGAAAATTGTGCCAAACATTACCTAAAAGCAATCAGAAAGGGCAAACCAGAAGTATTGATTGGTGGAAAAGAATTTATCATGTTCCATTTAAAACGTTTTTTCCCGAGTATATTTTTTAGGGTGATTGGTAAGATTAAGGCTACATAATGCATTTTTTTACGCAGAGCGCCACATGGCGCGTCTCTACGTAAAAAATTTCCGTTTAAAATAAAACGCCACATTCACCAAACCAATCATAACTGGAACCTCAACCAATGGCCCAATTACGGCGGCAAATGCTTCGCCCGAATTCATTCCAAAAATGGCTATAGCAACTGCAATGGCCAATTCAAAATTATTGCTTGCTGCCGTAAACGACAATGTAACTGCCTGACCATAATTGGCACCAATTCCTTTGCTCATAAAAAAAGAAAGCAAAAACATAATGATAAAATAAATGAGCAGAGGAATAGCAATTAATACAACATCAAGCGGAATTTTAACAATATATTCACCTTTCATCGAAAACATCACAATAATAGTAAACAGTAAGGCAATCAATGTGATAGGACTAATTCTTGGAATAAATTTGGTATGATACCATTCTTTGCTTTTAACCCGGATTAAAATAAAACGGGTTAAAAATCCTGCAATAAAAGGAATTCCCAAATAAATAAATACGCTTTCGGCAATTTGGCCAATGGTTATATTTTCAACTGCGCTATTTGTTGGAATGCCAAACCAACTGGGAAAAACAGCAATAAAAAAATACGCATAAACAGAGAAGAAAAGTACCTGAAAAATACTGTTGAAAGCAACCAAACCCGCGGCATATTGGGTGTCACCTTTTGCCAAATCGTTCCAAACTATTACCATCGCGATACAACGAGCCAAACCAATCATTATAATACCATACATGTAAGGTAGATTGGCATTATTTTCACCAGGAAACAGTTTAAAAAATAGTATTGCCAGCGCAAACATTAATACCGGTCCAATTATCCAGTTTTGAACCAATGAAAGGGAAAGTATTTTCCAATTCCGGAATACATCTCCTAATTCTTCATACCTAACTTTGGCCAATGGTGGATACATCATTAAAATTAAACCAATGGCTATTGGAATATTGGTTGTGCTTTCAGGTGAAGATTTGAGTGACTCCCAGAATTGGGCAATTGAAGGCATAAAATATCCTGAAAGGACACCGATAGCCATTGCTGAAAATATCCAAAGTGTCAGATATTGATCCAGAAATTTTAATCTTGGTTTCGAAGGCATACTATTGGTTTTTAAGGTTTTCGATATAAAATTTGTAAAACGCTTCTTTAATTTCATCACGGACCCGGCGAAACTCACTCCAAATAAAATCATCGCTTCCAGTTGCATGCGATGGATCATCAAATCCAATGTGTAAGCGGCTTTTTACTTTTCCGATAAATGCCGGGCAAGTTTCGTTGGCACCACCACAAACAGTAATTACATAATCCCATTCCTGATCGAGATATTTTTCAACCGAATCTGAAGTATGGTGGCTGATATCAATTCCGATTTCATGCATTACCACCACTGCTTTTGAGCTCAATTTGCCCGAAGCTTGGGTTCCTGCAGAATAAACTTGAAGGTATTGATCAAAAGATTGTAAAAAACCATGTGCCATTTGGCTGCGGCAGCTGTTGCCGGTGCATAAGATGAGTATTTTCATTTATATTTTATAAGTTTATTTCTTTGCCTTAATTGGCACATACAGGAACCGCTGTATTGTTCTTTCACATTCTTAGCTGTAGGAAAACCTTGTCTTTCCCATTCTACGATACCTCCAGGTAAATTGGCGATATTCATGTATTCCAATTTTTGGAGGAATAACATGGCTTCTTTGCTTCTCAAACCAACAGAATCGGCCAAAATAAGTGGCTTATCTTCAGGAAGTTCCTGATACTTTTCATTAAAAAGACTATATGCCAAATAGATTATATTTGGAACATCAAACCGCTTAAAATCAACAAAACCAGGTTCTCTGACATCGACTAGGATGGCGCTATGCTCCGTAAGTTCAATAAATGCTTCTTTAATGCCTAAGTTGAATAAGCCGGCACTTTGAAAACCTATATTGTCAGAAAAAAAATTTCCCATATAAAATTATGGTTTTTCGGCAAAAACCGTTATACTATATATTCCCGTTTTACTATTATTAAAAGCATCCAATTCTTGCTCCGAAATATATTTTAATAAAATTTCATCGGGAAGCTTCACTTCTTTTTCTTTTTGAATTTGGATATCGGTAAAACCGTTTTTTTCTATCAATTGAAGATATTCGCTTTTATCAATAGCTCCCGAAACACAGCCAGCATACATTTCGGCATCTTTTTTTAAGTTTTCGGGCAAATCACCAATAATCACCACATCGGAAATTGAAAAATGGCCACCACTTTTAAGAACCCTGAAAATTTCAGAAAATGCTTTTGCTTTGTTTGGAACCAAATTCAACACACAATTGCTAATAACAACGTCTGCTTTACTTTCAGGTAAAGGCATTTGTTCAATATCACCCAACACAAACTGAACGTTTTTAAAACCAAGTTTTTGGGTATTTAACTCTGCTTTTTTCAACATGGCCTCGGTCATATCCAATCCAATTACCAAACCTTCATCACCAACAATGGCGCGGGCTACAAAGCAATCGTTTCTAGCTCCCGATCCCAAATCAATCACCGTATCACCTTTTTTTAATAACGCATATTCGGTAGGCAATCCGCAGCCCAATCCTAAATCAGCGTCTGCATTATATCCTTCTAATTTCTGATAATTTTCGCTAAAAATGGTGTAATCAGTTCCACAACAACTACTTCCAACGCCACAACACGAAGTTTCATTTTCTTCCTTGGTTTGTAATACTATTTCGCTGTATTTTTCCTTTACAATTTGTTTGATTTCTTCTGGTTTCATGTCTTTTCTTGTTTTATAAATATTAGCAACGGCACATAAAATCGCCGATTGAACTTTCGAACATATGGTTAAATAAAGTTTTCATCTCATTGACTTTATCCATATTCAAACAATAATGAATTTTTAATCCGTCGATGTTTCCTTGGATAATTCCTGCATTTCGCAATTCCTTCAAATGCTGCGAAACGGTGGTTCTGCTCAAAGGCAAAAATTCAGAAATATCGCCTGTTTTTATTTCATTTTTTTTTGCAAGAAGTTGAATAATTGCAATACGGGCAGGATGTGACAATATTCTTGCAAATTCAGCAATCTCTTGTTGATTGGCATTAAATTCGGATGATTTGTTGTTTGTCATTTAATTAATGTTTAATAACGCAAACATACGGCATTAGTTTAAAATAACAAAATATTTTCTTGAAATTATTTAAAAATTCTTAGTCAAATTCACTCGATTTATGGCTTTATTTTATTATAAAGTCCAACCAATTTAGTATGCAATATTTCTTTAATTTCCACTTCGTTTTCACCAATTGGCTTAACAGGTATTAAATCGATCACCTCGGCAGCTTTTAATCCCGATTTAAACATAACATCAATTGAGGCAAGCAAAGTTTCCTGGACAGTTTCTTTAGCTTCAGCGTGGCTTAAACCAATTTGTTCTGCAATTTCTACCATTTGGTACCATTGGAACCAGAAATAGGTTGGCAACATAGCTGATGCAATTGCATAGGCTTCTAATTTGGACTCATCAGTTTCAAAGGTTTTTCCCAAAACTAAAAGCATATCCATCATTTCTTTTTTATTACCAAAGCCTGGTGCAAAAGTTACAGGATTGTAGCCCTGATTAATAAACGAAGTGGCATTGGGAATAAGCCTTACAATATTCTGATTGCCAATCAAGGATGAGATTTTTTCGATCGTGATTTTTGGAGCCAAAGAAATGAAAATGCTGGTTTTGCTGACAAATTCTTTAATTGAATTAAGCGAATCCACAATTACGGGAGGGTGAAGGGCAATAAAAACAATTTCTTTTGATGAAACTGTTTTTAAATCAGCAATTGTTATTTCAGGAAATTTTTGTTTCAACTTTTCTGAAACCTCAGCGTTGGTGTCAAAAACCGAAATGTTCTTCAATGAAATGTTTTTGTTTTGAAAAGCATGGAGGAAGATTTTGGTTACTCTTCCACTTCCAATAAAACCGATTGTTTTCATAGTTTCGAATTTTAAGATTCATTAAAAGATTAAAAAAAGTTTTAAATGAAAATATTCAATTTTGAAAATTATATCAATATCAAATCAATTACTTAACTCCTTTTGTTTTCAATACTTTAACCAATTCTTCTTCTGCAAAAAAGCCTTCGTGACGGAAAAATTCCTTACCTTTTTCGTCGAGGAAAACCTGAGTTGGAATTGCATTTATTCCATATTGCGTGGCAAAAGGTTTTCCTTCAGGCGTCCAAACATCGTAGAAAATAACCTTTACTTGGCTGCCGTATTTTTCTTCAATGGATTTCATAATGGGCTGCATTTGTTTGCAAGGAATACAGCGAACCGAACCCAATTCAACAAAAGTTACTTTGTATTTTATTGCATCTTTTTTAAGATTTTCATTTATAGTGCTTTGCGCCAAACCAACAAACATAAAGGACAATAAAAAGATTAATGCACTCATTTTCTTCGTATTCATTTTCATGATTTTAAATGTTAAATTTTTGATTTCATTCGTTTTCATATTGTCAAAATATCCAATTAAACAAAAATCCTACAATCATAATTCCAAAACCTACAATTCCGATAAAAGTAAAAATCAAAGGCAACCGCAATACTTTTCTGAGAATTATCATTTCGGGAAGCGACAAGCCTATAACGGCCATCATAAAAGCCAAAGCTGTTCCCAATGAAGCTCCTTTTTCGATCAATACCGATACAATAGGCACAATTCCAGCAGCATTTGAATACAAAGGAATACCTATTAAAATGGAAAGTGGAACCGAATACCATGCGGACTTGCCCATTAAAGCGGCCATAAAATCTTCAGGCACATAACCATGTGCGCCAGCCCCTACTGCAATACCCAATGCTACATAAATCCAAACTTTACCAACAATATCTTTAACGGCATCGTATCCTAAAGCAATTCGGTCGCTAAATTTTATTTGTACTTCCTCCATGGAGTTTTGTCCAAATTTGGTTTGATATACCCATGCCTCAACCCATTTTTCAAGTTTTAGCTTACCAATAACCCAACCTGCCGAAATGGCTATAAACAAACCTGTTGCAACATAAATTAAGGCCACTTTCCAGCCAAACATACCAAATAGCAGGATTACAGCCACCTCGTTAATCATGGGTGCTGCAATTAGAAAAGAAAAAGTAACACCCAAAGGAACGCCAGCCTCAACAAAGCCTAGAAATAAAGGAATAGCAGAGCACGAGCAAAAAGGGGTAACAATTCCCAACATGGAAGCCATCACATTTCCTGTGAATGTTTTTTTACCTTCCAGCACTTTTCGTGTTCGTTCTGGAGTAAAATAAGTTCGGATTATCCCCACAAAAAAAATGATGAGCGTTAATAACATCAACACTTTTGGAAACTCGAAAATAAAAAACCACAAGGCTTCAGCTAGGTGTTCTCCTTTGGTCATTCCCAAAGCCGAAAACACAAACCAATCAGTAAAAGGCTGTAAATAATGATAAATCAAATACCAAACTGGCAGCAATACCAACGGCAATATAATTTTACCTTTTGAACTTTGAATAAAACTCATTTGTATTTTATTATTTTAAAAAATTATTTATACTATTACCCACAAATACTTTGTTATTTTGACAAAGTATTTCCGAAAAATCAGTGTTAATCAGTAATATCAGTGTCATCTGTGTTCCATTTTTTTGATTGCAACTAGCTGCACTTTGAATTCATTTTACTATTTCGCAAATCCACGAAATATTTATTAAAAAAATTATTCGATCAACCTTTTGATAAAAAAAATATAGATATAATAAATACCTCCAAGAATAAAGATTACAGCTACTATTTTCCTAAACCAGTTTTCAAAGGTTTTGATTTTGTTATAAACACTGCCAACTCCCGATAATGTAAAAGCAATCAGGTAGGCAAAAAAGATAACAGGCAATCCGGTTGCAATGGCAAAAATAAAAGGTAAAAACAAACCGGATGCACTTGAAATGGTCATGGGCATTAACATTCCAAAATATAAAACTCCGCTATATGGGCAAAAAGCCAAAGCGAATACAATCCCCATCAAAAGGGAACTAACGCTGCTTCCATTTTTGTTGCTGCTCTCGAATTTATCAGTTAATTTGCCCAAACCAGGAAAATTAATTTTAAAAATTCCAAGCATAAATATACCGATGATTAGAAGCAAAGGCCCTAAAAATTTTTCGCCATTGCTTTGGAAAAATGAGGAAATATGGAATTTACTAGCCCCGAAAAAAAGCAATAGCCCTAGAACGGTATAAGTAATTGCCCTTCCTAAAGTGTAAATTAACCCATTGATAAAAACTTTGCGCTTGTTTTCGATATTTTGCCCAATAAACGCAACGGCAGTTATATTAGTAGCTAAAGGACAAGGACTTATAGCTGTCATAAGCCCAAGTATAAATGCAGAAAGGAATGGCATTTCATTGCCATGCAACAGCGATTGTAGGTATTCCATTATCGATTATTGAATAAAATACTGAATGGTATCTTTCATTCCCTTGATAAAAACATCGGGTTCAACATTTGAATATGAAAAAGCAAAATCACTAAGATCGTTGTCTTTTTCAACACTATTTTCAATCTTAACCAAATGCAACGCCGCTCCTGCTGCCTGATATTTTTCAACTAAAGCTTTGTTCACTTCATCATCCACACAAAGAACTTTTAAATTAATAATTCCTTTTGACATCTGATCTTTATAATAGGATTCCAGCACTTTTTTAACATTTTTTTCAATGCTAATGCAGGTTTCACAACGATGAGTTGCATGGAAATAATAAATTTGAAGTTTTAGATTTGTGTTTTGAACAAGTTCATTTGTTATTTTTGTACTATCAGAATTATTGTTCTGATTTTGTGCAGCTTGATTACAAGCAAAAAACACTGCAGATAACGTGATCAAGAGAAGAAATACATTCTTTTTCATAAATTAATAATTTAATTATCGGGTTTTTATTGATTTATCATTTGCCAAAGAAATCATTGCAAAGCAATTTTGCCTTTTCCCAATTTTCGCGATTTATGCAATATTTAATGTAAGGCGGATTGATTTCGCCTTGAATCAAACCTGCAAATTTCAATTCTTTGAGATGTTGCGAAAGGGCAGATCGGCCAACAGGCAATTCATCAACCAAATCGCCACTATAGCAGCAGGAATTCATGTGCGATAGCTTTTTTAAGATATAAACCCGCACCGGATGGCTCATTGCTTTTGCAATTTGAGCAATTTGCTGTATATCAGGCTCTAAAACGATTTTTTCAGGCATGTGCGAATTTCTCTATTAAATTTTTAATCTCATCTTTTGATGGTACACGACCACTTATTGCAACTTTTTCGTTAATAACCAAAGCAGGAGTAGTCATAATACCATATTGCATAATTTGCACAATATCTTCCACTTTGCTAATTTCCGCATTGATTTTGTTCTCGTCAACTACTTCTTTTGCAAGCTTTTCAAGTGTTTTGCATTTGGAGCAACCTGTTCCTAAAATTTTAATATTCATTTCGATTTATTTAAAAATTTAATTCATTTTATCATTTCACAAAATAACGAAATGTTTTTTAGAAAAAAAAATATTAATCTTTTTTCTCTAAAATAAAATAAATGTTGGAGATTGAGTATACCAATTGAGATGACTTGAAAGAGGCTGTCTAAAAAGTGTTTTCTAGACGTTATGCCTGTCGAAACGATTATTGATAATCAATAACTTATATGCTTCGACAAACTCAGCACATCGCATTTCGACAAGCTCAATGTCCATCGCTTTTAGGACTTTTTAGACAGCCTTCTGGACAATTAAGTTAACTAATTCATTTTTAACTTATTAACTAATCTCCAAACATAATAAATTGGAATACCTGCAAGAACAATAATTAGTCCCGGCCAGGTATAATCTGGCTTAATAATCAATAAATCAATCAACAAAAAAGTTGAAATCAAAATATAAATTGCTGGAATAACAGGGTATCCAAAAGCTTTAACAGGCCTTTCTTCATCAGGTTTTTTAAACCTTAGAACAAAAATACCCAAAATAGTGAGTGTGAAAAAGATAAGCACCGCAAAAACAACATAATCTAATAATTGACCATAAGTTCCAGACAAACAAAGCAATGAAGACCAAATACTTAAAATAAGCAAGCTTCTGCCTGGAACTCCATTTTTATTCAGTTTTCCTACACTTTTAAAAAATAAGCCATCGTTGGCCATAGCATAATAAACCCTTGAAGATGTCATTATGATACCATTATTACACCCGAATGTTGAAATAATAATAAATACAGCCATAATAATTGCGGCACTGTTTCCAAAGATTCCACTAATGGCTGCGGTTGCAACCCTATCGTTAGCTGCATATTGAATACCTTGCCCAATAGCTGTTGCTGCCTGTGGATCACCTCTTAACGGCAAAATTAACAGGTACACCAAATTGGCAAGTATGTAAAGAATAAAAACCAAAATAGTGCCTAATAAAAGGCTTCGTGGAATATTTTTTTTAGGGTTTATAATCTCTGCTCCGGTAAAAGTAACACTATACCACGAATCGGCGGCAAATAAGGAACCCACCATTGCAGCTCCCAAAGCGGCCAATAATGAAAAACCGGATAACGGAATTGTACCAGAATTGGTAACTTGCTGGGCATTCCACATAACACCAAGATTGATATTGATTGATTCGGCATTACCTGCAACAAATAATCCAACAATTATAAAGGCCAACAATACAAAAAACTTGATATTCGTAAACAAATTCTGTATTAACTTACCTAATTTTACTCCTCGCGAATTTATCCACGAAAGAGCTATAATTAATAGAATGGCAACTAGTTGGGTGGTATTAAATCCAAAACTACCGAAATTGAGCCAGATGTTTTTCTCAGAAATCCATGGAAATAGTACTCCCGAATATTTTGCAAAAGCCATACCAACTGCGGCAATAGTTCCGGCTTGAATAACCAGAAATCCGGTCCATCCATATAAAAAACCAAACATTGGGTTAAATGCTTCTCGCAAATAAACATAAATTCCACCAGCATTAGGCATCATACCTGCCAATTCACCGTAACTTAAAGCCGCAATAACTGTCATTAAACCAGTGATGAGCCACACAACCAAAAGCCAGCCCGGAGATCCCAATAATCTTGACATATCTGCACTTACAATAAAAATACCCGAACCAATCATAGAGCCTATTACCAACATAGTGGCATCAAAAAGATTAAGGCTTTTTTTAAAACCTTTTTCAGAATTGGTATTTGTTATAATCTGGTCTTGCATCATTATTTTTCACTGTTTAGGATTAAAGAAATGTTAAGAAAATATTAGAATATCATGTAAAATCGTGATTAAACATTAAACCAATCTGCATTGCGGCTCATGCTAAAACCTTGTAAAAATAGCAAAGAATATGGAAAAACAATGGTCATTATTTAACTTGGGTTAACTAATAAACCCCTAATCCTAAAACATTTTTTTTTAATTAGAAAATATCAGATTAAAAAATTCAAAATTAATGGATGATCCTTATATGCTAAAAATGCCAAAAATCATATTTCACTAGCTAAAATGAATCTACTTTTATTCTCTGATTTTATTATTAATCTAACAGTTTTACCCTCAAATTAACTTTATGAAAAAAATTTCAACAATTCTTCTCGCGATATCAGTTCTGCTGATTTTCTCGTGCAAAAATGAAAAGAAAACTGACAATCCCTTCTTTTCGGAGTTTCAGACACCTTTCCAAGTTCCACCTTTCGATAAAATAGACACCACGCATTATATGCCTGCCTTTATTGAAGGTATGAAACAACAAAATGCTGAGATTGACGCCATTGTAAACAATACTGCAGAGCCTGACTTTGACAACACTATTTTAGCGTTGGATAAATCTGGATTGATGCTTTCGAGAGTAAGCAGTGTATTCTTTAATATGACAGAGGCAAATACGAACGACCAGCTGCAGAATATTGCCCGACTTTTAAGCCCAATGTTATCAAAACATCGCGATGATATTGCTATGAACGAAAATCTGTTTAAAAAGATTAAGGCAGTTTACGAAAAAAGGAATGATTCAAAGCTTGATTCCAGTCAGATTCGTGTAATTGAAAAATACTATAAAGATTTTGAGCGAAGTGGTGCAAACCTATCAAAAAAAGATCAGGATAAGCTTAGGAAAATAAACGAAGAACTATCTGGTTTATCGATTTCCTTTGGTGACAACTTGCTAGCCGAAACCAACGAAAATTTTGAATTGGTTATAGACAATAAAAAAGATCTTGATGGACTTCCACAAGAAGTAATTGATGGTGCAGCTGAGGTTGCCAAAGAAAAGAAAATGGAAGGTAAATGGGCTTTTGGTTTATCGAAACCAAGTATGATTCCATTTTTACAATATGCAAAAAACCGAGAATTGCGCGAAAAAATTTATCGAGGTTATTTCATGCGTGGCAACAATGGCAATAAAAACGATAATAAAGAAATTGCCTCTAAAATGGCAAAACTTAGTTTTGAAAAAGCCAATTTACTTGGTTTTAAAACCTATGCCGCATATGTAATTGACCAGAACATGGCCAAAACACCCGAAAAAGTTGATGAATTTTTAATGAAACTTTGGAATGCAGCATTGCCAGTAGCCAAAAACGAAGTTAAAGAAATGCAGAAGATCATTGATAGTGAGGATGGTAAATTCAAACTACAACCATGGGATTGGTGGTATTATGCTGAAAAAGTGCGCAAAGCAAAATATGATTTAGATGAAAATGAATTAAAACCTTACTTCAGTTTGTCAAATGTACGAGATGGAATGTTTGGAGTTGCCACAAAATTATATGGAATTACATTTACCAAATTAACGGATTTACCTGTTTATTACAAAGACGTAGAAACATTCGAAGTAAAAGAAAAAGATGGAAGTCACCTTGGTATTCTTTATCTAGATTATCATCCACGCCCATCAAAAAGTGGTGGTGCCTGGTGTACTACTTTTCAATCTGCAGGATGGCGTGATGGCAAAAAAGTTGATCCGATAGTTTCGATGGTTTGTAATTTCACAAAACCAACAGGTGATGTACCCGCATTGTTAAACTTTGACGAAACTTCAACTTTATTTCATGAATTTGGCCATGCACTGCATAGTCTGTTCACAGTTGGCAAATATGACCGCACAACTGGCAGTGTGCCACAAGATTACGTTGAACTACCATCTCAAGTTATGGAAAATTGGGCAGGCGATCCTGAAGTACTTAAAACATATGCCAAACACTATAAAACAGGCGCTGTAATTCCAGATAAATTAGTTGATAAAATTGAGAAAAGCAGCTTGTTTAACCAAGGTTTTATAACTGTTGAATATCTTGCAGCTTCATTGCTTGATTTGGCTTATTACAATATTAACGAGCCAAAGTTGGTTAACGTTGAGGAATTTGAAAAACAAGCTATGGATAAAATTGGTCTAATCCCTGAGATTTTGCCACGTTACCGAACCACTTATTTTTCACATATCTTCAGCGGTGGTTACTCTGCCGGTTATTATGTGTATATTTGGGCAGCAGTACTAGATGCTGATGCGTTTGCTGCATTTAAAGAATCTGGTGATATCTACAATCAAGAACTGGCGGCTAAATTCCGTAAATATTGTCTTCAGGAAGTAGGCGAAGGCGAAGGAATGGATCAATACCGATTGTTCCGTGGAAAAGATCCAAATGTGGATGCTTTATTGAAAAGAAGAGGATTATTGAGTAAATAATTGAATCAAAGATACCATATGATAAACCTTAAGTTTTAAAAAATCTTAAGGTTTATCTAACTAATCAAAACCTGCAATTATTTAAAAAAAATAAGCGACACCATCCATTATGCTTAAATTTCTACCAATTTTACTTTTTGTCATTTAAAACATTTATAAACTTGCTTTATTTTTTCTTTTTTGTTTTACCTCTCTTTTTTCCGTAAATTTATCAAATGCATTTATTGGATAAATTAAGCAAGCAATGAACGAATTAAGTTCTAATTTTGAAAACCAATTTAGTATCGAAAATCATATTAATGAACTATATTCCCAATCCTGGGATTTAAGGTATAAAGACTCAAAAAAAGGATTAGCCATTTGCAACGAAGCATACCTTCTTGCAATTGAAACGGGCAAAACTGGCCTAATTATGCAAACCCGTCTATTAAAAACAATTTATAACTTTTTAAAAAGGATAAATGTCGAAAAAATTGATAATGAATTGCTTTTGTTAAAAAAATACTTTGACGAAAATTATGATTCAAAAAATTCCATCATCTCAATTGACTATTTATCACGTTTATACGACAGTTATGGCTGGTATGAAAAGGCAATAGAATTGGCCCAAAAAGCGATAAAAAAATTACAATTCTTAAATTTACCTGATCTTCAAAGTGAATTAATTTCGACACTTGCAAACATTTATCGCCGCATTGGAGATTATGACAATGCTTTAAATTTGTATCAAAAAGCTTTATCGATCCGCGAAAAATCTAACGACAAATTTGCCCTGGCCTCAACCCTAAACTTAATTGCCAGAACTTACTCGGAAATTAAGGAAATGGAAAAATCATATCAATTCTATCAAAGTGCCCTTTTATTGAGAACTGAAATCAATGATCCCGCTATTTGTTTTTCATATATTGGCCTGGCAAGCAATTATGAATTGGAGTATAACCTAAGCGAAGCAGAACAAATGTATTTGAAATGTCTGGAATTGAACAAACAATTTTCGAATGATAAAGTTTGTAATTATCTGGGGTTTTCAGGTTTAGGCAATATTTTTATAAAAGCAAAAAAATATGAAAAAGCCATTGAAATGCTAAACATTGCCTTGGAATATGCTTTTGAAACGAATATAATGCCAAATATCAGCAAAACACATATGTTGCTATCGCAGGTTTACGAAAAAATACATAATCTTGATGAAGCCCTTTCACATTTGAAAAAATATGCTACTATTTCTGAGGAAATTTTAGGTAAACAAATCAATCAACTTAAAAATGTAGAATTAAAACTAAAATTCGAAGAATTGGAGCGCAAAAACAACAATATTATTGAAAGTATTGAATATGCAAAGAAAATTCAATCAGCAATGCTTCCTTCAGATGAATTAATTGCCAAAGTATTTCCTGAAAGTTTTATTTTATTTAAGCCACGCAATATAGTCAGTGGCGATTTTTACTGGTTCAGCAAAATAGATAGTAAAATTATCGTTTGTGCTGCGGATTGTGCCGGACATGGCGTGCCGGGTGCTTTTATGAGTATGCTTGGAATCACTTTTTTAAACGACATCATTAATAAAGAGAAAATTTTTGAAACAAATTTGATTTTAAATAAGTTAAGAGATAAAGTGAAATTGGCATTAAATCAAAATGAAGAGCTAAACCAACAGGAAGATAGCATGGATTTGGCACTTTGTGTATTTGATTTATCACAAAATAAATTGCAGTTTTCAGGTGCCAAAAATTCTTTGATAGTGATTAGAAATAACCAGCTTACAGAGTACAAAGGTGATAAAATGACCATTGGCATCAATTGGATAGAAAGCGATTTTATTGCACATGAAATTGAAATTCAGAAAGATGATGTAATATATATGTTTTCGGATGGATATGGCGACCAGATTGGTGGTGAAAAAGGGAAAAAGTTTTTGCCCAAAAACCTTAAAGAACTCTTATTGGAAATTCATCATTTAAATTCCAAAACCCAAAAAGAAATGTTGAACAACCACATCGAAAAATGGAAATCACATTTAAATAAAATGAATGAACCTTATGAACAAACAGATGACATTTTGGTTCTTGGAATAAAATATTTACCGCTTATCTAATTGATGATAAAGGATTAATAAGACAAAATGGTGCATAAAAATATTTTTACTTAACTTTCTTTTTTCGAATTACCATTTTATTTTTTACTGTCTTTTCGGTTAAAATTTTCTTCACTTTTATAAAATCAGGATGACTTACGCCATTCCTTTCCAAATTAGTAATATCATCAAGAAAAGATTCTTTAAAGGTTTTGGAGCGATTATCAGCTGTCCATGGTTTATCTTTATAAGCCAGGTATAACTCATTAGCTTTATCAATTTCACCTGCAAATAGATAGCATAAAGGTAAATTGACAAAAAGCATATCATTTGAGGAATCTAATTCAATCCCTCTTTGAATGGCTTTTAAACCATCAGCATAATTGTTTGTAAACAAACTGTTCCAACCTATATCATTATAGCAAGTTGCTGCTTCGTATTTTGCTTGGCCACCGGGTTCCATCATTAGTAGTTTCTCATATAATTTGGCCAATTGAGAAAAATATAAATACTTACCTTCATAACTATCAGAGATTGTTCTTTCCTTATAATCACCAATCTCATCTTTTAAAATAGTTAGTGGATCGTTTTTAAATAAATTCAAATACTTTTCTTTTTGATTTTTCGCTCTGTAAATATCGCCAAGAATTTTCCTGCCAAAGCCACCAGGACTCAATTTCATTGCTCTTTCATAAAGAATTACAGCCTTTAAAGTATCAGAGTTGCTTAAATACCAGTCTGCATAATCGTCTAATAGTTCAGTTTTATCAGAAAATTTAATTTCATTGAAATCATCCAATTCGCCAATTTCAGCTTTATCTGAAATTGATAATGTGCCAATTTTTGAATTGCTTATCCACTTATAAATTGCTGGTGGAGTGAGCCAAATCTTCGCCAAATTATCATTGGAAACGGTCAGAATATTTTTGCCATTATGCGAAAAATCTGCATATCGAACAATATCAGAGTGTCCGGAGTAAGTTGCGAGACATCTTCCGGACAAATCCCAAAGTTTGGCAGTATTGTCGCTAGATGCTGTAAGAATTGTATTATTGTTGGGAGAAAATACCGCAGAATTAACCTTTGCGGCATGTCCAGAAAAAGTAGCCAGGCATTTACCCGTTAAATCCCATAATTTTGCAGTATTGTCGTTGGATGCAGTAAGGACATATTTACCATCAGAAGAAAAAACCACAGAATTGATTAGCGATGAATGTCCAGATAATATAGCGAGACAATGATCGGAATTATCCCATAATTTCATTACCTGATCCGATGAAACAATCAGCGAGGTTTTGCAGTCAGGCGAAAATTCACCAAGACTAACACTTGGCGTATGCCATGACAGTGTATCTAAACATTTTCCTTTTAAATCCCACAATCTTGTGGTTTGGTCATACGAAATAGTTAGAATGGTTTTACCATCTGAAGAAAATCTGACAAAAAAGACCAAATCATGATGCCCCTTCAAAATTTGAAGTACATTTCCATGGATATCCCAAAGTTTAGCAGTATGGTCACTTAAGCCTGTAACAAAGGTTTTACTATCAAGAGCAAATGCTGCAGAAGTGAACTCAGCAGTATCTGCATAAATTGTTTTCAGAGATTTTCCTTTTAAATCCCAAATGGCAATTTTCTCGGAAGAAACAGTTAAAATAGATTTACCATCAGGAGCAAATAAGGCATTAATAACTGCACCTTTATGACCGGCAAGTGTAGCCACAAATTTTCCGCAAATATCCCAAAGTATTACTTTGCTATTACTGGCAGTGAGGACAAACTGGCCTGTTGGAGAAAAAGCAGCAAATTTTAGCTTATCCGAATGTCCTTGTAAGACCGGCAAATTCACTACAGATAAATCCCAAACTTTGGCTGTTTTATCTACTGAAGCAGTTAGGATGGTCCTACCATCGGGCGAAAAGGCAGCAGAATTAAGTTTTGATGAATGACCAGAGAAGGTGGCCAAACATTTCCCAGACAAATCCCAAAGCTTTGCGGTCTTATCAACTGAAGCTGTCAAGATGTTTTTACCATCAGCAGAAAAAACCGCAGAAGAAACATAATCGGAATGTCCAGAAAAAGTAGTCAGGCATTTTCCGGATAGATTCCATAGTTTTGCAGTTTTGTCACCAGATGTTGTGACAATCAATTTGCCATTAGAAGAAAAAACCGCTGAAAGAACAAACTCTTCATGGCCTTTAAATGTTTTCAAACATTTACCTTTCAAATCCCAAAGTTTTGCCGTTTTATCCCACGAAGAAGTTAATATATTTTTACCATCAGGTGAAAAGTTTGCTGAAACAACAAATGATTTATGGCCAGTAAGTGTAACCATACATTTTCCGGATAAATTCCAAAGTTTGGCTGTTTTATCCCATGATGAAGTAAGGATGTATTTACCATCCCGAGAAAAAACTGCTGAACGAACATTGTCGGTATGACCGGAAAGGGTAGCCAGACATTTTCCGTACAAATTCCAAAGTTTTGCAGATAAATTGGTAGATGTACTTAATATGGTTTTGCCATCAGGCGAAAAAACTGCTGAAGTGAACTCTGATGTATCACCATAAAAAACAGTGAGACACTTTCCGTTTAAATCCCATAACCTGGCGGTTTTATCATTAGATGCAGTTAATATGTTTTGACCATTGGGAGAAAAAACAGCAGAATTAATCCGTGATGAATGACCTTGAAATGTAAGCATACATTTTCCGGTCAAGTCCCATAGCTTTGCAGTATTATCCCACGAAGCTGTGAGCAATTTTTTACCATCAGGAGAAAAAACAGCAGAACTAACATTATCATGATGGTTAAGGGACGCTACGTAAAATGGATTTGCATCTGATTTATTAAAAATATCAGATAAAGTCTGACTTGCCAACACATTAGTGCTGTCATGCTGATAAGCCAACTGGGCATATCGCATAGCTTTTGTGGGATTATTGGCAAATGCTTCTTTTGCTTTTGCTACCAATAAAATTATTTTTGAATGCCGGGACTCGACAAATGCTTTGCCCCTTTCATCCAAAGCCCACAAAGTGAAACCCGCAAATACAACCAATAGAGTAATTGAAACCGCAATAGCAGCAATCCGTCTTCTTCGTTTTGCCTTGAGCAAAACTTTTTTACTTTTTTCCAATAGTTCTGTCAACTCTTTCGAAAGGTATAGTCTGCTCTTATAAGGTGCAATATAAGCCAGATCGGCTGTTGAAAGAAGTATATTTCGTTTTTGCCAGTTGTTCCATGAATTCTCAATAAATTGCCTTACTTCAAGAATCTCTTTTTCAACAAGTGTAATTTTTTCATAAATTTTAGAAGCTAGAGCATCATGGCGTAATTCATAACGGCCATTTTCATCTTTGTCGCGTAATATTCTAAGTTTTATAAACCTTAATATCAGATACTTAATTGTTTCTGAAGTTATATCTTTTCCCAGTGATAAAGCATAATTTAGAACTTCTTCTTCCGTAATCTGCCTTTTAGTGCCTTCGGTCGAAACAAAAGCTTTAAGAACTGTAAGTGCAGAAACAGGATCGGGCATTTGACTGATTTGTTCCTCAAGAAATGCACCCAGCAAATCATTGACATTACCTAATTTGTCTAATAGGTCAACAGTAAATCGCAAATTATTTTCCAATCCGGGTTTTTCAGATTCGGACTTTGCCAGTTTATAAATTTTATCAAGGGCTACCTGCAAATAAGTCAAATCGATATTGATGGTTCTGGAATCAAGCTTATCGAGCAATGTATCGGCAAATCCATCTTCAACTTCGATATTCTGCATTTTGCAAGGTTCGGTGATAGTCAGACGGGCATTGGCACGGGTCATTTTTTCGAGCCTCATCCGGTTGGACATTATTTCAGGAACAATACTTTCAAATTCGGCAATGCCGGCAAAATATTCTTTACGGATAACAAAGATAAGTTTACATTGCAAATCGGACTGAACAATCCCTTTCAAAACATTTAAAAACTCTTGCTTTTCTTCATCAGTCCCGAAAATGAATAATTCTTCAAAATGATCAAAAATCAAATAAACAGGCTTAAAATGATCCAAATAAACCGAATGAAGTGCCTTGATAATCCGTTGGGCATTATCCTTCCCTTTTGCAATTGAAATAGGAACTAAGGCTATTTTGTTCAAGGTTTGCAAAAGGCTTTCGCTGAGATTATTTCCCCTTCGGATGTTCACAGGCAGCCAGTCAGTATCATTGAACCTGTTGGCTAGCCCACAATTGATTAAAGATGTTTTTCCAGTACCAGATATTCCATAAACCAATAGAATTTTGCTTTCGAAAACTTTGTGATAAAGTTCATCGATCTCCTGGTTGCGACCAAAGAAAATATCCTTGTCGTTTTTGGTGTAACTATCCAGAAATTTGAAAGGATTCATAGAATACAATATTTTTTTGATGCTGATATTTAGATCCTTATTTCGGTCACTAATCAAAGCCTAAGTGCCAATTTCCAAATCTGTTTTTAATTGATATTTAATTCAGGTATAACTCGGTTAATGAACTTTTTGGAAAAATACTAATTAAAAACCCGCATTAATTCCTTGAACTCATCCATCAAACTCTGATAATTGCTCAAAGCACGCAAATCGCATTTTTCAGTGACCTCTGTTCCAACATAAAAAAGCTGATCGCCACGAAATTTAGTATACATAAAAATATCCTTTTTAATTGAAAATTTATCTTTATTATCGAGCACTTCCGATTTTGTATCAATTACCAATGGTGACAGGTTCAAATGTTCACCAATGGATTTCATGGTTTTTATTACCATTACAGCATTGCTTTCAGAAAATTGAAAGTCATCAAGCTCTTTAGCCTTAAAATCGGAATCGGAACTATTAAGCAAATCGATAACATGCCTGAATTTGGCTTCTTTTATCCTGGTTTTTTGAACCTTGATATCACGTACTGAAACCAGTTTATAATTGGCAAAAAATGCAATTTTCTGAAGTATAAAAGTTAGCTTTTCCTCATATTCAACACAACGTTTCTCAATATCTTCTTGGGTGAGATTAATCTGGTAATGGCCAATTTCGTTACGTTCGGGAACCCAAAAATCGAGTGCAGCATAAAACTTCTTGTCGAAAGTGTCGCTCATCTCTTTCATAAACCACCCTATTTTCTGATCTTCGAAAAAATTACCAATTGCCCTTATTATCCAAGCAAAATTACCCATTCCAAGGAGACAAAAGCGGCTTTCAAAATCCTTTTTCAAAGTATCGGTCAACACCAGATTTTGTTTTATTTTCTCCTGCCACAGCTGACAAACCATTGCAAAACTGATAAATTGCATGGTACGTTCAATTGTTTTGAAAATCTGGTCGAGACGGGAGCGATCGAACTGACGCATGGAACCCGAAAAGAGCCTACGCAACTCCACTCCTATTGGCCATGGAAAATTCTTTATAATTACATCACCCTGTAAACGGTAATCGATTTCACCATCATCTTCGTCGTCGTCTGTAACCAATTGCTTTGCAAGGGCTGGCTTGTAACTGAGCATTTCAGCATAAACGGCTCGAATAATTTGTTCATTTATCTGGGCCATAATCAAATATAGGGTTTAAAAATAGACTTTTGCTAATCTCTATAAATCTAGTCAAAATTTGATCCAAACAAAAATTGTTCATGTTTATAATATTGATTGTGAGGATATTATTATGCCAATTTGAATTATAAAAGGCCTGTAAACACTAAACTTTTCAAATTCGACTAATTTTATTGAACTTATAATGGAATTGAATAAGAGATTGCTTGGCAGTGGATTTTTAGTTTACATTGCTAAATTTCTAAAAAAGTATTGTAAAAAATTTAATGCATTTAACAAAAAAGTCACTATTTAGGTTTACCTTTTTTGTGAATTTTTTTTTCATGGTTACAGATTATGATTCATTATATGGATATAATAATAAAATCCCTCAGAGTTTCAAACCGAGGGATTTTAAAATATCCTAACTAAGACAAATCAAATTTTTATTTAATCTTTAATCCTGGATTTTTCGGTAAATACTTAACCAATAATTTATTAAATGCATCATTTTGTATTTTAAATTCTTGTATTAGTCCATCAATGGCTTCCAATTGAATTGAATTAGGCTTCACTTCCATGGAACAGAATGATCCATAAAGAGAGGAAATTCGTTCTCGTAATCGTTCTTCATCTGCAAAAATAGATGTTTTCTTCGTAGCCATTAACTCTGCTTTTACCTTTTGCAAATCATCATAAAATACCTTTGAATTTTTGTTTTTTACAAATGCCAAAGTATCTGCTTTAAGCTTGTTTTGATAATATGAAATACTATCAATTACATTAGATAAGTTATTGTAAAGAGACTGCAATTGCATGGCTTTGTTGTAAACCAATGCCCTGTCTTCAACACTTAAATCTTTATTGCTTTGGTCATGGACACATTTTACTTTATCCACATATTCTTGCTCATTTACTTTTAATTTAATTGTATAGGTTCCAGGCAAAACCATGGGTGCAGAAAATCCGGCATAATCCATTTTTGTGCTACCTGCAGCAACTTTGGGTGGCATTCCCCTTAAATTCCAGGTAACTTTATTGATACCTTTTCTTATTGTTCCAGGAAGGCTTTGAATTAAATTACCTTTTTCGTCTAAAATATCAACGGATATTTTACCTGTGCTCAATCTTTGTTTTAAATAATAAGTAATTGGTGGAATTTCAGCAGGATTTCCTGCGCTCCATCCACCTATAACATCAGGGCCGCCCCAACCCATTTTGCCATTGGTGAGCGTAATATCAGCAGGTGGAAAAAGATAAACATCTTTGTTTAAAATATCTGCAGTCAATCTACTTATTGGACTAATATTGTCAAGGATGTAAATTCCACGACCGTGAGTAGCAACAACCAAATCATGTGTTTTGGGGTGAATTTTCATATCCATTACCAATGCATATTCAGGGATGTTGTTTTTGATACGGAACCAATTTGCTCCACCATCGAGGGTTGCAAATAATCCCATTTCCGTTCCTAGAAACAGCAGGTTTTTATTCTCAAAATCTTCGATAATTTTATGGGCAAAACCTGTAAATTCTTTATTGTATATCCTTACCCATGTTTTTCCCATATCGATACTTTTTCCAAGATATGTGTTGTGGTCACCATACATGTGGTTATCGAAAGTAGCATAAACTGTATTTTTATCAAATTGCGAAAGTTGAACGCTACTTACCCAAGCTTGATTTGCAATTCCGCATTTAGCAACATTAGCCGAAACATTTGTCCAGTTTGCACCACCATCAATGGTGTATTGGATATTTCCATCATCAGTTCCTACCCAAACCACATTTTCGTCAAATGGTGATTCTGCAATAAAATAAATAGTGCAATGATTTTCAGCCGAAGTATTATCCTCGCTTAAACCACCACTTTCTTCCTGTTTCTGTTTTAATTTATTATTGGTTGTTAAATCTGGCGAAATCTTTTTCCAACCACGGCCTTGATCTGTAGATTTATAAAGATATTGCGCCCCAACATATAAATTTTTAGGATTTTTTGTACCTGTAACAATTGGAGTATTCCAGTTCCAACGCAGCTTTTCTTCCTTGATTGTTTTTTGGGGCTGAATATTTTCTGCCTTCATATTGGCAAGGTTGATGCGGCTCATAGTTCCTCCTTGAGATTCGGAATAAGCAGTTTGACCGTCTACATCCGGAACAGTCCAAAAACCATCACCACCGCCTACTTTTAACCAATTTCCATTTCCAATGCCTCCTGGTGCTGCACTTGGTGCCATCCAGCTGCCATTGTCCTGCAAACCACCATAAACATTATATGGTTCTTTGTTATCACATGCCACATGATAGAATTGTCCAACGGGCAAGCCCTGATTAAACTGCCAGGTGACACCTTTGTCCAAACTTACATAAACACCGCCATCGGTACCTGTATACATTACATTTGTATAAGTTGGATTGATCCACAATGCATGTAAATCTGAATGTAACCAACCCCCGTCATTGCTTGCATCTGAAAATGAGTATCCACCATCGCTGCTATATGAAAATGAGTAAGCCGGTCGATAAATCCTTTTGGGATCTTTGGGATCAATAACAATGGTACTAAAATAAAAAGGCCTTGAAACAACATTTAATGAAGCACTTTGGCTTTTCCAGGTTTCGCCATTATCTGATGAAATGTATAAACCTGTTTTTGCGCTCTCAACAATTGCTACCATATTTTTTGGATCGCTAGGTGCCAATGCCATAGCAATTCTTCCAAATGGTTTGGGTGGTAGGCCATTTGTGATTTCTTTCCATGTTTTTCCGGCATCGGTACTTTTAAATAATCCGCTTGAATTGCCTCCTGAGCTAAAACTATAAGGTTGACGCCTAAATTGCCACATCGAAGCAAAAATGATATCAGGATTTGTAGGATCCATCAATATATCTGCACAACCGGTTTTATCATCCTTGAACAAAACAATATTCCAGGTTTGCCCACCATCAGTCGATTTATACAATCCCCGGTGTTTACTGTCGCACCAAAGCGGTCCGGGTGCAGCAACGTAAACAATTTCAGGATTAATTGGATCAACAATAATTTTTGCAATGTGTTCGGTGCTGTCCAATCCAATTTTTTTCCAATTATCGCCGGCATCAGTTGATTTATAAAGTCCATTTCCTATTGAAACAGAATTACGCATGTTGCTTTCGCCTGTTCCAACATAAATTGTTGCGGGGTTTTTTTGATCAATTCCAATGGCACCAATGGATTGACAATATTTATCAAAAACAGATTTGTAAGATGCCCCGGCATTGGTCGATTTCCAAACACCACCACCGGCGGTGCCGACGAATATTGTTTTGCCATCATCCTTAATAGTTCCTTCAATGGCCGAAATTCTTCCACTCATGGTTCCTGGTCCAAGTGCCCTGGCTTCCATTGAGCCAAACATTGCCGAAGAAATTGTTGTTTGTGCATGAATTGTAATGAAATTAAATAAAAGAAGTAAAATGATTATGTTTTTCATTGCGGTAAGGTTTTGTGTGAATTATTTTCTTCAATTCTAAAATGATAACCAGTATTTGTAAATATAGATTTCTGGCTATGTTAAGTTCCTATGTTTGTAAAACAAAGGAACTTATTTTAAGATAATCACTCAGTAAATAATAAAATATCGCCTTATGAACTTCACAAAAAGAGAGTTAATTTGCAAGTTTAAACTCAGAATCGGCAATTACCGGATTTACTTCGATTTTTTGAATTTCCATTCCACCAAAAGGCATTGTAATGCTCATTGGAAATATAATTCCCTCATCAAGTTTTTTATAATTGCCAAAAGTTTGCGAATTTTCCATTTCTTGCCCATTAGCTTTAACCTTAGATGTCTCTTTTATTACATAATAGTTATCTGGATCAATAAAATAAGTGGTTTCTTTAGCGTTTTTATCTGTCATTTTAATTTTAAAACATTCAGTACCATCAATATCCTCTTTGCCAAGTAATTCAATCTTTTTTCCTAACTCAATATATGTAATAAACTTGTCGTGAAAAAATAAATCATCCTGTGCATTTTTAAGATCATCAGCTGTTACTGGTTCTGGTTTAGTCATTCCATTAAAAGGCATAAAACTCCAGCCTTCGGTATTAGTAAGAATTGCATATCCTGTCATACCCATCACAGAAATATTTTGGCGCATCGCAATTCCGTTAACCTGAAGGCTTGATATCATAACTTCCATACCATTTGCTTTTACAAGGCCTTCCATTTTTAAAGTTTTAATTTTTGCCCAATTGTCCTTACCACCAATGGCTTCAATGTGTTTAGCAACTATCTCATCTAAAGTTTGCGAAAAGACTTGTGTACTGATAAAAAATAATAGTGCAATTGCGAAAAAGGTTTTCATAGTTTTCATTTTTAAAGTTTAAAAATAATTAATTGTTAATTTATTGTTTTACAAAAGGCTTATTGTCCAATAAATAATTGGTTTAAAAATTCTCATAACTATCAAATTAAGACCCAAAGACAATTAATGTCTAAATTTCAGATAGTTAATTGAAATAACTTGTTCAATATCATGCAAAAAATGCCCGATTTCGTACAAAACTGTTCGTTTTTACCACATTTTCATAAAGTGTAAATAAAAGCCCTTAATTTGAAATTTGCTCAATATAACTATATCAAAATCTTAGTACATATTCAATTTACTTGCTATGGTTTCTGATACTTCGTCTGTTTTACCTATAAATAAATGACTATAAGGAAGTTTAGTCACATCATAATTCTGATTTTGAGGCAGATATTTACAAATCGTCTCAGTTTGGGTGTCGCAAAAGATAATGAGTTTGGAAGCTTCAATATTTATAAGTTCAGGAATAACAGGCTTACTCTTTTTTGGGTTATAAGTATAAGTTCTACTTACCTTAAAATCAGCTAAATTTGATGGTGCTATTAAAAATATTTTTTCAATGATTGATTTTTCCTTTGCATCCATTGAATTATATGCAAATGGAATAATTTCACCTCCAAATGAATAACCTCCAACAAAAGCTTTATCCTTTTTCCAAATATGTGAAAAGTTTTTTATAATCCGATTAATATCATGTGCAATCCGCTGAGGAGTGCGCAATGTGTCAAGGTACGGAATTGTATTTAATCCAATGACAGGAATTCCTTTTTCGGAAATTTTCTGGCCTACTTTATTGATAAACCCTCTCCATCCTCCATCTCCCGAAATTAAAATTACAAAATAGTCTTTCTTTGAATTAATTGCATCAAATTTTATTAAAGGAAGATCTGATAGATCATCCTGAATAAAAATACTATCTTTTTTAAATTCATTTTTTATTTCAACAGATTGATTTTTAGTGCCCCACATACTGTAGCAAACAAAAAAGGATGTGGTCAAAATAAACAGTGTAAAAAGTAATATTATTATTTTCTTTTTCATAACTGAATTTTATTAGTTGTTACCATCAAATAGATTTATTGTGAAGCAATCTACTTTAAAGGCGCTTACACCTTGCTGTTCAACTCACCAAATTATATTTTACTTTTTCAATGCATTAATCATCACAAAAGGAATACTCAGTTTAAGCCCTTCTGAAATTTTGGCTTGTTCATTTAATTGCAATTCAATTGCTTCAAATATTTGCTCGACTTTATCTTCCGGTATAATTTTAATCCATGATTCCATAAAAGCCAAGCGAATGAAATAATGGTTCAACATAGATGTTCCATTGCTGAATTTATAATTAAACTGATCATGTTCCAAGTCTTTGATAATAAAACCATGCTTTTTTGTAAGATTAATTATCTCATCAATTGGCCGCCGTTTTTGATAAATATGCTGATGGATTAATTCAATTTCATGATCCATTTGTAAGTCAGACAAAACACTTTTAAAAACACCATAAAACTCAAACATTGATTTATCCAGGTTCATGGTTTGCACAAACTGTCCGCCGGACTTAATAATCCTTGAACATTCCGAGAAAACCTTATCCATATCGTTCACATTGTTAATACCGTTGTTACTAACAATCAGGTCAACAGAATTGTCATTCAAAGGAATAGATTCGGCCACTCCTTCAATGAGTTTTATATTGGTAATTCCATAATTTTCAATTTTCCTGCTTGCTCGTTCGATGGCTTCTTTCCATGGATCAATTCCATAAACTGTTGAACTATTTCCTAGTCTCATCGCTAGTTCTGTCAGTGGAAACCCAGTTCCAAACCCAATATCGATTGCTGATATATTTTGCTTATAATTAACAAATTCAAGTAATTTAAGTCCAAATGGAGCCGACCAAAATGGTAATTCATCCATTACATCGATTAAATTGTTTAAATCAAATTTGTTGACCAAATAGTTTTTCATGAACAAAGCTTTATCAAATATAGAATTTCATTCAAATCTTGAATGCAATTCTATATATCTTATAATCAATCCGGTATAATTTCAAATGCAGCTTTATCAATGGTTTGCGGAACATTTCCCAATGGAGTGCTCGCATCAAAATACATATTTAATGGCACTGTAGGAATATTTGTTGTATGCGTTGCAATTAAAATATCATTGAAATAAAAGTCAACTTTCGATTGAGAAGCAATAATTTTATAACTATACATATTCGCTACTGAAGCGCCAACATTGTAGTTGGTTGTTGTTGCTACCCCATCAGTAACGGTTCTTGCCTGTATTGTACTTCCATTGATATTTATAAATTCAATTGCATTTTTCCTGTCAGAACCATTTACAAGGCCTCTAGATAAAGGGCCATAAGCAAAATTATTATCTTCGTAGGTATATAGAAGTGCCGTAAAAATTAGTTTTCCTTGGTCTACAGATCCTTGCTTTTCAGAATAGAGTTTAATGGAATTTGGCCCACTTGTGCTCAATGTAATTGTTGATTTTGAAACTGAAGCTGAAGCTGAACCTGTTTTCCACACAGTCCAACTGTCGCCTAAAGTTGAACCAATAAAATCATCCTGTTGTATTGTTGAAGGTCTTTTTTTGCTTTTTGCTTTTACGTATGTAGTCTGGTTTTCGTCAACTATTACGTTTTGGAAAAAAGTTTCATTTCCACGAATTTCAATTTGATGACTGCCAACTGGGATTTTATTTAGTTTATTGCCTTTACTATGGGCGTTTACATAGCCTACTTTTTTACCATCGAGATACAAATCACCAGCCAATTCGGTTTCAATAGAAATACTTCCAAAGAGTTTTTCTATATTTCCAGGATTAAAAACTACTTCGTTGTCTTCTATATTTTGATTCAGATTTGAGTTTGATTGATTTGTAAAATAGAAATCGCCTTTGAGTTTGCTCCATTCCTGAGGACTTTGTTGTCCGTTACTTAACCGTTCAACTTCAACACGAGTAAGTTTAAAAACTTTTTCAATGGGAACCGGTTGTTTCAATTGTTTTACCAATTGTTGTGTAAACAATCCGTTTGCACCAGTTCCATCGGCTGCAGTTGAACCTTCGGAGGTTGCAAAAGCAATAATAGTTCCGCTTGCAGGATTAGCTGCTTTAAAACCACGTTCTCCACCTCTGGACCATGACCTGAAAGGATTACTTCGACAAGCATCAAGGATTAGAATGTTGATATTTTGATTATATTCCTCAAATTTTGATGAAATATCACTGACCGAAATGGCTTCGAAAGCGACCATATCTTTATTTTCCAATGTAGCATCAACGGGAATAAGATAGTTTACTCCATTAACCTGCAAACCATGTCCTGCAAAATAAAACAAAGCCACATTGTATTGATCCAGTTTACTCCAAAACTCTGCAACAGCTTGCGTCATTTGAAGGCGGGTTGCATTGGTCCGTTTTATAACAGTGAAGCCCAGCTCCTGAAGAGTTGATGACATCAGGTTGGCATCGTTTACAGGATTTTTAAGTGCATTGCTTCCAATATATTCTGAGTTACCGATTACTAAAGCAAGTCGCTTTTCATTTGTTTGAGCAAACATAGCTAAAGCGAAAAATACAATTAAAAACAAAACCAATAGTTTTTTCATTTGTCTATCTTTTAATTATTAAATCAGCAATACCAACATCCGCACTCAAAAGCATGAGAACAATGAATACAATTGTCACAAGAACATTGTTTCCCAGCTTAAATTTTTTTCAATGTTGTCTCCATTTGATAATTAAACTGAAGTTTCATTATTTAATTATTCAACAACAGTTAAAACATTTTCCTTTCTTTCCTTTATTATATTTTCAAGACTAAATTCAATATCTGAAACAAAAATATCTTTCCTTTCCTGGCAATCCTTTTTCCTGCAATGTTGACAAAAAGCACGATGGCACTCATCCGTATGTAAAGCGAACACAATATCATCCGAGAAATTATTGATTATTACATCCTTGAGTTTTGCACCCTCAGAATGAGAAAATGAAATATTCATGTACCATGGAAGTACTAAATCGCAAGTTATATGAAATGATGCTCCATATTTAACCATTTTCAAATTATGGATATCTATCCAATCTTCTGTGCGGTTTTGTTCGAGCAAATTGCCTAACTCTCCTATTAATTTAAAATCAGCTTCATCCATTAGATTTGAAGTTGTTTCCTTCAAAATTTTGTACCCGGTTATTATTATTATAGTACCAAAAATGAGTGCTATTGCGCTATCCAGCCAAGCTAATTTGGTAACATACAGCAAAATAAGACCAATAACAAGGCCAATTGACGAATAAGTATCTGATTGCAAATGTTTTCCTCCAGAAACCAAGGCGATAGAATTATTTTTTCTTCCAACCCGAATGCTATACCAGCCAACCAAATAATTTAATATTCCGGCTGCTGCCACTATAATAATACCGATATCCAACTGATTAACTTCAGCTGGATTGAATAATCGTTTAATCGCTTCAAAAATGATAATTAAACCGGCAAATCCAATCAAAAAGCCTTCGAGTGAAGCAGATAGAAACTCAATCTTTCCATGTCCAAATGGATGATTTTTATCCTTTGGTTTTATCGATATATAAATAGCATAAAGGCTTATTACTCCAGTAGTAACATTCACGGTGCTTTCAAGAGCATCAGTAAGAATACCAACTGAATTGGTTAAAAAATAAGCAACAAGTTTCCCTGCAAAAATCACAAATGAAAATAAAGCAATTATTCTTTGAACTTTAAATTTCAATTGAGGATCAAGTTTTACTTTCTGATTAATGTTCTCCATATTATCTATTTTTGCCGAATTTAATTCAAATAATCTTATTAAATTAATAAATGTATGTTAAATATTTCTTAACTATTTCTGTTTTGAAAAAATATTTTAATAAAATGACAGATCAATGATTAATCATCATCTCCTCCTTCGTGCTGCTCGGTTTTATCAGATTTAGAGTTTTCACTGTCATGATTGGTGATTTGCAATCCAAATGCCAGATAAAAGAACATAAAAGGAACAACTAACCAAAGAACGGAAAAGAATTTCTGAAAACTATTTAATTCTACTTTCTGAGCTTCAACATTTTTATATCCTGTAAAAATAGATTGGAATATTCCATTTTTGGGATGAAATATTAAATCGAGAAAAATGCCAGCCAAGTGAAATATAACCAATATAAGGAATAGAGTTGCCAATATTTCGTGCATTTCACCAAGAAAATCCTCACCCAGGTTTAAACTTAAAACATTATTTTCTGTTGCATAAAACAAGAAACCTGAAAGACTGCAGGCTATCCCAATAATGAAAATACTTATCATCACCAATGAAGCCAATGGATTATGCCCTACATAAACTTTTGAATTTGCAAAAAATGCCTTAACAAATTCAACTTGATTTTTAAATCCGATAGGGAAATCGCTAAAACGGCTGTGTTTTGGGCCAAAAAACCCAAAAAGTACTCGAAAAAAGATTATTGTTCCAACAAATGCCCCAAATGCGAAATGCAAATTTTTAAATTCATCCAATTCACCAAGTATGTAGGCAGCAGTAAAGCTAATTGCCAATAGCCAATGAAATAATCGAGTGGGTAATGTCCAAATATAATTTTTCATAATCATTTATATTTTTAATTTTAGATTGACCGATAGAATTTTACTTAATGTAGTAAAACATAATAATTAATTGAATACAGTGTATTCCTTTTTCGATTCTTTTCTATCGGTGTAAAATTTGAGAAAGTGTAAAATATTTTTTAATATTTATAAACACGTTTCTGGCGGTTGCCAAATATAAAATGAGGTTTGTATTATGCGAAGATTAAAATTGCAAATTGGTTTTTTTCTCAAATCCACAAATTGGATATTTTGATTTTCATTTTCTGAAGTATAGTATTCGTGGCAATCATTATGTACATCAATTTGATGATGGGCAAGATCAACAGGAATATTTATTTCAGTTTTAATGCAGATATTGTTTTGATAATGATATTGTTTTTTGATTATCAAAAATCCAAATAATAGAATAATAACCAGCAATAACTTTTTCATTTCACTATTTGAAGAAATGCAAATATAATAACATTTAATCAAATCCATTTCATTTTCATTATGCACATCAGATTTGCACTGGAAGGTTTAAACTGTTTTTTGGGCGTTTAATAAATAATTATTCTATTTTTATAATGCGTTCAACAAATAAATCTGTCTAAGTCTATTTTATTAAAAATATGCATGAAAAATAATACACTTTCACAATGAATGATATTCTAATAGTAGTTGCAGTAGGCTTGGTTTTGACACCAATTGCTGTATTTTTCACAGGGAGGATTCTTGGTAAATCGGTAGTGACCGGTATTGCAAAATGGATAAGCGCCGCAAATATTATTTACTGCGTTTTATTTTACAATATAGGCAAATTTGGCATAATACATATGCTTTGGGCAGGGCCGTTGGCTTATGGTTTTGCAAGGATAATCAATATTATGATGAAAAAGCATGTAAAAGAACCCCTTGAAGCCTCAATACATTGTGTTGAGGAATTGTCGAAAGGCAATCTAAATATTTATATTGAAAGCATAAGAGCCAATAAAGAAGACGATATGGGATTATTGATACGTTCCATCAATGACCTATCTACCAAGCTGAACAAGCTGGTAAATGAGATTGATTCAAATGCCCATATTTTGTCATCAGTTGGTTTAACATTAGATAATAAAGCCAAAGAAATGATGTCGAGGAATTCAAATCAGGCCAGCTCTGCCGAAGAGATTTCGAGCATGACAGAAGAAATCCATGCAAATATTCAATCAAACAGTGAAAATGCAAAAAAAGCGGAAGCGATAGCCAGGCAAGCTTCTCTTGATATTGATATCGTAAGTAAAACGATGGAAGAAGGTATTGAATCGATTGAACAAATTGCAGAAAAAATTAAAATTGTAAATGAAATTGCTTTTCAGACCAATATTTTGGCATTAAATGCCTCAGTTGAAGCTGCCAGTGCAGGCGATGCAGGAAAGGGTTTTTCGGTTGTAGCCATGGAAGTCCGAAAACTTGCCGAAAGAAGTAAAAAGGCTGCTAATGAAATCAATAAAATATCGCAAAACAATGTTGTGCTTACCCGGGAAGCATTCCTTTTACTTAGCCAAATGACCCCAAACATTAAGAACAATGCAATGATTGTGAGAGAAATATCAATTTCGAGTGCAGAACAAGCTGCTGGGGCTAATCAAATAAACAATTCAATCCAAAATTTAAATTCAGATACACAGAGGAATGCAATTACATCGGAAGAACTTTCAGCCAATGCTCATGAATTATTTAAACAATCAGAAAATCTTAAAAAGTTGGTTTCTTCTTTTAGGACAAATAAAGCAGGCGACAAATTAGTTTCCTGAAATCATAGCAATGAAAGAACTTTCGGATCTTGAATCCGAAAGCTCCTAAAACATATCCAATTTAATATATCAACTCATTTGGTAATTGCAAGCACCATAGCAGTCCTTGCTGGAATATAAATAGTGAGATATTCAGTTTCTTTGTTATCGTTCTTCGCATTGGATCTGGTGTGATATAAATATTTTTTATCAATTCGGTTTTTTCCGCCAAATTTTTCGTCATCGCTACTTAAAACAACCTGATAACTACCTTTTTTTATTGGTATATCATAATCAGGAAATGATTGTCCAGGATTGAAACTAAAAATAAAAAGATAACTTCCTCTTTTAAAAACTAATACCTGGCTAATTTCATCAATATGCACAGCATCAGGAAAGGACTGAGCATACATGGAGGAATTTTCCAAAAAATGAATCATTTCTTTGTCAAAATCGAGTAAAAAATGATATTTCAATTTCTTGTCATCGGCCAAATTCCACTGACGACGGGCATATTTATAGCTCCAGTTATTACCTTCTCTAGGAAAGTCAATCCATTCGGGATGGCCAAATTCGTTTCCCATAAAGTTGAGATAACCTGCACCTGCTGTGGCTGCTGTTATCAATCTAATCATTTTATGAAGTGCAATTCCTCTGTCAATTACCAAGCTTTCGGTACTTTTAGACATGCTGTAATATATTTCTTTATCAACAAGTCTGAAGAAGATAGTTTTATCTCCCACAAGCGCCTGATCATGAGATTCTGCATACGAAATAGTCTTTTCGTCATTTCTGTGGCTCTTTAGCTCATGAAAAATTTGAGAAACATTCCACTGTTCATCAGGTAAAGTTTTTATTAACTTTATCCAATAATCAGGTACGCCCATAGCCAGTCTATAATTAAAACCATAGCCTCCATCGTAAATTGGTGCACCTAATCCAGGCATACCACTCATTTCTTCTGCAATGGTTATGGCATTAGGATTTACCTCATGAATAAGTTTATTTGAAAGCGTCAAATAATCAATCGCATCTTCATCCTGATTGCTATCGTAATACATCCCGTAATTTGTAAAATCGCGTTCAAGGCCATGGTCAAGGTACAACATACTGGTAACACCATCGAACCTAAAACCATCAAATTTATATTCGGTGAGCCAAAATTGACAATTCGAAAGTAGAAAATGTATTACTTCAGGCTTTTTGTAATTAAAACAAAGGGAATCCCATGCTTTGTGCAAACGACGGGCTCCTGTATGAAAATATTGGTATGGTGTTCCATCGAACATGCCCAAACCTTCGATTTCATTTTTCACAGCATGTGAATGTACCAAATCCATAATAACCCTGATACCCATGCCATGAGCAGTATCAATCAGCATTTTTAATTCGTCGGGAGTACCGAACCTGGATGATAAAGCGAAAAAATTGGAAACATGATATCCAAATGATCCATAATAGGGATGCTCTTTTACAGCCATAAGTTGAATGGTATTGTAACCGGCTTCTTTAATTCGTGGTAGTACATTTTGGGTGAACTCGATATATGAACCCACTTTTTCATCCAGGCCAGCCATTCCAACATGAGCTTCGTAAACCAATAGCGGTCCTTGAATTGCTCCCGGTTGTTCATGTTGCCATTTAAATGGCGTTTTAGGTGCCCAAATACATGCATTAAAAACTTTTGTCACCTCATCCTGAACCATATATGTACCATAAGAGGGCAATCGATAACCCTCGCCACCAGGCCATTTAACAAGCAGTTTAAATTTCTGTAAATGTTTTAGATCTTGTTCATTCAAATGAATTTCCCAGTTGCCGTTTGCTATTTTTGTGAAAGCATATTTCGACAATACTTTCCAATCCGAAAAATCGCCGACCATAAATATTTCAGTAGCATTGGGTGCCCATTCGCGAAATACCCATCCATTTTCAGTGACATGCAAACCAAAGTATAAATGCCCGGTTGCAAAATCTTTTAGAAACCATCCTTTAGCAAAATTATTCATTTTAAGACGCACATTTTCAATGCGCATTCGAATAGTACTTTCAAATGGCTTAAGCCAGCCATCATCCTGAATTATTTTGGGTAAATCCATATGTAAATTATTTGATCAAATAAAATGAATTTTTGAAGGTAATAAAATCTTGTCTTCTTTCAAAAAAAGGACTTCCGAAATATTAAATCCAAAAAAATATGATGTAAAATTCTCCGATATTTATTTGAGCTTTTTAATCAACTGCTCTCCAACCCCAATTCGATAGCCCTTTGAAAAATAATTTAAATTTCCTTTGGCGTCACCCATTATTATAATTGGCAAGCTTCCTGATAACTGGGTTGATTTTAACTCATTTATCTTTTTAAGAAACTTACTATCAACATCCCAAATAAAATTACTTTGCAAAGCCAATCCTGTATACATTTCCGGTTTGAAAGCCTGCGTAGTTTTATTGGGTTGCAACATAAAAAGGATTGCACCTCCCCATTTTTCCAAATTGGTTTTTACTGGTTGCAAATCAACCATTACATGTTTTGAAGGTTCTTTATCGGGTTCAATAATTATCAATACAAATGGCTTATTATTAATTAATTCAGACAAGTGAAGCATTCTATTATCACGAAAAAGCTTGACTGAAAATTGTTCTAAATCAACTTTACCCCAAATTTCGTCTGATTTTTGCAAATCACGCACTTTCACCTGTACTTCCTTCGTTTCATTTGCTTTAATTTCAAAATAATCAACTTTGCATAACACAGAACCATCTTGTTGGCGATTTCCGGTAACCAACATGTAATTTCCAGCAGGAACTTCAATCAACGAATCAAATTTACTTAATGGTTTTTCCTCTTCAAATTGCAAAGTTCGATATACGCCATTATTAAATAATGCCAAAGTAAAATGAATGGAATATTTGGGATCAAAACTGCTTACATTTCTAAAGTTCACAAACCCTTTTGCTTTAGTTGCCAATGAATTTGACTCAAAAACAATATCTTTCCAATCTTTCCCATCCCAGGCTTGTGGAATTAAAGTTTCGGGCTGAAGTCGAGCTGCAATACCATTTGCTCTGCAGGCTGCTACAAAAAATATGTCGCGCGATTTAGAATCTGCCACTCTAAGTTCAAATACACCAACAGGACTTAATGCAGCTCGTGAATGAGCATTTGCAATTGGATCAATTTTTATATTTTTTATAATCCACTTTTTTACAAGTTCAGAAACAATATATTTTTCATTATCTGTAAAATTGAAATTAGTCTTAAGATATTCTTTCCAGGCAATCATCATCTCAGTTGAAATCCTTCCTGAAAGTAGATATTTTTCCCATATTTGCTCAGAACCTTTGTATTCCGGATAATACGCCATTGCTCCATTTAGATGGTCCGCTAAAATGGAAGCTTTGGTATCGCGCAAATCCTTTGCACTTATTACCGACAATAATTTAAGGGCGTATGGCCGCCATTCTGGTACAGTAGTTTCAAGAAAAACCTTAATTTCTTTCCAATTTCCAAAACTGTGAACCATGCAAAAAATAGTGCTGTCGGAATTGATTTGAAGTGTTTTTGCAAAATCAGCAGCCCACGCTGAATCTTTAAAACTTGTCATATAATGATTTCGGATTGAATCTTCAACCTGCAATCTTCGATCGTTTTCCCGACGGCCTTCATCGCTAACTTTAACAATTTCTCGTTCAACAGGTGGAACAAAATCAAATTCTTCGAAAGTTCCATTCTGGAAATTACTTTGAAGTTTTATTTGAATTGTATCAATATTTTCAACAGTAATCTTTTTATATCCAAAAAGCTTATCTTTATTGGCCCAAATCAATAAATCACCAAAACCTGTCCTTATTGAAGTTAAACCTTTTTTATTGGTAACTGATTTTGCCAGAGGATAAAACTCTGCATAATTATAGAGTTGAAATTCAACTTTTGCATTTTCAACTGCTTGTCCTTTTGCATTGATAACTTTTACAAATATTTCTTTTGCGGGTGCATAATTATCAATCAAATTCAACTCCGAAAAACGCACTTCATTTTCAATAATTGGTTCAGTGCCGTTGTACCAACCATATGCCCTAGTATTCATTAACATGGCACGCGTTGCCGGTGCAGCAAACCAACCCATGTTCAAATCCGGATCAGGCTCACAAGCACCCATAAAAAACCATTTACCATCTACCCAAGCTTCAACCCAGGCATGGTTATCATCGGAATGTGCCCAACGTGGCGTATAAACCTGACGGGCAGGGATTCCAATCGTACGCAACGCCGAAACAGTAAAAGTAGATTCTTCGCCACAGCGCCCAAAAGAATAACGCATTGAACTAAGCGGTGAACTTGTTCGTTCATCAGAAGCCCTGTACGAGACCTTTTCATGGCACCAATGATTTACTTCCAATGCGGCATTTTTCATTGACATTCCTTTAATCTTGCTTTTAATTTCATCATACATCAAAATTCTGAAAGAATCCAGATTTTCATTATTAACCCGCAATGGCAATACAAAATGAATAAAAACATCTTCAGGAATAGCTTTACCCCAAGTCATTTCTGCGCGTGCTTTGAGCGATATGCGAATATTATCCAGAAAAAACTGCCTGTTGTAATCGGCCAAATCGCTCAAAGGCATATAAGCATAAATAAAATCCATGGCTTGTTTCTCATTTTCGGTAAGAGCTGGATTGAAAGGGGAAAACAACTGTTTTGATCTGGCTTTTGCAAGTTCTTTTTGAACAGTTAATTGTTTCTCAATATTGGCAAGCATGGCAGGATTTTTTATTAATTGCGATTTTGCCAGAAATGAACCTGTACAGATAAAAAGTACGAGCAATAATTTCAAATATCTTGTTTTCATAAATTGAAATTTATTTATAAAACTCATTTATTGATTAGAAATAATTGTATTCATCCAATAAGAATAATAATTCTATTTTGAAAATAAAAACAGCAGATACCTAATTGGTTACCTGCTGTTTTTATTTTCCTGTTTATATATCATATTTATGAGATCAACACTTTTTCATATTCAGTATTACTAAACATCATCAATATCGTCTCTGTGATCATTATCTGAAGCCGCATTTATCTGGGCTTTCTTAGTTTTTTTCATTAACCGGATATTTAATACTTCAACAGCCATTGAAAAGAATACTGCGAAATAAATATATCCTTTTGGCACATGTTGTTGGAAACCTTCCATAACAAGCATTACTCCAATTAAGATAAGAAATGACAAAGCAAGCATTTCAAGTGTTGGATTTTTAGCAATAAATTGTCCAATCTTACCCGAAAATATCATCATAATAATCATGGAAATAATTACAGCTACAATCATAATAATGAGATGCTCAGTTAATCCAATTGCAGTAAGTATCGAATCGAAGGAGAATACAATATCCAAGGCTACAATTTGCATGATTATTTTAAAAGTATTTCGTTTGCCGCCATCTTTGATATTAGTTAGAACGCCTTCCATTTTATGATGAATTTCTGCAGTACTTTTAGCAAGCAAAAATAGACCTCCTGCAAAAAGAATTATTTCGCGTACACTAAAACCAAGACCGGCTACTTGAAATAAAGGGGTTGTTAAGTGATGAATCAGATATGCAATACTGGATAGCATAGCAATTCTGAAAACCAGTGCCATACTAAGCCCCAATGTCCGGATTTTTGCCTGACTTTCTATCGGCAGCCTATTGGTAACTATTGATATAAATACAATATTATCTACACCCAATACAATTTCAAGAAAAGTCAAGGTTAAGAGTCCCATCCATGCTTCGCCAGTAAGAAAAATTTCCATATCAACCTTTTTAATTAAAAAACAAATATAATAGATTCTTAGTTAATCAATTCAATATGATGGGAAGATTTGTTTCATTCTATGTTCAAATTTCTTTTCTATAAATTTGCGATGAAGTTTTAGCGTAGGAGAAAGTTCGCCCGTAGATGGAGTCCAATCTTCGCAAACCAACCTGAAAACCTTGATTTGTTCTGTTCTTCCCAACTTTTGGTTATACTTGTCAATTTCATTTTGGTAACGTTCTACAACTTGCGGAATATCAACAAGTTCTTTATTATCACGATAATGTATTTTTTTTGAAAAACACCACTGATGCAGAAATTCAAAATTAGGGGAAATTAAAGCTGCTGTATATTTCTGATTTTCACCAACAATCATAATTTGTTCAATGAACAAAGATTCCTTAAACAAATTCTCAATCGGTTGAGGTGCTACGTATTTCCCTGTTGAAAGTTTAAAAATTTCCTTTTTCCTATCTGTAATTTTAAGATATTGACCTTCAATAATTTCACCAATATCACCAGTATGAAACCAACCTTCTTCATCCATCACTTCTTTTGTTCTTTCATCATCTTTGTAATATCCCAACATCAAATTAGGTCCTCTAAATAGAATTTCACCATCACTTGCAATTTTAATTTCCTGCTCCTCTCCTATCCTGGAACCAACTGTACCTATGCGCAAACCAGGATATTTATCCCTGTTAACACAAATTACCGGTGCTGTTTCTGTTAGTCCATAACCTTCCTGCACTTTAATGCCTGCTGCCCAAAATATTCTGGCCAAACGTGCTTGCAAAGCAGCACCTCCAGAAATGATAATTTTAAGATTTCCGCCAAGTGCTTCGCGCCATTTTTTAAAAATCAGAAAATCAGCAATTTTCAATTTTATTTTGTAATAAAAACCATTTCCGGTTTCATTATATTTAAGACCAAGGTTCACTGCCCAGAAAAACAACTTCTTTTTAACAGGGCTCAATTCTCTTCCCTTTGCAATTATTTTATCATAAACTCTTTCGAGCAAGCGGGGCACTGTAATAAAGCCATCCGGCTGAATTTCTTTAATATTATCGGCAACTTTTTCAATACTTTCGGCATAATAAATAGAAATTCCCATATATTGAAAAGTATAGCCTCCAATGCGCTCCAAAACATGGCATAATGGAAGAAAACTTAGTACCTTATGTTTGCTATCAATTGGAATAAATGTTTTCATTTGCTGTACTTGGTACATAAAATTCCAATGCGAGAGCATTACCCCTTTGGGCAAGCCTGTTGTTCCGGAAGTATAAATGATTGTGGCCAAATCGTTTGGAGAAATATTGCTTTTCAGGTTTTCTATTTTCAGGCAATATTCTTGATAATCAACACTTTTCCCTAATTCAACAATTTCACTCCAATTTGAAACACCATCTATTTTATTGAAGGTATAAATATTTTCAATGGAAGGAATTGTTTCTGCAATGGGTTTTAGTTTTTCAAAAAGCTCTAAATCAGAAACAATGAGCAACCGTACATCTGAATGTTTTAAGATATGTTTATATTCTTCTTTGCTAATAGTTGGATAGATGGGAACATGCACAACACCTAGCTGCATCATGCCTAGATCAATGAAATTCCATTCGGGACGATTATTTGAAATGGTAGCAATTTTTTGTCCTTTTTCAAAACCTTTCAGATGCAAACCAATGCTTATCAGATTGGACATCCGCACATAATCAGCGGTGCTATAAGTGCACCATTTACCTTCTACTTTTGCTCCAAATACATCTTTTTTATCAGGAAATATCTTTTCAAACCTGTTTAAAAGATCAAACAATCTGGTTTCATCCATAATCCTCAAATTTTTATGTACTTATAAAGATAATAAAAATTTGCGGATGGCAATTTTGTTCAAAGACAAATAATTGGGTTAAATTGCTCTTGAAATCGTAACGAAATTCTGGTCAGAATATATAAGTCATAATTTCGAATTACGAATGAAATAATGAAATCGTGATTTTAACGTAAAAACCGAGGCAATAACTACTTGCAATTAGTCTTCTTCAGTTGCTACATCTTCAAAAATATGTTGGATAATTTCAGTTTCATCAAGCATTTGATTATAATAGTCGAAACGGCTAAAAACCAATGCTGTAGTATCTGTTGTTGATCTCAGAGTTTGAACGGTTTGATGTAAGCTTAGTCCATGTGTAATAATTCTGTTCTTTTCAAATTTGACTAATTTATTATCAAAATCCAGACCTTCAAATTCACCTTTAACAACAATAACTACATTATTTGAACCATCCGGGTTTACAATTCGTAATTCCTCATCAGCATTCAGGTTGAAAATCTTAACAAATTTGGCTAATTCTGCCAGATAATTCTCTGGAACCCTGAAAAACAATGGATGTTTTTTTAAAAATTTAATTCTGTCGGCCAACAAATAACCGCCTTTGGATAAATCTTCAAGTAATTCTTTCTTTTTATCTGACATGCGCTCAAGATAATCCGAACATTTAATTGGATTTTCTTCGTAAATTACTTTTGCAGCGGTAGAATAAATCAATTCGTCGGTATGGAACAAGCAAACAAAGACCTCATCGGGCATTTCACTACGACGAATTTTATAAAGGGTCCGTTCCACTTTGTCTGTTGTCCAAATATCAATATCATTGTAATCTCTCGATTTATCATCTTCCTCTTGCGAAGCCCTGTTTTTACTGTGAATTTTACCTATAAGTTCGAGTGCTTTTGAAACAGGCCATGAGCCAATTTTGTTATAATCCTGAGTAATAATATCATTCAACCGGTTATAAAAATTGAACCTCTTTTGAGGAAATAATGGATTGAGTTTCTTTATTTTCTGGCTTATTGAAATATCATCAAAAAGTGGAACAATTAACTGCTTTTCTTCCTGACTTATAAAATTATCCACAATTTCGAGGGCAAATATCGTATTCTTACCAATTATGTTCTTTCTGATTAAATTGATAATACGAGGTTCATATATGAAACTTAAAAGTTTAAAAAGCACCTCGAAATTCAACTCCCTTTCCAAATCGATTGCCTGAAGCAATTTTAACGTATTACGCTCTGTTTCAACATCTAATATACAAGCATATATCCACATGATATTATTTACAACCGACTCAAGCTTTTGACGGATTATAGGAATTTCTTTTGACTCAGCCTGAAATTTACAAAAATACAATGCAGAAATAATTTCGTGCTGTACCTTTCGATTTGGATAATTGATATAGCTTAGCAAAATAGATTTAGCTCTGGTAGAACCAATCTTTGCGAGTATTTCAATAATTCGGAGTAATACTTTTTGACTTGTATTTTGCTTGAAATAAGCTTCAAGTTCTATTAAAACTTTGTCACCAGTTTCAAGTAATGCATCGCCACAAATATGATAATATTCATCAGAATTAACCAAACTTACCAATTTACTAATAAGCAGGTTTGACTTGCTCTTACTGGCAAGATTTATTGCTGCAGTTTTAATGGTCTTGTCGTCGTCATCAAGCAATTTCATTACCAAATCATCATCAACCGGAATACTTCCTTTTATCAATAATTTTTCAATGAATAACTTGTCTTCGAATTTATCTGATTTTTTTAATTTTTCGAGTTCTTTGGGATCGATTTCATCTTGGAATTCATAGTCAAGCACATTTTTAACTTTTAGGGCCAATTGCCTGATATGATCAGATTTTTCAGTAATGTATATCTTCTTTACAGTTTGTAAAATCCGGGTACGCCATGATGTATCAATTTTACTTAAAATTGCAATTTTAATACTGCTATTTCGCATATTTAACAAAGAAGAAGCATAAGGTTCCATAACCCTTGGATTGGTTTCAGCGAGTAGACTAACACTCATCTCAACCACACCTTCATTAAACATTTTAAATTTCTTGGTAAGGAATTCGCTACCATATAAATAGCGAGATGATTCTCGTTTTTTATTTCTACTTATATCTATTAATATTTGCCTTAACTTGCCTTTATATGACAAATATAATTGTCTTGCAATAATTACCCACAAAATCAAGACAGGTAACATCATAACCGGATAATACTGAAGACTGTAACTTTCGGAACTTTTTAAAATGAAATTTGCCAATAATAACAATCCACCAGCAAAAGCGATGGCTCCTTGCATAACCATTCCAACTTTGGTTTGCACTGCCATTTTTTGTCCGGAAGGCAATGGTTGATATAGAATATTAAATGCAGGATCATCTAATCCTCTTCTTAAAATCCTTTCCATGGATTTATTAAGGGTCATTAAGCCTAAAAATAAGATGGTGGCAACCCCGGCAGTTAGCCCAACAATCGTAGAAACAGCAACAATTAGGGTAATTGATAAAGGCAAAATCGTCAAGCCTAACTTTACGCCATATTTACTTAATAACCTACTCGAAAAATAAGAAATCAACAATTCACCTATTTTTAATCCGCCATATACCAATGCAAGAAATTTTGATACGGAAGCAGGAGTTGGGAACATCTGTTTTTGCACGTTAACGCTTGAAAGAAATCCATAATCGACTACATAAATAGCGACCATTGACAATAATGCAGAACTAAATATTAGAAGAAAGTAACGATCTTTAACGAGTTCAGAAAATTTTGTTGTAGCTGGAGCAGCTTGTTTAACAACTTCTTTTTGCGATGACCCAACGAGGGTTTTAAAAAGAAGAACCAAAAAAACAATGGAGGCGATCAGACCTACATCACCAATATATAGCAAGTCATAAGAATGACTTAAAAAAGACATTAAAACAGGAATTGCAAGGTATCCTATGATTGAAGCTATTACACTTCCCATATTCATTAAGCCGAATAAGCGTTTTACCTGGATCAGATTCAGAAATTGCAAAGCCAAACCACCAGATAAAATTCCAACCAAGGATATAAATGGCCATGCCCAAATAAACACAAAAAAACTTAATATTTTGGGTGAAACAAATGGCATTGCTAATCTGGAAGCCAAAGTAACAACAAACATGAAAACTATTGTCCCTAAAAAAAGACTTTTATTGTTTACTCTTTTTTGTAAAACTGAATAAATAGAAGAGGTAAGATAACCAGCAATACCTGATGCAATATAAGCCAGTGGAAGTCTTTCGCTGCCATGATATTGAATAAAAATGGAGTTTGCCGGAACAAAATAGAAAGCAATGAACAAACCAAGAAAAAAGGAATGGAAAAACAACAAAGTAAACTTGTGTACTTCTTCTTCTTTGAGCCCAAATGATTTTATAAAAAATCTGCTAATACCCATCTTGTCTAATATCCAACTATTTATGAAAAAATCAATTATAACTGATAAAACTATGAAATTTTATCAGATTCTATATGAACTGCAATGTAAGCCAATCTATATTGTTTGTAATTATACAAAGCAAAAAGAATTCCAATACTTGCAATTAAAGTTACAAAACTAATTATTAATATCAATTCAATACCATGAGGCATTAATTTACCAAATGCTTTCGCAAATGCTTTAATGATGTTCATCAGGCCAATTATCATGGTAACCCACATTACCAAACTCATTAAAATATTTGAAAAAAAAGTATTTGTATTTTCCTTTCCCATCAAAACAGGATCGTTAATTACAAAAATCAGGAAAATACTTATAAATGGCAAGATAAGTCCATTCAAGGCTTGTGCCAAAATAATTGCAGGAATTGGTTCAACATTAATGAAACCAAAACCAAGGCCTACCAATAAAATGCCTAAATATACCAGCTTAAAATTTCTACCTGTTGGTTTCCATTTTTCATCTGTCATTTTAAAAAATAAACTACGAGCAGTCATTGCCGAAGCCAAAGGTGCAGTAATGGCCGAAGAAAATCCAGCAGCAAACATTCCAAACCCAAAAACATAAACTGCATAAGGTCCAATATTTTGAGTCAATGCCTGTGACAAGGTTTCGTAGGTAAATTCTTTTGTTATTACTGTTCCTACAACCATGATGGCCATTGAAATAAGTCCCCCTAAAATAACCGCTACCGAAAGCCCAAACCTCATTTCTGAAATAGTTTGCTTTTTATCAAGTACTCCTGAACCTAAAAATAAATCGTAAGGTACTACTGTTGTTCCAATAAGCCCCAGTATTAGCAAACCTGCACCTTCAGTATCTGGTAAAGAAGGCACAAAGCTGCCAATGAGGATATTTGGTATTGAAGGCGCAAGTTGAAATGCAGTAGTAAAAAATGCAATACCCATTAAAAAAACAATTCCACCCATAATTCGGGCAATTAAAGCTATTGATTTTAAACTTAAAGCCAGGTAGGCCAATACACCTATTGCAACTATTAGGTAAATATTAGGTATATCAAACATGAGCCTTAATCCAATAATTGAACCTACAATATTCCCTGTTTCATAAGCTGCAGATCCAAGTATGATGGCACCTACAACCATTCCTAGGACCAATATTCTGGTAGATTTTCCTACAAACTGAGCTGCAATTGCCTGCCCCAGGTTAAGCCCTGAATTAATTGCCAAACGTGCACTAGCTTCTTGCAACAATAAACAAGCAAATGTGGAAAAAACCATGGCCCAAAGCAGATCGAACTGATATACTGCCCCAGCCTTTGTGCAAGTGGTTACAGTGCCTGGTCCAATAAACGCTGCCGAAACAACTGACCAAAATAAAATATTTAAGATTCTAGCTTTTAATTTGTTCATAATTAGAAAACAAGGAAAACCATATTTATTTATAATTCAGGTATTCCTTGATATGTTCAATAAATTCGCCTTTTTTAAATTCCGTATCTTTTTTACTCATCATAAACTTCTCAATCTCTTTTATAGGACTTGTTCTATTAATCCAGTCGCCCGATGGAATTTTAACAGGTTCGCTAATTCTTTTATAAAACAAAACCATTTCTTTTTTGTCAAGGTCAAAAGTAATTGGGCCACTTGGATTATAGGTCCAGACTGGTAATAAATCGATGTCATATCCTGTAGGAAATTCACCCGAAACATTCTCAAGATGGTTAATCCGCAATAGACAATAAAAATTAACAAGATAAAGCTCGCCTATGGTATAAGCATCTTTTTGCTTAAAATCAATATATGCACTTCCAAGCTCAGATTTCATCAACTGTCCCTGAGTGTAGCACATTCTCTCAAATTTTGATCCTTCCATGTAAAAATCAAGTCTGTCTCCTTTACGAAGTGTACCAAAAACATAGATTGGGATATTTGCGTCAGTTAAATTATTACTCATAGTCAAAGAATTTAAATTAAAGATGATTTTTTAAATTGCAACAAGAAATAAGCCAAAAACAAACAGAATAGCTAAATATTCTATGGTTAATGATTTTTTTCTACTTGATTTTTTTATTAAACATCAAATACCCCAAATAATAAATTAAGATATTGTAATGGTGTGATTTACATAAATAAATCCATCCATTAGCAGTTTTTTATTGACCAACTGCAGGAACATCTTCTTTAAATATTTCAATTTCAGGAGTCTTAAAATAGGTGTAAGCTGAGATATAGGAAGGTTGATCGTAAAAATTCCATTTTGCACGGCTAAAAATAAATCCTTTAACACCAATCCATGGAGCAATGTATGGATCAAAGCCACCGGAAACATCAATCATAATTCCTGGAGCTTTGGCTTTATTGATATTTTTTAATCCCCATCTGCGTGCAACTGAACCCGCTCCAAGTTTTACATTGACATAATTCATTTCGGCAACCAATGCCAATCCTTTAATGCTATGATGCCCTTGATCCGTATTGACCATATAATAAGTAAGATCTAATCCAAATTTAGCATCATTAAGTTGATAAACACCAACTACAAAATCGAAACCATAATTAAATCCGGAACTAATTGTATATCCAATTGTTATGCGTGGCGATAAATAAACATTTGTTCCCTTATAGCTTTCCTGAGCCCTGGCATTACAAATAATTACAAAAGCAATAATAACCAAAATTATATATTTGAAATTAAACCATTTAGTGGAATTCATTTTGTACCAAATTTATTTTATATAGACGCTAATTTTAGAATAATAGTATCCATGTTTGAATATCTATGTTGTTGTCAATTAAAATGCCAAAAATTAATCGTATTTTTAGCATATACTTTTGGTCTATCAATCATTATTTGAAATGCCTCAACAGAATAATTTAATTACCCTTAGGAATAATATTTCTATCCAATATCAGATTATAAAAAAGGAGAGAACCACCGATTAATGTTAATGGTTCCTTTAAACGAAATTAAAATTTTAGAAATGGTTATTATATGGATACTGTTTATTTTGATAATTTTTATAGTACTTGCAATTGATCTCGGTGTTTTTCATAAAAAAGATGAAGTAATATCCATCAGGCAATCACTTTATTGGACCTTTATTTGGGTTAGTTTAGCCCTTTTGTTCTGTATACCTGTTTATTTTATATATCAAAATAACACCGGACATATTGATATTACTGAAATTTCCCCTACTGGTGCAGTTATAAAATACATAACCGGATATATAATTGAAAAATCACTGAGTTTAGACAATATCTTTGTGATTGCGTTGATTTTTAGCTATTTTAAAATACCACCAAAATTCCAACACCGTATTTTATTTTGGGGCATTTTAGGTGCGATTGTATTAAGAGGAACAATTATATTACTTGGAGCATCATTATTAAGACATTTTCAATGGGTTGGATATTTTTTTGGTCTGCTATTGTTATATTCTGCTTTTAAAATGCTTCATACCAAACACGAAAGTCACGATTTTAAAAACAGCTCAGCCATTAAATTGTTATCAAGATTTCTTCCGATTTCATGGGAACCGCATGATGGAAAATTCATGATCATATTGAATGGAAAGAGAACCGCTACAGTAGCTTTGGCATGTCTGGTTGTGGTTGAGTTTTCGGATGTATTATTTGCTGTCGATTCAATTCCGGCAATATTTGCAGTAACGACTGATCCGTTTTTGGTATTCAGCTCAAACATATTTGCCATATTAGGACTTCGAACCCTCTATTTCTTTCTTGCTGGAATACTTGATAAATTCTATTATTTAAAATACAGTTTAATTATTATTTTGGCTTATGTTGGAATTAAAATGTTGGTAGTAGATTTATATGAATTTCCATCTTCGTTATCACTCATTTTTATATTGATGAGTTTGATGATTGGAATTATGGTTTCTCTCCTAAAAAAAAGAACGGATCCTGAAACCAAGCCTTTTAATTAATGCGAAATAATATGATAAAGTTGTGCGTTAAATTAATGAACACAAAAAATAAGAAAATATGAAAAAACTATTTTGGATGATTCCATTTTTCGTGGTTATCGCATCACAAATATTTGGTCAAGTTCCTCATTTTTCCAAATACCAGATAAGCGAAACTGGTTATTCCAGTTATTTTCCGGCTGATCCTGGGAAATTTGAAGTTCAAAAATCGGAAGATGACCTACTACTTTACCTTGGTGAAACAGAAGTTCAGTCCTGCAAATATGGACTCATTTTGGTTTTATTTGAAGATAAGCTAGCTGGCTCAAGCAAAGAAGAACTTCAGGATTTGTTAATTTCATATATGGATCATTTAAAAACAAGTTTTGAAATTACAGGTTCGGCAGGATACGGTAAAGGCCACACCTTGGATTCAAACCCTGATGCACAAGGCGTAATTGATTACTGGGAAAATGCTGCAGGCTTGCAATATGCAGTTAAAGGCTGGATCGACAAGAATGCACTCGGATTTTTATATGTTTCAGCCAAAGAATTACCAAATATTAATTATCAAAACCTTTTTTTAAATGGATTTAGGTTTAAAGAATAACTGACAAAATATTTGGTTAGTACAATATAAAAATTCTGTAATATTCAAATTGCTAAATTCCAAAATACAAAACACAAACAAACTGATTCAGAATTTCTTCTCTGATTTATATCCTCATGCTTATAAATTATAAAATCAAGTCTCAAATTTATTTTATTTAGAATCGATCTAAATAAAATAATTATCTTTATGATCATTATTCTGAGTTTATTTTTTCTGATTCGATGATAATGAACCAACAGATTTAACCATGAAAACACTTGAACACACCAACAATCTGATTAATGAAAGTAGCCCTTACCTTTTGCAGCATGCTCATAATCCGGTAAACTGGTATCCATGGGGCGAAGAGGCTTTAAAAAAAGCCAAAGTTGAAGATAAAATACTACTTATCAGTATTGGATATTCCGCTTGTCATTGGTGTCATGTTATGGAACATGAATCATTTGAAAATGAAGGTGTAGCTGAAATCATGAACCGCCATTTTGTTTGTATTAAAGTGGACCGTGAGGAACGTCCGGATATTGATCAGATTTATATGGAAGCGGTTCAAATGATGACAGGCAGCGGTGGCTGGCCATTAAATTGTTTTGCTTTGCCAGATGAGCGGCCTATTTATGGCGGAACCTATTTTCAAATAGATCAATGGAAACATATCCTGAACAGCTTAGCCAACATATATGGCAAGGAAAGACAGAAACTTTATACAGCTGCTACAAACTTAACAAATAGCATGTTGAGAGCAGATGGATTTGAATTAAAGCAAATTAAATCAGAATATATAGAATTCGAATTAAAAGAGATTGTAGATTTATGGAAGCCCCAATTTGATAATGTAGAAGGTGGAAACAACCGTGCCCCCAAATTTCCTATGCCCAATTCCTATGAATTTCTTCTGATATATGCATATCATTCCAATGAAACTGAGGTATTTGAACATATAATCAAAACCCTTGATAAAATGGCATATGGAGGAATTTATGATCAGGCTGGAGGCGGATTTGCCCGTTATTCGGTAGATAGGTACTGGAAAGTTCCGCATTTTGAAAAAATGTTGTACGATAATTCTCAACTAGTAAGTTTATATTCCCATGCTTATCAACGTACTAAAATAGAGGAATATAAAAGGGTTGTTTATCAAACACTTGGATTCATTGAACGAGAACTTTGTTCATCCGAAGGTGCTTTTTATTCTTCACTAGATGCAGACAGCGAAGGCGAAGAAGGAAAATTTTATGTTTGGAATAAACAGGAAGTTGACAATTTGCTTGGAAATGATTCTGATATTTATTGCCAATACTACCAAGTTACCGAACAAGGTAATTGGGAGCATAAAAAAAATATACTGCAAAGAAAGGAAGAACCTGCAAAATTTGCAGAAAAATATAAGTTTTCAGAAAAAGACTTGTTGGAAAAAATAAATATCCTAAACCAAAAAGTATTAAAAGAACGTGAGAGCAGAATTAGACCAGGTTTGGACGACAAAGTGCTTACTGCTTGGAATTCGCTCATGCTCAAAGGATATATTGATGCATACCGTACTTTTAATGATGAATCTTTCCTAAAAAAAGCAATACAAAATGCGAATTTCCTGACTGAAAAAATGATGGATAAAGATTTCAGGCTTTATAGAAATTATAAAAATGGAAAGGCAAGTATCAATGCATTTCTTGATGATTGCGCTTTTACGATTGATGCATTTATAGCTCTTTATCAGGCTACTTTTGAAGAGAAATGGTTAATTATTGCGCAAAATCTGGTGGAATATGCAATTATACATTTTTACGATAACAATTCAGCGATGTTCTATTACACCTCAGATATTGATCCAAAACTGATTGCCCGCAAAATGGAAATCAACGACAATGTAATTCCTGCTTCAAACTCTGCCATGGCTAGAAATCTGTTCAACTTAGGACACTTGTTTTACAACGATAATTACCTAAAAATAGCAGAGCAAATGCTTCAAAACGTGAAAGATGACATTAAAATGAGTGGTGCTTATTATTCAAATTGGGCAATTTTGCTTGCAAACTTTGTTTATCCACCTCATGAAATTGCAATTATTGGAAAAAATGCCTTAGAATTCAGGATTGCACTAGATCAACACCAAATTCCTCCATCCATTATTGCGGGAAGTATTCACAAATCTGAAATTCCTATATTAAAAGACAGGTATAATGAGGTCAAGACTACCATTTATGTTTGCCGTGATAGGGTTTGTAAGATGCCGGTATTTAGTGTTGAAGAGGCTTTGGGATTATTGGAAATTAGTTATTAGTAATTAGAACTTTGTTCTTTGAACAACTACATTTTCCTATTTCTAATCTTATTTTTTGTTATAGTGATAAAACTGATTTCTGGATTTTGAAGATAATCTTCAATACATTTTAAGAAATATTTTTCAATTTGATCATATTTTGGTTGGTCATATCGTATAAACAAAACTGATATTTTTTCAATTCCATGTGAAAAGAGTAATTCTCCAAAATCTTTATCTTCGGTAATCAGTATACCTTTTTTCTTTCTAACAATTTCAATTACTTCCTTATCAGAAATACCTGCACAATTTTCGCGAATTGAAAAATACTCGTATCCCTTGTTTTTAAAAAGTTGAATCCAATATTCTTCGATATTTTCGTCAAAGATTATCATGCTACTTCAAAAACCTCCTCGTTGGCAATAATATCAGCAGCATATTCAAATGCAGCATAAATTTGTTCTTTATTTAGGTGTGGATAGCTGGTAAGTATGTTTTCAATAGTATATCCGCCGGCAAGTTTTCGCATGATTAGTTCCACAGTAATCCTTGTGCCTTTGATAATGGGTTTACCTAGCATTATTTCAGGATTTCGAATGATGTATTTATTATATTCCATCGTAATATTTTTTATGTAAAATTACTTAAAATAAAGCAGTAGTAAGAATAAGAAGACAGCCAAATTCCGTTTACTCCTTATGGCAAAAAATGAATCAATTTCATCGGTTGCTTGCTTGATATCATGCAACCATTTAAGCACTTTTTCGTTCATAGACTAATCTTTTATCTCTTTCAATTATCTTTCTGAATATTGGATTTCTTATCGCTTGGTTTTCTAACAAATCAATTGACCTATGAAACAATTTTTCCAAATTCTCTTTTAAATCCATGTAATTATCAAAGTAATCATATAAATCAACTCCTTTAAAATCAACAATTAAATCAATATCGCTTGAATTGTTAAATTTATCAGTTAGGATTGATCCAAATATATACAACTCCTTTACCTTGTGATTATCACATAGCTCAATTAGCTTATCTTTATTTAAATCAATCAAATTCATATTACAAATATAAGAAATTTAGAGATATCCATTCAATAGAGTTTTTTGTGGATAGTCACAGATGAAGCAATAAATAGAGTCCTTTTTATCTCCAATCTGCAAAACGAAAACAACTTTTACTCTCTTTAATAGCAAACAAACTAAAACATTTATGCTTTAGTTTGTTGCTTGTTTCAACTAATCCTATACACAACGAACTCAATCACCATATCCTTTATTATCGGATTTATCAGTTGGAGCATTGTCATCTACATCCAAAGTATTTTAGAATTGCCTAACAACTTAACATAATCAGCATAAGAATATTATTTAACAAATTTTTTATTCTTCTTTTTTATTTAATTAAACCCTGTTTTCATCTCCATAAAAATGATGGATCAGAGTAAGTCTTTCCAATTACTCATTATAATGCTGGAGTATCAGTTTTTACTACAACATCTGTTTTATTATTCCCTACCCTTTTTTTAACAATCCCATTGTATTTTTCAATCAGGGAGTTTAGCTGGTCTATTATCAATTTGTAATTTTCGTTTTGTTTTAGGGTGGCATGTGCAGTAACATGGTCACGAAGCGTAAAATATTTTTCAGTGATGGATTTTCGAAGTTCTTTTATTTTGTCGTCGGTTAGTTTGGCGGTTTCGTCAACCCTATCGAGGTAACGTGTATTAAATAAGTTGTTTTCTTTTTCTGTCTGGTTTGCCCAAGTGCCTATGTTAAGCAGTGCTACTGCACTTTTAGCTTTTTCCTGTGTATTAAAAATATCAATTATCCCTTTCAATGAGGTGGTTTCGGTGGGATAGTTCTGTTTGGCTATGGAAGCACCAAATGTGTCGATTGTATTTAACAGGGTTTGAGCGGCTTCTTTAATGTTTGTATCAAAATGATAGGTAAAACCTTCAAGAACGGCATGAATGCCTTTGATACAATCATCGCGGCGATCGTCAATTGCTTTCAGTTCATCGGAAATGTCGCTACCCTTCATCGTACCATGAATGGTTTTCATACTCTCAAGATCCGGAATAATGGGATCGATCTGTTCTTTAATACCCAATTCTGTGGTGTTTTGTTTTTGAAAAATTGAAAGAAGGTCGGCAATGAACTGAATAAATTCGCTATTGCGTAATTTCTGCATTTGAACACTTAGGAACATACAATTTTAGTTTTAGTGATTAATGATATGACTTTATATGATAAAGGTAGTTTAAATATTAACGAATGCAACATATATTAATTTAGTGGGGAAAATAAGTGCTAGAACTCCAAAATTGATTTTAGCCGCGCCTCTTTATAAATACCTAAAATGCGTAAGTCACGGGGTGACTCTTTAATTCTCAGGGAATTGAAAAACTAAACTGAATTTATTCACCCCGTGATTGTCGGCTATTTAATCATACATTTACTGATTTAAGGAAGTAATCAAATATATTTTGTATAAAAGCCAGCATCATTGAAAAGTAACTTTTTGTTTGGATATAATTTCTTGCTGCGCCAAGCAGCAAGCTTTTATACATTGTATGATCACCTGTTGCGCCAAGCAGCAAGCTTTTATGTATCGTATGATAAGGCGCTCACTCAAGCAGCAAGCTTTAATACGTTGCATAATTTGACACTGCCTAAGGCAGCAAGCTTTTATACATTATAAGAAACTGTTTAAATTTAATTTATTCAATACACATTATTGTTCAACCCATTCAGGGTTGTTGTATTATGTCCTTCATTTTCCATGGGTTGACACCCATGGTTATTCATATTAAACCCTTTCAGGGTTTTCATCATACACAAGTCTGAAAGACTTGAATATGAATAACCTCCGGTGTAAACCGGAGGAAAATAAGCCAACACGTTTAGAACCCCGAAGTGGGTTCAATATAAAATTTAAACAGTTTCTAAGTTCACATGTTGCGCAAAGCAATTGAATAGATGACTTGATTATTGTTTCTTTAATAATAAATAGACAATCATCAATAATCAATTCTTCATAATCAATTCATTATGCAACATCCGGTGATTGTATTGCTGAATAAATGCCTTGAGGAGTTTTTCCATTTCGGCCTGAATATCAGGCTTTTTGCCCAATAAATTATTGTTAAGAAGTGGATCGAGTATGTAATTGTATAAACCAATTGTTTTTTCTTCAACAAATTGGAGAACATAATTGCCTTTAATGATTTGATAAGTACTATTGTTATAGTTTACAGCAAAATGATTGGCTCCTTTATCAAACGCATTTATACCGAATGACACATATTTTCCATCGTAATTGAGATAATGCATAATGGTGGGCATAATATCCATTTGCTGTACCACGGTAGAATCCATTCCTTTTAAATAAGGGTTTCCTGGATGATAGAAAAGCATGGGGACTGAAAAATTACCAATTGAAGTGAGATATTCCGGATGCCATGCCTGGTTTGAATGATCGGCGGTAAGCACAAACAACGTATTTTTAAACCACGGTTCTTTTGAAGCTACAGCGAAAAAATGCCGCAAAGCCAAATCGGAATACTGGATAGGGATGTGAAAGGCAAGGGTACCTTTTCTAAACTTACCTTCGTATTTCTTTGGTATTTTAAAGGGATGATGTGACGAAACGGAGAAAAAAGTTGCCAAAAAAGGGCTTTTCATTTTATTAAATTGTTTTTCCATAAAGAGCATAAATTCTTCATCCCAAATGCCCCAGGAACCATCAAAATCTGCATCGTTGCCATATTCGGTCATTCCATAATATTTGTCGTATCCGGCTATTTTCATAAACGAATCAAAACCCATGGAACCATTGGGTGCACCATGAAAAAAAGCGGTCTGATAACCTTTTGTCTTTAACAAACTGGCCATGCTGTTGATATCATTCGAAGCATAGGTTGAGGTTACATATGGCGTTACCATAGATGGGATGCTGGCAACAACTGACGGCAGCGCATCAATTGATTTCCTGCCATTTGCAAAAGCATGGTTAAAACTTTTACTAATGCCTATCAATGAATCCAGAAAAGGTGTATATCCCTGATAGGTTCCATGGTCAAGATTTTTATTTAAAGCCCCAACATATTCTTTGGCAAAACTCTCCATAATTATTACCACCACATTTAAGGGCTTGAATGTTCCGGTAGTATCTGCCGGATGAATGGGAGAATAGATTTTTTCGAGCTCTTCGGGACTGAAATAAGTTTCTTCTTTAAGTGGTGTTTTATTAAGCGTTCTAATAATAGCAAATGGTGTGTTCAGCACAATGGCCATTTCAAGCGGTTTTTCGGTATATACCCCGGCATTTCCAAGGGTTATTGGCCTTGTGGTACCGGTAAATCCACCACGAATACCAACTATTGTAAAATAAACAGAGATTAAAAGCCATACTAATCCCGAAAAATAAAATGCACCTTTTTTAGGAGTAGTTAATTGTTCTGGCTTTAGCTTATTATAACCAAAAAACATAATAACCATTTGTACAATCACAAAAACAAATCCGGGCCAATAATCAACAATAAAAAGGCTAAAAAGAGTAAGGATATTACCTTCGCCGGCAAACATTAAAACATCGGCAGTACTGCGCTTTAAAATAAAATCGAAATAGAAAAAATCCCCGGCATTGGCAGCAAGAGCAATTCCATTACTAATAAAAAAAAGCCATTTTAAAACAGATTGATAAATTTTATGCTGACGAAAAGGTAGCGGTAACAAGTATAATACAACATATAAAGCATTCACAAATAAAATACCTGAAATATCAAACTTTAATCCTCCAAACATAATTCGTATTAAACGGATAAATGTCATATCTGGAAAATGCTCGGTATTAAAAAAATAAAAACCGAGTCGCGAAATACTGAACAAAACCATCAAAAGGGCAATCCTGTATAGCAATTTGACTTGATAATCAATATTTAAAGTTTGAAATCTATTTGTTTTATATGTAATATTGTCCATTTTTTGAAATATTGGTACTTACTATTGTCGACAAAATTAAAAAATGATTTAATATTATTTATTTATTAATCAATTTCTTATTCTGATTAAAATATGAGAACAATTATAAAATTTCTGATTAGAAAAATTCCAAGACCCATATTGATAAAATTTAGCTTTCTGTTTAGTAGGATAATGAGCTTGTTTTACAAAGGAAATAAATATGAATGTCCGGTTTGCGAAGGCCATTTCAGGAAGTTTTTACCTTATGGCACAACAGGCATTGATAATCGTTTGTGCCCAGGCTGCTTATCGCTTGAACGGCATCGCTTGATCTGGTTATTCTTAAAACAAAAAACCAATTTTTTCGATGCCAGCTTAAAAGTTCTTCATATTGCACCAGAACAGCCTTTTATAAAGAAGTTCAAAGCACTGAAAAAGTTGGATTACATCACTGCCGATTTACTTTCCCCCATCGCAGATGTTAAAATGGACATTCGGGATATGCCTTTTGAAGACAATACTTTTGATGTATTAATGTGCAATCATGTTTTGGAACATATTGATGATGAGCTAAAAGCAACCCGTGAAATATACCGTGTACTTAAACCAGGAGGCTGGGCTATTTTACAGGTTCCTCTGGATAGTACGCTTGAAGTTACTTACGAAAATGCAAGTATTGTGAGCCAGGCAGATCGTGAAAAACATTTCGGACAATATGATCATGTTCGGTTATATGGAAAGGATTATGCTCAAAGGCTTGAAAAATCAGGATTAAAAGTAATTCCAAATCACATGGTTATGGAAATGGATCCGGAATTGGCTGATAGATATCGGTTGGACAAAACTGAATTGCTTTATTATTGTGAGAAAGTATAGATTTACATGGCTTTCCTTGTTAGGCTTTGACAAAGCCAAAGCCTAACAAGGAAAAATTAATCGATCTCAATCTTTCCAATACCCGTTTTTAAATATATCTTCAGATTGATTTTCGATTTATCATAAGCTTCGTTTACGTATTCCGAATTACTTTTTTTTATCAGATTATTAACATCTACACTTCCCAGGCCCTTCTCTACATTCACAATAATGCCTACATTATCAGGTAAATGAATAATTGATAGCCCAATTCCGCCGTTCAAATGAATTTCTGCACTATTATTCCATTTTCCAGCCATATCAATTTCGGTTTTACCAACTCCCATATTCATGGTAAAATGTTCAATTTGCAAATTATCCAAATATATTTCACTTAAACCTGCACCAACTTCAATATTGAAATCCAGCGGTAAGTTTTCGGTAAATTTCAAATTCCAGGCATATTTGTCGTCATTATTCAAATTGTAGTTTTCTGAAGAAGGTTGTCTTACTTTTAAAAAACCCTTGTCGCCTTTTACTTTATAATTGATTTCGGGTTTCCATGCTATATCGGTATAAATAAAACCACCTGTAAAAAGCTCACTTGATCCGCTTGATAATTTTAGTTTTCCTGCCCCGATATTTACATTTACCTCAACCAGTTTAGCCAAACCCGCTTTAATAATAGTTACTTCTTTATGAGCATCTCCATCGATACTTTCACTTTCGTTCATGATATTGTCCATCTTTTCTTCAAGATTGTCGAAATCCGAAACAATTTCTTCATTACTATCCGCCTGATTTTCTATATCTTCTGCATTATCATCATTTTGATTGTTTTGTGGGTTGTTACATGACAAAAAAGTTGAGTACATCAAAATGGGCAAAATATATTTCAATATTAATTTATTCATTTTATTAGAAATTATGGTTTTACTTCAGTTACTTTTTTCCCTTTTTTAAATAGATTCCCAAACCAGCCAAAAATTCGTCCAAAAAAGCCTTTTTTCCCATCTTCTGGTTTATTTTCAGCATCGCCGGTTTCAGGCTTGGCATTTTTAAGTTCCTGCAAACGCAATTCCTGCTCTTTCTTTTCATTTTCAACAAAGACAGCTAATTCTTGTTCTGAAATATTTGAAAATAAAAGGGTTGCAGTATCCGCATCGATTAAAATTATTTTGTCTTTGATAATTTCTTCTTTCAAGATTTTCTTGGAAAGCTCTGTTATAATAGATCTTTGAATTGCCCTTTTCACTGGTCTTGCACCAAACTGTGGGTTGTATGAACGACGGGTTAACCAGCCAACTCCTTTTTGAGATATGTGAATATTAATTTCCTGCAAAAGCAATTTCTTTTTCAAGCTTTTAATTTGTAAATCAACAATTTGCTTTATTTCATAAACCGAAAGTGGCGTAAACATTATAATTTCGTCAATCCTGTTTAAAAATTCAGGAGCCATAATCCCTTTCAGCACTTTGCTCACTTCTTCTTTTGCTTTTTGGATAACCTGGGCTCTGTTTGTATTATTCAATCCCTGGAAATACTCCATTATTTTATCAGAGCCTGCATTGGACGTCATAATAATAATGGTATTTTTAAAATTCACTGTGCGGCCTTTGCTGTCGGTCAATCGGCCATCGTCAAGCACCTGCAGCAATGTGTAAAATACGTCTTTATGCGCTTTTTCAATTTCATCAAACAAAACTACTGAATAAGGCCTGCGCCTGACAGCTTCGGTCAATTGTCCACCTTCGTCGTAACCAATATAGCCTGGAGGAGAACCAATCATCCTTGATACTGAGCTTTTCTCCTGATACTCTGACATATCAATTCGTGTCATGGCATTTTCATCATCGAAAAGGAATTCAGCCAGAGCCTTTGCAAGTTCAGTTTTACCAACCCCTGTTGTACCTAAAAAAATAAATGAACCAATTGGTCTGTTTGCATCGCTCAATCCTGCCCTACTTCTTCTAATTGCATCAGAAACAGCAGCAATAGCTTCACTTTGGCCAATAATTCGTTTATGAAGTTCCTCTTCGAGGTTAATAAGTTTTTCCTTATCGCTTTTAACCATTTTATTAACTGGAATTCCAGTCCAATTGGCAATAATCTCCGCAATTAATTCCCTGTCGACCGATTCCCTGGCCAAAACAATTTCTGAAGGATTTTGACTAAGTTCAACTTGTAACTTTTTCAATTTCTCCTTTGCTTCAGGAAGTTTAACATATTTTAATTCAGCGGCTTTATCAAACTGTCCTGATTGTTCTAATTCCGAGATCTGCAAATTAATTTGTTCTATTTCTTGCTTGACAACAACAATATCGTCAATAATTTTTTTCTCAGATTCCCATATAGCCCTTAATTTTGTTCTTTCGTCTTTGAGGTTGATTATTTTCTCCTGAATCAACTTTTCAGCGTTTTCGTCACCTTCTTTGGTTACCATGCTTTTTTCGGTCTGTAGCTGGATAATCTGGCGTTCAACTTCATCAATCTCTTCGGGAAGAGAATTCATTTCCAACCTAAGCTTTGCAGCAGCTTCATCAATCAAATCAATGGCTTTATCGGGCAAAAAACGATTTGTAACATAGCGTTTTGATAGTTCAACAGCTGCCACAATAGCCTCATCTTTAATCTGTACCTTATGAAAATTCTCGTACTTCTCTTTAATTCCCCTTAAAATAGAAATGGTTTCATCAACTTCTGGTTCATCGATGATCACTTTTTGAAAACGCCTTTCCAAAGCTTTGTCCTTTTCGAAATATTTTTGATACTCATCAAGTGTGGTAGCGCCAATTGCTTTTAGCTCGCCGCGTGCAAGTGCAGGTTTCAATAAATTAGCTGCATCCATTGAGCCGCCACCTTTATCGGCACCAACCAGCAAATGAATCTCGTCGATAAATAAAATAACTTCGCCGGCTGAATTTTTAACTTCTGCCAAAATAGATTTGAGACGTTCTTCAAACTCGCCTTGTTTGCTTGCCCCTGCAATCAAAGAACCCATGTCTAAAGCAAAAATCCTGCTGTTTTTAAGATTTGGAGGAACATCGCCTTTTACAATCCGTTGAACCAGACCTTCAATTACGGCAGTTTTTCCAACTCCTGGATCGCCTACAACTATTGGATTATTTTTGGTACGTCTGGATATAATTTGCAACAATCGTCTGATTTCTTCGGAACGGCCAATAACCGGATCCATTTTTCCGGCATTGACCTTATCATTCATATTAATGGAATATTTGTTCAGATTTTCAAATTCGTCTTTGTTTTTACGTTCAACTTCCACCCCTTTTCTAAGTTCCATAATAGATGCTTCGAGTTTGGCCTGGTTAATTCCTTTCTCCTTCATTAAAGAAGCTGCCATATCGCCGGTTACTAATATCCCAACAAAAATATGCTCAATCGAAATATATTCATCGCCCAGGCTTTTTGAAATTACTTTGGCTGTTCTTAACGATTTTTCAACATTTTCAGAAACAATCAATGTCTTTCCTTGCTCAAGTATTGGATAATTATCTACAACCTTTGTAATCAAGCTTGTGAAATCTTCCATTTCAACATTCATTTTACGTAAAATGAAGGGAGCGACACTTTTATCAGTTTCGAAAATTCCTTTTAAAATATGCCCATTTTCTATAGCCTGGTGTTGTTTTTCCTTGGCAATGTCGGAGCCTCTTTTAAGGGCCTTTTGGGTGATAATGGTGAATTCTTTATAATCCATGGCAGCAAACTCTATTTTAAATTTTGAGAAATATACGAATAATCAATTGAAATTGAAAAACTAAGAAGTAAGAATTTTTATAGAGAGCATTTTGAATGATTGATTTATTTACATTAAACAAATCTGTGAATTAAAACATCTGCAAATTGCAAAAATCGATTCAATTTTAAATAAATATTTGAACTAAAAATGTTTTTATTTGTTTTAAAATCAAATCATTACATTTAATTAGCGTTTGGGGATAATTAATTAATAAAAGAAATACCAAATTATCATCAATAAAAAAATTACAGAGAAACAATAAATAAAAAATAAATGGCAAATAATCTTATATTTGAAAAATATTATAATGATCTGATCTTTTAATGATATGAACCATATATCAGGGTCATACAAGCCGAAAGTAGCATTAATCGTAACTGTTTTTACAGCGCTGGTTTTTTTGTTGCTTTTTTTTATTGGAATCAATCATCGAAAATATGCTTATGAAGATTCAAAATTGTTGGCCAAAGAAATGTCGCGAAAAGCAGCAATTGAAACTGAATTATATCTCTCATCAGCATTAATGACTGCCAGAACATTTGAGCAAAAAGCCCAAATTATCAGAAAATATGGTGGTTCTAGAGTAGAAATCATTGAAATGCTCAAAGTATCATTAATTCAAAATCCAAATTTTTTAGGCGCATGGACCATGTGGGAACCAAATACCTTTGACAATAACGATAAAAAATTTATTGGCGATACCTTATATGATTTAAACGGGACTATGTCTGTAACTTTTTTTAAAGACCAAAATTGTTTTCTATATGAGAGGAACGAAACAACTGATTATCAGGAAGATTTTTATGCCATTCCCAAAAATTCACGCCAAGAGGTAATTCTAGATCCTTTTTACTATCAATACCATGGACATTCCAGAATATTTTATGAAACCTCGGCAGTTGTTCCTATACTGATTGATACAGCTTTTCTGGGCGTATTTGGAATCGATATTAATCTTGAAACGATGACACAAAAGCTGAATGACATTAAACTATATGGATCAGGTTATTTTTCTTTAATTTCCAATAATGGTGTAATAGTTTCACATAAAGATACTTCGCAAATCAATAAGAACATTTTTTCTATAATAAAAGAAACTGACAGCACAATTTATAAAACCATCAAAAATGGCCAGGAATATGCAACCGAAACAAATTCTGAATTTACGGGTAAAGACGTATTCAGGTTTTTCTATCCTATAAATTTGGGAAATAGCGGCACGCACTGGAGCATGATGGTGGAAATTCCAATTCAGGAAGCTGCCACCCGATCTAAACAGTTGTTCAACCTGGCGATTGGAACTTTTATTGTTGGGATTTTACTTATTATTTATTTAATATACAATATATTTGATCAAAGAAGGTACGAAAAAACCATATTGGCAGCAAAATTTAAGGCAGAAGAAAGCGATCGGTTTAAATCTGCTTTTTTAAATAATATTTCACATGAAATAAGAACACCACTAAACGGAATATTAGGATTTGTAGAATTATTGACTGAAAGCGAACCTACCCAGGAACAAATAAAGAAATATAAAAATATTATTGATAGTTCCAGTAAACAATTGTTATTTATCATTACAAATGTGCTTGAGCTTTCAAAAATTCAGGCAAAAATGATAGAAAGAGTAATTGGTGATTTTGATATAGAATCGGCAATCTTAGCAATTATTGAACCCTATAAAAGCGAAATCCATAAAAAAGGATTGAAAATAGTTACAAAATTTCCTGACCGGAAACATAAATTAAGTTTCTGTTCTGATATTGATAAATTTAAAGCTGTTTTAAATTATCTACTGAACAACGCTGTTAAATTTACCCTCTCAGGCTTTATCGAAATTGGATATCACGAATATAAAGATTCAATTCAGTTTTACGTAAAAGATACAGGAATAGGAATAAGCCCTGCAAATGCTAAAATTATATTTAAGTTTTTCACACAGGAAGATCAGTCACAGACCCGACATTTTGGTGGGCTTGGAGTTGGTTTATCAATAGCTAAAGCCCTTGTAGAATTCCTGGAAGGTTCAATCAGATTTGAATCAACACAAGGAAAAGGAACAACATTTTTCTTTACATTGCCCTACCTGAAGCAATAAATCAGACAAACACAAAATATATCGAAGCTAATCCAAAATCTGCTTTAAAATTTTGGTAAGAAAAATCATAAAATAATCTATCTTTAAACCCATAAAAATGTAATTAATTAAAACATTTTGCTATGAAAAAATATCTTATTCCCCTTTTTCTAGTAGGTTTTTTCATCACCCTTGTATCATATTCATCAACTCCTAAAACACCGGAAGAAGTACTTGCAGAAATTCCTTTTATTGATAGTTTCAGAAAAATCACAAGCGATCCATTTTTTGAATCTACATATGAAGTTTGGTTTAAGATGCCAATTGACCACAACAACCCTGGCAGCCCATCATTTCCATTAAAAGCCTATTATTCGCACAAAGACTTTAATAAGCCTATGGTAGTTGTAATCGATGGCTATGCCATATACACATCAAGTGCAAATGAACTAACCGAAATCATCGATGCCAATCAATTGACAATCGAACATCGCTTTTTCGATCACAGCAAACCAAAAGATTCAATACCTTGGACTTACTTGAATGTTCGGCAAGCTGCAGCAGATGAACATCAGATTATCCAGGCATTTAAACCATATTACAAAGGAAAATGGGCGTCGACCGGTATCAGCAAAAGTGGACAGGCTACTATTTATCATCGCAGGTATTATCCTACAGATGTTGATATAAGTGTACCTTATGTAGCACCATTAAACTTTTCGAGCGAAGATCCCAGATTTTATAGTTTTTTTAAAAACGTTGGAACAAAAGCATGCCGGGATAAAGTATACCAATATCAGCTTTCGTTATTCAAAAATAAAAAAGCAATTATGCCTTTGTTTGAGAAGCTTGCAAAGGAAAATGGATGGGAATTTTCTATGGGTCTTGATAAAGCATACGATCTATGCGTTTTGGAATATGCCTTTTCTTTCTGGCAATGGGGTCACAGTTGTGAAGATATTCCTCCAGCCGGTTCAATACCATTGGTTTTGTTCAATGAATTATGTATAATTGATCCTTTCAGCTTTTTGGAAGAAAAAGAAATTGAAAATGTGAGGCCATTCTTTTATCAATCAATGACCGAAACCGGATCGTATGGTTATGAAGTAGAACCATTTAAAAAATATTTGAAAGACAAATCTAATATCACTTTTGATTTTACAATGCCAAAAGGACACATAGCAGTTTTCCATCCTGAAGTAATGAAAGATATTAACCTGTGGTTGCGGGATTCAGGAAACTATATGCTTTATATTTATGGCCAAAATGATCCATATAATTCAACATCAGTAGATCCTGGCAATAAAACAAACGCAGTTAAAATGGTAAACCCTGGAGGATGTCATGCTTCAAGGATTGCTAGTTTTCCAGTAGAAATGCAGGACAGTATTTATCGTGTGCTTGGTAAATGGCTTGACATGAATTTGTTACCAATCAAGAATAAAGAATAAAATGATTATCTCCTTTTTCACTCCAAATAAATAAACTTTAAAAATCAAAAGTATGACGGAAAATGAGATATCGGAAAAAATAATCGGATGTGCTATAGAAGTTCACAAATCCCTTGGTCCTGGCCTACTTGAAAGTGCCTACTTAGAATGTTTATACTATGAATTAAAGAAAACTGGTTTACATGTTGAAAAACAAAAACCATTGCCCTTAATTTATAAAGAAGTCAAATTAGATGCAGGATACCGATTAGATATAATAGTTGAAGACAAAGTAATTATTGAAGTAAAATCTGTTGAAGTTTTAAATGATATTCATACAGCACAGGTATTAACCTACCTCAAACTTTCCGGATGCAAATTAGGTTTGCTTATGAATTTTAATGTAATACGTTTAGTTGAAGGATTAAAGAGATTGGTCAACAAGTTATAAACTCTGCGGCTCTTTGCGCAAAACTCCGCGGTTCTCTGCGTTTAAAAAAATCTAACCGCAAAGAAACGCAAAGTAGACGCAGATAACAGCAAAGTTTAAATATCTATAAATTGGGTGCATAAGCAGATTGTCATTAAGAACAATATTTAACAATCAAATAAACCATTTAATATGAAAAATACAAAGCTCATACTTTTATCAGTAATTTTTCTTTTTCATTCATTTTCAAATATAGTTCCTTGTACTATAATTGCGGTTGGAAAAAAAGCAAGTGCCGATGGTTCCGTACTTATTTCACATACTGATACAGGTCCGGATTCCAGAATATTTTATGTTCCTGGAAAAACATACAAATCTGGCGAAATGGCCCCAATCTTTTGGGGAATCCAAGATGCAACACTTCCACTTTATAACGATGGAAGGATACTTGGTTATTTGCCCCAAGTAGAAAAAACCTATGGCTATTTTCAATCTGCATACTCGCACATAAACGAGTACCAGCTTGGCATTGCTGAAAGTACAACAGCCCAAAGGGACGAATTGATTGTTACGCTCGAAACAGGCAAACAAATCATGACCATTGAGCAAGCTATGATATTTGCACTTCAACGATTCAAAAAAGCAAAAGATGCAGTCCAGTTTATTGGAGATCTTCTAACTAAATATGGCTTTCTTCCTTCAAGTGGCGATGGTTCCGAAACACTTGTTATTGCTGATACAGAAGAAGCCTGGGTATTTGAAGTTTTTGCCGTTGGCCCTGGTTGGACACCTGAAAGCAAAAAACCAGGCGCAACATGGGCTGCTCAAAGATTAGGAGATGATCAGGCAACCATGATTCCAAACTATAGTATCATTAAAGAAATCAATACCAATGACAAGCAGAACTTCATGGTTTCTGCAAATTATATGCAAGATGCCATTGATCGTGGATGGTATAACCCAGCTTCGGGCAAACCATTTATTTGGCAAGAAGCTTATACGCCACTTCCTGAAGAATATGCTACAAGCCGCTTTTGGTTGTTTTATCATACTTTTATGCCAAACCTTAAAAATTGGCCCGACAGGATGCTTGATCCAACCAATCCATACAAAGGAATGCAACCCTATTATCAGGTAGTTGAGCCGCTTTCACTTTATCCGTTTTCAGCAACTCCTGAAAAAAAGATTTCGGTTAAGGACATCATTGCATTCCAACGTTCAACTTTCGAAGGTACTATTTATGATATGACATCTTATCCCGAATGGCTAGTGCCCGATGGTAAAGGTAATTATGTGAAAAGTCAGCTGGCAACCCCATTTCCTGGAAGTGATATGAGAAAGTTGATTAAACAGACCTACCGCAGGCCAGTTGCCCGCCACCGTGGACATTATGGAATGGTTTGCCAGTTGCGTAGTTGGTTGCCAAACGAAATAGGCGGTGTTTACTGGGTTTATTTAGATAATCCTTACTTCAGCCCTTATATTCCAATTTATGCCGGGAATCTTTCAGTTGCAGAGACATATAATATTTACGATCCAAATAAATATGAAGAAAAATCAGCGCGTTGGGCAATCGATTTTGTAGATAACCTGGCCAATTTAAAGTTCCAGGAAATAATAAAAGAAGTAAGAGCAGTGCGCGATCCATTTGAAAGTGAGATTTTTGCAAAGCAAAATCAGATTGAAAAGGAAGCAGAAACCCTTTACAAAAAGAATCCAAAAGAAGCCCGTCAATTTCTGACCAACTATTCAAACGGATTAATGAATAAAGTTACTGAAATGTATCATGGTCTAAGAGATACAATCATTACCAAATATACAAATGATAAGGAATAATTTGGGCAAAAGCATGTTATAAGTGATTAAAAGCAAGATTATTAAAATAGAAAGTTCTGATCTTAAATATTAATTATACATCAATATTTTAGTACTATTTCAAAAACTAATTCTAACACATTATGGCAAATAAAATTAACAGAAGAAGCTTCATCAAAACTGCCGCAATTGCAGGGGCAGGAATGGCTCTAATTCCCAACAAGGCTCTAGCCGATAAAAAAAAGCCTAGCCCAACAGAAACTAAAGTACGAATTGCTTTTATTGGTGTTGGCTTGCGTGGCAGAAACCATGTGAGCAATATTTCAAAAAATCCGGATGTTGAAATCGTTGCTTTCGCTGATATTTCAGCCGATGCGGTTGCCGAAGCACAAAAAATAATTAAAGCAGATGGTCGCGCAAAAGCAGAAGAATTTACCCTGGGGCCAACCGATTATTTGAGATTATTGAAAAAGCCCAACATAGACGGAGTGCTGATTGCAACCCCATGGGAGTGGCATGCAAGAATGGGTGTTGACACAATGAAAGCAGGAAAATATGCAGGGCTGGAAGTTTCGGCGGCCACCACATTGGAACAATGCTGGGATTTGGTCAATACCTATGAAGCCACGGGCGTTCCTTGTATGATCCTAGAAAATGTTTGCTACGGCAGACAGGAACTGGCCATGCTCAATATGGTAAAAAAAGGAGTATTTGGAGAAATAGTACACGCCAGATGTGGATACTTGCACGATTTGAGAGGAATTAAATTCAATAATGGTGTTGAATTCGGGCCCAAAGCATCTTCGGAAGCTCAATGGAGAACCAATTTTTCAGAAAAGATGAATGCAGATGTATATCCAACTCATGGTCTTGGGCCAATAGCAGTAGCTTTGGACATAAATAGGGGAAATAGATTTTTATCAATTTCGTCGGTTGCAACCAAAGCCAGGGGTTTACATGAATATATTGTTGAAAATCCACAAGGTGGCCAAAATCACCCAAATGCCGATATTAAATGGAACCTGGGCGATGTAGTTACTTCAACCATTAAAACTTCAAGAGGCGAAACGATTATTGTGACACACGACACGAATGTTCCCCGTCCTTATTCTTTGGGATTCAAACTTCAAGGCACCAATGGACTGATAGAATTTGATGGATTGGAAAGTGGCGGTATTAAGCAGGAAGATGGCACAATAGTAAGCCCCGATCGAATCTATATTGAAGGAAAAACAGAACCTCATGAATGGGAATCGGCAGCCAAATGGTTTAAAGAATACGATCATCCATTGTGGGCAAAATTTGAAGCAGAAGCAAAAAATACAGGACATGGAGGCATAGACTTCTTTGTTGACAAAGAATTTGTGGATGCCATCAAAGAAAAACGCGAGCCGGAATTGGATGTTTATGATGCTGCAGCCTGGAGCTCTGTTACACCATTATCGGAAATGTCTATAGAGGAAAACGGTGAACCTCAGTTTTTTCCTGATTTTACAAGGGGAAAATGGATGAACAGGAAACCGATTGAAATTAATTAGTTTATTGGCAAGACTGAAAGGCTTCAACTATGAATAACTACGGGTTAAACCCCCATGGTTATTCATGGCTTGACCAATTTTGCGATCTGTTTTGTGTATGCAATTTGATTTCAGAATAAAAGGATTGTACATAAGTCAACAACTCGAATAATTTCCTTAAAGCACATGAGATAGTATAATCTCTCTTTGGCTTCCGGTGGTTGAGCTGGTCATTGAGCTGGTCCCTGAGCGGAGTCGAAGGGGAGCCGAAATGCCAATCCAGCCAAACCCAAGCATGGTGGCTGATCTTCGGTCACTGAGCATAGTCGACCCCAGCACTGCCAAGTTGTTTTCGTACCTCAAACTTCCACTTGTCAGGCTAGCCCTCAACCCGCGGCGGTCCCGCTCTTGTTGTCAACTCCTTTAGTTTTGACACCTTAGTGCTCGTTTTTGCTATTTCCTGAAATCCGTAATTCACGGAGTGACTCTTTGATGCATAGGGAATTGAAAAAACTAAACTGAGTTTAGTCACCCTGTGATTGTCAGCTATGATTTTTGAACCTTTCATTTGTAATAAATTCACCAAAAGCTCAAGTTTATTTAATTAAAAAGAAACTAGAACTTATTTATACCGAAACCATGTATATTAAATCATAATACTTTTCTAGAGTCCAAAATGAAAAGAATTGTTTAGTAGGAACAATTAAATGCCCAGATGGAAATACTTATTTTCAAGTAAACTGTAAAAAACTAGCCTATTTATTTAATATTCAAGATGAATCTAAACTGAAACCCTAAATGTAAGCTAAGGTCCAAAGTTTTTATCTGTTTCATTATTCTCAAATTTAGGATGTCCATTTTTAATATTTTTTTTTTCTGATAGCATAAATTAATAAAATTATAATTGTATTAGTATAATTCTATTATTCTATTTTCTATTTTTCAAAATTCCTTAAAGAATCAATTCAAGATTATAGTAGGCTAAGTATTTATTCTAGATTAAGAATATTTTATTAGATTTATTAAAAATTAGAATATGGAAATAGATCCCTCCAACAAAGAATTTAAGATAGCTTTAGAACTTGTAAAAAATACAAACCAATCTTTCTTCCTTACTGGTAAAGCTGGAACAGGAAAATCCTATTTTATAAGATACCTTATTGAAAATGTAAAAGAAAAGCAATTTGTTGTTCTTGCGTATACTGGAATTGCAGCTATTAATGTTGGAGGAATGACTATTAATTCTTTTTTCAACTTTCCACTTAAACCGCTATTACCAGATGATCAAGAAATTAAAACATTCCGAAAAGGTTCTGAAAAACTTGAAATAATCAATAAAATGGATACTTTAATTATTGATGAAGTATCTATGCTTCGTTCTGATATGTTTTCTGCGATTGATACTTCATTGAGGAGAAACTTAAATAAACCTGATGAACCATTTGGAGGTAAACAAGTCTTGATTGTTGGCGATGTTTACCAATTGGAACCAGTAGCTGTATTGAGAACAGGAGAAGCACAAATAATTAACGAAGTATACGGAGGAACCTATTTTTTCCATGCAAAAAATTATAATCAACTAAATATAATAACGATTGAATTATTAAATGTATACAGACAATCGGATGTTGAATTTATCAGATTGCTTGATTTAATAAGAAAAGATGATATAAGACAAGTTCATATTGATAAAATTAATGAACGGGTATTTCCTGAAAATATATTAGATCAGAAAGATTTTGTAATCAATTTAACAACCACAAATGATTTGGCAAATGTTACAAATCTGAAGAGATTAGAAAAACTAAACGAAAAAGGATATGAATATAATGCAGTGATTGATGGGGAATTTGATTCAAGTAAATATCCCACTAACAGTATTTTGAGATTAAAAAAAGGTGCACAAATAATTCTGATAAAAAATGATTTAGCCAAAAGATGGATAAATGGAACTATTGCAAAAATCTATAAGCTTAGTGAGGAATCGATTGAGATACAACTTGAAGACGGCAAAAACTACAAAATAGAAAAGTCAACCTGGGAAAATCTAAGATATTTCTACAATAAAGAAAACAAAAAGATAGAAACTGTAGTATTAGGAACATTCACCCAATTTCCTTTGAAATTGGCATGGGCTATTACAATTCATAAAAGCCAGGGTCTTTCTTTTGAAAAAGCGATTATCGATTTAGGCTCTGGAACATTCGCTGGCGGGCAAGCTTATGTAGCCTTTAGTCGCGTTAGAAAATTTGATGGATTGTTTTTAAGAAAAGCTTTTTCCAAAGATAATGATTTTGTAAATAATGAGGTTGTAGAATTTATTAACGGAGTCCAATATAATTCTTTAGAAATTTACGACCTTCCGCAAATATTAAGGATTTCTGATGGAACTCATCATAGCCTTAAAATTCTTTGGAATTCGCCATACATAGATATTTATGGTAAAGAACATTCAAGTAAAGAAAATTATTGTCATATTGATGACTTCATTGGATTATCAATCAGAATTTATGAAAAAATCAGAATTGTTTCTGAACCAATTGATAATTATTTTACCGTAAGAGGTAGATACAGATATTCACTCAGCGAACATGTACAGCTGCTTTTTGAAATTTACAGAGATTCTGAAAATATAATAATCTTACCAGAATCAAAAATTTTATCCACTGCAGATTTTAAAGAATTAAAAATAAAAGTTGGTGATAAAATCAGTAAATCATATAATACTTGCAACATTGAAGTTACTATAAGCAATATAGATGATTCAGAAAATCGACATTTTAAAATTCTATCATTTAAAATGTACAGAGATGAAAATGATATAATTAATATTCCTAATGATCAATTAATTCTATCGGATAGAGTTGAAAAACTACAAATCAAAGTCGGAGAAAAATTGAGAATATTATCTTTAAATGATGAAAAAGAATTTACAATTCAACATATTGTTAAAGCAATAAATCCTAAGATAACATACTTGAATTTTGACCTTTTTCGTAACAATGACGATATTATAATTTTCCAAAAACCAATAATGGTATCAACAAAAGAAATTGAAAGGTTTAGAATAAAAATAAATGACAGAATAAGGATAAACGAATCAGAAAAAGGGAAAAAACATATTATTAGTACTATACGCGATTCTTTAAAAAAGGAATATAAGTATATAGATTTCAGGATATTCAGAAATAAAGAAAGAATTATTATTTATACTGAATCAAAGCCTGTTTTAACTTCTGATATTGACGAATTGGATATTAAAAAAGGAGATAAGGTTAAATTTAAAAAGAAAACAGGCAACAAACCTTTTACTGTAAGAAAAATAATCAATTCAAAAAAAAATCCTGACTGGAGTTTTATAGAGTTCGATTTGTATAGAAGCAAAAAAAATATTATTGTGTTTCCACAAAGACTTATAAGATTAGTTAGTGAAGTAAATGATTTAGAAATAAAAATTGGAGATAAATTAATAATTTAGTTAATGGATAAATTTAGAAATCAAAGTTTTACAACAAATATAAAAGTCAATGCCAAAAGAAAAACTTGAGACAGAGCTATTTAGAATAGTATCAATTGTTAAAAAAATTGATGATTATTTATATTTATGTGAATATATGGAATCCATCTCATCAAAAGAAGAACTGAATGCTGTAAAAAGCATTCCATTTTTAGGATTCTTATTATTTACATTTAAATATGTTATTATTATAGAGTTAGATAAGTTGATAAATGATTCTCCCAGTCATAAACTAAACATACCGAAATTTCTAAGAAAAATTAAGAGTGCTGATTTTTCTTCAAATTTAATACTGGATGATGAGACTTTGGATGATTTGATCTCGGATTTTGAAAAGAAAACAAAGTCTATTTCAATTCAAATTGAAATAATAAGAGATAAACATTTTGCTCATACTGATAGAATCCTGCCTAGATTAAAATTACCCTCAACAAAAAAAATTGAGAAAACAGTGATGTTTATCAAGGATATTTTAAACCAAATATCTATCTACCTATCAGGTAATATAATACAATATCAAAAATATGATATTTTTGATATAGGAAATGTATTGAAATTATTTGCTCAAAATATCGATAACTTTAGCACATTTGAAAAGATTAAGCTTTAGGAAAACATATCATAATCAAACTATACTTAACTTATTTATAAATTTTCTTTTAAAACATAATAAAGGATATTTTTTCAACAAAATTCATATAAAATGGATGCTAAACTAATTGTATTGATGGGAAATATTGGCACTGGCAAGACATCATATCGGAAAAAGCATTATGATAATGGTGAAATAATATTATGTCCTGATGAATGGGAAAAAATACCTGGGACAGAAAAACATCAAAAATTGGTAACTGAAATAATAAATGGTTTGAAAGAAAATAAGACCGTTATTTTGGATGGTATTAATTTGTTTATAAAATACAGAAAAGATTTAGTCTTCTTTGCTTCTAGAGCAGGTTGTAAATCTATCTTAATTAATTTTGGACCTGGTGATGAAACTTCTTTAAACAGGAGGATATCAAATTCACCAGAACATAGTCCATCGGAATGGAGACAAATACATGAATATAACTTGAACAGATATCAAGAACCATCAAAAGAAGAAGGATTTGAGGAAATTAAAAATGTGTTTAAGTGCTAATTAGTCGTATTCACCAAATATAGTACATTAATAAAATGGAATATTTAGGCAAAATATACACTCCTGATTCAATCGAGAAACAACATAATGCAGTCTTGAAAATAATGCAAGATGTAATTGAACTATCATCTCCTCTTGAATTTACTGATGTGAAATATCCTTTAGTTCTTGGCGTGTTTAATAATTTAGGGAGCATAACACTCATTAATTTAAAAACCAAAATCGCAACTTATTCCATTCAAAATAATTTTATTTATGAACCGGAATTTATTTTTACAAATGTTCATTTCAAAGAGATTGATCAAATTACATTTGATACTGCCGAAATAGTTTTCACATCATTATTTAATTGGTTTAACAGACGGATAGTAAAAAGTTTTGCAATTGAAAACGAGTTTCGTTTCTCTGATGAAAATGATATAATAGTAAAAATAGATGAAAATATCGAATTTAAATTCTCCTTCAACCTCAATAAATATAGGGATAATAATAAATTTGTCTTTGAAGAATTCCTTTCACTACTAATAATTAAAAAGGGAGGAAAGTTGATTTTTAGTGAATTTGTAAAAATTCTAAACCATTTCAGTAAGTTCATTTTGTTTTCAACAAATGAAAATCCTCAAATTGATTCTATTAGCTTTTCTAGCATTGATTTTCCCTCTGCACACAACAAAAACGCATTAGCGAAAATTGGATTATTCTATAACAAAAGTTTTATTGCCACGGGGACTTTTGTATATTCTCCTAAAATTGAGTTTAAAGATATAGAAGATAATTTCGAAGAAGTTTTAAGTAACTGGTATTCAAATCAAAATATTATAAACTGTATCGATTTGATTCTTGAAAAAACTATTTACCAAAAACTGGGCAGAGAAAATACTTTTTTAAATGATTGCTTTGCAATCGAAACATATCATAGGAGAATTTCAACTACAAAACCTTATACCAAAGAAGACTTTAAAAGGATCAAAAATGAAATTTTACAGAAGTTTCAAGAAGGAGATATCCTGAAGCTTTTGGAGAAGCAATTAACTTTTGCAAATGAACCATCATTCAGAGATAGATTAAGTGAATTCAAGACTGATTTTATATCAGTTTTACCAAATAATAAAAATGTTCTTGAATATATAGGCAAAATTGTAAAGACAAGAAATTACCTGGTTCATAGAGAAAATGAGAAAGGTGTTTTCAAGAATGTTGAAATGACATATGCTTCAAAATACATAGAAGCAGTTCTAATAATAAATATTTTAAGAAAACTTGGGGTTAAGGAAATTGTTCTTAATGGACAATCGAAGAAAGTAAAAGAATCTTTTCCTCAACTATACTTTTATAATAAAAGATTAGATACTGATACTAAACTACTTTATTAAAACATTCCCCCGTTCAGGACAGGTTCTACTTAGGCATTCTATATCATTTTAGGCAATACCTTTAATTGATAGTTTCATTTGAGCTAAAACCGATTCCCTTTTGACAAAACCATCTAAACCAACTTCACCAAAATTCCTTGAATACGGCTGATGTTTGCCTAATCTATCAAGGTTTATCATCTATTAATTCACATCTAATGTTTTGTTTTTAAAAAAAACAGTTAACTTTATCAGGTTGACTAAATTAGTTTGATTATGAGATATATTCTTTTATTTATTTATTGTTTTTGTGGTATGTTTGGATTTGCTCAAACTAACAATACCTGCAAACTGAATTTAAAGCTTGTTGATCAGCAGAATTATCCAAAGGCCTTTATTGATTTTTGGATGCTTGATTTGGAAACAAAATCCAAGATATACGATAGGACAAATGAATACGGCAATGCTGAATTATTACTGGATGCAAACAAATCTTACTCCTTTAATTTTAGAGTTACCACTGATTATATGCAGATCGATATTCCAGATAAAATGAACTTTATGGATCGTACTATTCTGATAGTTACAGCAGATGTAAACCCGAACCCACCGGACACTGTCATCGTAAAAAACCCTCCGGGCAGGGCAGCAAAGGATAACGAAGGCATGATCAATCAAACATGGATAGATAAGAGTACAATTCGAATTAAAAACATGCCTGTTTCCTTGTATGATAAAGTTAACAACAAGGAATACATCTGTTTCTCGGACGAGCTAGGCAACACCCGCTTCTTGCTTCCTGAAGGTAAGTACCTTATGAGTGTGGGTTTACTTCATAATTATAAAGAAATAGAGATTAAAAAATCCACCGACATGGTATATTCGCAGGTGGCAACATTTATTCGCACCAATATTCCGGAGAAAATTACAAATGATACCATTGTTCAAACACTTGAACCAAATCAAGAAGGAACTTCTGAGTCAGGTTTGTTTCTTTTTAAACTTCGGGATTTTGATAATAAACCACTTTCTGGAGAAACAGTATGGATTGATGTTGAAGAATCGGATAAAGTATATCAGGGAGTTACAGATAGTTATGGTGTGGCGAAATTCCTGCTTCCAAAGGGACCTCAATACACAGCAAACTTGAAATATTCGCGTTCAATTGAGCATTTTGGTTTTCCAATAGAAAACAATAATAACACTTATCAGTTTGGATATGTTTATATGGGGTCAAAGTTTATCGAATCATATTATCAAGAAGTAAAGCGGACAGTAGACGGTTTTCAAACCGAATTTAAATCCATTCCTGTAACAATTATAGGTAAACCAATAGATGTAGCTGAATCTAAACCATATGGGTTTAATTTGAATTTTAAATCAAAGTCGGCTTGCTCGCCACCAGTAATAGCCGAAGATAAAATCTTTATCAGTGGAGGATATTATTCTCGCCAATTCTTTGGTTTTAACGTACTTTCTGGGAAATTTGTTTGGGGCATTGAGCTTGCCGAGGCAGGTGCTTCACCAGCAGTTTACGAGGATGGAACATTGTTGATCATTACCGAATCGTGTACACTTTATGCGATTGAAGCTGCAACAGGTAAGCTTCTCTGGTCTAAATGGCTTGGGCCGTATATGTACACAACTCCAACAGCTGCCAACGGAATAGTATACACTGTATATCAACGAAGTATCTATAGGCGCGAATTAGTACATTTCGTTTCAAATCCTTTTGTCATAGTTGCTTTTGATTTGAAATCGGGTAACATTATTTGGCAAAAAGGAATTGACAGCGATATTATTTCTTCCCCTGTCTTAACTAACGATGACTTATATCTCAGTACTGTTAATGGTAGTTTGTACCGTTTTGATAATAAGTCAGGCAAACTTTTAAGTAATATTAATATTCAGGCGGTAAACCAACCCACCATTTTTGATAAAAATATTTTTCTTGGCACACGTTTACAAGATAATCCAACCCGTTACCAAATATCAGTACTCGATACAAGCACACTTTCCCAGGTTAAAAATTTAACAAAGCTATCAGGTTTATATGAATCATCACGAACAGGTGATATATACAGGAGCATGAATTTTATGGACGGACGTGTGGTAAACATGCAAGGTAAAAACTATTGTTTAATTGATGGCACTCTTGCATGTTATGATGCCAGAACATTTCAAGAAATCTGGAGTAAGAAACTGGGAAATTATGTTTCGAAATCTTTCTATTCCACCCCAACAGTTTTAAAAAACATGGTGTTGGTTCCAACAGGTAATGGAAAGATATTGGTTTTCGACCCAAATACAGGGCGCAACATAAAAACTTTCACAACCAACTATTCTTTTTGGTCTGCTCCAATAGTACACAACGGTTGGATTTATATCTCAACAGTTGATGGTCAATTGGTATCCATCAATACAAAAGATGCAAAGAATTTTACAGGCTGGCAACAATGGGGGAAGGATGCAACGCATAATTTATTGGTAAAATAGCCCAAGGGTTAGCCAAGGGAGCAATTATTAAGAGCTTATATCAGTTTCGCAACTATCAAACGTGTTCAACAGGTACTAATGAGAAAGTGCGCCAAAAAAATTAATTTATTTAAAGCCGTATATTAGTGCAGAAAAGCTCATTAAATATGTATATTCGACATTAAAAAGTGAAAATGTTGCAGTATTACTTTATTTTGAATTGCCATTAAAACGCATCCACGATGTCTGTTTGCCTACTTTGGAAGAATTTAAAAACCATCAGTTGGCAGGAAATCAACCTTCCTTTTATAATGGCCGATTCAAATAAGACTAAACACATCAATATAAAAATTAGTCACCAAATACTCGCTAATCTTGAAATTAGCTTCAACTATAATTCCGACAAAACATATGTCAATTATAGCCAAAAGAATTACATCTCAACCAATATCGATGATATTTTGAAAAATTCTGAAGCAAATAATAATCCTACTTCCAGACAGCTTAAAACCCTACTTTTTGTCATCGTAGTATTAGCAATAGCTATAGGATTTTTAACGTTTTTTATTCTTGGCTACAAAAATTAAAAGATTTGAATAACTACCCCGTTCGGCTTAGACTCCATGCCTTAGTCGATTCTATTATAGCAGGTTAGAACCTTCATCCAAAACACCCCCCATGGCGCAAGTTTCATAACTTGTGCCAATATAAAAAAGAACCTTGCAATCGCAAGGTTTTTTATTTTTGGTGCAAACCATATTTTAGAACCCATAAAATATAATTGGGTTGATATGGATAAATGCATGCAAACCATACAATAAAATTAAATAATTTTAAATGTGTTGGATGCAATGAACATGGTGGTGGTGGGTTATAGGGAGACGCAAAATATTGGGAGACGCAAATTATTGGGAGACGCAAAATATTGCGTCTCTACGGGGTTGTTCGTTCGATGCATGGAATGTATTGGAAATTTCAATCGATTTGTTCGATGCAATGTTTGTCTTTTTTAAAAATGCGTTGGATGCAACGAACGCGATAGAGACGCAATATTTTGCGTCTCCAAAAATAAAAACCAGAAAAAATCCCCTATTATGGTCAAGAAATCAGTATTTTCCCAAAAAATAATGGGTGTTTATGTCTGGCGATAAATAATAACCCAATAATTAATACAACATGACAAGTCTCGGACTTGTGATAACCAATCCAAACCAATTGAATGATTTGAAAAAATGAAATTTTGGGTTGGGTTTATTAAAGACGAAACCTTTTCAAAAGGTTTCGCCTTTACTTTAACCAGAAGGACCGAGCCTCTTGAATGCATGATTAATCATTCCGCACCAGCAATCCATAAAGGCAAACCACCAACGAATTCATAAGAGCAGTATGTGAATGCCAATAGAACACAATGTGAAACCAATAGGAACCCACATGAGCATATGAGAGAATGTATATGTAAGCATGAGGAGGGGACGTGAATACATCAGGGAAGTGATAGAAATGCTCAAGGAAACTATGTGCAAGTCGAAGAGACCTAATGGAATAAGCGAGGAAACGACTATCATGACCGAGGAAGTGGATATACAAGTCGAAGGAATCTATGTGAATGAGCTAAGAACGTACAGGAATGAGCCAGGAGAACACAGGAATGCCCGAGTAACTGGGCATCCAAGCAATAGGAAACCGTATCGGATTAAGCTTAACTTAAATCATATGCATAGGAAGGGACAGGAATTGAGTCGGTAGTTAAAACTGAGTGAATGTATGGTATATGCAATCGATAGAAACCTAAAGTATTTGAACGAAAAAGAAAGTAATTCAAATCTTCCATAAATACATTTTTAGAGGTGAATCAGCAATGAATTTGATTGAGTAGAATATTTACGCCATTCAAATCATTAGCACATTCTAACCGGATTAATTTGCTTTGCAGAGTCCTTCGGAGTTCGTAAACATTATCATCTCTTTGATTATCATCTGGATATGAAATATTTTGTTTCAAACAAAATTTTTCGAAAATCTGTGATAATTAGGGTCTGCTGAATATTTATTATCTCTTTGATATTTATTATGATACAACTGTTTTTTGAAATCTTAGTGCATGAAAAATCAATTGCAAATTAGAATTTCCATGCACTTAATCCTTTCAGGATTAAACTTTGAACTTAACGAAGTGATCTCTCCGAAGGAAATAGCCCCATACGAAGTGTGGGGTATTAAATTTAAAACACAAGACAACCCTGAAAGGGTTGAACCATTGGCTGTTCAACCCTTTCAGGGTTGCTATGTGCAATCATTCTTACCACCGGTTGCACCGGTGGTTATTCATAGTTAAAGTCTTTCAGACTTTTTTAGCAGGCTCTAATTAGTTTAACTTAGCGTAAGCGATCTCATCAAAGATAATCTGGGTCATCCGTGTTCCAATTTTATAACATCGTAGATGTTCATAAATAATGCAGGCTAATAATCCGATATGTTTTAAAACATAAAAAAATAATAAAGATAAGTGGTAGCAGCATATTGAAAATCAATTAACAAACATTAACGTTTGAACTTATATGGGCAAAGATTTTTTGACCGTTCATACATAGATTGTCGGAATGATAGCAGAAAGAGAAAAGGGCTTTATTATATTAAATGTGGGTTACCATAATTTTCAATATATTTTATTCACTTTAAATCTTAAAACATGACAAACAAAATGGAAAGTAAGTATTTAATGGTTCTTGCAATCATCAGTTATTTAGAGAAAAATGCAACGATTACCAACACCTTGCCCAATTATTCACCGCTTTACACAAAAATGAAAGCCAACATTTTACAAGTAGAAATATTGCGTGGAATGAAAGAAACTGTTACTTCGGGCATACCAATCAGCAAAGAACAACTTAAATCTGATTTAATTGCAATGGCTCTTGATTATAGTCGAAAAACTGAAGCTTATGCAAGCATTAACAACAATATCATTTTATCAAAAGAAGTCCATTATAGCAAAACAGATTTAAAGAAAAGTGGTAATGCAAAATTAAAAGACAGGGCTTTGATTATTTACGACAGAGCTCTTGCCAACCTGCCAGCCATGATAAGTTATGGGGTAAATGAAGAGGGCCTTGCCGCCTATAAGTTACTTATTGACCAGTTTACCGAAGAGTTACCCAATGTACGGCTGGGAAAAAGTGGACAAAAACAAACATCCGATCAATTGATTCAACTATTTAAAGAGAATGATGAAATTTTGTCTAAAATTGATTTACTGGTTGAAATAGTGCATACCAGCCAACCTGTTTTTTATAAAGGATATAAAGACCTCCGCAAGGTAATTGAAACAGGTAGAAGTTCACTGGCAGCCAAAGGAATGGTAACAGATGCGTCAAATGGCGAACCATTGAAGGGAGTCCGAATTTCTTTTGATTTGGATGGCAATAAAGCGATGACCACCAAATCGAATGGCTCTATTGTAAAAAAATCTGCAGAAAAAGGGCGATTCAACGTAAAAACGATGGCAGCAGGGATCTATATTGTCACGGCTTCCAAAATTGGCTATGTAACCCAGGTGGTAAAACTGGTGGTCAATACAGGCGAACTAAGTGATTTAAAAGTAGAACTGGTTAAAGATTGATTGAAGACCCCGCTGATGCGGGGTTTTTTATTGTAATTATTGAACAAAGACTGTTCTATTTACCCTCGAACATACATAGAGGATAAGCCAATCAATCTCTTCAAGGCTTCAACTGATTGAAAAGATTCGCTTCTCAGCTTTAATCATAGGATTAATTGAAGGGCCTTCAAAATTTCCAGAATAAATTAAAGAGAAAATCAATACCTTTGCCCGGAAAAAATGTTACACTTGGATTAGGTACTGAATAAGCACAAAAATAAATACTTAAAATCAATATAATGAACATCGAAAACAAATGCCCAAAATGTAATTCTGAAAACACCTATCAAGATACGAATTTATGGGTTTGCCCAGACTGTTTTTACGAATGGAATCCTTCTGAGTTAGCAACAACAGTTGAAGAAGAATTACAATCGGATATAGTTTTTGATTCCAATAAAAATATACTTAATGATGGTGATTCGGTAACAGTAATCAAAGATCTGAAAGTAAAAGGTTCGGCATCGGGAATCAAAGCCGGGACAAAAGTAAAGAATATACACCTTGTTGAAAGTAATGATGGTCATAATATTTCGTGCAAAATTGATGGTATTGGAGCGATGTATTTGAAATCGGAATTTGTAAAAAAAGTATAATATCCTTCTTTTGGTTATTCACTGAAAGCTAAGCTGAACACTTTCAGAGATAATTTGATACCTGCTTTGGTGCTGCACTGCCAATATTTCCTTGGGTAGGAGTTGATTAATTGCGACAATTGAAAGGTAATAATAGTGTATCCTACAAAAACAATGATTATTAGAAAAGCTACCATTGCTGATTCCGAGCAGATTGCACCTTATTTAATGTTGGCAATGGAAGATATCGTCTTCAAATTTATCGGTAAAAAAGATAAAATTGCGGCAATAAACCTATTGCAACATTTTGTAAAAATGGAGCGGAATCAATATTCGTTTCAAAACTGTTTGGTTGCCCAATATAATGGTAAAATAATAGCTGCAATCAATTTTTATGACGGTGCAAATTTTATTCAATTGCGGGAACCCATTTTACAATTTATAAAAATACATTTTAATAAGGACTCTAATCCCGAAATTGAAACACAAGCAGGAGAATATTATATTGATACTTTAGGAGTAGATCCAAAATGGCAAGGAAATGGAATTGGGTCGAAACTGCTGAAGTTTCTTATTGAAAAATACGTGGTTCAAGCTGGTCAAACTTTAGGTTTACTCGTAGAAGAAGATAACCCAAATGCCAAAAGGCTATATTTGAAACTAGGCTTTAAATCGGTCGGAAAACAAATCCTGGTAGGAAAACAAATGGAGCATCTTCAAATACATATCTGATTTCCTTATATCTGCATATCATCCTTTAAAACATAGATGGGTCATGGTTTGACTGAAACTCATTCCATTTTTGAATAAAATCAAATCCCGTGAGTCAAGGCCTACCTTTCGGCCTTATTGGAGTTTAAAAAAAGAAACCAGACCATAATTGATAGACAATCTCCAGAATTAATGCACTACACCGCATCAATTATCATCTTAATTCCTTATTTTTATAGAAATAATCCAATTATTCAGTTGTTCACCACTATCTAAAAGATTTAGCATGCAAAAAGACAATAAATTCGCCGAAGCCATGTCAAATAGAAGCTATGCCGAACTGCTCGAAATTGTTGGCAAGCTGCGTAACGACTATCAACCGGAAGCTGTTCTTGCTGCCGAGGAAGAATTAAAAAAAAGAAAACCTCCGGTTGAAATAGTTGAACCGGAAGAAAAAAAACACAAGAAGAAAAAGCAACCAGTTGTTGACATCGCAAATGAACCACTGGAAAATTATATGAAGGTATGGACATTCCTCATACCGCACCCCAATAACTTTATTACCATAAGTAGATTAAAAGAAGAAGGCTATTTAAGAAAAGCCAAAGAAATGCGCCAATGGACTTTTATTGGCTGTGGAACTGTCCTCTTGATTTTTATATTAATAACTCTCATCACCATTTGGATATCATAAAACATCTAAAACCTGCAAATCACGGGGTGACTCTTTGATGCACAGGGAAATGAAATAAACAAACTGAAATTATTCACCCCGTGATTGTCAGCTATTTAATTATTAATCTGTAAACTTTTTTCAGGACGAGTCAACATGTTAAATATTTGATTTCTAATATTAGTTCGATAAAAATGAAAAAAATAATGCTTATTTTAGGTGTCAGGTATAAATGAAAAGATTTTTTTTAGTTATTAATGCAAATTAAGGGTTAAATAGCCTCCGGCTTTAGCCGGGGGATTACAAAGATCGGTAAAAAAGGGCTTTAGCCCAATATTGTTTCGGCTAAAGCCAATTCACACTAATTCTCTTACCGCCAGCTAAAGCAGGCGGCTATTGAAAAAGTTCAACCATAAATTCGCATGCTTAATTTATTTAAAGTTAAATCATTTTAAATGGGATTTACAATATAAGCAAAGATTCATTCACGCATTTAAGCATTCAATCATTCATTCAAAACTATGTTCCGAATCCAATCAAAAATAGACACTCAATCGCCTGAGTTTATCAAGAACAAAGAAGCATATCTCAAAGTTTTAAATACCTATAAAGACATATTAAAAAAAGCCTGTCAAGGTGGCCCGGCGCAATCAGTTGAAAAGCATAAAAAGCGCGGCAAACTATTGGCACGGGAACGAATTGATTTACTGATAGATGCCAACACACCATTCATTGAATTATCGCCGTTGGCTTCGCATGGCATGTACGACAATCAGTTTCCTTCGGCAGGGATTGTAACGGGAATAGGAATGGTGCATGGCCGCGAAACGCTTATCATCGCCAACGATGCCACCGTTAAAGGCGGAACTTACATCAAGGAAACCATCAAAAAACATGTTAGGGCCCAGGAAATTGCACTCGAAAACCATTTGCCATGTGTTTACATGGTAGATTCGGGTGGTGTTTTTCTATTGGAACAAGCCCAGGTTTTTGCCGATAAACATGATTTTGGTAGGTTTTTCTTCAACCAGGCACGCATGTCGGCTTTGGGAATTCCACAAATAGCCATTGTGATGGGATCCTGCACCGCGGGCGGAGCATACGTTCCTGCCATGAGCGACGAAACCATCATTGTCAGAAACCAAGGAACTATTTTTATTGGTGGTCCGCCATTGGTAAAAGCTGCTACAGGCGAAGAAGTTACGGCTGAAGAGCTTGGCGGTGCTGAAGTTCATACCTCCATTTCGGGTGTAGCCGATCATTTGGCCGAAAACGACACGCATGCCATCCAAATTTGCAGGAATATTTTTGAAACCTTAAAAAAAACAGACAAACAAATCCTTGAAATTACAGAACCGGAAGAACCTTTCTATGATCCGGAAGAACTTTATGGAATTGCACCGCTTGATTTGAAAAAGCCAGTCGATTCGCGCGAAATTATTGCACGATTGGTCGATGGAAGCAAATTTCAGGAATTCAAAGCCCGATATGCACCCACCCTAGTGACGGGTTTTGCCAAAATAATGGGCTATCCGGTTGGAATCCTTGCCAATAATGGCGTTTTGTTTTCCGAAACTGCTTTGAAAGGTGCACATTTTATTGAATTGTGCGTTTCGCGAAAAATACCATTGCTTTTTCTGCAGAATATTACCGGATTTATGGTAGGAAAAGAATATGAACATGGCGGAATTGCGCGCGATGGGGCTAAGTTTGTCCATGCTGTTGCCAACGCCAACGTACCCAAATTTACCGTGGTTTTTGGTGGTTCGTTTGGAGCAGGAAATTATGCCATGGCAGGCAGGGCTTACGAGCCTCGCTTACTTTTTATGTGGCCAAACTCCAAGATTTCGGTAATGGGCGGTGAACAAGCAGCCAATGTTTTGATAACCGTAAAAGAAGATCAACTTAAAGCAAGCGGCCAAAGCCTTTCGCCTACTGAAAGGGAAGAACAACTGCAAAGTATCCTAAAAAAATACGATACCGAAGGTTCTGCCTATTACAGCACGGCCAGGCTTTGGGACGATGGAATCATTGATCCGGTAGATACCCGTAAAATCATTGCCATGGGAATTTCAATGTCGTTGAACAAGAAGTGGGAAGAGACTAAGTATGGGGTTTTTAGAATGTAAGAAGAATTGAATATCGATTATTGTCGATTGTTTATTAAAAAATAATCAATATTCAATAATCAATAATCAATAATCAATAATCAATAATCAATATTCAATAATCAATATTCAATCATGCAAACCATAGAATTAAAAATTGAAGGCACAATAGCTACCGTTTGGCTCAACAGGCCTGAAATACACAATGCCTTTAACGAAACCATGATTTCGGAATTGCTCGAATGCTATAAATCCATAAATGAAATGGACGATATTCGTGCTGTATTGATGCGTGGTAAAGGAAAATCGTTTTGCGCCGGCGCCGATTTAAATTGGATGCGCGATGTGGCAAAATATTCCTACGAACAAAATTATAAGGAAAGCCTGCAATTGTCCGAATGTTTTTTTGCCATCTACAGTTGTAAAAAACCGACTATTGCTATGGTTCACGGTGCTGCAATAGGTGGTGCAAATGGCTTGCTTGCAGCTTGTGATTTTGCTTTTGCAGATGACAACACTGTTTTTTCATTAAGCGAAGTTAAGATTGGAATTGTTCCTGCATGCATTTCGCCTTACATCATTAAACGGGTTGGAGAATTCAATGCTAAAGATTTGATGCTTACCGGAAGAAGGTTTCAAGGAAAAGAAGCGGAACAGTTTAAATTGGTAAATAAGTCCATGTCGGAAGTTCAGATGGAAATCTATGTAAGCACATTAATTGATTCTCTCAAATCCAGTGGCCCAAAAGCAATTTCACATTGCAAAAATCTGATAAATGAAGTTTGTAATCACTTATCGCTTCATGAAGCATTGGAATACACTGCAAAAATGATAGCTGAAATAAGGGCTTCGGAGGAAGGACAGGAAGGGATGGCGGCTTTTCTTGAAAAACGAAAACCAAATTGGATTAAATAGCATTTTGAATATTCTAAAATACAAATAACAAAATACAAATCATTGTCGTTTGGAAAAACACTTCGACAAGCTCAGTGTCCCTTCCTGTAGACTGTACGTTGAGCAGGTTGCTGAGCTTGTCGAAGCACTGTCGAAACGATATTTTAAGTAGAATTAAGAGCCTAAACGACATTGAAATACAAATTCAGAAATAGCTTCCAAGCCATTTAAAGATTTTTGATTTGTGTGAAATTTGGGATTTTAGATTATAAAAGCTACTAAATATTTATAAACAGAAAAATAGGAAATGAAGTTATTTGATAAAATACTGATAGCCAATCGAGGCGAAATTGCGGTACGCATCATAAAATCGGCACAGAAACTGGGAATTCATACGGTTGCCATTTATTCCGATGCTGACGAAACTGCATTGCACACCGAAATGGCCGATGAAGCCTGGAACATTGGATCCAATGTTTTATCGGATAGCTATTTGAACATAGACAAAGTAATCCAAATTGCCCAAACTGCCAATTGTCAGGCTATTCATCCCGGATACGGTTTTTTATCCGAAAATCCTCTTTTTGTAGAAGCTTGCGAAAATGCCGGAATCGTTTTTATTGGTCCAAAAAGCAATGTGGTAAGGGAAATGGGAAATAAAATTGCAGCCCGTGCCATTGCCAAAAAATGCGGGGCAAGCATTACCGAGGGTTTAACCGGAACTCCCAAAGAAATCATTGAACAAAGTGGTCAATTGAAATATCCGGTTTTAATTAAAGCAGCGGCAGGCGGCGGCGGCAAAGGCATGAGAATAGTCAGGACTCCAGAAGAACTGCCACAGGCCATTGAAACCACAAGTAGAGAGGCATTGAATTATTTTGGTGATAGCACGGTTTATGTAGAACGATTCATCGAAAAACCGCGCCATATTGAAGTCCAGGTTTTGGGCGACAACCATGGAAATCTCATTCATCTATTTGAGCGAGAGTGTTCCATTCAACGGCGTTACCAGAAAATAATCGAGGAATCGCCTTCGATCACTTTAAATCCAAAAATTAGGCTGGAGATGTGCCAAGCAGCGGTTTCAATCGCCAAAAGCATTGGTTATAACAACGCCGGAACCATGGAATTTTTGGTGGATCAAGAACTGAACTTTTATTTTCTTGAGATGAATGCCCGAATCCAAGTGGAACATCCGGTTACCGAAATGGTTACAGGAGTTGATATTGTTGAGGAACAGATCCGGATTGCTTCAGGTTTTCCATTGCGATATAAACAGGAAGAAATTAAGCAGAACGGTCACGCTATTGAATGCCGGATCTATGCCGAAAATCCGGCAAACGATTTTATGCCTTCACCAGGCGAAATTTCCTTATACCATCAAACTTTGGGCGAGAATGTACGATTAGATGCTTCTATCGATAAAAAAACGACCATCCATAGCTTTTTCGATCCAATGATTTCAAAACTCATTTGTTGGGGAAGTGACAGGGAAACCGCCCGGCACAAAGCCATTGAAATGCTTGATCATTATGTAATTCATGGTATCGAAACCAATATTGCCTATTTGAATGAATTGCTAAAAAGTGAAAATTACATTCAAAACAAGCTATATACAACACTTTGCGACGATATAACTTCTCAAGTTGTACAGAAAATCAATCTAAAGAAACAAAATTTCCATAAATCGGTTCCTCCAATTGCTTTTTTGCTGTATGATATGAACAAGGAAAAGATTTCAGGAGAACCAATTAATTTATGGAAACAAATTGGATATTGGCGTAATATCATGCAATTGAACGTGAAAGTTGATGACGAAAACCATTTGATTGATATTCTAAAAATCAGCGAAAAAACAGCGGAATTCAGCCATCAAAATGAAATCTTCAAAACCAATATTTTGTCCATTTCAGAAGGAACCATTAAAATATCGATAAATGATGTGAGATATGTGGCTTATATTTCAACAAATAACAAAGGTGTTTCGTTTCTTTCGGCTGATGGGAACATATTTAAAATAAACCGAACGGATACCCTGAATAAAGGATTGGAATTTGAAACTATGGAAGGCAATGCAGGTAGTGATTCAAATACCATTTTATCCCCAATGCATGGAACTGTGCTTAAAGTAAATGTGGAAATAGGTTCTGCCATTAAAAAAGGCACCACCCTGGCTGTAATCGAAGCCATGAAAATGGAAAACAACATACTTGCACCTAAAGATGGAATTATTGAAAAAGTGAATATCAAAACAGGGCAAATGGTAGAGAGCAGTAAGGTTTTGTTTGTTTTGGAATAATTTAAAACTAATCATGTAAATTAATAGTACACTGATTATTAGGATAAATTATGATTATCTTAAAAAATCTTAAGCATCTTAATAAAACAGTGTCCTTCATATTAAAAACCAATAAAAATGAAAAAAAACAAAATAACAATAGCAAATGCGGGTGGTTTCTGGGGTGATGATTTGGGTGCTTTGCGCCGTCAGCTTGAAGGTGGCCATGTTGATTACATCACAAGCGATTATCTGGCTGAAATAACCATGAGCATTTTGCGAAAACAGCAACTCAAAAACCCAAAACTTGGTTATATAGGCGACTTTGTAAACCAGATGACCGATGTAGCAGGAATACTGGTAGCAAAAAAAGTGAGGATGATAACCAATGCCGGAGGTAACAATCCTTTGGGTTGCGCACAAGCCATTCTGGAAGCACTTGCAAAAAAAGGCGTTGAGCTTAAAATTGCCATTGTTGAAGGCGATAATATCTATGAGCAAATCCCAACAATTTACCCGAATAAATGCAGTTTTAAAAACATGGAAACCGGTGAGCCCTTTGCGCCCATCCAATCTAAATTGCAAAGTGCCAATGCTTACCTGGGCGTTCCACCACTCTTAAAAGCACTCGAAACCGGTGCCGATTTGATTTTAGCTGGCCGCGTAACCGATACTTCCATTACCATGGCACCCATGATCCACGAATTTGGCTGGAAACTAAACGATTGGGACAAATTGGCTTCAGGGCTCATTGCCGGGCACATCATTGAATGTGGCGCACAAAGTACAGGCGGCAATTTTACCGATTGGCATTTGGTTAAAAATTGGGAAAATATGGGTTATCCCATCGTTGAAGTCAATGAGGACGGCACTTTCGTAGTAACCAAGCATAAAAATACGGGAGGTTTGGTTTCTGTAAATACCGTAAAGGAGCAATTGGTCTATGAAATGGGCAATCCCAGCAATTACATAAGTCCCGATGTGGTGGCAAATTTTCTTTCCATCCAACTTGAACAGGAAAGTGAAAACCGTGTTAAGGTTTTTGGGATTACAGGCAAAGCTTCAACCAAATTCCTGAAAATTTCAATGGCTTATGAAGATGGTTATAAAGCTACGGCGGCAATAATGATTAGCGGCCCTGATGCACAAAAAAAAGCAGAAATATTTACCGAAACTTTCTGGAAACGAATAGGTATCGATTTCGACAAAAAAAATGCGGAAATGATTGGTTACAATGCATGTCATAAAAATCTAGCAGCATCCATTGTTCCAAATGAGATTTATCTGCGTTTCAATGTTTTTGATCAAGATATCAGCAAAATGGATATTTTTGGAAAAAGCATTGCTCCATTAATTTTAAGCGGTCCCTCTGGAGTTTGCGTAACAGGTGGAAGGCCAGCGCCAATGTCGGTCATGACTTATTACCCAACCCTTATCCCAAAAGAATTGATAGAATCAAAAGTCAGTCTGCTCAACTTTAAAGGTGAAGTTGTTGAATCCTATCCAATTTCATCGGCAACCGGGTTTGAGCAGGAAATGGAATCGGCCGAAGACAATTCCCAGATTAGTTCAGACAAACCTGTGGAACCAAAATTTGTATCACAAACCGAGAAAGTGAAATTGAAAGAAATTTGCCTTGCCAGAAGTGGTGATAAAGGCGATATGGCCAATATTGGCGTAGTTGCCAGAAATAAAGCATCTTATGATTATCTCAAAACCCATTTGACAGCCGATTTGGTAAAAATCTGGTTCAAAGAGCTTTGCAAAGGAAAAGTAATTCGTTATGAATTAGATAACTTGATGGCTTTGAACTTTTTATTGGAAGGCTCACTCGATGGTGGTGGTACAAAATCGCTGATGATTGATGCACAAGGAAAAACTTTTGCTTCGGCTTTGTTGAATTGCGAAATGGAAGTGGATATGACGAAATTAGAAATTAGAAATTAGAAAAAAATTCAAACAACAAATAACAAATAACAAAAATTCAAAAGACAAGATGGGTTTTTAATAATTGTTTTTTTTGTGTTTTGATTTTTTGAATTTAATTCGTGATCTGAACTGGAAATATACACTTATTGAGCATGATAAATTAACCTAACAAAATAAAAAGATAACCTATGTACCAAAAAGAAGAACATCATTTTATAAGAGAAACCGTTCGTAAATTTGCTGAACGTGAAATACGACCAGTTGCAAGGGAACTAGATGAAAAAGGAGAATTCTCTGTTGAACTGACCAAAAAAATGGGAGAAATTGGATTATTCGGAATCCGCGTTCCTGTTGAATATGGCGGCCAAGGAATGGACAACCTTGCCTATCTAATTGCCATTGAAGAACTTGCCCGCGTGGATAGTTCACAGGCTGCAACCATTATGGCACACAATTCATTGGGAATTGGCCCAATCATTCACTTTGGAACTGAAGAACAAAAAAGAAAATACCTTCCCAAGCTTTCCACAGGCGAAGCCCTTTGGGCTTTTGGGTTAACAGAGCCCGATGCCGGTTCCGACTCACGCGCAACAAAAACAAAAGCCGTTTTTATGGACGGGCATTGGGTGTTGAACGGTTCCAAAACCTTTATAACCAATGGGGCATCATCGATTAATATCGGGGCAACCATTCAATCGGTTACAGATATTGACCAAGGAGTCAAAGAATTCACCACCTTTTTATTGGATGCCGATACCAAAGGCTTTACCCGCAAGCCAATCCATGGAAAAATGATGTGGCGAGCTTCAGATACCGCCGAACTATTTTTTAACGATTGTTGTATTCCTCAAGAAAACATGTTGGGTAAACGTGGCGAAGGCTCAAAAATTATGTTGAATACGCTCGATAGTGGAAGGTTGTCAATTAGTGCAATGGCCATTGGCTTGGCACAAGGAGCCTATGAACTGGCCTTGGATTATGCCAAAGAAAGAAAACAATTTGGCCGCCCCATTGCCGATTTTCAGGCTATTTCGTTTAAACTGGCCGATATGGCCACCAAAATTGAAATTGCACGCACATTTCTTTACCACATCAGTTGGCTTAGAACCAATGGCAAACCATTTGCAAAACAGGCTGCCATGTCTAAACTATATTGCAGCGAAATGGCCAAAGAAGTAGCCGATGAAGCTGTTCAAATATTTGGTGGATATGGTTTGATGAAAGAATACGACATTGAACGCATGTATCGCGATGTTAGGATTTTGCAAATTGGCGAAGGAACATCAGAGATTCAACGATTGGTTATTTCGAGATATATTTTGAAAGATGAAAATAAATAGCAGCTTCAATTGTTTCAATAATCCTCAATTGGGTTATTGAAACAATTTTTTTTATTTGCTATGAAAAATGCTTAAAATGAGGTGAATTATTTTGAAATTATTGATTATTTTTTGATGCACATGCATTACTTTTATGCACTTCTAGTATCAAATTACTTTCAATAAATCACAATGAAAAAAATATTCATTACAACTTGCCTATTCTTTGCAATCCTGCAAAGCAACTCACAGCAAAAAGTTAATCCCGAATCTATTCGCCAAAAAATGCAATGGTTTGCTGATGCCAAACTTGGAATATTTATCCATGCAGGCATTTATTCGGTTGATGGCATTGATGAATCCTGGAGTTTTCATAATAAAAAAATCAGCCATGCCGATTATATGAAGCAATTGAAAGGATTTACCCTTAAAAATTACAATCCTTCGTTTTGGGCAGATCTTATTAAAGAAAGTGGCGCCAGATACGCAGTTATCACAACCAAACACCACGATGGCGTTGCCATGTATGATACTAAAATGAACAACTTGAGTATTGTAAAAGCTACACCGGCCAAGCGGGATATGATCAAACCTTTTTTTGATGAACTCCGTAAACGGGATATTAAATGTGGCGCTTATTTTTCGTTGATTGATTGGACTCATCCAGATTATCCGGGATTTCTAAATGATAGCTCGAAATATATTCTCGAAAAGGATTATGAAAGATGGAATAGATTCCGTCAGTTTTTTCAAGGACAAATTAAAGAAATTGGCACCATGCTTAATCCGGATTTATGGTGGTTTGATGGTGATTGGGAGCATAGTGCAGAACAATGGGAATCGGAAAAAGTCCGAAATATTATTTTATCAAATAACCCCAAAGCCATTATTAATGGTCGTTTGCAAGGATATGGCGATTATGAAACACCCGAACAGAATTTCCCGGTTACACGTCCAAAATATGCATGGTGGGAACTATGCATGACCACTAACGACAATTGGGGATTTCACCACGACGAAAATTGGAAAACACCTTACCAAATAATTACTATTTTTATTGATGTAGTTTCGAATGGAGGCAATTTGCTGTTGGATTTTGGCCCCAAAGAAGATGGAACTATTCCAGAAGAACAAATTCATGTTTTGAAAGAATTGGGAGCATGGAACAAAAAACACGATGAGGCAATTTTCAATACTCTTGGGGGAATTCCGCAAGGACATTTTTATGGGCCAACTACTTTATCGAAAGATTCAACAAGCCTGTACTTGTTTTTGCATGGCAATGTTGATGGAACCATTATGCTTAAAGGCCTTGATAATAAAATAGAAGAAATAACTGTGTTGGGAAATGGAACTAAATTATCACACAAAGTGGTTGGAAAAATTTCATGGAGTCCTGTACCTGGACTGGTTTACATTGATGTACCCGAAAATGTGAAGGATAAATATGTTACTGTTTTAAAATTAAAACTGGACAAACCAATTAAATTGTATCGAGGTCAAGGTGGATTTAATTAAATGATTTAAATATGAAAAGCATAACCCTCAGTTTTTTTGCAATCCTCATCCTATCAAATTCTACTGCGCAGCAGCATAAAGATTCGGATCATTATATTTGGCCAAAAGATTCGCTGGTAAGTAAAAAATTAGTTGAATGGCAACAATTGAAATTCGGACTTTTGATGCATTGGGGCACATACAGCCAATGGGGAATTGTAGAAAGCTGGAGCCTTTGTCCTGAAAACGAAGGTTGGTGCCAGCGAAAAGGCCCATTTGCCTATGATTGGTATGAATATAAAAAACAGTACGAAAATCTTCAAAAAACATTCAATCCAACCAGATTTAATCCTGAAAAATGGGCTGAAGCCGCCAAAGAAGCAGGAATGAAATATATGGTTTTCACAACCAAACACCACGATGGATTTTGTATGTTCGATACCAAACAAACCGATTATAAAATTACCGATCCCAAAACACCGTTTTCTTCCAATCCAAGAAGCAACGTAACCAAGGAGATTTTTACTGCTTTTAGAAACCAACAATTTATGATTGGTGCTTATTTTTCAAAGCCTGATTGGCATTCTCAAGATTTTTGGTGGCCCTATTTCCCTCCTAAAGATCGGAACCCTTCTTATAATCCGGCACTTTTTCCTGAACGTTGGCAAAAATTCAAAGATTTCACTTACAATCAAATAAACGAAATCACTTCGGAATATGGAAAAGTAGATATTCTTTGGCTTGACGGCGGATGGGTGCGCCCTTTAGAAAGCATTGACACAACAGTAAGCTGGCAAAAAGCAATTCCTTATAAACAAGATATTGATATGCCCCGAATAGCTGAAATGGCAAGAAGAAACCAACCAGGAATTCTAGTAGTTGACAGGACAGTATCTGGAGAATATGAAAATTATGTAACGCCCGAACAGCAAATTCCAGATAAATATCTTCCTTATCCATGGGAATCATGCATAACCATGGGTGATTCATGGTCTTATATTCCCAAAGAAAATTATAAACCTACACAAGAAATTATTCATCAATTAACCGAAATTGTCTCAAAGGGTGGAAGTATGCTGTTAAACATTGCGCCTGGTCCCGATGGCGAATGGCACAAAGAAGCTTATGAGCGCTTAAAAGAAATTGGGCAATGGATGAAAATAAATGGAGAAGCTATTTATGGAACCACAGGTGACAATTTGATTGGTGCACAACCCAATTTTGTTTTTACACTTAAAGGAAAAACAGTTTATGCTATTTTTCAAATTCCTGAAAAAACAACAAAAGTACCTGAAACAATGGTTATTAAGAACATTACATTGCCCGAAAATGCCAAAATTAGTCTTTTGGGAACAACAGGAACGCTTAAATGGAGATACGATAACAAGAAGTTAATAATCACTATACCTTTATCCATTCAGCAGAATCCACCATGTAAATATGCATGGGTAATAAAAATTACAAAAGAGTAAATTATTAAGCTAATTCTGAATTTTAAGATGCAGTATTCATATCATTAAAAATTATTCGAGTTCACTATGATTCTTTCTTTTTTTTTGCAATTAATGGATGACTGATTTTGAAATAATAAAAAACAAATTGTTGATACAGAATGAGAAAAGCAAATTTAGATTGCAATAAGTCATTTAGAAACAAATTCCCCCTTTGAGAAGGGGGTTCAGGGGATTGATGAATTGGAAAATTATTATTGCCTTAAAATTTAATTATTTGGATTTGAATTAATTCTTTCAGTAAAATATTGTCAATCCCCCTGCCCCCTTCGCCAAGGGGGAATTGATAAACTAAAACTTGTGTTTTAATTATAAAATTAGATTTTAACATATGAAGAAACAAATATGAAGAAACTAATATGAAGAAACTAATATGAAATGAGAATTTTATCTTTCATCCAAAAATAAAATATATCAATCTATGAAAACCAATCTAACTTTTATCCTTTCAATACTTTTTATCCCCATTCTAATTTCTGCTCAAAACGAAATAAAAATAATTCCAAATCCACAACAAATTGAAGTTGGCGAAGGTTTTTTTACTTTCTCAAATACCACAGAATTAATATATAATTATAAAAATAAGGAGCTTACAACAGCCTTAAGTCCTTTATTTTTAAAATTGAATACCTCGGCTGGAATTAAATTAAAAGCAAGCAAATATAAAAATAAGGGAAATATCATAACAGTTTCACTTTCTGATAAAATAACGAATGATGAAGGTTATGAATTGAAAGTAAACCCAAATGAAATCATCATACTGGCAAAAAAACCAAGTGGAGTTTTCTATGCAGTTCAATCATTATTACAACTTTTACCAATTGAAATTGAGTGCTGCACGATTATAAAAAATATAGATTGGAAAATTCCGTGTGTTTCAATAACGGATGCTCCTGCTTTTGGTTACAGGGGAATTATGCTTGATGTTGCCCGCCATTATATGCCATATGAATTTTTGAAAAAATTAATCGATTTGCTGTCCATGCAAAAAATGAATGTGCTTCATTTGCATTTAACCGACAGTCAGGGCTGGCGTTTCGAAAGTAAAAAATATCCAAAACTCACCCAAATTGGTGCTTTTAGAAAAGGAACACCGCTTAATCTAACATACGATTACAATTCCCGCCCCAATGACACATTGTATGGTGGATTTTACACTCAAAAACAGTTGAAAGAACTGGTGGCTTATGCGAATTCTAAATTCATCACCATTATTCCCGAAATTGAAATGCCAGCCCATTCCAAATCGGTATTGGCTTCGTATCCCAATTTGGCCTGTTTGGATAGTAGCGGTAAGCCTTTCGCATATCCATCGAATATCCAGGATGAATATTGCACCAAAGATTCTACATTTATTTTCCTCACCAATATTTTAACAGAAGTAATGGATATTTTTCCATCAAAAATTATCCATATTGGAGGCGATGAAGCGGGAAAAGAAAATTGGAAAAAATGTCCGGTTTGCGCCAAGCGGATGAAAGACGAACATTTAGCTTCAGTTGATGAACTTCAGAGCTATTTTATTAAGCGGATTGAGAAATTTGTGAATGAAAAAAATAGAACAGTAATTGGATGGGACGAAATTTTGGAAGGAGGCCTTGCCCCCAACGCAATTGTAATGAGCTGGCGAGGTGAACAAGGTGGAATTGATGCAATAAAGCAAAATCACAAAGTAGTGATGACTCCTGGAAGTTATTGCTATTTAGATCATTACCAATCTGAAGATGCTTCTGAACCTACTGCTTGGGGCGGCCTTACAACCTTATCAAAAGTTTATAGCTATAATCCAATTCCTGCTGAATTAAATACCAAACAGGCGAAACTGATTTTAGGGGCACAGGGCAATCTTTGGACAGAATTTGTTCCCAATTCAAAACAGGCAGAATATATGATTTTCCCGCGCTCTATAGCCTTGGCTGAAGTGACCTGGTCGAACAAAAAACAAGAATATTCTGACTTTATAAGTCGGTTATTACCTTATCTTAAACGTCTCGATCAATTTAATGTCAATTATTCCAGGCATTTATTTGATATTAAAATGAAAACATATGTTGATTCTACTTCAAATCAAATTATGGCCAAAGTGATTGGTATTCCTGATAATTATCTGGTATTTTATACGACAAATGGCTCTGTGCCAACAAAAAATGACAGGAAATATATCGGACCAATCCCAATTTCAAATAGTACCATATTAACAGTTGGAGCTCTTTATCAAGACATAATGGTGGATAAAATTCAAAAAACATTTTCGATAAACAAAGCAACAGGAAAACCTTCGGAGTTAAAAACAGAACCATCCAAATATTACAACAAAGGAGGAAACCAAGCTTGGAACAATGGTGTTTTGGGCAGTAATAGCAGGTTTAACGATGATGAGTGGCTTGCGTGGAGCGGCCAGGATTTTGAAGGCACAATTGATTTTCAGAAAACAGAAATACTCAATGTGGTAAAAATTAGATTTTTTAACAAACCATCAAGCTGGGTGTATTTGCCTTCAAAAGTATCTCTATTTGTTTCAGATGATGGTATCCATTTTAAAGAAATTGAATCTAAAAGTAATTTCGATTTTTCGTTAGATGGTGTGCAGGAAATTTCTTTCCAAACAAAGGGAATTAAAGCCAACTATATAAAAATTATTGCCACATTTTATGGCGATATCCCAAAAGGAAATCCGGGTGAAGGAACTCCCGCATGGTTGTTTGTAGATGAAGTTTCAATTGAATAACGAAAAGCATAATTTCAAAAATTGAAATGCTTCCGTTGCATTGATTATTGTATGAATAAGTTCGTTTAAGTAATAGTTTATATAAATACCCATTTTTTGGTATTATAAATAATTAGTACTTTGGTTAAAATAATGACTGCTATGTTTTAAGATAATTTTATGGAGCATAATGACAAAGCCAATAAGAAAATTCAGCGTGAGCTTGATGCATTAAAAATCCAATATGAGGCTTTAAATTTGAAATGCGAACAACAGTCCTTTATCATTGAAGATTCAGAAAAAAAATTAAAGAAACTCCATAACGATCATTTAAAACTAAATAAATTTTCAATAAACTTAGCCTATCTTCCCTATCATGATGTATTTCCCTATGTAATCCATAAATTAAAAGAAATATTTGGAATAAAAGGACTTTGGATATCCAGTTTCGATGAAAACAAATCTGTTTTAGTTGTTGAAAATTCAAGTCTTTCAGACGAAATCAATTCAAAAATAATTGGACTGCTTGGGCAAACTATTGTAGGTTTTGCCATGCCTTGGACCAAGGAACAATATGTAAAATTAACTTCGCAGCCGTTCTGGACATTTTCTTCGATACACGATTTAACACTTGGTGCAATTCCGGAGCCACTCGGGCAAGAACTTGAAAGAATAATTGGTATTGAATGGATTAAAGGCATTCCACTTATGTATCAGGGCAAACTTGTGGGTACTATTGTAATTGTTGGAAACTCTGAGCAATTGCCACCTGATATGGACGATATTATTCCATTTGCAGGAATTACTGCCAATTCGCTTGGACGAAAAAAAGCAGAAGAAGCATTGGCCGAAAACGAACAAAATTACAGCGAAATCTTTAATGCTACAACCGATGCCTTGGTTATTCTCGACAGCAAAACCTTTAAAATACTGGATGTAAACAAATCGATGCTTCAAATGTTTGGATACTCTGATATCTATGAAGTACTTCAATACAAAATGAGCAGTTTTTGTGCCGATGATTGGGATCAAATAAGCGAAATGGTTTTACTAAAAATCCAAAATGCAAAGGACTCAGAAGTCCTGGAATTTTCGTGGCGGGCAAAGAAAAAAGACGGATCATTTTTTTGGGCAGAAATTTTGTTAAAAACAGCAAAAATTGCAAGAAAAGAGAGACTTTTGGCCATTGTTAGGGATATTACCGAACACAAAGTAACCGAAGAAGCTTTAAATAAGAGCGAAAACAGGTTTAGAAATCTGTTTGAAACCATGCCAAATGGATACTACAGGTCCACTCCCGAAGGATATTTTGTTGAAGTAAATCCTGCATTTGTAAAAATGCTGGGTTATAGTAGCAAAGAAGAACTGCTTTCCGTTCATATTCCAACTGCACTTTACGTTCAGGTAAGCGAAAGGGAAGATATTATCGATGAAAACCAAAATTTCATTTCCGCATTTGAAACGTATCGTTTAAAAACCAAAGATGGGCGAATAATTTGGGTTGAGGATACCGCCAGATATATCAAAGATGAAAATGGCAATACAATTTTCAATGAAGGCATTTGCCGTGATATAACGGAGCGAATGATATCGGAAGCTTCACTTAAAAAAAGTGAAGAAAGGTTCCGTCAAATGGCAGATTTGCTCCCTCAAACTGTATTTGAAATAGATTTAAGCGGCAATTTCATTTTTGTAAACCGCGAAGCTTATGAAGTTTTTGGATATACCCCACAAGATTTTCAAAAGGGAATCAATGTGTTGTCAATGCTTGTGCCGGAGGAGCGTCAAAGAGCAAAAGAAAATATCAGCCAGATTTATTCCGGAATAACTGTTTCAGGAAATGAATATAAAGCTTTAAAACAGGACGGAACTGAATTTCCGGTTCTGATTTATTCATCACTGATCCTAGAAAATGATAAACCAGTTGGAATCAGAGGTATTTTAGTTGACATCAGTGAAAATAAAAAAGCCGATGAATCTATTTCCAAAGCACGCAACCAACTGCAAGGAGTTCTAGATGCTGCAACTGAGGTATCCATTATTGCAACAGAACCCTCCGGAATTATTGCAGTATTTAATAAAGGTGCGGAAAAAATGCTCGGCTACAAGCAGGAAGAAGTAGTTGGTAAAATGACACCCGAATTTTTTCATTTAAAATCTGAGATTAACGAACGTGGAGAAGAATTATCGGTTCAGCTAAATCAAAAGATAAATGGGTTTGATGTTTTTGTAGCCCTGGCCAATAACAACAAAAGTGAAATACGCGAATGGACCTATGTTCGCAAAAATGGTTCACAAATAAAGGTTAATCTTGGAATTACTGCTGTAAAAAATGAGAAACAAGAAATAACAGGCTATCTTGGAATTGCAACTGATATTACCGAACAAAAAAATGCGGAAAGAACTTTAAAGGAAAGCGAATTTAAATTCAAATCATTATTTGAGACTTCGAGCGATGCCATCTTTATTATGAATGAATCCATATTTCTGGATTGCAATTCAAAAACTGTTGAAATATTTGGATGTGAAAAGGATCAGATTGTTGGGCACTCTCCAGCCCAGTTTTCACCTGAATTTCAGCCAGATGGCAAAAAATCAGCAGATAAAGCCCTGGAAAAAACAACGATGGCTTTGAAAGGTGAACCTCAGTTTTTTGAGTGGCTCCATAAAAAGCAGGATGGAACTGTATTTTATGCTGAAGTTAGTTTGAATAGAATCATCATTAAAGGTGAATATTTGTTACATGCAATTGTTAGGGATATCTCCGAAAGGAAAAAAGCAGAAAACGAAATAAGGGAAAGCGAAAAAAAATATCGCAGTTTGATGGAAAGCCTGAACGAAGCTGTTATGTTTGTTGATAATGAGGATAGGGTACAATTCGTTAATAAGCGGTTTACAGAATTATTGGGATATGATACTGAAGAAATTATCGGGGAAATTGCTCACCAAAAATTATTGGAACCGAATGATTATGATGTCCTTAAAAAAGTAAATTCCGATAGAACAAAAGGAATAAGTAGCCAGTACGAACTTGAATTTAGAAGAAAAGATGGGAGCAAAATAGAATTCCTGATCAGTGGGGCTCCGCTTTTTGACAATCATGGAAATATTGTTGGTTCAATTGGAACCATGACCGATATTTCGGAACGCAAAAAAATTGAACAGGCACTTATAGAAAGTGAAGAAAAATTCCGTTCCATAGTTCAGGCATTGAACGATTCAATTACTATTGTAAATGGCCAAGGTATAATTACTTACCAAAGTCTTTCAGGGAAAAAAACATTTGGCTATGCACAGGATGAAATTATAGGAAAACCTTTGTTGGATTTTTTTCATCCGGATGATATAAATTCTGCCCAGGAAGAACTTACAAATGTGTTCCAGTCTGCCAATGATGGAATTCCATCCATGTTTAGAATCAAGCATAAACAAGGCCAATATGTATTTATTGAGGCTATTGGCATCAACATGCTTGCGAATAAAGCCATTAATGGAATTGTACTTGTAAGTAAAGATATAACCGAACGGATTACTTCTGAAAAACTGCTTAAATACAGCGAAGAAAGATATAGGATTACCATTGAACAAACCGGACAATTGGTTTATGACCTGGATATTCCAAGTTCACAAATTATATGGTCGGGGGCAGTTGAACAATTGACAGGTTACAGTCATCAAGAATTCCAATCTGTCAATTTAAACGGATGGATAAACATGCTCCACCCCAACGATCAGGAAAATTTGTTGACACTTTTAAATGAAGCAATTGCTCATTTAGGCCATTACAATGTTGAATACAGGTTTAAAATTAAAAATGGAGAATATATATTTGTTGAAGATAATGGAATAGTGCTACCCGACGAAAATGGAAAAGCGCTTAGAATGTTGGGTTCAATGAAAGACATCTCGGACAGGAAAAAAGCTGAATTTGCACTTAAGTTAAAAAGCAATGAAATTGAAATCCAAAACGAGGAATATCAGCAATTAAATGAAGAATTAATCCAGACCAATGAATTTCTGATTCAGGCTAAAAAACGAGCCGAAGAAAGCGATCGCCTCAAAACAGCGTTCCTGACCAACATAAGCCACGAAATACGCACACCTATGAATGGCATCCTTGGTTTTGCCGAATTATTGAAATTGCCCGATCTTTCGGAACAAAAAAACGAAGAGTTTGTCAATTTAATAGAACAAAGCGGACTGCGAATGCTCAATATCATAAACGACATAGTTGATATTGCTAAAATTGAATCTGGACAAATACAATTTCAATATCAACAAACCCAGGTTAACGATATTATTAAGCAACTACATGCTTTTTTCAGGCCCGAAGCTGAAAAAAAAGGTATCAGCCTAAGCTTTGAAATGGGGCTACCAAACAATTTAAGCATCATTGAAACTGACCAAACCAAATTGAACCAAATTTTAACAAACCTGTTAAAAAATGCATTGAAATTCACCGGTTCGGGTTCCATTCATTTTGGTTATCACCTTACGGGAAATATGCTTGAATTTTTTGTAAACGACACAGGTATTGGTATCTATCCCGAACAAAAGGAAGTAATTTTTGAGCGGTTTATACAAGGCAGCATGTCGCTTACACGCAATTACGAAGGGGCAGGATTGGGCCTTTCCATTTCGAAATCCTATGTCGAAAAATTTGGTGGAAAGATTTGGTTTGAGTCAGAAGTAGGAAAAGGTACCAGCTTTTTCTTTAATATGCCATACAATTTACAATATATAAACCAGATAGAAATACAACCGGAATTAGCTGTAAATAAGGATTTGCAAAATATCAACATTTTAGTAGTCGAAGACGACGAAAACAGTATGATTTATTTGAAAGAAATTTTAGAAAACAATAAAAATAACTTGTTTTTTGCAACCGATGGACACCAAGCTGTAGAAACTATTAAAAAAAGGAGGGATATCCATATTGTATTAATGGATATAAAAATGCCGATAATGGATGGTTTTGAAGCTACACGCCAAATCAAGCAATTAAACCCCGACATCATCATTATTGCACAAACCGCATTTGCTGCTGCCGATGACAGAAAAAAAGCGATACAGGCAGGTTGTGATGATTATATAAGCAAACCCATAAAACGCGACGATTTGATGTTACTGATTAGTAAGTATCAATTAAAAAAATAAATCCGGCTGGCGCGAGTTCAATGTCGTTAAGTTAAGCTCATACCCAAATGGCGCAAGTTTAGGCCTTAGCCGTAACTTGTGACTACACCCACGCTAGGCGAAGCGTCCCGCTTCGTCTTTTAATATCCGGCCTCTGGCCAACTACGACTATACCGTTTTCCATTTTGTTATCATTATTTCTTTCCGGTTGTCATGTTTTGTTCTATGCGTTTCTAATTTAAAATCACTTTGTACTTTGTTTCATTTATACTAGCCAGAGGCCTTGTTTATAACGACATAGCGGGACGCTATGCCGAGCGCGGATTAGCTAATTTTTGCCTTTTGCTCAGCGGGGGGATCTTAGTAATAATCAAAAAGTATTTTTAGATTCTCTTTGTCATAAAAATGAAAATTAATATAAAAAAAATCAATCATTTCTCTTGTATTTTTTTCATTATTAATAATATAAAGTGGATTTAAAGGCTGCAGCCCAATAATTAAATTTTGTATTTCAACAGCAACCTCTTTATTATTAGTCCAGTTTTCATCAATCCCAATTTTTTTTATATTGCCCGCAGAGTCTATCTCTATTGAAAATAATATCCGCTTATTATATAATTGACCTTGTTCAAACTTGTATTTTTTAATTATTTCGTGAATCTTATATATTAAAGTATCATATTCAACGCTAAATAAAAAATTATCTTTTTGTTGTGTTATAGGTGCGTATGTAATTGAATCATTACAGAACACCTCAATTTGAGCTTTAATAAAAGTATTATGAAAAAACACTAGCATTAAAACGAAAATTATCTTTTTCATATTCATCACTTTTAAAATTAATCTATAGTTCATTAACAGCTTTAGCACCAACATGTGGATCCATATATATGGAACCTCGCAGTCCTTGTACATCTTTTAATCTAGTTATCCCATATGCATTCAATCTTATCCATCCATTATTTATTCCTATCACATGTGGTCTCTCGGAATTATTAGTTTCTATGACTGACATTGGTGATTTTCCCATCCAAATTGATAGCGGTTCCCCTTCCATTGCAGCTAGTCCAAAATCAGCGTTTAAATAGACCTTTCTATAACCATATAAAACAGATAACGAATAGATAGCATCTACCATATCCTCATCACCACCTAAATTACATGCATTGAAAACGAAAGTACCATTATCTCCCGTTCCAGTAATCAGGTCAAACAAAGCCGTAATATCATTATTCATATCATCAGAATTTTTATCCTGATGTCCTAAAAAATTTAATAGATGTTTCGAATACATAAAACCATTATCACTATCAGGATTAATCAACATCTTTCTCTTACCAGTATCATTATTATTTGCATCCCAAATTCTGCTACCATGAAGAGTTAGAACAATTGTAGAAGGAAATCCTTTACCATATTTTGCCTTGACTTTTGTCAATGCTTTTTGAATATTTGATGCCCTTATAATTGTATAATCTCCTAACCTTCCATCTTTTATCTCTGGCATATCATCGTCATTAAAAATTGCTAAAAACAAATTTGGTTGTGGTTCTTCATTATTTTCATCATTTTTTCCATCAGTTGCAAAATGATGCAAGACACCATTATAATATACAGGGAAAGAATACATCCCTGATGGATCTATAATGTTGATAGGATTATTATCAACATAAACATAAGGGCTATAAAACTGATCCATTGGATCGGGACTTATCCATCTGCCGATCTGTACATCATAGAACCTCGCCCCGTAATCGTACCAATCCAAACCCAAATCATCCTGTAATTCTTTGCCATTGTAAAGGTATTTGTTTACAGTTAGCTGTAATGGATTATTGTAGGTTTGCCCGGTTAAAGTATAGCTGAACGGATCATAATGGTTTTCTTGTTGCACCACTGCATTGCCAAGGGAGTCTTTTAGGGTTACACGGGTATTGCCGAGGTGGTCTTTGATAAAGTATTCGTAAATGAAGGTGCCTGGCGCTTCGACAGGCTCAGCGGCCGGATCAGCAACCAGGCGGCCGTTGTCGGTTAATATAAATTTCAAAGAACTGATTGTAAATGTAGTGATTTATTTCAAATTCCAAACTCATCCACCTGCCCTTCTCTAGCTTTAGAGAAGGGTGACTGACACCGAAACTGATGACTGATTGTATTTTGGTTCACGCTTGTTGGAGTTGTACAATCTTTTAAAAGGCGAACCCTTTTTGAAAGGGTTCGTCTTTACTGCTACGATTTAAGCACGAGCTACAAGTTCGCACCAACTGGGAATATATAAAATTAAGCAAAGCCTGCAAAACAATCCTTTATACTAAAAACAGTTTTATAGATTACTTCGATTATCTTCTATCTCATTGTAAATCAAAAGATACTATCTTTTTGAAAGATAGTATCTTTACCGTTTGCAATATAGATAAACCAATCAAACTAAACAATTGGATATCCAATTTCTAAATTAATTATCAATAATAATCAAACCGCAATCCTTCATTATTGCTTCTATTTCAGAAACATTCAAACTACAATTGTGAATAATTTTTTATGAAATTACATATACTTAATAAATAATTTATCAAAGTTAGTATGATTTAATAATTTTTTAGCTTAACTTTGTTTTAGATTTTTTAACAGATTTTAACACCGACATCATAAGAAATAGAAGTATGACCTTTTACTCCAAACTTAAGCAATTCGACAAATCCCTTGGTGTGGTTGAAAAGAAGAAAAACCTTCTGATCAAAAAAATTGTTAATTTTCTTTATTTCCATGGCCCCAAATCTGCTGTCGAAATCAGCAAAAAGCTCAAATCCAGTATTCCTACCATTACCTCAATTTTGCTTGAATTGAATGAATCGGGAATGATAACCGAACAAGGACAAGGCAGTTCAAGCGGAGGCAGAAGGCCAAATTTGTATGGTTTAAAAAACGATTCCCTTTTTATACTCGGAATTGATTGTGGAAGGTACGATACCCGAATGGCAATATACAACAGTAATTTCGAGGAAGTTACTGAAATGAAGACCTATCCTTTGGGACTAATCAATGACGAGATTGTTCTGGAAAAGATTGTAGAATTAGCCCAGAACCTGATTGAAGAATCAAAAATAAATCGCAACAAAATAATAGGGATTGGAATTGGCATGCCCGGTTTGGTAGATTCGGAGCATGGACGGAATTTTACCTATTTCCATCAAAAAGAAGGTTCGCTGGCCGAATTGTTAAGCAAAAAATTTGAAATTCCGGTTTTCATAGAAAATGATGCAAAAACAAGGGCTTTGGCTGAATTTCGTTTTGGGCTGGCCAAAGGCAAAAAAAATGTACTGGTCATTCTTGTAGATTGGGGCGTTGGGCTTGGAATAATCGTGAATGGAAAATTATGCCGCGGAAATTCAGGATTTGCCGGAGAATTTAGCCATATACCCATTGTTGAAAACGGCAAATTATGTGGTTGCGGTAAACAAGGATGCCTGGAAACAATAGCTTCAGGCTACGCATTGGTCGAAATGGCAACAGAAGGCCTTGCCAGCGGACAAAAGTCAATTCTTTCAAATTTAATGAATAAGCATTCCAAAGATATAGAGTTAAAAATGATTATCGAGGCAGCCGACAAGGGCGATCAATTTGCCATATCCATCATTTCTAAGCTTGGGCTTGAACTGGGAAAAGGAATTGCTATATTAATACAACTCTTTAACCCGGAACTGATCATTTTGGGCGGCAGAGTTGCAGAAGCCAATCAATATTTACGTACTCCTATTCAGCAATCGTTGAATCATTATTGCATTAAACAACTCCGGGAACAGGCAGAAATTGTGATTTCTGAATTTGGCTCAAACACCAATATCCTGGGAGCTGTAGCAATGGTTGTTGAAAATATTTTTGAAAAATAATTTGAAAATTTCAAGCTATTTAAACTTTAACTTTTGGATGCACTGTAAAACTTTTTAGAGAATTCAATATCAAAACGAAATCCTATAAAAAGTTAAATTATTAATTAAGCACTTAGGATTATGGCTTTAATTAATAATCATTTTGAAGATGCCAAAAAGATTTTAACCTAACTTTTATGTTTTAATCTTTTGAAATTAAGCTTTTTAGCATTTAATTTAAAGAAATAATAAATTTAAAGCCTCACTTAAACATCTTAATCAAAAAATGTTATAAACAGTTTTAATTCATCAACCTAAATTATTTAATGCGTATGAAAAAAATGACAATGTTATTGGCGCTAATGCTTTTCTGCTCCTGGCAGATAATATTTGCGCAGAATGCAATCACCGGTAAGGTCACAGATGCTATAGATGGCTCTGGACTTCCAGGTGTTAGCGTCTCGGTAAAAGGATCTAATGTTGGAACTATGACCGATATAGAAGGCAATTATACCATCCAAGCTAGTGCGGAGCAAATTCTGCTTTTCAGCTATGTTGGATATACCATGCAGGAAATTACTGTTGGTAATCAAACAGCAATTAGTGTTGCTTTGCAACCATCTGCTGAGCAAATGGAAGAAGTAGTAGTTACCGCATTAGGTATAAAAAGAGAAAAAAAGGCTCTTGGCTACTCAATGCAAGAATTAAAAGGAGAAGGGTTGATAGAAGCCAGAGATCCTAATGTTATGAATTCTCTTTCGGGAAAAATAGCTGGTTTGCAAATCAGACAAGCTTCTACTGGTCCATCAGGATCTTCAAGAATTGTAATACGTGGAAATAATTCCATAGGTTCAAATAACCAACCCCTATTTGTTGTGGATGGAGTTCCAATTAATGGTTCTACTGGTGGTACAGATGACTACTGGGGCAATAGAAATGTTGACCGGGGATCAGGGATTTCTGATATTTCCCCTGATGATATAGAATCAATTTCTGTGTTAAAAGGCCCTGCAGCTTCGGCTCTCTATGGAAGCCGTGCTGGTAATGGAGTAGTTATGATTACTACTAAATCAGGTACTTCTAAAAAAGGATTGGGAATTACATTTAACTCAAATATTACTTTTGAAAAACCAATGGAAACTCCTGAATTCCAGAATGTATATGGTCAGGGAACAAATGGTGTTTTTGATACAACAGCTACAGGAAGTTGGGGTGGAGTAATGGACGGATCTCAAGTTAAGGCAGTTATGGGTACTAAAGCATATTCTCCTGATGGAAACGATCTTTACAAAGATTTTATACGCACCGGAGTAACAAGTACCAATAGCCTTGAACTTTCTACTGGAAATGAAAATGCAACTATTAGATTGGGACTAACCCGTTTAGACAATAAAGGGGTTGTGCCAAACAGTGATTTTTCAAAAACATCAGTTAATTTAAGATCTACTGGGAAATGGAAAAAGTTTTCGGTTGATGCCAAGATTAATTATATAAAGCAAATGACTGAAAACAGGATAAAACTTGCTAGTGATCCAGATAATATTTTTCTAAATTATCTTGAAATGCCTCGCAGTGTGGCAATGAGCGATTATGAAAATTATCAACAATTTGGCTATGCGTTTGGCAAAAATGGTTCACCTGCAGCATTTACCAGAAATTATGGTGGGATGTCAAGAAGTCCGTACTGGTCTGCTTATCGAAATACAAATGAAGATAACAAAGAACGACTTATTACCTTTCTTTCCATGCAATATGATTTTACCAAATGGCTAAACTTAAAGGTGCGTTACGGGCTTGATTATTCAAGCACAATGTTTCAGGACAGGCTGGCCACTGGAACTCCATATTGGTTTACACAAGGTGTAACAGGAGATTATAGGGCTATTCAGGACATATTCCATGAGCAAAATGCAGACTTTCTTTTAACAGCTCAGGGAAATCTAGGGGATAAAATTAAAGGAGTAGCCACTTTAGGTGGAAACCTTATGAATTTTAAATCAACTTATCAGTTGTCACAAGCTCAAGGTCTTGTTATTCCTGATTTATATACTGTAAACAATGGGGTAGTTCGTGAAGCTGCTTTTACAAAAAGTGAGAAAGAAATCAGATCTTTTTATGGTACAATTTCTCTTTCTTATGATGATTGGGCTTATTTGGACATTACAGCACGTAATGACGTATCATCTACTTTGCCCTCATCTAACCGCTCCTATTTTTATCCTTCCTTTGGAGGTAGCATTATTGTAAGTCAATTGCTTGAAAACAGAGGAATTAAAATGGGTCCGATTAGCTTTGCAAAAGTAAGAGCTTCCTGGGCAGAAGTAGGAAATGATCTTGATCCTTATAAACTTAATGACTATTACAACATTAGGTATGTTGGAGGAGTTCTTACAGCTAATCCAGACAATTATAAAACTAATCCTGAGCTAAAACCTGAAAATATCAAATCAATAGAATTGGGATTGGATATGAAAATGTTTAAGAATAGGCTTGGAATCGACTTTGCATATTACAAAAAGAATGCCTATGATCAGATTCTAAAGATTGCTGTACCGCCTGCAACTGGTTATCAATACGAAATTATGAACGCAGGTAACGTTGAAAACAAAGGTATTGAATTATCAATAAATGGAACAATCCTGCAAAAGAAAAAACTGAATTGGGACATCTCTGTAAATTATGCGATGAACCAGAATAAAATTATCGAATTGAACGATAAAACAAATATTCAAGTTTTGAGTGACCCATCGGTTTCATTTCTGAAAATTGTTGCAGAAGTTGGAGGAAGCTATGGTGATATTCTTGGTTATACCTATCAAAGAGACAATAGTGGAAAGATACTTGTAGATGACAATGGCGTTCCATTAAAATCTGAAAAAATGTCTAAATTAGGTAACTCTCAGCCAGACTGGATGATGGGTATTTCTAATAATTTCAATATTTATGGAATTGACGTAAACTTCCTAATCGATATGAGGGTTGGTGGAAAAGTTTACATGGGCTCCATGCGAACTGGCGCTTCGGCAGGTAATCTTGCGATGACTCTTGATGGCCGTGAATCTGGTTTAGTTGTTCCTAACTCAATAGTTGAATCAACAGGAGTAGCAAATACTATAAATACTACTGCTCAAGATTATTGGGGTGGAATTTCTGATATAACCGAAGCATGGATGTATGATGCAACTAATGTTTGTTTCAGGGAATTAAGCATCGGATACGCACTACCTTCAACTTTGGTAAATAAAGTGAAACTATCCGGAATTAAAATCAGCCTTGTAGGTCGTAACCTTTTTATGCTTTATAGCGCTACCAAAGGTTTTAATCCAGAAGGCACCTATTCTACAGGAAATGCTCAGGGTCTTGAATTTGGAACTATGCCTCAGTTCCGTAGTTATGGATTCAACTTAAATTTAACTTTTTAACCTTAATATGTTACACATATGAAAACAAAAATATATATACTTTTTCTAATTACTTTCGGACTTTTTTCCTGCTCCGATCTGGATGAAATGAACAGGGATCCAAACAGACCTACGGCCGACATGTATGATTTTAGCACCTCACAAATTTCTACACTATTAAGAGCTGGTTCTACATACAATGGTGCGGATATGTGGCAGAGGGTAAAGAGTTTGCATATCGATTTTTATTCTCAAATGCTTGACGAAGTTCCATCAAGTTGGACGAATACCCGTAATTATGAAACGAATGATGGTTGGACAATTAGTTACTGGAATTCAGTTCCAGCTTGGGTTACATCACTTAATATAATTATTAATCAGGGAAAAGATGTTCCCTCGCGTTGCAATTCAGTTGCTTTGTCTAAAATATGGCGTGTTTATATTCAAAGTCAGGCTTGTGACTTATTTGGTGTAATGCCATTTCCAAGCTATTCTACACCTGTAGATAATCCGCCATATGTATCAGTACAAGATCAGTACACTGAATTCTTTTCTGAACTCGATGAAGCTGTGAAAATGTTTGATACACAATATGGTTTTCTAAATTCAAGTGAGGACATGATATTTGGAGGGGGTGTCGACGGTATTGCAAAATGGAAAAAATTTGCTAATTCACTTCGATTACGTCTGGCATTGAGAGTTTCTGAAGTAGATCTCAATCTTTCAAAAACCCAAGCCCAAGCAGCTATTGATGGAGGGCTTATGGAATCAGCAGCAGATGATGCAAAATGTCCACCATCAAACGAAGGATGGGGTAATGATTATAATTATACATTACTTTTTGCCTGGGGTGAAACTCAGCACATGACTTCAACATTTGAAAAGCTTGTTGCAAATATTGGTGGCATTGCTTGGCCAGCAGCAATTACCGCAACAGGCAATCCTGTAAATATTGACCCAAGAGCCGTTGTTATGTTCAACCCATCTTCAGATGCTAAGTGGAGAGGTGTTCCTCCGGGTTTGCATCCTAATGATGTTAACATTACTCCAAATAAAAGTACTGAGATATCAATCCTTGGTGAATATATTGTAGGCCCATCAACTGCCAGGAATATAACAAGAAAATATGATGTTCTGCTTTTCGACGAAGTTTGTTTTCTAAAAGCTGAAGCGTTCAGCAGATCTATCGCAACTGGCGATGCTAAAACTGAATATGAAAAAGGAGTCCAATCTTCTTTCACACGCTGGGGAGCAAGCGGAGCAACAGATTATCTACTTTCAACTGAGAAAAACATTGCTGGTACCAGTGCCAATTTTGATGATGTATCCGGAGCCGGAAATACTGCTTTGGAAAAAATCATAACTCAAAAATACTTATCACTTTTTCCAGATGTTTCAATTGAAGCCTGGAGTGATAAAAGAAGATTGAACTTGCCACGTTTTGATGTACTTGCTTATCGTGATCCAGCAACTTATGGAGGATTACCTTCAGATATTTTGGATCCAACTTCTTTTATTAAAAGAGTAAAAATTCCAAGTATTGAGACAATAAACAATGCTGAGGAATATGGTAAAGGATTGCTTTTAATGGGTGCTGGTGGTGATAAAACAAGTACCAATTTATGGTGGGATAAAAATTCAAATTTCTGTACATCAGCTAATTAATTTTTAGAGTACTATTAGCTTCGCTAAATTTCAAATAGAAAATTGAGTTATCTATTAATATTTTAATTACTAATGCTCACAGGCAATTGTGCCTGTGAGCCTTTTAATAAATACAAAATTGAATCAATTAAATATTTCAATTAATAACTACATTTATTAAAAACAATCACTACTGACCGATAAATTATAAAGTCAGAATTAAAATATCAAAAAACATCTTTTAGAACATTAGTTATCAATCAATTAATATTTGGGCTAAAGCCCAATTCGTACTATTTTATAAATTACCCCTGGCTTAAGCCAGGGGCTATTAAAATCACGATGGCATTGGGCTTTAGCCCAAAATACTATTTTTTGTCGGTCAGTAGTGAAAAACAATATTTTTATCTCACTTGAATTATTGATATTAAGATTGAATTCTTCCATCCTGATTATTAAATTCAATCTTGCTAATTTATTGGAAAAGTTTATCAAATAAATATTACCCGTTATAATCGGTAATTGCTCTTTCAAACAACCCATAAACCAAACTATTCATTTTTCTATTTCAATGCAACAATCCTTAAAAATGAAATAAATGAAGAAAATTTTTAGCCTAATCATAATTATCTATGCTTCGGGAATCATTTTCCAAAGTATCGGATATGCCCAAAACAAAATAGATTATGCCGCCCTGGTTAATCCATTTATTGGCACAGGTGGTCATGGGCATACTTATCCTGGGGCTAGCATGCCCTTTGGAATGGTTCAGTTAAGCCCCGACACCCGACTCGAAGGATGGGACGGCTGCTCAGGATATCATTATTCCGACAGCATTATTTATGGATTTAGTCACACACATTTAAGCGGAACAGGTATTTCGGATTATGGCGATATCCTATTGATGCCAAAAACAGATAAACCGATTTTAAAAAACTATGGCTACGCCTCAAAATTTAACCACCAAAACGAAACCGCTTCACCTGGCTATTACAAGGTATTGCTTGATAATAAAATCAGCGTTGAATTGACTGTAACAAAAAGATGTGGTTTTCATCAATATACGTATCCTGAAATTCCGGTCCAAAACCTGGCTATAGATCTTAAACACCGCGACAAGGTTATCGAATCAAGCATAAAAAAAGTAAATAACTTTGAAATTGTTGGAATGCGCCGTTCCACGGAGTGGGCCAAAGATCAATATGTTTATTTTGTAATCCGTTTCAACAAAGCCATTTCAGGATTTGAAATAACAGTAGATGATGAAATGCAAAACGGCATAACTGAAATAAATGCAAAAAACATCAAAGCATATTGCAGTTTTAAAAGCAATAACAATGGCGTTTTACTTGCAAAAGTAGGAATCTCAGGTGTAAGCATCGAAGGAGCCCGAAAAAACCTTGATGCCGAAATAACTGATTGGAATTTTAAAAAGATCAAAGATCTGGCAAAAAAGGAATGGAACAAAGAACTTGGAAAGATAGAAGTGGAAGGCGGAACAAAAGAAAAACAGGTTATTTTTTACACCGCTTTGTATCATGCCATGTTAAACCCCAATTTATATAATGATGTTGATGGAAATTACCGCGGTCGGGATTTAAAAATCCACCAGGCAAAAGGATTCAATAACTATTCTGTCTTTTCGTTGTGGGATACCTACAGGGCACTGCATCCATTATACACCATAATTAACAAAAAACGTACTTCAGATTTTATTCAAACCTTTATTGCACAATATGAACAAAGCGGATTATTGCCGGTTTGGGAACTTTCGGGTAACGAAACTAATTGTATGATAGGTTATCACTCCATTCCTGTTATTGTTGACGCTTATATGAAAGGCATTAAATCCTTTAATGCAGAAGAAGCTTTTAAAGCCATGGTAAAAAGTGCAGAACAAGATAATAATGGACTGAAATTCTATAAATCAACCGGATTTATTTCTGCTGGCGATGAGGCTGAATCGGTTTCAAAAACACTAGAATATGCTTTTGACGATTGGTGTATAGCCCAAATGGCCAAAGCTTTAGGTAAACCAGATTACTATAAAAAGTTTATTCAACGGGCACAATACTATAAAAATGTTTTTGATGGAACCACTGGTTTTATGCGAGCCAGAATTAATAATACATGGTTTTCACCCTTCGATCCTACCGAGGTCAATTTTAATTATACCGAAGCCAATTCCTGGCAATATAGTTTTATGGTTCCTCAGGATATCAGTGGATTGGCGCTGCAACTTGGAGGAAAGGAAAAACTTTCGGCAAAACTGGACGAATTGTTTTCAACCGGATCCAAAACTTCAGGACGTGAACAAGCTGATATAACAGGTTTAATTGGTCAATATGCACATGGCAATGAGCCCAGTCACCATATGGCCTATTTGTACAATTATTTAGGTGAAGCATGGAAAACCCAAAAGATAATAAAACAAATTCTGGATGAAATGTATTCAAACAAACCGGATGGCTTATCGGGAAATGAAGATTGTGGACAAATGTCGGCATGGTTTGTAATGAGCGCTATGGGAATTTACGATGTTACTCCGGGGCAAAATACATATGCAATCGGAACACCGATTTTCAATACCGTACACATTCATCTTGAAAATGGAAAAACCTTTGTTATCAAGGCCGACAAGGTTTCTGAACAGAATTATTACATTCAATCGGCCAAAATCAATGGAAAAATTTCAGAAAAATCATATTTGAAACAGTCAGAAATTGAAAATGGAGGTGAACTTGATTTTGAAATGGGAAACGCACCAAATAAATCATGGGGTTCAAAAGCCGGGGATTATCAAGTTTCTGAAATTACTGACCATCTAATTACTCCAGCCCCATTCGTTTTTAAAGGAGAAAGAACATTCAACAACTCAACAACGATAGAACTTGGAAACAATTTAAAAGATGCTGAAATATTTTATACAACCGATGGATCTGAACCAACAAAAAATTCAAAAAAGTATTCAGCACCTTTTACAATCAACCAAACCACTACTATAAAAGCAATATCTTATAAAAATGGATTTGAGCCAAGTTTTGTAGTAACCTCATCGCATACATTGGTGAGTGCAGCAAGAACCATCAAAATAAAAAATCCATATTCACCTCAATATTCAGCTGGTGGCGATTTGGCTTTGATAGACCATATAAGAGGAGGAGAAAACTTTAGAACCGGTTCGTGGCAAGGATATGAAGGAACAGATTTGGTTGCATTTATTGATCTTGGTCAAGAATTAAGTATAAGTAAACTTGAAGCCGGTTTTATTCAGGATCAGGGTTCATGGATTTTTATGCCTTCTTCTGTAGAATACGCAGTATCTAATGATGGAATTGATTACAATGTAATTGGAACTGTTAATAATGATTTGCCAAAAGAAGAACCTGCAGTTAAAACGAAAGATTTTATTTTAAGTTTTAAGGAAATCAATACAAAATATATCAGGGTAACTGCAAAAAATAGTGGCCCTTGCCCACCATGGCATGTGGGTGCAGGAAATAAATCGTGGATATTCGCTGATGAAATTGTAGTAGAATAGAATATCGATTTTGACTATATGCCACTATTCCGAAAACATAATTCGTGCATTAGTGGCATTTATTATAATCTAAATTTTGATTCCAATTACCAATATATCATCAAGCTGCTTGTAGGTTTCACCATTTTCATTTTTGTAAGAGGTCCACTCCATCAGGAATTCTTCAAGAGCAATTTTTTGTTCTTTTGAGGGCTTTGTATGATTTTCGAGCAGAAGTTCCTTAAATCTTCTTGTCATTAGCTTATTCCCATTTTCACCTCCAAACTGATCAACATAACCATCAGAATGGATATAAAAATTATCGCCCTTTTTCATTTCAATCACATGATTTTTAAAGTTATCGCGCTCTTTTACGTAAATACCTATTGGCATTCTATCTGCATCATATTTGATAACCTCATTTCCCCTGATTAGCAATAAAGAATTATAAGCACCGGCATATTCCATTTGCATATTTTCAAAATCAAGGATGCACAATGCCATATCCATACCATCTTTGGTCTCATGGTCTTTGCCGGTTTGCCTTAAGGCGGTTTTTACACTTGCTTTTAATTCATCCAAAATCTGGCCTGCACGGATATCTTCAAATTTATTCATGATTTCATTTAAATATGAAATACCAAGCATACTCATAAAAGCCCCCGGAACTCCATGCCCTGTGCAATCTGCTGCCACAAGTATGGTTTTATTATTTTTTTTGGTTGTCCAGTAAAAATCGCCACTAACAATATCCCTTGGCTTCCAGAAAATAAAATGTTCAGGCAATAATTCGTCCAGAATAGGCTCAGGTGGCAGTAATGCCACTTGTATCTTACTGGCATACAATATACTGTCTGTGATATTCTTTTTCTGTTCTTCTATCTGGTCTTTTTGAAGTGTTACTTTATCTTTCTGAATTTCAATCTCATCCCTTTGGGTGGTAATTTCTTCCTTCTGTTGCTCTAGAACCACATTTTTTAACCTTATTTCAGCAGTTCTTTCGTCAATTATTCCCTCCAGTTTAATTTTATCAAGCTCCAATCTGCGTATATTCAATTTTACGATTAACCACACCAAAGCCACTGCAACACAAAAGAAAATAATATATGCCAATAGCGTTCTATACCACGGTGGTAAAACCGTAAATTCATAACTATTTATATTACTTATAGTTCCATAAATATTTTTTGCTTTAATTTCAAAACGATAACTTGTTGGAGATAAATTGGTATATGTAAATTTCGATTCATTCGTCCAATTTGACCATTTATTATTTTGTCCTATTAATCGATAACTGTATTCTGTATTATTTTCCTGTTCGTAGAACATTGCTGAACATTCAAAAACAATTTGGTTGTGCTCATAACTCAATATTGGTTTTAACTGTTCCGATTGATTCAAAGAAATATAGGCAACACTATCTTTATATTCGTAAAATGTGCCTTCAAAAATTACAGAATCCTCGTCAGTTGAAACCTTTAAAATATTGACATTGAATGATTTTCTGTAATCCTTAGTGGTTGTTTTATCAAATTTATACAAACCCTTTTCGTTTGCAACCCATATAAAATTGTTGTCGTTGTATAAAGCCAGTGGCAGTTTTTGAGGGATTATTTTAGCAAATCCTTCCTCTTTATCATATTTATTCCCATCTTCTTTCAATTTGACTAAATCGTACTTAATATTGCCTTTTTTGAGACTATTTGTATATGTACTAAGCCAGTATTCATTTCCCACTTCCAAAATTCCGGATACACCAATGTCTCTGCCTGAAAATTCGTTTCCAAATTTTAAATAAGGTACTGCTCTTCGTTCTTTTTCTTTAAATAAAAATAATCCCTTTTGAGATGCAAAAACAATGTCATTTTTAATTTGATAAACTTTGAATTCCGGTCCATACAAGGGCAATCCTCTGGCGCTATCAATAATAAAAGGTTTTTTGTCGAAAAATTCTTTTAAAAGTATAACACCTGAACCGCCAGTTCCAAGATATAAATTTCCATCAGGCTTTTCGTAAATACTAAGTATATTACGTTTAATTGAGTCATTTTTTCCAAGAAAATCCCATTTTCTAGATTTATTTTTGAATTCAAGACAGCCTAAGCCATTCTCGTAGCCTACAAATACCCTGTCAGGATTAATAGTTGATTGGGAAAGTTGATGAACAATGCCATTATTAATGACACTTTTAGCCTTGTTATCTTTAATTTCAAAAATTCCACCTGCAGTACCTACAAGAAGCTTATCATCTTTAGCATGTGTTGCTTTAAAGCATTGCAAATCCCATGATTCATAAGGAATTTCAGCAATTTGTTTAAATTCGGGAAAATCCGGTTTTAATTCGTCCAAATAATAAACACCACTATTTGTTGTCACATAAATTTTGTTCTTAAACCTGATAATATCCGAAACAACTCCTAAAAGGCCACTTGTTCTGTTCCATTCCCTAAACGGGCTACCTATATTTACATTAAAAATTCCATTTTCATTTGAGGCGAACCAAAGATTACCCAAATTATTATCAGCATAAATAGAGGTAATTTGTTGATCGGGTAATCCACTTTTAACATTAAGATGCTCAACTATATTCCCACTTTTATCAATAATAACAACACCATTGGTAAGGGTCGAAATTGCATATCTATAATTTGGCAATGCCTCTCCTCCATAAATCATACTTTCAATCAACAAACTATTTGCATTGCAGTCAAGTTTTTTTATAGCTTTTGTAGTTGCCTGTGGATCAAAAATATATAATCCACCTTCCCTTGAACAAATCAGGATTTTGTTATTTTCGTAAGGCAACATCACATAAACCTTTTCATTTGCAAAAATTTCGCCTCCAGGGACCAACTTTAATTTATCACTGTCGAGTACCAATAAACCTTTTTCATATTCACGAACGTAAAACTTGTTGTAAACACTAAAAGACCAGTGAAAAGCTTTCTCTGGTTGAAAGACAGTTATTGCCTTTTTTATATCATCAGATTTTAAAATATTAAGAGGTATTTTTACCCTGAATATTTTTTCATTACTTTGAAAAAAAGCAAAATCCCCAATAGTTTTAATATTCCAAATTAAATTGAAATCAGGATCTCCCGAATTATAAATTTTGTAGATAGATTTATATTCCAAATTGCCTTTGGAATTTGGCACCATAAAACCGAAATCCTGGGCCGATCCATAATAAATTGTACCATAATCGTCCACTGCCAATGAACGCAATTCAGAACTTCGCTTATTTTCATATAGTTTCCATTTTGACCCATCGTATTGTAACAAGCCAAAATTATTGGCAAAATACATTAGGCCTCTTCGATCTTTTACAATAGACCAATTTTGACTACTTGCTTTATAATCTTCGGGAGAATAGTTTTTAATTAATGGAACACCATTTTGATTAACCTGACTATGAATATGCAACGAGAAAAGCGAAAATAAAAGAAAACATAATATTTTAATTCCTTTCAATTGCTGTTCAGATTTTCTCAACAAGTTAATTTTCAGTAACATTTGAATTGCGATTAGTTCTAAAATGCTAATTTAACGATAAACTTTTAAATTTAATTAATTAATGCTAAAATATAATGCCACAATGTAAAAAGCCAACAAATATTTTTGCTGGCTTTAAAAAAAAATTTGAATAAATGACGTTTAATCAACTAGAACTTTCTTTGTAAAGGACTGATTATCTGACAAAATCCTAACTAAATAAATATCACGGACCTTGCCTAAATCAATTTCATTATAATTTGATTTACTTAGATCTTTAACATATACTTTTTGACCTAATTTATTATAGACTTCTGCACTTTTCAATTTAAAACTATCTTTAGATTTTATAATTATCAGATTACCATTGCTTATTATTTCAACATTATCTTGAATTAATTCCTTACTTCCTACAACAGACAGCTCACCACCAGTGAAGTCTGAAAAATCAATGACATTTCCGGAAATGCTGTTCATTGAAGCTTTATTTAAAGGAGTCCAAAATGATCCATTCCATTTTGCTCCATAAATATTTGATTCACTTCCTTGAATATCAGCATTTGTATATGTAAAATTAACATCGCAAGCAAATCCAGTGATACCCGTTTGTGAAATAGTCCAATACCTTTTAAGATAATCTGTTGTACTTGAATTCTGTGGATGTTTTTGATTTTTTAGATTTGCTGATATAACCGCGTTGGTATAAGTACCTGAATTAAAGACAAGTGAGACTGGAGAATATTCATCAACAGCTGAAGTATCACCAATTGGAAAAAGATAACTACCATTTCCGGTTATTTCATAACCCAATTTTCCGCTACCTTCTGCAACAATCATGTCAGTTTCTGAAAATGAGCCATTCAATGTAGCACTCGAAAGAAGCGTTAAATTATTATTTAAAAGATCAACAAATCCATTGGTTAAGTTTAAGGCAGTATTTACTTTAACATCGTTCAATAAACTGACCAAACCACCTTGCTCTACTGTTAAATTTGTAAATTCAACAGGGTAATCACCTGAAATATTTTGAGGTAAGGTACCCTGGAAAATAAATGTTCCGCTCAAAATTCCAGATACAGAATGATTCACCAAATTCATTCCATTGGCAAGTATGATAGAGGTTCCGGGAAGTGCATTTATAGTAGCATTGTTGCTAATAATTACCTCCTGGCTTTTTAATGATAGAGAAGCTATTAAAAAGCAACATGCAATTAATATTTTATTGAGTATATTCATATCGTTCAGATTATTAGTATATTCAAAAGAAACTAATTCTTACTCTTAAGTTCATTGACTAAAGTCTTAAGCTCTTCAATTTCACTTTTCATTTCATTTAGTTTTGAAATTTCGGTGGACAATTCAGTATTTTTTGATTCCAATTCCTGAACTCTATAAGTCAATTTGGCATTTTCAGATTTACCGGACTCTATTTGAGATTGCTGTTCTTTCATTCCTTCAATTAAAAAAGCAGTAAGTTTATCATAAGCGATTGATTTGTAACCTTCTGGCCCATCCTTAACTAATTCAGGTATTATTTTCTCAACTTCCTGGGCAATTAAACCAATATTTTCGCCATGTGTAAAACCTTTATTAGGAAATTCTTCTGTTTTCCATTCAAAAGAAACACCTCGTAATTGGAGAATTTTATCTAATGCACTTTTTAGCGTAACAATATTTTTTTTAAATCGAAAATCAGATGCTGCCCATGCACCAGAAGAACAATATGTTGGACCATAAACAACTAGTCCATAAGTATCATTTGCATCAAGGCCAATTGTTAGCCCAAAAAAATCACTTACTGGGTAATTTATTCCAACATTGGCATTAAATTTTAAATATTTAGAATTAAAATCTCCGTAAATAAGAGGTGTTGATGTATTTGAATTGGCAATATAAAGTTTATTCGAACCGGTTTCATTATATCCTGCCCTGTAACCCAGAAAAACATTTCCTATTCCTGAAACATTATTATAACCGGCACCATCACCAATCAGGACACTGTTTGTATAAGTTGAATGAGTATCATACATTTCACCATTAGCTCCAGATATATTACCAATTACCACATTTGAACTACCATTATTAGAATAGGCTGATCTATTTCCAATATATACATTATTATCACCTGATGTTGAGTTACTTGCGGTAGTATTTCCCAAAGCTACATTATTCATTCCGGTAGTCAGTGCACTTCCAGCGAATCCTCCAATATATATTATTACCTCCAGTAGTATTTGCATATCCCGCTGAACGGCCAACAAAAACATTTAATGCGCCGTAGATTCCACCACCACCAATATTATTATAACCACTTTGATCTCCTATAAATACATTTGACCAACCATCAACTGTATTAAAACCTGATTCTTTACCAATGAAAATATTGGCTGCACTGTTGTTATTGTAACCTGCCCGGTAACCTATTAAAACATTATAAAAACCAGTTGTGTTATTTAATCCGGCTTCATAACCTCCAAAAAAGTTCTCATGGCCGGTTGTGTTTTGCTGCCCGGCTTTGTATCCCAAAAAAGTATTATTAGCACCATCTGTATTCTCCATACCTGATTGATATCCAATAAAATTGTTATATAATCCATTTACTGTTTTTGCTCCGGATTGATGTCCAATGAAATAATTGTTAGGTGTTAAGTCAAGAAAGTTATCACCTGAAACTCCCGGTGCACCTAGTTTACCAACAGCAAAACCATCAGAACTTGTTTCATTTACGTATATTCTGGAACTATCGGGAGTAATACTCAAAAAATTATCGACACCTGTCGATTTTCCAGTTCCTAAACGGCCAACAGTAAATCCTCCTCCTGTAGTCTTCAATGGGCTTGAAATATTAATCCTTACGTCACCCGGGTTTACAACTAAAAAATCATCACCCACAGCTTTACCAGTTCCGAGTCTACCAACAGTAAATCCACCTCCGGTGGTTTTTAATTGTTGATCAATGAATATTTTTACACCAGTTGGATATACAGCAAAAACAGTTTGTCCAAGATCATTCTTTATTTCAAAAATTGGAACATTGGGGTCAGACTTTGTCGCTTTAATGACATTTTCTTGTGCAAAAACCGTAACACTCTGAATAAGAAAAATTAAGAATGCCATTCTAAAAATCAAATTTTTCATAATAATGATATTAGTATTAGAAATAATTTTAAAAAAATCTTATCCTATAAAATCAATCGATAATCAGTCACCAATGAATTGATACTATTTTCATTTTCTATTTTAAAGATGAAAATCCTGCTTTAAACATTAACTTAAAACAGTGATAGAATCCAGTGAAATGAATCTATTCAATTGTTTTTGAATCTTCAGCTTTAGTATCTTTTGCCATTTTTGTAACAAGTATTTTTAATTCATTAATCTCAGATTCCAATTGACTAATTTTATTAACCTGAATGCTTAGAATTTCATTTGTTTTCTTTAAATCTTCAATTTGTTTTTGCTGTTCTTTCATTGCTTCAACTAATAAGGCAGTGATTGGTGCATATTCCATAGAATATTTATCGTTGGTTTTATCAACAACTTCAGGAATAATTTTCTCAACTTCCTGAGCTATAAATCCCATATGCAACTTGTTATCAATTGCTTTTGAATCTATCCAATTAAAATTGACGCCTCTTAAACTTAATACTTTATCTAATGCACCAGGAATGGTAAGGATATTGGTTTTAAGTCTCATATCACTAACCACTGTCCACGAATTTGTGCCTCCAGCAGTCCCATTTACGAAAAAAGTGGTAGATCCGTTGGAACCATTCCCATTTATTACTACTCTGTGGTTGTCGAATTCTCCATAAATTAAAGGATTTGTTAGGTCCTCAGAATTCTCAATAACGAGTCTCTGTGATTTTGCAAGACTGTATCCAGCCATGTGCCCAATCAAAACTGACGAATCACCTATAGCATATGAACCTGCAAAATCTCCTATAATGACATTTTGATTGCCTAACAACCCATTTCCGGCAGCAACAGCACCAATACAAACATTATTACTTCCGCTAACTGTTGAACCTCCAGCCCCTATTCCAACAAATACATTATTGTTTGAAGATGCAGATGCAAATCCTGTCCGTCGGCCTATGAATACATTATTTCCGCCATTGTTGTTATAGCCTGTAGCATTTCCAATATAAACATTAAAATTATAACCCTGATTTGAATACCCAGCATCAGTACCAATAAATACATTCTCCATTGCATTTGTAAGTTTCATCCCTGCAGAACTGCCTAATAATACATTAGATTTTCCTCCACTGATAGAATAGCCACTTTTATAACCCAACAAAATATTGTAATCACCAGAATTGTTGAGCATACCTGTACTATCGCCGATAAAAATATTTTTATTTCCGGATGTGTTATTATAGGCAGCTTTATTTCCAATAAAAACATTTGAAGTGCCATTCAGGTTTTTATAACCGGTTTCAGTGCCAATAAAAGTATTATTTACACCACTTTGGTTTGAATAACCCGAATTATAACCAAAGAAAGAATTATTATTGCCTATGGAATTTGAATATCCACTATTGCTGCCAATAAATGTATTAAATAAGCCGGAAGAATTGCTTAAACCTGCTCTATAACCAACAAAAGAATTATAATCACCCGAAGTATTATTGTATCCTGTCTGATAACCTAAAAATAAATTTCCATTCCCGGAATGGGTGAGATAACCACTCTGATAGCCAATAAACAAATTAAAACTTCCATCATTTAAGTCATACCCACTTTGATATCCTAATGTGCAGTTATGAAAACCACCCTTAACACTTTCTCCACTCTGATGACCAATAAAGTAATTGTCTGGTGTAAGGTTTAAAAAATTATCAACTCCTGAAACTCCTAATTTTCCAACAGCAAAGCCTCCTGTGCTGGTTTCACTTATATTTACACGGGTACTATCAGGGGTAACTGATAGAAAATTCACATCTCCAGGTGCTTTACCCGTTCCTAAACGACCTACTGTAAAACCACCTCCGGTTGCTTTCAAAGGACTTGAAATATTGATACGGACATCTCCAGGGTTTACAATAAAAAAATCATCAGCGGTTGCTTTTCCCGTACCTAATCTGCCTACAGTAAATCCGCCACCAGTTGATTTTAATTGGGTATCAATGAATATTTTTACTCCAGTTGGGTAAACTGCAAAAACAGTTTGCCCAGCATCATTTTTTATTTCAAAAATTGGAATATTGGGATCTGATGCTTTTACTTTGGTTTTCTCCGATTGTCCAATTAAGGGTAAACTTATCATACAAAAAGAGAAGAAGGAAATGAATAAAATAGAGATTTTTTTCATGGGTCTAAGTTTTTGAATAACGAATAAGCATTAAATAAAAACGATTAATTTAATTATTTCTATGTTCACTGGTTTTAAACCTAATTAGCACATCTTAAAAATTAAATGTAAACAAATGTTTATTTAAAAAACAACAAATATCAATAAATCAGTGAATTACTGTAAAATAATATTGATTCAAAATCCTATTTTAAGTAAACATCAGGATTGTTCAAATGATGATTTAATATATTAAATAAATGTGTCAATCAACCTTATACTAATTTAAAATCCAATTGGGAAAATCATACGAACATGAGTTTCCCATTGGATTAATTGTATATCAGGTAATTTATATTTCGTATATAAAATTCCCTTATGTCATATACTATTTATTGTTGTTTATAAGCAAACAAATTAAACTGACAAATTATGGCAAAAAGACTTTTTTAGTAATGATACTTTGATTTGTCATGATTTTTATCAGATAAAGATCTGCAACCAAATCCAATCCCAATTCAGGATTTTCTTCCGATTCCAATCTTTTAGAATATACCAACTGCCCAGCTTTATTATATATTTCAATTTTCTGCAACTGTACATAATCTTGGGTAATTAATGAAATACCATTTTCAGTAACCACAATGTCAAGTTGAGCTGATTTTAAAGTACTTGCAGTGGTTGAATATTTCTGAATTCCGGTTACATCGGATAAAAGGCTCAATTTTCCGGTTATTTGATTACCCGAAGCCGGATTAAGTTGAACCCATTGGCTACCATTCCAAATGGCTCCATTGATATTGGATTCATTTCCGAAAATATCCGAATTAACATACGTAAGTTTTGCATCACAAGTAAACCCTAAAATCCCACTTTGCCTTATCGACCAGTATCTCTTAAGATAATTTGAAGTACTTGTGTTTAATGGGTGTTTAGAATTTTTTAAATTAACAGATACAATTGCTCTTGAAAATTTCCCTGTTTTAAATTCAAGTGTAACTGGAGAAAAATCCGGCAAATCAGTTAAATCACCAACTGGAAAGTAGTAAGATCCAACCCCAATAAGCTCTTTGTATAATCTCCCTTTTGAATCGGCAGCAATCATTGAGGTTTGAGAAAAAGTACCATCGATTACCGCATTTCCTTTAATCAAAAGATTGTTGTCCAATAAATTAAGAACTCCACTGTTTAAACTCAGTTTATTACGTATTTCAACATCATGTAACAAAGTTACCAAGCTTGAATTGTTGATTGAAAGATTAGCAAATTTAATATTCTGGGTACCACCAATATTTTGGTCCTGTGTTCCAGTAAAAACAATAGTCCCGTCAAATACACATTTTGCTGAATTGATCGAAAAGCTTGTGCCATTTGAAAAACTCAGAGCTCCAGCTTTTGATAATTTCACTACAACCCCATTTTTAATATTAACAACCTGAGATATAGCAAGATTATAGCATATTAATAGGTTAACTATCAGAAAACCTATTCTATTTATTTTTAATATCTGACTTTTCATACATAAATTTTAAAGTTGTTTTCAATGATGGTATAAACCCATCTATTGGCAAACTATATAAAGTTTTATTCCATTTAGCTGAATAGATAAGGAATTTTTATCCATATAATTCTATCTTGATATTCTCAAATTAAAAGATTCGCTAATTTTGGAATAGCAGTAATTTTACTTTCCAGATTGATGCATCATGGATTTAAGTTGATCTATTTGATCATTCATTCCATCAATTTTAGCTTCAATCGTTTGTTGTTTATCATTTAAAGCTTGATTTACTCCGGTTAATTGATTAACCTGCGCTTTCAGGCTTTCAATTTCCATTTGTTGCTTATTATTTTGCGAAATAAGTTCCTGGATGGCTTTAATTGAAACTATCTGAGCATTATAAGTGTCAATTTGCAGAATTTCATTTTTATCATTCTCTAAATATTCACCACTGCCTTTTACAGATTCCGGAAAAACTTTTTGATATTCCTGGGCTATATAGTTATAATAAAACTGATCTTTGATGGAAGGATGTCTTTTTTTCCATTCTTCTGTATATTTGAATTTTACAGGTCGCAAACTCATAATTATATCAGATGCATTGGTAATGTCGGTAATATCTGTTTTGATTCTTCTGTCAGAATTAGCCACCCAACTACCTGCAACAGTTTTTGATGCAAAACCTTCAACTTCAAAGTGATTGGTCGATGGAATTCTTCCTACACCAACTTTACCGTTGAATTCCAAAATATCATTGTCGAATTCACCATAAATTAATGGTTTGTCGCTGGAAGTATTCTCAATGTATAGTCGATTTGAACCTTCAAGGTTCAAACCTGCATTAAAACCTATTAAAACATTTCCTGAACCGCTTGCCGATTTACCAGCTCCGCTTCCAAGATAAAGGTTCTGAGTACCCAAATCGCTAAAAAATCCAGCTTCGGCACCAACATAAGTATTGTCGTCACCTGAACTGTTATTACCTGCTCCATATCCAAGGAAAGCGCGATGTGTACCACTAGCCCCCAAAGTACCACTTGCATATCCAACACATGTATTAAATCCAGTGATAGAATTTTTACCGGCTTCATACCCAACATATGTACTATAGTCCGATTCTGTGTTAGCATATCCTGAAAGTGTACCTAAAAAAGTATTCAGTTGCCCGCTTATATTTGAATAACCTGCCTTTTCACCTACAAAAACATTTTTACTTCCACTCAAATTTAAATTACCGCTGTTATAGCCAACAAATGTATTGCTTTCGCCGGTTGTATTGTATTCGCCACTTTCATATCCAAGAAATGCATTGTACAAACCCGTTGTAATAGCATTTCCACTATTGTGTCCAAGTGAGATGTTGTTGTCGTTCAATTTAAAAAACTTTTCATCTTCGGCCCTGGAAGCTCCCAATTTATTAATTGCAAAACCGCCGTTGTTGCTTGTTGCTCCTAGTTCACTCATTGAAATCCTAGTACTATCGGGGGTAACACTTAAAAATTCAACATCGTCACCAGCTGCTTTACCGGTTCCAAGTCTGCCAACAGTAAAACCTCCTCCAGTGCCTTTTAATGGAGTGTCGGAAATATTTACCCGAACATTTCCCGGACCAACCTGTAAAAAATCTTCGGCAGTTGATTTTCCAGTTCCTAATCGACCAACTGTAAACCCACCTCCAGTTGCTTTATCTGTACTTTGTGAGATATTAACTCTTACATCTCCGGGATTAACCAAAAAATAATCCTCAGCAGTGGCTTTACCGGTTCCTAACCGACCAACAGTAAAACCACCTCCCGTGGCTTTAAATTGATCATCAATAAAAATTTTCACACCACTAGGATAAACTGCAAATACCGTTTGACCAAGTTCATTTTTTACTTCAAATAATGGCTCGTTAGGATCAACTGTCTGACTAAAAAGTCCAAGGGTAAACAACATCAGCATAGCTGAATAAAGGAATTTTACAAATAACTGTTTCATGGTCTGAAGTTTTTGTTATTTAATTATATTGAAAAATGGATAATAAAATATAGTTTAAAAGTGATTCAAATTCCGTAATACATTTTACGGAATTATATTACTTATTTGCAATTACGATATAGATATAATGTACAATTAAAATTAAGGATTTTTAATAAAAGAGGTGGAGGTCTTATTTAGATTAATAAAGCAACTATAAGATCATTGAGTACTAATTTAAATTCAACCTTATGTTAAATATTGTGAAGTTTAAATCCAAAAAAGTTAAAATAATCTAATTTATTGAATCAATCATAAAATAAAGTTTAATTGCAAACTATATTCAATTCGAATTATTTAATATATTGATTCATAAATATTTGCAAATATAAGAGGATTTACTTTTATTCTAATTCATTATTTAGAAAAGAAATGTTTTTCTGGTGTGAAACTAAACCGAATTGTAATGAGTTTTTAAATATTGGAGATACAATACAAAATCAGAATTGAATTTAGCATTGAATTCTTCCTTGAAAAAATTCTGATCTTTATGATAAGTTACATATCCGACAAAGAAAGCATTATTGGGCAAGGAATTTGGATTTTGAAGTTTTGAAAATTTTGTGGGTGTACAAAAAGAAATAGTATCCAGGTCATTCATTATCTGCTGAATAAGTTTAAATTTTTGTTCTTTTTTTAAATTTTCGGCCAAATTGGGAGGGAAAGAAGTATATAAGCTATCCAAAATTTTTGCACCTTTTAATATATGCGATGAAAATTTCTCATTATCAGCTATTTCACCTACATATTCCTTATATTCTTTAGAGTTAATACCATATTTTTGTTGCAAATAGAATTTGGCACCTTCATCACCAATAAAAGTGGCCAAATTTTCACTAAATTGGGCATTTCCTTTCACATAGAGTGTAGAGTGGGTAAGTTCATGAATTATCAATCTAGCTATTTGTCCCTCGGATTGATCAAGCATACTTGAAAGTATTGGATCTTTAAAAAAACCAAGTGTAGACCATGCGCTAACTGTTCCAACTCTTGAGTCATAACCATTTTCTTTAAGTTTTTCAGCTTCTTTAAGGGCATCTTCTTTATTGAAAAAGCCTTTATATGGCACACGGCCCACTACAGGGAATTTCCAGGTATAGGACTCCATCTTATATGGAGCGCAACCAACAGCTATCCAAAGAATTGGCTTACCATTTTGATTGTAAAAGGTATTGTAGTTTTTTGAAGGATTTAATCCAAGTGAATCAATTGCAAATTTTTTAATTTCCTCAACAAGTTTTAATTTTTGTTTCAAACTATCCGAAACAAGTGTATCGTTCATCATTTCAGGTATTGGCCTTGCATTCCTGACTATTCTTATTTGGCCAATTCCTTGTTTTACACCATATGAAATCATTTTGCAATTACTAATTAATAAAACCAGAATAGAAAAAATGACGAATGAAGCAATTTTTTTAAACAGGTTCATAGCTTTCCACTTTTTAATTAGTTTTTGAATCATATTGATAGTCAATTGCAAAATTAAAGTACAAATAAAAGCATTTGCTTTGTTATTTCAATATTCCTAAACTTTGTTTTAAGAAAAACAGCGGTAATTAAAAGTTATTAATTGAATATTTGCTGATCAAATATTCGTTAATTATTATTTTTTAGTTTTAAAGGAGAGCTTTCTAATAGATTCTTGCAATGGTTCATCAGGTTTCATAAAATTATAATTTTCCCAAAAATCTTCATCATATTCATGAATTTCATCAAAGAAAATGTTGTGTGGATTTCCGATTTCATTGCGTTTAAATCGCTCAACATTAACAGTATCGATGTCATTAACGGCCATTTCTAAAGATGTTTCAAAATCTATTGGGAAAATTTTACCACTCTTCCTAACTTTCATTTTCAAATATCCTTTTACGTAATTTAAATAATACTTGTCATTTACCAATCGATAAGTTACCATGTAATCAATATTGGACATGTGAACTTTAATCCCTCTATTTTTTTTAACAACATAGTTTGACTGTGCATTATTGATTTTTTTTGGATTAATCCGAAAATCGACTCCAATAATGGCCATTTTCTCAACATCAATATATATTTTCCCCTGATATAGACCTTCATCAACAGAACTTTTTTGCTCAAATTCAATTAAATAAGCATTCCTGTCATTGAAAGTTACAATATCCGACATCACGTAATTGTACAAGTCAAAGTTTTCTTCGCTGAGGAAATTAATCGGGTTTTTGACTAAATCTAAATCCAAGCAATTACTTAGACCCGATTTCAATTTCAATATAACTGTATCTTCCTGCCTTACATCCTGTATTTTCCTTGATTTTAGCACTTTTATCAAATCGCATTCCAACCGCTTGGAATAGGATGGCTTATATATTTTAACTACCGCCTCGGAATAAAACATATAATTATCCCTTCGTTTAACATACTCGCGATAAAAACCAGTGAGAAAAGCTGGTTTTGTAGGGTAATTTTTTTCTATTTTGCTTAAAGCATTTCTAATTAGCGATTTGGCATCAACTTTTCTAATAATAACTTCCTGTATCGAAATATAACTTCTTTCAAGTTGAAAAATCCTGAAAGTATCAACTAGTTGATTAATAGGTATAACCAAATTTTTATAGCCAAGTTGCGAAATAACAATGTGTTCATCAATCATTTGCACGGGTACTTTTAGTATGAATTCCCCCTGGGCATTACTTATTGCTCCTAAAGAAAAACCTAATAGACCCACGGTAGCAAATGGCAATGGGCCATCTCCCTGATTATCAATAATTTTACCTTTAAGAATAATCAGTTGGGGAATTGAATCGGCAACAATAACTTTTTGGCTTTCGACCCTACTTTTTTTTATAATAATATGATTACCAATAATTTTATATACCAGGCTTGAATCTTCAAGCATATTATCTAAACAGTTCTTTAGGGGTATTGATCTGAAGGACTGATTTATTATCTTATCCGGGTTTATAGTTGAACCTTCAAATGTAAAGTAACAATTTAATTGCTCTTCAATTTTTTTAAAGGCTTGTTTAACAGAAGTATTCTTAAATCGGGCAGTAACAGGTTTACTTAAAAGACTATCCTGTGCATCAATTGCTGGTTGAAGAATAAAATTAATGATAAAAATACTACTCCATATAATATTACTCTTCAAAGACATATTTTATGTTTTTTCAAATATTCAAAATCATTTCTTTTAAAATCCGGCTTTTGATGTGATAAAAATTAAATGACAAAAAAGATTATCTCTCTATTGCCTAGTTAGGTTAATTCCACTTTCTTCCCTTTTATATTTAAGATTAGTTGCATCGCAAATTATTTGAAGAATTGTGTCAAATGGAACATTATTAAAAGTAGTGTGTAGCTCTTTTTCAGAAATTGAAACATCCGTAAACTGAATATTTACGTGATATGCTCTGTTTAACACTTCAATTGCTTTACCTAATTTAATTCCATTTTCAAAGTCAAAAAATTTTGTTTTCCAAGCCATATAATTTACATCAGAATTAATTTGTTTCGAAAGTTTATCCTTTTGTAACTTTCCCATATATCCGGGCTCAATAAATATAGCTTTACTTTCTATATTGCTTTTACTGAGCATAACTTTACCTGTGGCAACCAGTACTTCTACCTCATCTTTATCAATATTTGTTTTAATATTGAAAGATGTACCCAATACTTTGATTTCAGCCTTATTAGCTTTTATTATAAAAGGTTTAGATGGATTTTTAGCAATATCAAAAAAAGCATCGCCTTCAAATTCAACAGTCCGTGTATCTGTACTAAATTTTTTGGGATAATATAATTTTGAATCGGCGTTTAAATAAACAACTGATCCGTCAGAAAGCTTTACTTCTTTGATTCCTTTAGTATTGTAGGTATCTGCAATCAATATGTTTGCTTGTTTAGTATCTGAAACCATATAATAGACTAAAGAACTGAATGCCACACCAAGAATAAAGATGGCAGCAATTTTAATAATTTGCTTTAGATTTATAACATGCGCAGATTCCTTTGTTTCAATAAGACCATCTTGTTCAAATTTGGTATAAAGGTTTCCCCAAGCCTTATTTGTATCAAATGTATCCTCCTTTTTCTTAAAATTCTTCATGTTTTCCCATTCTTTTTTCACCTGATTAACAAAAGCCTTATTTTCTTCAGAAAAATTGATTCTTTTTTCAAAAAATTCAATTTCGTTTAGATCCATTTCACCAGATAAATATTTGGCTATTTGCTCCCAATCGGCTTTATTTAGTTCATTAAATACCATTTGTACGATATTTTATTTGTTAAACATTTGCACCAACATATTGTTTTAAATTCTGTCTGAAAGCATTCAGAGCCTTTCCCATGTTTGCTTCAACTGTTTTTATGGATATATTGAGTTTTAGAGCAATTTCTTTGTATTTCAAGCCATCAAACCTGCTCATACTAAATATTTCTTTGCACTTTTCTGGTAATGATTCAAGTGTTTGTTCAATTACATGGTTCATTTCGGCCAATTCCATTTCTTGTATTGGATCCATCTGAAATTCAACCACATTATTGACTACATGCTGCTTATATTTATCTTCAACATAATGATGTTGAATCACTTGCATACAATTATTTTGAACAGATTTGTATAAATAGGATTTAAAAGAAACTTTAATCTCCAGTTTTTCCTTATTTTTCCAAATTCCATAAAAAATATCCTGAACAATTTCTTCGGCTTTATCGTTATCACCCAAAATCTTGCTTGCATAAGAACAAAGTGGAGCATATAATTCTTTAAATAATCTTTCAAATTCTTTTAAATCACCAGTTTGTATTCTTTTTAAGCTTTGGTCCATTTGTGTATTATTGGATGATTAGTACTTCCTTAAGTAAAAAATCAAAGCGAAGTTAATTTTAAAATTGCTATCTCAAAAATATTCACTTAGAACCTGATATTTTGAGATAGCAATCTGAAGAAAATCAATTAATTATTACAACTTACCTACTAACCACTATTTTTCTTTTTTCATTTTTTTACTATATTTTTCAATCGCTGCCTGAATAGATTGATCTGGTTCTATTGTATTGTATTCGCCCCAGAAATCTTTATCGGTAAAAGCAGTAACTACTTCCTCGAATATCGCATTTTTCTTTAAAACTTCTTTTGATGAAAATCTCTCGGCTTTATCCATAGTCCAGTCTGTAATAGCCATTTCGGACATCACTGAATAATTGGAGTTAAATAACTTCTTATTCCACTTGCATTTAAAATTAATTTCACTTCTGGAATAGTTAAAATAATAATGGCCATCTTTTTCTTGATAAGTTACAAAATAGCTAGTGCTTGTAGGTGTTAATTTTAAACCCAATGGTTTTTTCTTGACAAACATTCTGCTGGCAGCTTCGATATCAGAAAGATCCATGCTGAATTCGGCTGATGTAATTGCCAATGATTTGATGTCTACATAATATTTCCCATTAAAAAGTGGATTATCCGGATTTGAAACCCTTGGGCTAAAAGTTACCTCATAATTAAGCTTATTATCAATGGTCTTGATATCTGTTACTGTAAAATCATACATATAAATAACATCATCCGAAATTAATACATAAGGGTTCTTTACGATATCAAAAAGCAATGTAGTATAAGGTCCACCTTCCAATTTTACGGCCAAAGTATCGGCACGTTTTACGTTTGAACTTTTCCTTCCTTTGTATATTTTTACCTTATCGTCATCCAATTCTTTGGTATAAGCTGCTTTATATATATCCACTATAGCTTCGGAAATAGATAAATAATCTCTTCGCTGCTTGATAGTTTCCCTATAAAATCCAACAGAATTGAGTGATGAATTACTATAATTTTCGGGTATTTTCTTTATTGCCATCCGCATTAATTCGCGTGCATCTTCAGGTCTCACCGTAACTTCTTCTAAAATAACACTCGCCGGTTCCAGGATAACAACATTTTCCTCATTTTTTAATTCACTAATCAGTACTTTTGAACTTTTATAACCGATATGTGAAAATTCCAATTCCGTGGCATTCAATGTATTTTTAATCTTGATTGCAAATTCACCATCTAAATTTGTAACTGTACCTATGTGAGTGCCCGCGATACCCACACTACAAAAAACAATGTTTTTTTTAGTTTCCTTATCTTTTACCTTTCCTTTAATTGTTTGATATGATGCATCCTCCTGAGCTGTTGCAAGCTGCATGCATAAAACCAGCATCCCCAAAATGACCAGTCTTCCTTTGTTAATCCATGTTGTTTTCATCTTTTCAATTTATTAAGTTACACGTTTATTTTTCAAGTACCTTTTTCTTGTTTCTATACCTAAGATGGTTTGACTTTAATTTACCCTATCAAAAATTGATAAAAAAATAGCTTTATTTTATTCAAATTATTAATTTACTGACAATGTGCTATTTAAAACAACTATATATGTAAATAGATTTTTGAGGGATAATACAAAATCAATAAACTGATGATTAGTTAGACTTTCAAATATTGATTTTCATTGCAAAAAAATTATTCGTTGATTTTTCATTTCTAACACTTATTAAACTTATTATATCATGTTATATATCAATATTTTAAGGAAATTTAAAAATACAAATAGTTCATTTTCAAACAAATATTTTAAAACAATCTTTCAGAAATTTATCTATATTTGAAACCAAAACTATCAAGTCGAAGTATTATTACAAGTTTTTAATTAGGTTTATACTTTTAATAATTACCGAAAATCATTTCAAGCTAAAGTTATGGTTTTTCCGATATTCAAAAGTGCTTAAACCCAGAAAGTTATTAAATTAACCTTTGAATAAAATAATTTTTCACTCTTTTATTTATAATTATGAATTTTAAAAGAATAGACAGGTGGTCATTTAGATATCATCTGATAAGATCGTTTGTCAGCTTTATACACAATAATATTTTTTATAGAAACGTGTGTGTAACAGGCAAGGAGAACATTCCCGAAAATACTCCTGTTTTTTTTGCACCTAATCATCAAAATGCCTTAATGGATGCACTGGCTATTTTATGTAATGTAAAACAGCAGGCAGTATTCATAGCCCGGGCCGACATCTTTAAAAATTCTCTAATTGCCAGAATATTAATACTTTTCAAAATACTCCCAGCATACAGGATTAGAGATGGAAAAGAAAGCCTGAGAAAAAATGAGGAAATATTTGACATTTCAGTAAAAATACTTGAAAATAAAAATATCCTTGCGTTGTTTCCTGAAACAACGCATACAGACCTCAGACATCTCAAGGAACTAAAAAAAGGTGTGCAACGAATTGTTTTTCAAGCTGAAGAAAAAAATGACTACAAATTAGGAGTTAAAATTGTGCCTATCGGTATTTATTTTTCAAACTACTGGAATTTCCAATCTGATGTGCATATAAATTTTGGAAAGCCGATGGAAATTGATGAATATCTTGAAATTTATAAAATCAATCCACAAAAAGCAATGCTTGCTTTGCGCGATAAAATTGCAGAAAATCTGATACCTTTAATTATTCATATCGAACATCTGGAATATTATCAGCTATTTGAATTTATGAGAGATTTTTTTAACACAAAAATGTTACAAAAGCTTGAACTTAAAAAGTGCCCGGAGAACAAATTTATAGCAGACCAGAAAACAATTGAAATACTGGATAGTATATATCAAAACAAACCCGAAATTATATCAGAATTAGACAATCAAGCCAAAAAATACCAAAATTTGTTAAAAAACAGCAATATAAGACATTGGGTAGTTGAAAAAAATGAACATCTTGGAATTATTTCAATGAAGGTATTCGCCTTATTGTTTTCATTACCGGTTTTTCTTTATGGATTTATTAATAATCTGATACCCTCCTATTTGCCAAAACTGGTTACAAAAAAATTAAAAGACAGGCAATTTACAAGTTCGATAAACTTTGTAATTGGTTTAATTTCGTTTCCACTTTTTTATCTTTTACAATTTTGTATGGTATGGATATTTACAGAAACATGGTGGATAAAATTCGTTTATCTAGCTAGCCTTCCAATAATAGGGATAATTGCTTTTAAAATTCATCGATTTTTTATCAAACTAAAGTCACAAATAAAATTTTTATCAATCAAAAGCAGAATTGAAGGAAAAAATATGATAGAATTGAATAATAAAATCAATTCAACTTTTGAACCTTTGGCAGATTGGTATATGAAAAATTGAATATTGTTCATCTTCGGACACAACTGTACGAATTCGTTCAATTATTGAAAAATGTACAAAATAGAAAACAAATAAAACACGAAAAAACAAACAGTTTATTCAAAATTAATTTACAATAAAATACTGATATACAAATACTTAAATTATCATATTTTGATATTTTCATTTTCAGGTTAAATAAATAATTTTGGCACGATTTTACAATTGTCATATTCCTATTGAATGATTTACCTATTCTAATTATTGATTTTAAAAGATCAATTTGAGTAAACGTTTAAATTTAGAATTAACCAATTAAATGAACAAAATGATAAAAAAAACAGGTAAAATTCTTGCGGTTGATGACAATACTGATATATTATTTGCTTTAAAACTTTTACTTAAACAGCATTTTGAAGAAGTTGTTACAGAAGAAAATCCGGAAAGAATACCCAAACTTATTGAAGAAGGTAATTTTGATGTGATTTTACTGGATATGAATTTTACAAAAGATGCAATCAGCGGCAATGAAGGGTTTTTCTGGCTTGAAAAAATTCTTGAAATAGATCCATCAGCTATTGTCATTTTTATAACAGCATATGGAGAAGTTGAAAATGCTGTAAAAGCTATAAAACAAGGAGCATTGGATTTTGTAAATAAACCTTGGCAAAACGAAAAATTAGTTGCAACAATTTCATCTGCAATAAAATTACGGGAATCTCGTCTCGAAGTTGATGATTTACGTCAGAAACAATCTGGATATAAGGCCATGCTTGAAAAACCTTTTGGCGATTTCATAGGAATTTCACCGGGAATGCAAAAAGTGTTTTCGACTATAAAAAAAGTAGCCCAAACTGATGCCAGCATTTTGATATTAGGTGAAAATGGAACTGGTAAGGAATTGGTTGCAAGATCTTTACACAAGCATTCTTCACGCCAGGATGAAGTTTTCATCAGTGTTGATTTGGGGGCAATTACTGAAACTTTATTTGAAAGCGAATTATTTGGCCATGTAAAAGGTGCATATACTGATGCCAAAGGAGAACGAGCAGGTCGCTTTGAAATAGCTACTGGAGGTACTTTGTTTCTGGATGAAATTGGAAACCTTTCAATTCCGCTACAATCAAAACTTTTAACAGTACTTGAACGAAGAGAAGTTATCCGTTTAGGTTCAAATAAACCAAGACCTATTGATATCAGGTTAATCTGCGCAACCAATATGCCAATTAAGCAAATGATAAGTGAAGATCGATTCAGAGAAGATCTGCTCTATAGAATAAATACAGTTGAAATAAGTATTCCACCACTTAGAGAACGAATAGAAGACATTCCTCTTTTAGCAAATCATTTTTTAAAATTATATGCCAAAAAATATAAGAAAAACATTAAAGAAATTAGTTCGCCTACTTATAAAAAATTAGAACAATACCTTTGGCCTGGTAATGTAAGAGAATTACAACATGCTATTGAAAGAGCTGTAATCATGTCTGATACAAGTACTTTACAACCTTCAGATTTTCATTTGGCCAACGAAAGTACTAAAGTTGAAGAAGTTGAGCTTGAAAATTACAATCTTGATGAAGTTGAAAAAATGATTATTCTAAAAGTAATGAAAAAACATCGAGGTAATATCAGTACTGCTGCTAAAGAATTGGGCCTTACCAGGACTTCATTATACAGAAGGATGGAAAAACATGACTTATAAAAACTTTAGATTAAATATTACAATCAGAGTAGTTTTGATTGTAATTACCTGCTTTATTCTAGTAACTGTGTTGAACAGTGGTGTGTATTTCATGACACCTTTTCTACTTCTTATTCTAATCCTGGTTCAGGTTTTTTCGCTAATTCACTATATCGAAAAAACCAATCGCATTGTAACTAGTTTTTTAGAATCAGTAAGGTTTTCAGACTTTAGCCGAACATTTCAATCCGAAGGTCTGGGCTCATCCTTTGATAATTTAAAAAAGGCATTTAATAAGGTAATCGAGGATTTTCAAAAAATCAGAAGCGAAAAAGAGGAACATTATTTTTATCTCCAAAAAATAATGTCACATATTGAAATCGGAATTATTGCTTATCAAAAAGATGGAACCGTTGAGATGATTAACAATGCGGCAAAAAAGCTTTTTAATGTCCCTCATTTAAAAAACATTCAATTACTGGAGACATGGAGCCCAGGCCTGGAATTATTCTTTTTCAATATCGAACCCGGAAGTAATGAATTACTAAAAGTTAAAATTGGTGAAGATCTGCTTCAACTTTCAATTCAAGCCACTGAATTCAAGATAAATGAAAGGGATATTATTCTGGTTTCAATCAAAAATATTCAATCAGAACTTGAGGAACAAGAAATGGAGGCCTGGCAAAAGCTAATTCGTGTATTAACACACGAAATTATGAATTCTATTGCACCAATTGCCTCACTAACTTCAACTGTAAATATTTTGGTTAATGATGTTGTAGGCCACTTAGAACCTTATATTGACCAGAATCATGATCGTGAAACCATTAATGATATAATCAATGGTTTGGGTACTATTCACAAACGCAGTACAGGCTTGATTCATTTTGTTGAAAAATATCGAAATCTTACTCGTATTCCAATACCAAATTACTCTGTATATATGGTAAAAGATCAATTTGAGAATATACGCAAATTACTTGAAAAAGATCTGATAGAAAATAACATTAATTTCGATATTTCAATAGTTCCGGATAAATTGGAACTTACTGCCGATGAACAGCTTATTGAACAAGTATTGATAAACCTGGTTAAAAATTCAATTCATGCCCTTGAAAATGTAGAAAAGAAAAAAATTAAAATGAAAGCCTTTATTAATAACAACGGGAAAAGGACAATTCAGGTTGTTGATAATGGCCAGGGCATTATTAAAGATGTTGGAGATAAAATTTTTATTCCCTTTTTTACTACCAAATCAAGTGGTTCAGGGATTGGGCTAAGTCTATCAAAACAAATTATGCGCAGTCATCATGGCAACATCAAAGTAAATTCCTTGCCATTTATAGAAACCTGTTTTACATTGACCTTTTAAACATCTAATTCGATTGTCCGTTCAGCATAAAGTTTTAAAATTGAGGTTAATTTTATTATTTTTGCAGCCAATTACAGTTAGCTATTAACTGTTTATACAAATCTCAATTAATATAAACTCTTTTGAAAAAACCAGATAAAGCCATTTTTGACGATGGCTTCAAATTGCCACTCATCGATCAATTCTATACAGTTCAAGGCGAAGGATTTCACATGGGCAAAGCAGCCTATTTTATTCGTATTGGAGGTTGCGATATCGGATGCAGTTGGTGCGATACTAAATTTTCGTGGAACTTCATGATTGACGAACTTATTGATATTAAAAGTATTGTAGAAAATGTTCTTATAAATAATGCCACAACTGTTGTGGTTACTGGCGGAGAACCTTCACTTTATAATCTTGGGCCATTGTGTGAACTTCTTAAAAAGAACTCAATAGGTACTTTTGTTGAAACTTCAGGGGCATATCATTTGCGTGGGCAATGGGATTGGATCTGTTTAAGCCCTAAAAAACAAAATCCACCAAAAAAAGAAATCTATAGCAAAGCAAGCGAACTAAAAGTAATAATATCAAATTCTGATGATTTAATATGGGCAGAAAAAAATGCTACAAAAGTAGATTCTTCCTGTAAATTATATCTTCAACCGGAATGGAGTAAATATGAGCTGATTATACCGGAAATTGTAGAATATGTTAAGCTAAACCAAAAATGGCAAGTTTCTCTCCAATCGCATAAATTTATGCATATCCCATAGATTTTAAGTGAGTTAAGAAATCTCATTTTATTTATATTAAAAACGAAATAAATTAAGTTTGGACAAAAATTCAAGCCCAGAAACTCTAATGCTTTAATTTGAGTTAAATATTGTAATTTTGAATGTGCCTTGTAGTTCCTAGAATTATTTTTACAAATTTCAAATTTAAATATATGAATATCCGAAGACAATTAATATTCTGTTTTTCAATAACTTTACTCATTATCAATTCCTTTTCTTCATTTTCGCAAAACATATATTATTCAAAATCAAAAAAAGCGATAAAGAAATTTGAAATAGCTATCTCTCAATATAATTTAAAGAATTTTGAATCAGCAAAAAAAGAGCTGGCAGAAGTACTTTCAATAGACGATCAATTTTTGGATGCTTACATTTTATATGGAGAAATTGCGAGTGACGAAAACCAAAAAGCCCAGGCTATTGAATATTATTCAAAAGCAATATCAATTAACGCCGATTATAATGCATTAATGTATTTGCGAAAAGCCGATTTAGAAAAAGAAACCGGTAAATATAAGGAAGCTACTAACGATTATCAGAATTTTTTCGCCTTTGAAAAGAAAAAAATTGAATATACCGATAATATAAATTTAAAAATAAAACAATGCAATTTTGCGCTTGAATTAATCAAGCATCCGGTGGATTTTGAGCCGATAAATCTTGGCCCAAATATAAATACGCCAATAAGCGAATATTGGCCATGCCTCACTGCCGATGACAGTATGCTTGTTTATACATCATCAGACAGACAAATTAATTCGCAGGAAGATTTGTACTTTTCTCTGAAACAAAATGGAAAATGGCAAGTTGCGCAAAGGCTTTCGGAACCTATTAATTCTGAATTAAGTGAAGGAGCCCAAACCATATCGGCAGATGGCAAAACTATGGTATTTACAGCATGTTTAAGAAAAGATAGTTATGGCAGTTGTGACTTATACATATCCGAAAAAAAAGGCAAAAACTGGTCCAGACCTATTAATATTGGAACCCCGATAAACGGAAGCTACAAAGAGACCCAACCTAGTTTATCATCAGATGGAAAAACCCTTTATTTTATAAGTAACCGGCCCGGCGGCAAAGGAAAATTTGATATTTGGATGAGTCAACTAGATGTAAATAAAAGATGGGGACAGCCCATTAATCTTGGAGATAGCATTAATACTACAGAAGATGAACTTGCACCTTTCATTCATTATGATAACAATACCTTATATTTTTCATCTGAAGGCCATTTGGGCATGGGTGGAAGCGATTTATTCATGTCTCGAAAAAACAAGAATGGAGAATGGCAAGAGGCGAAAAATTTAGGATACCCAATAAATACTTATTTTAATGAAGAAAGCCTGGTAATTAATGCCAGCGGAGACTTTGGGCTTATTTCATCAAATATGGATGGAGGTTATGGCCAAAAAGACATCTATCAATTTACTATTCCGCCCACTATAAGGCCTGGTAAATCAATTTTTATAAAAGGAATAGTTTATGATGCAAAAACATATCAACCACTTTCGTCTGCCATTGATATTTCAAATTATGATGGAAAATTAGTTTTGACCTCTTCATCAGACGAACTAACAGGAGAGTTTCTGGTCAGTTTAATGCCGAATAACAGATATGCATTCCATGTAAATAAAAAAGGATACATGTTCTATTCCGAAAATTATTCATTACCAGATTCAAACATTTATATTAAGATTCCGTTGCAACCCATTGAAATTGGAGAATTGGCAATATTGAAAAATATTTTTTTCCATTTCGATTCGTATGAGCTCGAAAAAGAATCCTTTCCCGAACTGGACAAAATAGTCCAATTTGTTAAACAAAATAATTTAGCTATTGAAATACAAGGACATACTGATAATTTAGGTACTGAAATCTATAACCAAAAATTATCAACTAACAGGGCAAAAACTGTATATGAATATTTAATTAAAGGAGGTCTTGAAAAAAAGTATCTCTCATATAAAGGTTATGGATTTACTCAACCCATTGCTAGTAATGATTCAAAAGAAGGTCAAGCATTAAATAGAAGAACAAGTTTGAAAATTATTGCAAAAAATTAGTTTATGAACATGAAGAGCATCAATTCAATCGAAAACAATTGATAAATGGCATGATTATTATGTTTCAAAAAGTTAAAAATTATCGAATAAAATTTAATTTTCTTTTGATTTTAATCAGATAAATAATATAATTTTTCAGTTTATAGCAGAAATAATAATATTTTCGGAATAAAAAATGACATTAATTTTGATAAATTTAATTAGAAATTTTTGTTACTTTTATGCTTTTAAAGAAAACTTTCAGGTAATAAAATTATCGAGTAATGAGAAATCAAGGTAGTTTCATACAATCATCTCTTTTTGTACTTTTCTATATTTTTTTATCGGCGATGGCGAATGCTCAGCCCGAAATGGTATTAGTGGAAGGTGGAAGCTTTATGATGGGGCGAGATGACGCTAAAGATAAAATAAAAGGATCAGAGTTTAATAACGAATTGCCAAGGCATGAGGTCAAATTAAATAGTTTTTATCTCGGTAAATATGAAGTTACAGTTAAAGAATATAAAGAATTTATAGCAGCAAAAGGAAAACAAATGCCAGAACCTCCGGATTCGGCATGGTTTGCTGAGCATCCCGATACTAAATTTTTTTATCCGTTAACAAAAAATCAATGGTGGGGCTGGAAAGACTTTTTTCCAATGCATAATGTAACCTGGTTTGATGCAGTTGAATATTGCAATTGGTTAAGTGAAAAACAAGGTCTTCAAAAGGTGTACAAAATAAATAAAAGTGAAGTAAGCTGGACTTTATCTGCAAATGGATACCGGTTACCAACTGAAGCTGAATGGGAATATGCTGCACGGGGTGGTAAATTATCGCAGGGATACAAATATAGTGGGAGCAATAATATTGATGAAGTAGCTTGGTATGATGGGACTACAAATTTTAAAGGTCCTGTTAAGGTAGGTACTTTAAAACCGAATGAACTTGGAATTTTTGATATGAGCGGAAATGTTTGGGAATGGTGTAACGATTATTTTACATCTAATTATTATGCCAATAGTCCTAAAGAAAATCCAACCGGCCCAGGTGCAAATATATACAGAAGTTTACGCGGAGGTTCTTGGCACTACAGATCTGAATATGCAAGAATCGCTGACAGGGATGGACCAAATGCAGCTTTCACAAATTATACATATGGTTTTAGAATAGCAAAAAATAAATAAACCGAATTAAATACCAGGATGTTTATGTTTAGGAAATTATTTTTAGTTTGCATAGTTGCCAATACTATTTTTCTTGGTCAAATCCTTAAAGGCCAGAATTTTCCGGAAATGGTTTTTGTTAAGGGCGGTTCATTTCAAATGGGAGACAACAATGGTGATGCTGATGAAAAACCAGTTCATCCTGTTACTTTAAATGATTTTTATATCGGGAAATACGAAATAACAGTAGCACAATACAAAGCCTATTGCAAAGAAACAGGAAAAAAAATTCCGGTAGAACCAAATGCAGATTGGTATGAAGAACATCCAAATGCAAGTAAATGGGTTTGGAAAGACAATAATCCAATAGTTAATGTTACATGGAAAGAAGCTTCTGACTATTGTGAATGGCTTTCAGCAAAAACAGGTCAAAAATATTCACTGCCAACTGAAGCCCAATGGGAATATGCAGCAAGAGGAGGTAACCAATCAAAGAACTATAAATATAGCGGTTCGAATAGCGCTAATAAAGTTGCCTGGTACGATGAAACTACTTATGAAAAAGGCACTCAACCTGTTGGTCAACTAAAGTCTAACGAACTTGGAATTTTTGATATGAGCGGAAACGCCTGGGAATGGTGTAAAGATTTTTTTGGAAAGTATCCTTCCGGTAGCCAAAAAAATCCTACAGGACCTGAAAGTTCCCCTTTTAGAGTAATCCGTGGCGGTTCCTGGTATTATGTAAGCCAGCTTGCCAGGCTAACAGCACGCGATGGACCATATCCACATTATACTAATTATAATTACGGTTTCAGAGTAGTACGAAATCCATAAAACAGCTTAATGCTGTTTTTTTGTTTTGAAAAATTGAATAATAATGTCAGTTGAAATCTCCATAATTATTATTAGCTATAATGTTGAAGCATTTTTAGAACAATGCCTCTATTCGGTATACAAATCTGCAATCAACTTTGAAATCGAAGTATTTGTTGTTGACAATAATTCTGTTGACAATTCTGCAGAAATGGTGAAAAGCAAATTTCCTGATGTAAAACTTATATGTAATAATGAAAATAAAGGATTTGCATATGCATGTAATCAAGGAATAAAACTTTCAAAGGGAGAATATATCTTACTCCTTAATCCAGATACAGTTATACAGGAAAGCAGCTTGTTTTTATGTAAGAATTTCATGGACGAGAATGTCTCTGCTGGAGCCTTAGGAGTTAGAATGATAAACGGGAAAGGAGAATTTCTCCCAGAATCTAAAAGATCTTTACCAACCCCAATATCAGCATTTTACAAAATGTTCGGCTTTTCAAAACTTTTCCCTAAATCAAAAGTTTTTGGAAAATATCAGCTCAAATACATCGATGAAAATGAAATTCACAAAGTTGAGGTTTTATCTGGGGCTTACATGTTCATACGAAAAAATGTGTTGGATAAAATTGGTCTTCTTGATGAGGATTTTTTCATGTATGGCGAAGATATTGACCTTTCATTCAGGATATCACAAGCAAATTACGATAATTATTATTTCCCGAACACAACAATTATTCATTATAAGGGAGAGAGTACAAAAAAAACAAGTATAAAATACGTAAAGATTTTTTATAATGCAATGCTCATTTTTGCGGCAAAACACTATAAAGGCAAAAAAAGACGCTTGTTCAGGTTCGCAATATACTGTGCCATTTATTTAAGAGCAGCTATTTCACTATTCCGGCAAATAATCCAGATCACTTTTTTACCATTTTTTGATTTTATCCTCATTTATTTGTCGTATAATCAAGTAATCAAATTTTGGGAAAATTATAAGTTCTCGGGATTTAATGCCTATTCACCGTATTTCTTTGATTTCTATGTACCTGGATTTATTCTAGTTTGGAGCATATTTATTTATTATTTTAAAGGTTATGGAGCAGGTGCAAAAATTAATGACTTAATAAAAGCCATTACGCTTGGCACCGCATCAATATTAATTATATATGCATTACTACCAGAAAACTATAGATATTCAAGAGCATTAATTTTACTGGGAGCAGGATTGGCATTTTGCTGCACTACAATAAACAGGTTAATCATTCGACTAATACAAAACAAAGGAAAAGGCTTTTCAATATTTTATCGCAAAAAAGCACTTCTTATCGGAAATCAAAAGAATGATTCTTTTATTCATTATCCAAAAAGTATTGACAAAGATTTTGAAATTTGCCAATCTGTTGCAATAGGCAGCTCTATTGATAAATCACAAAACGATCTCCACAATTTATCAGATATTATTGACATTTATAAAATAGAAAGTATCATTTTTTTCATAAAAGATCTGGATATTGGAGAAATCATTGATTGTATAATAAATGCTAACAACAAAAGACTTGAATTTAAAATTATACTGCCTGCGAACTCACTTATGATTGGTTCACAATCAGTTATTAATTTAAATTCCATTCCAGATTTTAAAATAAGTTTAATTTCAGATCCGATAAATAAATTTATAAAAAGAATGTTGGATATTTTGATTGTATTTTCATTTATACCTATTCTACCTGTATTCTTTATAAAAAATAAACCTTTACAAATTTTAGCTACTTTTAACAAAATTACATTCGGGAAACTAACATGGGTTTCTTATTTTCAAAACCAACCAGAGCATACAAAAAACCTCCCCAAATTGCAAAAAGGGATATTCAATCCGATTCAATTTAAAGATATAAACTTGCTTTCAGATAAGGATATTTATGAATTAAACTTAAACTACGCAAAAAACTATCAAATAAAAAACGATATTATTATTATCTTTAAAGCATTAAAAGTAACATTTAAAATTCAGTTACCGATTGAAAATGAATAAATTATATAATTTGAATACTTTTGAAACGTATAATTAATAAAACAGATCACTAATGTTTTCTTTAAAGTTGCTTAATAAGGTAATTGATAAAATTTAAAAAATAGTTGAATGAAACAATTGGAAATTCGCATACCGGCTATGGGTGAAGGAATCACCGAAGCCAGCATCATAAAATATCTCAAAAATGTTGGCGATTTAGTAATTGAAGACGATATTTTAGTTGAAATAGCTACAGATAAAATTGATACCGAGATAGTTGCTCCTAAAAGTGGACGAATTGAGAAATTTCTTTTTAAGGAAGGAGAGATTGCACAAGTTGGTGATTTGGTTGTAATTATAAATATTGAAGCAGAAGAAAATTCTTTGGATAAAAGCAAAGAAATACCCATTCCTTTAACCAAAGAAATTTTTGACATAACTACAATTGCATTAGAAAAACCAAAATCACAAACTACACAAGTTGAAAATATTCTGTATAAAAGTAAAACTGCATCAGAAAAATATTTATCTCCACTTGTCAGAAATATTGCAAGCATAGAAGGAATTGCCCTTAATGAACTTGATAAAATTTCAGGCACAGGACTTGCCAATCGGATAACAAAAGAAGACGTATTATCCTTAGCCAATAAAAAAAATAAATCGCCTGAAATAGAAGAATCTTTAATAATTGAAAAGGCAAAAGTAAATATTCCAACCAGTAATTCTGATGAAATCGTTGAAATGGATAGAATGCGCAAACTGATCGCATCATATATGATTGAATCAAAGAAAATATCGGCACATGTAACCTCTTTTGTTGAAGTAGATCTCACTGCAATGGTTACATGGCGTAATATGGTAAAAGAAACATTTTATAGTAAGTATAAAGAAAAGATTACCTTCACTCCTGTTTTTATTGAGGCTATTGTTCAGGCAATTAAAGAATTTCCGATGATTAATGTTTCTGTTGATAACACTAATATCATAGTAAAAAAACAAATCAATATTGGAATGGCTACAGCTTTACCCAGCGGCAATTTAATTGTGCCTGTTATTAAAAACGCAGCAGAACTAAGTCTTTTGGGCATAACAAAAAAAGTAAATGATCTTGCTGATAGAGCACGTTCAAACAAGCTTAAACCTGATGAAATCCAAGGAGGAACATTTACAATTACCAATTTAGGCACATTTGGAAATATAACTGGAACACCTATTATTAACCAGCCTGAAGTTGCAATTATAGCAATTGGAGCAATAAAAAAGAAACCAGTTGTAATTGAATCACCACTTGGAGATACAATAGGAATCAGGCAAATGATGATTATGTCAATGTCATATGACCACAGAGTGGTTGATGGTGCGCTTGGAGGAATGTTCCTAAAAAGAGTAGCCGATATTTTAGAATCATTTGATTTAAACAAAGAGATTTAAACCTATTGATATTTTGTATTATAATAAAACTTAAAAATTTGTTGGATATTACATTTATGATTCAATAAAAAATAAAATTCGATATACTCCGTTAAATATTCAAAAAGGGTACAAATATCAATAAAATCAATAATTCCATAAAATTTGAAAAAATAGTTTTCACGCTATTATATTTATAACAATCAATAATATAGATTATCTTCATAAAATATTGGTTGTAAAATTATAATTTCGGCTTATCAAAAAAATATTTGATTTGGAAGAAATAATTCCTTAATAAATAAGGATGGAACGTATATTGAAGATAAATTAATATATGCACTTGAAAAAGCACGTAAAATTAGAGGTAATTATATTAAATTTGCTTTTTTATTTCGACCAATTGAAAATAACAATATAAAAAACAAGGAAACACTTCGGAAATGTATATAATATCCACGTCTATTACAATACAATATTTAAAATCATTGGTTCAAACAAAAGCCATCATTTTAATATTACTATCGATTTTTCCTTTTATAACGCCATCATTTTCGCAAGGTACAGGCGATGAAAAATTCTATCTAGCAGATGGCTATATAGATAACGAAAATTTTGACGGAGCCATCAATCTCTATCAAAGAATGCTTGAAGAAGATCCTAATAATGCAGATATTAATTTCAAACTTGGATTTTGCTATTTAAATACAGCTCTCCAGAAAGATAAAGCAATTGAATATATTGAAAAGTCAGTTAAAAATGTTGGGAAAAAAAAGAAAAAAAATACAGAATTTCTTGAGCATAGCTTTTATCTGGCAAAAGCATATCAAGCTAACTATCGCTTTAATGACGCACTTAATCAATATGTTGAACTTAAAAGCCTGACAACCAATAAACAATTGTTGGATATTATAGACAAAGAAATATCCAGGTGTCAGGAAGGAACCGCATTACACGATGCTCCTGTCCTTTTTACAAGCGTAAATCTTGGCGAAACGATTAATTCGGAATACAGTGAACATAGTCCGGTTTTATCTGCGGATGAAAAAGTTCTTATATTCACTTCGCGCAGGCCTGGCCCTTTTAGCAAAGAACCCGACATGGATGGTGAATATGATGAAAACATCTATATATCCTATAATGATTCTGGGAATTGGTCAAAACCAGTAAGTATCAGCGACAACATCAATACTTCTGAGCATGAAGCCTCTGTTGGCTTATCGGTAGATGGACAAAAATTGCTTATCTATAAATCTGACGATGATGGAAGTATTTACGAAAGTAATTTAAGTGGAGACACATGGTCAGTACCTACAAAACTTGGCCCAACTATCAATACTAAAGCAAGAGAAACTGACGCTTCAATTTCATTTGATGGTAACCAACTTTATTTTACTAGTGATAGAAAAGGTGGATATGGAGGTTTGGATATTTATGTAGCTTATAAATTATTAAATGGAGAATGGAGTGAAGCAAAAAATTTGGGACCAGGAATCAATACCTCTGAAGATGAAAGAGCTCCTTTTATACATCCTGATGGAGTTACGCTTTATTTCAGTTCAAAAGGCCTTGGTGGCCTTGGTGGTTTTGACATTTTTAGCTCCAAACTTAATGAATTTGGAACATGGACTAAACCTGAAAATATAGGATTTCCGATTAACACTTCGTCAGATGATATTTTTTATACAACTACCGCTAATAGAAAAAGTTCTTACTATGCTTCAAACCAAGCATCAGGAGAATCATCATACAATATTACTAACTATGGAAGAACAGACATCTATAGAATTGATTTAGAGAAAAGTGAAGCACCCAATATGACAGTTATGACTGGTAAAGTGTATATTTGCAGAGGCCATTTGCCTGATGTATCTATCACAGTAATGGATGCAAAAACTGATACCGTTGTTGGTATTTACACTCCTAACTCCAAAACAGGTAAATTTTTATTCGTTCTCAACAGAGGAGGAAAGTACAATGTAATTTTCGAAGCTGGAGGAAAAATAATTAATGAGGAACAACTGGCAGTACCTGATAATGCTGCCTATCAACAATTGTATAAAGCAGTACAAATACCTGCAGATCCTCCATGCAAAGACGAGGAGTTAAATATGATGGTAGAACAAGAATTTGCTGGAAATATTAATATCGACAATATTGATGAGAATGGAATTGTCTATGACGAAAGTATAAAGGCTGAAAATATTCTTTTCCCATCGAATCAGGCGCAATTAAATGAAAACAATTTAAGCTTAAATAAATTAGCTGAATATCTAAGCAACAATCCCGAAGCTGTTATTGAAATCGGAGCTTATGCTGATGCTCTTGGAAGAGCAAAATATAATGTAGATCTTTCACTAAAACGAGGCGAAGCAATCAAAGACTATTTAATCAAGCATAAAGTGAAGCCAGAACAAGCAGTAGTTGTGGCCTATGGAGAAGAAAACCCGATAGCCTTAAATAAAAATCCAGATGGAACCTGGAATAAAGAAGGCCAAAGGTTCAACAGAAGAATTGAATTCCGGGTAATTAAGCAAGGAGCATATACTCTTTTAGTAAAACCTATCGCCAATATTCCTGCTGAATTAAAAAATAAAGATTACAAATACAATTATAAAAAAACATCTTTAAAAGAATTGGAATGTGACATTTAGTGCATATTTTAATTAACTCAAATACGTTGGAATATGCTCTTGAAAAATGATATCTTAAAACTAAGGGCACTTGAACCTACAGATCTAGAATTATTGTATGAATGGGAAAATAATCCGTCCATATGGGAAGTGAGTAATACTCTTACTCCATATTCTAAATATATTTTACACCAATACATCGAAAACAGTCATCGTGATATTATTGAATCGAAACAATTAAGACTGATAATTGATTTAAGTTCAAAAGGATACGACCAATCGATAGGAACAATTGATTTATTCGATATTGATTTATATAACAAACGTGCAGGCATTGGAATCCTTATTGCTAATGAAGAAAATCGAAATAAAGGCTATGCTGGTGAAGCATTAAATCTTATTGAAGAGTATTCATTTAGTCACCTTAATTTGCAACAAATCCATTGTAAAATAAACGAAGATAATTTACCAAGTTTAAAATTATTCCAGCGTATGGGCTATGAGATTACAGGTAAACTTAAACAATGGAAATTCACTCCAAATGGTTGGAAAGATGTTTATATTCTACAACATTTATTAAAATCAATTGCCTTTTGATGTATTAATAATATTGCTATGTAATTTAAACAGCCTTTTGATTATCATTCAGTGATTATTAATGTTATACCCCTCTTTAGCCAAGATAATGATTAACCTGAAATTGTATAAATCAGAAATCCTGCTCAGAAAAATTTTCCGTTTAGACTAAAAGAAAGATAAAAATAATTAGGTGCATTTTAAAAAATAGAAGTAAATTTATTTCGATTTAAATTCTGGTATAATATTCAATTTCATCATAAAATCAGTTATCAGGAAATGAAAATAAAATACTTCATCTACATGTCTTTTAAAAATGTCCTCTTTAGTATTGTGTTCATTTTGAGCTCGCAAAATGCTATTTCTCAAGAAATTAATTCAAAGCTAGATGAATTAATCAACGAAGGAAATTTTGAAGGTGCAATTCAATTAAGTAAAGGTTTGCTTGAAGATAAACCTAATGATCCAATTCTAAATTTTAAAATTGGTTATTGTTATTTAAATACAGTTTTAAAGAAATCTCAGGCAATAGCTTATCTTCAAAAATCAGTTGATATTTTCGAACAATCAAATTCACAAAATGTTTTAGCTATTGAAGCCAAATTTTATTTAGGAAAATCATATCATAAAAGTTATGATTTTGAAAAAGCCATTGAGGTATTTCAATCAATGAAGGCCGAAGTTAAAAATAAAGAAATGCTTACTGCTATTGAAGATGAAATTCAAGAATGCAACTATGGCATTCAATATAAGTTACACCCGATTAACATTCAAATAACAAATTTAGGCGATAGTATTAACTCAAAATATTCAGATCATAGCCCGGTAGTAACAGCAGATGAATCTGTTCTCATTTTTACTTCGCGCAGAAAACAATTTGAAGGTGAAAAAGCAAAACCTGACGGACAATATAACGAAGATATTTACATTTCCAATTTTAATGGAAAAAACTGGTCGTCGCCAAAAGGAATAAGTACTTTAATTAATACTGAAGCACACGAAGCTTCAATAAGCCTTTCACCTGATGGGCAGCAATTACTTATTTACCGAGATTTGGAAGAAGGAAGCATACTGGTTAGTAATTTGATTGGAGATAAGTGGTCTAAACCAGTTAGTCTTGGGAATAATATAAATACACGGTATAGAGAAACACATGCAACAATTTCGACAGACAATAAGCACTTATATTTTACAAGTGACAGACCAGGAGGCTTTGGTGGCCTTGATATCTATCAATCCGACAGACAATCTGACGGAAGTTGGGGAAAAGCGATTAATCTAGGACCAACCATCAATACCGCTAAAGATGAGGAAGGGCCTTTTATCCATCCTGATGGAATTACGCTATATTTTAGTTCAAAAGGGCATGAAACGATGGGAGGATTTGATATTTTTACAAGCAAAAAGAATGAATTTGGAACCTGGAGCAAGGCTGAAAACCTTGGTTATCCGGTAAATACAACTGAAGATGATGCATTCTTTAATACCACTCCCGACGGAAAACGAGCTTATTTTGCTTCTTATCGTGACGAAGGTTTTGGAAATACAGATATTTATATGATGGGCTTACCTGAAGCCGAAGAAAAACCAGTTACTATAGTTAAAGGTATAGTTACCGCATGTAAATCAGAAATTGGTAATGTACAAATTCTAATTTACGATAGTGCAAACAATGAGGCGGTTGGAATATATAAACCAAATTCTATAACAGGTAAATACTTGTTCATTTTAACAAGAGGTAAAAATTACAAGGCTGTATATCAAATGAATGACAAAGAAGTTCATGTTGAAAACTTTCACATAAGTGATAGTGCAGATTATCAGGTTATCTATAAGCCTATTGAAATGAAAACCCAAAAGCCATGTAATGAATATGTTGGGATTGTTAACCCGATAATTAAATCATTTCAGGATAGTGATTTGTATGAAGATAAAAACAAGAGTATAATTGAAAATATCCTATTCAAGATTAACAATGCTGAAGTATCTTATTTTAAAACGAACCTATTAAAATTGACTAGTTATCTTAAAACAAATCCAACAACCAAAATTGAAATTATAGGATACTCGGATACACAAGGCCCCGAAACCTATAATCTAAAACTTTCAAAACAAAGAGCGCAATCTGTATATGATTTTATAACAAAACATGGAGTTAATCCTGATCAAATAACTTATCGGGGAGATGGAGAAAAAAATCAACTTACCATTAATAATTACAAAGATGGTTCATACGTTTGGCAATCACTTCCTTACAATAGAAGGGTCGAATTCAAAATCCAATCCGACACTACCAATCAGCTGATTATAAAACAAATTAACATTCCAGAAGTATACTTAATAGAAAAGGGGGAAATAGAAAAAGTCAATATTTCGGAATATGATAGCATATTTACAATCCAAATTGGAGCTTTTAGCAAGCCTGTAAGCGGGGACTATTTTAAAAAATTGAAAAATATACAAATGTATTTTACAGGAAATTATTATAAATATACATATGGCGAGTATAATTCAGAGGATAAAGCTTCGAATGAATTAAAATATATTTACAATTTAGGATATACCGATGCTTTTATTAGAAGAATATCGTATTATTTTCCTAAAAAGCTTAAATAAATAAAGCAAGCTATCCCAACCTGACTATTTATGTAATTGCATGATAAACAACTAATAAACTAGCAATTCAAATTTATTACTCTATTGATAACCAATCAATTCAATTTTTATTGGTAAATTACAATGTTTTAAGATAGTGTATTAAATTACTCATAACTAAAAATGAAGAAAATGGAAAAACCGGTAATTGCTCAAAAATCGCCTTATGTACTTAATAATGAATTAAAAGATTATTATTGGTGTGCATGTGGTAAAAGTTCCAAACAACCATTTTGTGATGGCTCACATAAAGGTTCAGCATTTGCTCCCTTAAAAACAAGCATTTTAAAAGAAGGTAAAAATGCTTGGTGCGGATGTAAAAACACAAAAAATCCACCTTTTTGCGATGGTTCTCATGCAAAATTGTAGTTTTGCTGATATTTTATTTTTAATGAACTGCCAAGAGAAATTTTATTGGCGGTTCTATTATAAACCATTATCCAATGATTTAATCGTATTATCCCACCAATAAATCAAATAAACTAATTTTTATTATTTAATTTTCTTTTGTTTTCCATGCTTCACCAAACTAAAAGTAACATCATCCCTGAAAATTGGTTTGTTTTAACCTTATTATAATATTTACTTTGCAATATTAATAAAGAACTAACTAAATTGACCTATTTAAAATTTATAAAAGAATTTTTAAAAAGACTCAAATCTTTATTGGTGGATGTTTTAGAGTCTATTAAAGGAACCCAAAAAGATTATACTGAAGGAAGAATTTCAAAAGCAATACTGTTACTGGCTATTCCAATGGTTCTTGAAATGATTTTGGAATCAGTTTTTGTAGTTGTTGACATTTATTTTGTCGCAAAAATAAATGCAGATGCTATTGCAACAGTGGGTATTACAGAGTCTATAATGACTTTGGTGTATGCAATTGGAATTGGACTTAGCACTGCCACAACGGCAATTGTGGCACGCCGGATTGGAGAAAAAAATCCAGAAAGAGCGGCATCTTCAGCTTTTATTGCAATACTAACTGCTATATCTGCATCTTTCCTATTTTCGATACCGGGACTTTTTTACAGTGAAGAAATCCTATCTTTAATGGGAGTATCACAAAAGGCTATTCAGGAAGGTAAATACTTTACCATGATTATGCTTAGTGGTAACGCTGTAATCATGTTGCTTTTTGTAATGAATGCCATTTTTCGCAGTGCAGGCGATGCCGCAATTTCCATGCGCATACTCTGGCTTGCCAATATCATTAATATTATTCTAGATCCTTGTTTAATATTTGGGTGGGGACCATTTCCTGAATTAGGAATTGCTGGGGCTGCTGTTGCAACTACTATTGGAAGGGGAACAGCTGTTTTATGGCAGTTCTATTTATTGTTTTTTGGTCAAAAAAGAGTCCAGATTAAAATCAAATTTATCAAACTCGAACTTAAAGAATTTATTCAACTGATTAAACTGTCAATGGGTGGTATAGGGCAATCTCTGATTGCTACTTCAAGTTGGATTTTTTTGATGAGAATACTTGCCAAATACGGAAGTGATGTTGTTGCCGGATATACTATAGCCATCAGAATTATTATTTTTGCACTTTTGCCTAGCTGGGGTTTAAGCAATGCTGCAGCTACGCTTGTAGGACAAAATCTTGGTGCAAAAAAACCTCAAAGAGCCGAAAAATCGGTATGGATAGCGGGCATTTCAAATATGATTTTCCTTGGAATTATTGGAATTTTTCTTGTATTCTTCCCTTATTCATTTATAACACTTTTAGCAGGCAACGAAGATAAAGAAGTTATTGCATTAGGAGCCAAAGCATTACGTATTATAGGCATGGGATTTCCCGCTTACGCGATTGGAGGAGTGATGGTGCAAGCTTTAAATGGTGCCGGCGATACTACAACACCAACAATTATCAATTTTTTTACTTTCTGGATGCTCGAAATCCCATTAGCTGCTTTCCTTTCTCTATATGCTGGTTATGAGTATAACGGCGTTTTTTATTCTATTTTAATATCCGAAACATCAATGGCATTTTTAGGTATAATATTTTTTAAACGAGGAAAGTGGAAATTGAAGGAAGTGTAAATTTTACGGAATAAAACTTTCCAATCTTTTTTTTTGCAAATACTGACATATTGGCTATTGAACTGCAAGAGTGAGTGTCATTATGTCTTTAATTTACAGGCTTTTATTATGAAACGAACATGAAATGTCATTTTTAGTGCATTGGCAATGATCTTGATGCTTTAATAAAGAATTTCAACAAAATAAAACCTGAAAAATGAACTTAAACAATTTCACTATAAAATCGCAGGAAGCAGTCCAAAAAGCCAAAGAAATAGCTGAATCTGCAGGAAATCAAGCTATTGAAACCGGGCATTTATTAAAAGGTGTTTTTACAACCGATGAAAATATTTTTAACTTCATCTTCAATAAATTAGGAATAAATCTTCAAAATACCCACCAAGTGCTGGAAAGTATACTCCGCTCCTACCCTAAAGTATCAGGAGCTGAAGCTTATCTTTCTCAGAACGGACAAAAAGCATTACAGAATGCCATTCAATCTTCGAAAGAATTTGGAGATCAGTTTGTTTCAATAGAACATTTGTTGGTTGGAATTTTAAAAACTGGAGATCAGGTTTCGCAAATGCTAAAAGACCTGGGGATTTCAGAAAAGGAATTGCTGCAAGTAATTATCGAATTAAGGAAAGGCACAAAAGTAGATAGCCAATCTGCGGAAGAAACCTATAATTCACTTGAAAAATTTGCTATTAATTTAAATGAGCGGGCAAGAAGTGGTAAATTGGATCCAGTAATTGGCCGTGATGATGAAATACGGAGAATATTACAAATACTTTCGCGTAGGACTAAAAATAACCCAATTTTGATAGGTGAACCAGGAGTAGGAAAAACTGCTATTGCGGAGGGACTAGCCATGCGTATTATTAATGGAGACGTACCTGAAAACCTGAAATCTAAACAAATATACTCCCTTGATATGGGAGCATTGATTGCCGGGGCAAAATATAAAGGCGAATTTGAAGAAAGATTAAAAGGTGTTGTTAAAGATGTTCTGGCTTCAGAAGGCGAAGTAATTTTGTTTATTGATGAAATACACACTTTGATAGGTGCAGGAAAAAGCGAAGGCGCCATGGATGCTGCAAACATATTAAAACCGGCATTGGCCCGAGGCGATTTGAGAGCAATTGGTGCAACTACTTTAAATGAATATCAAAAATATTTTGAAAAAGACAAAGCCCTCGAACGCCGTTTTCAGATTATTATGGTTGATGAGCCCGACAGGCTAAGCGCAATAGCAATCCTGAGGGGCTTGAAGGAACGTTATGAAAACCATCATAAAGTGAGGATTAAAGATGATGCAATTATTTCAGCAGTAGAGCTTTCGCAACGCTATATTTCGGATAGGTTTTTGCCAGACAAAGCGATTGATCTAATAGACGAGGCAGCTGCAAAGTTAAGGTTGGAAATGAACTCAGTACCCGAAGAAATAGATGCATTCAGGCGAAAAATAAAACATCTGGAGATAGAACGCGAAGCCATAAAACGTGAGAAAAATAAAAAAAGACTTGAAGAGTTGAATGGTGAAATAGCCAATTTACAGGAAGGATTGAATACCCAGTTGGCAAAATGGAAATCAGAAAAAGAAATCATTGAAAATATTCAAAAAGCCAAACAATTGGTCGAGAATTATAAAATTGAAGCACAGCGAGCCGAGCGAGAAGGTGATTTTGGAAAAGTTGCAGAATTGAGATATGGAAAAATAAAAGAAGCAGAAACAAGTATTGAAAAATTCAAGGCTGAACTTGTTCTACTCCAAGCAAATGCACAATTAATAAAAGAAGAAGTTGACAGTGAAGATATTGCAGAAATTGTTTCGCGATGGACAGGTATTCCTGTTTCGAAAATGCTGCAAACCGAAAAGGAAAAATTACTAAAATTAGAAGAACATCTTCATCAAAGAGTGGTTGGACAGGATGAAGCAATAGAATCGGTTGCTGATGCTGTGCGAAGAAGCCGCTCAGGATTGCAGGATCCGAAAAGACCAATTGGTTCATTTATTTTCCTTGGAACTACTGGTGTTGGAAAAACCGAACTTGCTAAAGCTCTGGCTGAGTTTCTTTTTAACGACGAAAACATGATGACACGGATTGATATGTCGGAATATCAGGAAAGACATTCGGTTTCGAGATTAATAGGCGCTCCTCCGGGATATGTAGGTTATGATGAAGGCGGCCAACTTACCGAAGCAGTTAGACGAAAACCATATTCGGTAGTTTTACTCGATGAAATAGAAAAAGCGCATCCGGATGTATTTAATATTCTGTTACAAGTACTTGACGATGGTAGGCTTACCGATAATAAAGGCAGATTGGTGAATTTTAAAAATACGATTGTAATTATGACCTCTAATCTAGGTTCACATATTATCCAGGAAAGCTTTTCCAATCATAACAATCAACCCAAAGAAGAAATTCTCGAAGAAACCAAAGACAAGGTATTTGAATTACTAAAAAAAACCATCAGGCCTGAGTTTTTAAACCGGATTGATGATGTAATTATGTTTACCCCTTTAAATGAAGAAGATATATCTAAAATTGTGAAACTTCAGTTAATTGGATTAAACAAACTTTTGGCCGAAAAAGAATTTCATCTTGAATTAACCGAAAAAGCTATAGAATGGATAGCACAAAAAGGTTATGATCCTCAATACGGTGCTAGACCTGTAAAAAGGATATTTCAAAAATATGTTTTAAATGAATTGTCTAAACAGTTGCTTGCAGGGCTTGTAGAGAAATCATCTCCAATAATAATTGATGCCGTAGATGACAAATTGATTTTTAAGAATAAATAAAATTCAATTTTTTCAATAAAAAATCCGATAATCAAATCAAATGATTATCGGATTTTAGTTTTTGATCCAATATTATTAAACTGGCTTTATAAGTTTTTATTTTTTATCGAGCAACTCTGAAATCTTAGCCCTTAGCTTGTCTCCGGTTAAATTTTTTGCAATTATCACTCCTTGTTTGTCCAGCAGAACTGTATGAGGAATTGAACGCACTCCATAAAGCTTTCCGGCTGCAGATTTCCAACGTTTTAAATCAGAAACTTGTGTCCATTTCAAACCGTCTTTTTTTATGGCTTCTACCCATTTTTCGCGTTTCTCATCAAAAGATACACCCAGAATTTCTAAACCTTTTGCTTTGTAATCGGCATAGAGTTTAACATTATTCGGATTTTCCTTTCTACAAGGACCACACCATGAAGCCCAAAAGTCGATAAGCAGATACTTTCCTTTGAGTGACGACAAGCTAACAGGCTTACCAGTTGTGTCATTTAATGTAAAATCGGGTGCATTTTTGCCAATCTCAACACTTCTTAGTATATCAACTTGTTTTTTCAATCCTACCATATAAGTTGATGCATTAAGTGCTGTGTCAATAATATTAACCATTGAATCAAGTTCATTTACATCTAGTGCGTAGGCAAGATCCCTATTCAAGACAAAAGGAATAACAACTGATTTGTTATGAGTTCCAATATAATTTTTAATAAATGCTTGTTGCTCTTTATCCAATGCCTCAATGGTTGAATCGATCTGTTTCATTAAAACTGCATTATTATCACTCTCAGCGCCATCATACTGATCATAAAGATCCTTCATTTTATTGTCGAAAGGAAGTGTTTCGTCTTCATATAATTTCAACTCATCCTGTGCTTTAGATCCTACAATTAGAGCAGCATCCAGGCTATCAAGGTTGGCATTAAATGTAATTGCTGAGTTTTCGAGAAAAAAACCTTTCATATGTTTTTTATCACCAAAGGACAAGAATACATATTCGGGAAAATCGATTTTTCCGTTAAAACTAAATTTGCCTTTAGATGCAATTACAGAATCAATTTTAATTAGATCACCATCTACCTTTTTTTCAAGGTAAACGTAACCTGTATCATAGGCTGAAATTTGGCCATTTAAGGCATAGCCATCTACATTTGCCGGCTTCTTATTACAAGCCAAAATAAGAGAAATTATAACGAGAACAGATAAAAGTTTTTTCATAATCAATATTGTTAAAGGTTTTAAAAATCAACAACAAAGATATTTAATTGAAATGTTTGCACAAATATTATTGATGCATTTTTTAAATCAATTAATTGCTAATCAAAGTAATATTTTCAGGGATCAGGCAAATTGACTTTTGTTAAAATCACAATTGAATTTCTATATTTAAAATTCTGTATTGGTGATAAAATAACAAAAGCAATAGAAATGATGATAATTAAAGTTAGTCGAACTTAGCATTTTTACTGTTGTTTTGTTATAAATTCGTACATAATTAAAACTGAAATCTATGAAAATATTGGCAGCCCTATTTGTTTTATTGTTTCCTTTCTTAGCAATATCGCAAAAAGAACCCATTAAATGGAAAGAGATTCCAATGGAAGATTTGCAAATGGCCACTTATGAATTAGATCCTAATGCTCCTGCAGTGGTATTGTGCGATTATGGTCAAATCTATTTCAGCACTACTCCAAATGGCCAGAACTTATTTGTTATCTATGACAGACATGTCAGAATAAAAATTTTAAAACCGGAAGGTTCTAAATATGCAAAATTAAGATTATCATTCCATAATATGGCCTGCGAGCAGCTTCAAGGAGAGAATTCAATTGTAATAAAGGCAATGGTTTACAATCTTTCTGAAAAAGGGGAAATTGTAGCCACAAAAGTAAAAAATAAAGATATTATTTATAAAGATTCAACAGATTGTCTCCGAACTGCTGAAATCACTTTTCCTGACGTAAAACCAGGTTCAATTATTGAGTATAGCTATCAAAAACCATCACTTGATTTTATGCAACCTGAAAGCTGGTATTTCCAAAGTGAAATTCCAGTCAGACACAGTGAATTACGGATGAGGGTTCCCAGAGCCTTCCAATATATGTTTTCATCACCAAATATACCTGATTTTGATGTTTCTGAAGAGACCGACTATAATTCCTCAGTTATGTTTACACCAAGAGGATACAGGACAATCCATGTGGATGTTTCCGGAAAACAAATGCGATTTGTAAAAAACAATATTGAGGCTTTCAATTCCCATGAATTTATTACCCGGCCTGAAGATTTTATGCAAAAATTAAATATACATCTTACCTATGCAAAACAAGAAAATTCTGATTATGCATGGAAATACCTTACTTACCAGTTAATGATAACTACTGATGATGACTATGATACCTATGAGCCAGTGCAAAGAACAAGTTTATCATATCCTTCAGGTTATATCATCTATAAACTTCCTGATTGGGAGAAATTGAATAAAGATTTAATGAAAAGTGATCGTTTTGGCTTGCCTCTAATTAATTTTTGGGAATATCAGGAACCGCTAAACCAAATGATTAGTGGTAAAATTACTCCAAAGGATCAAATGATTGCAATATATGATTACCTGCGCAAAAACATGAAATGGACAGGTGAATACAGCCTAAAAGTAAAATCAGTATTTAATCCTGGATTATCAAAAATATACACAAAACTGACAAAAAAATTGATTAAAGAAAAAAGTTTGGCCAGACCATTTCAGGATAAAAAAGGTACCAGCAGTGAAATAAATTTCTTATTAATTTACTTGTTAAACAAAGCAGGAATTGAAACATATCCAATTATAATTAGTACCCGAAACCATGGCCAAATAGATACCAATATTGTAGATACTAAGCAATTTAACCATGTGCTGGCCTTAGTAAAAATTGGCGATAGGCAATTTTTGCTAGATGCTATCGATTCACTCAGGCCATATAATATTCTTAACGAAAACGATTTGAATTCAATTGGGTTTATGGTTAAAGGAAAGGATTTTGGCTGGATTCCAATATCAAATAACAAAATGACAGAAACCAAAATACAAGAAAATATAACAATAGATTCTAATTTAAATCTTTCAGATAAAAAAGTTATCTACGAAACCGGCTATGATGCCCTTAACCACAGAAAAGAAATTATTATAAAAGGAAAAGAAAAATTCATGGATGAATGCAAAATCAAAATGATGGATCTTGCATTTGACAAGCAGATTGAAATCAAAAATATTGAAAACGATACCTTGCCTCTCATTATCAATTCAAGCCTAATGAAAAAAAGTGAAAATGGTAAAGAGATTAAATTTCAAATTCATATTGAACCTACATATGGAACTAATGATTTCAGTGAATTTGATAGAAAATATCCTGTTGATTTCACTTATCCATTTCAAAAAAACTATGTAATGGAACTTGCCTTTCCTGATAATTATATCGTGGAATTACCATCTAATGAATCATATAGCTCATTTGGGAGTAATGCATTTTTTCAATATCTGGTAAATAAGAGTAAAAATAAAATTATCATAAAAATTAACCTGCAAATTTTAAAGAGTAAATTTCCTGAATCAGAGTATTTGAATCTGGGCGAACTATTTACAAAATTGAATGATAAATTGACGGAAACTATTGTGATTAAGAAACCACAATAGATCATTTTTTAATTTCATTTTTCAGCATTTTAAGAAATTCAATGGGTGCACCATTTTCTTCAATAAAAGCTACCATAATTCCTTTGGAAGGACTATTTGGCTGAACCGATATACCGAGTCATGAAATATAGATTTAAGCTATTCATTTTTAGTAATTTGAGATTAATCCATTCAAATAATTAAAGTAAATATACGAAAAAGTAATACATGTATGGTTAGTAATTTTAGCTTAATAAATAAATTTTCAATAGTGAAATTAAAAATTAATAAGCAGGATATCTTGAATATAAAATGGAGTTAATATGCAAACTTTAATTGTGAGTAATTGCAACAGCTCGCACAGGCGAACCATCAGAGTTTTCAAATTTAAGTGGGAAACATGAAAATGTAAAAATTCCATATTCCAATGATTGTAAATTATTCAAATTTTCTATAATCACAAAGCCCTTTTTAAGCAATATCAAGTGGTTTTCCAAGGTAAGTGAGCCCATTTTATCAATAGAAATAGTATCAATTCCAATTCCTTTTAAATTAAAACCAGTCAACCAATCACAAGCAGTAATTGATAACGTTGGAAATCCATCAAAATATTCCTTTTTTGTCCATTTTTTTGACCATCCGGTTCGCAAAATAACAAAATCAACTTGCTGAATTTTCTCTTTAAAAGGCAGTAAATGTTCTACTGAAATAGTGGCATTAATAACATCAATACAATCGATACAAATTGCATTTCCATAAAATGCTGAAGGATTAAGAGCATCTAGCGATTTTGCACCAACAAGCATGTGCGAAGGTGCATCCATATGCGTGCCAGTATGCGAAAACATGGTAATTTTAGTTTCGGCAAATCCATCATTTATAATGGTATTTGCTTGATCGAAGATAGGCTGCTCAGTTCCAGGATAAACCGGTGTATTGCTGTTGAGGAGATGGCTTAAATCGATGATTTTCATTTGTTTTGCTTAAAAATAATTTAATAAAACATCAAAGAATAAAATTGATTTTCCATAATTCCAAAATAGAATATCAAATACAGATTTATTCATGATAAAAGCTTATTTGGCATCCAAATATACCAAATAAATTAAAAGACCAACAACAAGCAAACTTACAGAAATACCAATTAATGCTTCCCAATTAAAAGTTTTTACTTTTATCGTTTTTGGCGATAATTGGATTTCAATTTGATCAACAACTTTCTCCTTTTCAACTGTACTTGTTTTGATTTCTAAATTTTGTGAAGCTCCAATTTTCTGTAAGGCAATTTTCTGTTCAATTGCGGCTGAAATTTCAGGTTTTTCAATTATTTCATTTGTTTTAGGTGTTTCAGATTCTTTAGAAACATTCAAATTTTCTGACACTTCAGGTGTTTTCAATACTTCAGGTGCTTGTGATGATTCTTTAGAATTTACATTTGCGATTACAATTGCATTTTTATTGGATTCTTCTACCTGATTTTTTTCAATAACAGTAGCAATAGATGTAACATTCAATACTGGTTCAACCTCTTCTATCAAGCTTACCACATCAGGAGGATAAGTGGCCAAAATAAATTCTTTATCAATTAAGAATTTATTATCCTCTTTTCTAACGTATAAGGTATTTTTACGTTTATTACATAAACGGTAGATAGTGGTGGAACTCATTCCGGTTAGTTCCATTGCTTCTTTTACAGAAATAAACATTGGTAAAGTTTAAATGACCTATTGCAGCCCAAATTTAACAAAAATCTTGTAATCGATGCAAAATTAGTTTCAAAACTTGCAATTTTAATAGGAAAATGAAAGAATCGGTATATTTTTATATTAAGATATGTTACAATTCAATCCAATATATTAATTTTGTCTGATTCAAAAATCGGGGTGTGGCGCAGTTGGTAGCGCGCGTCGTTCGGGACGACGAGGCCGGAGGTTCGAGTCCTCTTACCCCGACAAAATGAGTTTTAACTCAAAACAAAAGCCTGCAAATTGTATGATTTGCAGGCTTTTTCATTTTTTGTAAATCAATACGAATTGAACAGTTTCAGTCTAAATGAGAACTAAACGGTGAACCAAATTAAAGTTTAATTTAGTTCACCTAAAACGATTCAAAGTGCATTAAATCAACACAATGTATCGTTTATTTTAGTCTTGTTTAAATGAGTTTGGAGGGCATTATCGGAATGAGTTCCGGTGAACCAAATCAATTTAAAACAAAATCTCAAAAGCTGAATTGTCATGAGAACAAACAACACCTTCGGAGTGCAGTTTATAAGCCGCTCCAA
>JANYKN010000199.1 GCA_025361565.1 Bacteroidota bacterium | reverse complement strand
AATTGATCCCAATAAGTGTACATCTATTATTACTTCTGTTCATTTTACAGAAAGAGAAAAAAAGGATTTGGAACTTAAATCATATATTAAAAAAATGCTTTACCTTCAAATGAAGGGATTTAATATTTCTGCTGATTATGTTGCACATCCATTATTATTTGACAGAATTGAAACGGATTTTGCTTTCTTAAAGTCAAACGGGATTAAAAATATAAATATTAAGATGTTTATTGGCAGATATAATGAGAAAGATTATCCGTCAGCATATACCAATGAACAAAAAGATTTTTTTGAAAGAATGAGAGCAGATAATCAGGAATTTGAAATTATGAATCAAAAACATAATTTTTTTCACGGCAGATTATGCTATGCTGGACAAAAATTTTTCCTTATGGACAGAAACGGAAATTTAAAAAGATGCTCAAGCGTTTTAAAACACTACGGAAACTTGTTTGAAAAGTATGTTAAATTTGATGACATAACGAAGCCTTGCCCGAAAATTAGATATGCTTGCCCTCATGAATGTGAAGAAAATAGTTTAATAACAAATGGAAAGATAATTCCGATATTAAAAGAGGATATAATTGAAAAAACATTCATAATAAAAAAGAATATTATTGAAAAATCTTTGATATTAAAGCGTGTAGTAAACAACCCCAAATTACTGAAAAAATTAATTCAAAAGCATTGAAATATATTAATATTAAACCACTTGGTGAATTTTATGTAGGTTTATATCCTTATAAATATTGTGTTTTGGATACTTCATGGATTAAGTTTTTAGATAAAAAAATAAAGGTTTTAAATATTCCTCCACCGATAGATTTTGAAACCAACTCTTCCTATAAGATTAAAAGCGATGGGCATCCGACAAAAGAACTAAATTCGTATTATGTTAAGGAAATTTCAAAATTAATATTTAAGAACAAATAAAAATAACAAGATTGAATTTCAAAGTGGCTCCATTCGGTATTTCGGTCATAATTTGCACTAACAACGGGGCGAAACATATTGGCCCTGCTCTTGAAGCATTGGAGAACCAGAATATTCCGGATGACCTTCAATGGGAGATACTTCTGATCGACAACGGATCTACCGATGATACTTTCAATGTAGTTGAAAATATAAAAAGGAATTTTAAAAAAGATATTCAGTTCCGGATCATTTCTGAACCGATAATAGGAAAGTCGAATGCACTGATAAAAGGATATAATGAAGCAAAATTTGAGCTAATGCTTATATGCGATGATGATAATTGGCTGCAACCTGAATACTTACAAAATGTAGCCTGTATCTTCAGAAGAAAACCTGAAATTGGATTGTTGGGAGGATACGGTATAGCTGAGTTCAGTGGAGAAGAAAAACCGGTATGGTTCGATAAATGGCAGCAATTATATGCATGCGGTAAACATCATGAAAAAAGTGGTTTTTTAGCACCTGGGGATTTTTCTATATGGGGAGCTGGTTCTGTAATCAGGAAAACCATGTGGGTGTTTCTGCAAAAAAACGGGTTTCATTTTATAAACAATACTCGACCGGGAGCTATGCTGGGTGAGGATTTAGAACTTTCACATGCTGTTAACTATTCCGGAAGTAAGCTTTATTCCGATGAAAACTTATGGTTTTATCACGATCTTAGCGGAGGACGCATTACACGGAAAAAATTGAGAGAACAGTTGAGAAAAAGCGGTAGCGCATTATTTGTAATATATGCAATTGCAAGCAAAAATAGCCCGGATAAAAAGAATAAATACAACATATCTTTTGTAAGGATGTTAATTTCGCTGGCCATTAATCTATTAGTTCAATCGCTGAAAAGAAACAATGAACCTATGCGAAATTATTTATTCATTCAACTTACTGAACTGGCATCTCAAAGGAAAAAATACAGGCTGGTTTATGATGATATTTTTCCATGGGTAAGCAAAGTTAAGGGAAGTTTTCCACTTAAAGATATATCAATATGAACCCTCTTGTTTCATTTGTAATTCCAATTTATAATGCAGAGAAATTTCTTGCAGAAACTATTGAGTCTATACTAAACTGTGGTTACGAGCCGATTGAGATAGTTCTTGCGGATGATGGATCCACTGATAGTTCTCTTGAAATATGCAGGTCCTTTGAGGAAAAATCATCCAATATCCGGATTATCCGGCATGATAACGGAATAAACAAAGGAGTAAGTACTACCCGAAAAAAAGGGATTCTGGAGGTAAAAGGTGAATATGTTTACTTTCTAGATGCAGATGACATGCTTTTACCCGGGGTTATAAGTCAATATATCACTATTTTTTCTCAAAATTCAGATGTTGTACTTATACATGGTGAAGTACAGGAAATTAATACTCCTAGCGGCTCTCAGAAGTTAGAACAAGGCTTTGTAATTGGGCTTTCTAATAGAAAATACAGTCTTGCAGAAGAACCATATTATTTAAAAAGCAACAGAATTTGTAATTCAACAGTTTGTGTCAGGAAAGAAGCCTTGTCGGTTATCAACTTCAATTATAAACAAATATTTCCAATAGGAGAGGACTGGG
>JANYKN010000195.1 GCA_025361565.1 Bacteroidota bacterium | reverse complement strand
TATCAGCCAGATACTCTAAACAGGCCTTATCTGTGGAAAATCTTTGAGTAAACTTTATAAGCTCTTCTCCTTCAAATTTGTTCATAAATTATTATTTTTGAATCAAATATAATAGAATTTATGTAAACACCTCAATAAATTAATTTTAAATTTGACATTTTAGGTCAAAACTAAATATATTTAAATCATTGATATTTATGTAAATGTCATGTACTTGGAATGTCGAAGCAATTGAATAATTTTGTCGGTCTATAATTATTCTGCATCAATCTTTTCGACCTTTTTATTTTTTAAATTCAATTAAATACAAATAAATGATAAATATGATAATTGGAATAAAAGGAATGCGTTACTTTCTGGTTCTATTTATTTTAGCAGGGCTTTCTGTAAAAAATATAGCTCAGGATATTGATTATGAAAGGATTGTGAAATATGTTAACCAAACTCCTAATTCAGTTGTTAATTCTACATTCAAACTAAGCAATTATTTAACACTACCATTTAATACGGACATAGAAAAATTGGCATCTATTTATTATTGGGTAGCAAAAAATATCCGTTACGATGATAAGCTGGCTAAAAACCCCAAGCTTTATATCGAAACTAAAGAAGTAGTTGATGACGTAATGAAATCTAAAAGTGGGGTTTGTCAGCATTATGCGGTGTTATTTGCTGAGCTTTCGAGGTTAGCTGGTTTAAAAGCTTATGTGGTTGAAGGATATACTATGGACAAGGGAAAGATTGCGGATGTTTCACATGCATGGAATTTGGTCAATGTTTCAGGTGATTGGAGCTTTGTTGATGCCACATGGGCAAATGCAATTATTAAAAGTAAAACAAAGAAAGGTTTTCCACAAACCTATTTCATGGTTAAACCGGAGGAAAATATTAAAACACATATGCCTTTCGATCCCATTTGGCAAATATTATCATCCCCAATAAAATATGATGAATTTGATGCTGGTAAATTTAATTTGGTGAGTGGCAATTTTAGTTATAATGATTCAATTGGTGAATATTTAATGATGAGTTCAATTGGTCAGTATAGAGCTACTATTGGTAGGATGCAAAACAACGGGACATTCAATAAACTCATTAAAAAAGAATTCGAAATAAAGCAGAAAAATCTGAGTACAAGCCTGTCAAATGAGGAGATATTGAAATATAATAAGGGAATTGTTTATTATAATATTGGAATGAATTTTTTAAATCAATATATCAAACTAAAAAATAATAAATTCAAAGATAAAAAGTATGGAAAGAGTGCTTTAATGGCAATCATAGATTCGTCATCTGTAAATTTACAAAAAGCAGAAAGCAATTTTGCTGAAATTCAAATTAATGATCCTGAAATTAAAAGGCAAATAAAAACCAATACAACAAATATAAATAAGTCAAAAACGATGATAGTTAAGGAGCAGGAATATATTAAACAGTTTTTTCAAGTAATTAGAAAATAATTCTGAAATTTTAGATGGAATTAACCTGATCGGAAAGATTGATAAATTAATATTGATCCTGACTTACAATGCCACCATATTCATATCCAACACTTTCTAAGCCTTTTTTAATAATGTTCATATCGATATCTTTGCCTTCGAAAAATGCCATGGATTGTTCAAGTTCAACTTTTATAGCCAAAATGCCAGGAATATTCTGAAGGGCTTTTTCAACATTGGCTTTGCAATGATTACTGGTCATGCCCTTTACAAATACCTTGTAGTTTTCCATTTAATTTATATTATTATTGTCAATGATTTGACCTTCGCACTTCATTCCGAGTGATTCAATTGTTTTTTCAATTAAACCAGATTGAAAGTTTGTAGTTTTTATTTTTACAATAGAAGTGTTAATGTCAGCTTCAACAGATTCTATATCCTTTATTAAACCTAAGCCTTCTTCGATATTGGCTTTGCAATGATTACAATCCAGGCCTTTTACCTTAATATAAATATACTCATCAACTTGTTTAGAAACGAAAGTTTGCGGAATGTCAAAATTAGTTTTTATTTTCAATTTCCATCTAAAAATAAATTTTCGAATGTAAATGTTTAAAATAAAGGCGAATAAAAGAACTGATGAAGTTATTTCAAACCATCCTGGAAGTCCGTGCTCCATTGAGTGATTACCATCCATGTGAAAAGCAGTAAACCATTCGCGAGGAAGAAATTGATCAATCATAAAACCAAATATCAAAGCTGATCCAATAATAGAAGTTAAATAGCCAATCAATGCTTTTTTTCCCATCACTTTTCCAAGAACAGTAATAGTAGCGGCATTGGTTGCTGGTCCTGCCATTAAAAAAACAAAAGCCGCACCTGGAGATATTCCTTTCATAATAAGTACAGCTGCAATTGGAATTGAGCCTGTTGCACAAACGTACAATGGGACAGAAATTGCTAGTATGATGAGCATACTAAGAAAATCATTATGAATATATTCCTGAAAAAAGTCATCAGGAACTAATAATGAAATAAATGCAGCCAAAAGCAACCCAATAACTAACCATTTGGCAATATCTTGCAGGAATTCGTAGAATGCATAGAAAAATATTCTTTTAAAAGGATTTTCCTTTTTTATAGATGCATTTGGTTCAACTATTGTTTGAGGCTCAGCAATTGTATTCCTGTCAAGGTAATTTGTAAAAGCACCTCCAAATATACCACTAATGAATGCAATAAGTGGCCTTAGAATAGCAAATGGCAGGCCTAGCATTGAATATGTGGCAAAAATAGAATCAACTCCTGTTTGCGGTGTGGATATTAAAAATGAAACGGTTGAACCTTTTGATGCTCCATTTTTGTAAAACGAAATGCCAGTAGGAATAACACCACAAGAGCATAGGGGGAGCGGAACACCAATTAGGCTGGCATAAACAGTTGATTTTATTTTATTACTTCCCAATAATTTTGCAACTTTCTCTTTTTTAAAAAATACATGTAATATGCCTCCAAATACAAAGCCGAGTAATAGATAAGGCGACATGGCATTTGTCAATGAAATCAATTCTTGAAAGTACAATTTAATATATTCCAGTATCATTTGCATGTGATTGAATTTTTGACAAATGTATAAAGCAGATTAAATTGAAATCTCTTTTATTTGTATTCAAGAAATGAATTGACGATTAATAAAGATATAATTAGGTGATTAATTGTTAATTAGTATGCTTGTGAATTTATAAATTAAAAGTATATCCGGTTGAAAAGTAAAAAGCCTTAAAATCTAAGGCTTTTTAGGTTGAATTGATGAAAAAATTTAATTATTACCCAAAATCATAGGTAATCCATCTTTGCTGCTTCCAATAACAATTACTTTAGCGTTTGGAGATTTAGCAAGCTCCAGCGTTGCATCAATTCCTTTTTGCTTTAAAATATTATCTGTTAAGCTTGCACTGATTATTCCATTATATCTGGCAATTCCATCGGCTTCAATTCTTCTTCTTTCTGCTTCACTTTTTTCTTTATCCAATAAAAATGTATAAGCAAGAGCTTCCTGTTCTTGCTTAAGCTTTGTTTCAATAGCTTTTTTAATATCAGGAGGAAGAATAATGCTCCGCACTAAGATGGCTGTTATTTCAATATTGTTTTGCTTGAGGATTGCTGTGGTTTCGTTGGTAATTGCCTCTTCAACTTCTTTACGTTTTGTAGAATAAATTTCTTCGGCTACATATCGGCCCATAACTTTGCGAACAGACGAACGAACTTCGGGAATAACCAATTTTTTAACATAATCTGTACCGAAAGTTTCGTGTAAGTGCCCAATTTGACTAAAGACAGGATAAAAACGTACTGTAATTTCAACTTCAATTGTTAATCCATTTTTATCTAATACATCCATTTGCGCAAATTTTGAATTTGCTGCACTAAATTCAATAGACTGCTCTCTTACATCGTAGACGTACATTTCGTTCCAGGGTGCAATTAGCTCAACTCCTGCTGAATATATATTTTTGGTATCGAGTCCTGAACCCCATGGACGGAAAATAATCCCTTTTTCACCAGGTTTTATTATTACAAAAGTGGTACTTCCAAAAACAACGAGTAAAATTGCCGCTATAGCTGCAACAATAATAAATGGTCGGAATTTTTTATTCATAGTTTAGTTTTTTAATTATTAAAAAAAGTTTGGCAAGGTAAAACTTTTTAAGGCAATTTCAAAGATGCCTTGAAATGTGTCTATACTTTGAGAGTGGGTAAAAAAAACACAGAATTTAGAACTTCAAATAGTCTAATTTAGAATCTATTTTTATTTTATATTTAGTAAATCTAGGTAAAAGATATTATTTTCGCCTCATATATCTTAAATATAATATTATGGATTTCGATATCATTATAATAGGTAGTGGCCCGGGTGGATATGTAGCTGCAATAAGGGCTTCGCAATTGGGAATGAAAACAGCAGTGGTTGAAAAAGCTGAACTTGGAGGAATTTGTCTAAACTGGGGTTGCATTCCAACAAAATCCTTGCTGAAGAGTGCTCAAGTATTTGAATATATGCAACATGCCGACGATTACGGAATAAAAGTCGAAGATGTACATGTTGATTTTGACAAGGTAATTGCTCGAAGCCGGGGAGTTGCGGACGGAATGAGTAAAGGCATTCAGTTTTTGTTTAAGAAAAATAATATTGTGCATTTGCAGGGTTTTGGTAAAATAGTGACAGAAAATACTGTTGAAGTTAAAGACGATGAGGGAATTGCAAAAACATATAAATCCAAGCATATTATTTTAGCAACAGGTGCGCGTTCCCGTCAATTGCCTAATTTAGTGCAGGATGGAAAAAAAATAATTGGATATAGAGAAGCTCTTACTTTGGAGAAATTGCCAAAATCAATGATAGTTGTTGGATCGGGTGCTATAGGTACTGAATTTGCATTCTTTTATAATGCTATGGGATCGGATGTTACCATCGTTGAGTTTTTGCCAAATATGGTTCCACTTGAAGATGAAGAGGTTTCTAAAACCCTGGCCAGAAGTTTCAAGAAGAAAAAAATTAAAATTATGCTTGAATCATCCGTTGAATCAGTAGATACTTCAGGCGAGGATTGTAAAGTTACCATCAAAACTAAAAAAGGAGAGGAAGTTATCGAAGCTGAAATTGTGCTTTCAGCCGTTGGAATCACCCCTAATCTTGAAGGAATAGGTATAGAAGAAATGGGTATAGAGCTTGAAAAAGGAAAAGTGAAGGTGGATGAATATTATCGCACCAATATTGAAGGTATTTATGCAATTGGAGATATCGTTCATGGGCCTGCACTTGCTCATGTTGCCTCTGCTGAAGGGATAGCCTGCGTGGAGAAAATAGCAGGGCATCATCCACAGCCTGTTGATTATAATAATATTCCCGGATGTACATATACAAATCCTGAGGTTGCATCGGTAGGAATGACCGAAAAACAGGCAATTGATGCCGGATATGAAATTAAGATTGGTAAATTTCCATTTACAGCATCTGGTAAAGCCAGTGCTGCCGGTGCTAAAGACGGTTTTGTCAAATTGATTTTTGACGCCAAGTATGGAGAACTATTGGGTGGCCACTTAATTGGTGCAAATGTAACAGAAATGATAGCTGAACTTGTTGTTGCCAGAAAATTGGAAACAACTGGTTTAGAGTTAATTAAATCGATACATCCCCATCCAACCATGTCAGAAGCCATTATGGAAGCAGCAGCGGCTGCTTATGGCGAAGTTATCCACATTTAATTAATAAAAAAAAACAGAAAAGCTTTAAGTTAATTTAAGCTTAAAGCTTTTTAATACCTATTAAAAGTTTATATAACAATATGTTAGACAAGAGAAAACAGGAATTCTATAATCATTTCCAGAAATTAGCACCGAACTACATTAAATATAAGAAAAGGTATTCATATTATTGGAAAGATATCGTTTCCTATATTAATTATTTTTTAACGGATGATATTAGTATTCTGGATGTTGGCTGTGGAGTTGGCGATACTTTGGCAAGCTTGAAAGGAGCAAGAAAAGTTGGAATTGATATTAGTCCTGCAATGATCAATATTGCCCGGCAAAGCTATCCTAAAATTGATTTTTTTGAAATGGATGCTTTACAGATTGACTTAAAAGAAAAGTTCGATGTTATTATTCTTTCAAATACTATTGGTTATTTTGTAGATATACAGAAAGTTATGATGTCTCTAAAATCGGTATGCAAACCCGAAACAAGGATTATCATTACCTATTATAACCACTTTTGGGAACCTATATTAAAATTTGGTGAGTTAATAGGAATTAAAAAAAAGAGCCCTAAACAGAATTGGCTAACAATTAAGGATATAAGGAATTTATTGAGTTTGTCAAGTTTTGAAACATATCGATCTGCTAAACGTGTTATTTTTCCAATTTATATTCCACTTGTAAGTTATTTTTTGAATAAAATACTTGGCAGATTGCCCTTCTTCTCAAATTTCAGCTTGAATACTTTTGTTTTTGCAAGAATTTCATCTTCCTCTACATATGGAGAAAATCAATTTTCAACCAGTGTTGTAATTCCTGCCCGCAACGAAAGTGGAAACATTGAAAATGCAATTTTACGAATGCCCGAATTTGGAAAGCATTTAGAAATTATTTTTGTTGAAGGTAATTCTACTGATAATACATGGGAAACCATACAAAAAGTGCAGGATAAATACAAAGAAAGATATGATATCAAAATTACAAAACAGGAAGGAAAAGGAAAGGGAGATGCTGTTAGAAAGGGATATTCCATTGCCAGTGGCGATATTTTAATGATACTGGATGCTGATTTAACAGTTCCTCCCGAAGATCTTCCTAAATTTTACAATGCTGTAATTGAGCGTAAAGGAGAATTTATTAATGGTTCAAGACTTGTTTATCCTATGGATGCAAAAGCTATGCGTTCCTTGAATATTTTAGGTAATAAATTTTTTAGCTCAGTTTTTTCATGGATATTGGAACAGCCAATTAAGGATACTCTTTGTGGAACAAAAGTTATGTTTCGTAAAGATTATCTGAAATTGGCCCAAAACAGAAAATTCTTTGGTGAGTTTGATCCATTTGGCGATTTTGATCTTATTTTTGGCGCATATAAATTGAATCTGAAAATCATTGATTTACCTATTACTTACCGTGAAAGAATTTATGGAGACACGAATATCTCCAGGTTCAGGCATGGTTTTATTTTACTGAAAATGACATTTTTTGCAATTACAAAAATCAAATTCTGGTAATAATTTCTCAATTTGTATAGTATTTGTAATCCATATTGGCGTATTTTGCTGTTATATGGATATGATTCATTTTAATCATAAGGATTTCAACCCAAATTAAATTTAAATATGGAAAAAGAAACAAAAGTGAACGGGAGAAAGATGGTCAGGAATTTATTTTTTGGGTCAGCAATTATTGTAGTTTTAATAGTTGTTTTTAATCTTTTTTCTTATTCTCAACGAAATAATGATTCTACAGATACCAATAAAATGGAGCATTTTGATACTGTTAAATTGCAAAATGTAAATATGAATTTTGCAGTTGCTTTGCCTGATAGTCTTTATTTTACAGGTGAACGTGTTCCAATGGAAAACTTTGATGTAAGAGAGAGCCTTGACAAAGAATTGCTTAAGGTTACTTTCTGGCATTCAGAAATGTTTCTCTATCTAAAGCGTGCAAATCGCTATTTCCCTGTCATTGAACCTATTCTTAAAAAGAATGGAATTCCTGATGATTTTAAATATATCTGCGTGACTGAAAGTGGGCTTACTGATGCCGTTTCACCTGCTAAAGCAGAAGGATTCTGGCAGTTTATGGTTCCAACAGCCAAACAGTATGGATTAGAAGTTAGTGACGAAGTTGATGAACGTTATAACCTGAAAAAAGCAACTAATGCTGCTTGTAAATATCTGAAAAGTAAATTTATGAAATTTGGAAGCTGGACAACTGCAGCTGCATCATACAATGCTGGAAGTGACGGAATTGACGATAGAGTTGAATATCAAAAAGAAAAATCTTATTATGATTTGGCATTATTCTCCGAAACTTCCCGCTATGTTTTTCGTGCTTTAGCAATTAAATTAGTAATGGAGAACCCAGCGAAATATGGGTTTGTTGTAAATAAGAAAGATCTTTACCCTGCCATTGATGTAAAAGAGATTGAAGTAGATTCTTCGATTACCGATATGATTTATTTTGCACAAAATCAAGAGATTAATTATAAAATGCTGAAAATGTTCAATCCTTGGCTTCGTGCTCATCAATTGACAAATAAAACGAAGAAGAAATATATATTGGAAATTCCTGAAAAAGGTGCTCGTTCTAAAGTATATTTTTCCGAGTAAAGTAAAGTGAATCTTGATACATGCAGAATTATTAAAACAATTGTACTCAAGCTTCTGACTCTTAACTTTATATTTTCTCCATTTGTAATTTCTAAATTCTCTCCAACAAATTATGAATTGAATTGTTATATTATTCGTAATTTTGTACCCATTTTATAAAAAGGCGGTTCAGGTGGAGAAAAAGAAGGAAAATAATTCTGATAAAAAGGAATCAATTCAATACATTAAAGTTTTTGGTGCACGGGTTCATAATTTAAAAAATGTGGATGTGCAAATTCCTAGAAACCAACTCAGTGTAATTACTGGTTTAAGTGGAAGCGGAAAATCATCTCTGGCATTTGACACCATTTATGCAGAAGGACAGCGGAGATATATAGAAACCTTTTCTGCATATGCAAGGCATTTTCTTGGAAAGCTTGAACGTCCTGATGTTGATAAAATTACAGGATTAAGCCCGGTAATCTCTATTGAACAAAAAACCACGAATAAAAATCCACGTTCAACGGTTGGCACCATTACCGAAATTTATGATTTTTTGCGTCTGCTTTATGCCAGAGCATCAATTGCTTATTCTATGGAAACAGGCGAAGCAATGATTAAATATACGGATGATCAAATTATTCAACTCATTCTTGAAAGATATAATAATAAGAAATGCTTATTGCTGGCTCCAATCGTTAAAAGCAGGAAAGGTCACTATCGTGAATTATTTGAACAAATCAGGAAAAAAGGATTTTTATGGGCAAGAGTTGATGGTGAAGTTAAAGAATTAGTGCATGCATTAAAAGTTGATCGGTATAAAATCCACAATATTGAAATTGTGATTGATAAATTCACTGTTTCATCTTCAGATATCAAACGGCTTAAGGATTCTGTGAAAGAAGCCATGAATCATGGAAAGGGAACCATTGCCATGATTGAGAAAGATAGTGACAATATGAGTTATTTTAGCCGAAAACTCATGTGCCCAACAAGTGGTTTATCCTATGATGAGCCAGCACCAAATACTTTTTCATTTAATTCTCCACAAGGTGCTTGTCAAACCTGCAACGGGCTTGGTGAAATTAGTCAGATAGATAGAGCTAAGATTGTTCCAGATGATAGAATGAATATCACTGATGGTGGAATAGCCCCGCTAGGAAAAGCCAAAGATAGTTTGATTTTCTGGCAAATTGGAGCCATTGGCAAGAAATACAAATTTACTTTAGATACGCCAATCCGTGAAATTCCGACTGAAGCACTTGATATTATTTTACATGGTTCCGAACAAAAGTTTGCACTCGAAAATACGCCTTTAGGAAATAAAGCCAATTATTCCCTTTCATTTGATGGAATAATAAAATACATTGAGCGTTATCAAAATGATAAAACCTCGCAAACTGCCCAAAAGTGGGCGGATGATTTTTTCACGGAATCTGTATGTCCCGATTGTCATGGAGGTAGATTAAAGCAGGAGTCGCTTCATTTTAAAGTTGATGAAAAAAATATTTATGAACTTGCTTCAATGGATATTAGCGAATTGCTTGAATGGTCAAAACTGGTAGAGAAAAAACTAAGTGACAAGCAACAAGCCATTGCAAAAGAAATTTTTAAAGAAATACGTTCGCGTTTGCAGTTTTTGATTGACGTTGGATTGGATTATCTTTCACTCAATCGTGGTTCAAACAGCTTGTCAGGAGGAGAAAGCCAACGTATCAGGTTGGCAACCCAAATTGGTTCGCAACTTGTAAATGTGCTTTATATTCTTGATGAACCTAGTATTGGTTTACATCAGCGTGATAACCGACGTTTAATTAATTCGTTGAAAAATCTGAGAGATTCTGGTAATTCAATTATTGTGGTTGAGCACGACAAAGAAATGATTATGGCTGCCGACTATATTATTGACATGGGGCCAACAGCCGGAAGATTTGGCGGTGAAGTAGTATCGCAGGGAAAACCAGAAGATATTTTAACAATAAAAACCTTGACTTCAGACTATTTAAATGATATAAAAAAGATAGAAATACCGACTCATCGCAGAAATGGAGCTAAACTGGCAATTGAGTTGAAAGGTGCACAGGGAAACAATTTAAAAAATGTTGACCTTCGAATTCCGCTTTCACAGTTAATATGTGTAACCGGTGTTTCAGGAAGTGGTAAATCCAGCCTGATTAATGAAACTCTGCATCCCATTCTGAGTAAATATTTTTATAGATCACTAAAGGAACCGCTTAAATATCAATCTATTGAAGGTATAATTAATATCGACAAAGTAATAGAAGTTGATCAATCGCCGATAGGAAGGACACCACGTTCCAATCCTGCAACCTATACTGGAGTTTTTTCTGATATTCGGAAATTGTTTGAGAAACTTCCTGAAGCTCAAATTCGAGGTTATAAAAGTGGGCGTTTTTCATTCAATGTGTATGGTGGTCGCTGTGAAACATGCAAAGGAGGAGGCCTTAGATTGATTGAAATGAATTTTCTACCTGATGTTTACGTACATTGCGAAGATTGTAATGCTAAACGTTATAACCGTGAAACATTGGAAGTTAGATATCGAGGTAAATCGATAAGTGATGTTTTGGATATGACTATAAATGCCGCTGTTGAATTTTTCGAAAACATGCCCTCCATTATACAAAAATTAAGGGCATTAAAGGAAGTAGGTTTGGGTTATATTACCTTGGGCCAATCGTCTACTACGTTATCTGGAGGCGAAGCCCAAAGAGTTAAGCTGGCTACTGAACTTTCAAAACGTGATACAGGAAAAACTTTATATATTTTAGATGAACCAACAACCGGACTGCATTTCGAAGATATCCGTGTTTTATTGGACGTTTTAAACCGTTTGGTGGATAAAGGAAATACCGTTTTAATTATAGAACATAACATGGATGTGATTAAAACAGCAGATTATGTTATTGATTTAGGTCCCGAAGGAGGAAAAAGAGGAGGATTGATCCTGGCAACAGGTACTCCCGAAGAGGTTGCAAGAAAAAATGTTGGGTTTACTTCAAAATTTTTACAAGAAGAATTAGGAATTAAAGTTAAATAATCAATATTTTGCTAACCTTTAATAATCAATGTTATGCTTAAAAATTTAATCATTCTTTCAGCCTTTTATCTATTGTTATCCTGCAATAACACAAAGAATATGAAACCTCTGTTTTTTGAAATAAAAGACAATTGGCAATTGATACAGGAATCCAAATCAAAAATTTATCCTGCAAAAGTTCCCGGATCTGTACACATGGATTTGTTGGCCAATAAAGTGATTGAAGATCCATATTATCGCACCAACGAAAAAAAGCAACAATGGATTGACAAAGAAGATTGGTCGTATGTGACTGAATTTGATGTGAATGACGAAATCCTAAAAAGAGAATTTGTTGAATTGGATTTTAAGGGCCTCGACACTTATGCTGATGTATATTTAAATGATTCACTGATTTTAAAAGCTGATAATATGTTCCGTGAATGGAATGTGGAATGTAAAAACCATTTAAAACAAGGAAAGAATAAAATAAAAATATTCTTTCATTCTCCAGTAAAAATTGGACTCGAAAAATTAGCTTTAAACAGTTATCCGCTACCTGCAGGCAACGATCAATCCGAGAATGGTGAAATGGGAGACAAACGGGTTAGCCCATTTACACGAAAAGCTCCATATCATTACGGATGGGACTGGGGGCCAAGATTTGTAACTACTGGTATTTGGCGGCCGATATACGTAAAAGCATGGAGTAATCTCAAAATTAACAATATACAATTTGTACAGACTAAGATTTCGGATAAAGAAGCATTATTAAAGGCTAATTTATTAATTCAAAGTGATGGTAAACAGCAAGTTAAAATAGTAATTATAAATAAGGAGACTGGAAACGAATTGGCGTCAAAAAATCAAACAATAGACAAAGGTGAAAATTCATTTGGTCTTAATTTTACCATTAAAAATCCTAAACTATGGTGGACAAATGGTTTGGGCGAGCAGCATTTGTATGAAATTGAAACCAAAGTTTTAATAAATGGTAAAGTATCGGATATTCAAAGTCAAAAAATAGGGCTAAGAACATTGAAATTGGTTCAAAACCCTGATAAATATGGAAAATCATTTTATTTTGAATTGAATGGCGTTCCTGTTTTTATGAAAGGAGCAAACCATATTCCGAATGATATATTTCTTTCGCGAGCAACTCCAGAGGTCTATGAACATGAAATAAAAACAGCAGCCGAATCGAATATGAACATGCTACGTGTTTGGGGTGGTGGCATTTACGAAGATGATAAATTCTATGAATTATGCGATCAGTATGGGATTCTGGTTTGGCAGGATTTTATGTTTGCATGCAGCATGTACCCTGGCAACGAACAATTTATTGAAAGTGTTCGGATGGAAGCTAAAGACAATATTATCCGTTTAAGGAATCATCCTTCTATCGCGTTGTGGTGTGGAAATAATGAAATTGATGTTGCCTGGTCCGAATATAGTGAAGGTGGATGGGGTTGGAAAGAACTTTATAATGAAGAACAGCACAAAGAAATCTGGGCAAACTATGAAAAGTTATTTCATAAGTTGCTACCAGAAATGATAGAAAAATATGATTCATCAAGAGCATACTGGCCATCTTCACCCATGGCTGGACCTAAAGAAAAAGCAAGTTATTCAACTACTTCGGGCGATATGCATTATTGGGGTGTTTGGCATGGAAAAGAACCATTCAGCGAATTCAAGAATAAACGAGCACGCTTTATGAGTGAATATGGATTTCAGTCCTTCCCGGAGTTCAATACGGTTAAAAAATACACTATTCCTGAAGATTACAATATAGAGTCTGAAGTAATGGCAGCACACCAAAGGAGTGGAATTGGGAATTTGCGTATTAAAGAATACATGAGTTGGGATTACAAAGAACCCAAAGATTTTGAACATTTTTTATATGTTGGGCAAGTATTACAAGCCGAAGGAATAAAATCGGCAATTGAAGCACACCGTAGAGATATGCCTTATTGCATGGGTACTTTATATTGGCAGATTAATGACTGTTGGCCGGTGGCATCATGGTCGAGCATGGATTATTATGGCAATTGGAAAGCATTGCAATATTATGTAAAAAAAGCGTATTCAGATATTTTGATTAGTCCTGATTTATTGGGGGATACACTCAAAGTTTATGTAATTTCAGACCGGTTGGAAAAAGTGAAATCAAAATTGTTTATAAATGTATATGATTTTTCAGGAAAAGTAGTATTTGAAAAACAAATTGAAACAGAACTTGAACCAAATTCAAGCAAAGTTTATTTTACTATCACAAAAAAGGAATTGTTAAATAATAAAAATGCAGAAGATCTTCTATTGCAAGCCTCTGTTTTAGTAAACAATGAAATTGTGAATTCAAATATTTTGCATTTTGTTCCTATAAAGGATTTGAACCTCAAAAAAGCGAACATAAATTTAAGCGTTGAAGAAATCGAAGATGGATTAAAAATTACATTATCGACCAATCAATTTGCCAAAAATGTTTTTTTAAGTTTTGACAATCTAACTGGTTTTTTTAGTGATAATTATTTTGATTTATTGCCAGGTAAGCCAGTGGTAGTTAACTATTCAACAAAAGAAAATTTATCAGGAATTAAAGATAAGCTTAAAATTATATCCTTGTTTGATTCGTATAAATAGAATTATTCATTGTTTGACAAGTAAATATAGCGATTCCAAACCTCTTGAGGCTTGGAATCGCTTTTTTTATGAGCCATAATACAGCGAAATTGAACATATCCAAACTGTAAAATCTTCAAGTTGCAGTTTATGGTCATATCAATAAAATGTAATCCTCTAATTGCTTAACTAATTATTTGGTTATATATTTGATTGGTAAATTATATAATGTGATTTATGTCAGTCGAAGGACTATATAACTAAATCTCAAAATAATACCTTTCAATCATGAAAAGCCTGATTTTTATTTTTATTTTAATTGAACTTTCTGTTTTTTCCAGTTCTGGTCAAAACCATAAGGTCCCTCAAATTACCTATAATGATTCAGCGTATATTAAAATTATCGCAAGCAATATCGTTGATACTTTAAGCGTGCAAGCATCTTTATTTTCGAGCTTCAGATTTTTTGGAGGCGATTGGAAGAAGACCGATATCGTAAATCCAGGTATTTATTATATGGCTCTTGGAATGACTATGCCTGATTTGGTTTATTTTAATATTGGCGAAGATTTTCAAGCGTTTTTAATTCCTGGGGACACATTAGTAATCAACGTTGGCTTTAAAGTTAATGACAAAAATGAGTTTGCATTATATTATAAAATCAATGGGAATATTAATGATTACTATCAGGCAAAAAAGAAGAAATTCGGATATTATTCGTTTATTAATTCCAATTATAATGGAATAGATAGATTTTATAAGGACGAAATATCACGTAGTGAATACAACGAGGCAATTGACATTTTAAAATATTCTGTAGAACAAAACTATTTATTCCTTGACAAAAATAAAAAGAGCCTGCCTAAATGGTTTTTTGATCTTGAAAAGGCTGATATCACTTATGGTGCCGCCAGCCTATCGTTTAGAATATATAATAGGCTAAAGAGTCTTGATCGAAAAAGCAATACAATTTTTGGAGTCGAATTCAATAATTCCAAAGCAATTCTATCTTCAATATATTATTCTTTTCTAAGGGAATATTTCTATAACAAATTTCCTTTCGAAGAGAACCTTAAAATGGATATAAATAACTTGAGAATAAATTTATTCAAGTTTCAATCGAATTTAGCCGACTCATTGCTTTCTGGAGAAATAAAAGATTATTTTATAACTTGTGAATTGGCAGATCTCTACTCCAATATTAAAAAAGCGGAGGGTGTAAAAAAAATAGATTCTTTAATTGTTAAAAATTATCCTCAATTATCAAAGGATAAAATTGAATTTGTAAATGCAATGAAGAAAAAAGCCATGAAATTTATTAAAAGCGAATTGGCCGAAGGCGACAATGCACCTGGTTTTTATCTTAGGGATTTGAACGGAACACAATTTCAATTATTCAATTTTTCAAATAAAATTGTTTACCTCCATTTTTGGAATAGTCTGAACGAACCAGTTATTAACGAGTTTAAAGCCATAAATGAACTTTACTTTAAAATAGGTGATAAACCAATTGAAATAATTAATATTTGTCTTGATGATAATCCGGATAAATGGAAACAAATTATTGAAGAAGAAAATCTTAAAGGAACTAATTTAATTTGTAAAGGAAAGTGGGACAAAGCGTTAAAAAGCGCATACTTCATTGAAGAAATGCCACATTATGTATTGATTGACAAAAATGGAATAATTATTAAAAATAAATGCAATGGACCAGTTGATATATATTCTGAATTATTGAAATTAACTGGAAATGAATAATGTCTGATAAAATGCATTTTGGATTTAGAACTGCATAATTCACAAATGTTTACCAAAAGTTAATGGCTATGTAAATTAGATGATTGGTTTATTGTTACCCTTTTTTTCAAACATTTTTCTAACTATGGCTTAATTTAGTATAAAAAGAAGATTGATTTCCGATATCTTTTTTCAACATTTTTTTTGTATTTTTACTTATTGAAATAGTTAAATACATCAAGTTGTTCTATTGGTTTATAATTGAGCAACTTATAAATAATTAGTATTCGATTAACCTAAAATAACTCAACTATGTCACATTTAAAAGAAAAATTATTAAAAAAAATTGAAGAGCAGCGTCCAAGAACAACAAGGCTTTTAAAAGATTTCGGCGAAAAAGTGATTGATGAAGTAACAATTTCTCAGGTAATTGGAGGGATGAGGGATATAAAAAGCCTTGTTACAGATATTTCGTATCTTGATCCAAATGAAGGTATCCGTTACAGGGATCATACGCTTGATGATACACTTAAATTGTTACCTAAAGTACCGGGAGGTGAAATGCCCTATGTGGAAGGCCTCGTATATTTATTATTAACTGGTGAAATACCCACTGATGAAGAAATAAAAGACGTGGCTGAAGAATTTAATAAAAGGAAAAATGTCCCCAAATATGTATTTGACGTAATAAGGGCAATGCCTGAAGATACACATCCAATGGTTATGTTTTCTTCTGCAATATTATCTATGCAGCGCGAATCTGTTTTCAATCAAAAGTATAATGAGCTGAAAAAAGGAGATTATTGGGACGCAACTTATGAAGATGCTTTAAATTTATTGGCTAAACTCCCAGAAATTGGAGCTTTTATATACCGTCACAAGTTCAGAAATGGAGATATCATTCCTTCTGAACCAAAACTTGATTTTGGTGCCAACTTTGCACACATGATGGGAATTGATAAGCCTTATGATGATGTTTCTCGGATGTACTTTATAATCCATGCCGATCATGAAAGTGGAAATGCAAGTGCACATGCAGGGCATTTAACAGCCAGTACGCTTTCGGATATGTATTATTCCATTTCATCAATGACTAATGCTTTGGCAGGCCCATTGCACGGCTTAGCAAATCAAGAAGTATTGAGTTGGTTGCAGGGTGTAATGGTAAAGCTAAATCATCAAAAACCAACTGAAGAACTCATGAAAAACTTTGTTTTGGAAACTTTAAAATCCGGACATGTTATTCCTGGTTTTGGGCATGCAGTATTGCGTAAAACAGATCCACGTTATACAATCCAACGAGAATTCTGCTTGAAACATTTGCCTAATGATATCTTGTTTGAATATACCAGCTTGTTGTTTAAAGTGGTTCCTCCAATTTTACTGGAACAAGGAAAAGCTAAAAATCCATGGCCGAATGTTGATGCTCAATCTGGTGTTATACAATGGTATTATGGCCTTAAAGAATATGATTTCTATACTGTGCTTTTTGCGATTGGACGTGCAATTGGTGTTGCTTCCAATTTGGTATGGGACAGGGCTTTAAATTATCCACTTGAAAGACCTAAATCACTTACCACAAAAATGCTCGAAGACGCAGCTGGTATTTAACAATTAATTAGATGATTTATAAGTAAAATCCCTGAAAGGGGATTTTTTTTTGAGAAAAAATTAGATTAATGCAACGTTCTTTTCACTTTCTGCGTATTGACAATAAATAAGGAAAATATTTAAATCAAAATTCAATTTGAGTTAGATCCGGACAGATGATTGATTTTTGTGGATATTATTAATTCCTTGAGAATATTTAAATAAATATATATGAAAAGAACCATATTCTATACTCTAATATTTCTTTCCATGTTTATGTTATTGACATGCAAGAAAAGTGATAATTTAATCAAGGAGCCAGTCTATATTCAACTCAATGAAAAAAGTAAAGCCCTTCTGACTTCTTCAAATACATTTGGAATCGATTTATTTCGAACTTTAATATCTCCAACAAAAGCAACTGGTGAAAATGCTATGATTTCGCCTTTTAGTATTTCTCTTGCCCTGGCAATGACTTATAATGGAGCCAATGGAGATACCAAAACTGCGATGGAAAACACATTGGGGTTAAATAACCTGACAGTTGATGAAATCAATATTAATTTCAAACAGGTTTCTGATGCTTTGCTCCACGTGGATAACCAGGTTGAGTTTTCAATCGCAAATTCGATTTGGTATCGCAATTCTTTTTCTGTTTTTCAGGATTTTATTGATGTGAACCAAGATTTTTATAGTGCAGAAGTGAATGCATTGAATTTTGACAATCCAAATTCCATTAATATAATAAATGACTGGGTGGCCAATAATACCAATAATAAAATTGATAAAATTGTCGATGAAATAACTCCTGAAAACGTAATGTTTTTAATCAATGCGATTTACTTTAAAGGAATTTGGAAATTTGAGTTTGATGTCACAAAAAATATCACCCATAATTTTACTTTATTTGATGGAAGTACAAAACAGGTAGAGATGATGGCTCAAACAGCAGACCTAAAGTATTTGTATTCTGATAATATTCAGATGGTTGAATTGCCATATGGTCAAGGAAACTGGGCTATGGATTTTGTATTGCCTTCATCTGGTAAAAATATTGATCAGGTAATTAATGAACTAACCAATTCCTGCTGGGACTCTTGGGTCAATTATCTGAGTGATCCCATCAAGGTTACTGTTGAAATTCCGCCATTTAAATTTGGATATGAATCTGAATTAAACGATGTACTAACTGCAATGGGGATGGGAATTGCATTTAATGCAAATACTTCTGATTTTTCAAAAATAAACAACGATTATCAACTTTATATTTCCAAAGTAAAACATAAAACATATGTTGAAGTAAATGAAAAAGGCACTGAAGCTGCGGCAGTTACTTCAGTTGGAATGGAGACCACAAGTGCTGGAGATGAACGAATTGTCGTGTTCGACAAACCTTTTTTGTTTGTAATTCGTGAAATTTCTACAGGTGTAATCCTTTTTATTGGAAAGGTTGAAAATCCAGTTCGATAAAATATTGATAACATATAAAGCGTTCAATTCAAAAATAATCGAAATATAAAAGTTTGATTATGTTTTTTGAATCTAAAAGATATAAAAAGTATTCTAAACAGCAGACAATCAACGAGGAATAGAAAAAGGTGAAGAAAGGAAAAGTAATGAATAAAATGATGAAAATGAACATAACACCGATAATAATATCGAAAAATGCATCAAGCACAATTGCACAAACATTAAACAGCTTACTTGGTTTTGATGAAGTGGTGGTTTTAGATACCGGTTCAACAGACAACACCGCTGAAATTGCTGAGGAATATCCAAATGTGAGATTTTTTCAGGATACTTTTAAGGGGTTTGGAAAAAGTAAGAATGAAGCTGCAAGCTTGGCTAAAACTGATTGGGTATTATCAATAGATACAGACGAAGTGCTAACTCCTGAATTATTTAACTCTATTAGGAATTTAAAACTCGAAAATGGAACGGTTTATAAGTGGAAAAGGCGTAATTTTTATCGTCAAATGCCAATTAAATATTCAGGATGGGGAAATGAATATGTGCTTAGGCTTTACAATAAGAGAATTACGGGTTTTAAAGAAAAACTGGTACATGAATATGTAGAATCAAATGGATTGAAAGTGAGCTTATTAAAAGGAAATATGAATCATTACAGTTATCATTCAATTTCAGATTTTAGCCGAAAAAGAGAGATGTACTCTGATTTGTTCGCTATTGAAAACAAAGGTAAAAGGGACTCATCTCCATTGAAGGCTTTTTTTCATTCCACTTTTGATTTTGTACAAACTTTTATAATTAAAAAAGGATTTTTGGATGGATACCTGGGTTTACTCATTTCAGTTTCAAATGCGAATGTTACTTTTCTGAAATATATTAAATTGTACGAAGCTAATTTAGAACGTAATTTTATAGTAAAAGAGCCTTCTATTGAATCCGGATTAAAGCAAATTTCTGACATCATATTGCAAGAAAGCAGAAAACAGGTTGGTATTAAATTGATTCAAAAGAATATCAACAATACAATTAGTATAGCTGAGCATAGAAAAAGATCACTCTTGTTATTGCATAATAAAAATTGATTTTAGCATTTTATCGATGAGTATTTGAGTTTAGAATGATAAATTGTATTGAAAATTATTATTCAAGTCTGTGAATTTAAGCATTAACTTTGTATTTAATAATATAGATGCATAAGAGTTTAAATATTCAGAAATAATTAGTAGTTAGAGAAATTATTTTAAATAGCATTTTTATACTTTTTTAATCAATCTTTATATTTGGAAAAAATTTTTGTTTTTTGTTTTGGAACAGAAAATTACGAATAATACTAATAAACCTAACTTTTAGTGCCTGAGAATCAAATGGAAATAAGCAGCAAAATAATTAATGGCTGCATAAAGGGGAAAATGGAGGCCCAGAAGGTTCTTTATAAGCAATTCTATGCTTATGGAATGAGCGTCTGTCTTCGTTATGCCTATAACCGTGATGAGGCGTCTGAAATAATGAATGATAGCTTTTTGAAAGTTTTTGAAAATATCGAAAAATACAATCAGAACCAATCATTTAAAAGTTGGTTTAGGAGAATAATTATAAATACGGCAATTGATAATTACCGTAAATGCAGTAAACATTATAATCATTTTGATGAAGAAGTAATTGACTATGAGATTCTTGACTGCAACCTGATAAATGATATAGATCTGGAAGGGGCAATGGAATTATTGAATGAATTACCCGAACAATATCGCATCACATTTAATCTTTTTGAAATAGAAGGATATACACACGAAGAGATTGCAGGTTTCCTAGGCATTGCAGAAGGTACATCAAGATCTAATTTAACCAGGGCAAAAAGATTATTACGTCAGGCTTTTTCAAAACAATATAAAAGAGATTATGCACAAGTTATTTGATAAAATACTGGCTACACGCATATCTGAAGTTTTTCAGAACCATCAGGAGGTTTACAATCCTGGTGATTGGGAAAAACTGCGTGCAATGATGAAACAAGATAAAAAAAGAACAATTATCTGGATTCCATATTTTGCAAAAGCTGCCACTGTTGCTTTATTGTTGGGATTATCAGTATTTACAGTAAATGATATCGAACAAAAGGATGAAAATAATAAAGGCGATATTGCAAGTATTTCGAATAAAATTGAACCACAAATAGATACTGCCGATAATCAAACAATATTTATTGGAAAAGCTAATAATCAAGAACCGGTAATCGCTTTTTTTAATAGAAAATCAAGAAGTAATGGAATTGAAAAATCAGTCGTAAAAACGAATGGAAAAGAAAATGATGAAATTGTACTACTTAAATCTGATACATTAGAGAATAAAGATAATTCAGAAATACAATTGGTGGATACAAAAAAGGAAATTGACAAACAAAAAGAACAAATCAAAAAAATTGATAATTCAAAACCTGATTCTTTGAAAATTAATTCATTGGACGATAACTCTGATTTTTTAATTGTTGATGATCAGAAAAAAGATAAACGATTTAATTTTGGAGTAGAAGTTGCATCAGTTTCAAATTATGCAAGCGAAGGTGAAGGCAGTAGCTTAAATGTTGGAGGAGGAATAAGTACTTCATGGCATATTGCTAAAAATTTCAGTCTATCATCAGGTATGTTAATCGCTCGTCAATCAATGAGTTATAGTAAAAATGAAAGTAGTGATATGTTAATGAATGGTGTTGCAGCTGATTACGCATCATCAAATTCACTTAATATGATTGATGTTAATACTGCGGAATCGAAATTGGAATTCGTTGGCATAGATATACCCATAAATATCCAGTTTAGCCATAAAAGGATGACAATTACAACAGGTGTATCGTCGCTTTTATATGTTCAGGAAAAGTATAGCTATTCATATAATTCAATAGTCACAAATACAAAATATAATAGTACAGCTGGCAAATTTGAGACTCAAAATTCGGTGAAACAGGTAAAAACACAAGAAAAATCTGAAATTTTTAACCGTTTTGATTTTGCACGTTTACTTAATTTTGCAGTTGGTTATAAGATTCCATTGAGCAAAGGTGATTTGGTATTTGAACCATATGTAAAACTTCCCATTGGTGATATTAGCTCCTATCAAATAAAAATGGGTTCGGGAGGTTTTGCTCTCCGATATAATTTTTAATTCACTTATGTTAAATATTTATCTACTTTTGCGCCTCAAATTACAAAATAAATAATGATAGAGGCAGTAATATTTGATATGGATGGGGTGATTATCAATTCAGAACCATTTTGGGTTGAAGCAGAAATTGGAGTCTATACCAGGTATGGGTTAAAAATGACAGAAGAAATGTGTGTCCAAATGAAGGGCACCAGAATAGAGGATGTTGTAAAACACTGGCATTCTGTCAATAATTGGAGCGAACCTTCCGTAGAAGTGCTTATCAACGAAATTGTGGAAAATGTAATTGTAAGTATTAAAGAACGTGGAAAAGCTATGCCCGGCCTTCTTGGTTTATTGGAATACCTGCAGGATAATAAAATAAAAATTGGACTGGCCACTTCTTCGCTTTATTGTATTATAGATGCAGTAATGGACAAACTTCAAATTGTTGGTTATTTTAATGGTATCAATTCGGCAGAATCAGAAAAACTGGGAAAACCTGCTCCTGATGTATATCTTGGCGCTGCAAGAAAAATAAGGGTGAATCCCCGAAATTGTATAGCTGTTGAAGATTCCTATACCGGTTTGTTATCTGCAAAAGCAGCAGGAATGTTAACTATTGCTATGCCTGAAAAATCTGAATATCACCTAAAAAAATACAACATTGCCGATTTAAAGATTAAATCTTTAAAAGAGATTATTGATCTTGATTATCAAGGAAAATTAAGTCTGATAAATAGTATGCAGGATAAATAAAAAATTTGTTTGATTACACTAGTAATTTTACAAAATTTATTACTTTTGGCATCGCATCGCGAGAGTAGCTCAGTTGGTAGAGCGTAAGCTTCCCAAGCTTAAGGTCGCGGGTTCGAGACCCGTTTCTCGCTCACTTATTTAAAAAGAAAAAGGACCGCGTTTGTGGTCCTTTTTCTTTTAGAGTCCTTGATGGATTTCTATTTATTTCTCAATCAGTTCCACGCTCCTTTTTACAAAATTATCAAGCGCTTCGCCTTTTAGCATATTATTCGAAAGTAAAGCCAAATCGACCAATTGCTTGATTAATTTGTTGTCTTTTCCATATTCGCTCAATACGTCCTCCTTTTTCTTATTCAAATCGTCTTTCTTTTTACGAAGCTCATCCATTTGGTCTTTTTCTTCTTGAGCAATTTCGTCTTCTTTTTTACCTTTTTTAAGTGTTTCAAGTGCCTGAATGTCAGAATCAATAGATGAAACCTCTTTTTTTATCGGCTCCAATTTCGCTTTTACTGCTTCTTCCGTCGATTTAGCAATTTGCTCAATCAGGTTATGATTTGAATTAACAACTAAATTATAGCTACTTGGTAAATCACCATAAAAACTCATACCACCACCCATTGCCGACATTTCCTTCATCCTTCGCATAAATTCGGATTGGGTAATCATTACTGGGTTAGAATTTGGACTCATCGGTTCAAACATCACAATATAATTGCCTTCTTTTGGAAGATGGCTTTTAAAAACTGTGATTAAATCTAATTCCTCTTCTTTTTTGAGTTTTGAAGTAGTATCTTCATCCTTTCTAATCAATTTTTCAACTACGTCAGAATCTACTCTGGTAAAACGTGTGTTTTCAAATTTGCTCTCAAGGTGATTCAATAAATGACTATCGAGTTGACCATTCAATACCAAAACATCATATCCTTTTCTTTTTGCAGCTTCAATAAAGGTAAACTGAGCTTCCGTATCAGATGTGTATAGACAAATTAGATTTTTATCCTTATCAGTCTGATTATCTTTAATTAATGTATTATATTCATCCCATGTAAAGGATTTGCCTTCTGTATTTTTAAATAAAGCAAATTTGATTGCTTTTTCGTAAAACTTCGGATCTGATAACATACCGTAAGCAACAAAGAGCTTTAGATCTTCCCATTTTTTCTCAAATTCGTCACGTTCGTTTTTGAAAATATCGCTTAGCCTGTCAGCTACTTTTTTAGTGATATGGCTTGAGATTTTTTTAACATTTGAGTCACTTTGCAAATAGCTGCGTGAAACGTTTAATGGGATATCAGGTGAGTCGATAACTCCATGCAACAAGGTTAAAAATTCCGGAACAATTCCTTCGACAGAATCGGTAACAAATACTTGATTAGAATAAAGTTGTATTTTGTTCTTCTGGATTTCAAAATTCTGTTTGATTTTAGGAAAATATAGAATCCCTGTCAAATTAAAAGGATAATCCACATTTAAATGAATGTTAAACAATGGATTGTCAAAAGTCATCGGATATAATTCCTTATAGAAGCTTTGATAATCCTCTTCCTTTAAATCGGCAGGCTTTTTTGTCCATGCAGGAGATGTGTTGTTAATCTGATTATCTTGATCTGTATCAACTTCCTTTCCTTCTTTCCATTCTGTTTTTTTGCCAAATACAATAGGAACAGGAAGGAATTTACAATACTTTTTCAACAATTCTTCAATTTTACTCTTTTCGAGGAAATCTTTCGATTCATCATCAATATGAAGGATGATTTTTGTTCCGTAATCTTCTTTTTTAATTTCTTCTATAGAAAATTCAGGGCTACCGTCACATTCCCATTTGATTGCTTTCGAATCATTTTTATAAGATTTGGTGTGAATTTCAACTTTGCTTGAAACCATGAAAGAAGAATAAAAACCCAGGCCAAAATGTCCGATAATTGCATTGGCTTTGTCTTTATATTTTTCCAGAAATTCTTCGGCGCTTGAAAAGGCAATCTGGTTGATATACTTGTCAATTTCATCTTCGGTCATACCAACTCCTCTATCGGTAATGGTAATGGTTTTTTTCTTTTTATTTACATCAATCCTAATTGCAACATCACTCAGTTCTCCATCGTATTCGCCAGTAGTGGCAAGTGTTTTTAGTTTTTGAGTTGCATCCACTGCATTCGAGACCAATTCACGAAGAAATATTTCGTGATCTGAATACAAGAATTTTTTAATTATTGGAAAAATGTTCTCGGTTGTAACATTAATTTGTCCTTTTTGCATTTTTGATAATATTTTGAGTTCGACATTTTATTCGCTAAAGGGATTTTCAAAGGATGTGCCAAGTTGAAATTACTGACAATTAGACAGGTTTTTATCGATAAACTTGACAGATAATAGATAAACACGTCAAACAAATCCTTATAATAGAATTAGAAATTTTCAGTTATAAATTGTCAGTATAACCTATATCCTTAGTCATTGATTTTCAAATATCCATCATCTTGCAATTCCTTCATGTCAATAATAATAGTTCGATTATGTGATTTTTTATAGTTTAGCGCAGATTCAATGATTTTATTTTTAATAAATTAAAAGGGCATGGAGCAAAAAGATCAAATTAGTTTGTTATATGTTGATGATGAGCAAATAAACCGTGAACTTTTTTTAATAAATTTCCGAAAAGAATATAAAGTATATACTGCTGATTCTGGATTTGAAGGACTTAATAAATTAAAACTTAATTCAGATATAGCTGTTGTTATTAGTGATATGAAAATGCCCGGAATGAATGGGGTTGAATTTATAAGAAAAGCAAAACTTGAATATCAAAACATTGTGTTTTTTATTCTTACCGGTTTCGATATTACTGATGAAATTTCAAATGCTTTAAAAGAAAAATTAATCAATAAATATTTTAGAAAACCATTTAATATCAAAGAGATAGACAAATCTATACGAGGTACATTTGAATAAACCTGATATTTGTTTAATAAGGAAACTTTCCTTTCAGTAAAACAATATTAAACTGACTGAATAAGCCACTATTGAATATAATCAAAGTGAAATTTTATTCATCCCCAAAACAATACATATACCCATCCCTCACGGCAATATATAGCCTTTTGTCCCAAACTATTGGTGTTGCATCAATTGGAAGGCCGTCAACTTTATCAAGCAAATCGAGTTTGTAGCTTTTCCCAGTTTTCACTAGTTTATAAAGGAATAGTCCACTATCTGTAGCCGCAATAATTTTATCTTTTACTATTAGTGGGGTGGAAATAGTTCCTGGGATATTCACTTTTGCAATTACAATAGGAGTGTTAAATCTGGTGATACTATCCGGACCCAACACAGTTTTTCCTTTTTCTAGTTTTTGATGATCTAAAACTGTTAATTCACCGCTCACATCAAGGAAAACAGCAAAATGTTGTTCTGTATCGCTAACATAAGCGTCATTGCATGATATAGAGCCAATTATTCCGCCATCCCAATGAAACCATTTTTTATCAGGAGTAGGGTAGAACCAAACTACACTCTTATTTCCAGATTTTGAAGGATCAATTTTCATTACTCCTCCGCTACCTGGCATATATTGTTTTTCAACAGGGATTAATAAGCAACCATCATCTGTTGCCGGTGCCGAGCCATTTAAATCGGTTCCAATATAATAATCCCAATCATTGGCTTTTTTTTCAACATTATAGCCGTAAATCCTTCCGGTACCTGCTAAAGTAAAAATTCTGCCATTCAAATAAGTTGGAGATGATTCCGAAACCAAATCGTCACCATGTAATTTAATATCCCTGTCATCATAATATTTAATTTCCTGGATAATTTTTGGCTGCATAACGTCATCCAATCTTTCAAGGTGCAATGGACTGGGATCAAATACGGTAAATATACCGTTTTCTAGTGCAAGATAGGCTGTACTGTCTATTACCAATGCTGATCCATCCACATCGCGGCTGTAACTATCTGTTTTTTTAACGTTTAGGCGCCAAAGTTCTTTACCTGTTAAATAGGAAATTCCCCGGTAGCTTGGTATGTATCTGTCTTCATGACTATTCCAGAAACCTAAACGACTTCCTTGCAAAATAATGTATCTATTATCAGGATTTGTTGCTTTTTTATCTTCCCAAATTGTTCCGGTGGCTTTTATAATATCTTCGAATTTGTATTGCCATACGAGCTCTCCGGTTTCTGCTTTAATTTTTTTTAGGTGATAATCAAATGCGCCTTGGATAAGATATAACGTGCCATTCTCTCTTACCAGCAATGGTTGACCAGTCCAGCCGGCTCCTTTCCAAACTTTATCAGTTCCATAGGCAGGGCTAATGCCTTCGCCAAGCCAAATTTTCCAAATCTGATTCAGCTTATTGGGAGCTTCATTACCATAGTAATTCCTTTTTTCATTACCCAAAAAAGTAGATATTAGAACTTCCACTTTGTTTTGAGTAGGTTGAGCAATAATTACAAAAGCAAATAATATTTTTATAAGAAAGGTTATTAAGAGAATTTTTATGGTTTTCATAATTAGATATTTAAGTGGTAATTGTTGTTATTGAAACTTCTAATGCACTATTATTTAATATCCCAAACTTTATTCTTTTGCATTTTTTTTTGCCATATAAACGAAATGATTGTTTGCATAATCAATTTCAATAAGCCCGATTGTGATTAAGTCTGATAAAATCTGAATGCCTTTGTGATAAGAAATTTTTGCAAGTTTCAGAAACCCTTGTAGTGTAATTTCTTTATTATCATTAATATACATTAAAAGTTTGTTGCCTGGTTCGGTATTGTATATTTTAATTCCATTTCCTTTTTTATGATTTTGCCAAACTTTTAATAAAACAGCATCGGCAAGAATATTTTCATCAGCAACTCTAACAAATGCCATCCATTTATTATTATCTACAAGTGCCATATTAGGTTTTTCCTGGCTTTCGGGAATGATTATTTCGAGTACTTTTTTGCCATTAATTGTCCAGTCTTTTGTTTCGAAGCTAATTTTGGGCTTACAGTATATTTCTGCCGCACCCTCAATCATGTGATACTCTTCGTCGGTACGCACCCCAGCTATAGCTCCATTGTCTTTTACACCAATTAAAAGCCTTCCTCCTTTTGTATTTGAAAAGGCGACCAAGGTACGTGCAATTTTTTTTGAATCGTTAACGGCAAATTTGAAATCCAGACACTGATTTTCACCTTGTTCAATTAGCTCTTCAATATAATGGCTTTTCGTTTTCACAAGATTTTTATAAAATAAGCCGCCTGTAATTATTGAATTTATTTGTTTAATTTACTTTAACCAAATTATAATCTTCGTCAATTTTAACAATTCTTATCCAATTGTTTTCAAAACCACTAACAGGGCTAATCCTGTCAAAATTAAAATCAAATCTTAATCCTGACGAATAAGACTCGTCCTCGGATTTTGATAAACAAAACTGGAAATTTTTACCATAGTTTTTTAACTGGTTCAAAAAATATGAAGTTACATCGAATCCCAAATAAGAGTATATTGAAGGATCATTTTTAAAATAGGCTTTGTACTGGAAATCAAAATCTTTCACAGCTTTCTTCTCTTTGTCGATATAACTAATTGTGCCATAATGAAATTGAAGATTTTTAAGATATTCAAGTTCAATATTTCTATTCTGTTCCCATGGCTGCATACCAAAAATGGTAATTTTGTATTTATTTGTCAGATAATTTAGTTTGGTAACTAAATTAGTAATAAATACGTCATCTTTTGATGGGACAATAATTATATTATTTAATCCAACTGATAGTGCATCTTCAACAGCGCCAATACCACCAGCTTTATAATTAATTTCTTTAAATACAATTTCATTTACTTGTTGATCGGGAGAAAATGATCTGATTAGTTTATTTTTCAAAATTGAAATGGCCTGAGCTTCTTCCTGGGTTCCATTATGGATGGCTACAATACTTCTATTGTTTGAGCTTGCCAGATATTTTGAAATATTTGCAATTTCAGTTTCATCACTCGGATTGGTCATAAATATAAAAGGATTGTTGTTTGCTATACTATTATCGGCAAGCTTAAATGGAGAAACAATATTAATTTTATTTGCTTTGGCAAACTCACTTGCAAGCTTAAAGTTCTCACTATAAACAGGGCCGATAATCAAATCCATATCTTTCATATCATTTTGTGCCAGTATTTCACGGGTTGTTGCTGCACTTGCTTTTTCGTCCTTTATATAAAACTCAATGGAAACACCGTTCTCCTTCATTCTTTTTGCTGCAATCAATAATCCTTGATAAAACTCATAAAAGCGTCCCGAATTTTTATAATAAGATCCTGAATTTTTCAAAGCATAGTTTTCCTGAATAAAAAGTGGAAGCAAAACTGCTACTTTAAATTTTATATTATTGTATTTGAATTCGCTGCATGGTACAACACCTGACTCTTCAAAATATAAAGGATCATAAGCACTGTTATTGTTATTTGATATAATTGTAGGAACAATATTGAGTACATCTGATGATGAACTATTGGCTTGCGGGATTTTAATAACCTGCCCAGTTTTTAGGCCTTCCTTTTGAATATCAGGGTTTTCTAATTTGAGAGAGCTGATTTCTATTCCATAACGTTGAGCCAACGAAAAGAGAGTTTCACCTGGCAGCACAGTATGGAAATTGAAATCTTTATCTACGTTTATTGGCTCAGAACCAGGTTTTGGAACTTTGATAACTTGGCCAACTTTAAGTCCCTGCCTTATTTCAGGGTTAAGCCTGATAAGATCTGATTCATCTACGTTATATTTTCTGCACAGAAAATACAGGGTTTGCTTTTTTTCGATGGTGTGAAAAATGTATTTATCTCCTGATTTTACTGTTGTTTGATTTGAACTTTCATTGGCTGGAACTTTAATTTCCATTCCAACTTTTAATTTACCACCAGCCAAGGCAGAATTTTCAGATACAATATCTTGAACACTTACATCATATGCTGAACTAATTGAAAAAAGGGTTTGCCCTTTTTTTACTTCGTGTAAATAATACTTTTTACCGAAGATAAAGATTTGTTTTTCAGACTTTTCAGTTGTATTTTGACCAAAAAGAGAGGAGTAAACTAAAACCGTAATTGCAACAAGGAAAAATCTGTAAAATGAGTTCATAATTTTGGATATGTTATTTTAAAATGGCAAGCAAAATTAACAAAGTGTAATTGTATATCAAAAAAAATATTTATGGATTGATTTTTTAAACGAAACATAAGTTTTATTTTTGTTGAAAAGAGAACGAAAGAATGTACAAAGATTTAGATTCCACTTTAAATAAATTTATAACGCTTTCAGAAGCTGAACTGGATGCTTTGCATGAACGAGTGTGGGTTCAGAAGATAGAAAAGAATGTTTGCCTTGTTGATGAAACAAAGGTTGCAGATCATATTATGTTTGTGCGAAAAGGTTATTTAAGAACTTATTTTGATAAAGGAGGTGATGAAATTACGCGAGATATAAGTTCTGTAAATTCATTTTTTACAGCACTCACAAGTTTTATTACTAAAAAACCTTCATTCGAAATTGTCAGCACTATTACTGATTGCGAAGTACTTATGATTAGCCGTGAGGATTTAAATTACCTATATCAGCATTATAGCACCTGGCAAATGATTGGTCGCCGGATTGTTGAAGAAATGTTTGTTCGTTCGCAAAAAAGAATTTATTCCCTGCTTACTAAATCTGCTGAAGAGAGATATCTAAAGCTCATGCGCGAAAAACCTGATGTTTTGCAAAATGTTCCATTACAATATATTGCTTCATACCTTGGAATTACTTCTCAATCACTGAGCAGGCTTCGTCGGAAAATTTGTTAATTAAAATTATTCGGTTATTGTTTATCCGGATTTAAACAAGACTAGAACCCTTTAGCTGAAAGCCAAAATTTATTATCAAATTTCCATTTTTATTACTTATCAATTGATAATCAAATCTTCACGAATTCACTGTAACTTTGGGTAAATATATATTCAACCCAATAGAATACAATCAGTATGGAACGATTTATTGAAGATTTCAAAAATGAAAAGTTTGATATAATCATTATAGGTGGAGGTATTACCGGGGCTGCTGTTGCCTATGCAGCGTCCAGCCGCGGATTGAAAGTGGCTTTGCTCGAGAAAAAAGATTTTGGGGGAGCCACTTCAGCTGCAACATCAAAACTCATACATGGAGGATTGCGTTATCTTGCCAATATGGAATTCAGCCTTGTGCGCGAATCACTCAAAGAGCGGAAAATTCTCGGAAACATAGCCCCTAATTTTATATATCCTATTCCTTTTATGATTCCTAATTATAGAAGGTATAAAGGTGGAATGTGGATGATGATGGCAGGAATGTTTTTATACGATGTTCTTTCTTTTGATAAAAAAGATACCTGGGATAAGAGTAAAGAATTGTCAAATCATGATACCTATAGAAGAAATAAAACTTTAAAACTTGAACCAGGAATACGCAAGAATAAACTTGTAAGTTCAACTATTTTTTATGATTATCAGAGTATTTTCCCAGAACGCCTAACCCTTGCTTTTATTAAATCTGCAATAGATTATGGTGCAAAAGTTTCAAATTATGCATTGGTAAAGGGATTTATTAAAAATGGAAAAAATGAAATACAGGGTATTGATGTTTATGATATACTTAACAAGAAAGAAATAGAGGTTTTGGCACCGCTGGTAATCAATTGTGGCGGAACCTGGGCAGATCTTATACTTCAGATGGCAACAGGTAGCAGTGAAAAAACATACAAAGTTAAGCGTTCCGAAGGTATCCATATCATAACTAAAAAAATAAATAATGAGCATATTATATCGATTATCAAAGATGATGGAAAGCATTTTATGGTGATGCCTTGGCGCGGACACAGTATTATAGGCACAACTGATAAGGAATTCCAGGGAAATCCTGACGATTATAAAGTTTCGAGGGAATCAATAATGGATGTAGTTGACACTGTAAATCAGTATTATGGAGATGGGAAACTTAGATATGAAGATGTGATTTTTGCTTATGGTGGATTAAGGCCATTGATTGATGATCAAACTGAAGGATCTTATGAGTCATCAAGAAAATATGAAGTATACGACAATTCAAAAGACGGCATTGAAGGACTAATTACTGTTGAAGGAGGGAAATACACAACAAGCAGAAATTTAGCCTACCATGTAATGGATTTAGTGCAAAAGAAATTGAATATTAAGCTTAAAGATTCAATTACCTATAATAATTACTTATCTGGGTGTGAAATTAAAAATATGGAGGAATTTATGATTAAGCTTCATAATAAATACGACAAGGAATTCAGCTCTAATACCATTGAATACATGGGCAGAAATTATGGAACAGAAAGTAAAATGATTTTTGAAATTGCCCAAGAAAACAGTCATTTATCAAAAGTACTAAATGCTGATGGTGAATTGCTTGCGCAGGTGTATTATGCAATTAAAAAGGAAATGGCTAAAACCTTGAAAGATATTTTTTTAAGACGAACTGGATTAGGTACTTTGGGAAATCCCGGAAAGGAAGTAATTGCCTTAGTCTCTGATTTGGCATCCGAGTTGTTAAATTGGGATAATAAAAGGAAAAATGAAGAAACAGAAAGTTTGTTGAAGGTTTTTGAATTGCCATAATGTTTTAATTTTAGTTAAAACCTAAAATTCTAAATTTCAACAGCTTATAATTGGCACGCTAATTTAACAAACTGAAAATTTAAAAAATGAAAACCTATCGCGATATTTTTAAATGGGGAGATAAAAGAGAAGAAATGCTTGATGATGGAATGTTAAATTTGTTAATTAGCAAATTTAATCTTTCCAATGATGAACTTGAAAATGTTCATTTATTGGGAAATGAAGAGCTTAATTTTGAACATGACTTGATAATTTCAGAATCTGTAATTCAGCAATTTAAAAATATTTGTGGCGATGAAAATGTATATTCGACTAAAGAAGAAAGAGCCTCGCATACCTATGGGAAACATTTTCTTGAACTTCTAAAACTTCGTTTGGGAATCATTGACAATCCCCTGGATCTGGTTATTTATCCTTCAAACTCAGATCAAATTATCGAAATCGTCAAAATTTGCAACAATAATAAAATTCCAATTGTTCCATTTGGTGGAGGTTCTTCAGTAACCATGGCTTTGCAAGCAACCTTTGGTGGTGTTTGCTTGGATTTATCAAAGCATTTCAACAAAGTAATTAAAATAAATGAATCGAATTGCTCAGTAACAGTTGAAACTGGCATTTTAGGACCAGATCTTGAAAAAGTATTGAATAAACAAGGATTTACTTGTGGTCATTTTCCCCAATCCTTCGAATACTCCACGGTTGGTGGATGGATTGCTGCTAGAGGTGCTGGTACATTGTCTACCGGCTACGGTAAAATTGAAGAAATGGTTTTGGCATTAAACGTTGTAACACCTTCCGGCATTATTGAAACGAAGGATTATCCTGCAGATGCACAAGCAATTAACTTGAATAATATCTTCATTGGTTCCGAAGGTATATTTGGGGTAATTACCGAAGCTTGTTTGAAAATCAGAAAATATTATCCTGAAAAGACCGCTTTTGCATCATTTATTTTTAAATCCTTTGAACAAGCAGTTGAATCAATGCGAGAAACCATGCAGGCGGGTTATGGAAAGCCTCATCTATTTCGGATTTCAGATCCCGATGAAACTGATATCGCATTTAAAATGAAGGGATTCGAAAATACTTTCTCTGATAAAATACTGAAAGTGTTGGGTTACAAACCTGGCCAGAGAACGCTTATGTTTGCAGCCATTGAAGGATCTAATAAATATCCTGAATTTGTAAAAAAATGCCTAAAAAAGACAGCTAAAAAACACAAAGGTTTATATATTGGACAAAAACCGGTTAAAAAATGGCTCGAACAGCGTTATTCAAGTGCCTATGCGCGTGATCCAATCATGGACAAAGGAATCATTACCGATACATTTGAAACTTCTGTTACCTGGGAAGACCTTTTGTCACTTTGGAATTCCGCCCGCATTTATCTCAATAGCAGACCATTAATTGTTGCGATGGTTCATATTTCACATGTATATGAAAATGGTGCCAACCTATATTTCACTTTTCTAAGTCCCTGGAAAAAAGGTCTGGAGGTTGAAGATTATCAGAATTTTCATAAAGGGCTGGTAGATGTAATTGTGAAAAATAAAGGATCACTTTCTCATCATCACGGAATTGGCCGCATACTTTCTCCTTGGATGAAAGAACAATATGGCGAAAATGGGATTTCATTGTTGCAAGCTTTAAAACAACATTTTGATCCGGAAAACATAATGAATCCTGGCGGAATGTTGGGATTGAGATAGAATGGTGCCCGGAACAAGACTCGAACTTGCACAGCCATACAGCCACTACACCCTGAATGTAGCGCGTCTACCAATTTCGCCATCCGGGCAGTTATGGAAATGACAAAGCTAAAATAGATAATTCTTTCAAAATTCTGCAAATTCTTCACTAAATAATTCCTGAATTCTTCATTTAATTTCAAATCAGTTAAACCAAAATGCTTTTATATTGTATTTTTGCAAATAATTCCTACTTTTATCGCCTCAAAATACTTATTTGGACAAGTAAAGTATAATAATTCTATTCAAAATTTAATACACTATATATCAAACCTCTAGTAAAATGTAAAAAAGTAATTCTATTTATTACAAATGTTTGGTATGATGGTGTAAATTATGATAATGCCATAAATAATATAAAAAGGAATTCCAGAGATTGCATTTTTTGCATGGGCAGATATGATTTGTTGCCTTTCTGATTATAAGGAGATTCAAATGGGATATAAAAAAAAGGAGATCGAAATCAAGGAAATTTACTTTAAGCTAAGGGAAAGGCAACTATTCACATGCTTCTTATATGGGTTTTTCATATTAATATCTTTTCAGTTTTTGGCATGTAATGATAGTGTTAGTAATGAATTTATTACCGAGGGCGAAATTGATTATAAAATTGAATATCTTGAATCTAAGGAAAAAAATCCTTTAATTGCCTTTCTGCCCGAAGAAATGACAACTTCTTTTAAATATAATGCTTCTAGAACTTCAATCGAAGGCCTTTTTGGGACATTTAAACTTATTTATATTTATAATTATCCAAAGAAAAGAAATTATACTTTGCTTCAAATTCTTGATAAAAAATATGTATATAAACCTGATTTCGATTTGGATGAAATGTCATTTGGTTATAACCAGATGAAAAATGTAAAAATCATTTATTCAGATTCGGAAAAGACAATTGCAGGTTATAGATGTAAACATGCATCTGCTGTTTTTGAAGATGGTTTAAAGGACACTGTAGATCTTTACTACACCAATGAGATTGGTTTAATGCATGCAAACTACAATAATCCATTTAAGGAAATTGAAGGAGTTTTAATGGAGTTTTCTGTTAATTTGGTTGATATTGATATGAAATTTACCGCAGAAAAAGTACGAAGGAAAAGAATTAAAGAAGAGGTTTTTGAATTACCCAAGGGATTTGTCAATATTTCTGAAGGACAGATGAAAAAAATTATTAACGATTATAACAAATCCGCTGGACAATAAGTTTAACTTTTTTCTAAGTTTTTATTACATTTGTTGACGAATTAAAATGAAAAATATAATTAAATGGCTGTAAAAAAGGCACAAACATCTGCAAAATCAACAAAAACTCAAAAAAAGGCGGCTGTAGGGAATACCCAAAATGAATCATTTTATATTCTAGCCAACAAATTATTTAAAGATGGAAGGACCAAACTTCTGTTGGCTGGATTAAGCATGTTTTTTGCACTTTTCATTTTTGTTGCATTTATTTCTTATCTTTCAAATTGGTCAGTAGATCAGAGCCAGTTTGATGCATCCGGATATTCATTGGATACAGATATACAGGTAGAAAACTCTTCTGGAAAAATGGGTGCTTCAATTGCTCATTTATTCATCTACAAATGGTTTGGTATCTCTTCTTTTTCTTTGGTCTTTGTTTTGATTCTGTTAAGCTTCTATCTGGTTAATATCAAAATTGTACCCATAGGAAAATCTTTAAAATATATTGTAAGTGGCACACTTTGGCTTTCAATTACATTGTCATTCATTTTTGGTGATGATTACTTGATATTGGGAGGGTCGCATGGCTATTTTATAAGTACTTGGATGGTTGCTTCATTAGGCTCATTGGGCACTGCGTTTGTATTAATAATATCGCTTGCTGCTTTTATTTTATTTACTTTTCAAAAATCTTATAATTGGTTGGGCCAGAAAATAAATATAGATGCGATTAAAAATGTTGCAGGCATTGTAGGAGCTAATCAAAATAACAAGCAAGTAGTAAACGAAACAGTTGCCTCCGCTGAAAATGTTGAAGATATTTATGTTAATGATAAAAGCAATATTGATTTAGATACAAATGAAATAACAGAGACTGTTGATCGCAAGCGTTTGCTGCTTCATGATGATGGAAAAGTTGTAGATAAGGATGAATTGGGCTTCGAAGTTGAAAATACAGTCAATGATGAATTAGAAGTAGAAGGAATTGAGCCTGTAAAATCGAGCTTGGTCCTGGATGTTGAGAAAAATCAGGATATTGAGACCGATGAAGTTTTTGAAGGTCTTGAAAGTTATGATCCAACATTGGATTTATCGAATTATAAATATCCACCCCTTGATTTGCTTGACGATCATCGTTCTGCCGATTCTATCGTAACTAATGAAGAACTGTTACAAAATAAAAACAAAATTGTAGAAACTCTTCGCAATTATAAAATTGAAATCATCAAGATTAAGGCAACAATTGGCCCAACAATCACACTATACGAAATTGTTCCAGCACCTGGAGTTCGTATTTCTAAAATTAAAAATCTTGAGGATGATATAGCACTTAGCCTTGCTGCACTTGGAATTAGGATTATTGCTCCTATGCCTGGAAGAGGTACGATTGGAATTGAGGTTCCAAACCTAAAACCAGAAATTGTTTCTATGCGCTCTGTAATTTCTTCACTGAAATTTCAGGAATCAAAATATGAATTGCCAATTGCACTGGGAAAAACAATTTCAAACGAATCTTATATCGTAGATTTGACAAAAATGCCTCATTTGCTGGTTGCCGGAGCAACAGGTCAAGGTAAATCTGTGGGTTTGAATGCCATTATTACTTCCTTGCTTTATAAAAAACATCCATCTCAGCTTAAATTCATTTTTGTAGATCCTAAAAAAGTTGAGCTCACATTATACGAAAAAATTGAAAAACATTTCCTGGCCAAGCTACCAGATGCTAAAGAGGCCATTATTACTGAAAATTCACAGGTAGTTTATACCCTGAATTCATTATGTAAAGAAATGGAAAACAGGTACAACCTTTTAAAAAGTGCGCAAGTCAGAAATATTAAAGAATATAATGAAAAGTTCACCAATCGAAGATTAAATCCACAAAAAGGACATAAGTTTTTACCATATCTGGTTTTGGTTATTGATGAGTTTGCCGATTTAATTATTACCGTTGGTAAAGAAGTCGAGATGCCTATTGCCCGTCTAGCGCAATTGTCAAGGGCTGTTGGTATCCATTTGATTATTGCAACCCAACGGCCATCCACAAACATTATTACTGGTGTTATCAAAGCTAATTTCCCAACTCGTTTAGCATTTAAAGTAGCATCCATGGTCGATTCCAGAACTATTCTTGATAGTCCTGGAGCAAATCAGCTAATTGGGCGCGGCGATATGTTAATTACCGAAGGCAGTGATCTTGTTCGTTTGCAGTGCGCTTTTATCGATACTGCAGAACTTGATAAGATTACCGGGTTTATTTATTCACAGCAATCATATCCAACGGCTTTTATGCTTCCTGAGCCTGATTCTGAACAGGATGGTGAAATAGATGAAGTAGATTTATCTAAGTTGGATGATCTTTTTGATGATGCTGCCAGAATGGTAGTCATGCATCAGCAAGGCTCCACTTCATTGATTCAAAGAAAATTATCGATAGGGTATAATCGTGCCGGTAGAATAATAGATCAACTTGAAGCAGCTGGAATTGTTGGTCAGTTTGAAGGAAGCAAGGCGCGACAGGTTTTAATTACAGATGAATATGCACTTGAACAATTCTTAAAGAATTTCAGGAATTAATTATAGATATTTCATTTTAAAATATGATTTTGATTAAAAATATATAAGGAAAAATGTATCAAAAGTTTGATTAATCTGTATTAACAGAACTTTCATCGAATAAATTCATGATATTTTTTTACCTCTTAAAAAAATGACTTTACTTTGCAGGCTCAAAATTTTATTAAGCACTTATTTATAACAAAAAGGAACGATTTAGCGTTAGCTTTTCCGGATAGCCAGACGTGCAAATTCCTGAGTATTAACGAAAAATTAATTATCTAAAGATGAAAAAATTATTAATCCCATTATTACTTTTAGTCCTTAGCTTTTCAATATCGGCACAGAAAGATGAAAAAGCAAAAAAAATTCTGGAAGAAGTATCGAAAAAAACAAAGTCTTATTCAACTATTATGTTGAAATTTAGTTATATCATGGATAACAAGATTGAAAAGGTTCAGGATACTACCAAAGGAAATATTTATATTAAAGGAGATATGTTCAAATTGTTTTTTAAAGGAAATGAAGTATTCTCTGATGGGAAAACGATTTGGACACATCAAGTTAGTTCAAATGAACTTACGATTACCCAGCCAGATCCCAAAGATGACAATGCCCTTAATCCTCAAATGTTGCTAAAGGTATATGAGAAAGGATTTAAATATAAATTCATGGGTGAATTAACCAAGGGTGCGCAAACCTTTTATCAGATTGATTTATACCCCGAAAATCCAAAAGATAAAAACTATTCAATTGTTAAGTTGAAAATTGACAAAGCTAAAAGCCAACTTGAGTCCATCAAAATGATTGGGAAAGAAGGAATCGATTATACCATTGAATTAAAGGAATTTAAACCAAATGTAAAAGTAAACGATTCAATGTTTAAGTTTGACCCTTCTAAGTTTCCTAAAGATCTAGAAATTAACGATATGCGTGATTAATAAATCATTAGATTTATATGAAATCCAATATTGATTGAAAATTGCATGAAACGTCATTATTTTTGGTTGTTTTAACTGAAATAATGACGTTTTTCTTTTATTTAGTACATACCTTTTTCCCTTTTTGCAAATCTCTAATTTCTATGTTAACAATCATTAAAAATATAAAAAAACTGGTTCAGGTTGAGCAAAAAATCAAGCTCAAAGTGTCTGGTAAAGAAATGGCGAAAATAAATACCATTGACAATGCCTTTTTGTTTATTAGAGATCATTTGATTGCTGATTTTGGATCGATGAAGGATCTCGATTTATCTAAAATTTACAATGAAACCAATGAAATAATTGAAATAGATGCTTCTGGGAAAATGGTTTTTCCTTCATTTGTCGATTCTCATACACATCTGGTTTATGCGGGCAGTCGCGAAATTGAGTATATGGACAAAATTAGGGGCTTAAGCTATGAAGAAATTGCAAAACGAGGTGGCGGTATTCTAAATTCAGCAAGGCTTTTACACAAAACCAGCGAGGATGAATTATATCAACAGTCATTAAAAAGGATATATGAGATAATTAAACAAGGTACAGGCGCTGTCGAGATTAAAAGCGGTTACGGTTTAAACCCACAGGATGAAATGAAAATGTTGCGTGTAATCAAACGATTAAAAGAAACCACGCCTGTTCAAATAAAAGCAACTTTTTTAGGGGCGCATGCGGTTCCTGTTGAATATAAACAAAATCAAACCGAATATGTTGATTGTGTAATCAATGAAATGATTCCAATGGTGGCAGCAGAAGAATTGGCGGATTTTATAGATGTTTTTTGCGATAAAGGTTTTTTTACTGTTAATGATACCGATAGGATTTTGATGGCTGGAATGAAATATGGCTTAAAGGCTAAAATACATGCCAATGAATTGGCGAATTCTGGTGGAATTCAGGTTGGAGTCAAATATAATGCTTTATCAGTGGATCATCTTGAATATGTTGGAGATGAAGAAATTAAAGTTTTATTGGATTCTGAAACAATGCCTACAATATTACCCGGAGCTGCATTTTTCCTCGGAATGAAATATTCTCCTGCCAGGAAAATGATTGATGCCGGTCTGCCAATTGCACTGGCTTCTGATTTCAATCCGGGTTCTTCTCCCACAGGCAATATGAAATTGATGCAATCTTTTGGATGTATCAATTACAAGCTTTTACCCGAAGAAGTAATCAATGCAACAACTATCAATACTGCTTATGCCATGGGTTTGAGTGAAGAAGTTGGAAGCATTGCCAAAGGCAAAATTGCCAATGTTTTTATTACTAAAGAAATTCCTTCCATTGAGTTTTTTCCTTATGCATTTGGAAGTGATTTGATTGATATGGTGATACTTAATGGAAAAGTAATTTAAATTTAATTAGAAAAGCAGCAAACAAAATCCAACAATTAAAATATAAATAATGATAAAGCAACTAATAGAATGTGTTCCAAATTTCAGCGAAGGGAACAATATGGAAATCATCAAACAAATTACAAATGAAATTGAATCGGTTGAAGGAATCCGCCTTTTAGATGTTGATCCTGGTAAAGCAACTAACAGAACAGTCGTTACATTTGTGGGAAGTCCTGATGAAGTAGTTGAAGCCGCATTTCTTGCTATCCAGAAAGCTGCGGAATTAATCGACATGAGCAAGCATCATGGAGAACATCCACGCTTTGGTGCAACAGATGTATGTCCATTTATTCCTATTTCCAATATCACTATGGACGAAACAGTCGAATATGCAAGGAAATTGGCAAAAAGGGTAGGGGAAGAACTCATTATTCCTGTCTATTGTTATGAATTTGCTGCATATGAAGAGAAACGTAAAAATCTTGCAAATTGCAGGTCTGGAGAGTATGAAGGATTAAAAGAAAAATTGGCCAAACCTGAGTGGAAGCCTGATTTTGGACCTGCAGAATTTAATATAACAGCTGGCGCAATTGCTATAGGAGCCAGAAATTTTCTGGTTGCTTATAATGTAAACCTAAACACCACTTCAACCCGCAAAGCAAATGCAATAGCTTTTGATATTCGTGAAGCTGGGCGTATTAAACGCGAAGGAGATCCAATCAGTGGAAAAATCATCAATGACAAAAATGGTGAACCATTGCGTATTCCTGGATCATTAAAAAAAACCAAAGCAATTGGTTGGTTTATAAAAGAATATGGAATTGCTCAAATATCAATTAATTTGACAGATATTACAGTCACGTCTATCCATCAGGCATTTGATGAGGTTTGCTTAAAAGCAGCTGAAAGAGGTATGCGTGTTACAGGTTCCGAACTTGTTGGTTTAGTCCCGCTCAATTCAATTTTGGATGCAGGGAAACATTATCTTAAAATGCAAAATCGCTCACTTGGTATTTCTGAAGAAGAAATTATTCATATTGCAGTTAAATCTCTTGGTCTGGATGATTTAAAACCTTTTAATTCTCGTGAGAGGATTATTGAATACCTGCTCGAAGATAAAAATAAGTCCAATTTAATTAATATGAACCTTCGCGAATTTGCCAACGAAACTGCATCTGAGTCCACAGCACCTGGGGGAGGTTCAATCTCGGCATATATGGGGGTTTTAGGAGCTTCACTTGGTGGAATGGTTGCAAATCTATCCGCACATAAACGTGGCTGGGACCATAAATGGGAGGATTATTCAATTTGGGCAGAGAAAGCACAAAAAATAAAAGACGAATTATTGCGATGTGTGGATGAGGACACAATAGCTTTTAACGGAATTATGGATGCATTTGCTTTGCCAAAATCAACAGAAAGTGAAAAAATAGAAAGGAAAAAAGCCATCCAGTCTGCAACAAAGTATGCTATGGATGTTCCATTTAAAGTGATGCAATTGGCATTTCAGTCCTTCGAAATTATCAAAGCCATGTGTCATCATGGTAATCCCAATTCAATAACTGATGCAGGGGTTGGTGCATTGGCCACACGATCAGCTATAATCGGAGCATTTTTAAATGTAAAGGTCAATGCTGCAGGACTTGATGACAAGGATTATGCAAAAAGAATAATCTACGAAGGCTTAAATATTCAGAACAATGCCTTAGCTGAAGAACAGGCGATTCTTCAATTGGTTAATGAAAGGATTGCTTGAAAATTAGCTACGTTTACTATTCTTTACTATACATTGAATGCTGAATAAAACTGTTAAATTTTAAGATGAGTTGCCTTAATGATTCGTCTGTAACTATTCTATTAAACTAATATTTTATAAGATCATCAAATTCTAATAAATGAATAGTTCAAATATACCTTTATTGGCTTTCCTGAAAGTCAATAAAGGTTTTTTGTTTAGAACTATCCATAATTATTTTGTCTTGCAATAATAAATCTGAATATTGTTGCTTGTATTTGGGTTTTAATAAATAAAATGATTTATAGTCAATTTGAGAAATTATCATCCAAATTTCTATTCTTAATTATTTCATTTAGGATTATTAAATGTTTTTAATTTATTTAATAAATAATAATAAAATGATGAAATAATGGGGTTGTTATAGTAAAAAAGTAAAAAATTTAAAAATAGTTGCTTGTAAATTGGGGGTATAAGAAAAATAAGTATATTTTTACACGTAATTTATTAATCTAAACTTATTAACTATGGAAAATAATTAGAATAGTTTAAATGCCTATTTTACAATTTCGAAAAATTTTGAGATTTGTTAATTTATTTGATTTTATCAATAAAAAATAGATGTAAATGTCAAGAGATTGAAATTGATGTTTTTTTACACAATTTAACATATATTATATTAAAGTAAAGGATGTTTTAATCTTTTTTTATTTATGAATTATATCAGCTTTGTATTTAATGAATGATGGAATTCATTGTATACCGTCTATTTCATGTGCTTACAAATGAGAAGATTGATATTTGTATTTAAAGTAACGCAACCAAAGCAATTTTTATTCCGTCCTTATAATATGTTAAAATTTCTTAAATAAATATAGTTTGATTATTTGTTAGATTCTATATTTATATTACTTTTGAAATATTATTTTATAATTGTTAACCTAAATTTATTATTTTATGAAAAAAGTATTAATACTTTTTGCATGCATAGGTTTTCTAAGTATGCAGGTATTTGCACAGCGAACCGTTACGGGTACTGTTACTGGTGCCGACGATGGAATGGGTTTGCCTGGTGTTTCCGTGTTGGTTAAAGGCACACAATTGGGTACGCTAACTGATTTGAATGGTGGCTATTCATTAGCTGTTCCTGAAGGATCAAACACACTTGTTTTTGAGTTTATGGGAATGGTAACACAGGAAGTTGCTATAACTGGTGATGTGGTAAATGCTGCAATGCAAAGCAGTGATATTGCCATTAGTGACGTTGTTGTAACTGCTTTTGGTATCAAAAGAAATCCTAGAGAAATGGGGGTTGCAACCTATAAAGTGTCTGAAAAAGAACTTACAAATGCAGGTGTTTCAAACGTAATGAATGGTTTAGCAGGTAAGGTATCAGGTTTGCAAATCAATACCATTAGTAATGGTGTTAATCCTGAAACCAAAATCACATTGCGTGGTAATCGTCACTTGTTAGCTAGTAACCAGGCTTTGGTTGTTTTGGATGGTGTGCCTATCAGTGCTACTTATCTGAACTCAATCAATCCAAACGACATTGAAAATGTTAACGTATTGAAAGGTGCTAGTGCTGCTGCCTTGTATGGTAACGACGCTTCAAATGGAGTTTTGGTGGTTACTACCAAAAAAGGTGGCAAAGATAAACTTACTGTAAAAGTGAGCAACACAACCAACTTTGAAAGAATTTCGTATCTTCCAAATTTACAAGAACGTTTTGCTTCTGGTTCTGGTGAGAGCCTTGGAAATGCTGACAATAATTACACTATGTGGATTGGTCCTGATAGAAATACAGATCCTTACACTTCATACGAAAACCAAAGCTATGGTCCTGAATATGATGGTTCCATGAGAATATTGGGTGGTAAATTAGAAGATGGTTCATACCAAATGGTTCCTTTTAGTCCTGTTAAAAATCAAAAAAGGAATTTCTTTCAAACAGGAGTTTCTATGCAGAACGACGTTTCCTTAAGCGGTGGAGATGAAAGAAGTGATTTTTATGTTTCTGTTCAGGATGTGAAAAGCACCGGAACTGTTCCTGGAGATAAAAATAGAAGAACAAGTGCACGTATGTCTGCAGGAAGAGAATATGGTATCTTTAAAACTAATTTCACACTTGGTTTTACTCAAACAAATACCAATGTTTCAGGTGGTGATATGAACCAGAATCGTGGTGTTTATTGGAATGTTTTAAATACTCCAGCACATGTTCCGTTAACTTCATATAAAGATATTGTGAACAATAAGTTTGCTGCTCTTGATGGATATTTCAATGCTTACTATCCTAACCCTTATTGGCAAATTGAACATTCTCGTGCTTTAACAAAACGAAATGACTTGTTGGGTTCTTTAAACTTTACAGTTAATCCTACAAATTGGTTACAGTTAACCAACCGTTCTGGTATTGTTTATAATACCATTAATTACAATGGTTATACTGATGAGGCTGTTTATAGCGATTATTCAAAAGGTGATCCTTGGAGTCAAGGACATATGGGTACATTATCTCCTTATGCAGGTAATTCTTATGATCAAATGACTTCTTCTATGATATTAACAAATGACTTTTTAGCAATTAGCGACAAGCAATTTGGGGATATTAAGATGAAAGCCATTGCTGGTGTTTCAATATACTCTCAGCAGGACAATTCAATTTATGATGCTGCTTCATCTCTTGTAATACCTGACTTATACAACGTTAGTAACCGTGTTGGCGAAGCAACTATTGCGCAATATGTACTAAAAAGAAATTCTGTTGGTGTGTTTGGTGATCTTACTGTAGGATATAAAGAATTTGTTTCTTTGCACATGTCAGGTCGTAATGACTGGGATTCAAGATTGGTTCAGGATAATCGCTCGTTCTTCTATCCTGCTGTTGACGTTGCTTTTATTGTTTCTGATATGGTTCCCGCATTAAAAGACAATACAGTTTTGTCTTTCCTTAAAGTTAGGGCTGGATGGTCAAAAACAGGTCAAGTTGCACTTACCAATTGGTATGCAACTATACCTGAGTACTTTGCAGGAACAGGATTTCCATACGGAAGTGTTGCCGGTTTTAGATCAAGCACCAACTTAAGTAATCCAACATTAAAGCCTGAGATTACAACTGATATGGAAGCTGGTATTGAAATGAGTTTCCTTAAAAACAGAATTCATTTGGAAACCAATATTTACAAAGGCACTACAAACGATCAAACCATCCCTGCTGTTATATCTGCCTCAACTGGATATAGTGTAGCAACAATTAATGCTGGTGAGATGGAAAATAAAGGTGTTGAAGTAGATTTGAAATTTACTCCTATTATTCAAGTTGGTGGTTTAGTGTGGAATGCAGGTATTAACTATACTTATCAAGAGTCAAAGTTGCTTTCTCTTATGCCTGGATTAGATGAGTTGTTTATTGGTGATGTAGCTTATGCTGTTGTTGGTGAACAATTCCCTACTTTAAAAGTAACTGATGTTCAACGTGATCCTGATGGACGCATCATTGTTGATGCAAAAACTGGATTACCTAAAAAAGAACCAGCTCTTCAAAAAGCAGGACATGGTAACCCAAATCATATTTTAGGTGTTTCAACTGATCTTTCTTATAAAGGTATAAGATTAACAATAGTTGCTGAATATCGTACAGGAAACAATATTCATAATGCAGTTGGTAATTCTCTTGATTTTACTGGCGTTTCTGAACATTCTACTTTAAACGGACGTCAACCATTTGTAATTCCAAATTCTGTAATTGAAACTTCTCCTGGTGTATTTGTTCCAAATACAGATGTTGTGGTTCCTGATGCATCGAGAGCATTTTGGGTAAATTCAGATTATCATACTACACAAATGGCTTATGTAACCAGTGCTGCAACCTGGAAATTGAGAGAGGTTTCTATATCTTATGATGTACCGGTAAGTAAACTTTGGGGTGGTAAAGTTATCAGGGAAGCAAATGTTTCTTTAATCGGAAGAAACTTATTGATGTTCCGACCAAAAACCAATGTTTGGACAGATCCAGAGTTTAATACTTCAGGTGCAACATCCAATGCTGTTGGTAATACAAATGAGAACCAAACACCTCCAACAAGAATTTTTGGTTTTAGTGTAAAACTTACTTTCTAAAATTAAAATATAAAAAAAATGAATAAAAATATCATAATATTATTATTTGTAGCAATACTTTTCGGAAGCTCATGCAAGGATTTTCTTTCGGTTAACGAAGTGAATCCAAATAATGCTTCAAAAGTTCCTACAAATTTGTTGTTGCCTAATGCAATCAACAGTATGGCAAGGGTTATGGATAGTCCGCGAAATTTTGAATTTGTTTATCTATGGTATGGCCAATGGTCAATTAGTGCCGGTTATACTCAACCAATATTTTTGACTCAATATAAGCTTTTAAATAGTAGTTATCAGGGAGCTTTTAATTCTTTTTACCTAATTGGCCAAAATTTGACTGAGATTGAACAAGTTTCTTCAGTTGATGCTAAAGAGGCAAACTATTTGGCAGTTGCTAAAATATTGAAAGCCTATATGTTTCAGAATTTAGTGGATTGTTGGGGAGATGTTCCTTATACTGAGGCATTTGATGCTTTGCATAATATGAAACCAAAATACGATGCACAGCAAGGTATTTATGAAGATTTGATTGTACAGCTTGATGCTGCCATGGATCTAATTCAAAATGCTCCTGTTGATGCAAGTTTAATACCTGCTAACAGTGATATCATGTATGCCGGTAATATGGATTTGTGGTTAAAATTTGCAAACACTTTGAAATTGCGTATTTTATTGCACCAATCTGATATGGCTGGCAGAGATACATATATTAATGATGCTATTGCTACAACTGCTTCAATTGGTTATATTGGTGCAGGTGAAGGTGGTTTGGTTAATCCTGGATTTCTTTCTTCTGCAACTAAAATGAACCCATTTTACGAAACTTTTTATAATGAGTCTGGTAGTGCACAATCTGATGCAACTTCATATTATTTTGCAGGATCTGATGTCCTTGATTATTATCAATCAACACTAGATCCACGTATTGGAAAATTCTTCAAATCTACTTCTACTACTTCTGCAGTATATGGTGGTAATATTTTCGGTACAAATGCTGCAAATTTAAAATCAGCTGCTACAACATCACAACTTGGTTACGCTTCTGATCCTGAAGATCCAACAACAATGATTGGTACACCTTCTAAATCAGCACCGTTATTAACTGATTTCGAAAGTTTGTTTATTCAGGCAGAAGCTGCTGAAAGAGGTTTAATTGTTGGTGATGCCCAAGCTCTTTATGAAGCTGCTGTTACCCAATCATTTATTTATATGGGTTTTCCTAGTGGTGATGCATATAATTATTTTTCACAGGAAAATAATAAAGTAAGTTATACTTTAGCTCCTAATAAACTGGAATTAATCATTACCCAAAAATGGGCAGCTTTAAATGGTATTGCACCTGTTGAAATCTGGACAGATTACAGAAGAACTGGGTATCCTTCGATTTTGAGCTTTAGCCCGGATCCTGATGCATTAAACGCTACACCTCCTGTACGTTTGTTGTATCCACAAACTGAAATTTCAACAAACAATGATCAACTTTTAAAGGTTGGAACAATTGACGCCTTTGCATCTAAAATATTCTGGCAGAACCGTTAATTATCAATGATTTTAATTTAAACATAAAAAAAATATGAAAAATAAAATAGCTATTCTATTTATCTTCCTGGCAGGCATTTTTGTCTTAAGTTCTTGCTTGAAAGATGACCATGATTATTGGAAAGATGATGTTGCCGGGAAAATGTATGCTACTTTTTTAAAAGCTGGTTTTAGGGCCAATAGTTTGCAAATTGCTCCTGATGATGTAATCATTGAGGTTGCGGTTAATATTGCTACAGATGCTGTTCCTGGTCAAGCTACTACTTTAACTTTCGAGTTTGATGATGCAGCAATTGCCGCATATGACTCAACCTTAAAAGCTGCTGCTATTGCAAACGGTGATACTACTAAAACAGCTCCAACAGGTGTTCTTATTTGGAATGATTATAAGCCATATCCGGGTGCTGAACTTTTGGATCCTACTATAACTATACCTGCAGGTAGCAGAACTGGAGTTGTTAGGTTTAAAGTTAACAGAGCTGATACAGTTCAGGTAGCTGGTAATTATATGAAAGCCATAACAATCACTTCTGCATCTGGAGGCGTTGTAATCGCAGAAAACGTGAAAACAGTTTTGGTAGGATTACCAATTGCCAATGCATATGAAGGGCAATATTTGTCACAAGGATTTAGAAACCATCCTTCTCTTGGAATTTTACCTTTCGATTTGAAACTTAATTTGACCACTGTTGATTTAACAACTGTTAAAAAAACACAGGCTGGTGATTATACAGGTTATAATCTTCAAATACAGGTAACTTCCAACACAATAAATGTAGGTGGTGTTGACGTTTATCTTTGTAACCTACAGTTGGATGATGGTGCTGCAAATGTTGGTACTGTTCAATATAGCACTTACAAAGGTGATCCTATGAATTATTACAATCCGGTAACCAAAACCTTTGAATTATACTATTCCTATAATGCAACTCCACGGTATATTCGTGAAACAAATACGAGGTTATAGATTATTGGATTCTTATTGAAAGAATAGATACATTAATAAATTAAATTTTATGAAAAGAAAAAATATTTTAATCATAATGTTGCTTTTAGTATCCGGCCTACTTACAATGCAAAGTTGTAAACAAGAGGATGGTGTATTTGAAGTAAAACAGGCATTTACGCAACCTGTGGCAACCTCACCGGTTGTGAATGCGGATGGAACACTCTTCTTTACTGGTTCAACTGTTGATTTGACATGGACTTCTGAAAATACCGGAGGTGATGCAGTTGCTTGGGACGTTTATTTTGGTACAGGTAAATCACCTGCACTTTTACAATCTGCTTACAATAAGCAAACAATAACTGTAGATGTAATAGATGGACAAACCTATTATTGGAGAGTTGAAATACTCGACTCCAGAGGTGTTAAGACCAGCAGCGAAACCTATTCATTTACTGCAGTTAACGGAACAAATCCAAAAATGATTATTGCATTAACAACAACTACAGATGTTTTATCTTCTATTGGAGTAGATCTTGCACCTAAAGATGTTGTAGATATGCGATTATTAATTGTTGATCCTTCTGATAATTCAATTGTTGATTTTGCAAATACCTCAAAATCTGCTGATGCATTATATGAGAATTTCAAAAATTTGCCTGATGGTGATTACATCATTGCTGTAGATCTTTTAGCAACATTGGATTTTGGTGATTTAAATGCTCCTGTTACTCTAAACTTAACATTGGATTTTACTCAATTGGGTATAATCAATGAAAAAATGGAATTTGCAAGTGTAATGACCAATGAAACTCCATGTTCTGTTTTTCGTACAAATTTAGCAAAGGTTACTAAAGTGGGTGCTGTCTATACAATTACTCGTGAGGTTTCTTATGTTACACCTCCAGTTGTTACCTGGTTTGGTGATGATGGTGGTTACACAAGCGAAGTAACAACTTCTCAGAATTGTACTGGCCAGATTATGACCGGCTTGGTTTTTGGTTGGATGTCAGATTTTTGGGGTGAGGTTATTGTTTCTGGAGGTACTTGTGTTTACACTGACAATGGTGCAACTTTAGACATAGCTAATCAAGTGTATTGCCAAACCACCTATAAAGGTGCTTTACAGACTCCTTATCATATTCAAGGAACTGGTGTAATTGATAATAGTGGACCATATACCCTTATGACAATCGAATATACTTTAATACAAGGTACTTTTGATCTTGGACAATGGATGTTTGATTATGGTTATGCAACTAAACCTACATTTACAGCTGTTCTAACTTTGGATCCTGCTGGACTTCCTAAAAAAAGTCAAGGTCATAAAACACTCAATCTTAATGATAAGCCAGTTTTAAAATAAACTGAATATTAAGAATTCTTATTTAAAGCTGCCCCTTTTGGGGTAGCTTTTTTTATATTATCTTGTTTGGATACATTATTAGCTTGATAATAATCACTTTATTAGTTGGGAGGAAAGGATGTTTTATGAACATCTAACTAGAGTGTTGGATCGTTTGGAATCTTGTATTAAACATTAGAATAGTTAATGTTAGGATTAGTAAATTCGATATAAGATCCTACGACAAGATTCGAGTTTTTATATATTGCCAATATTCCAAAGTCAACTACTGTTTATTACGTTAATTAAGTATGAATTATAGTCTGTTTTAAAATTTAGAATAAAATTTAATATTTTTGTAATCTTCATTATATTGTTTCAACTTAGTTGATCTCAATAATTGGGTTTTGAATAAATGAATGACGATTAAAAAAATAATAAGGATACTTAATTAGGCTGTCTGTAATTATTTGTAAAAAATAATTTATTTCCAACGTTTAATTTTAGTGTTTTTCTTCTAATATTATTACAACTTTTATTCTATAGTATGCGACTTAAGAATAAATATATAATATCGCACATTTCTAATATTGAAAAAAAAGTCTTTATCCACTAATTTAAAAAGTTTAAATGTTTAATATTCCCATATATTTATCTGCACCTGATGTGAAATTTGCACAGAATTGTATTACTAATGATCAAATAATCGAAAAGGTTTTTTCAAATTTTAATGGTACTCAAGACGAATGGAAAAAAATTAAAGTTGGGATCTCTTTTGTATTCAAATATTGCAATACACAAGTCAGGTTTCTTGGTCTGGAGGAAGGAAAAAGCCCAATTGATTATGCAATTGAGGTTGCAGAAAGAGTTTGTGAGTCGAATCAAGTTGATCCTACAAGTATCGATTTAGTTATATATGGTGGAGTATATCGTGAATATTTTGAACCTGCTACAGCGATGGAAATTGCTGCGAGATTAGGAATTAAGAAAGTGTCAGCCTTTGACGTCACTGATGCTTGCGCTGGGTTGCTTCAATCTGTTCAGGTAGCTGCATCACTCATGCGGGCGAACAACAGAATTAATACGGCACTTTGTTGTACTACAGACTTCCCGGATGAAGCAATTAATTATGATATCCAATCTTTTGCTGATTTATCTTTCAAATCTGCAGGATTAACGTTGGGTGGAGGATCATCAGCTTGGTTGCTTACAAAGAAGCCACTTAAAAATGGAGGAGCCAGATTGTTGGATATGCAAAACACTTCACTCCCTAATTCTTATAATATATGCAAAGTACCTGTTGATCTAAGAAAATTTCAGTCATCAAGTAAAGAGATTTTTGATTTGGGATTGGAGAATGTTCCTATTGAAATAAATAATATTTTGGAAAGAATTGGTTGGAAAATAAGTGACATAGATTATTTCATAGCCCATCAGCCAAGTAAGAAGATAATCCAAAATATTTGCCACGCAATTGGTGTTCCAATAGAGAAAGCTCCAATTATACATCATTTGTATGGGAATACGATCAATTCTAGTATTCCAATGACCATGGACCACATATTGAAAACTACTGGATTAATTAATGGCAATAAATTAATTTTTAACGCTGCTGCTGCCGGTTTTTCTATGGTTACTGGAGCTGCAATTTGGGAATGTTAATATGAGAAATCTTTATGCAAAAATTTCATCACTTGCTCGTTCACCACTTCCATGGTTTAAACTTTTAGTTATAATAGTTCTCCGTTCATTTCTAAAATTATTCCTTGTTTTGGGAGATATTTTCGATTTTATTTTTTTTAATGGCTATATAAAAATAAGAAATGATAAACCTGTATTTTTAATTGGTCATCCAAGGAGCGGAACTACATTTTTGCATCGGTTTTTATTACTCAATAACCTGCAATATAGAGGAATGTATTTGTGGGAAATGATTATTCCCTCTATTACATACAGAAAGCTCTTGAAATCATTTATTCCTTACCTTGATAAAATAAGCAAAAAAAAATTATACAATCCTGAAATACACAAAACCGGTCTATTGGAAGCGGAAACAGATGATGTGGCTTTATTTTTTAATTCATTTGAAGGTCTTTTTTTCTGGCTTTATTTTAGGGCATTTTCAAATTTTGAGAATACCGCTGAATTAGAAAAAGATCTAATTTATCATACAAAAATTGAGCAATCCTTAATTTATTTAAAAAAACTTCATAAAAAAAACCTTTTTGAAGACAAAAGAAGTAATAAAATAATGTTTTCTAAGTCTTTTTCACTAATAATTAATATAAACCTACTTTTAGAAAATTTTCCAAGCGCCAGAATTATATTATTATTGAGAGATCCATTGGAGGTAATTCCTTCGAGTATGTCATTAATTAAAGGCTTATTACAAAAATTGTTCAATTTTGATTCATTGAATGAAAATACAAAACAACTTTTTTATAAAAATTTGTATGGGGCATCTTTGTTTTTTTACAAAGAGTTACATGAAACCCTTCAACAAAATGGAATAAATTCAAAAAGCCTGATGGTGCTAAATTACAAAGATATCAAACATGATTTTACTGGGTCGATGTATCGTTTGATTGAGTTTCTTGAATTGGAGAGATCCGAGGAGTTATCCTCTAGAATTGTTGATCAGGAAAACAAACAGAAATCTTTCAAAAGTGGCCATATATATTCACTCGAAGAGTTTGGATTGATAGAATCAAAAATCAGAGAAGATTTTAAATTTATTTATGACAATTACGATATTTAGCTAAAGAAATCAGTCATTTTATAAACCTAGTAGTCTATTTATTCTATTTTATTTGTTATTCATTTTAATAAACATTTTGGTTTTGAAATATTTACTATTACTTATTGTTAAAAAGTAGACTCCTTCAGGGAGATAAGCCACAGGAAGTGAAATATTTTTTTGAATTATAGCAGTTAAATTCTGCGTGTATACAACATTACCTTTTATATCATGCAAACTTATAACATTGCCAGGAATTAAACCTTTATCAAAAGCGATGTTCAAATTTTCAAAAACAGGATTTGGTTGCAATTTAAAATCATCAATCTGAAAATCGATATTGCTGATAGAAGTGTTAAACTTATTATCCCATACAAACCTAAAACTTCTATATAACAATTCAAATTCATTATTAAAATAGAGCTCAAAAGTAATGGTTCCATCGGGCTTTACTTCTGTTATGCTGGGACATGATTTTTTGATATAACCCCAATTGATAAAAGTATTCCCGTTTTCTAATCTTTGCGCACTGCCCATGTTGCTACAAAACATATTATTAGGGTGATGATATGACCATACAAGATTTGCTATTCTGTTAGCAGTATCTAAGTTATATTCTTTTACGGTTGTTAATAACGGAACATGACAAGTACCATTGTCGAAGATTGTAATATTTCCATTATCAAGTTCCTGGATATGGTGCTGTCTGCAAAACATTTCAGGATCATTAATAAAATTAAATTGATTGTTTTTTCCGCCAAGTCTCCACATAATTTCACCAGTGGCTCTATTAATTTTTGTAATTTCATTTATTACCCTTGAAGAAAGTAAAATGTTGCCATCTCTATCTATATATAAAGCGTTTCCTTGAACATAGCTAACTATATTGCTTGTAAAATCAATATCTTCAGCATCTGTAATTTTAAAATGATCCCAACTTCTCCATTGAAATACAACATTTAGATTTTCATCGAGTTCCTGAATAACAAGACCTTCAACTTGAGCAGAAGGATAACCTCCTTGAACTATCTTACTCATGTCTACTATTTGATTATCCCATGATAATAAAAAAGAGTGCCCGTTTTTTAAATGTATAAAATCATGAAAATTTGCGGTATATCCATTCTGGCATCCAATTGTTTTAATAATATTATAAGTGGAATCCATGATAACAAAATTCCCTCCATTCCAATATGAAAGATATCCACTTGGTTGAAGTGTAAAATCTAGACCAATATTATTTTCCTGTCTCCAATATTCAGGAATTCCATTGTTATCAATTATAGCAAGGTATCTGTCATTATTCGATGCCAAGGCAGTTGTATTATAAAAAAATATTTTACCATTTGCAGGATTATTATTAATTGTGATATTAATGGAGGGGAAATTAGGAGGTATTACAGATGAATGATTCTCAAATTCACCAAAATCCTGCTTGTTAACGATTAACTCTTCTTTTAATTGTTTTGAAACTTTGAATTTAAATTCTAGACTCGTAAGGGTCTTTCCATGTAAAAATAGAGTGTCTAAAAGTTTGATTTTAATTGTGTCAAAATCTTCGAATTGAACATCTGTTTTGAATAAAATAGTCTTGTCATTATCAACAAGCTTAAAATGATATGGATAGATTTTTCCATTAATCCCTCGTATTTGAAAAATTTCACTTAATTCGTCTGCATTAAGGATTTCTGAATCTAGCTTGATAATAATATTGGTTTTAGGATTATTATATTGTGAATTGGGATATGGGGATAAGTAAAGAACTTGTGATTGGATAGCAATTTGATAGAATATAAAAGAAATCATGAATAAAAGTCTGATGTAATTCATTTTTATCATTTCTGAGTTATTAATAATCAATATTATAACAATTAATCAACAATCAATTAAGTGAAGCCGAAATTAAAAATACTGATAACACATGATGAGATTGCAATATTCTTAATATCAAAGCTTTTAGTCAAATAACATTTATAATGTATATTAGATGAAAACGGTGCTGGCTCCTTACTCAAAACAGATTTGGAAATTTTTATAAACTCTTAGATCTTTTTTTATTTGTTAATAAGTTTTACTATAGCTTTAAATCTCAGGATTAAAGCATCTGCTAAATTTTCGAAAAGTTTTAACATATATCTATTGGCGTTTCAGATAATTTGTTTACTTATATATTAATTAAAATTGAATTGGTCTTTCAATTAATTTTGACTTATTGATACATGCCTGTTTCATAGTTTGAATTATAGTTTTAATCATTATACGTAACTAAATCAAGATGTTTGAACATCCTCATGGTTATTAATAAATGAGTTTCACCGCATTTAATTGCTTTGAATAAATCTGCTAAATGCTTTATTGCTCTATTCGCTTGACCAATTTTTTCAACTTATTAATCCAATAATAGGATTATTGCTCAATACTTATCTGTAAAATTTTACAAATAATTACTTTTTATAGATATGATAATTAATCTAGAACGATTAATTATTTTAATTTTTATCCATTTTAATAAACATTTTTGTTTTACTGTTTACATTATTAGTAATCGTAATAAAATATAATCCATCACGAAGATTCTCAATAGGAATTGAAACTTCATTATTTTGAATTATGGAAGTTAAATTCTGCTTATAAACAACATTCCCTTTTATATCATTTATAGCAATAGAACCATCTGAGGAAAAACGCTTATCAATTAAAATATTTAAACTTTCCGAGGCAGGATTCGGGAATATTTTAAAATATTCATTTTTATCATCGACTTTGTCAATTGAAGTAAAGATTTTATTATCCCATACATAACGAAAACTTCGATATAACAATTGGAATTGGTTGTTGAAATTGAGTTCAAATACTATAGTTCCATCCGGTTTCACCTCTGTTATGCTAGGTAATGAAGTGTTTTCAATCATCCCCCAATTGATAAAAGTGTTTCCATTATCCAACCTTTGTGCGCTTCCCATAGTGTTAGAATACATTCCATTTGGATGATGAAACGACCAAACTAGTTCTGCTGTTTTATTTTCAATATCTAATTTGTATTCTTTTACAGTAGTAATTTGTGGGGAATGACAAGTTCCGTTATCGAAAATAGTTATATTTCCATTTTTCAATACCTGAATATGATGCTGCCTACAAAACATTTCAGGATCATTGATAAAACTGAACTGATTATTTTTGCCACCGAGTCGCCACATAATATCACCTGTTGTTCTATTGATTTTTGTTATTTCATTTAATAATCGAGATGAAAGTAATATGTTTCCATCTGTATCTATGGCCAGACCATTTCCATGGACATAAGATATTGTACTATTTTTCAAATCCACATCTACCGCATCAGTAATTTGAAAATGATCAAAACTTCGCCACTGAAACACAATATTTTCATATTCATCAAGTTCCTGAATAACAATTCCAGTAACATTTGCAGAAGGATAACCTCCTGGAATTATTTGACTCATATCAATAATTTGCATATCATATGCAAATAAAAATGAATGTTTGTTTGGCAAATGAATAAACTCATGAAAATCAGTAGTGTAGCCATTTCCACAAGCAATAGTTTCAGTAATATTATAATTTGAATCCATAAGTACGAAACTATTGTGATTCCAAAAAGACAAATATCCACTTGGCTGAAGCGTGAAATTCAGACCTGCATTATTTTCCTGTCTCCAATATTCGGGAATCCCATTATTATCAATAATAGCCAGATATCTGTCGTTATCTGAAGCTAAGGCAGTAGTATTGTAGAAAAATATTTTACCATTTGCAGGATTATTATTAATTGTGATGTTAATGGAGGGGAAATTAGGAGGTATTGTGGATGAATGATCCTCAAATTCAACAAGATCCTGCTTGTTAACAACTAACTCTTCTTTTAATTGGTTTGAAACTTTAAATTTATATTCTAAGCTCGCAAGGGTTTTTCCATGTAAAAATAGTGTGTCTAAAAGTTTGATTTCAATTGTGTCAAAATCTTCGAACTGCACATCTGTTTTGAATAAAATAGTCTTGTCTTTATCAACAAGCTTAAAATGATATGGATAGATTTTCCCATTAATCCCTCGTATTTGAAAAATTTCACTTAATTCGTCTGCATTAAGGATTTCTGAATCTAGCTTGATAATAATATTGGTTTTAGGATTATTATATTGTGAATTAGGGTATGGAGAAATGTATAAAATTTGAGAATGTATGCCCAAACTGAAAAACATACAAAAAAAAGCAAAAAAAAGTTTGCTGTAAAACAATTTTTCCATTATTAATTTTTTATAAATCAATATTTTAACAGTAAATCATCTACCCACAAAGTTGATCCTGCATTGAAAATGCTTGTGTCGGAAGATAGAATTACAATATTCATACTATCAGGAATTTCATTTAAATAATATTTAACGGGTACATTAAATGAAGTCCATGATGAAACAGAACCGGACGAGAACTTTCCATGTCCAATAGTATCTTGTTTCATAGACGAAGTATTGAATTTGGTAATAGCTATATCGAAAAAACAACTGTCAAAACCAACTGCGTTATATTTATAATAACCATTTAATTCGGCAGGCTTGCTTATGAAAGGTAAGCCTCCAGAAATCTTTGCTTTTTTTGTTGAAATATCAACATCAAAATTTCCAAGTGTAATCAGACCAACTATCTTCACTTCCTGATCGTTGACTATTTGGCTTGCAGTTTCAAGTCTAGTTGAGAAATTTCCAGAATGTTTATCAATTCCATCTTTGGAAACAGTATTAAAAGTTACGACCCCATATAATGAAAAATTTGAAGTGCCCCAACCTACCGGTTTATCAAGATCAAATAATGTTTCCCAATTTTCAAAATCTCCATTTGGAATTACACTAACTGGAATTGCAGGCTTTTCATCGGTTTTATTACAAGAAAGAAAAATGAGAAATATAAAAATGCCGAGTATTAATTTAGCAGACTGTTTCATAATGAATATTTAGATGATTAAAATGATTGTAAAATTAGAAAATTTCTATAATATCCATTCATACAAGAATGATTTACTATATATTTGTTGATTAAATCAAAATAAACTATAGATTAATCCAAATATCAATGAGTTTTGAATCTAAAGACATTCACCCTATTTTTGATAAAATATTAACACGAAATGATAAAGAGAAATTATTAAATCAGCACTCGGTTGTAGTTTGGTTGACCGGCCTTTCTGGAAGTGGAAAATCGACCATTGCACGAGCATTGGAATTAGAATTACATCAAAAAGGATATATTTCGAAATTGCTCGATGGTGATAATGTTCGAACAGGTTTGAACAATAATTTGGGTTTTTCCGATAACGACAGAAAAGAGAATATTCGACGAATAGCTGAAGTTTCTAAATTATTTTTAGAGAGTGGTATTGTACTGATCAATTGTTTTATATCGCCTACACAACTTATTCGTGATCAAGTAAGAAATATTGTAGGCGAAGAAAACTATTTTGAGATTTTTGTTAATACTTCTCTGGATACTTGTGAGAGAAGAGACACCAAAGGGATTTATGCTAAAGCCCGAAAGGGGTTAATTAAAGAGTTTACAGGTATATCTGCTCCTTATGAAGAACCTATAAATCCGGATATAGAAATAAGAACAGAGGAAATATCTTTGGAGCAATCTGTTGAAATGATATTGAGTAAATTATTACCAAGGATCAAATATTAAATATTTAATCCTAAAAAGAAATTCAACCATGATATAAAGAATGAAAATTTTGCTATACTTGATATATAATTTATTTCAATATTTTCGCACCTTTATAGTACCAATTAAATATTTAAATGAATATCAGCAAAAAGATAGTTCGTGTTTTTATTTTATATACACTGTTTATTGTACCTTCTTGCAATATAAATAGAAGTATTAACCCAAAATCAAGTAATTTAGACTTTTATTCAAATTACAAACAACTTGCTTTTGAAAAATATCAACTCGATACTTTATGCACTTTAAGCCCAGGTAAATCTTATGTACTTTGCCTGAAGACTGACAGAGACACATTGTTAAACCCAAATAGCCTTGTCATGTTCTTCGTTTTTTCTGAAAAAAAACAAAAAATAGTATACGAAGATGCTATTGCAGGAGCTCACATTTCATGGGAAAATGATTCACTCTTATTGATTATTCAGCAGAGAGGAATAAAGAATTCAATGGATGACAGTGGGAAAATTCGATATTTGATAAATTTGAATACATTAAATAAAATCCCGATTAACAAAAAACAGATCAATAATTAATAAAATAATGAAAATGAAAAAAAAATATTTATTGACAATACTTATAATAACGTTAGGTTTTGTGATATCATTTTTAGTGATAAATAAAGAGGTTTTAAATTATTTAGCAAACCGATCGGATAAACTTACGGAAAAATCAAGTGAAGAAAAGCTTGAGAAGAAGGAAAAACATGAAACTGATAAACCTGATATGTTTACTCAATATTTTAAAGATATAACTACCAGGATCGGAGAGAAAAAATCAGGATATCAAATGGGATATAGAACTCTTGAATTAGCAAAGGCAAGGCAACGATTAAAAAATTCCAACATTATTAATGAAATTCTTCCCTGGATTCAACGTGGTCCAGCAAATGTTGGTGGAAGGACTCGTGCCATTATTGTTGATCCCGATGATGCAACGCACAATACCTGGTTCGCTGGTGCGGTAAGTGGAGGTATTTGGAAAACCACAGATGGTGGTTCAACATGGCAAAATCTTTCAGATAATTTTACAAATCTTTCAATCAGTTCATTGAAAATGGCTCAATCCAATCATAATATCATTTATGCCGGAACGGGTGAAAGTTTTCCAGGTGGAACAGACATGGTTGGAAATGGTATTTGGAAATCAAATGATCATGGCGATACTTGGGTTCAGTTAATGAGTACAGCTATAAATGCTGACTTTGGATATGTAAACAGGATTGAAGTTGATCCCTTGAACGCTGATATTGTTTTAGCAGCTACCGAATCTGGCATATTGAAATCAATAAATGGCGGTGCAAATTGGACTAAAGTCTATTCTAGTGTGAATGGAGTTGAAGATTTGGTTGCAGATCCATCAGATTTTAATGTATTGTTTGGAGGTGATAATTCCAAAGGTGTGCTTCGATCAACGGATGCCGGAGATAATTGGGTGCTTTCATCTTCAGGATTAGAATTAGGAACAAGATTTGAAATTGCTGTTTCACCAGTAGATCACAATAATGTTTTTGTAAGTGTAAATGTTTCTGATACTGAATCAAAAGTTTATATATCAAACGATAATGGGATAAATTGGAAAAGATTTCACAATTCACAAAATTTCCTTGGAGGACAGGGCGATTACGATAATACTATTGAAGCCCATCCATATAATGCTGACGAAGTTTTTGTAGGAGGAGTAGATATTTGGAAATTAAAATTTAATGGTACGGAAGTTACATCATCTCCACTCGTAAAAAATGCGTATACTGAAAATACCAATTTTTTAACATTTGTAAATTTTGGGGGTGATTTTTTAGGTGGAGGGATGAGCTCAACCGGTGGGAATAACGTATTAAGTACAGATTGGGCTTCGATTGAAATTCGCTTTGGAGCTGGATTATCTCAGAAAGCACATAGGTTTACAGTACCAACTCAAGCAACATCAGGAGTTGCTGCAGCTGATTATACATACGCAGGATATGTAGACGTGCCTTTTCAGGTTTGGGATATTACAAATAATAGGCAATTAATGGTTTCCTTTAGAGATCAGGAAAAAGATGGAGCTTATAATTTGTACGAAACCACTGGATCTACCTATGGTTTACAAGGTAGAGAGTATATATTTGTTAACTCCGTATTATATAATGGTTCTGCACCTGATCCAAATATTGCAATAAATGGGGGACATTTATATAAGAACCTTTATATGTTCTGGCCTAATTTAGCCAAAGGTTCAATATGGGATGAAGCAAATCTACCTGATTCAAAAATTGTTGTCGAATACGGAACAGTCATGCTTTATAATGGCGAAAAAACAAGTATCGCCGATTCTTATGGTAATTATGGAGGGCCAAATGGATATAATCAGAGTGCAGGTTTCGGAAAAACAGTTATTCCTGGAATCCATCCGGATCACCATAATATTACAATTGTACCTTTGGGCAGTGGCAACTTTAAAATAATTGATGGAAACGATGGGGGTCTTGCAATTTCAAATGATAATGGTGTTACACTAAATCAACTTCCAAATAATTATATTACAACTCAATTCTATGGAGTGGCAAAGAATCCAGTTAAGAATGAATATATTGGCGGAATGCAGGATAATGGTACATGGAGATCACCTTCAAATGAAGATGCTTCAAGCTTGTCAAAATACTTGTTTCAAATTGGTGGCGATGGTTTTGAGTGTTTATGGCATGCTAATAATGCATCATATATTTTAGGAAGCGTTTATAATAATTCCATTTTAAAATCAGTTAATGGTGGGGCAACATGGACTTCTGCTACTGGAATTACTTCCGGGGATGGACCATTCATAACCCGTTTATCAGTTTCCAATGCAAAGCCCGATTTGGTATTTGCTGTTGCAGGAACTGGAGTATATCGATCAACAAATTTTGGGACTAGTTTTGTAAAGAAAAACATTTCCGTTAATTGGTCCGTAAATAGCACTTCAACTAGTTCTCACCATATTGAAGTTTCACTCGCTAATGGTAAAATAGTTTGGGCAGGAGCAGCCATGGCTAAAAGTGCAGGATTGCAATTACAAGTTTCGACGGATGAAGGTTTAACATTTAAAGCAATTGAAGATTATTCTCTGGTTTCAATGAATTCCTATATTAGTGGCTTTGCTACTCATCCAACAGAAGACTCTACTGCATATGCTTTGTTTTCCTTGAGTAATTCGCCAAAGGTTCTCAGAACAAGAGATTTAGGGGCTAGTTGGGAAGATATTTCAGGGTTTGGAACAAATAGTCAAAGTTCGAATGGATTCCCTGATGTAGTGGTTCATTCGCTGCTAGTTATGGCAAATAATCCAGATATTATTTGGGTTGGTACCGAAATTGGTCTTTTTGAATCGATTGATGATGGAGCAACATGGCATTATGCAAACAATGGGTTGCCACCAGTTTCTATTTATCAAATGAAAAGATTCGGAGATCAGATTGTTATTGCAACTCATGGCAGGGGGATCTGGTCTGTTACAATCCCTGGATTAAATACCGGTATTAGTAATATAAGCTCAAATAATCTGATTAATATCTATCCAAATCCGGCAAGCAGTTATATTAAATTTGATTTAGATAAGAAATATAAAGAATATCAGGTTCAGATCTATACCTTGAATGGACAAAAAGTATTTTCGCAAAGGAGAAATAATGCTGGAAATAATTCAATCAATGTTGATTTTTTAAGGGAAGGTGCTTATTTTATTAGTTTATTTTATGATGATAAAAAGATCTCTAAAACATTGATTATTAAGAGATAAGTTATAAATAAAAGGGAGCGGTTTAGTTCGTTCCCTTTTTTTTGGATTAACTGATTTTTTATGAGAGATTAGACGAACCAACTTCCCACCTGATATACCAAAAAAGATAAAGCCCATGCAAGTGCTGTTGTATAAACCATCACAAACAAAGCCCATTTCCAATGGCCTGTTTCTTTTTTTACAGCCGCAATTACTGCAATGCATGGGAAATAAATCAAAATAAAAAGTAAAAAGGATAGAGCCGCCAATGGTGTGAAATTTCCATCCTTTTGCAATGCACTTTTTAAGCTTTTCGAATGTTCATCAGCATTAGAATCTGACTGATAAAGCACGCCAAGAGTACTTACAACAACTTCTTTAGCAGCAATTCCTGTTAGAATGCTTACACTCATTTTCCAATCAAAACCCAGTGGTTTCATAATTGGTTCTGCCATTTTCCCAATTCTGCCAATATACGAATTTTCATTTCGGATCAATCTCATTAATAATTCCATTGAATCAACTGCTTGTAAATATTTTTCATTTTTTTGATAACGAAGGGATGAATCTGAATTATTTGTTTTCTTTTTATAATCCAATTTTAAGGAATCGAGATTTTGACTAATTAGGATGATTCTTTTATTCTCTCTTGGGAAATATCCCAATGACCAGATAATGATAGAAGCTACCAAAATAACTCCTCCCATTTTTTGCAGATACTGTTGTCCTTTATGCCACATATGCAGTGAAGTCGATTTCATTGTGGGCATCCTGTATGGTGGAAGTTCCATTACGAACGGTGCATCTTTTGATTTGAAAATAAGTTTCTTAAAAAGAATAGCAATTAAAGCTGCCAGTATAATTCCGAAAATATAAAGTGAAAACAATAGAGATCCCGCATGTTTCGGAAAAACAGCCCCAATAATAATCAAATATACCGGCAATCTCGCACTGCACGACATGAAAGGATTAATAAGTATAGTTAAAATCCGATCATTTCTGTTTTCCAGTGTTCGTGTTGACATAATGGCTGGTACGTTGCAGCCAAACCCCATTATTAGCGGGATAAATGATTTGCCATGTAAACCAATTTTATGCATAATTTTATCCATAATAAATGCTACACGGGCCATATATCCTGTGTCTTCCATTAATGAAATAAAGAAGAACAGAATCAAAATATTGGGCAAAAAAACAATCACACTTCCCACTCCTCCAACTATACCATCAATAATTAAATCTTTAAGCATTCCATCAGGCATATTATTTTGCAAAAGTAAGCTTAGATGTTGAATTGCTTCATCAATCCAGTCCATTGGGTATTGGCCCAGCGAAAAAGTCGATTGAAATGTCAGCCACATAAAAAAAATAAAAATAGGATAACCGAATAATTTGTGAGTTAAAAATGTATCGATTATCTCTGTTTTTCTCCTTCTTTTTACATTGCTCTCTTTGTATGTTTCTTTTAGTGCACCAGAGATAAAACCATATCTGGCATCAGTAATTGCTGTTTCACTATCATCGAAAAGTTGTTCTTTTATTTTTTGCTTTTCAATTTTCCCACATTCAAGAATTTCAATAGGATTATGACAATTTTCTATAATTTTATTAATTTCATTATCCTCTTCCAGAATTTTAATTGATATAAAACGTGAAGACATTTTATCTGTAATCCATAGGTTTTTTTCAATTTTTATCGTTGATTGTAATTTTGAAATCGCTTTTTCTATATATTGACCATAGTTAATGTGAATATGCCGGCTGCTTGGAGCTTTATCTTCATAAGCATCAATTACTTTCAGAAATAGGTCAGCAATTCCTTTGCCCTTTGAGCTAACAGTTGGAACAATTGGAATACCAATCATTTTTGCCAATGATAAATAATCGAACCTTGCACCTTTTTTTTGTAATTCATCATAAATGTTCAGAGCAATAACTACATTAACATCCATATCGATGAGTTGTGTAGTTAAATATAGATTTCGTTCCAGATTGGATGCATCAACTACATTGACTATCACATCTGGATTTTCGCTAATTATAAAATTTCTAACATATAATTCTTCTGGTGAATAGGCCGTCAAAGAATATGTTCCTGGCAAATCTGTAATATTAAATGTGTAGCCATTTAATTTAAAAACAGCTGTTTTTAGATCAACTGTTACACCACTGTAATTACCAACATGCTCTTTAGATCCCGAAGCATAATTGTAAAGTGTTGTTTTTCCGCAATTTGGATTTCCAACAAGTGCAACATTAATGGTTTTACTTTTTTCTATAGCTTTGATTCTTATAATGTCTTCACTAATAGTGCCTTCAAAGTTACCATTCAATAAGCTTTTTGCCTCATCAATACTTACCACTTCAATTAGGGCAGCTTCACTTCTGCGGAGTGACACCGCATATTCCATTATTTTATATTCTACGGGATCTTTTAGTGGTGCATTTTTTATAACAGTAATTTGTCGTCCTTTGATAAAGCCCATTTCTGTTATTCTTTTTCTAAAAGAACCTCGACCTTTTACTTTAACAACTATTCCATTTTCACCTGTTTGTAAATCAGCAAGATTCATCTTTTTTATTTTATAAAATTTAGTTTGTTGTTGAATGTGAAATAATAATAAGCCTATGAGATAAAGCCAAAATATTGGGATAAACTACAATTTGGGCATTTTAGATTGAGAGAGATTTAAAGCATTTTATACTTATGCAAAAATATCCCAAGAAAAGTTTTTCACCAATACCAATTATTAGGTATTTTTGCCACCTGAAAGAAGTTTAAGACTTAATGTGAAATTGATATGGAAAGCGATAATATTTACAACAAAATCCTAGAGTTATTTGGGCGTATTCCTGAGAACTACAGCATTCTTGAGGAGCAAATTGACATTAAAACCCAAATGACTTATTTTGAAAGGTCGAAGAAAATCAAAGAAAACAGACCTGATAAAGCGGAAACCATATCGAAAAAAGAATTGCTTTTTGACGAAAATATTGATGTAAAAGAAAAGATGGAAATATTGACGTTACTTGCGAATCTAGATGACGTAGAAGCTTTTAGAATTATTGAAAAATTTCTAAAAGATTGCCCAGAAGAACTCAAAGACTGGACAACATTGTCTTTACAGGAAAGTAGGATGACAATAGAAAGCTCATTACTGGATGAAAATCAAGTAATTATTTCAACTGGACTCGGAGGCAAGGGCAAAAAACTCAGATATTTTACAGTTTTAGCTTCAAAAGAAGGAAATCCATTTACTGAATTACAAAAAAAATTAATTGAAAAGGAATTGAATTTTTCTATGAAAAAACAGGATGGTGAAATAGAGAAAATTGATTTTTATGAGAATTATAGTACTTTTTTAGCAATTGTTCCTTTAAATGTATCTATAAAAGAATTAATTAATTTAGCTATTGATGAATGTAACCAAATTGGTGATTTTATAAGTTTAAAATTCATTCTAACCAATGTAAAAGTATTATCAATTGATGAAATTAGAGAGTCCTGGCATAATGTGTCAGGTTAGAAAAATGTTAATTTTAAAATGAATAAATGACTATTATCAAGGATGTTTGTCATTTTTTATAAAGCTGTAATTAGTTTTCGGCCCAAAATTAAAATATACACTGAAGGTTTTTCAAATCAATAACATAAATTCCAAAAACAGATGTACCAATTTTGTTTGGTAAAAATTTTATCTGGCAAACTAAAAAAATCTATTCCTCTAAATCCTCAAATTCAACTTTTGTAAAATTCTCAATGTTTTCCATTGGAGATTCTTCAATATTGCCAATATTTGCTCTGATGAATTCTATAACTTCCGAAAGGCCTTCAGTAAATTTTACAAAATCTTCTTTATACAAAAAGATTTTATGTTTTTCGACCTGAAAACTGCCATCTTGCTCATAACGCCTTTTTCTTTCAGTAATAGTAAGGTAAAAATCGTTTTTCCTAGTCGATTTTACATCAAAAAAATAGGTTCTTTTCCCTGCCCTAACTGCTTTTGAAAAAATTTCATCTCTTTCAAGGCTATCATTTTTTTCAAATTCTTCCATAAAAAATTAAAATAAAATTAGTACTGATTTTTTTACCTTAAACTAGTATGCATTATTGCAATATTTATAAAAATCATATAAGAATAATCTGATTTATTAATACATCAGGTACTTAAAAAAAAGATTAATACATTATTATTATATGAGTTAAATTTGATTTTTTACCTGAGTTTTTTCAAGTTATATTCTAAGTATCTCTTGTTTAATTAAAAATCAAAGTATGCAAATATAGTTTTCATATCTTAAATAAAAAACAATTTTAGGATTTAATAATAAAAAGATAAAATATAGGCTTTAATAGATACATAATCAATGAATTATCCAAGAGAAATCAATATTGTTTAATTTAGGACGTGTAAACTGTTTGGAAAAACCATCAAATAACTTTTTTTCGGACTATAGTTGATAATAGTTAGTCATTTCAATGATATGAAATGGTTTAAAAGCATAAGCTTCGGGACAAAATCAATTATAATTGACAATAAATTAATTCATTAATTAAAAATAAAAGGGTTGGTTTACATGGTTTAAGTATAAGGAAATCAATAAATAGATTTCGGATTTTGTATTTTTATTTGATTTGGAAGTTTAAAAAAGTAATAATTCTTAAATAAAGATTGTTAATTAGCTTTAAATTGTTTTCGGAAAATAATATTTCGATTACTTTTGCGCTCTTGAGTATAAATTATATAAGGTTCTTTGTTTATGATTAGCAGAAGATTAATTCGGATTAAGGTTTTACAGGTATTATATGCCTATTCAAAAAAAAATGAAGGCTATAGCTCATTAGTAGCTGAGAAAGAGCTTTTTCATAGCATCGATAAGTTTTACGATTTATACTTGTTGCTTCTCTTGCTAATTATAGAAATGTCCAAATTGGAAAGAGCCAGGATAGAGTTGAGGCAAAACAAAAACATCAAATCTGTTGATGACCAGTTTCCAAGTACTATTTTAGTTGACAATAGATTAATTAAATTGCTTGATACAAATCAGCACTTAATTAATTTAAAAGAGGAACACAAATTAAATTGGAAGGCAAACCCCGATCTTGTAAAAAAAATATATAATGACTTTATTGAGACTGAACTTTATAAATCATATATAGTTTCTGAAAATTCTTCGTTTGAAAGCGACAAAAAGCTATTGTCCGATTTCTATTCCGAATTTTTATCAGAAAATGTGTCATTTATAGATTTTCTTGAAGAGGAAAATATATATTGGAACGATGATTGTGGATTTGCAATTGTAATGGTTCTTAAAACTCTTGAGAATTTTAAGCCTGAAGGAAACAATACGAAATTACTTCCATTGTTTAAAAACGATGATGACAAAGAATTTACTAAAAAAATTATTCGAAGTGCCATTGTTAACAGAGAAGAATATCTCAAAATTATTGAAAAGCATGTTGAAAATTGGGATACAGAGAGAATTGCACAATTGGATTTGTTGATATTACAACTTGCAATTGCAGAAATACTAGAATTTAGTTCAATCCCAGTTAAAGTTACACTTGACGAGTTCATTGAAATTTCAAAATATTATAGTACCGAGCGCAGTAAAGTTTTTATTAATGGCTTATTAGACAAAATAATAAAACAGTTTGAGGCTGAAGGTCGTTTAAATAAAAAGGGTCGGGGCTTGATTACCTGACACTTCTGCCAAAAGGAAAATTAAAGATCAAAATTCCTAATCGGCATATTGAACAATAATTGACTTTTATTTTGGAATATTATAAATTGATTTTTTAATAAGTATTGCTGAAAAGAATTATTGAATATGAGAGTTAGTTTTGAATTAGAAAAAAAAAATCAATTTTTGCAAAAAATAAAATTTATATTGGTGTTATGTTTTTTTTTGATTCTGATTGCATGCGGTCAAAAAAAGCAAGCTGAAAATACGGGTAAACCTAAAATTCAGTTTACTAATTTGGAGTTTGATTTTGGGAATATTACTATGGGTGAAAAGGTTTCGCATCGTTTTCCATTTAAAAATATTGGGAAAGGCGATTTAAAAATCGAAAATGTGATTAGTTCGTGTGGTTGTACTGTTGCAAATTATGATAAAAATCCAATTTCGCCAAACAATGAAGGGTTCATTGAAGTAGAATTTAATAGTGATGGATATAGAGGATTGCAAATAAAACAAATTGAAGTTTATTCAAATTGTGATTCATCAAAAACAGTTTTAAAGCTTTGGGCAAAAGTTACAGAGCCAGAAAATTAGTTGAAACTGGAAATTATAAATTGGTTACCTGAAATTAGTATTTAACTAAGTCAATTTCAATTAGGTGAATAATTATCAGCTAATTAGATCAAAATAACAAAAGTTTAAATAGATAATTAATTAAAATAGATTAGAAATGAATGATTTACTTACAGTATTATTAATGGCACCAAAAGAGGGAGAAAGTCCTCTGGTTTCTTTATTACCATTGGTGTTAATTGTTGTGGTGTTTTATTTTTTTATGATAAGGCCCCAAATGAAAAAACAAAAGGATTTACGTAAATTTCGCGAAGGAATTCAAAATGGAGATAAAGTGATAACTCTTGGTGGAATTTATGGAAAAGTAGTTGAAACTTCTGATAAAACAGTAATTATGGAAGTCGAAGGAAAAATGAGGCTAAAAGTTGATAAATCTGCATTGGTACTAGATTCTAGCGATTTAATGACCCAGAAATAAAAATTTCTTTATTAAAGACAGAAATTAAGTCTTTTGAAAAGTCGGGAAAATTTATTTTTCTGACTTTTTTAGTTTAATTAATTCAATGCAAATAATATAGAGAATGTTAGAAATAATTATTTCATCTTTAATTATGAATTTTAAAAGGAAATTGGACGACTAAAAAATTATAAAAACTTCTTTTCAGTTATTTAAGCCAAAGGAAAAGTTTTTTATATAATTTTAGCTTTTAGTATTAAGATAGTTTATGAACGAAATAATTTAAATTATACAGTATTGAATGGTTTCAAATTTAATCAGGTATTCAAAAATATTAGATCGGTAAAATTAAACCAGAATATAATTATTTTTGTCTTTTTTTTATTGATATCATCTCTTTTTTGGTTTTTCAATGCACTTAGTAAAGAGTACAATACTGAAATTATTGTTCCTGTTCAATACATTAATTCACCAGAAAATAAGCTTATAGCAGAAGATCAGGCCAATGAAATTAAAATCAAGATTACAGCCTTGGGGTATCGGATTATCAATTACAAAACAACTTCAATTGAACCAGTTATAATCAATCTTAAAAAGCACAAACCGAAACTTGTAGAGGGAGCTAAAAATAAAAAATTCTTCATTCTTACCCAATCCCTTAAAGATGAGATTATTAACACGATTGGCAAGGAATTGAATATAAGCATTATAGGTCCTGATTCATTAATTTTTAATATGGATGAAGTGATAACAAAGAAGCTTCAGGTAAGGAAAAATTTCGAAATTGAATTTAAAAAGCAATTTATGCTTAAGAATCCTATTACTATTATGCCAGACAGTATTAATGTAAAAGGGGTTAAATCAAAGCTTGATACCATTTCAGAAATATATACAGTATTTGAAAAATATATTGATATTGATGGACCACAAACTTTTGAAATTGATTTAATTAAGATTCCAGGTACTGAATTTTCATCCAGTCGGGTTAGCTGTAATGTTGAAGCTGAAGAATTCACTGAGATGAAGTACGAATTGCCAATAGAAGTGATAAATGCGCCTGAAAAACTAAAAATTAAAATATTTCCTACTAATGCAACAATTGCTTTTAATGTTGGTTTTAGCCGATATCAATCTATCTACAAAGAGCAATTCAGGCTTATTGTAGATTATAAAGAGGCTGGCGATTCAAAAATTTCGCGATTAAGAGTTAAAATTGCAAAATCACCTGACCACATATCTTCCATTCGAATTTATCCTCAATCGGTAGATTATATTATTGAGAAAAATGATTAAAATAGGTATTACAGGAGGAATTGGAAGTGGAAAATCACTAATTTCCAATGTTTTTAAATCGTTTATGATTCCGGTTTATGATTCTGATTTCGAAGCAAAAATGTTATATGAATCTGATTATATCTTAAAACAAAAACTCATTCAAAATTTTGGAAGTGAAGTTTATTTAATAGATGGGAGCATTAACCGAAAATATTTAGGCAATATTGTATTTAACGATAAAGAGAAACTAAATGAACTGAATCAGCTAGTTCATCCAAGGGTTAAGCTCCATTTTGAAAAGTGGCTCATGAATTTTAATCTTTGTTCATATATTATTAAAGAAAGTGCCATTTTGTTTGAGAGCGGAGCTTATAAGCAAGTGGATAAAGTTATAGTAGTTATAGCTCCTGACGAAATCAGAATTAACAGAGTTATGGAACGGGATTCTATTAGCCGTACATCTGTAATCGAAAGAATTGGTAACCAATTACCTCAAAATGAGTTGATTGATAAATCGAATTTTGTAATCATCAATGATGGGAAAGTCGCACTTTTACCTCAAGTTTATTCAATACATCTAAAAATACTTGGCACTATTTAACGATATTTAATAATTGGTTTAATGATTCTGGAAAATTCGCAAGAAAAGATACGAAAAAGCTAAATTGTTCATTTTTATCGGATTTAAATTATTTTTAGTACTTTTACAACCTCAAAAAAAAATCAAAAGCAATTAATCAAAATAAGTAAATATGGATTTAACAGGAATTTTGTCAATTTCAGGTTATAGCGGGTTGTTTAAATTAATCAAACAAACAAAAGCAGGTTTCATAGTAGAATCCCTGTTTGATCAAAAAAGGATGCAGGCTTTTGCTAGTTCAAAAATATCTACACTTGAAGATATTGCAATCTTTACCGAAACAGGAGAGATACATTTTAAAAAAGTGATTAGAACTATTTTTGAACAGGAAAATGGTAAGCAATTAAGTTTAAGTGCTAAATCTTCTAATGAAGAATTAAAAGTTTTCTTTGAAAAAGTAGTTCCTGATTACGATAGAGAAAAAGTTTATGTATCTGATATAAAGAAGGTTGTTATTTGGTACAATCTTTTGGTAGAAAAAGGATTAGTAGATTTGGAAGAAGACAAAGAAAATGAAAAGGAGGAAGAAAAAGATCCAGAAGAAGGAGATAAAGCAATTAAAAATGTTGAAAAATCTGAAGGATTAGATAAAGAAGAAGATAAACCTGTTAAAAAAGAAAGAAAGAAAGCTGTTAAAAAAACTGATAAATCTGAAGAGTAATTCAAATATTACAAACTTTTCAGTTCATTTTTATTTCGGAAAATGAAAAATACTTTAGGCTGTCGGTAATGACAGCCTTTTTTATGGACGAAACGATTAAGGTTATATCAAACCGAAGGGAATTTATAATAACAAAAAATGTTATTTGTTTAATCTTATAACATCTCACTATTAATGAATTAGACAGTAATAAGTATACCTTATAATTCAAACCTGGCAAATTCATATTTAAAATTCTGCATACTCTGTTTTAATTATTAGCTTTTTAAGTATTTTTGTATCTCGTAAATATTCTGATTCTGTTATTTTTGGATTTTATTTGAATATTGCGATGATTTTATTTAAGATTGTTCCATTGAATACTTTTTGGTGCCTTTATTTTTTTTACTAAGATATTTTCTTGAAGATGATTGATGATGAATTAAGAGGAGAGCCTATTATTCCGCAAAGGAAGCATACAGCTATAGCTAAATTATTGGTGCAATTTTCTAAATTTAGGAAAAAGGATAAAACAAACTCAGGAGATCTGGAAAAAGATGGAATAGATTTTATCGATTCAGTTTTCGAAGAATTCCAAATCAATTATGAAATTGATTCTGATGATTTAAAACGAATACCAAAAGAAGGACCATTCATTACTGTATCCAATCATCCCTTGGGAGGACTCGATGTATTGCTCCTAATAAAAATCATAACCCAGATTAGACCAGATTATAAGGTATTGGTCAATAAATTTATATATGAAATTGAACCTCTTAGGGCTTTTTTGATTTCTATTGGAACATATGAAAAGAGAGGATTCAGGCATCCGAAATTGACAGAATTAAAACATGCAATAAGCAGTTTGAATTCAAATATGTCTTTTGGCGTTTTTCCAGCTGGATTGGTTGCCGCTTATCCATTTTCAGTAAACTCCAGTGTTGATAGGGGATGGGATATTTCCAGCCTTAAAATGATCAAAAAAGCAGGAGTGCCAATTGTTCCTATTTATTTTAAAGGAAATCAAAATTGGTTATTCCATATGTTTGGAGGCATTCATCCGTTATTCAAGCCTTCGCGGTTACCTGCTGATTTTTTTACAAAAAAGAGAAGTGCGATCAAGATTAGAATAGGTAATCCTTTCACTAAGGTAGAACAGGATGAATTTAAAAATATTTACCTTTTCAGGAGATATTTACGTTCAAGGATATACGCATTAGGAACCAGCCTTGAGCCAAAACGTTTTTTTGCCAATATGCTTTCATGGAAACCTAAAAAAGTTGAACCAATAATTGATGCTGTTCCTCAAGAGATTATATCTCAAGAAATGGATAATTTGCGCGAAAATTATTTGTTGTTTGAAAGTGGCGATTTTGAAGTATTTTGTGCACCATCGCTTGAAATGCCAAATGTTTTAAAGGAAATTGGAAGGTTGCGTGAAATTACATTTCGTGAAGTAGGTGAGGGCTCCAATAAAAGTTTAGACTTAGATGATTATGATCTTTATTATCAGCAACTCATTGTTTGGGATTTTAAAAATAGAAAAATAGCCGGTGCCTATAGAGTTGGAATGGGAAAAGATATTCTTGAGCAATTCGGAGTAAATGGATTTTATATTAGTAGCCTATTTAAAATCAAGAAAGAGGCTTTTCCAATTTTAAGCGAATCTTTGGAACTTGGTCGTTCTTTCATTGTAAAAGAATATCAGCGAAAACCACTTTCCTTGTTTTTGTTGTGGAAAGGGATTCTGTATTTTCTTCTAAAACACAACGAATACAGGTATATGATTGGTCCAGCCAGTATCAGTAATGAATTCACAAAATTTTCGAAAAATCTCATTGTTAGTTTTCTGAAAAATAATTATTACGATAATTCATTGGCCCGCAGCTTTACACCACGAAAAAAATTCAAGATTAAACGGACCAGACATATAGATCAAAAACTTTTTCTCGATATTGCACAAGATATCGGGAAATTAGATAAATTTATATTCGAAATTGAAAATGATTATGGAATACCTGTACTTCTTAAAAAGTACATAAAGCTCAATGCAAAGATAATAGGATTTAATGTAGACCCTGATTTTAATAATTGCCTTGATGGATTGGTAATTGTTGATATATTTGGTGTTCCTTACGAAACCTTAAAAGCATTATCAAAAGAAATTCAAGACGATTCAATACTTGAGCGATTTAATAATTAATCTATAAGTTATTAATTGAGGATAATTAATTTAAAACGATAATAATTGGATTACTATCTTATTCTTAAAGGAATTATTGTTGGTATCTCAACATCGGCACCCTTGGGCCCCCTGGGAATTTTGTGTATTCAGCGAACCATAAACAAAGGGGTATTATCGGGATTAATTTCTGGCTTTGGAGCTGCAGTTGCCGATATTATTTATGCTGGTATAGCTGGATTTGGAATAAGTATTATCGCTGATTTTTTGAAAGAATATCAAATGATAATAAGAATTGTAGGCGGAATAGTTCTTTTATTTGTCGGTATTATGATCTTCAGGAGCAATCCAATTAAACAAGTTAGGCAGCAAAAAGCTCAAAAACGCAATTATTTAAGCGATTTCATCTCAAGTTTTATTATAACTTTCACTAATCCTATTACCATTGTTGTTTTTGGAGCAGTGTTTGCAAGTTTAGGTTTGGATGAAGTTACAACCATGAATCCTATTGTATTGACTTTAATCGGCGTTTTTTCCGGAGCGTTGATGTGGTGGCTAACCCTTACGGTTTTTGTTAATATTTTCAGAGATAAAATAAGGCTTAGAAATCTTTGGTGGATAAATAAAATTACTGGGATTTTGGTTTCTGTTTTCGGCCTGGCAATCTTCATAAGTCTTCTTTTTATCAATTAAACCTGCTCAAACACTTTTTCTTTATTTATCCATTTGTCTCATTTTAATAATTTTAAGTACTAAATAATAGTGCAAAAGGACTAAGATATGCTTCTTGTACTCTCTTTTTGAATTAACCAGAATATTAGTTTTTGAAAAAGACAGTATACCTAAATTTCTTTTGAAAAACGCTTGTTTTTCCTTATGCATATTTTATCGTCTATAATCATTTGGCGAAAATCATAAGAAATTCTAGTTGTTAAACAATTTGAATTAATTGAATGATTTAGATAAATAAAATTTGTTAACAATTTTTCAAAAAATAGTATTTGTAATTTACAATAATTCAGCGTATTACAGGATTTTTTAAATTAAATTGTTATATAAATCATTTATATTGGGAGTGGTACTTTTCTATTATTCAAAAGTTGGACTATCTTTGCAACCTAAAAAAAATGAATAATGATGAATTTTCTCATTTCTGGCATAATCCTTTTATTGATACAAACTAGTATTTTTTTTGAAACAGGAAATCATATTTCTGTTCCTTTAGATAATAAATTAAAAGAACAATTCATGTCAATGCATATTGACAATCCGGTTGTTTCCCCTCAGGATATTTTATTTGTTGTTAAGCATAGCCAAGGTCCAAATGTTGTTGTTTATCAAGCGAATATCACAGTTCAAAAAAATTTGGATGATAAAAAACCTATCAATGTTTTTTGGTTAATGAATTCAAAAGGCAAAACAACTGAAGACTTGACAATGATAGAATGGAAACTTGCGTTCGGGTTTAAACTTATTCCAATGGTTAAAGGGAAAAAGTATAAAATATTATTAAACGCTATTAAAGATAGGTATATCACCATAATTCAGGATGAGAAAGGAAAAACCGAGGGATTTATATCTCTGAACGGTCATTATACCAAATTGGAATCTGTTTTTATTAAGTTTGAACATTCTTTTTATATTCCAAATGTGCAATATGTTGAATTATCAGGAAGTGATACTGTTTCGGGGAAATTAATTACTGAAAGAATCGTTGCCGAATAAAAAGTTAATTTCTTTTCCTATCGGAATTCCTGGATTCAATTTTTTTCAAGTAGAGAGAAATATTAATAGTGGTCAAATTGTTGAAAAGATGTTGATAAAATCTGTAAACTTTTGATATAAAATTATATGTCAATTGTTTGCAACTCAAGTGAAATTAAATTTACTATTTTGAATATAATGTATAAATTTGTTGCTGCCTGTATTTTTATTAATTGGGCTTAAACAATAATGAATGTTTAGAATTTTAATTTAAAAGAATATTAATCAATATGTCAAAAGTAATTGCCCTTGCAAATCAAAAAGGAGGAGTAGGAAAAACTACCACCGCCATTAATCTTGGAGCCAGCCTTGCAGTACTTGAGAAAAAGGTTTTATTGGTTGATGCTGACCCCCAAGCCAACTCTACATCAGGAATTGGTTTCGATTTACGTAAAATTGATAAAAGCATATATGAGTGCTTAATTGAAGACTTAGATCCCAGAGAAGTTGTTTTGAAAAGTGAAACTAAGGGATTGGATTTAATGCCTTCGCATATTGATTTGGTAGGAGCTGAAATTGAAATGTTAAACCTGCCGGAAAGAGAAAGTGTATTAAAAAAAGTGATAAACAGAATCAGGGACGACTATGATTATATTTTGATAGATTGTTCGCCATCCTTGGGTTTATTAACTCTTAATGCATTAACTGCTGCAGATTCTGTTTTGATTCCAGTTCAATGCGAATATTTTGCATTAGAAGGTCTGGGTAAACTTTTAAATACCATTAAAATGATTCAAAACAGATTGAATCAAACTTTAGAAATTGAAGGCTTTTTATTAACAATGTATGATCCAAGGTTACGCTTGGCCAATCAAGTTGTTGAAGAAGTTAGAAAACATTTCGAAGATATGGTTTTTGAAACTATTATTCAAAGGAATATCAAATTGAGTGAGGCTCCAAGTTATGGAAAACCGGTTGTTCTATACGACGCTAATTCAAAAGGTGCGCTTAGTTATTTAAATATGGCCAGAGAATTATTACATAATAACGAAAAAGCAAAGGTGACAGAATCACAATAGCTACAGATATAAAAATATGAATGCAAAGAAAAGTGCACTAGGAAGAGGTTTGGGAGCATTAATTGATGATGCAAAGTATGAAAAACGCACCATCGATGAAGCAATTTCAACAAATGCGATTGCCGAAATTGAAATGAACCTTATCGACGCAAACCCTTTCCAGCCTAGAAAAGAGTTTGATGAAGAAGCTTTAAAAGAGCTTGCAGAGTCAATTACCCAGTTGGGAATTATCCAACCAATAACAGTTAAACAATCTGAAAATGGGCGATTTCTGCTTATTTCAGGAGAACGTAGATTCAGAGCAAGTAAAATTGCAGGTTTTAATAAAATTATCGCATTTGTGCGCGATGCGGACGATCAAGGCTTGCTAGAAATGGCTCTTGTAGAAAACATTCAGCGCGAAGATTTAAATTCACTTGAAATTGCAGTTACTTATCAGCGATTAATAGAGGAATGTTCCCTAACTCAAGAAAAATTGAGTGACAGGGTGGGAAAAAAACGTGCCACAATTACCAACTATATACGTCTATTAAAACTTCCTGCTGAAATACAAGTCGGCGTGCGCGACAACCGAATTTCAATGGGACATGCCCGTGCATTAATCTCCTTTGAAAATGCCGACACTCAATTAAAAATTTACCATAGAATTATTAACGAAGGCTTATCTGTTCGAAATACAGAAGCCCTTGTTAGGGAAGTTAATTTCCCTGCAAGAAAAGAAGATAATAAAGGTAAAACACTGCAACTTCCTATGCAATATTTAAGCTTTAAAAACAATTTAAATTCATGGCTAAACACTAAAGTGGATTTGAAAAGAAGCGAAAACGGCAAAGGCAGTATTATTATTTCCTTTAACTCCGAAGATGAGTTTCGCAGAATATCTGAAAAACTTTCAGTTGATGTAAAATAAGAATAGAGATCTAATTATGATATTATTAATTTTGTGTAATCTGGTATGCAAAACATATCATGAATTTAATATTTCTGTAAAATAATCGTAATATTGTTATTTTAAATGATGGTTATTGTAAATTATAGAAGTGAAACAAAATTAAAATCATCTGTTTTTATAAACAAAATGTTTTTTTTAATAATCATTTCATTTTTTATATCCACCATTGGTACTGGTCAGACAAAAAATGATTCTAATAATCGTAAAGTTGACAGTATCAGTGAAAAGATAATCAATAAACCGAGCCTTAATGATTCGATTGATAAGTTTCAACCTATTGATGGATATTCTAATGATTTAGAATCTTCTGAAAAAACAAAAAAAATACCTGCAAGAGCTGCATTGTATTCTGCAATATTGCCTGGACTCGGACAAACCTACAACGGTAATTATTGGAAAGTGCCAATTATCTATTCCCTTTTTGCAGGGATGTATTTTTTGTACGAGGAAAATAATTACAAATACAATGAATTTAAGCAAGCTTATAAAAACTCCTTGAACGGAGTTCCCGTTGATCCAAAGTTTGAAAAATATGATCAATCAACTTTATTGCAACGAAAAGATTATTATAAAAGGAATCGCGATTTTAATATTATAATTGGTGGGCTCATTTATTTGTTAAATGTTTTGGACGCCAATGTTGATGCACATTTGATGGATTATGATATTAGTCCTGATTTAAGTTTAAATGTTAAACCTGAAATTAATAGTTTTCTGGTAAACCAGAATTATTCTAATAAACCGGGATTTGGGTTAAAATTTGTATTGTCATTGCACTAATAAAGTGAATTATAAGAATTTAAAATGAATATGATGAAAAGAGTGAAATATATTTTAATATTATTGATGGGTTTATTGTCTTTAAATCAAGCGTTTGCGCAAGATACAATTGTTGCGGCCCTTGAAAATAACCAGCAAATTGAAGACAATTTGGATAGCCTGCTTAATTTGTGGTATGTTAAAAATTCGATTAAAAGTACCGACATAAAGTTTAAAATGCCTGATAATGAACTGAAAATCGCCGATGTGTCAGATTCCGTTCTTATTCAGCGCTTAAGTGCCATTCCCTCACTTATCGATTTGCCTTATAATGAGGTTATAAGAAAATATATTGAAGTATATACCAGACGAAAATCCGCTCCAGTTCTTCTTGGTTTAGCAGATTATTATTTCCCGATGTTCGAAGAAATACTAGATAAATATGATTTACCCCTAGAATTAAAATACTTGCCCATAATTGAATCTGCCCTAAACCCGCGTGCTGTCTCAAGGGCTGGAGCAACAGGTTTGTGGCAATTTATGTACGGAACTGGAAGAATGTACCAACTTGAGATAAATTCCTTTGTTGATGAAAGGAGAGATCCGTATAGTGCAACAGTAGCTGCTTGTGAATTTCTTTCACACCTTTATGATGTATATGGTGACTGGACTTTGGTAATTGCTGCCTATAATTGTGGTCCTGGCAATGTGAATAAAGCCATTAAACGTGCTAATGGAAAACGTGATTACTGGGCTATTTATCCATATTTACCTCGTGAAACAAGAAGTTATGTGCCTGCTTTTATAGGCGCAGCATACATGTTGAATTATTATGATAAGCACAATATTGTACCTTTACAGATAAAAATGACCGAGATGACTGATACTATTATGGTTAGTCATAAAGTTCATTTACAACAGATTTCTGATGTTTTGCATATTTCAATGGATGAGTTAAGGGATTTGAACCCACAATATAAAAAAGATATTATCCCGGCAACTGGTCAGGCATATCCATTAAGGCTTCCTGTTGAATATTCTGTTGCTTTTCTTGATAGGCAGGATTCAATATATGCATACAAGGATACAATCTTTTTTAATCCTCGAAATGTTGTTATAACACCGCAAAGGAAAGGGAATAAGGAAGAATATTATGCATCTTCATATAGAGACGATGACTATACGCCACCCTCAACAGATAATATGACAAAGTTTATTTATACTGTTAAAGATGGGGACAATTTAGGATTTATTTCTGACTGGTATGATGTGAAGGTTTCTGATTTAAAATATTGGAATAAAATAAGAAGAAACAACATAAACGTTGGACAAAATTTATTGGTTTATGTTCCAAATAAGAGAGCCTATAAATACAAAACTATCAACACATCAGATTTTGATCAGAAAAATAAAGTCGCATTTAAATCTGTTGCCGAAACTTCAGGAGTAAATCAGGGTTTTAGTTATGATGGTAGTTTTATATACTATAAAGTTCAGCAAGGTGATAATTTATGGACTATAGCTAAAAAATATGATGGTATCTCAAATACAGATATAATGAAAATAAATAATTTCAGCAATAATGATGTAAAAAACCTGAAACCTGGACAAGTTATAAAAATAAAGAAAAAGGGCTGATCTTTTTCTTCTATCACCCAAAACCTGTTGTTTATAAAAGCGGCAGAGACGTAAAAAATGATTAATTGCATTTAACATCCGTATAAAATAAAATTTATTTATTTTATACGGATGTTTATCAAAGATATTACACCAAACCTTTAAAGAGAATTATAAAAAATGAAGCCTTCTAAAATTCTTTTTTTTGTATTGCTCATTTTGGGCAGTTTATTGTCGCTTTCATTTTTCTTCCCCAAAGAGGGGATAAAAATAAGCGATAACTTGGTTTTGTATTTTCCTACTATTGAAGAATTGATGGCCGGTCCTGACCAAAATGTTGTGGATATATCAGAAATAATAACTAAAAATCAGGTTAAAGAAGAATCTCTTGTTGACAGCAAAAGTGAAATGGCAAGCATCAAAATCAATGATTCGACCATTATATACTATGAGCCCAAATCAATTAATCCAAGTGAAGTTAGCCGGAAATTAGAATTTCCGGGGAATGACAAGTCTGTACTTTATCCATTTTTTAAAGAATTGTCTGAAATTCAATCAAATGGTAAATTGATTCGAATAATGCATTACGGTGATTCACAAATTGAAGCAGACCGTATAAGTTCCTATTTAAGATATAAATTTCAGAACCAATTTGGAGGAAGTGGCCCTGGACTGATTCCTGCAGTTCTACCTTATGGATTTGATTCTCCTGTAAAGATTGAACTTTCTGACGGTTGGAAGAGATATCCTGGTTTTGGCCTCAGGGATTCTACTGTTCAACATAGTAGATATGGTGTACTTGCTAGTTTTAGTAGATTTGCCCCTAATTTGAAACTGAAAAGAGACTCCATCCATTATAAAGATACATTAAACAAAAACAAAGTTGAATATAAAGCATGGATTAATATTAACCATTCACCTGTATCTCAGACTAATGTCAACAAATATTCGCAATGCAGATTATTTTATGGGTTTAATCAAAATCCTGTTAATTTAAAAGTATTCTCAGGTGACCAGGAAATAGACAAAAAAATTCTTCTTCCATCTGATAATTTGCAAGTTAAACACTGGACTTTTAGTGAAAATCCTCCTTTTTTACGTATGGAATTCGATGGCTATGATAGTCCTGATATTTATGCTCTAGCATTAGATGGAATGCACGGTGTTGCAGTTGATAATATTCCATTAAGAGGTTGCAGTGGTTTGGTTTTTACCACAACCTCGGAAAATTTGTTACAGGCGATTTACCAAAACCTCAATGCAAAGCTAATCATATTGCAATTTGGGGGCAATGTAGCTCCGACTATGAAGGATAATTACGATTTTTATCAGCAATCGTTTTATAATCAATTGGTAAGGCTTAAAAAATTGATTCCGGATGTTAGCATTATTGTAATTGGCATAGCAGATATGTCTTTAAAAGAAAAGGACAAATACGTCAGTTATCCCAATGTTTTATTGATTCGCGATGCTTTGAAAAAAGCAACATTTAAAGCAAATTGCGCATTTTGGGATACTTATGAGGCAATGGGCGGCAAAAACTCAATGCCAAGTTGGGTGTTTTCTGACCCTCCATTGGCAGAAAAAGATTTTATTCACTTTACTGTGGGTGGATCTAGAATTATTGCTCAAATGTTTTATCAGGCTATCATGCTTGAATATAACGATTATTTTATTAAAAATATCAAAGGGAAAGTTGCAAATAAAAATGACCAGCTAAGTTCAAAATAAAGTGAAGATCCAGGTTGTTATATTTACATTTTTTATTTTAATCCTTTTGCCATTTGGACTTAGAGGTCAAAATGATTATCCTCTGGATATTAAGTATTATGATTTTATAAGATATGATAAGAATAAATTTGATTTTCCCGGGGATAGTTTAGAGTTTGAGCTTTTTTTTGCCAAAATGGATACACTTATGCTTAATGGTAAAGGAAAAATTACCATTGTTCATATTGGTGGATCACATATTCAGGCAGATGTTTATTCAGGACGAACACGCGAACGTTTGCAGACTTTTTATCCCGGAATGAATGGGGGTAGAGGTTCTGTATTCCCTTACGAGATTTCAAATTCAAACCATCCCCAAAGTTATTATACTAAATCTTCAGGAGAATGGACAAGTTGCAGAAATGTAGATTTGAATAAGTCCTGCAATCTGGGTTTAACTGGTATTTCTGCTGTTACAACTGATTCAGCTGCCGAAATAGATTTTTACCTCAAGTCAGACAGTAACGTCACTTATTACTTTGATAGAATCCGGATTTTTCATTCAATGGATTCTAGTTCATATTTACCAGATTTAGACATGGTGAAAGTAATAAGGACAGAAGTGGATAAAGACCTTGGATTCACGACATTTTATCTCGATAGGGAATATAATTCATTCAAACTGAAATTAAAAAAGTCATCACCTCTTCTGTTCCATTTTGAATTGTACGGTGTTAGCTTGGAGAATGATGATCCTGGATTCGTTTACCATTCCATAGGAATTAATGGTGCAAGTTTTACTTCGTTTTTGCGTTGTAATTTATTAGAAAAGCATCTTGCAGCATTAAAACCCGATTTGGTTATTATTTCTCTTGGCACAAATGATGCATATACAACAAAGTTTAATCCCGACTTTTATAAGTCGAATTATGAAGAAATGATTAGGAGAATAAAAACTGTTGCACCTACAGCTGCTATATTAAGTACAGTTGCCAACGATAGCTATATGTTCAGGCGCTATCCAAATAAAAACACAGAGTTGGCAGCTAAAGTTATATACGATGTTGCTACGAAATTCAATTGTGGAGTTTGGGATTTTTACGAAGTAATGGGTGGCTTTAATTCTTCATCACTTTGGCGAAAAGAGAACCTGATGGTTAAAGATATGATACATTTTAACAAGGAGGGATATCAGTTGATAGGAGATTTATTGTTTAATGCATTTATCCAGTCTTACAACAATCATATGAATTCATTAATCCGTTTAAAATCAGAAAAGGTTGATTGATAAGATAATAGACATATTTGCATATTCTCCTAAGGAGCCTTTGATTTTTACTCGTTTTTATTTTTGGGTATTTTTTTCCATTGTACTTGGGGGTTATTCCGTTTTATATAAAAAACAGAAGCCACGGAGTGCCTATCTTTTCCTGGTTAGTTTATTCTTTTATTATAAATCGAGTGGCATTTATTTTATGCTTTTAGTATTTTCTACCTTTTTTGATTATTTTATTGGTAATCAAATATTTAAGGCTGAATCTCAAAGAAAAAAGAAACTATTACTCGTTGCAAGCCTTTTTGTTAATTTATTTGTACTTTCCTATTTTAAATATTCCGGTTTTTTTATTGATACAATTAACCATGTTTTTAATACTGAATTTAAAGTAGTAAACCATTTCAATATTTTAGCGAATTTATTTACAGATAATCACTTTGATATAAATAAAATTGTACTGCCTGTTGGAATTTCCTTTTTTACTTTTCAATCCATTAGTTATAATATTGATATTTATCGAAAACGAATTAAACCAGTTGATAGCATTATAGATTTTGGTTTTTTTATTTCATTTTTTCCGCAATTGGTTGCTGGGCCTATAGTTCGAGCTTCGGAATTTGTACCACAGATCTATCAAAAATATAAAATAACTCAGGCAGAGTTTGGAATGGCAATTTTTATGATTTTGAACGGTTTACTTAAAAAGCTGTTTATTTCAGATTATATTGCTGTTAACCTGATTGACAGGGTATTTGAAAAGCCTATTATGTATTCAGGAATTGAAAACCTATTGGCATTATATGGTTATTCGATGCAAGTGTATGCTGATTTTTCGGGATATACAGATATTGCAATTGGAGTTGCTATTTTAATGGGTTTTACCCTTCCTGTAAATTTTAATTCACCATATAAAGCCTTGCATGTTGGAGAGTTTTGGAAACGTTGGCATATATCACTTTCTACATGGCTTAAAGATTATTTATATATACCAATTGGGGGTAATCGTTCAGCATCTGCATTTACTTATATCAGTGTTGTTTTTCTGTTTATTACGGTAGTTTTGGTGCCTGGGTGGAATCTTATCAATTTTGCTTTCATTTGTTCTGTTTTAATGTTTTTCGTATTTTGGACCTATACTGAAAATAAGATATTCAGAACTTTAACCATTTCATTGTTGTTTATTTTCTCATTTTTTCTTTTCAATGAAAACTGGTATGCTTTTATTTTTGTATGTGTAGTTATTATTCTATGGTTGGTGAATATTTTTGAACCTGGGGCCGTCATGTCAACAGTTACAGATTTAAATTTGTTCTTAACCATGTTAATTGGTGGCTTATGGCATGGAGCCAGCTGGCAGTTTTTAATTTGGGGCGGATTAAATGGAATAGGTCTGGTAATTTATAAACAATGGCGTAAGATAAGCCCATTTAAAGGAAACCATTCCTGGCCTGTGCGCTTTTATGCTATCTTTTTGACTTTTAATTTCATTACTTTAACTCGTATCTGGTTCAGGTGTAGGAATATGCAACAAGTTGATGAGATGATACATCAAATCGTTTTTGCTTTTGATCCTGCACAGCTTTTCACTATTCTTGCTGCATATAAAAAGATTGTACTTTTATTAGTGATTGCATTTACAGTGCATTGGTTACCAACTTCATTCAAACAAAAATATCGCGAAGCATTTGCCAATTTGCCACTTTGGGCTATAGCTATCATTACATTCTTTGCAATTTTCTTTATTTATCAATTTCAAACATTTGATTTGCAACCATTTATTTATTTTGCTTTTTAAGTGTTTTTAAAATTATTTCTGTCCAGATTTGATATCCCTCTTGATTTAAATGCAAATTGTCGGAAACATATAAGTCTTTTCTTACTTGCATTTTTTCGTCCAACATTGCATTGTTAACATCAATAAATTTACAATTGGTTGTTGTATTGCAGAATTGTTCAATCATTATGTTTATTGATTTTATTGCATTCCAAAATTCTGAACGCGAGGGTGACAATTTTATTGAAACAAAAAAGAGTTGTGCATCAGGGAGATTTTGTTTTACCAGTTTTTGAAAATAGACAAATGACTTATAAACTTTTAATGAGTCTGTTTTTGTTGCTGCAATGTCATTTTCGCCAGCATAAAAAACAATTTGTTTTGGTTTATGTTTAAATATCAGTATATCAGAATAATAAATAGCTTCTGGAATTGTAGATCCTCCAAATCCACGATTCAATACCCTTAATCCTTTCATGTCACTTTGCAAAGTTACCCATTTTCGAATGCTTGAACTACCAGTGAAAATGATATCAACTTTTCGGTTCGGATTTAATGAATCATCCTTTTCAAAGTCCTTAATTTCATTCTGAAATCTATTAAGGATAAGTGTGTCGGAAAAAGATGAAAGTGCTTTTAAATCTTTTATCCCAAGTGTATCCTCTTTTATTTGAGTTGACTTCCATCCTTCTTTTTTCTTAATATCTATTTGATTATTAGATGAAATACTATTTTGATTTTTACAGCTACAGCCTGCCAAACAAATAATCAAAATGCTAAATTTTATAAGTTTAACAACCTTTTCTCCTGATTTGTATTTCATAATTCTTTATTTTAGGTGAAGTCCGAATTAAATTGATTAAAGAAAATAGATTTTATTTTATTCTATAGCTGAAATTTTCTAATCGTTTCAATAAAATAATCAATGTCTGCTTCAGTAATCTCTTCATTTATAGCAATATTAATAAATTGGTGATTACTATATGCTTCTAAATCAATTGGATAATTTAAATTTGGAGCAGAAATTCCTTTTAAATCCAATTTCTCTATCAAATAATCGCCAAAAATATTTTTATCTATATATAAAGGTATCAAGTTAATTAATCCAGGTTTTTTATTTTCAGCATCAATAGCCTTTATATTTAAAACAGAATTTGTTTTTTCAATAAAATATTGCTTTAACTTAATTATTTTTAATCTATTATCATTTAAATTCTCCATCGAAATTGAAAATGATTTATAAAAACCCAATATTTGAGCAAGATTTTTATTTTCAGATGTCCTGAAATTATTTTTGATATGGTGATAGTCTTGATTATTGGTTTCTATCTTATCGTTTAACATATGAACTCCAACACCAACTGGGCCATTTAATAAAATGCAATCGAAACTGATAAAGTCGGGTTTTATCTTCTGGAAATCAATCTGATATCTACCAATAGTAAGACTTAAGTCAAAATGAAAATAAATATGGTTTGATTGGCAAATAGTCAGAATATCTTTGATAGGCAAAAGATTGCCTGTGTAAAGATTTGCATGTGACAGACTAAGTATTGATTTAGACTGAGTATGATCAAGTTTATCTTTTAATTCATCTAAATTGATTTCGCCAAATTCAGAAGTTTTTATGTAGATCAAATTTATCTTACCCGCATGTTGGAGGTTTTTTAAATACTCAAGTTTCTGACTATTTTCAAAAATGGAGGTGAAAATGTTTTGTACTTTTAAAAACAGAACGGCATTATTGATAATTTCGATATCTGAATTTGAATTTCCATTGCTGAAAAATATTTCATGAGCTTTAAGTTTTAATGATTCAGCAACAAAATTTCGCACATTTTCGATTTCGGCCATTGTTTTATAATCAACTCCAAAACTGTTTGACTTATGATTTTTGAGTATAAAATTGGCTTCATCCATTGCTTGTCTGGCAACTTCGGAAAGATACGAAAACTGATTGCTGTTGAAATTGATTGTTTTCATTTTTTGGTTTAATGGAACACGAATGACACGGATTTACGGAATTTTCACTAATCAAATCCATGTTATTCGTGCTCTCAATTTTTTATCCGATAATCGATTTTATCTCATCAATTATTTTATTTGCCAAAGCATTTGCATTTTCAATGGAATTGCTTTCGGAATAAATTCTAATAATTGCTTCTGTATTGGATTTACGCAACTGAACCCATTCATTTTTAAAATCTATTTTTATCCCATCAATGGTATTTAATTCTACATCCTGATCCCTGTAAGAATCTTCGATTTTTTTTAATATCGCATCCACATCCATCGAGGTTCCAAGTTCAATCTTGTTTTTGGACATATAATAATTGGGATATTGAGCACGCAATTCGGAACATTTTTTCTCTGATTTAGCCATATAGCTTAAAAATAAGGCAATACCAACCAACGAATCTCTTCCATAATGCAGTTCCGGATAAATAACTCCTCCATTACCTTCTCCGCCAATAACAGCCTTGGTTTCTTTCATTTTAGCTACCACGTTCACTTCGCCTACAGCTGCGGAGTTATAGATTGCTCCATGTTTCAAAGTTATGTCTTTTAATGCCCAGGATGAAGATAAATTAGAAACTGTATTCCCAATTTTTGATTGCAAAATGTAATCTGAAATGGCAACCAATGTGTATTCTTCACCAAACATACTTCCATCTTCATTTACAATGGCAAGCCTATCTACATCGGGATCAACAACAAAACCAACATCGGCTTTGTCTACTTTTACTTTAGCGGCAATTTCTGTAAGGTTTTCGGGCAATGGTTCCGGATTATGTGGAAATATTCCGTTTGGCTCACAATACAACTTAACGATCTGCTCAACACCAAGTCTTTTTAATAAATATGGAATGGCAATCCCACCAACTGAATTCACTGCGTCAATGGCTACTTTAAAATTAGCATTCCTTATGGATTCAACATCAACCAATGCTAATTTTAAAATTTGATCTACATGATATTCCAGAGAGTCTTTGATCTTTATTATTTTCCCAAGATTTTCTACACCGGAAAATTCAAAACTTTCATCCTCAGCTATTTTAAGCACCATTTTACCTTCCAGATCATTAATAAATTCACCTTTGCCGTTCAATAATTTTAAAGCATTCCATTGAGCAGGATTATGACTAGCAGTAATAATAATGCCACCGGCTGCCTGATGCCTTACCACTTCCATTTCGGTTGTCGGAGTTGTGGCTAAGCCGATATCAATAACATCAATTCCTAAACCCGTTAAAGTTCCAATAATCAATTGACTTACCATTGGTCCTGATATTCTGGCATCACGGCCTACTACCATGCAAATTCTATCTTTTAGACTGGCTTTTTTAATCCAAAATCCAAATGCAGCTGTAAATTTTACAATATCCAATGGGCTTAAACCTTCAGAAGGCTTTCCTCCAATAGTTCCCCTTATTCCTGAGATTGATTTTATAAGTGTCATATATGGTATTATTTATTGGTTTTAATAAATTAAGTGCAAAAATAAGCAGAACAATTCTAATATTCAGAATAAATTGATTATTGAAATTTGAGTATTAGATCCTATAATCTTAGATATTTGAATATTTTTTTTGGAAATAATTATCAGACATGATCAAGAAAATTATAGGTATCCTTTATATCCTTAAATATTAAAGCTGATTCTAAATTTATCTTAAAAACCCAATCATTATCTTTGAGAATATTCTAATTTACTGTAAATTCGCAAAAGTATTATTATTAATCTAACTAATCTACTTTAAAAATGGACAAAATAACTGTTATTGGAGCAGGAAATGTTGGTGCAACTGTTGCTAACGTTCTGGCTCATAAAGACCTTGCCAAAGAAATTGTTCTTGTCGATATAAAGCAAGGGATAGCTGAAGGCAAAGCCCTTGATATATGGCAATCAGCATCAATTGATGATTTTAGCACAAAAGTAATAGGGGTTACTGACGATTATAGTAAAACAGCTGGTTCAGGAATTGTTGTAATTACTTCGGGTTTACCCAGAAAACCGGGTATGTCAAGAGATGATCTAATCAAAACCAATGCAATAATAGTAAAAGAGGTTGCCGAGAAAGCAGTGAAATATTCTCCTGATGCCATATTTATCATTGTATCGAATCCTTTGGATGTTATGACTTATGCTGCATTAAAAGCTACAAAGCTGCCTGCAAATAAAGTAATAGGAATGGCTGGTATTCTTGATACTGCTCGTTTCAGTATGTTTGTAGCCGAGGCTTTAAACGTTTCTGCCCGTACTGTAAATGCACTTTTACTTGGCGGACATGGAGACACAATGGTCCCACTTCCAAATCATACATCAGTTGGTGGTGTTCCTTTGCACGAATTGTTACCAAAAGAGAAAATTGACGCCATTGTTGATAGAGCTAAAAAGGGTGGCGGCGAATTGGTTGCACTCATGGGCACTTCTGCATGGTATGCACCCGGTGCAGCAACTGCTTTAATGGTAGAGTCGATTGTTCGTGATCAAAACAGGGTTTTCCCATGTTGCGTTCTGTTGAATGGCGAATATGGATTGCACGATGTATATCTTGGAGTTCCTGTTGTATTAGGTAAAAAAGGCGTTGACCGTATTATTGATATTAAACTAAGTGATGAAGAAACAAAAAATCTTCAAATTTCATGTGGTGCAGTAAAAGATGTGATGAAAGTTTTGGACGATATGAAATTGTTCTAGATTTTTTGTCAAATATTGGATATTTTTTATGTCTCCGGTTTATTTATCGGAGACATTTTTATTTATTAGTAGATGATTATCTAAATTATTAAAATCGTAAACAGAAGAAATACAAACACATATCATCTTTTTGTACAGTTTAAATAGATTCATTTAGGATAAGTTAACTCAAACGCTTTATTTTAAAAAAAAATCAATATATTTGCGGACTTAAAAAAATTAAGAATTTAACCTATTTATAATAAAACAGAAGAACAATGCAGAATAAAGGAGCAATTAGATTATTTGCGATTCTCTTGGCCCTGGTAAGTGTTTACCAGCTTTCGTTCACCTATATAGTTAGTCTCGAAAAGGATAAAGCAAAGCAATATGTTAAAAGCCACCCCGGTTCAGTTGAGTCAAATTACCTAGATTCAATTTCTGGTAAAGGCGTTTATAATTTCTTGTGGCTGAAAAATTTCACATTTAGGGAATGTCAGGATCGTGAATTAAGCCTGGGATTGGATTTAAAAGGTGGTATGAATGTGGTATTGGAGGTTTCTGTATCTGACATTGTACGCTCATTGGTCAACAACAAACAAGACTCCGTCTTTGTTGCAGCCATGAACAAGGCCATGAAAAATCAAGAAACAAGTAAGGATGATTTTGTAACGCTTTTTGGAGATGCGTTCAAAGAAGTTGCACCTCCAGGATATAGTCTTGCTTCCTTGTTCATCAATATCGATTTGCCAACCATTACTTATAATTCAACAAACGATCAGGTTCTTGATATCATTCGGAAAGAAGCTAAAGGTGCGGTTGATAATTCCTTTAACATTCTTCGTTCACGTATTGACCGTTTTGGGGTAACTTCACCAAATATTCAGGCGCTTGATAAAACTGGTAGGATATTGATAGAATTACCTGGTATCAATGAACCAGAGCGCGTTAGGAAACTTTTACAAGGAAGTGCCAACCTTGAGTTTTGGGAAACCTATGATAATACCGAAGCTTTCGAGTTTATCAGGGCTGCCAATAATAAAATCAAGGATATGCAAGCAATGAAAAAAACTGGCAAAGACAGTTTGGCCATTAAGCCTCTAATTGCAGGTAAAGATTCACTAAAAGTTGATAGTGCTTTGGCTCAAAATGCTAAAAAAGACACAAGTGGGCTAAAACTTTTAGATAAAATTGAAAAAGATACTTCAAAAGCAAAAACTACTGAAAATTCTTTTGCTCAATTTGAATCAGAAAATCCATTGTTCGCAGTTTTAAGACCAAGTGTTGATAAAAATGGGCAGTTATTGCAAGGATCTGCTGTAGGAACTTCACATTTTAGAGATACTGCCAAAGTAAACAGTTATTTTAAATTGCAACAGGTAAAAGATCTTTTACCGCGAAATCTTAAACTGCTTTGGGAAGTAAAGCCAGTTGATTACAAAACAAATGGTGAATATTATCAGTTAATTGCATTAAAGGTAACTAACCGTGATGGTCTTCCAGCTCTGGGTGGTGATGTAATTACAAATGCCAGAGAAGAATTTGCTCAAGATAAATCTTCTGCTGAAGTTACAATGAGTATGAATGCTGAAGGTTCAAGTTCTTGGGCCAGAATTACCAAAGAAAATGTTGGTCGTCAAATAGCAATTGTGCTTGATAATTATGTATATTCCGCTCCGGTAGTAAATGGCGAAATCACTGGTGGACGTTCATCAATTACCGGTAATTTTACTATCAAAGAAGCACAAGATTTAGCAAATATTTTAAAATCAGGTAAACTGCCTGCAGCAGCACGTATTCTAGAAGAAGAAGTTGTTGGGCCATCACTTGGTCAGGAATCCATCGATTCCGGTATGAATTCCTTTGTGGTTGCTTTTCTTGTAGTGCTGTTATATATGGTTTTCTATTATAAATCCGGTGGTCTTGCCGCTGATTTAGCACTTTTTGCAAATATATTCTTCATTTTCGGTATTTTAGCTTCACTCGGTGCCGTATTGACATTACCTGGTTTGGCTGGTATCGTGTTGACATTAGGTATGGCTGTTGACGGAAACGTGCTGATTTATGAAAGGGTTAAGGATGAGCTGGCTTTGGGCAAAGGCCTTAGATTAGCAATAAATGAAGGCTTTAGACATGCTCTTTCGGCTATCATTGATTCAAATATTACCACTTTATTAACTGGTATTGTATTATATATTTTTGGACATGGTCCAATTCAAGGCTTTGCCACTACACTGGTAATTGGTATTTTAACTTCATTATTTACTTCTATTTTCATTACAAGGCTTATTTTCCTTGCAGTGCTTGACAGAAAGAAAACGATAAGTTTCTCTACTAAATGGACTGAAAATTTACTTAGGCATACTAAGATTGATTTTATCGGTAAAAGGAAATATTTTTATGCATTTTCAATAACAATAACAGTTATTGGACTTATATCCGTTTTAACAAAAGGACTTAATCCAGGAATTGACTTTGTTGGTGGGCGTACTTTTGTTGTTAAATTTAAAGAGCCTGTAAAAACGATAGCTGTGGCTGATGCCTTGAAAGTTCAATTTGGAAGTTTACCCGAAGTAAAAACTTATGGTAGTGAAAATCAGGTTAAGATAAGTACCAAATTTTTGATCCACAGCCATGATAAATCCGCTGATAGCATAACGGAAGTTAAATTATATAATGGATTGAAACCAATTTTAGGTGAAAAAGTTACTTTAGACCAATTCAATAAAGAATATAAACAAAGCGCTAGAAAAGTTGGTCCGGCAATGGCCGCAGATATTCAACGAAGTGCTATTTATTCTATATTTATTGCTTTATTTTTGATTTTCTTATACATATTCTTCAGGTTTAAGAGCTGGCAATTTGGTATGGGTGCTGTGGTGGCTCTTTTTCATGATGTTTTCTTTGTAGTAGGTATTTTCTCCATATTTGACGGTATTTTACCCTTCTCACTCGAAGTGGATCAAGCATTTATAGCGGCTCTGTTGACTGTTCTAGGGCACTCGGTTATGGATACGGTTGTTGTTTTCGATAGGATTAGGGAATATTTACACGATCATAGTAGATGGGATAAAAAGACCTTGTACAATGCCGCATTGAACAGTACTCTATCAAGAACAATGAATACTTCATTCACACTTTTAATGACTATTACCATCATGTTTATTTTTGGTGGAGAAGTTATCCGTGGTTTCATGTTTGCTTTATTGGTAGGTATTGGAATTGCAACCTATTCATCGGTTTTTGTGGCTACAAACCTTGTATACGATTCAATCAAAACGCATGATGAAATTATTGAAGATACGAGCAAAGATTATAAAGGTGGAAAGAAAAAAGATAAGCTTGCAGTAGAATAATTAATTCTAAATATATTTTATAAAAAGAGGGTTATTGCATTGTGCAGTAACCCTCTTCTAGTTAAGATGATATTCCAAATCTAGTTTCGGGATACTCTGTTAAGGTTTTTTGAAATTGACAGTCAAAATTATATTCTCTGATTATTTCATTTCTCATAGCTATTTTTTATAGTTTTGCACCGAATTTTCGATTATTGACTAAAAAGAAAATAAAATGGAATTGTCAATTTTATTAGGCGTTGTTTGACCTTCTGAGGCAATGGTTATTCTTTTTGTTGCAGTTTTGCTTTTTGGAGGGCAAAAAATTCCTGAATTAATGAAAGGTGTAGGCAAGGGATAAAGGAATTTAAAAATGACATTAAGAACGATACTAAATCTGAAAATTAAATTAACAAAGAACCTAGGTGGAATTAGTTTAATTTATTTATTCATTATCGTACACCTTCAAAAATTTTAAAAATAAACATCAAATTATTTTTTATCTATCTTTTATATAATTGAAGCGAATAAGATCGTTTTATGGATTACAGATAAAATATTTGAGGTTCAGGTTAATATCATAAATGCGATTATAAATTCATTTTTAAACGGATTGATTTTTCAACTCATATTAAATTCTAATCTGAGTATTTGCAATTATTTAACTTTCGTTTATAAATTATTATCATTAGGATTTCTATAATGGAATTGAAAAAATATGCAAAATCTGATAGTGAGCAACTAAAAGGTTTAATATTTCTTATTGGTTGTCATATTTTACTTGCAAGTTTTTTGGGTGTATACTATGTAACATTATCATTTGCAAAAGATGAAAATTTTATTGCTGAACATCAAGTCAGTTTTCAATATGCAGATATGCAGGCTATAAGGCAAGAAGATGTGCCTTTTATTCCACCTTCGCCTCCAGCTCCTCCCAAATCTGAATTAACAGAAATACCTAATGTTGTAGATACAATAACTGAGCAAGTGGTGAATAATGTTGTGGACCTTGTTAAAGTGGACGAAAATAATTCAAATGAAACAGACACGAATAATGTTGTAATTGATGATTTGGGATATCAGGGCGAAAGTGTTGGTGGAGTGGGTGCCGATAATGGCAATATTTTTATGGTTGTTGAAAAAATGCCATTTTTCCCCGGAGGCGAATTTGCTTTGCGGAAATACATCGCCGAAAATGTTAAATATCCATATCTAGCAAATAAAAAAGGAATACAAGGAATTGTTTACATCGGTTTTTGTGTTACTACAGAAGGAACTGTAGATAAAGTGACTGTACTCAGAGGTGTTAGTCCACTACTCGATGAGGAGGCATTGCGGGTTGTTCAATCTTTGCCTAAATGGACACCAGGTGAACAGAGAGGTAAAAAAGTCAACGTTTGGTGCAGTGTGCCAATTAACTTCCAACTAAATTGATATTTATTAATTTTTGAAGCACTGCACAATTTATTATTATATTTCTAAAACTAAATCTTTCTATTTTAAATCTTTCATTTTAATATTTTGTTCTTTGAAAGGAATTGAAGATTTTATTCATTTATAAATTATGAAATCAAATTGTAAATCATTTGCAATTCATTTGTCGATAAAGATCTATTGATTAATAATGAATAGATTATAGTAATTTAAATTAGATATTTATTGAACAATTAATTGTATTTGAATATTGATTATTCAGTAATCATAAACCTGAATAGATTCTAATTTTATTATCTTTGTCAAAATAAAAATTTTACATTATGGGAGTAGGCGGTTCTGAGATGTTTTTGATACTCGTTGCAGTATTATTACTTTTTGGCTCAAAAAAAATACCTGAAGTAGCTAGAGGATTGGGGAAAGGGATGCGCGAATTTAAACGGGCAACCGATGAAATAAAACGCGAAATAAATAGTGCGGAGATTACAAAAGATATCACTGGAATAAGGGATGATTTTAAACGTGAAGTTAATAATTCACAGATTACTAAAGATATTACTGATATTCAAAATACATTGAAACCATAGATAACACTATGGTTTCAATGCATTTAGTGATTAGGATTTTTTAAATAACTTACACAATTAATTCCTGTTTGTGCACTAATTATAAAAATCTTGTGAAACCTGAATAGATTTACTTGTTCAAGTTATTATATTTTATATCCCTAATAAATAAACAGATATTTTATTTTAAATGATTGAATCAGTTGGTATTACAAAAGCTTTTGGAGAACTACATGTTTTAAAAGATATTAATTTTAAAATCAAACAAGGTGAAATTGTTTCAATTGTTGGTGCTAGTGGTGCCGGAAAAACTACATTGCTCCAAATTATTGGTACTTTAAATAATCCTGATTCAGGCCGAATTATTATAGATGGTAAGGATGTGAGCGGCCTTAGCGGAAATGGTTTAGCGGAATTTAGGAATACTAAGATTGGCTTTGTGTTTCAATTTCATCATTTGTTGGCTGAATTTACAGCCCTTGAAAATGTTTGTATTCCTGCTTTTATTGCCGGAAAATCAAAATTAGAAGCAGAACAGGAAGCAGTGAAGATTCTTGAGTTTTTAAACCTGG
>JANYKN010000138.1 GCA_025361565.1 Bacteroidota bacterium | reverse complement strand
TTGGATCTCTAAATTCATTTCTGACTATATCTCCTTTCGGATAGTCATTCTTGTATTCCTTGTTTTTATGATGGTGAAATGCAATCGTTCTTTCCAATGCGGCTCTATATTGTTCTGGTTCTAAATCAACGAACTCATCTTTAGGACTTATGATGTGATTTTTCCTGATGAAAAATGTGGTAGAATCTGTTCTTTCTGTGGCATTCCGACGAAACCAATAACCAATATCAACAATATTTCCGTTTTTATCAATTGGAAATCTCTCATTGGTGTCAGCCTTTGACATTAATGCTACACTCCAGTTTGTAAGCTCACCGTTTGCAATCTGGACATCTATAAATTGCAATAGGTTGCCTGGATCGACTCTTACCAGCGAGTCTGGAACTTTGAATTTTTGAAATAGTGGACGAATCAAACCCGGAGATACATTCTTCCACAAATAATTGTTTCGATTGGTTTTAAAAGTATCCTTAAGAGAATTAATAAAATCAACAGTCGCATCCAAATTCGATTTTACGACTACAGGATTTTTCTGTAATTGATATGATTCAACCAATCTTCCAGCCCAGGAAACATCAACATTTACAGCTCTGCGGATTTTATTTGATGCAGAAATTTGTAACACTCCTGGATGTGTTCGCACTTTTAAGGCATATTGTTCCGGAGTGCTACCTGCAACATCTGACATGTAGTCAAATTCGCTTCTTAATTCTTCTGAAGCCAAAGTGATATGACAAAACCACTCGTTCAATTCACTGCTTGTAAAGAGACGGCATAAATCAACATATCCAGGTCTGTACCCAAACCACCGGCCCATCTGCATCAAGGTATCGTACATTCGTGAGGCTCTCAGATAATAACTTACAGAAAGTCCTTCCAATGTTAGTCCTCTGGATAATTTATCGCCACCAATAGCTATAACAGACAAACCATTTTTATGGTCGTAATAGTTTAAGGCATCTGCCGATCCACCATTGATTTTTTTGACTTGAATTCTGACTGCAGCCTCACGCAATTGCTTTTCTACCTCTACCCACCTGTGTATTTGGGTCGCGCTATCAATCCCACATAGTTTGGTGTCTAAAATTTGTTGTGAGATTGTTGTATATGATTTATAATTATCTGTATCAACCTCAAACACTTGCCTCATTTCTTCTAGAATAGAGGGTATTTTCATTTCAATTCCTCTGCGATAAAAATCGAAGGTGTTTTCAACAAGTTCTTTAATACGGTCTTGCCAGTTAGTAAACCGGCTAACATGTATCAACATTGAATTGTGTGCCGCCTCCTGACTGCGGAGTCTTCTTATTGCACACGTAATAATGAAACTTTTTATTGCCAGACGCAATGAATCTGGAATTGAATCAGGCAATTCAGATTCTCTCTTATGTCCATTCGGCACAAAGTTCTGATAATCATCAATTCTGTTTACGATTGGCAATACTTCATCAGATATTTCATCATCTTCTAAAACCCTTATTCCAAAGACTTTTTCCGGGCCAATATAATTTGATGGAGCCTGAATATTGATAATAAAATCTTTTGGGAAAAGCTGGTCTTCTTCAATTGGAATAAAAATATTTGCAAAAGGAGTCGCAGTATAGCCCGCATAACCACTTTTGTCAAATAATCTCAGAATATTACGAATGTGTTCATTTATTTTGGTTGATTTATCTTCATCCTTGTTGGTGTTTATAGATGCGTTATCTGCTTCATCATCAATCAGCAGTAACGATTTATTATTGACTCTTCTTTCACCTTTTGCATTTATACTTGCTTGGGAACTCAGCCATTGGAATAGTTTTTCAAGCACTTTTGTGTTCTTTTTTACAACTGCAACTATTGGTTCATTGGTATTAAAGGTTTGAGTTGTTCTTGCGCTGAAGTCTCCATTGTCAGAACTTGAAGTAACAGAATGAACAGGTAACGCATTTTTGCCAATTCCTACACCAATTGTATGCTGACCGGTGTTAAATGCCCGCTGGAATTGGGTATCAAAACCCAAAAATCCTTCATCTAAACGAAGCTGAGTTTGACTGCGTAGATTGTTGTGAATACCAGCTAAAACTATTATCAATTTAAATCCTGCGTCGGCAGCCTTACAAATCAGACCGGTATAGTTCGATGTTTTTCCTGATTGTACCTGCCCAACAACCAACCCGTATTTACTTATTAGTACATTCTGATCAGGATTAAATAACCCATCAAGAGTTCTGTCCGTAAGTTTGTCTAATTGATTTAACACTGCTTCCGGGTAATTCTTCTCATCCTGAAGATAATCTCTATATCTATTCCAAAAGTTCCATTCAATAGATGTTTTATTATCGTTTATCCAGGGTAACCGGCTTTCTTCTTTCTCAATGATCCGAAACTCATCCATGCGAATATTATAGATAGCCTGTACCTCCCGTATTAACGTGGCTTTGTCAATTGCTGCAAAATTTGGAACATGCAGCATCTGGGTCACCGCATTTTCAATTTGTTGTAGTGTAACCGAAGTGGACGCAGGCAGGAATATTCTGATGGCTCTAATGGCTTGTTGTATCATCTTGGCTATCAATTAATAAACTCTAAGAAATGGGTAAACTGATTGAATGGATCAATGTTGGCAATTATGGCTTTTGCTTCTTCTGAGGTTTTCCCTTTTGACAGTAAGCTGGCAAACATCGTTTCCATAGTTTTCCTTATTGGCTCATGATCTATTCCTTCAAATGGATTGCCTTGTGTTTCAGGTTCTTCGGCTGCTTTTATATAAATAGATTTAGAAGGAATATTTTCTTCGATGAACCGAATTAGTGTTTCAATTGCTTTGTCCGGCTCCGTTTGAGCCTGCAATTTTGCCATATCCAATAAAGGATGTTCCCTGTTTATCTTGTAAAACCATTTATC
>JANYKN010000038.1 GCA_025361565.1 Bacteroidota bacterium | reverse complement strand
TAAGCCAATTCAATCTATTTCAGTTATTTATAATATTATTTATTGTCTCGGCTCTGTAAAGTCCGACCATGAAAAAGTATTCCGGATTCAAGAATCCAATGAACTTTTGTCTTTTATTTTTTTTCACTGCCACATAACGGTTGCAGGTATGTTTAGTGCCTGATTAAATAGTAAAAAAATTAAATAATAGATAAAGTATGAAAAAAATACAAACATTCAAGTTAGCAGTGAAACAGGCATTAAATATACCTGTTGTTAGTTGCAGTTTTATTCTTTATTCCAACAATATAGACGGAATCAAAGAATATGAAAAAGTAAATGGTGAATATATTAAACTTGACGTACCGATAAAACTTAAAATGTTCGGGGTTTATAAGCATTCATTCCCTTGTAGCTTAAATCAAGCATTGAAAAGATGGGCTTGTTGGAAACAAATTTTAATTTTTCAGAGATTTTACCACTCAATTGGCAACAACAAAGAAACTTATATTGAAGCAGGTACAAAGTTTAATATATTATTACTGCCGATATTATATTTATATGCTTTGATTGATACTAAAATGTTTCATCGGGTTGCGTTTCTTTAAATTGCAACTAACGGTTGCAGGTATATACAGTTTTTGATTATTAAATAAACTAAACTTAAAAATATGAAAATAATTAAAATTGAAACATCAAACTTAAATGAACAGGAAAAATTGGATATACCTGTTGTTATAAGTCGTTTTTTGGAAAAGGTTGCCGAAGATAATAAATTGGATGTGCAAGATGTGATGTTGTGGTATGATAGACGAAGTGGTGTGTTAGAAGTAATTGAACGCAGGCAACCTCCAGTAGTGCTTGGTATAATTGAAGTAAATGACTTATAACGGCAACTTGTAGCCGTCGTTTGCCCTTGTACAGCGGTTTCGCAACGCGAAACCGATTCAAGGGCAAATGACCGGCTACAAAATGTTATGCACATGGTTTCTATGCTTTTATAAATTTTTTTCCAATTTCTTTTAGCTGTTTTGAAAACTTGTAAATGTCATCTATTGAATCAATTACATGTTTTGTTTCATTTTTATCATCAGAAAGAAAAGCTAAATGTTTTGTTGAATCAGTCAAATAGAGTCTACATACAGTATTTCTGATGGAGTCATCTATTAAAATGCTGAAAAATTTCTGAAAATCACGGTAATGAATTCGACTTCCTTCAATTTCTTCCCGCAATATTGACTTTATTATGTGAAATCCTTCAATTTCTTCTGCTGTTGTGGTTATTAAATTTTCCTTTGTTTCAGGTTCAGGGATTTTGGGCTCAGTTTCCTTTTCATTGTCCAATGCAGTTTTCAAGCGCTCGGTTATTATGTCGCTTAAAAATTGTTGACAAGAGATTTTTACTATTTCTGAAAACTGATTTATTACTTTTTCAGTCGCCCGTCCATTATAAACCTTAGATATGAAAAACTTAATAAAATCCTCGTTTGGTTGTTTGAACTCGCTGGTTAATATTCCTTTAATTTCATTTGAATACTTGAGCGTACTTGCAGTATTTATAATATTGTCAAGGTCAAAGTAGGATTTGTGGAATTTTTTAATTTCTTCTATCTGGTTGTCCTTTATTTCGCAAATATTAATGTCAAGAAATGGTTTTTCGTCCATTTTATTTGTTTCTTCCAAATCTGTGTAAAATCTGTATATGATTCCATTTGTAAGAATTGCAAATTTGGCTTTCGTTACATTAAAGTACCTTAAAAGCTGGGTACTGTGAATATCTAAATTTTCTTTCCAGTGTTTGCATTCAATCAATATGATCGGGCTATTATTCTTTAAAATGGCATAATCAACTTTTTCACCTTTTTTTGAACCAATGTCAGCAACAAATTCAGGAACGACTTCCTCTGGATTGAAAATATCATATCCGAGGGCATTGATAAATGGCATAATAAAAGCATTTTTTGTTGCTTCTTCAGTCTGGGTTGAGTCCTTGTACTTGCTGATTTTGTCAGCAATTTGCTTTAATTGATCTTTTAAGTCCATTTTTTCAAATTTAGGTTAATATTTTAGTATATATTTTGATTTTATTCACTTGTGCATAACGTACATGTGTAACCGCCTGTTTGCCCTTGTACAGCGGTTTCGCGGCGCGAAACCGATTCAAGGGCAAATGGCCGGTTACACAATGTTATACCCATTTTCTATTCTTTTCAAATTTAATTATAGTTTCTTTAATCCA
>JANYKN010000105.1 GCA_025361565.1 Bacteroidota bacterium | reverse complement strand
TGTTAAAAATTTTTCTCTTATAGTAATCATTTAAAAATTTTCCCAAAATAGAGGTTGACCTGCTTCAATATTTATTTTAGCTAATTTACCAATTATTATATTTTTAAATTTGGGAGGTATGCCTAAAGCCGGACGTAATACATCAATATCACCAGCCTCTATTATTTTCCCAGCTATAATATTACGCTTGGCATAAAGACAACGACGCTGGACAAAAACTGTTTCGCCTTCTTCAACAACAACTTCTTTTCGAGTACTTCCCATTGCCCGTTCAATCTCACGTACATAATCCACCAATAATTTAAAATCAACTGGATTCATTGAATGTGGATGATCTGGTCCTTTGTCTGCCTTATTTAATGTAAAATGTTTTTCAATTACACATCCACCCAATACAATAGAAGCTAATGCTACTACAGGGCCGGGTGAATGGTCAGAATAACCTGTTAAAATATCAAATGCAGTTTGATATGTTTTAAGGACATTTACATTTGCACTATCAATTTTCGAAGGATAATTAGTAATACATTGCAATAAAATAAGATTTCTATTACCGGTTGACTCTATTGTCCTAACAGCTTCATCTATTTCCGACATTGTAGCATCACCAGTTGCCAACATTAATGGTTTTCCCTTTCGAGCTATATAATCAAGCATTTCAAGCCAAGTAATATCGCCAGAACCAATTTTAATGAAAGGAAGATCAAGTTTTTCACATAAATCTACTGCTTCAAAATCATAAGGAGATGTAGAAAAATCGATTCCTACTTTTTTACAATAATCAGAAATTTCCTGGTGCCATTCACGAGGGAATTCGGCGTCTTTAAATACTTGACTGACAGTGCGTCCCCATGAGCCATGGACTCCCTCTAACTTCATCCTTGAAAAACCTCCTTCCGATACAATTTTAGGAGTACTAAAAGTCTGAAATTTGGCACAATCCGCACCACATTCTTTTGCAGCGTCAATTAATTTTTTTGCCTTGTCAATTTTTTTATCAAAGTTAGCTCCTATTTCAGCAATAATATACGAGGGGTGCCCCTTACCAACTATACGATCTCCAATTTTGATTTCCTTATTAAATCCTTTCATAAATTTATTTTTTAATTTAAACGTTTAAAACCGGAATGACAAAGAGGTCCTTTCAAATATTTTTCAGGATTTTTTTCTTTTGTAGCTATACTAATTAATTCAAATACTTGATCAACAGCAGTAAGGTAGGCATCGATATGTTCCTGTTTGTGCGCAAAACATGAATAATATGAATTGGTTGCTAAAAATCCCTTGGCGAGCATTTCTTGGGTAAACAAAGTTTTAAGTACTAAAGGAGTTTCGTTGAAATCAAAATGACTTAACGGATAAATACTCCCCACATGAATGTTCAAACCATGTTTATCAGCCAATTTAGCCCATCCTTCTTGTATTTTTTTGCCACATTCCATCATATGTTTTTGCACATTGAATTGCCGCATTTTTTTTATAGAAGCAATGGCTGCTACAGGTCCAATACGTTCGGTCCAATAGGTGCTGCTTATAAATGAATCTTGAGCAGCATCCATAAATTCTTTTTTACCTATAATGATACCCATTGGAAAACCATTACTTACACCTTTGGCAAAGACAGCTATATCTGGTTGTAGTCCTAAAATCATATGTGCACCACCGCAATTCATACGAAAACCACTTGAGACTTCATCAACTATCAATGGGACCCCCAATCTCTTCGTTTCTTTAGTAAGTAAATCAAAAAAACCTTCATTAGGTTCAACATTACGGACAGCTTCAATAACAACACCACCAACGTTAGCTCCATGTTTTTTAATTAGTTCCAGAAACTCAGTTTTGTTATTATAAAAAAATGGATACGAAGTTCCTTTCATTCCACGAGCAACACCAGCCGGTTTTAACCCAGGCAATAACTGGCCATCAAGAGCATTATTTTCACCTAAGTTTGCGGATAGATACCAATCGTGCCATCCATGATAGCCACTAAACAATATGATATCTTTTTTTGTTGCAGCACGAGCAATACGGACAGCAACTGTCATAGCATCACCTCCACCACGAGCATAACGAACCATATTGGCCCAAGGATGCAATTCAATCATAAGTTCGGCCAGTTCAACTTCTTCAGGTGCATTTAAGGTACACATATTTCCATCAGCAATAGCTTTCTGAACCGCAGTGTTGACATCATCATCAGCATAACCTAAGGTACAGGCACCAATACCCATAAAACTCATATCAATATATTTTTTGCCGTCTAAATCCCATACTTCACAGCCTTTTGCTTTTTGATAGTATGCTGGCCACTGGTCGGGAAGAAATTGTTCTGGACGTTTTGAGAGCAACTGAACTCCACCAGGGATCAACGTTTTTGCCAATTTGTATAAATCTTGTCCTTTTCCCATCGTATTATTTTTTATCTTCTTTTAATGATTTTTGATATCCTTCATTTCTAATAAAATGGCTATTGATTTTTTCAATTTCTTTATGGTTTTTTAAATATTCAGTATAAACATCCCAAGATTTATCAACCCCAAGAGCCTTTACGAGAGCCTCAATTACTAAAAAATCTTCCAATTTATCAACTGTAAGACGAACGGAAGATAAATCAACTTTATTTTCAAAAGACATTGATTTAAATATACTCCCTCCTTTGACTGTGGAATTTCGCCAAACATAAGGCGTAACATGCTCTCTATCACTTTTTAAGAAGGCTTCATCAAATGCTTTTTCTAATGCAGTAAACTTAAATACCTCTACATCTATTCCATCAGGATATGTTGGATTTAATGTATTCGAAGCATAGTCACAATTACTATCAATTGCAAATTGAATAACACTATCAATTACCATTGGATCTATTAGAGGACAATCAGAAGTCAAGCGAACTATCCAATCAGGATTTTCTGGCTTTGCAGTAAAATAAAATCTTTCAAGTACGTCATCTAAAGATCCTTTATAAACTTCTACATTTATTTTTTTACAAACCAATTCAATTTTATCAGCATCGAGTTCATTTGTAGTAGCTACTTTAAGTTTCGAGATTAATTTCGATTGTTTTATTCGATTCAAATGTATTTCTAGTAATGATTGCGCATTAATTTCTTTAAGAATTTTTCCAGGTAATCTGCTAGAACCATAG
>JANYKN010000086.1 GCA_025361565.1 Bacteroidota bacterium | reverse complement strand
TGTAGCCTGCGAAAATGCCGGCAATAAAAAGCCCGCTAAAAGAAGGCTTGCAATAATTAATGTTTTTTTCATATTATTTCAGTTAAACTATGTATTATCAACCATTTGCACCCAGTACCCAGCACCCTGTACCCAGTACCCAGTACCCAGCAACCTGCCCTAAGCGCCTACTCCAGTGCAACATCCCACACCTTAGCCCTTCTTGATTTACCTTCGGGTCCTTCGATAAACAAAGTGACTATACCGACCTGCCTTATCATACAAATGTACAGGATTTTGATCAGAAGAATTTGTCCCGTCACCGAAATCCCATTTCCATGTAGTAATTTTTCCTGTTGATTCGTCATGAAAATATACCGATCGTTTTGCTTCATCGAGAATTTTAAATGACCACAGGGTTTAATCCGGACAAACATAACATAGAGTATTGACTTTTCTGTGGGAAAAAGGTGGTACCTGCACTTCACACTAATAATAAGTCACTTATCTAATCATATATTTGGAAGTATGGAATGAAAGACTTTCGCAATAACTTATACATAATAAAAGAAACTGTTCAAGGATTTCCTGCTTATAATAATCCACTATTTTATTTTTTGCAAAAATTCGCTGAACCCATTTTTTTGAATCATCAAGTTCTTCTTGGGATATTAGTTGTCTTTTCATAAGTTTAAGATGCAATAATACCGGGATTTCTTCTAAATTAAAACCTAAAACGTCGATTAATTGGTTAATACGAATGTCATCAGCATACTTTGTTTGCTCAACAAATTTTGCTGAGGAAATTTGTTCCGGATGTCTTCTATAAAGGAGAAGTACCTCTGGAATGTTTTGTATTTTAAAATACTTGAATCCTCTTGCACAAAGATCAAAATCAGCTGAGTAAAAATAATCCTCATTATAACTTAGATTGTATTCATTGAGATACTCTCTTCGCATAATAAGACTAGGATGTGAACAGTAATTATTGGATAGGAATGACACTTTAAGTTGTTCGCAATCTGTTATAAATCCTGGAGAAATGTTTGATGGAATATTCCTGATAAAAGTTCCGCAGATTCCAATATCTGAATTATCCTCCATGAATCGAAATTGTTTTTGAAGTCTTTCAGGTTCAGAGATATCATCTGCATCCATAACGCAAATATATTTTCCTCTAGAAATTTTCATCCCGTAATTTCTGCAGCAATAGTTTCCTCTGTTTAATGAGTTTTGAATGAATATTATTCTTCTGTCATTAATGGATTTAACAATACTTGCAGATTTATCAGTTGATCCATCATCAATAATAATGAATTCAAAATCATAAAAAGTCTGATTCAGAATACTTTGAGTCGCTTCAAATAGGTATTTTTCACCATCGAATACTGGCATAACAACTGAAACAGAAGGACTTCGATCTGAAAAAATGATCATTTTATTGATTAAGTTATTCTTTCTCTAAATAAAACATTTGGCAATAACAATTCAATTAAACCGATACCAGCAAGTCCAAAAGAAAGACCTTCCTGATCTGATAATAGATTATATTCAGCATGAAGAAGATTATCAACTTGATATTTTTGCTCTTGGATAATTTCAAAATAGGTGCGTTCGATATCCCTATAATTTGGAGAATCCACACATAATTCGCTCTTTGCTAGGTTTAACAACAGAACTACACCAGGCCATCCAATTCGAACATTTAGGAACGAATAGTCAATTTCAGTTTTCAAAATATTGAAATCGGTTGCAATGAGGAGAATTTTTATCTGTTTTTCAAGGCGTACATCGGGAATTTGATTGTAAAGTCGGTTCAAAGATAAAGCTAGAATAAGCCGATTAATATGAAACGATGGAATATAGGCTTCAAAATAAGGGAGCCATTGTTTTATAATGCATTTTATCTTTTCGTTATAAAGATTAAGTTTTAGGGCTGCATTTAAACCAAACAGCACCATAGGAAACTTCCAAAAAAGGTCAAAATTAATATCTTTAACTATTGAAGGAAACTGAGAAGTAACCAATTCATCTAATCGATTAATTGTCAGTATAAACAATTCAAGATTAATCCTCTGAGCAATAGAAGGTGGAGTTTTTAGGTTCTTTAATCGGCTAATTAAATAGAAAAGATAGCCAGAAAGTCCATTTGTCAATTCAAAAGTTAAATTTTGGTCCTCGGTAAGTGTTCTAAAAACTCTGTTATCTATTTCTTCCAGAACTAGATCGGTGTCCCCTTCGGCAAATCCATTCTTAATGAGATACTCAATTGCCCAGCCAATTCCAGCCAATCCATTCTCGAAATCTGGCGGAGCCAATGAATTCATATTAGTATAAACTTTTTCTAGTAATTCATCAGCAATTCGTTCAAATTCAACACTTCCTGTCTTTCGTGCCAAATGGTAATAAAACATACAGATTCCAATATTCCCATTCAATAATCCTTGATTTGAGCTCGGAAACCTGTTTTTTTGAATTATCACATCGATTCTTTTAAAAAAATCATACATATTAAAAGATATTAATAACCAGCTTATTCAATTTTCATAGGTTTTCCCATAACCGATTTTTTTCTTGTTGCCTGTGCAATTTCCTTTCTCTTAATTAATTGCTGATCTGGGTTTTGAAATGTACTATTCAACCCCCTTTCATGTGTTAAATGAAATAAAGGACCTGGAATCCTTTTAATTTTATAACCCAAATTCGCCCAACGATAAAATCTTTCCCCATCTTCAAGCCCCCAACCATAAAAATTCTCATTTTCAAGCCCAGCGTCCTTATATGAATTTAAATTAGCAAGAAATGCTCCTCCTAATGGATTTGGAGAATACATTTCAATCATTTTTTTCATGTTCTGTTCAAATATTTCTATTCTACGATCTTGAATATATAATTTTCTAAGTATTGTAGAAGTATCGAGAAATTGTTTTTCATATGGGTAAACGAAATCAGCAACTCCAGTTTTTAATAAATTTATTGCATCCAGAACTTGATTAATTGGTGCTATTACATCTGTATCCCAAATAGTAATATAAGGAGTTCCCACATTCATAGTCATTTGATTCAAGAACTTAGTTCTATAAAGTATTGGATCTTGATCTTCCTGAAATGAATAGTGCACCTTTTTATTTAGTAATTTTTTAAGTATCCCATTATTGAATGGAGCAGATTCTAAAACAAAAACCGGAGCTTCAAAATTTAAAGTAATGTATTCAGTCACTGCTAGAATATTTTCCAAACGGCTAATGGTGTCTAACCGTACAAGTAGTAAAAATGTTAAATGTTTTAAAAGCATAAAGTCAAAATTTAGATTGGCTTTTTTTATATAAATCATAAATATCAGAACGATTTATGGAATTATTCTGGTAAATAGAGGAGTTGTTACTTCTATTTATAAAAATAATTGCATTCATACTTTCTGTATTGAAGGAAGGTGAAAATTGTTGATTTTCAAGATAAAATGCACCGATCTTTCTTATTGAAATTTGGGTGTTGGTTTTTACAGGAAATCTATAAAAAAAACAACTTTCTTTTGACAGGGAACAGAGATATTCTAAACTCCTATGCGTAGGAATATAAATTTTCTGAACAGTATATTCTGAAGTAAGAATACTCTTTACTGAGATAGTTCCTTCTCCAACGAGCATTCCTATTAAAAAATAATCATCACCAAAAAATTCCGAAATATATTGCCCTAAAGATTTTATATTAGTTAAAAAAACTGGAACGTTTTTGTTAAGATGTGAGAAATGAGCATATATCGCAATTGAAGAGTTTTTTTGATTAATATTTTCTGTCGCGAATTTTGTATTTTGCCATAGGATATAATCTCTGTATGCAATATTCCAATCTTGACTGTGCTTAAACGGTATGATACCTGAACACATTGAGTCTGTTCTGTTTTTTAGGTATTGTAATACCAATTTATAATTTCCTTCTTGAAAAAGAGTGGAAAGTTCGGTAGCATTTTTTTTTGCAAATTCTAAAGGGATGAGCTTAAGACCACTTGAATTTATTAGATTTAATAATGAATCAACGGTTTTTGATTTAGTGTTTTTACTTTGAAGAAAGTTGTTAATGTGTCTTGGAGTATCTCTAATATATTGATCTATTCCAAATATAACTACTTTATCTTTTGCAGTAACATTGAAGAGTTTAACCCAATTTAAAAAGGAACTAAAAAGATCTATATCATATGTAATACCGGTAACAATATTTTTGATATCTTCATCAATGAAACCCACCTGCACATATTGATTTAATCGGATTCCAATATCAATTGGTAATTCAAGAAGGACCAATCTACAATTTTTTTCAGAAATGAGTTGTTTAATATTTTCGAAAACTGACTTATTTATTTCTTTACTTCCATGAGTAGTCTCTCCAAATCCGTATATTTTTCTCCTCCCAATCTCATTTAACACTTTTAAAGGTAAATTCAGTTCGGAAGTTAGTGGGCTATTATTATTTATTCTATTTATTTCATAATCCGAAAATGAAAAATTACCTTCATTGTAGTAAGATAGGTCAATCCCATCCAAAACAATTCGCATATCATCAATCCATAATTTTACTTCTTTCTTTTTTTCTTTAAAAGATTCATTCGCCCAAACCTCAATTTCTACCATTGAAAATTCAATCTTTGAATTTAATGTGATTTGATTATTGTACCAACTATTTTCACTTCTGATAGAAATTGAGTCTCCCCTGATTAAAATTCGATTTTTATCATAAATTTTAACTTTTAGCCAAGCAGCTTGAAGTAGAAGAGTCTTAGTTTGAACGGATACGACTATTTTTTTTC
>JANYKN010000031.1 GCA_025361565.1 Bacteroidota bacterium | reverse complement strand
TCCGCTCTTTCTTCTGTTGTCGTCTTTGCATAACATTTGACAATTTTCAGCACTTGTCTGACCGCCTAAATGCCAAGGTGTAATGTGGTCTGCTTCCATTTCTTCAATTTTATATTCTTCGCTGCATACTGGGCAAATTCCCTTTTGTCTTTCGTATGCTTCTCTTTTCTGATTTGGACTAAATGCTCTAATATTTAAGAACTTTTCTTTACGAGTTAAAACATAAATGTAAATACCTTTTTTATTGTCAACATCATCATCTTCCATGAGTTTGGATACTTCTTGTTCAAGTATCTTTGGGTCATATTTTTGGTCTTTGAAATCGTTGTACAGAAATCCCCATTCAATACCTTTCATTTCTCTACGGTATTTCGGGAAAACAGCTTTAACCCAATTGATGACACTTTGGAAATAATTCCATAAATCAATCGCTGTTGGGTCTTGCTGATGTTCGGACATATATTCTTTTATCTGTCCATTAGAAACCCAATTGATGGCTGTCTCTAAGTATTCTTGTCGATTTGCTGAACCACTCAAATAATCATCTCCAATTTTTGGGCGACTATTTTTTGAAAAGTATCTTTTGGCATCTGTAACCCATGAACCAGAATAAACTGCATTTCTTAGTTCTTGATTTGTGAGTTCCTTCCCTGCTATATTAATGGTTTGAAACCAATCTAATTTTTCGCTGTCTGTACCAGAACAGAAATAAACCATTAAGGTGTAGGCTAATATTTGTTCTTGTTTGTCTTTTGGCAAATTATGAAATGCCAACCCATTTATTGAGAAATCATTATTTACATACTGGCAAAGAGAAATTGTGCGTTGCTGACCGTCAATTATTTCGAAATTTCCATCTTCACGAACCGCCCAATACATAACATTCAGAGGAAAGTCTTTTTGAACCGTGTTTATTACCGCATTTCGTTCTTTATCACCATAAACAAACTCTCTTTGGAATGGTGGTCGAATGTCTAATTTTCCCTGATAACCAATAACTCCATCTTCTGCATTGTCTTTATAACCGTTTGTGAGGTCACGGACTGTAATTTCTTTAAGCTCTATATTCATTTTTGTAATTTCTTATTTTTGATTATTATTCTCATGTAGATAAATTTAACTTGTCCGTTTTCTATGATTATTGGACTGCCGTTTAAATCATTGAAGTTATCACCATCGGCTTTTGTGTAAATTTTTGTCTTTAAATCGTATGGGTCATTTCTATGAGTAAACCCGATAATTTCAAATTGGTCGGGATTGTATTTGTCAACAAATTTTATTGGAACTCCCATGTGTTCAGCATAATCCATCGGAATGTTTGCAACTTGTGAAACTTCGATTGCATCATAGTTGTCATATTTTGGGTATTCTTGTTCATTGCCTTTATACGTTTTATAAAGGATTAAATCTTCTTTGTGTTTTTTTACTTCCAGATTTGTAAACCAACAAGAAGTTGAAACACGGGCTATCTTTTTGCCATTATCATCAATATGGTGAAATTTTTCCCAATGGTCAGGAACAACGAAAAACATTCCTACATTAAAATTTGTATAACCTGTTCTAAGTTCGTTTTCTTTTATAAGTCCAAAGGTCTCTTTGTAAGTAATCGCATTTGTGTTTCCGATTATGATAAACTTTTTGTTGTACTCTTCTAATTGTGAAACATATTCTCGAAACAATGAAAATGGTGGATTTGTGACAATAATGTCTGCTTCGTTAATGATTTCGACACATTCATAGCTTCTGAAATCGCCACTACCTTTTAGTGGCGTAACAGAATTTTTATCGTGTCTTAAAAGATGCTCAACATCTGCTATGTCTATTGCTCCGTCATTATTAAAATCTTTTACTTCATTGATTTCAATTTTCATTGGTTCTTTCTGTGTTTCATTTTTAACACCTTCAATGTCAAAAAATGAAAGTTGTTTACCAGCAATAGGCGAACCTGCATAACTTGTTGCTATAAGTTTTTTTAGTTGAAGTAAATTAAAATTTGATGCAAAATATTTAAAGAAATTGCTCTCAAATGGGTCGTCAGCATTGCAATATATAACTTTATTTTTGAATTGGTCTTTGTAATGTCGAAGTTCTTTCTCAATATCAGAAAGCTGAGTGTAGAACTCATCATTCTTGTCTGTAATTGCTTTCTTTAATGTTTTATGTGCCATTATATTAAAATCCTTTATTTAGTCGTAAACTTACATTATTATTGTCAGATTTCAATGTAGCACGGTCTTTCTTACACTGACGGCTAACGGTTTGCGTGCTTGTGCTTTTTTAATTGCACAAGCACGCTGTTAGCAACTGGGCGTCATTTTTTTATGGATTTAGTTAAATTCAAAACCACGTTTAAAAGAAAAACTTGAAATTATTGGTAAAAAATAATTTTCAAAATTTTGATTGAAGTCATTAAGAGTTGTAGCAAAATTTATTTGAACAATTTTTTCTTTACCATAAAACAGAATGAACATCCCCTTTCCTTTACTTGAATATGGCCATATTTCCAAATCCATTTCGCCAGTAAAAATCAATATTTTATTCTCTAGGTCAACAAGCGGTTTGTCTATACTTGCCGAATTAATTATGGGTATTATATTATTAAATGCGTTAACATTTTTTGTAATATTAATATCATTATTAGTGTATTTCTCAACTGTCTTATTGAATTCTGAAGGGTTTTGACCTTTCAAAACATAAACTAAAATAAGAGGGGGTAGTGTATTATTTGTATTTTCAAAACCTGCTTCAAAGGTTATTCCCATTTGTTTATTATATGATGCATTATTAATCTCATTTAATTTGTCATCAGACAATTTTGATAGACCACTGGGATAATTAAATGAAAAATTATACAAACTATTTAAGTATGTGCCCTGTGCTTTCATTGACAGTTGTATGGCCGTTAAATAAACAAATAATAATAAAACTATTTTCATAAATTAATTTTTTTTATCTTTTTTCTTCATTGTTATCAAAATTATTCCTGATATTAGAAAAAGAATAGCACCTATTAAAGAACCGCCAGAATTTTTTGATAACCCAATGAAAAGACCTACACTTACTAAAATGAAAATCACTCCAAAAATTTTACCTATTATTACAAATTGTGTTTTCTTTACAATAAAAAAAATAATTGTAGGAAGTATAAGTATTCCAATTATTTGCCCAGTAGTATTTGCAATAGCATTACCGCCAGCTGCATAAGCTGAATTACTATATAATACAAGTGATACAATTAAAATAGTAGTGTTAAAAATAAATTTTTTCATTATTCTAATTTTTATTGTGGTTTCTTTTTTTGTTTTGAGAATCCAAATAAAATAATTCCTAATATTAAGGAAACAATACTTAATAGGATAATATTTGAGGAATTGTTTTTTGAACTAGATGCAATTCCTATTATGCCCACTAAAATAAATACCACACTATAGAAGCTAGCCAAAGCTTTACCCAATTCAATACCTGTTTCTTTAATATATCCAATAATAATCTTCGAAAATTCGGAAAATTTCATTTTAGCAAACTCATCACCTTGTTTTCTTGCATTCTTTGCCCATCTATTTAAATCAATATCATCAAAATCTGAACTATTTTGGGAGTTTGTAGAGCTATTGGTAAAATTATTATAATAACTTGTTTTATTACTCATGAAATTATCATATTCCTTGTCATATTTTGCTCTTGCTTCATCATCATATAGTATCAGATATGCCTCATTTATTTCAACGAATATTTCATGAGCATCCAGGTTTTTATTTTTGTCAGGATGAAATTGCAAAGCAAGTTTTCTATATGCTTTTTTTATTTCTTGCTTCGTTACGTTTCGTTCAATTCCTAGCCTTTTATAGAAATTCTTAAACATCACTTTTTTAATGAAATATCTTCATCATCTTTTTTATTCAAAGTTATGTCTTTATTATCAGAAGACTTACTTTTGAAGATTACCCTATATAAAATTATTATTCCAACGCCTGCAATTGGAATACCCATTAAAAATCCAGCTTCTTTCAGAATTAGTCCAATAAAGAAAATTATTACTGTCAATACTATAAATATGGCTACCTTGGTGTTTTTTGTCATAATCTTTTTTCTATTGTTTTTATAAATTTTGGTATCATTTGCTTAGTTTGTGTTTCTTCGCCTTGTTACTAACGGTTGAGGCTATATGCAGTAAGGGATTGCGGGCTACTTTCATGTCTGCTTACACCGAAGTTTGAGCGTGGCAGAACGCTTGAATAACCACTGAAACCCTTATTGCATATAGCCTTTGTTAGCGTTTCGTTGTTCATTTTTCTCGTTATTTTTCGTTCATTTTTACTTGATTGTCCTTTCATAGTTCACTTTTGGCTCAAACAAAGTAAGTTGTTCGTTTTTTGGCAAAAATTCTAAATAGTTTGATATAAATAATTCTTTCCCTTTTTGGTCTGAACCGTCTGTTACGTTTCTCATTCCATAAGTTAAGTCCCAAGGAATTATATTTGCATAAGAAAATAAATCTCTTATGTATTTGCTATCGTCATAAGTAATTAGCCATTTATGTTTGCAATTTCGCATTGTTTCGGCAAATTTTATATGGTCAAATGATTTGTGCATATTCCCATTTTTACCGTACAATGCAGATTTTGTGGCTGAATAATAGGGTGGGTCAAGAAAAATAAATACATTTTCACCTTCTTCTTTTACTAATTCTTCATAATCAAGATTTGTAATAGTCGAACCATTTATAACTTTTGCAAATTGGTTAAGTCGTTGAATACTACTTTCAGTAAAGCGACCTGAAAAAGCATGTTCACTAAAACCACCACTTAAACTTGTTCCTGAAAATGTAATTCGATTGTAAATAAAAAATGCTGCTGCTCTTTCTAAATCATTAAAACCTTCCAAATTTGCATTTAAAAATTTATGTAATTCTTTACCGATTGGAAATTGATTTCTCCATTCATAGATTTTTTCAATCAAAGCATCAACATCCTTTTGTGTCATTTCCCAAAATTTAAATAATTCTAAATAGAGGTCATTAACCCAAAATTTTTTGTTAGGAAATCGTTGTTTAGCATAGATAAAGATTGAACCACCGCCTAAAAATGGTTCTCTAAATTCGTCAAATTCGGGTAAAAGCTTAGAAATTAATTCCACAGCTCTACTTTTACCCCCTGGATATCTTAATGGACTTTTTATCATTTTGAAAACTGAATTTTAATGATAAATTTATTTTGTTTTGCTTCTGCAAAAATAGTTTCAACCAACAATATTTGTAGTGTTGAAAATTTATTTACTTCAAAAAAGGTTGATATTTCTTTTTTTGTGCTTGAAGAAGTTATTGAACCTTTAAGCTTTGTTGAAGTCAAAGATAAAACAGCTTCACTTTTTATTTTCTTTCCATTTGCACTAACATCTGAAAGGTTACAATATAAAATCATTTTCAACAAACCGTCTTTTATATCTCCTTTGCTTGGAAGTAAAGCGTTTGTGCTATGCTTACCTTCAATTAAACTTACCTTATCTTTGGAAAGTAAAATTTCATCTACAGTCAAAAAATATTGTCCGCCTAAATAGTTTGTTATGGTAATTTTTGCTTTTGTAAGTGTAGATAAACTTTCTTTTGGTTGTTGAGTAACGAACTCTCTTGATTGAGCTTTTTCAGCTTTACCCCTTGAAAAAGCCATAAATAATGAAACATCTTTCCCGATTTTTTCTTTAAAGTTGTCTAAACCATTGGGATTGTGAAGTTTTACTCCCGTTAATTTTTCTATTTTTGAATAAGCAGTTTTTACTTTATCAATGATACTATGTAAGTTGGTGTTTAGTTCGTGTAAATTCCAATGCAATGCAGAGCTATGATATTGTTCAATTTCTTTGATTTTAGAAAGAACATACTTATTATTGAATTGTTGATTTGTAATTTTTTTGTCTGCCTTATCCGCTTTTTCGTAGAATGCAAAAATTACAAATACATCTAATAATGACATTAAAGAAACTGTGTCCCACTGAATAAAATCTCTATCGCCTTTTTCTCCTTCGTCTTTTACAATTGGTATTACAGTTATTTTTTTTGAAATATGCAAAGTATTAAAAACACGTTCAAAAGGGTATGAGCGTGTTCGTTTAGGTGAAACCCATTTTGAAATTGCAAATGTATGCTTGTTGTCTTTTAGCAAACAAACTGAAGGAGCATCATTTATATCGAATTTTTTGATATCAACATCTTTCAAGTCGTCCGATAAAATTACTTTGTACTTAATGCCTGTTATTTTTCCTTTTATATTCATTTTTCAATCTTGTTTTATTGTACAAAGTTAATATTTATTTACCACAAATTTGTCGTTATGCAGTCTTTTTACAATGAACGCTAACGGTTTGCGTGTAGCTTTCAGTTGCCGATTTCAAGGCGATTTCCTGTCAAGTTACACATAAGTTTGTTAAATGCAGAAACGCTAAAACTCGCACTATCTCGGCAATTGAAGCTACACGCTGTTAGCGGTTGTATTACTTTGTCATCCATTTGTTTATCATGTTGTTAAATTTGTCAAGGTCGTCTATTTTATTTACTTTTTTCACATTCCAGTCCTCAATATATTGATTAATCTCTTTTGACGACATTGATTCTTCAATTGTAATTCTTTCTTCCATTGATATTCTGCGGTAAAACTCTGTTACAAATGATTTATCATCAAATATTTCTGGGATACCAACAACTAATTCAAAACTCTCAATAGGTTCATAAAATACCATACCATCAAAAATGTATTCAAAGTTAACGGTCTCATAGGCATTTCCGCCAAAATTGTACATGTCAAACTTCGTTTTGCCAAATGGTGTGTCTTTCATGTCAAACCCAACATTTTTATTACCGGTAAATTTAAATGCGGCATCCCACTTCCCTTTGGCGACTAATTCCCATGAGTTGGAAATACCATTGATTAAAATTCCTTTTGTTGAGTTCGGAAATGTTTTATAAATATACTCTGCAGTACTATAAGTATTTGGTTCTGTAGGATGTGGTAGATACTTTGGTGTTCGAGTATAACCATGATAAGTATTCATTATTACAAGTGCTTTTTTCTTGTTGGGGTTTAAATATTTTTCTTGATCATATTTCCTTATAAAGTACTGTGCCATAATAGTATTTCTGTCAATTACAGGGGGAAAATTGTTTTGTGGTTCCATCATGTCGAGAAACGTATTGTATTGCTCATTGCATTTAATTGAATCCCACGAGAATATAACATCCAATGGGAACAACTGAATTTTCTCATTAACTTGTCTCTGCTGGTTTATTTGATAAATGTTTTCAAGCAAATAGTAATAGTTATAATTTGGCCATAAAGAGAACATGTCAAGATTTCTAAAAATTGTCAGTAAATGCTCTGTAATTTCACTATCTGATAAATTTTCT
>JANYKN010000002.1 GCA_025361565.1 Bacteroidota bacterium | reverse complement strand
TGTTCCGATTCTTTCAAGCGGATGCATTTGTTCAAGTTCAAGTAGTTTTTCAGGATGATCTTTAAATCCCTCTAGTAACATAGGCGTAGCGCATGCGGCAAGATTGATTGCGTTAATTCTAACCCTTGGACCTAAATCTACAGCAAGAACACGTGTCAAGCCGGAAAGTGCAGCTTTGCTTGTGGCATAACAAACAAATTTTGGCTTAGTGGCAATAGCATGGATACTACAAATATTCACAATATTTCCTTTTGCCTTTTCTAAATAAGGTAGCAATATCTGAATTAATTTAAAGGGGGCCAGCAAATTTGTTTCAATGGTTTCATCCCAATCCGCTTCAGTAATATCCTCTGTTTTGTTAAGGATTTGAACAGCTGCATTATTTATTAAAGCTTTAATTCCTGAACCTGCAGCTATTGTTTCGAGTTGTTCCAACAGTGAATCGCGTACCTCCTGTTCTCTATAAATTTTCCTGATATCGAGGTTTATAAATGAGTCACAATTATCATGAAGTTCATGACGATCAATACCTACAACATAATATCCTGCTTTTGAGAATACACTACAAAGACCTTGTCCTAGTCCACCTGAAGAACCTGTAATGACTGCGATTTTCTTTTCCATATTAAATATGTTTTTAGAAGATTGTTATTTTGGGTAATAAAATTTATACTTTTCTTTGTTTGACAATTTTCGATGAATGGAATTGCCTCTCCAACTTCCATAATACTGACAAATACGGAACAAAATAATTTCAAAAAAATTCTTAAACATTTCATTTTTATTGAAAGCAGTTGACAGATCTGCAAAGACAGCAAATGAACAAAAACGTATTGAATCGATCAGGTTCATTTGAATTTCCGGTAGTATTTCTCTTAGAGCCATTGCTTCCCTGAAGTACCGGTTTTTCAATTGTCTCCAGGTTTCAAAGTGATAATGATAAACAGTGGCTTCCCTAACATAGTTTACTTTATAACCCAAAGTCAGCATGCGCTTAGCAAAATGCATATCCTCCAGGCCAGTTAAATTCTCATCAAATTTCAAGGATAGCCAAATGGTTTTTCTTAATGCTAAATTAGCATTATTACAATAAAAATCATTTTGATAACCGATCGGGGTATCAGGATAGTATTTTGCAAACACCTGATGCTCACTGAACCTAGTTGATTCACCACCAATTTGCCTGCCATATGCTATTCCCACATGAGGGTTATCAAAACTTTGCAACATTAAGTCCAACCATGTTTTCTCAACTGGTATACAATGTGCACTTATCAATATTAGAAAATCTCCTGATGAATTCTCACAACCTAAATTCAACGATCTCCCAAAAGAAAAATCTTCTCTTTGAATATTGAGAACTATGCATTGGGCAGCTTTTGCAATAATGGTTGTCCTGTCAGTAGATCCTGAATCAACAAGAATAATCTCATATGAGTGCTCAGTAACCTGATTTTTTATTGTTTCCAATAATTGGCCAATGTATCTTTCCTCATTATAACTTCTGATTATTATGCTTACTTTTTGACCCATTAAATCAATACTTATAAGTAAAAGTTAATGGTTTCTCCGGCATGCATAATTTGCATTTCGAAAGCAGGACTAATACAATTATATACCAATTCCATTTCCTCAATAGAAACACTATTATTTGAAAACATATCCCAGTGAATAGGTATTAGTTTATTGGTTTTTATCTCCTGTGCCATTTCAATTGCCTCCCTGAAAGACATATTACCCACTATTCCATGTTTATCCTTAAAATAATTCCTCTCATTCACAGGTAAAAAGGCAATATCAATTGCAGGAAAGACTTTTAGAATCCTAAAAATCTCGTCATTCGGGATAGTATCACCTGCATGGTACACATGAAAGCCCTTAATATCAAAACAATAACCCAGATACCTCAGTTGATTGTTGGAATTTCGTTCGATTTGAAGATGTGCCGCTGGTATTCCACGATAAGAAAAACCAGGTGAAAATTCTGAAAAATGCTCCAAAGCGATGATGAGTTTTTTTTCATTAATTCTGGCATCTTTTAATAAGTTATATGACTCATAAGGCATGACACTTTTTGCTTGCGGAGAGTGTTTAAGAATCAATCTAATCGATTCAATATCTGTATGATCATCATGAGCATGAGTTAAAAAAATAAAATCAATATTCTTCAAAAGCTCTGAATCCTCCGGGATTGGAACACACCGATTAAACTGCGGACCGTATTTTACTGCTACTGAATTAGTCAAATATGGATCTACAACCCATTTACATGATGAAGTGGTAAATAAATATCCTGACTGCCCAAGTGATCGTATCTCTAATTTATCCATTTATAATTATGACCGGGCCTTTAGTTCTCTGATTAAATTAGATATTGTGTTTTCATGGACTTTCTTCCAGGCCATAGGACTACTATTGCTATTATGTGGAGACATAAGAACATTATTGAGGCTTCTAAGCTTACTGGTATCAGGAAGCGGCTCATCTTCAAAAACATCCATTCCGGCTCCTTTAATTGCACCTGATATTAGTGTTTCAACTAAGGCATTTTCATCCATTATTGGGCCACGTGCAGTATTGATAATTACAGAATTAGGTTTCATCAATGATAATGTTTCTTTATTTATTAAATGAAAGCTAGTTGGATTTAAATCGC
>JANYKN010000026.1 GCA_025361565.1 Bacteroidota bacterium | reverse complement strand
GTTATAAGCCATTTTAAGAAACGACACAAAGAAATGAGAATAATCAATTATTTAGCTGACTTACTGTTCCGACACCAGAAGAAATTGGAAATTATTGCAATATTTCTTCTTTGCTTGACAATTAGTTTTCGTTTTACAAATTTCAAAACAGTATGGCTGTGGAGTGACAAAACTTACATTGCCATCATTTTGGTTTTAATACTAGTTTCAATTGCATTAATTTGGATAAAAATTGAGAAGATAAAGACCAATGATTTAATCACACGTATAAAAACAGAAACAACTGCAAATAAACCAAACACAGAAAATCGGTTAGACGAATTATCAGCTAAACAAAAACAGGTATTTGACTTAATTGTCATTGGGAAATCAAACAAGGATATAATGGATGAATTGTGTATTGAGTTAAGCACGCTTAAAACTCACATAAATAGAATTTATAAAATACTAGGAATAACTTCCCGAATACAAGTTAAAAAGTTAAAAATCTAAGAATAAAACCCTTTATACCGACAATTATTCAACAAATCAACCTTTTTTCAACCCTCTATCAACCCTTCTCAACCTTGACGGACAGTAACGAACAGACTAATTTTGCAGCTCACAATTTAAATATAAAACAAATGAAAAAAAGAAATCTGTTTATGTCCACAACCATATTGTGTGGATTTTTTGTGGCCGCATTTACGTTCAAAGGTGACCAAATTACTTGGTTATGGGCTGACAATAAACCCGTAGCAATTATTTTAAGCATTTTAGCTATTGTATTAGGAACACAATGGATAAGGTATCAAAGACTATTGAACAATGCAAAACGGAATTAAAAGAATGTAACAAAAACGGCTTATAACAGCGTATTTATATAATTTGGGTTGATGATGTTTTGGAAAGTTCAACGCTTATTGCTTACTTTACTATCGTGGGACGTGAAAACGGTTTTTAACTCCCAAACTATACAAATACGCAAACCGTTAGTGGCAAGTGTAAAAAAATGACAACTAGCAGATGACGAAAATTTATTCATACGTATTGCGAATAGACGATGGAGCAGCACCAAATCCATTTTGGCAAGTTTGCACCTTGACAATTTGTAAGCCTGCAATTAGACGAAACGTTCAAATTGGTGATTGGGTAGTTGGAACAGGTTCAAAAAACACTAAACTTAAAGACGGAAAAACATATGACTTTTCGGACAGTATTGTATATGCAATGAAAGTTACCGACAAGAAAACGTTAAAGGAATATGACGAGTTTTGTAAGAACAAGTTAACAAAGAAGATTCCGAAATGGAAAACAAAAGACTGGCGACTTCGTGTTGGTGATTGCATTTACGATTATTCAATAAACTTCGATCCGACTATTCGAAAAGGTGTTCACAATGAAGGCAACAGACAAAGAGATTTAGGTGGACATAACGCCTTGCTTTCTGACCACTTTTACTACTTTGGCGTTGAAGCAAGACAACTTCCGACAGAATTAAAAGAACTAATAAAGAAAAATCAGGGACACAAGAAAATTGAGAAATCCGACCTCATTCAAGAATTTGAAAAATGGATTGGACAATTTAAGAAAAACAAATTGTATGCTGACCCTCAAATGAGATGGCTATTTGACAGAGAGTTGTCAGATGATGAAGTTTCAGCTTGTGCGAAAGAAAAATTAGAAAATGACGAAGACGATAATGAAGAAACAGTATGCTGACAAAAACACCAGCCACTAACACGCGGTCATAAAACATAGCGGTTTCAGTGCAATTTGCAAGCTCAGCCCCCGCTGGCAAGGTCAGTAACGGGTGATAGGTTCGCAACCACGCATTCCGCTACGTTTCATACCGCCAAACGTTGTGCGTTATTCTAGGAAAGACAGTGCAACCTTAATTTGAATACTATAACCAACATACTTAAAATAAAAAATGAATTATTGGGCAGTAGGTGCAGCACACGGAGATACAGATGTATCAAAAGACTTTTTAGACCAAGGTATTTGGTATGATGGTTACGCAGAAGATGGAGACGATAGAAACAAAAGCACTTTGGATGAAGTTGCTATTGGTGACCTTCTATTAATGAAATCAAGTTCAACAAAGGGAGCTAAACACTCCATTACATTTACAAAACTTAAAGGCATTGGTAAAGTTTCAAGCAAAGAAGCCTATCACTCATTTAAAGTTAAATGGTTTGACATAAAAGAACTTCCAATAGACTTTGACGGTATTTCTTATCGAAAGACTATTGAACCATTGAGAGATGATGAAATGTTGGAATTTGCAAAAAGTATGACTGAAAAAGATAACAGAGAAATGATAATAGATTTACTCAAATACAAAAATCAAATTATTTTACAAGGTCCCCCAGGGACAGGTAAAACTAGACAGGCAAAATTGATAGCGGAAGAATTAACTAAACCAAGAATAGTTGGAAATCCAGAAAGCATAGTTAATGATTTAGTTATAAATTTCAATCCAAATGATGAAACAATTAGAATATCAAGAGAAAGTAGGAATAAACTTCTCTCAACTTTTTACGAGCTATTCCCAAAAGAAAATCTGAACAAACTGACTTTGCAGAGTTATTGTGCAGGTAAAGGCGACAGAGATAATTTCTGTTGGTGGATTGAAACTGGATTAAAAAGTTTAGGATCATATTCACCAGGCAGTGCTCGTTCATATTTGATTTTTTGGAAAAAAGCAATTGACGAATATAGTAAACACGGAGTTGTAAAGGATATTGAGGAAAATAATGAAGCGATGAAAAAAATCGCAGAGATAATATTTGAGCTAATTCAAAATAAAAACATTGAAAATGCAGTGCAATATTTTGGCGAAAGCTTTATATTGAAGTTACTCAATAGCTATTATCCTGATGAATATTTTCCTATTAATAGCGAGAGAATGATTGTAAATGCTTTAAAAATATTCAAATTAAACTACCAAGGTTTGAATGTTTTTGAGAAAAACAAAAAGCTAAACGAAGTATATAATGAAAAAAAACAAAAATTAAATAGCAAGATTACCAGCCATGAATTTGGGAAAATGTTGTGGGAAAATTTCAATTTAAAAACTGGTGAAGATATTGGAGAAAACAATGAAGCTATTGCTACAGGTGAATTTGAGATAATCCAGTTTCATCCAGCATACTCTTATGAAGACTTTGTAAGGGGAATTGTTGCTGAAACAACTGAAGGTGGAAATGTATCATACCAAGTAGAAAATAAAATATTAGCTGATTTTGCCCAAAAAGCTACAGACAATCCAAATGGTAACTATGTTCTGATAATTGATGAAATAAACAGAGCCAATCTTCCTTCGGTTTTAGGCGAACTTATTTATGCATTAGAATATAGAAATGAACCAGTTACATCAATGTATGAATATGAAGGGGAAAGAAAAATTACTTTACCCAAAAACCTTTATATCATTGGAACAATGAATACAGCAGACCGTTCTGTTGGACATATTGATTATGCAATAAGGCGAAGGTTTGCATTTGTTGATATTTTACCAGATGAAAATGTGATTCAAAATGCAACTGCAAAAACTTTGTTCAATGAAATCAAAACACTATTCGGGAACAAGTTTCTTTCACCTGATTTCAAAGCAAAAGATGTGATGATAGGACACAGTTACTTTCTTGTCAAAGACGAAGACGAGTTAAGAATAAGATTGGAATTTGAAATCAAACCAATTCTAAGAGAGTATTGGAAAGATGGAATATTTTTAGAAACTGCAAACGAAAAAATTGAATCTCTGAATGTCTAAGTTACTTCTCAATAAGGCATTTTCTGAACACACTATTGAAGATATTTCTTCAATGGAAATGCCTTCAATATCATCCATTCTTTTTAAAGGAAAAGAAGGTTGTATATGTATTGAGATTGCACAAGACAAGTCAAGTAAAAGACTTTATTCAAATTTTTACATCGGAACAGATTGGTTAAGTAAAAATGAAGTTGCCGTTTATGTGGCACCGAAAATGAATGATGAAACGCAGCAAACGGATTATTTGAAAATGCTTTTCTCTTGTTTACGTCATTCTGACGTTGTCAACTACACAAAAAATTTATACGAGATAAAATTTGAAGAACCTTCTATTGAGATCGATCAGAAACAAGATTTACTTACTCCTCTTTTGGTTGTTCAGTTCTTACAAGTAGTAAAGTCCATCGTTAGAAAGGGATTAAAGAAATCCTACTACAAAGTTGAGCGCAACTTAAATGCAAGAATTAAAGGAAAAGTTTTAGTTCCTCAAACATTGAAACAGAACATCATTAAGAACAAGCCTACAAAAACATTTTGCCAGTATGATGAATTTGGTTTCAACTGCATTGAAAATAGAATACTTAAAAGGACTTTGGCTTTCATTGAAAAATATCTTTCACTATTTCCCGACTACTCAAAACTCGCTTTGCCAGTTATCAATTATTGCCTGCCAGCTTTTCAAGAAGTTGACGAGAATATTGATTTGAAAACTTTAAAAGGAATTACTCACAACTCATTTTACAAAGAATACAAAGAGGCACTTTATATTTCATCACTTATATTGAAACGGTTTGGTTACAACATCAAAGAGATTGAGGCACTCAACAATAAGATTGTAAAAGTTCCACCGTTTTGGATTGATATGCCAAAACTTTTTGAACTATATGTTTTGGGAATGCTCAAGGACAAGTATTTCAACAACATTAAATTTCAAATTCAAGGAACATACGGACAACCTGATTTTATTCTTGTAAGTGACAATGAAAAAATGATAATTGACACTAAATACAAACGGAAATATCAGCAAGAAAAATATCAAGTAGAAGACATCAGACAATTAAGCGGATACGCAAGAGACACAAAAGTTTTATCAAGGTTTGGTTACATAACACCAGAAGAACAAAACAAAGTATTAGACTGTTTGATTATCTATCCCGACCAAACTGCTTCGGACAAATTAGCTGACGACTTAAAAGAAAATCCGATTAGTGGTTTTACAAGATTTTATAAAATTGCTATTAAATTACCTGTAATTAGTGACTAAAATGGTCAGACCACTATGCGACATAGAAAAAGTACAAACGCACAACATGCTATATACGGTCATTTGCAAGCCTTGCCGCAGGCGCAACACAAGGCTTGCAAACGCCGCATATAGCTATTCGTTAGCAAACATTTAAAAAGATTACAGAAAATTTATTAACTTTATGAAAATAATAAAAATGGATGTAATTGGCGATTATGTTACTCGACCAATTATTGATATTGAGATTTCTGATAGTGAAAAATTTGAAAACTCAAGGAAATTAATTGCACTTATGGACACTGGAGCTGACATTTCATTTATTGATAAACAATTATTAAAAGAATTCCAATTTTTTCGAAAAACTGAGAAATTTCTTGACGATGAACAAATATTATATAAAGCATATTTTTCAATAGAAGACCTATTTAAGTCTTATTGTTTATTTATAGGCGCAAAGGAACTAAATAATACAAATCCTAAAGAAAAAAAATTTGACATGTTATTAGGACGTGATTTTTTAAAACATTGTGAAATGAAATACATAGGTAAAGAAAGCAAAATTTTTATTGAATGGTTCAAATAATCCACTAACTCTAAATGTTTATATTATGCATCCTGAAATAGAAAAATTAATCAAACTTGCAATAGCTGACGGCGAAATTACTGAAAAAGAACGCGCTGTTATAATGCGTAAAGCTTCAACTCTTGGGGAAGACATTGATGAAGTTGAAATGATTCTTGACGGTGAATTGGCCTTATTGAAAAATGAACAAAAAGTTGAACAAGTGAAAAAATCACCTTCAAGTAAAGCTGGTGATTTGAAAAAATGTCCATCATGTGGTGCTCCAACTAATTCTTTTACTTCTAAATGTCCTGAATGTGGTCATGAATTTCGAAATATTGATGCTACTTCATCAATAGTACAATTGAACAAAATTCTTCAAGAGATTGAGACAGTTGGAAGAGCAAGAAAAAAACGAGGTTTTTTTGATACAGAAATAAATAGGGAAATGGGTATAGCTAACCAATTGGCAACAGCTATATCAAGTTTTCCTGTACCCAATACAAAGGAAGATATTATTGAATTTTTAGCAAATGCAGTTTCATACGCAAATGTTAACATAGGCTATACTCTTCCATGGAATCGTTCATTAGACAAAAATTATTTACTAAAAACAGCTTGGAAATCTAAATGTGAACAAGTAATAATTAAAGGAAGGTTTTCGATGAAGGATGATAAAAAAACTTTGGAGGAAATTGAAGTTTATGCTAAGCAACTTGGTTTTAAATAATAATTTACAATTTCATTTTAATAGTATACAAATTATGGAAAAGAAAAAAATATTATTTCAATTGCTATTTAGTCTATCATCTTTGTATGAACAGATTAATGATACTTCCTTAAGCTCAGACAAAATTAAAAAGCTTATTATTACCTCTGAACGTTCTATAGAAACACTTAAAAATTATTATTTTAAATCAAATGAAAATATAATTTTAATAGAAAGTCTGATATATCTTATTAAAGCACTAAAACATTTTTTTGAAATAAAAAGAAGTGTTGACCTACGCCTTGAAAAAGAAAATGAGTTAAATAAATGGCTTTTGAAAGAAATTAAAAGTATTATTAGTCAATTAGAGAATTTGGAATATGGCACTATTTAAAAAATCTGAAGGTGGATTAATGGATGTAATCCGCTGTGACGAACAAGAATACCTTGTTTGGAAATGGAGACCAAGCGGTGAAGCAAATTCTACGAAAAAAGAAAATGCAATTCGCTATGGTAGCAGTCTTAGAGTAAAAGAAGGGGAATTAGCTGTTTTCTTTTATCAGCAAAATGATGGAACATTGCAGGATTTTATTGTTGGTCCACATGATCAGACAATTAAAACAGCAAACTTTCCTGTTCTTACAGGTATAGTTGGCTTAGCATTTGGAGGTAGTTCTCCTTTTCAAGCTGAAATATATTTTATTAACTTATCAGGAAATGTTCAAATTAAATTTGGAATACCTTATTTTGATGTATTTGATCCTCGATTTCCTGATTTAGGTGTTCCTTGTGCGGTAAGAGGTACAATGACCTTTAATATAACTGATTATAAAAATTTCATAAAACTTAACCGTTTAATCAATTTTAGCTTGGATGACTTTAAAAATCAGGTAAAGGATTTTTTTATTAGACAGTCAAAATCCGTTGTGTTAAGCATTACAACTGAGACTGGCATTCCTGCAATGCAGCTTGAAACTAAAATAGATTTAATAAGTACATATATAGAATTAAAGCTAAGGCAAAGTTTATCTGACGATTTTGGTGTTAACCTTAAACGTGTTGATATTGGGACTATTGAATTAGATAAGGAGCATCCACATTATCAACAATTAAAAAAATCTACTGTAGATCAACAGACTAAATTTATTGATTCAAAGACTGACCTTGAATTAAAAAATCTTGAAGAAATGCTAAGAATTCAGCGCAAAGAGGCTGAATTAAAAGTTGAAGGGAATAATCTTAACGTTCATCAACTTAATATTCAGGGAGATGTTGCAAAAACTGCTGCGAAAAGCCTTGGCGATTTAGGTGGAGAAACTGGAGGAATTAATACAGCGGGTATGATTTCGGGAATGATGTTAGGTGGGGCAGTTGGTAGTGGTATGTCAGGTATGTTGGGCAATATGATGCAGGGTTTAAATCAGAATCAACAAATACCTCCACCTCCACCTATTACACAATATTATATCGCATTAGAAGGACAGCAATCTGGACCTTTTACCTTGAGCCAGTTGCAACAAATGATTCAAACAGGGACTTTGACCAAACTTCATCATGTATGGAAACCTGGAATGCCAGAATGGATAATTGCATCAGATGAACAAGAAATTTCTAAATTATTCACTCTTTTACCTCCTCCGCCACCTAAATAACATTAATTCTCAAGTTATGAAAGTAGATTTTATAAAAACGTTTATTGCTTTAGGTATTAGCGCCTTAATTGCATATGCTTTCTATAGTATTCATAAATCTGAGAATACTAATTTACTTGTCTTTACAAGTTTTGCAGAACTATTCCTTTGTTCGTTTTTCGTTTTTGCTCTTAGATTTGACCTAAGTAGAACGACAACAAACATAAGAGTTGTTTCTTCAATATTTTTCATTGTATTTTTAATTTTGAATATTATATTTTCATTCTTTGCCCTTTCTAAACAATCTTATATAATTGTAAACGGATTGGTGGTTTTATTAGGAATCCTAATAGTTTATTCTTTGTTAAAAGCAAAACAATAACTGGTAATATCTCATTCACGTATTATATTTTATTATCATGGAAGAAAAAATCATAACCAAATTTAATATTGACGAATTAAAAACAGTTCTGTTCAAGTTGAAATCTATAGACAATGATTTTATAGAAAAAGCTTTTAATAATAAAGATGCTTTTAAACAGACTATCTCCGCAATTTCAAATCAGTTGGAAGCAGTTTTAAATCAATTGGATACATAACCAACACGTTTGCTAACAGTTTGTAGCCGGCCATGCCGCAGGGAAACTGCGGAGCAGCACTGAAAACTCAGTACAAACTGCGGCACAGGCGGCTACAAGTTGCCGTTAGCGTTCATTGTAAAAAACGACACAGCGACGATTAAAGCAATAATTTCATAAATAGATAAATATGGCAATTTGGAAAACATACAGAATAGCGGATATTGTAACTGAAATCTCAGATGAGAAATTTGTCCTTCCAGTAATTCAACGACCTCTTGTTTGGACAGAGGACAAAATGGAATTATTATTTGACACCCTTTTAAAAGGTGATAGTTTTGGCGGTGTTATGGTAATTGAAGAAGAAAAAGAAAGCAAACCTTTATTCAATTACCGACCATTTACAAAAGACGGAGATTTAATTTCGTCAAGACAAGTTGACAAACTTACCCAACTTCAAAACTTCGTAATTGACGGACAGCAAAGACTTCAAACATTTTATATAGGTTTAAAAGGGAGCATTAATGGCAAAGTTTTGTATTTTGACCTGTATAGTGATTTCAATTCAGAATTTGAGTTTAAGTTTGAAAATGACAGTAATAATTTGCCAAAACAATCAAAGGAAAATATTGACAGAAAAATACCAGAACATTTTTGGTATTCTGCAAAAGGACTACTTGAAAAACTTAAAAGCACAGGTAAGTATAAACAGATTGTAAAAGATATTATTGCAACTCATAACATTATAGATGACGAGAGAAAAGAACACATTGAAGAAAATGTTTTAGCATTTTATGAGAATGTAATTAACTCTGAAACTCTTGGTATTTCTAAAGTTGTAATTAATAAATATTTGCCAGAATTAGATAATAGACAACGAATTGTAGAGCTTTTCAGGAGGCTTAATGACGGAGGAACTAAACTTTCCTCTTTTGATTTGGTTGCTTCTATTCTGAAAGGTTTTGCGTGGGAAATGGAAGGGTTTTTAAGAGAAACATTAGAAAGTTATGAAGAAATCGGACTATCACAAGACAATTTAATCAAGCTTATTTTTATTCTACAAGACAATCATAATAAAGAAATGGCATCTATTGACGGTGGTGATGCTGATTTTGCTATTAAAAATCGTGAAAGAATAAAATGCACCTTAAAATCATTAAAAGACTTTTTAGTTCACGCCAAGATTTATGACTACTACAAGGACGGAAATCGTTCCTTTATTCCATTATTTTTTATAGCATATCATATTTATCACAAGCAAATTGACAACAATTCTGTTACCTCATATTTTGACAATTATGATGCAGGTAACACGGAATTTCCAAAAATTAAAAAGTGGTTATTCCATTCATTAGTAAATGGAGTTTTTAGAAGTAAAGGTGCTGGTTGGATACCTTACAAGACAGGTATTAAAAAGTTGCTTGAAGAAATTAAAAACCACAAAAACTCAGATTTTCCAATAGACAAACTTTTTCAAGTTTATACAAATCATCCAATAACTTTTACGACTTCATACGATACAAATAATTTAGACCAACTGGACACTTCATTTGTTTACTATTTAATGTATGACCAAGCTAAAACTATTAGAGCAAATGACATTGACCACATTATGCCTAAATCAATTTTAGAAAGTTTAAAATACGACTGGGCGAAAATCAACAGTATTAAAAACTTTCAACTAATTGACTACGGCACAAACAGAGGCGAAAAAAATGGAAAAGCATTTGCTATATGGATTAACAATCCTGCATATGTTACAGACAAACCAGCATTTGTAAAACTTCATTTAATACCAACGGACGAGGCTTTCTGGACAGAGGATAAATTTGAAGAATTTATAGAAAAACGAGCGGAATTAATTTTAATCAAACTAACAAAATATACGACTTAAAAAACAACGAAACGCTAACAAAGGCTATATGCAATAAGGGTTTCAGTGGTAATTCAAGCATTCTGCCCCGCACAAAATTTTGTGTAAGTGGACAGGAAAGTAGCCCGCAATCCCTTACTGCATATAGCCTAAGCCGTTAGGCATAATTGAAACTAAGCAAATAATAAAGTATTAACTTATTAACATAAAACATTATGATAAAGAAAAATTTACTTTTAATTGGTCTATTAATATCTGGTCTAAGTCTGTTAGCTCAAAATTTTCCTGGTAAAGATGTTGAATTGATAGTTGGAAAAGAGATAAAAGTATTGGAAAAGGCAGAATCATTGCAAAAGTATGGATTTGAAGGTTTTTATAAAGATCCAGACCTTAAACGAAAATATGCATGTTGCCAAAGTTATAATTCAAAATATGATGAATTAGTAAACAAAGTTTTTAAGGTTATTTCATACGAACCTTATACTAACAACATTGGGACTGACAAATTTAAACTAAAAATCGAAAATAAGGAAACAGGAATTATATATTTTGATTATAGTTCAGAATTTGAGCATACATTTCCTTTTGAAGTAATTGGTGGATTTGATTACCCTAAAGGATTTTTATGTAGAGACATTTCAGAAAAAATTGACAAGTTCACAGGAGACTCTACATTTAACACTCCAATAGAAAATGACATTTCACTTATTAAAGTAAAATCAAAAAAAGGTGTAACTACCTATCTTAGTGTTAATGTCTTTGGTAGCACAGCAAATGTAGGAATAAAAGGAGCGATATTCCTATTAGAAAATGGAATAAAAATAGAAAAACCAGAGGCAGAAATAAAAGTAAAAGTTAGTAGTTATGGAAAAGGCTATACATATTCAGCTTTCATTCCATTAAATAGTGATGATATTCTGAAATTTTCCACAAACTTAATAACAGATATTCGATTATATGTTTATGACAGTAAAATCAAAGATGGTAAGAAGTATTTAGAATATTTCAAATGTATTATTGAAAAATAGATCATAGTTTTGTTTGGTGAAACTATTTTATGAAAGCTAAGCAACAAATTAGGAAGCCTGAACATTGGCAAGATTTTGAGAATCTTTGCAAAAAATTATGGTGTGAAATTTGGAAATGTCCTGAAATAAAAAAAAATGGGCGTCAAGGACAAAATCAACATGGCGTTGATATATATGGTATTCCATTTGACGAATCTGAATACTATGGTATTCAATGTAAAGGGAAAGATGAATATACACATGCTCAATTAACTGAAAAGGAGATAGATAATGAAATTGGAAAAGCAAGATTGTTTGAACCTTTTTTGAAAAAGTTGTATTTTGCCACAACAGCCAATAAAGATAGCGTAATTGAAGCATATATAAGGAAAAAAAATATTGAACACAGAAAAAATGGTTTGTTTGAAGTTCATCTTTTTTCTTGGGAAGATTTAGTTGATTTGATTGAGGAAAATAGACACACTTATGATTTTTATGTAAAGAGTTTGAATTATAAAATAGAACATGACATAAAATTTGTTTTTGAGAATAATAAAAAAGATTTAATTATAGAAGTTCCATTTCAAAAAACTATTACAAATTACAAAATTATTCCAACTTTAGAGGAATTTAAAAGTAGTTCTAATAATTTATTTAACGGGTTAGAGAACATTAGGACAAAACCGTTTTCAATGTTTTCATTTAATAATAGTTATTGCAGATTTTTTTTCAGACTCCATAACATTGGTCTTGAACCTTTATCAGAATACAAAATCTTTCTTGACTTTAAAGGTGATTTTGAATCAATTGAAACTTGCACAAAAGGACATTACTTAATTACAAAACAAACTATTGCATATGATACTTATATCTGGAATGAGAGCAAGCAAGGCAAGATTGTTCCTTTTAAGAATATTCTTGTTCCAGACGATGCCATTGCTTTTGATACTATTTGTATAAAACCACATACAAAGGAAACGGAAATCATTATACATTGGAACCTTATTTCATTAGACTACAAATGTGAAGGTGATTTGAATTTACATATTAAACCTTTTTATAAAGAAATCGAAGAAACTGAGTTTGTAGATGATTTCGCAAGAGTGAGAATTGAAGAAAAAATTTCAGATTACATAACTGATAGCTCAAATAAGAAATGATAAATATGCCTAACAATTTGTAGCCGGCCATTTGCCCTTGAATCGGTTTCGCGGTGCGAAACCGCCGTACAAGGGCAAACGGCGGCTACAAGTTGCCGTTATGTGGCATTAAAAAATAAACAAATACAACATGAAAACAAAAACTTTATTACTAATGACTGGATTAGTTTTTTTTCTAAATCCTATTTTTGCTCAATTTACTGATTCTGATGTTACACTTACAATTACTGGATTATCTGCAACAAATTCCCAAAAGTTCAAAGAAAACAAAAAAGTTTTTATTGATGCCCTAAATAATTCTGGTTTACCATCAGATATAAAGCCTTTGAAACTTGAAATCAATTATAAAGAAAATGCAGGTTCTATAAAACTGACAATAAATTTTGACTCTGAAAAGATTTATTCTGAAAACAGTCAATACAAAAGACATGGTAATCAATATCAAGCTTTTGGAAAAGGTATAAGCTTTTATTTTCATCATCAGATTATGCTTTGCATAAGTGAATATAAATTGTCAGCGGCCCGAGATGGTTATTCTGTTAAAGCAGATTTAGCGAATTTTGAGAGTATTTTATGCTTAAAGAAATCTTCGGGAGATATAATGTATGTGTATGCATATAACAGATTTAGTGGCGGATTATTTCCATATTATTTCAATTCAAATGTGGATATGAAAATTAGCGGGAAAAATTATTCAACAGAATGCGGTAATCTTAAAACACTGAATGATATGAAACACTTTTTTGTCAATGACCTTGAAGAAACTGATGGTCAAAAAACTGGTGCTTATTATTTTTGCAAATTCTATAATATAACTGTAGATTAGATAATGGACAAGCAAAACAATCATTATATACCGAAGTGTCTTATAAAAAGATGGAAAACAAGTAATAATAAAAATGACGGTGTTTATGTTTTAGATTTAAAATCCAAAACTATAGATTTCAACAAGTCGACTGGTAGGAAGGCATTTTCGTTTGCAAGTGTTAATGATTTGTATATTTTAACGGAAGATAATGATCGAAATATAAATTTAGAGAATTGGTTTGATGGGCTTGAAAATTCACTATCGTTGTTTATTGATAAAGTTAATCGAAAGGAGACTAACTTATTTAAAAATATTGGACATTTAAATAAACTTATAATGTGTTTGGTATCTTTTGAGTTTCGATCTCGATATTTTTTTGAAAAAAGTCTCGAATATCTTGATGATAATGAGGAATTAAGAAAGGAATTTAATGATAAAAGCAGCATACAGATAATATTAGAAAATGTTGTGAATGGAACGACTGATTATACAAATCATTTTTTTCCAGTTGAATTTATAATTTGGGAATCAAGTGTTTCTATTCTGCTATGTGACAGACCTCTTTTATTCGAAATTATAGATGGTGTTAGTTTTTTTCCATTGACACCGAAACTACTTCTTTCATTCAAAAAAACTACAGATAAGACAACTATAAATTATCAGATAGCAGATGACGTATTGATTTCCAGGTTTAATCAAATGATTATTGAAAAAGCAAGAGATTGGATCGTTTCTAACGAAAAAGACAAATTAGAATATATAAAAAATCATAATAATTTCGACCAATTTGACGACGAAATATCTATTAATAGGTTGAAAACATTGATAAAAGGATACGAATATTAGCGCCACATAACATTGTTTAGCCGTCCATTTGCCCTTCTAACGGTTTCGCGGGCGCGAAACCGCAGTACAAGGGCAAACGTCGGCTACACATGTTCGTTAAGCGCAAATAAACTGAAAAGATCATTCCTACGAAACCTAAAATAATAACTATTTGCTTCTGCACTAAAATTGATTTTATATGAAACAAAAAAAAATTAAAATTGATGATTTTTTTAGTGTAAAAAATAATAAAGTACAGAGCAAAGAACTAAAGGAAATTGAGTTTAAGGAAAGTTTTCAAAGCCCCAAATATAAAGACAAGAAAATACTGAAATGGATTTCAAGTTTTGCAAATGCTCAAGGTGGATTAATAATTTATGGAGTTAATAATAATGCAGAAATTACAGGTTTGAAAGATGATAGATTTCAAAAAGTTGACAGCAAGGATTTTACTGAAGAATTAAGCAATTTTTTTATGCCCGAGATAGTATTTGATTTGTTTGGTGAAACTATTAACGGTCATGAATTGGGATTTTTATATATTTACGAAAGCGAAAATAAACCAGTAGTTGCAATAAAAGATTGCGATACATTTAGTGAAGGCGATATTTTTTACCGCTATTCAGGTCAATCAACCAAAATTAAATATGCAGAACTTAAAACCATAATTGATAAACGAACTGAAAAACTGAATAATAATTGGATTAATTTACTTAAAAATATAGCTACAGTTGGAGTTGAAAATATTGGAATCTTAAATGTTTTAAACGGGGAAATAACTGGAAATGAAAAAAAATTATTCATTGATAAGAATTTAATTCCCCAATTAAAATTCATAAATGAAGGTAATTTTGTAGAAAGAGAAGGTGCGCCAACTTTAACATTAATTGGACATGTTGAAAGTATTGACTTTGATGAAAATAGAATTATAAAGGTTGTAGAAACCAAGATTTCAGTACTAACTCAAAATGATATATTTTTAACCTTTTTCAATCAAGAAATTGATAAAGAGAGCGCAAAACAATATATAAAACAAATTATTTTTGATAGTAGTGTTTATCTTCCTTTCTATTTTTATATAACAAAAGCAGAATTAGATATATTGGAATTCTTGAAAATAATAGATGAACACAAAGGAACAAGGAAGACTGAAATTTTAAAAAGAATTGAAGTTGAACAAAAGGATATACATAAATTCCTAAACGGAAATATGAATACTGAAACTGAATCTGCAAAAAAGATCACAGATTTTTATAATCAAATTCTATTAAAATCTGAAATATCCATGGAAAATTTGGAAGATTTAAATCTACGTTACATTTTGCAGGCTATTACACATCTTAAAGAAAATGAAATAAATCTTGCCTATATATGCGAATTATTACAAAAAATCTACAATAAATATTACGAAAGAAACAATATTTCAAAAAGTTTTATCAAAAAGGCTATTTGCCATATTGATTTATTGCTTTTTGGCAAACCTTTATTATTAAAAGTAAAAATGAAAAATTAAGATGCCAATATTCCAGAAATCCATAATAAACAAATACTTAAAAAACCTTGATAACGAAAAGGTAAGCAAATCATTTGAACAATTTAAACAGTTTTACGGAGACAAACTTCGTTTGTTTGACATTCTACACCTTAAAGAAGAAAACTACCAGGAAGGATTTTTGAGAGAAATTTTTGTGCAGTCTTTGGGATATACTCTAAGGCCAGACTTAAACTTTAATTTGACAACTGAATATAAAAACCAAACTGACAGCAAAAAAGCTGACGGAGCAATTATCCAAAATAATTCTGCTATTGGCGTAATTGAGTTAAAATCAGCAAAAACGTTCAATCTTGAAAATATTAAAAATCAGGCATTTAATTATAAACACAATCAACCTGATTGCAGATATGTAATTACTTCAAATTTTCATTATTTGCGGTTCTACATTGATAATTCAACTGAATATGAAGAATTTGACCTATTTGAATTTAAAGAACAAGATTTCAAACTATTCTATCTAATTCTTTCACAAGAAAGTATTTTCAACGATATACCGTTGAAAATGAAAGAAGAAACAAAGTATCACGAAGAAAATATTTCCGACAAGTTTTATAAAGATTACAAAGCATTTAAAGACCAGATATTTGAAAACCTTGTAAAAAACAATACCCAATACGACAAATTAACATTATTCAAAAAATCGCAAAAACTTCTCGACCGCTTTTTGTTTGTATATTTTGGTGAAGATTGTGGGCTTTGCCCGCCAAATTCGATTCAAATAATTATTGATCAATGGAAAGCATTAAAAGATAACGATGCTTATGTTCCACTTTACAGTCGTTTCCAAAAACTATTCGGTTACTTAGACAAAGGCCACATTGGTAAAACTTTTGAATTTCCTGCTTTTAACGGTGGACTATTTCAACCCGACGAACTATTGGACAGCGACAAAACTATAATTGACGATAAAATCCTTTTAGAAAACACCCCAAAACTATCGGCTTACGATTTCAATACAGACATAGATGTAAATATTTTAGGACATATTTTTGAACATTCATTAAACGAAATTGAAGAAATATCAGCCGAACTAAAAGGCGAAACTGTAGAAAAATCAAAAACAAAACGCAAAAAGGACGGGGTTTTCTATACACCAAAATACATTACAACATACATTGTTGAAAGCACAATTGGAAAGCTGTGTAAAGAGAAACAAGAAGAATTAGAAATATCAGAAATTGAAATCATTGAAACAACCAACAAAAACGGTAAAATAACCAAACAAGGGAAAGAATTATATACCAAATTACAAGAATATAAAAATTGGTTGTTGACTTTAAAAATACTTGACCCTGCCTGCGGCAGCGGTGCATTTTTAAATTCAGCATTGGATTTTTTAATCAAAGAACACAAGCAAATAGATGATTTAATCAGCGATTTGACAGGCGATAAATTGCGAATGTTCGATACTGATAAAAATATTTTGGAAAACAATATTTTCGGTGTGGACATTAACGAAGAAAGTGTAGAAATTGCAAAATTATCTTTATGGTTGCGGACTGCTAAAAAAGATCGCAAATTGTCTAATTTGAATAACAACATTAAATGTGGTAATTCACTAATTGACAATCCTGAAATTGCAGGGGAAAAAGCTTTTAATTGGATCAAAGAATTTCCACAAATATATGGTCATGAAATTAAAGAAATAGAATCAATAAGGATAAAAACAGAAGAAAAGTCGGATTACATTAAATTAATCAAAGAAAAAACATTAGAAGCTAAGAATATTGCTGAGAAAGCAAAAGAACTGTCAACCGAAGCTATCCAAATAACACAAAAAGTATATGAATATGCTGAAAAATTAGAAACCTTAAAAGAACCAGATAAAAAATATATTTCCAAAAATTTTGGATTTGATGCAATTATTGGAAATCCGCCTTACGTAAGGGCCGAACTATTAAAAGACAAAGACTATCTACTAAAAAACTATACTACAAGCACCGGCTCTACCGACCTTTATATCTATTTTTACGAATTAGCATTGAAACTTATCAAACCAAATGGTTTTATTGGCTTTATAACAAGTAATACATTTACTCGAACTTCCTACGCTGAAAAATTCAGAAAATTGTTTTCAGAAAATTCGCAAATAATTAATCTGTTTAATTTTGGTGATTATCAATTTTTTAGTGGAGCAATTACTCGAATCGCAATTTTAGTTGCCCGCAAAACAAAAAACAAAAACTATAACTCTGAATTCTTCGAACTGACAGGGAAACAATTAATAACTGATTTCCCAAAACTAATTTCTGAAAATTTATCAATGATTGAAGGTGCGAAATATAATGAAAAAGAGTGGGTATTTGGTACAAAATCGTTTGATTTATTAGTTAGTAAAATAACCAATACGGGTTTGAAATTGAAAGATTATATTGGAAACAATATTTATCGTGGTATTGTCACAGGATTTAATGAAGCTTTTGTTATAAATGGAGCTATAAGAGAAGAACTTTTAAATCAAGACCGAAAAAGCGGGGAACTAATAAAACCCTTAATTATAGGTAGAAATATAAACAATTACTATTTTGAACAAGATAACATTTATTTGATATTTACAAAACACGGAACTGATATTGAACAATATCCAGCAATTAAAAATTATTTGTATAAATTCTATGATGATTTAAAACCCAAGATCAAACCAACAGATACAAAGGGCAGAAAACCAGGCAAATATAAATGGTTTGAAATTCAAGATAATATAGCATATTTCAAGGAATTTGAAAAACCCAAAATAGTTTTTGCTAATATGGCGCAATCAAATCGGTTTGCAATTGATACAGAAAGCTATTATACTAATCAAAAAGCTTTTATAATTCCTATTGAAGATTATTATTTACTCGGTATTTTAAATTCTAAACTAATCTATTTTATCGTTAAGCATAAATTTCCAAAACTATTAGGTGAAACGTTTGAGTTTACTTGGAAAAACCATACAGAAAATTTACCAATAGCAATACCCAATATTGAAGAAAAAGAGGAAATTATTAAACTTGCAAAAGAATTATCGATGCAATATAAATCAATTTGGACATGGACATTGGAATTTTTAAATGCAATTTCTGATAGAAAAGGATTAACAAAATTTACAGATAATCTGAAAAATTTTTATGCCTATGATTATTCTTTTTTTATCAGTGAATTGAGGAAACAGAAAATTTCAATTTCTTTAAAAGAAGATGTAGAATATCGTGAATATTTTAATGAATATTGCAATAAGATCAATTTTTTACGAACAAAAATATCGGAATCCGTTCATAAACTAAATTGCATGATCTATAGTATTTACGAATTATCATCCGAGGAAATTGCTTTGGTTGAAGGAACAAACTGAATTTAGCGTTTTTAAAGGCATAAGGTGTTTGCACTTTTGTTTTTTTGCAATGTGCTAATTTTAAATCATTTGTACTAATTTTCAAAAAACAAAAAAGCAAACGATTTTTATAATTTTTTGCCTTTAAAAACACTAAACTGAAAATTTGTACATTGAAGAAAACAAAAAAACAAAGCAATAAAACGGCGGCTGCGCCGCCGTCATATTGTTAATATTGTGATGATTTATAATGATTTTAATGGTGAACTGATTTTGAATTAAATTTGTTTGCGGATTAACAACTAAAATAATGATAATCATGCGCTTAACAGTGTGTAGCCGACCATGCCGCAAGAATCGGCTGTACTGAATTTGAAAAGTTGTAAAAGCTTGCGTCACAGGCGGCTACACATATCCGTTAGCGGCAACTTGGTGGAAAATCCATACATAATCGAATAAGTATTGGATTTGTAATCTCAATTAAGACAGGATAGATAAAAATTAAAACAAATCTGAAAGAGTAATTAAGAAAATCGTAACTTTGTATCTTAGAAATTAAATTTAACCAAAATGAAATTTGTTGATATAAAGAACGATATAGCATTTCGCAAAATATTTGGAAATGAAAACAAAAAGGAAATTCTTATTTCCTTTCTTAATGCTGTTTTGAAATTGGAAAACCAAAACAAAATCAAAACAATTACCCTATTAAACCCATTCCAACTTCCCAAAATACAAGGATTGAAAGTAACGGTAATTGATGTAAAAGCAACCGATGAAAAAGGCAATATTTTCATAATCGAAATGCAGCTGACCGACAAAAAAGGACTAGATAAACGGATACAATACTACGGTGCAAAAGGCTACTCGTCTCAAATTGAAAGCGGGGACGAATACCTGAAATTAAAACCAATGATTTTTATTGGAATTCTCGACTTTGAATATTTTGACAGTCCTAATTATATTTCACGCCATTTAATTATGGACAGCGAAACAGGTGAAAGAAAATTCAAAGATTTAGAATTCAACTTCATTGAATTACAGAAGTTTACAAAAGAATTAAAGCAAATTGACAATTTGGTTGATAAATGGATTTATTTCATAAAAAACGCCGAAAATTTAGAAGTAATACCTGAAAACATAGATGATTCAGGATTGCTAACAGCTTATAAGGACGCTGAAAAACACAATTGGACAAAAGAAGAATTAGAAGAGTATGAATACGCCCAAATGAGGGAACAAGACGAAAAAGGTGAAATTGAATTAGCAGAAGAACGAGCTGTTGAAAACAAGACTTTTGAAATAGTAAAAGAAATGTTAATAGACAATGAACCAATTGAAAAAATAATAAAATACACAAAACTTGACAGAGAAACGATTGAAAAACTCCTCAATGAAATGAAAAAATAGAAAGATGCCGCTAACACGCTATATACGGTCATTTGCAAGCCTTGCCGCAGGCGCAACACAAGGCTTGCAAACGCCGCATATAGCTATACGTTATGCAGCATGGGTGAAAAAAAAGGCTGACGCGAGAAAACAAAGTAAATAGAACCAACGCAGATTCAACGGGAGAGAACCGCATCCGTGAAATTGCGTTAAGAAACTGCAAAGAAAAAGTCGTTAAAAAAAATTGACGTTGCCGGTTTTAAGGAATCAGAAATACAGCGCTGTTTAACGGCAACATTCAAGTTTTTAGCCTTTTGCGGCGCAGTTTTAGCAAATTTCACGGCAGCGGTGACTTTTTTGTTTCTTTTTGGGTGGTAGCCAAAAAGAAAATGAAAAAAACTCCGAATAGAACAAGTGGCTTGAAAAAGCAGAGGTTTTGAAACGGTGAGTTTTTTAGAAAACATAATAACGAAAATAAATAAACGCGTAGTCAGCTAAGCAGCTTGAAAAGGCTGAAAGTCCAAATCAGCCGGACTTTTTGAAACTATGAAAATAAAAACGAGTATTTAGAAACGGCTGAAAGTTAATAAATTAGGAATCAAAACGGCTGAATCCATTCAATAGCTTGAAAACACGTTAGTTTAGAAACAGCTTGACTCTTAAAAAGCTGAATAATAAAAAAATAAAATGCTGAATCGGCGGAACAAACCGAAAATTTAGTAGATTTGACTCAGCTTGACTTTTAAAGCGAATAGACTAAAAAAATAATTGGTTTTTCAGCGTGCTGGACTGTTTGTAGGGTGAAAACTCAAATATTTATTAACATGCTGACTGACAAAAAAATAAAACACGGCTGCATAACATTTTGTAGCCGGTCATTTGCCCTTGAATCGGTTTCGCGTCGCGAAACCGGTGTACAAGGGCAAACGACGGCTACAAGTTACCGTTATGCACAAGGAAAAGACTACCTACGAAAAAAAAGAACAAATCAACTTGAAAAAAAAGTGTAAATTTGAAAAGAGAATCAAAACATAGAAATATATGCAAACTTTACAGATAAAGATAAGTAAAACCGACTTTCAAAAGTATAACTTGAGAAGTAAGGAAATCAAATTTACCGACTTAGTGGACTTGATAAGTAGAGAATATGCTCGAAAAGCACTTTTGGAATGCAATGAAATTGCTGAGCAAGAAGGATTTTCAGAAATGACAATGGATGAAATAAATGCTGAAATAAAGGCTATAAGAGATGCAAAAACTCATTCTTGACACAAATGTTATAGTTTCGGCTCTAATTTCAAATTCTATCCCGACGATGATTTTATATGAATTAGTGCTAACCCAAAAAGTGGAAACGTGTCTAACTGACGAAATATTTTCAGAATATGTGGAGGTAATGAATAGGGGAAAATTCAACAAGTATGCCAATTTCAAGACGAAAGCGGATGTAGTATTGAACAAACTTCGTGAAATATCAATATTTTATAAAACCGACCGAAAAATTGAAGTTTTGACAGATACAAGTGACAACAAATTTTTGGAACTAGCAGCGGTAAGTGCATCAGACTATTTAATCACGGGAAACACACTTGATTTTCAAATAAAAGAATTTGAATACACAAGAATACTGACACCAAGAGAATACTGGGACTACTTTGAACCAAAAAAAAGCAGACATTAGTTACATAAAAAACAGATAAAAACGAGCCCTGTGCATAACACGCTATAAATGCCATTTGGCGGGTATTGCGTACTGAAAGTGCAATACAATTTATGAAGTTTATGACTAACTTGAAACCGCGGAGCGGCTAAACCGCCAAACAGGCACTTATAGCTATCCGTTGTGGGCAATTGGCGAAAGCCTAATGTTCTTTGAAAACATCGAAAATGCAGAAAAATAAATGAAATTTCAGATTATAAATGACTGAATTATAGAAAATTGGGCTGAAAAAAGAATTTAAAATATTATTTTCTGGGGTTTGGAAAGTGCAACGTGTTGATTTCTAAAGCTTGACTTTTATAAACGATTGAAAAATAATAAAATATTTCAAGCTTTTCTGAAACGTAAGTACTTAATATTTAGGGCTGAACATTTAAAATACAATTAATAAATATAAAAAATTATTTTCGGCGGCTTGAAAGCGCAACGTGTTGATTTCTAAAGCTTGACTTTTAAAAAACGATTGAAAAATAATAAAATGTTTCAAGCTTTTCTGAAACGTAAGTACTTAACATTTAGGGCTGAACACTTAAAATGTGATTGAAAATATAAAATATTATTTTCCGACGGCTTGAAAGCGCAACGTGTTGATTTCTAAAGCTTGACATTTAAAAACGACTAAAAAATATAATTTTGGAATTTAGTCGTTTTTGGAACTTTTAGGCTAAATTTAAGGCCCGAAACGGTCAATTAGCCGAATAGAAAACAAGAACAAATCTGCGGTTTTCGGGTGGAATCCGTTGAAAATAAAAGATTATAAAATAAAAATATTGGCTGACTTTTGGCTGAAAAATATGACGAAAGAACATGCCCACAACACTGTGTAGACCGGCCATTTGCCCTTCTGACGGTTTCGCGGGTGCGAAGCCGTCAGAAGGGCAAACGTCGGCTACACTAAACGTT
>JANYKN010000019.1 GCA_025361565.1 Bacteroidota bacterium | reverse complement strand
GTAAAAGATAGGTCAATACACTACCCGGATAATAAACAGTGCGATCAGATCCGGATAATTCAAATCGCTTGCCGTTAAGTTTCAAAGAACGTATGATCCACAGAACCGTCTCACATACTTTTTCGCTTGAAGTGAAAAAGTTATTAAGTTCAGAAATCTTTGATGTATCTTTATGTCGTAGCATGGTAGCTTTGTTTTTGTTTGATAACTTAATATTACTGATTTTCAGTAATATAAACAAATTTCCATGCTACTTTTTTTATCTTAGGCCTATCTTTTTTTGTATCTAATTTCTAATGCGAAACTTCAGTCATTTATTTTATTTGGGATTTTATATCAATTTATAATTTATTCATTCCAAATTCCATGTGCATTATTTTGAACTAATTTATTTACCTGTATAATAGAAAAAATTGCAATAATCAGACAAAATGAAGATGCAGAAATGATTACACCAATTGTTCCGAATTTTCCGCCTAAAAATAGAGCAAAAGGTATGTGTAATATAGTTCCAATTGAATAGGTTATAAGTTGTAATTTGATTTTGCCAAAACCATTTAGAATATTAGTGTTTAGTGTGATTAAGCTTAATATTATTACAAAAACGCTAATTGCTGCAGATAAAGTAAAAGGAATTATAACAGCGTCATTTAGCCAAAGTTTATATACTTGTTTTGATATTAATAGAAAAAATAAAATAATAACGACCAATAAATAATTTATTCTTCTTAGTTTTTTTACTGTTGTAATCATCCACGAATAATCTTTTTCAACATAGGCCTCTGTAAATGATGACCAAAAAGGAGCTGTAAGAATTGCAAAAACCATCAATACTATTCCAATATATTTGTATGCTATATTAAAAGTAGTCACTTCCTCTGGTCCACGGACTTGTGCAATAATTATATTAGATGTTTGGTGGATGACTATTATTGCGATTTGAATTATAAAAAATTTTATGCCTAGGTTCATAATGTCTTTTGCAAATTTAAAATGAACATGTTGCAAGGATGGGGCAAAAACTCTATACTGTTTTTTAAAAAACCAAATCGTTGAAAATAGGTATATACAAATAGGAGCGAATCCTAAGGCGACTCCTAAATAGATAAGCGATCCATGCGTCGTTTTAGTTAGAATAAAAATTAATATCAGTGTTGTAAATTGCCCCAATGTATCTAAAAGAGCAGCTTTTGCAGGTTTTTGGTCTGCTAAGAGGATGATATTTATAATTTTAAAGATTATTTGGAGGCAGAAAGAGCTAAAAACGATAATTGCAAGTAAAGATAGTTCATTCCCTAATTCCTGAGATGTATTCAGGATTTTATTCCAGTCTAAAAAATAATTGAGAAAAATGAATATAACCCAGATACAAAAGAATATCAATGAAAGAACTGCATAGGTTGTACTGATATAAATCTTAGCTTTGTTTATGTCCCCATTTGCTTTAGCCTCAGCCAATTTATTTCGTAATCCATTCCCAAATCCTATGTCAAAAAAACTAATCCAAGCAATTATTGAGCTTAAAGTAATCCAAATCCCATATTTGACAGGTGATACATAATGTATTGTTATTGGTATCATTGCTAAATTGATCGCAATACTTATAGCTTTTATTAAAAATGAACCAACTATATTTTGTTTTGCAAGTATTGTACGTTGATGCCCTTTATTTAGGAATGAAACAATAAATTGAATGATTTTATGGAAAAATGATTTGAAATGAGTCATTATATAATAAAAAACATTAGTTTTAGTTTATGTAAAGTTTGATATTGCTAACTTGTTGTAATTGAATTATGTATTATTTCTTTTATTTTTTTTGCCCAGGCATCCCAGTTTAATTCATCGAAATATTTTTTTCGCGATTGGATAGATAGTTTTATATATAATTCTTTATCATTAAATGTTTTCGAAATTAACTCAGCATATTCTTCCTGTGATGTATTGTAAGGTAAACAAAAACCACTTACCTGATCTTCGACATACGAAGAAACACCTCCGGTATTTGTTGTTATGGATGGTATACCATTTGCTGCTGCTTCACAAAAAACTATCGGGGTACAATCTGCACGAGTAGGAAGAAAAAGAAAATGAGCTTCTTCTAATATTTGTAAAAATATATTATAATCTGCTTCAATATTTTTATTTAAAAATGGATACACTGTCATTTTAGGATGACTAATTGGTGGTATACAGCCACAAACTACCAGTTCAATATCTATTCCTTGTTCAAATAGTAATTTGAACGTTTCGAAGACAATATCGCCTCCTTTTCTTTTCCAATCAACACCTAAGAAAAGAAGATTACATTTTGTTTTATTTAACTTTTTCTCTAGATCTATTGTATTTGGAGCTTGTATGATGTTGGCTCCCATTTTTACTATAGTGGTATTACTTGGTTTTGCGTGATAAGTATTTATTGCATCTTGGGCTGCCCAATTGGATGAAAATATGGAAAATATAGCATTATTAATTGCTTTTTGTTCAATAAAATTTGATTCTTTAATTGAAAAATTTGAAAGACCAAAGAAATAGTAATTAATCATTTGGTTAAATGTCGCATCTGTATAATAAAATATTGGGATGTCTGTTTTTAGGTAAGCAATTAGGGTTGATGCTGTAGGTGCAAATATTGCATCAAAATTATTTTTGCGAAGTTTATTTTTGATTAGAATGGAGGATATTTTACTAATTATAATTGAATGTCCTCTATTATATCTTCTAATAAGAAATTTCCATATCAAATATTGATAAACTTTTACAATAAACTCAGTAATGGGTAGCTTAATTGGGCCTAAAGGAATAACTTCATCAAACTGAGTTTGCTGTAAATACCGGGTGAAAATTGCACAGGTTCACCGGTTGAAAAGTGAACAGCTGAGAGATGTAAAAATACCTTTTCCTTTGATCTGTGCAAGTTAACTTTTGCCGGGGAAGAGAAGCTGAGGCCGGAGGCCGAAGCAGC
>JANYKN010000058.1 GCA_025361565.1 Bacteroidota bacterium | reverse complement strand
GATACTTTGCACACTTTGATCAGTTTGCACACTTTGCACGTCTGTCTTTTTGTAGTGACCATAAGTATTTGATTTTCTAAATACTTGCCAATGAATAATTTAAGATATTTGTCGGCGATGCGTTCCGATATACGGTATAATGTTTATATAAAAGGGATTGTAATACAAGTTTGCACAGATGCGAAGCATGCAAAGTATGCAAAGTTCAAAGTGTCAACTTTGGATACTTTGCACACTTTGATCGGTTTGCACACTTTGCACGTCTGTCTTTTTGTAGTGACCATAAGTATTTGATTTTTCTAAATACTTGCCAATAAATGATTTAAGGTATTTATCGGCTGTGCGTTCTGATATTGCAAAAGTTTTTGCAATATCAATTGCCTGTTGTCTTGAAAATTCATTTGGCAGTTGTTCAAAGAATTTTGCCTTTAAATTATCTGAGACCATATCAGGGTTATTGGATTTGATGTATAAGAACATTTTCTTTGAATGCTGCAGCAGAATATCAATCATCAATTTTGTATTTTCAAAGTCAATATCATGGCAATACAATGGATTTGGCAATTCTGTATTTTCGAAAATCCGTAAAGTTGAAAGTATCATAGCAATCCGAAAAAAGATTAGGCCTAATCTACGAACTGAAGCGACAGCTTCATCACCTAACAGGTTGATAAAATCAGCCTGGTTTTTCTCAAAATATTGATTGAATTGCTTTTGCTGGCTGTTTGTAAATAGAAATTCTATTTCATTTGATTTTTTAAATTCCTGGTAAAGAATGTAAAACCTTTCTCCAAGTTTGTTAAAATATTCATCAAAACCATTGTTGGTTTGTTTTTGAAAAACATTGTTCCAAACCGGGACCAATGTGAAGCTATAAAACATAAATCGAGAGAATAAACCATTTTCAGTATCGGGAATTAATGTCAAAATTTGTTTTGGTGTTCCTGTTAAAACTGCTGAAAGTTTTGGTTTTAAAATGTCAACATATTCACGGTTTGTCCTGCGATAATAAGAAATGGTTTCGTGATGAAATGCTTTCCTGAAGCCGTCGGAATAATCACCATAATCGGACTTAAAAGAATTGGCCAGGGTGTCGCCTTCAGTTTCAAATATCATCCCTTTGCCTTCATTATCGTTTATCAATTGAAATGCGCCTGTTGAACTGATATTTGCAGGAATGAATAAAAGTTTGGTTGGTGGTTCCTGGGGCTTCTCCGTATCGGGATTTTTATTTTTCTCCAGGTTGTAAAGTACTGTATCCCTGTTAAACAGGCTCATCATTTCTTTTCCTAATGCCTTTAAATCTTCATGGATGTGGTTTACCAGGTTCTTACAATATTTTAAAGAACCTTTACCAGCACTGGCCGGGGCTGTAACATATAAATACAGGTTTGGAAAAACTTTGTCGTTGTTATAATATCCGCAAACTTTGTCTAAACAGCTGCTTAAGGCTGTTATAGTCCCCAATAAAACAATGTCCTTTTCCCTGTCAGATTTGAAAACTTTACAAACATCGTAAAGGAATACTGGTAAATTAGTTCTTATTGACAATTCTTAACATTAAAAATTGAGAAGTTCACGATTTACGATTATTGCAATTGATTGATATATATATATTTATAAATTATTGATTATAAATATATTAATTAAAAAAGGTAAGCAATTTGCCTACCTTAGTTTTTCTAATTGAAAACTTCCATTGCCTTGTCGAGTTCTTCGTTTACGATTTTGGCGTAAATCTGGGTTTCGTTTATACTGGAATGGCCCAATAACTTGGAAACGTACTCTATACGAATACCTTTACGCAAAGCCCAGGTGGCAAATGTGTGGCGTGAAGTATGAAAGCTAAAGCGTTTTTGTATCCCAGCTTTTTTGCCGATTTCTTTTAGTCTTATGTCAATATTAGATGTAGTAGTAATTAGCTTTTTGTGCAATTCCTTTGGGTCAGAATAGTCTGCTAAATGGCTGAGGATAGGAAAAACATAGTGCACAGGTGTGTTGTCTTCTTTTCTATAAAAGAACAGAATTTCGAGGGCTTTATTTGGTAGTTTGACTGTAACCGTTGACTTGGTCTTGCGCATCTGGATTTGTACCCTTTCTCCGTCAAAATGGGACCATCTTAAAAGAAGTAAATCTGAAATTCGCAATCCTCCAGCATAAACAGCAAAAACATACATATCACGGTAAAGACACAATTTTGAATTTTCGAGCAATTCAAGGTTTTCAAGGCTTTTAAGTTCTTCTTCTGTCAAATATTCCCTGGTTGTTTTTTCGAGTTTCATCTGGAACTTATAAAACGGGTTATCGTTGCGGGTCAATATATCCAACCTTATAGCATCATTAATGAGCTTGCGGATGATCTTTAAATTGTTGTGGATTGTATTTTGCTTGTTGTGGTGCTCTGATTTTAGATGTTCTTCATAGGCCTGGAGGAACGAAACTGTAATGTCACCGAAGTACAAGGGTTTATTGTTGCAATATTTTTTCAGTTTTTCAATAACCGATTTGTAGATAAGGTATGTCCCTATATTTCCTTCCTTTTCTAATTTTTTCATGTGCTTTCCTGCAAAGGGAAAAAAATCTACAGGTGCAAGACCTAATATTTTTTCCTTAATTTTGTAAGAGCTGATTGTTTTGGATTTGGTCTCCATTTCGACAGACACACCTTCGGCATCGGCAACGCGCTGTGCAATCAAGGCATTCATGCGGGCAGAATTTGGGTGGGATCTACGGACTTTTCCAGTTTCCTCGTTCCATTCGGAAGGTTTAAGCGAAATGCCAATGGAGATAAATTTAGCTTTACGATCCTTGATAATCCGTAAATAAAGTGGAGCTGAACCTTTATCGTTTAGCTTGTTCATTCTTAGTAAAACTTTGACTGTTGCCATATTCATTAATTTGCAGTAAATTTACAAAATAATATGATGCGGTACAACAATGGGTACAACTAATTCTACATTTTGTTGCGTTTTTCGTCAAAATAATGCTAAATGCTTTTCTATAAACTATTGTATTATAATACTTTTACAGAAAAATGAAGAAAAAAAGTGA
>JANYKN010000040.1 GCA_025361565.1 Bacteroidota bacterium | reverse complement strand
AGTAGTGGTTTTGTGAATAAACTGCTTTTTGATTTGTAACTAACTCAAATATAGCATTTTAAATTCAATTTTACCACTACTTATTAAATTCTAATTCCCGCTTATATCAACTCTCAGATACGTGGGAAACTTTAGTTACTAAACAAATTTTAAAACTGAATTAATTCGCGAGCTTTTGATAATCGATCGAAGCAGAAGACTTCTATTAGACTTTATATAGATTAATTTTATAATGTGTTATTTTTCAGTGTAATTCTATAATTGTGTAATCCACAGGCGAGTTCCATGATCAGGTCATCGAACTCAAACTTGTGGCATCGTAATCGATCTTTGACAATACGACAACGCTTGGCTCCACAAATTGCATGCTCGACAAGTACCCTGAACTTGGATATTTCACGGTTCTCTTGTTTCTGTTCACTTGTCAATTCTTTGCCCTTGGGCTTTTTCTTTGGCATTCGAATCAGAACCCCGTCCGGGCAATGTCCGATAAAACCGGTGTCTTGCCAAAGAGTTATTCCTTGAGGCAAATGAAGAGGCTGTTCATCACAAATCCTTTTATCATGCACACTGCCCTCATAGGTTTGACTCAAAAACATGATCCGGCGGTCTGGCAATGAAAGGATGTTATTCTTGACACTATGCGTTTTTTTTACCGCTGTAACAGCCTTGTTGCTGCTCAGAATCTAATGGTCGTTGAATGTTCCTTTCTACGCCGTCAAGCAAAACATCAGGGCAATCCTGTAGCAACAGTTCCAATTTTTGGTTGTTGCGCTCGGGCAGTTCTTTAAGCCTTTTGAGCGTTTTCCGAAGAATTGGGCTTAACAGGTGTATCCAAAAGTTGGCTTGAGGCTGTGTCATAGAAAAGGTGGCCGCCTGAAGTTCTTGTAATGGAAACGTTTTCAAATACACCAGTATGAACAATAGTTTATCCTGGTATCCGGGCAAAACATTAGTCTTTCGAGGCAAAGCTATTCGTTGCCGTGGTTTCCCTTCTAAAGTGAAATGGCTGGAATATTGATCCCATTCAATTCGGAACTCTAATGCCAATTCATCAAACTCGTCAGGCGAAAAACCGGTGAGGCTCAGGAATTGTGACTGGTTCTTTCTGATCTTGTCAAGTTTTAATCCCATAGTTATTGTGTCTATGGCTCACAAATATATGTAAAAGAACGTAATAATATTTTATTCTATATAAAGTCTATTGTGTAAAGGTAAATTCTAATTTTTAACAAGTAAATATGATTTGGATACACATTGGGATAAGTTGATAGAAAACCAAATTCTAAAGTTCGATAATGATCTGAGTTTGCTAAGGAGAATGGTTTATATCAGCTACAAGTTCGTCGCTCAGCACAGGGTGGTCACTTTGACCGAATATTACACACAAGCATAGATTAATTGTCAAAAATATTCTAGAATTCGAATTCAATATTTCTCATAGAGAAACCTTTTCTAATTCCTGTAGAATGTTCATTTTGTGATGGTTTTTGATTTGGTCAAAGAGATGATCATCACTGATTATAAGGCCTAAATGCATTATTAGTTTTGCATTAATCTTATTGGAAAGATTCTTCGACACAACCAATTAATTAACTTTATTGGTAGAATGACTATTCGAATAAATAAATAAGGCAACTTAAATGTAATCATTAATAAAACGTTTCTATTTAGCTTATCTATTAAGTATTTCCCAAATCTATTTTCGCTATTCATAATTGCAATTAATTCTCCTTTAGTTGCTTGCGATTTTAAATTAATCAATTCAAAAAAAACTTTCCTTTTAAGTTTTTTCTTCAATTTTGAGTTGGATAATTTCTCTAGTAATATCGTCTCATAAATATAAGGAGTTGTCAATAAGTAAGGAATCCAATCCTTTTTTGAAGAATTGTCAGTATGGAGCCGTAATTGGTGGTGTTTTCCCGAATCTCCATAAAAAGAAAGCTGATCTGCATTGGAATAAATCCATACCCAATCGTATCCTCCGGCACATAGGTTAATGTCAACATCTAGTTGAGCTTTTATCCTTTTTATGGTACTTGTCATGTAAGGAAAAGCGAGCCTATATTTAATTCCATATTCTATGATTTTAATCCCCTTTTCCATATATCCTAATGGAAATTTGTCTTTGTGTGAGCATTCTCCATAAGATGTTAATTCGATAAAATCTGAATAATATACATCAATGTCAGGGTGTAGTTCTATCGCCTTTAAAAATGATTCAACATATATTGGTGATAGTAAATCATCACTATCTAACACCTTGACATATTCCGTTTTTGCCAAAGCATAACATTTGTTTTGGTTTGGAAACAATCCAATATTCGTTTCATTTCTAAAGTAAGTTACTCCTTTTCCTATACAAGTCTTCTCAAAAAAATCATGGGATGAACAATTGTCAACAACTATAACTTCACATTTTATTGTTTGGGCTAAAGCACTTTCCACAGCTTCCAGAAAATATTCCTTTCGCTCGTAACATGGAATAGCAATAGTTAATAGCTTAGTGAAACTCATCGTTTTAGTATTAGTCTTATGGCAAAAAATACATATATCAATAGTTTTCTATCTGGTATTCAATAATTTGATGAGACTATCTAGTCAATCCTTAAAAATGTGCGAATACGTTGATTATTAACACTATTTTGTTGATTTCGCACCAGATTATTATGGAATTATTTGCAGGATTTTTCGCAATTTAGTGAAAAACCTTGCAAAAATATGATCGGCAAAAACAATCAATCCGGACAAATGAGTTTCTTGTTTCAAACCTTGAAAGACCAACTTAATCCCAGGCATTCGCTGTACCAATTGACTGGAAAAATTGACTGGCAATCCGTAGAAAGTGATTTTCAGGAGTATTACATTGATTTTGGTCGTCCGGCCAAACCCGTTCGGTTGATGGTTTCACTATTGATTTTAAAGCAGTTGTACAACCTGAGCGACGAGTCTGTAGTTGACCGGTGGGTAGAAAATCCTTACTTCCAGTTTTTCAGTGGGGAAACCCATTTCCAGTGGACGATGCCCTGCGACCCGAGCGACCTGGTACATTTTCGCCACCGGGTTGGCAAAGAAGGCATTGAAAAGATTTTCCGTTTATCGGTCAGTCTACAAGGGAAGGATGCCCGGCAAAAATGTGTTTCGATAGACACCACTGTCCAGGAAAAGAACATCACGTTTCCAACCGATCTGAAACTGGCCGTTCGCATTATTGCCAAATGCCGGAATATGGCAGAAAAGCAGGGCATTGCGTTGCGTCAAAGTTATAAGCGTACTGTCAAGCAACACATGTTGAACCAGCGATTCAAAGATCATCCAAAGAATAAAAAGAAGGCATTGGCTTCAGGGAGAAAGATCAAGACCATTGCCGGAAGGCTTGTTCGCGAACTGGAGCGTAAACTTCCGGAGCAATCAGCATGGCGGGCAGAACTGGATATGTTTGGCAAAGTCCTGTCGCAAACCAGGCAAAGCAAGAACAAGATTTACAGCCTGCACGAACCCGAAGTAAGTTGCATTGCCAAAGGCAAAGACCACAAGAAGTATGAATTTGGCTCCAAAGTGTCGTTTGCCATCACCAAAACGACCAATGTGATTGTTTCGGTGGTTACCTTCAAAGGCAACCCGTATGATGGAGATACATTGAAACAGACCCTTGATTTCCACCAGCAAATTACAGGGATAAGGGCCAAAGAAGCAACGGTTGACCGTGGGTATCGTGGTCGGAAAATAGTGGATGGAACCATCATTCAAACTCCAGCCCCGCCAAAATCAAAAGATTCAGCCTACCGGAAACAACAGGCACGAATACGGTTCCGACGAAGGGCGGCCATCGAACCAATCTTTGGCCACACCAAGCAGGATCACCGAATGGCAAGAAACTACCTGAGAAGATTTGTTGGGGATGAAATTAATGCCCTGATGGCTGCTTCTGCGTCTAACTTCCGCCGATGGCTGCGGAAAGTTAAACTTTTGCCCGATTCTTTGGCCGATTACGTTTCTCAATACTTGCTCAGAACCATTCGAACCCCATTTGTTGATCTCAATTGGATCTTCGCGCTAGATTAGATTAGCAGTTAATTGACTTTTTAAGGTTTGACTATTTAATCTCATTTCCCCCAAATCTTTTGAAGGGAACTTTTTACCCCAAGTGTTTTCGGGCTTGCATTACAAACAGATAAGTTCAGGGTTCAAGCCCATCTGAGAAAGCATTTTCCCAATTTCATTTTTATAAATTCTGTTCATTATGATAACTTTATCAGGTTTGTATTCTCTTAAAAAGTCGGGGCCAACATATTGCATTCCTATACTTGGTATGAAATTACGTTGCATGTGTGGATTTAAATCTACAACATGACTAATCACTTTCAAATCGTTAAAATGAGTTAGAAAACCAACTGATTTTGAACCACCACCCCAAATAACAACTTTTTCATTTTCCTCTTTCATCCTTAAAAGTAGTTTGTTCCATTTGCCTAACTCTTCTTTAATTTTTAACACAAAACCATCAACATATCCTTTCAATTCTTCAACCGACTCTTCAAGCGGTAGTATCTGTGATGTAGTATTTTTTGAAGTTTTAGCTTCTAAATATAAATATTGATCATCATATCCAAGATAAGTATCTAATATTTCGAAATTATTCATTCTGAAAAGTCTTGCAAGCGATCCGGGGCTAAAATAGGAACAATGTTCAGTATATATATCCCAAAAGGCATTTATTTTTAATATCCTTACAATGGTTGGGACTTCAATAAAAACTTGAATATCTTTGTCTTTGTTTATCCAATTTCTAATGTTTTTAACAAAATTGTATGGATCATAAATATGTTCCATGGTATGTTTGCATACGATAAGATCAACAGGTAATTCGCCATGTTTTTTGGAATAAAACTCTTTAATAAAGGTGACATTTGGGTTCGTCTCTGACCTTCCTGAAACATATGAAGGATCTATTCCAATTCCCCTATTATTCCCAAGCTTACAAATGAGTTGAATATAATCTCCTTTCCCGCATCCTATCTCAATAATATCTTTACCCCGAATACCATATTTGTCAATAAACCGATTGGTAATTCCAGTTTGGTAAGTAAGCCATGTGGGTGAAAAACCTTGCTGATCTTCATAGCCTTGTGTATAATAATCGATACTTGTATCGAACGTACTATTGAAAATGAAACCGCAATTATTGCAAAATGCCAGGGTTATATCTTTTTTTGGAATGGCTATTGCTTCCTCGTACGTTTTAATTGTGATAAGACTTTGTAAAGGTGCGTTCTTTAAGACGAAAAAATTCTCAACTTTTTCACTTTGACAAGATAAACATTTCATAATATTTTGTTTTTTAGATTTTTAAATTATCGTTGAAAAGTTGGTCGTTAGCATACCTCAACCTCTCGACAATATTGTATATAGAATTGATTTTACAGGATAATTTTTCTTGCGTAAAATGCTTCTGCAAATACAGTTGCAGCCTCCATCCCTCTTAGCCGGGGCAAAGCGGAAAACGTAGCGTCATCGAACCAATGCTTTGAACGTTGTGATTGAAATGTTTCAAGCAGAATCCCATTTTTTTTCCTGATGTATTCCTCATCAAGTGAGACATAAAAGTTGGGGATACCGATGTCTCCATCATATTTTGGGATTTCATATTCCAATATAAAGTTATTTCTCCAGGTATTCCATGTTAAATCACTTATTAACCTATGATCCTGATGCCTGTCATTCCGATAATGTGTGAACACTATATCAGGTGAAATCTCCTTTTTAATTTCTTCAAGGTATTCCTTTATTTCTGCACCTTGGTAAGGCAAAAAACCATCTCTATATGAATTAATAGTAATCTTTTTGCTTGTAACATTTTTTAAAAATTGTTCAGCACTTTTTTGCGCCTCATTTTTCCGAATTTCATTTGAGGTAAAAACGATCCATGTAACATGCTCAATTTCATATTCCTGAAATAGCTTCAACAATGTACCCCCGGCAGCAATCTCAATATCATCGCAATGAGCACCAAGACAAAGTACTTTGAGAGGTAATTTTGCATTAAATTGAAATCTCATCTTTATTTTTTTCGATGTTTGTTGAGTTAATCCTTTTTCCATTCACATCTTTCATTTTCCATACCTCCCAAGGAGGATTGCCCCGGACATAAATGTCATCTATTATTTGTTTATCTTTAAAATTGTCCATATGTACCCATAAATTTTTATGCTCCCAGGAAATCAAACTTTTTTTGTTTATTAACCGCTTAAATGGCTCATCAACAAGCTCATCACCATACTCAATATAATCAAAAATATTTTTCCTGAAAATAAAGTACCCTGTGTTAATCAGAAGGGAAGAAGTGCCGGTTTGACTTAATTTGTTAACTGTACCATCTGGCTCTTTATCAACAAAATGAAAACTCTCAAATGACGGATATGACATAAATGCGGCAATTTTATCTTTTTTTCCTTCAAACCAGTTAATCATGGTTGGAAGGTGCAGGTCGGTTAGTCCATCACTGTAATTAGCCAAAAACATTTCCTCATCCCTCAAGTAATCCTTAACCTCCATTAAACGCATTCCAATATTTGCATTGATGCCCGTGTCAACAAAAGTTATTTTCCAATCATGAATGTCAGAATTTTGAAGTACGATATCTTTTCCACCATTGGTAAATACAAAATCATTTGAAAGAGTTTCATCGTAATTTAAAAAATAGTTTTTGATAACATCCGCTTTATACCCTAGGCAAAGAATAAAATCTTTGTGGCCATAATGGGCATAATATTTCATAACATTCCAAAGGATTGGCCTATAACCAATAGGTATCATAGGTTTCGGAATTTGATCTGAAAAATCACGAATGCGAATCCCTTGTCCTCCACAAAATAATACTATTTTCATCTGTTTATAATTTGTTTCTTATTCATATTCAGTTATTTAAATAAAGTTGAAAAACGCCAAGAAAGTTAAATTTTCATCTTCATGCTCTGAGGCAATAGCCCTGTGTGCTTAGCGTTTGATGTCAGTTTCATTTTCGGGGTTTCCAAGTTTACCTTGGATATTTCAACCTCCAGTAAAAATCGACCTTTATGCAACTTTTTTTATTTCAACTTCAACTCCCAGTTCTTTCAGGAGTTTTAAATGTTTTGATATTTGTTTCTCTTTTTTCAGTTCCTGTAAATATTCAGCGCCAAGCTCTTTGTAAGCTACTTTGTCTTTTAGAATGAAATAGGTGGCCACCAGGATCTTATGTCCTATTGCTATGAGTGCTCTTTTTTTACCTCTTCGTCCTGCCAGACTATCGTATTTGCTTCTCAGATAGGTTCCTTTTGTTCTTGTTGCCGCCCATCCGCTTTGTACTAATATTACTTTCAGATGGACATCTCCATGGGTGATTCTGGTGCTTTTTTTTACCTGCCGATTCATTGCTCCCAGGTGACATCCCGGCCCAGGATGCAAGATGCTGCTCGTCGGGAAACTGATCCATATTGTTCCCTATTTCGGCAAGTATATATGCCGCAGCTTCTTTCCCAACTCCGGGAATGGTAGCCAGCAACACGGTATCAAGTACCAACTCGTTTTCTTTTAGCTGGTTATCTATTTGTGCATCCAGTTTGGCAATGACCTGTTCTTTGCTTTTGATCGATTCTTTTACCGTTTGCAACATAAAGCGGTGATGGTCTGTCAAATTTCCTTTCAAGGATGCGGCTAAGTCTTCTACGGTTGATTGCATTTTCCCATGCCGAAGTTTTAGAAGCTTTTCAATGTCTTCTTCTCCTTCTATCATGGCATCTATTATTTTGGTGGCTGTCGCTCCACTTAGGTTACTCACAACACTCGACAGTTTAATGTTCGCATCTTCCAGCAGTTTGTGAATCCGGTTTTTCTCCGAGGATATTTGCTCGATTACTTTGCGTTTATATCGTGTCAAATCACGAAGTTCGCGGATATGCTTTGGCGGGATAAAACTGCCTTTTAACAAGCCGCTTAACAGCAACTTTGTGATCCATTTGCTGTCTTTTTGTCGGTCTTGTGACCTGGCACATTCTTTATATGCCTGGCATTTACCAGCAGAATCTCGAAATCGGCCTCCAATATATTATACACTGGCTTCCAGTAGACTCCGGTACTTTCCATGGCTACATGGGTAACTCTATTTTCTTTCAGCCAATCTCGTAATGATTCTATGGACTGGGTGAAACCATCAAAAGTGCGGGTTTCTTCAACGATACCTAATCCTCTAATGGTAGCTACAAGAATACTTTTATGGATGTCGATACCACATCCGCGCTCAATAACCTGCTCCAATAATCATCCTCCTGTGTGTCAAAATTGACTTGTAATGAAAGTTTCATTTTGTTTCTTTTTAATGTTATTTTAATTTTTTCAACAAGTCAGTTGTTCAATTTATTAAAATAATGCACCCGAAATGATTACCTTTTCCAAAAATAATAGAACTGAATTTTATGCTTATAAAAGGCATGGTTCTTGTTAAGGCAACATATTTTCATTAAAATCCGGTGCATTTTTATCTTTTTGCGAAATCACCTTGGCCTTAAAAGGCCAATCAATATTAAATCGAGGGTCATTGTATCGCAATTCAGTTGATGCTTCAGGATAATAGAATTGAGTATTAAAATAAGTTATTTCACTATTATCCTTTAGTGTAATAAAACCATGAGCAAATTTCTCAGGGATATATAACATTTTATGGTTGTTTTCATTAAGTTCAATTCCAAACCATTCCATATAGGTTGCTGAATCTGGTCTTAAATCAATAATTACATCATAAATGGCTCCCTTAGTGCATCTAACCAATTTTGTTTCTTCATGTGGGTGCTTTTGATAATGCATTCCTCTAACAGTACCCTTTTTAAGGCTTAAAGAAGTATTGACTTGAGTAATATTTGTATTAAGTCCATGAGCTTCCATTTCATTTTTACACCAGGATCTGCCAAAAAAGCCTCTTTCGTCCTTAATCTTGGCTATTTCAATAACAAAAGCCCCTTTCAATTTTGTTTCGGAAAATATCATTGTTCTTTAAAATTATTTTGTAATAAGTATTACTGCCTATCTCCTTCAGTCAAGCGAATTGGGGTAACTACTTAATATTTAAACAATTACAACTAGTAAGCAATGGCCTGTTTATTAATACTTTACGACATTTACTTGACCGAAAGGGATAGGCAGTTAAGTATTATTCTTTAATACATTTATTCCTTATTAGAAATCATCTGAACTTTTATTCTTTTTAGAAGTGCATCTGGTGAATTCAATGCTAAGGTACATCCCTTGTAACAATATACAAAGATCAACTAATTAAATTTCCTCCAAACCGGTGAAACTGGTCGTCCAACAAGATATTTATCAATTCCCTCCTCGAGGGCTTTCTTATAAACCAACATCACATCATACATTTTTTCAACTGTCTCATTTATATCCTTATCCGAATGAGAAAAAGAGATAACACTGGAGGTCATTAATAAACCACGTTTAATTTGTTCCTGTAAAAAGAGGGTTCTGAAGGGTTGCGAAGGATTTCCATCTTGGTCTTTCGTTGTATAGACAGAACAACAATCTGGACCAATTATTGAAATTTTATCTTCAATACCTAATTCATGGGAAGCTTTATTTACTCCCTTCGTAAGCTTGCCTCCCTGTTGGTCTAAAACTCTGACTACATCATTTTCCTGATAAAATTTCATGGTCGCAATCGAGGCTGCCAAAGCATGGCTTTCAGCTCCATGGGTGGTTGATATCAAAAATAATCTCTCTTTGTTATGATAGATACCTCCAAGATCCATAAATTCTTTTTTTCCGGCCAATGCTGCTATCGCAAAACCATTTGCCATGCCTTTTCCAAACGTTGTAAGATCAGGTTCTACGTTATAGATTTTTTGTGCTCCGCTATTATGCCATCTAAAACCGGTTATCATTTCATCCAGAATGAAAAGAGCTCCATTCTTATGACATATTTCTTTGGCCTTGTTTAAAAAGTTATCTTCCGGAGGATCATATTTTTCCGGTTCAAGTATAATGCAGGCAATTTTATTTGGGAACTCAGAAAACATCTTTTCAATGCTTTCAAGATTATTGTAATAAAATTTGGTCGTCATTTCCTGTACTGCTTTAGGAATGCCTAAATTCATTGGTGTTGAACCAATGAACCAGTCGTCAACCGAGAAAAAAGGGTGATTCGCACAAATACCGATCATATCACGCCCCGTATAAGCACGTGCAAGTTTTATTGCTCCGTTTGTTGCATCTGAACCATTTTTACAGAATTTTACCATTTCGGCACTTTCAATCATTCCAAGAAAGATTTCCGCACATTCCAGTTCAATTTTTGCGGGCCGGCCAAAATTGGTGCCATTAAGCATTTGTTTATGCGCAGCCTCTACAATTGGTGCGAATCCATGCCCAAGGGTAACACTTCGTAACCCCATTCCATATTCGATGTATTCGTTGCCATCAATATCCCAGGTATGACAACCCTGGCCTCGGTCAATGTAGATAGGCATGAATTCAGGATATTGATCATCACCTTTTGCATAAGTATGACAACCTCCCGGTATAAGTTCGTTAAATCTTTTTTGCAGCCTTAATGATTGATTAAATTCCATAATTTAACTATTTGCGTTCGTAAATTTGAACTCTTCCGAGTACTTTTTTATTTGATTGTTGGTTAAATCCAGTATTCCTTTCGGATTTTCCATATTCTCCTTATACCACAATACTGTATTTTTTATTGTTTCTTCAAATCTCCAAACCGGATGCCATTGCAACAAGTGATAAGCTTTGTCACTGCTAATGTTAAGTAAAGTAGCTTCATGGACTGCATCCCCGATGTTGAATTTTAACTCGCCTTTCCCCCAATTTTTAATAATTTCCTGAACCAGCACTTCAACTGTTCGATTCGAAGAAATTACAGGGCCAAAATTAAATGCGCTACAGTATTTTTCCCGTTCCTTTGTATCACTTGAGAACAATTTTGTACCTAAAATCAAGTAAGCCCCTAAAGGTTCGAGAACATGTTGCCATGGGCGGGTTGCCAGAGGGTTGCGGATAATTATTGGTGTATTTTCCTCAAGAAAACGGATGCAATCAGGAACAATTCTGTCCTGTGACCAATCACCTCCTCCTATTACATTTCCGGCCCTTGCCGAACACACATTAACTCCATGAATTTCAAAATTCATAGGATTAAAAAATGATCTTCTATAGCTGGAAACAATTATCTCTACTGCACCTTTACTGGCAGAATAAGGATCATATCCTCCCAAATGATCATTTTCCCGGTACCCAAATAACCATTCCTGATTTTCATAGCATTTATCCGAAGTAACCACAACCATGTTCGTAGAAAGATGAGTTTGCCGGACTGCTTCGAGTATATTAACCGTCCCCATAATATTGGTATCCAATGTTTCCAGGGGCGAATCGTATGATAACCGAATTAGTGACTGAGCAGCCAAATGAAAAATAAATTCGGGTCTAACTTCTTCAATGACCTTCCTTACGTTGTTGAAATTTCTAATATCCGTATTATACCATTTGCAATGCTTTTCCAACTCTAATTTTTTAAACATTGATGGGTTTGTAGGAGGGTCCAATGCAATGCCATACACTTCGGCACCGAGATTTATTAACCACTGACATAGCCAACTTCCTTTAAACCCAGTATTTCCGGAAATGAGTACTTTCCTATCCTTGTAAATGTTGAGAATATTATTCAGCATGTTTAATGTATTTAATAACTACCGTCATATATATATCGTGTTGCTATCCAAAATATGAAAAGTATGAATGTGTGGTTGTAACCTAAGGCTATTCATTATTATATGCAAACTACCACAAGTATAATAGTTTTCTCTAAACTTTTGTTTATCGCGGATTGATTGTTTAAAGTCCCTATGTTTGTAATGTGCACTTTTGCTAGAGTAGCATAAGTCTAAAGAGTATTATTTTTGATTACGCAATTAATATTCTGAAAATAAAATGTTTGAGAAATACACAGAAATAAAATAGTCAAAAAATAATGCTCAAAGAATTTGGATTACAACATAGAAGAAACTGCTCAGATATCTATTGAACCCTTGCTTCGCCTGACAGAAGGAAAAGTTGAAG
>JANYKN010000021.1 GCA_025361565.1 Bacteroidota bacterium | reverse complement strand
CAACAAATCGGTTAGAACATACAGGTGTCCTACAAAAAAGAGTAGAAAGTCTCAGAATTGGAACAGTAGTGTGATATTTGAATATTCTTATATATGAGAAAACAAAATATTTGTACCAACAAAGTACTTAAATAGAGCCATTCCTATTAATATGTTTCGAAAATATATGTTTGTTTGCCTAACTTTGTTGTTGATTGGTAACATACATTCAAAAAGCTTTGCACAATCATTGTTAAATGAAGATCAAGCAATTCTTAATGGAAGGAATTCGCCAGTGAATTGTAAGAATGGAACAAAGGTTTCTATTAATTCGGCAGGAAAACTTATTTCAGGGACATTGAATTCGGATCAGAAGTTTTATAATGGCAAAAATGCCTCAGTTTATTGTCTTAATGATAATTTGGTTGTTTTCAATGATTTGGGAGATATAACAGCAGCTACACTTTCTGCTGACCAGACCTTTTATAACGGCAAAAATGCATCTGTTTTTTGTTTGCAGGCAAGTAAAATAGAGTTCTACGATTCGGGCAGAGTAAAATCGGCTTTTCTGTCGGCAAATCAAACATTTTATAATGGACGGAATGCACCGGTAACCTGCGAAAAGCATCAAAAGGTTTTTTTCTATGAATCTGGAAACTTGCAATCGGCCATTTTAAGTGCAAAACACAGTTTTTATACTTCAAAAGATCAATTACGGCTATTTAATAAAGGTGATATGGTTTATCTGAGTGATGAAGGAAATGTAAATTAATTGATAAACGAAAACCATAATCCTTATTGCTGAAAAAATTCTACTTTTGAAACAAATATAATCTAATATTCAAGTATAAAAGATGAAAGGCAAAAATATACTAATTGGAGTTTCAGCTGGGATTGCAGCTTATAAAATTGCAAATCTTATCCGTTTATTTGTCAATTCAGGTGCAAATGTGCAAGTAGTGATGACTCCAATGGCTAAGGAATTTATAACTCCATTGACTTTAGCCACTTTATCGAAGAACCCAATTCTGGTCGATTTTTTTAATCCTGAAAATGGAGATTGGAACAGTCATGTAGATATTGGACTTTGGGCTGATGTAATGCTCATTGCTCCTGCAACTGCAAACACAATGGCGAAAATGGCTCATGGAATTGCAGACAATCTACTGTTGACGGCCTATTTGTCGGCAAAATGCCCTGTGTTTTTTGCTCCTACAATGGATTTGGATATGTATAATCATCCTGCTACCCAAAATAATATCAAAATATTAAGTGAAAGGGGAAATTATTGCATTGATGCTACAAGTGGTGAACTTGCAAGTGGATTGATTGGAAAAGGCAGAATGGCTGAACCCGAGGAAATTTATAAATGCATCAACAATTTTCTTGCAACAAACAAATATTTTGAAGGAAAAAGAGTTATGATTACCGCTGGGCCAACATACGAAGCTATAGATCCAGTAAGGTTTATTGGCAATTATTCTTCAGGAAAAATGGGATATGCACTTGCTGAAGCCTTTAAAAACCATGGCGCGACTGTTACCTTGATAAGCGGTCCTGTGAGTATTGACGCTCCTCAAGGCGTTAAATTGGTGAAAGTGAAAACAGCAGATGAAATGTATAATGCCTGTATAGATAACTTTCATGATTGCGAAATAGCAATTATGAGTGCAGCTGTTGCGGATTATACACCAACTGTTCAATTTGATAAAAAGGTAAAACGCGAAAAAGGTGATATTCATCTTGAATTAAAACCTACACAGGATATTGCCCAGAATCTTGGCAAATTAAAGAATGAAAAACAGATTTTGATCGGTTTTGCACTTGAAACAGATAATGAACTAGAAAATGCTTTTGCTAAATTAAAGAAAAAAAATCTTGATATAATTGTTTTAAATTCATTAAGAGATGAAGGTGCTGGCTTTAATTTCGATACCAATAAAATAACGATTATTGATTCAAATAATAATATCACCAAATTTGAGTTAAAGACTAAGAAAGAAATTGCTTTAGATATTATTCAAGTGCTTAAGGACAGGATTAATATTGACAAATAATTATTGATAAATGAAAAAATGAAGATAAAACTGCATGTCATTATATTATTGATTTGCATTGGTTTCAATATCAATGCGCAAGAACTAAATTGCAATGTTCAGATAAATCCACCGCAAACAGCTGGAACTTCAATACAGATTTATCAAAATATGCAGAGAGCTATTTTTGAGTTCATGAATACACGGTCGTGGACTAATCAGAAATTTGAACCTAATGAGCGAATTGAATGCTCAATACTTATTAATATTACAGGATATGTTGGGAGCCGTTTTACTTCAACTATTCAGGTTATATCAAACCGTCCGGTTTTTGGTACTTCATTACAAACACCAATTTTGAATTATAAGGAAGATGATAATCTTTTTGAATTCGAGTACCTCGAAAATCAAAATCTTGATTTCAGCGAAAGTAGGCACATTTCAAACCTGACTTCTGTACTTGCATTTTATGCTTACATAATTATCGGGATGGATTATGATAGTTTTTCTATGGAAGGGGGAACTCCATATTTTCAAAAAGCACAAAAAATCGTGACTAATGCCCAATCATCCAATGATAAGGGCTGGCGTGCTTTTGAGGCTCGAAAGTTGGATAATCGTTATTTCTTCGCCGAGAACCTGTTAAATAGCAAATATAGTCCCGCCCGCAGGGCAAGCTATCGATATCACCGTTTGGGATTGGATATAATGTCTGAAAGGACAGAGGCAGGTAGAAATGAAATTGCTGAAAGTTTAAAGTATATTCAAAAAGTATACAGATTAAATCCAAACTTGTTCATTGTCAAACTGTTTTTTGATGCAAAATTCAATGAGCTGATCAATATTTTTTCAGGATCTTTTGCTGCCGAAAAAACAAAAGTACATACGATATTGAAAGAGATAGATCCCGCCCATTTGACTCAATACGAAAAGTTGATTAGTTCTGGGGGAGAATAGATTGAATTCGACTTTTTTTAATAAGAAAGCTTTTGTGAATTAGAGTTTGATTTTTGAAATTTATTCATTAATCTCAATAAAATAAATCGAATAGTAATCCAGATTTATTATTTTTACAATTTAATTCATTAAGTTTTCAAAATTAGAACTAGTGTTAAATTATTTATCTGTAAAGAATTACGCGTTAATTGATTCGTTAGAAATCGAATTTAATAAAGGATTATCAATTATTACCGGAGAAACCGGTGCCGGAAAATCTATTTTATTAGGAGCTTTGTCTCTAATCCTTGGGCAGCGTGCTGATGGCAGCGTGCTTAAAAACAAAGATCTGAAATGTGTGATTGAAGGCAGTTTTTCTATTGCAGCCTATCAACTGGAAGAATTTTTCAAACAAAATGAAATTGATTTTGAGCCAACCGCAGTTCTTAGGCGCGAAATTAACCCTGCCGGAAAATCAAGGGCTTTTATTAATGATACACCAGTTAACCTGAATGTACTTAACGATTTAGGTTTTAAATTACTCGATATTCATTCGCAACATCAAAACCTCAATTTAAACGATTCAGGGTTTCAATTAAATATCATCGATACTTTTGCTGGAAATGTGGACTTCCTTGATTTATATAAGGTTCAGTATCAGGAATATTTTAACTTAAAAAAGAAGTTGGAAACGCTGATTGCCGATGCAAGCCGCTCGAAAGATGATTTTGAATATTTTCAGTTTCAGTTTGATGAACTAGAAAAAGCTAAATTACTTGAAAATGAGCAGGATGTTCTTGAAAACGAGCAAATAACATTAAATCACACAGGAGAAATTCAACGAAATTTGGGAATTATTTTCAATTTGTTATCTGAAAATGAGGAATCGGTTATATCAGGCTTAAATGAATCGTACAAAGCTGCCAATCAAACTACTGCATATCTTGCTGATATGGCCGGATTTGCAGAAAGATTGGAAAGTACCTATATCGAAATTAAAGATATTGCTTTGGAAATAGAAAAGATGGCGTCGCACATTCATTTCGATCCAGACAGATCAAGTTTTGTGAATGAACGGTTGAATTTGATTTACACACTTCAGAAAAAGCACAAAGTAAGTACAGTGACTGAACTTATTGCAATTAGAAAAGATTTCTATGACAGGATTAACGATATAGAATCTTTCGACGAAAGATTGAAGGCTTTACAGGATGCATTTGAAAAACAAAAGGTAAAACTGGAAGATTTAGCGGAAAAATTATCAAAGAAAAGAAAAAAAACATTTTCGGACATAGAAAAATATGTAATTGAACATTTAAAAGCATTGGGAATGCCGAATGCTGCATTTCAAATTACAGCAGATTATCACTCCGATTTTACAGCAAATGGTAAAGACAAAATTAATTTTTTGTTTTCGGCCAATAAAAACTCAGAAATTCAAAATATCAGCAAGGTGGCATCAGGTGGTGAAATATCTCGGTTAATGTTGAGTATTAAATCATTAATATCAAAATCAGCAGCTTTGCCAAGCATTATTTTTGATGAAATAGACACAGGCGTTTCAGGCGAAATTGCTTATAAAATGGGCAGCATTATGCTTCATATGTCAGAATTTATGCAAGTAATAAGTATTACCCACTTACCACAGGTTGCAGCCAAAGGAAACACACATTATAAAGTTTATAAAGAAGAGGGAACTAACCACACAACCACCAGGATTATTAAGCTAAATGATGAGGAAAGACTTCTTGAAATAGCTAAGATGTTGAGTGGTGAAAATTTAAGTCAGCAAGCGCTGGAAAATGCCAAGGTTTTGCTTAGTAAATAACAATTTTCAAATCAGTATAAACCTTCGAGCAGTTGAAAGCCCTCGAAGCGGTATAAGCAAACAACAACCTCCAGCTATTTGATGTATCCACACATCCATGTTCCAAATTTTAATTCAATAAAAGTATTCCTAATCATCAACCCAAAACCCAATGTTTTAATGAAATGCCAATTTGTTAAATAGGAAAATAACTATGATTTCTCTATTATTAGTGCGAAAAATGGCCTATATTTGTTATAGATGTAATAAGTGACAAAAAAATAATTCCTTACAACTATGATGCCTCCTGAATGTTGCATATGTGCAAAGGATTTACTTCCGAATGAAGGTGGGCTTATTTATTTTTCCGAAGACGAACACGATATTAAGTACAACAAAAGTTTTGAAGTGCAAGGATTTACAGGTAATCCGTCAAATGCATACTGGTTTTGCAACGACCACTATAACGAGGCAAAAAAGCTGAGCTGTTTTACAAAAAGAGAAGCCTTTAAAATACTAAATGAAAAATTCAAAATCTGAGCCTTGTCAACTATTAATTTTTGCAAGTTAATCCATTAAATAAGCACATGATTCAAACACAACGTCATTGCGAGCGGAGCGAACTGATCTCGCAACATTCGCTATACATCCAATTAGTAAAACATGCTCTACGGGTTGTTGATTGGCACTGCGAGCGCAGCGAAGCAGTGACGGTAGTTGCTTGAAATTTAATTTCTCCATCAACCTTCTGGCTTTGATAAAGTTAAATTCCTCGCAAATATAAATTTTTCCGTATATGAAACTTTATCCATACACTTACGTATAAAATATAGAAACTCTAATCTACTTATGAAAAACGCAATAATTGTTTTTTTACTTCTTTGTTCTAATCATATTATTGCACAATCATACCGCTACACCATATACAACACCGAAAACAGTGATCTTCCCCAGAACCAAATTACAAGTCTTTTTCAGGATAGTAAAGGAAATATCTGGATTGGGACTAAATTCGGTGCAGTAAAATACGATGGAGAAAATTTTCAAATTTATAGTCTGAAAAATGGCATACTGCCAGGAGATATCAGTTTTATATTTGAAATGAAAAATGGTGAAATTTTATTGTGCAGCAATTTTGGAGGTATCACATCAGTGGAAGGAGATAACCTTATGGCTTATCCAATATCAGACAAGTATGAAAATTATCAGTCTATTGTGAGGATGAATGATTCCTTGCTAATTACATTTAAATGTAAAGGCATCGCTAAGAAATTCACATTGTTATCTTTTCTTGGAGGTAAATACCGGGTTCTGTGTAAAAAAGATTGGAATTTCGGATCGATTTCCTATGCAAATGATACTATTTGGGTACTAAAACAGAACATTGAAAATAAAACCGAATTAGGATATTTTGATCAACATTATAATTTCATAAGCAAACACTTTGAAATCCTTTATGGTCGACTGCAATCTATGGGAGATACGCTTTACATTAACTCTGGCAATGGGATTTATAAATATTATTTGGGTAAGTTGTCGAAAATAATTGAAACCAATGAAATTCTTTTATTTAAAATAAGTTCAAATGGGTTATATTTAAGGGCGTTGAAAAATATTGATTGTTTAAAGGAATTTGATTTTTCAGGTAAATTGAAAGAAATATTTTATTTAGCTGATGCCGGAAATGTTTTGCAGGATAAAGAAAATAATACATGGTTTGGTACTGAAAACGGATTGTATAAGCTTGCAGAAAGGGCTTTCCATCATATTGTTTTTACTGATTATGGCATTAAGGCTATAAACCCACAGATTATAACTGATAACAACATCAGTTGGATTGGATCAACCGATGGTAAGATGTATCAATTTGATGGTAAATACTTTAAAAATATTTCATCTCGAATATCACCTAATAGTTTGGGTTTTATCATGTCAAAATTAAGAATGCCTGATGGAACAATCATTTGGGGGAGTAGTATTAAAGGAGTGATCAAGAAAAAAGATGACCATTTTATCATAAAAGATTTAGAAGGAATTGCCAATGTTTTTAGTTTGTATTATGACACAGTTACTCAAAATACGATTTACGGTCATCAGGATGGAATTTTGATAGAAAACAACAAAGGCAAAATTGTTTTCCATAATAAACCAGATGACGGAGTTAGAGTAATTCTTGCCATAGAAAAAGATGTATCAGGTAAATTTTGGTTTACAAGTCGAAAATACACTTATGAATTGAAGGATAATGTATTGACAAAAATATCGACAAAATTGTATAATTATGGGGCTTATGCAATTGTTCATGATAAGCATCACAATTTATGGTTTGGAGGTGAGGATGGTTTGTATTTATACAACAATAAAACATTCAAAAAGATCGAACACCCTGCTCTTGATTTAAAAGTAATAACTGCATTGCATGAAGTGGGTGATTCTATTTTGTTAATTGGAACCATTTCTGGCTTAGCTGCATTGGATTTGAAGGCTTTCTACAATAAGAATAAAACTGTTATCAAATTTTATAATGCAAACAATGGTTTTTCTGGATATGAGTGTGCACAAAACGGATTTTGCGAAGATAAAAACGGAATGGTTTGGATTCCAGTTAATGACAGGCTGATACAGATAGATCCAAGATATCTGAGTTTCAAAAACGTTTCAGTTGAACCCTGTATTTCAAGCATGTCGATTATGAATGATGCATTTTGGCTTAGTCGTGACACTTCAACGCACGAATTATCTCATAATGAAAATAAAATTAGATTTCAGTTTTCAGGAGCTTATTTTTCAAACCCGGTTACTTATTCTTATTACTTAGAAGGTTACGAAAAAACCTGGTCGCCTTATGGAAACTCAAAAGAAGCGATTTATGCCAATTTGCCTCCCGGAACATATACTTTTCATGTAAAAGCAGCAAATGGCGAGGAATCCGAAAATATTTTAAAAACATACTACAGCTTTACCATTGAACCTGCATTTTGGCAAACAATCTGGTTTTATCTGGTTTTAATTTCAGTTTTAGGTGCAGTTATTTATATTGTTACCAGAAGGATATTTAGAAACAAAGTGGAAAAGCAGCAAAAACAGTATCAGCAACATAAATTGATGATGCAAGCCCAACTTGCACAGCTGGACCCACATTTTATTTTCAATACGCTTACCACTACAGGAACATTTGCATTGCGGTTAAAACAAGTTGGAATTTACGAAATTATTGTCAGATTTTCGCAATTGCTGCGTGTTCACTGGAATAACAACGAACTTACCCGAACACTTGAAGAAGAGCTTGATTTTGTGAGAGAATATTGCGAACTGAACCGCATTAATCATGGTGAAAGGTTCGATTATTCTATCGATTTGGATCCTTCGGTGGACACATCGATTATTCTCGTTAAACTAAGTTTACAGAATTTTGTCGAAAATGCAATAAAGCATGGCATTGAAAACATAACAGGGCAGGGCGAAATAAAAATAAAAGTTTCACAAGACAGTATTTATACCCGCGTTGTTATCGAAGACAATGGTATTGGCTACAATAAATCGTTGAAAAAAAACAATGGACGAAAAGGCACAGGAATGAAAACTATTTCTGAGACGTTTAATTTGTATAACTCGTGGAATAAATATAAATTAGAGTTCGAAATAAAAGATAAATCTGATGCTAATCCGTCAAGCTGCGGAACTATAATAGAGATAGTTATTCCGAATGAATTTAAGTATGTTTATTAGTGTGATATTTCGAAGTTTATCAAAGGGGATCGTGTTTATAAAGTATTTCGCAGAATAAAAAACTTAATAAATTCATTCAATATGTCGAAACAAGATGGGAATAATCCGAAAACCGAAACTCATAACTCATAACCCGCAACCCGTAACTCGAAACCAAAAATATATTTCCTATGCAAAAGCCCCAAAAAATTAAAGCCCTGATTGTAGACGACATGGAAACTGTTAGGGAAAACTTGAGACTTCAATTGCAAATGATCGAAAATGTTGAAATAATAGGCGAAGCCAGCAACGTTGACGATGCCCGGAAAATTATTTTTGCACAAAGGCCGCATCTTGTTTTTTTAGATATTAACCTGCCAGAAAAAAGTGGTTTTGATCTACTGGATGAACTCAAAGATTTGCCTGAAATAAACCTTGACGTTATTTTTGTTACTGCCCACGACAAATATGCAGCAAAATCCTTCGAATATTACCCGTTTAATTTTCTTTTAAAACCTGTTGATAATAGAAAACTTAAAGAAGTAATAGCAAAATATTCCGATTATAAATTCAACAATAATTTCAGCAAAAGGGTAGATGAATTCAATAGTGTAAAAAACAAAATCCATTTTAAAGGCGAAGATGGTTATGTGTGGATAATGCCCGAAGATATACTTTGGTGCAAAGCCGACAGAAATTATACCGAAATTTATTTAAAGCAAGGCGATACAGAAATGGTTGCTGAAAATTTAAGTGCCATAGAAAGATTGCTGCCACCAAGAGGGTTTTTCAAAACACATCGCTCTTATATTGTCAATGTCAGCTTTATACGAAGATTAAATAAGCGAACAGGAATGGTGTCAGTAAATGAAAACCCTTTTAAGGAAAGTCCGTTTGTTGCAAAGGAAAACATCAGCGAGTTGGTAGATTTGTTGGGGCGATAGGATGAAAAAAATTGAAATTGGAAAATAAAAGAGCAAGATGTTATTTATTAAAAAATAAGTTAGAAGTATATGCAACTCATGTATTATATCGAAATTTATTTTCTTATAAATGCTTAGAAATTGATTTAAAGATATAAATATTACTATAAATTAAATACCGATAAAAACATAACTTAAAACATGAAAGATTGTGTTTGTTTTTTTTTCGGATTCGTCCTTAAAAATGCCTATTTCAACCATAAAAACAGATACCAGGTACATCTTCTTAAAAAAGAGTTGATTGATTTTTATTTGTTCTAATATAGCAGTTTCTTTTGACAGGAACGGACACCCATAAAGCAAATTTGAATGATTTAAATATTGCAATTTAAAAATAAATTATCATGGCTGTTTACAATTTCAAAACTGATAAATTGATTGACATCCATAAATATTTGGAATACAACTGTTTATTGGCAATACGGCAAAACAAATCAAAAAAGAGCAGTATTAAAAAAATGATAATTTTTATCATTTTTTTAATACTTCCATTATTGGGCATTGCGCAACATCAGAATAAAAATGAAATCAGGAAACAATTAGAATTAATAATTTATAATACCGAACATCAACTGTTTAGTGGAGTTTTTTTCAATGACCTTCCTGCTAAATGTGACAGTATTATTGCTTTGTCTGAATCAATTAAAGATCAAAATTCAAGATTATATGGATTCTACCTGAAGGGAGGTGCTTTTACGGAATTAAAAAAATATTCAGATGCATATAAATATTTAAATCAAGACACAATTTTTAAAAACAAGGACTTTCATGAATATCTTAGAAATTTCAGAAAATATTATCTTGGTGTTATCAAATATAGAATGAACATTTTTAATGAATCTATGAATTATTTAAAACAAGCAGAAAGCTATTTTAATAAAGATACAACATCCATCCAAAACATCACACTTCTTGCTTTGATATGCAAATTTAAAGGCAGAAACTATGCTGAAACGGAGTGTATTCCCAGGCAATTGAAATGTATGAAAAGTCAGTGTTTTACTATAAAAGGACACCTTTTGAATCTGGCAATTACGAAGTTTATAAGCTTATAGGGAGATCTTATTTTATGAACCGACAATTTGATATTACCTTTGTTCACGAGGCATTGCGAAACTATCAAATAGCTATACAAGGATTTAAAAAACTTCAAATGAATGATGAATTGCCATGGATATACACCATACTTTCAGATTTTTATTTGAAAGGTAACAATTTAAAACTAGCAAAACTCTATCAGGATTCATGTATGCAAATAGCAAAAAAATTCAATTTAGATGATTTGATAGGATTAAGTTTCAATAATTATGGTGAAATAAATTTCATGGCAAAGAAATCACATGAAGCAATATCGAATTTTAAATTAGCTTTGGATTATTATAAAAAATCGGGCAATACAGGGAATCGTATAGTTACCCTTCATAATTTGGCTAAAGCATATATTTTATTAAATATGTTGGATAGTGCCGGTGTATATTCAAACATTTCACTCGCTCTTGCCCTGAAATTTATGAATAATGACAAAATAGCTAAATCATATCAGTTAATTTCTGAGGTTAATTATAAAAAAAATGAATTTAAAGAAGCATATTTATATTACGAACAATATAAAACATTTAACGATTCGGTTTATCTAAAACAGAATATGAATATTGCATATGCAATGCGCGAAATCCACGAAACTGAATTAAAAGAAAAAGAAAATCTAATTCTGAAAAACGAAAATCAAATAAAAAAATACCAGATAAAATATGCCCAACGACAGAGTTTACTAATTTTAATTGCTGCTATTTTTTTGATTGCAATAGGAGTGTTTTCATTTTACAATATGAAAAAAAGGAAAGAACTTCAATTGCAAATTGAGACCCAACGATTGCTTTCCGAAAAATTCAATATTAAAGAAAAAACATTGATAGAAACCGAGCGCGAATTACATAGCCTGACAAATGAAATTATAGGTGTAGCGAAATCTATAAAATCAAAAGATGCAAAAGCCGTTTTGACTTCTGAAGTTGAAATCCTTAAGGAATTGGACAAAAAAATGCGCAACATACAGTCTTTATTAAAAGCTCCAACCGAAATTGCACATTTCAGAATAAAATTGGTTGCTTTTCTATTACAACAAAAAAATATTTACAACTTTGAAGTTATTTCAAATATTGATCCAGACATACAGTGGAATTTTGTAAATCCTACAATTCAAACACAATTGTACAGGATAACTCAGCTTTTGTTGCAAAACACAAACAATCATGCTGATGCCACAGAAGTAGGAATAAATTGTTATATTGCCGGGAACAAACTCAACTTTATGTATTATGATGATGGCATTGGCTACAATCCACATGAAATGCCAAAAGACAAAGGATTAGCTGAGATTTACAATCGGATGTATTCCATAAAAGGAAATATTAAGGATGAGAGCAAACAATATAGTGGCTGTCAAATAAGCATTGAAATTCCATTGATATGATAAATTATAGCTTAAGTATATTATTGGTAGACGATCATCCAATCATAATTTCGGGGTTACGAACGTTACTTCATGAAAGTTTTGAAAACATAAAGGAGTATATTGCAAAATCAGGCAAAGATGCCATTAAAATACTTGAAAAAGAAAAAATTGATTTGGTAATTACCGATTGGGAAATGCCTGAAATAGGTGGATATGAAATTGCAAAGCTCGCTATTTCGAAAAAAATCAAAACTGTAGTTTTTACTTCACATACAGATATTGTTTATTTGCTTGAAATGAGCTCTGTTGGAGTGAACGGTATTTTCCTTAAAAAGAGCGACAACATAGAATTTACCGAAAATATTCTTGATGTTTGGGAAGGAAAAAATTATATTGAACCGGAAATGGCGAAATTACTCGATAATGTATCAAAATCCTCAGATATGAGCGCCAGGCTTACTAAACGTGAAAGGGAATTATTGAATTATCAGCACAAAGGTTTGACACAGAAAGAGATTGGAACAGAAATGAAAATTGATGTCAAGACTGTTGAAAAGCACAAATATAACGTTGTGCGTAAAATGCAGGTTAAAAATATAATGCAGGCGGTTATTAAAGCGCTTGATCTGGGCATAATAAGTAAGTGAGAGTTTGATGCTAATGTCCAGTCAATGATTAACTGATGGGTTAACCCATCAGTTACAATGGTCACAACCATTATCTTTGGTAAATCACAATACGTCTTTCAATGCTTAACATGACACTAGGTAATTTTCAATATTACAACCCTTAACATCATAGATTAAAAAAGATAAAAATTAGCAGGTTTTGTACTTCCAAAATAAATTAAACCTGAAAGATTTCTGACTAAAACCTAATAATATCTTGCATAAAAAAATTACGCTTCAAAATCTCTTTTTAACCCACTTTATTCATGGATTTTTCTATACGTGAATATAAATCCGGGAAATCCAAACTTAGTGAAGCTTGATTTTGAACTTCCAAAATATTGGTTGAATTAAGGCAAAGTCGATCTCTCGCCACTTAGGCGTAACTTAATGGCTATATTCGATAGCAAAAATTCAATGATCAGCGATAGCCCTCACCGCAGGTAATTTTAAGGTTAATTCGAGGAAATAAATCTCTTTATAATCCAATAAATGCTCAAAAAAAACATTCATCATCTTTAAATACATATAATTTCCATATAGTTAAAAAGGTAGGGTTTTACCTACTTACCTAACAATTTATTATATTTTAGTTTTACAATTACTAATGAAAAACTATAAAACAAAAACAAATGGGCAAGACTATAAATAGCACCAAAAGGCTTCGTCCTGAAAAACGCCAATTTCGTCCTAAAATCATAATGATTCGGACATCCATACCCAAATTGTTTCAATTTGTTTGTTATTTATTCTATTTTGGGGAGATAAACTTGGATTCAGTTATTAGCAGAGTGGTGTTCACGAATTTGAGAATTATAAGACAAGTTATTTCACTTTCAAAAAATTCACACTACTTTGCTTTTTTGGATTAAAATCTGATTTGTTGAATATCTATAAAATATTGAACATTATCTAAACCTTTGAAATTGAAGAATTCACCGGATTTTTGGTCGGGGTAAATTGTTACATGCAATGATATATAATTGACAAAATGGATAATACTCAAATGGAGTGCAGGATTAAAGAATTAGAACTTGAATTAAGTAATTTAAAATCAAGTAAAGTAGATGTACTTTTACAAAATGAAATTCTGTTGGAGCTTGCCATTGAAAAAGCAATTCCCTACGGTATCTCCGTTTTGATGATGCAGGAAAACAGGTTTATGTAAATCAATCGTTATGTAATTTAGTTGGATGGAATAAAAATGAACTTTTGGATCAAAATCAACCTTATTCATATTGGCCAACTCACGACATTGAAAAAAACGAAAATGCATTTTGTCGGAATTGTAATACACTTCTACCAAATGAAGCAATTGACCTTATGTTTTGTCATAAATCGGGGAGATTGATCCCTGTTCGTGTAAATATTTCCCAAGTTATGCTTGAAAGCAATAGAATTTTCTGGTCAGCGATAGTGCTTGATTTAACAGAAATTAAACAATACGAAAAACAATTAATCAAGTTAAATGCAGATAAAGATCGTTTTATAACCATTCTTGCCCATGATTTAAAAAGTCCTTTTAATGGGATTCTTGGCTTATCCGATTTGTTGGTTAAAAATATACGAAAATATGATACTGATAAAATTGAAAATGTGGCAAATGTTATTCATCAAGCAGCTTTACAAACTTATACCTTATTAGACGAATTGTTATTATGGACCAGGGCGCAATCTGGCAAATTGCCTTTTAAACCAGAAAAATTGAATTTCGAAAACATTTGTAGCGATATTATTGATAACTTGAAACTTGAAGCGAATAATAAAGACATTACAATCAGTAATTCTCAAAAAGAGGAAGTGAATTTATTAGCCGATATCAACATGTTTAAAACCATATTGCGCAACCTTATTTCAAATGCGATAAAATTTACCAACAATGGAGGTAAAATTGATATTTGTACCTCGAAAAATCATGCAAATGTAACTATTTCTGTTACCGATAATGGAATTGGAATACCACCGGATACTTTAACCAAACTATTCGATATCTCGCATATAATCTCCACCGAAGGCACTGCGAATGAAAAAGGTACTGGTTTGGGATTGCTGTTGTGCAAGGAGTTTGTTGAAAAACATAGTGGAAAAATATGGGTAGAGAGCAAGTATGGAAAAAGTAGCGAATTTAAATTTACAATGCCCTTATTTATTGAAAAAATAAATAATTTTAGTAATTTAGATTAGAAATAGAAAAAATGCAACCTTCAAATAACAATTTGTTTCGTTGCGAATAATACAGCACAAATTGGCTTGGCCTGTTTGTAAACAAAATAAAAAACCTGAAAAAATCAAAGCAATGGATGAAAAATTAACCGACCCAACCAGACAAATGCTCTCAATGCTTGCCCATGATTTGAGAAATCCAATCAACAATATTATAGGTTTTTCAAATTTAGTAGAAGAATTAACAGATGAATGTCAAAACCCTGCTTTAGCTCAATATATCAATATTATCCGACAGGAAGCCGAACATGCCAATAGGTTAATAAATTCGATTACAGAATGGGGTAGAAATCATCAAATTAATGTTACCATCCAGGAACAAATTGAATTTTCAAGAATTATAGACAGTGCTAAGAAAGATCATGAAGCTTATTGTGTTGGTGCTTAAACTGATAATCCGGGAAAAGTGATATTTGAGTTTTAGACGGATAATTCGATACAATAAATATATTCAAAGCCTTTTACCAATATAACCAGGATGCATTGTGCATGAATCCTGGTTTTGTAATTTTTATATAATCCTGATTGTTTTTATAAATTATCTCCATTAGATTCTCCCATAATTCAAACTGCTCAATTCTAACCTATAATTGTGCAGATTTGAAGTAATACCAATGTGTAGAAAAGCATATTACAATTAATCCAAAAAAGGATAGGGGCTATTTTGTTTTAAATTGTCTTAAATATGATTAATAATTAGTTGCAAGTGTTTTTTTATAGTTATCACAATTCGAAATTATCAATTTACTGTTATTTCTATGAAAAGAAAACTAAATTACTGAGAACAAGAATTGTTTTCGCTAATTTTGGTTTTTAATTTTTGTTGAAATATTAGGCAAAAAGTCAATAAATCATAAGATAAATTTAAATATAGAAATTAGCAATACTTTTTTTTCAATTAGCTTGAAACCAAAAATGAACCAATGCAAAAAGCAGTGATATTTATTTTAATAAGTATAATTTGTCTCCAATCTGAGACTAGAGCTGACGTGGCTTTGTTGACACTAAGCGGTTACATTAAAGATGCTTCAACAGGTGAAGATTTGATTGGTGCGTCTGTTTATATTGATGATTTAAAATCGGGCACAGTTAGCAATATGTATGGATTTTATTCATTATCCTTACCAAAAGGCACTTATCATATCAAGGTATCGTATCTTGGATACCAAACTTTTGAGTATGATGTGGATTTATTTGAATCAGTTACAAAAAATATTCAAATGGTAACTAATGATCAGGTAATCAATGAAGTGAATGTTGTTGGTGAAAAAAAGGATCAGAATATTAAAAGTATCGAAATGAGTGTAAACACACTTCAGATTAAAACCATCATGAAAATACCTGCATTAATGGGCGAAGTGGATGTTTTGCGTTCAATACAAATGCTTCCGGGCGTTAAAACGGTGGGTGAAGGCAGTGTCGGTTTTTACGTCAGGGGTGGAGGAGTGGATCAAAACCTGATTTTATTGGATGAGGCAACCGTTTATAATGCATCCCATCTTGGTGGGCTATTTTCAGTTTTCAATCAGGATGTGGTAAAAGATGTGAAATTGATTAAAGGTGGAATTCCTGCAAGCTATGGTGGCAGACTTTCATCTATTCTTGAAATTGCAATGAAAGACGGAAATAAAAAGAAGCTGAGTATGACTGGTGGTATAGGTTTAATATCCAGCAGGCTGACTATTGAAGGACCAATCATTAAAGATAAAGCGTCTTTTATCATTTCAGGTAGGAGAACTTATATCGATCTATTTTTCCCTTTTCTTAAAGATTCTGTGATCAAAAAAAGCAAGGCTTTTTTCTATGATTTTAATGCAAAAGTTAATTTTCAATTCAATGATAACAACAGGATATTTATTTCTGGTTATTTTGGCCATGATGTTATGCAAATTGGCGATGCCATGCGTATTGATTATGGTAATCAGACTTTTACCTTAAGATATAATCACTTGTTTAGCAAAAAAATATTTTCGAACCTGACTTTTATTTATAGCATGTTTGATTATGGTATGGGCGTGCCAAATGGATCCCAGGCTTTCGATTGGCAGTCAGGTATCAACGATATTTCATTAAAAAACGATTATTCCTGGTTTTTAAATACCAAAAACACCATCCATTTTGGAGGTCAGATTACTCATCATACTTTTCAGCCTGGCAATGCAAAACCAGTTGGTAACGAAAGTGTTTTTACTGGTATTTATTTGCCCGATTCATATGCCTTGGAATATGGAATTTTTGCCGAAAATGAACAACGATTAAATGATAAATTAAGTTTGGGTTATGGAATCCGGTTTTCGGCTTTTCAAAACCTGGGGCCATACACCAATTATATATATGATAAAAGCAATCCTATGGATTATAAAGTTGTTGATTCACTGGAATATAGGCATAATGAATTGTTCAATCTTCAGAACGGTTTTGAACCACGTATCAGTATTAATTATCAACTAAATCTAAAAAGTTCTATAAAATTGAGCTATAACAGAATGGTTCAGTATATACACTTAACAACCAATACAATGTCGAGTACACCTTTGGATTTGTGGTTTCCAAGTTCACCAAACGTAAAGCCTGAGAAAGCAGATCAGATTGCATTTGGCTATTTCAGGAACTTTTTAAACGATACATATGAAGCTTCTATCGAAACCTATTATAAAAAAATGTATAACTCAATTGATTATGTTGATCATGCCGAAGTTTTGTTGAATAAATATCTTGAGGGTGAATTACGGTTTGGAAGTTCATATTCCTATGGTTTTGAATTTCTGCTGAAAAAGCAAACAGGAAAATTTACTGGATGGTTAAGTTACACCTATTCAAGGGTTTTTCGGGAGATTCCTGAAATTAATAATGGAAATAAATATTCTGCCAATTACGATAAACCTCACGATCTATCGCTTATATTGTCTTACGATCTGTTTGAACGACTGAATTTTTCCATAACCTGGATTTATTCAAGCGGAGCGCCTCGAACCATGCCAACCGAAAGATTCGAATACGGTGGTATGATAGTTCCTCTGTATTCAGATAGAAACGCCGTTCGTTTACCTGCTTATCACCGAATGGATGCAGGCATCACATACAGTTTCAGTAAAACAAAGCCCAATGGCCAGCCAAAGAAGTTTCAGAGTAGTTTAAATCTTTCGGTATATAATGTTTATAATCGTCACAATGCCTATTCAATTACTTTTAACCAGATCGAAAACGATTTTTATAAAACCGAAGCTACAAAAACATTTTTGTTTAAAGCGTTTCCATCTATCACTTATAATTTTCATTTTTAATATTGGTTATTATGAAATACATATTATATATCAGCATATTACTAAGTATATCGTTGATTTCTTGTACCGAAAAATTTAATATTAATCTTGTCAATGGGGCAACCAATCGCTTGGTAGTTGAAGGCTCCATCACCAGCGAATATAAAGTGCACAAAGTAATATTAAGCAGAACTGGTGAATATTTTCTAAATCAGCCCACTACACGAGAACTTAATGCACTTATTAGTATAACCGATGGAGATACAACCATGAATTTGATTGATACCGCGAATAGTGGTGTTTATCAAACTGATAAAGAAATTGCAGGGAAACCAGGCAAAACTTATACACTTAACATCACACTTAGTAATGGAGAAACTTATAGTGCCTCGGAGTTTATGAAACCAATTTTACCAATGGATTCCATTAATTATGAATATAAAAAATCAGATTTACCATTTGATGACAAATATTATTATAACATCAATATTTTTGTTCAGGAACCTCCAACTAAAGGTGATTATTATCAGTGGGAATTATATTTGGACAACGAAATCAAAACGGATACAATACGCTTAAAAACTTTTGTCTCGGATGAATTGGTAAATGGAGCCTATGTTGGTAATTGGACAGTATATCAATTACCAGATTATAAAATTGATAAAGATACAGTTGTAGCACGTATACAAATGTTGTCAATCTCAAAAGAAAAATACGATTTTTATATGGCCATTTTATTGGAAACAGATTATAGTGGTGCAGGCTTTAGCGGACCTCCATCGAATGTGCCTTCAAATATTTCAAACGGAGCTTTGGGTTTTTTTAGTGCTTCGGCAGTTTGCGGAACCGAAACAAACATTTATAGGGTTAAAAACAAATCTAAATCAAAAAAATAAACTAAAGATAAACCTAAAATACGATTGTAATCCTTTAATAATTATAACGTAAGTAAAAATTACAGACAAAATATTCGTTAATTTGAGAACATTTTCGTAAATTAACTTAAAATTTAAATTATTTATCAGACGATTTTGTAATAAAAAGCAGTAGAATTGCAATAATTAATTGTTCGTTTGATAAGAGAATATCCTTCATATTCAAATTTACGGAATATGTTTAAAACTAAATCTCCATACTCAAGTCTGGCAATGGATACCATAGTGGCAATTGTTAAAAATCAGGATATTGACGCAATTCGATCACGCGATATCCCTGATGAGTTAAAAGAACAATTGGCCTGCTTCGTTTCAATTCATTTAAAAGATGGGAGCTTAAGGGGATGTATTGGCACTATTGAACCCAGGGAGAAAAACCTGCATTTCGAGATAATTTCAAATGCAATTGCTGCCGCTAATCGTGATACAAGGTTTTTGCCAATTATTCCTTCTGAACTTGAAAATCTGGAGGTTTCAGTTGATGTGCTGTCCAAACCTTTTTTTATCGAAAATATTGAACAGCTCGATCCCAAAAAGTATGGTATTATTGTTTCAGATGGTGCTTTTTCTAGAGGAGTATTACTCCCTGATATTGATGGTGTTGAAACTGTTGAGAAGCAATTGAATATAGCAAAACGAAAAGCAGGATTGTCTGATTATAGATTAAATCAATTGAAAATTTATGCTTTTACATCTACAAGGCATCATTAATTGTTAAAACCTGAAATTGGAGGATAGAAGTTGAAAGAAGCTTTATTCTATATTAAGGGAGAAGATTCAAGTGTAAAGTGCGAACTTTGTCCTCATCTATGTATCATTCCTGAAGGGAAAACAGGCAATTGTAAAGTCAGAACAAATTTTGGAGGCAAACTTATAGCTGATAATTATGGTAAAATCAGTGGACATCATCTTGATCCAATTGAGAAAAAACCGCTTTATCATTATTATCCAGGAAAATCTATTTTGTCGATTGGAAGTGTTGGTTGCAATTTACATTGCAAATTTTGCCAAAATTACGAAATTGCCCAAACCGGTGTAAATGGTTTTACGCTAAACGAGTTGTCGCCTGATTCGATTGTAAATGATGCACGACGACGATCAAATAACATTGGGGTTGCATATACATACAATGAACCGCTTGTTTTTTATGAATTTATGCGTGATACTGCGCTTCTGGCAAAACAATTGGGATTAAAAAATGTAATGGTAACTAATGGGTTCTTTTCACCTGCTCCACTTGAACGTATGTTTCATTTTATTGATGCATTTAGTGTAGATTTAAAGTCATTTACTGATGATTTTTATAAAAAGGTAACTTTCTCAAGCCTGAAGTCGGTTAAAGATAGTCTTATCGAAATCAAAAAATCTGGTTTGCATTTTGAAATTACCAATTTAATCATCCCTGGTTTAAATGATGAACAAGATAATTTTATAGGTATGCTCGAATGGATTCAAAAAGAGTTAGGCGAAGATACTGTATTGCATCTATCACGATATTTTCCACGTTATAAATTAACAATTCCTCCAACTACGGAACGTAAAATTGAAGAGTTATTCGCTATTTCTACTCGATATTTAAAGTATGTGTATATGGGTAATATGGATAGCAAAATAGGTCAAAATACTTATTGTCCATCATGTAACCATATACTTATTACCAGGAATTATTACAATGTCAATACTGATAAAATTGGGAAAGATGGAACATGTCCAAATTGCCATCAAAAGGTGATAGAATATATCTAAAAGAAAGTATTATGGAACAGATAAATATAAGGAAACCTGCTGTAGCCGGTCGGTTCTATCCTGCCGAAAAGGAGGCTTTATCAACCATGATAAAAGATATTCTTAATCATGAAAACCATAAAATTGACTTAAAATTTATAGAAAAACCAATTTATGGTGCAGTTGTTCCTCATGCGGGATATATGTTTTCTGCCTGCCACGCCGTGCATTTTTTTGATTTGATAGCAAAAATTGAAAAGAAAGTAGACACTTTTGTCATCATAAATCCAAACCATACTGGATTCGGTGAAAAAATCTCAATGGAAAGCCATAAATATTGGTCTACACCTCTTGGCAACATCCAACAGGATATGGAATTTATTACCGAACTCGGTTTTCCATTTTCAGATATTGCCCATGAGCACGAACATGCAGGTGAGGTGATGTTGCCCTTATTGCAGTATTTTATTCAATACGATTTTAAAATAGCAATGATTACATTTTCTCAGCAAAATGCCGAAAATGCTAAAGAAATTGCCAAAAGGATCAAGGAGACTGAACAAAAGCTGAACCGGAACGTTATGATTATAGCTTCATCGGATTTTACTCATTTTAAAGATTCAGAAACCGGAAAAAAACTCGATGATATAGTTTTGGAACAAATCATGGATCACAAAACAGACATGGTTTATAGAGTTGTAAAAGATAATAATATTTCTGTTTGTGGATATGGACCTATTATGAGTCTTATGGAATATTCATCCTTTTCAGGTAATTATTCAACAACAATTTTAGCTAGGGGACATTCCGGGCAGATAATACCGTCAGATAAAGTTGTTGATTATGTTACGATATTGTTTAGTAAGGAATGATCATTATAAATGACAAATATATTTTTCAAATTTAAATTACTAATTTTCAATTTCCAATATAAATGCGAAATGTAGAAATCTATATAAATGGAAGAGTGCAAGGTGTAGGATTTCGCTATCGAACAATGGAAAAAGCTAAGGAATACAATGTAAAGGGTTTTGTGCGAAATATCGCAGATGGTTCGGTATACATTCAGGCTTCAGGAACAAATGCTGATATAGATCAGTTTATTGCCTGGTGCCATAATGGGCCAAGAATGGCTATTGTTGAATCCGTTGATATAGTCGAAACCAACGATAAACAATTCACCGATTTTTCTATAAGATAATAAAGATTAGAATTATTTTGCTTCGTTAATGATATCTTAGTGTCCATCTTTTGTGGACTTAGCTCAGAAAACTGTAATTTTGCATTTTGTAAATAAGTATTTTGGGATAATTAGAATGTTTTTTTCTTAAATGATATTTTTATTTGATCGTGAGTTTAAATTTAAAAAAACTAAATAATAAGGAAAAGGAAATTCTAATTTGCTTGTCGGTTATTCCAGTTGCATTATTTTCCATACCCGAACTCATGAAATTGTTTCAGATAAATGATGAAGAGCAATTTAGATTTTTCGATACTGTTCATGATTTGTCAACAAAAGGCTTCTTGTTGCGCAGCCAAGCATTGTATGGAATAAAACCCGAATATGCCCAGATAATAAATGATAATAATAAACCTACCTATGAAGATTGCTCGGTACTTATTAATTATTTAAGTGCGGAACTTGAAAAACCAAATCTTGATTTTGACAGTGATTTTAATCCGATTTACAACAAACTCAAGTATTTACTTAAAAAGATAAGTGGACACTCATTTCATCTAGCTCAACTAAGCTATTTGTTGTCGTCGAATCTGGTTAAATATAAAAAATATGACGAGGCTTTGAAATACAATCAGTTGGCTGTTGAAATTTCTGAAGCAATTGATAAAAAACACCCGTCTATTGCTATTTTTTATCGTAATAAAGCATTGATACATAAAAAATTGGGCGATACAAGCTTGTCAATATATTATAGTCTTAAAGATATTGAAATACTGGAGCAGAATGTAGGGAAATATGATGATTTATTGCCTGGTTCTTATTTTAGTCTTTCAAAAACATATGAAGAAATTAGGAATTACGAAAAAGCGATTGAATATAATCTGAAAGCCATCCAATTTGAAAAAAAGCGAAAACCTGAAAGATCCGCAAATCTCATTGGCCTGTATCACAATTTATCCTATTATTACATGAAAATAAATAACATGCGCTATGCCAGTTTGTTTATTGACAAAGCCGTAGAATCTTTTTCATCAGCAAAACTAGCCAATAAGGAGCATTATAAGATTTTACTCAGAGATCAAAAACGGTTTAAATCTCTGTTTCAAATTGAACAATTTATATTGAAATTTAAGTACCCTATATTGTTCATTTTTAGTCTTTTAATATTTTTTATAATATGGGAAATTTTAAATCTGTTCAAATAGATGAAAAAATGCGGATTTCCGAATTTCTGAATCCGCACTCTGCTTTTAAAATCGAAAGTAAACTATAATTGAGGTATTTATTAGACCCCCCAAGATTTAAATCTTCAATAAAGCCTGTTCAATATCCTCCAATATATCTTCAATGTCTTCAAGCCCAACTGATAACCGGAGCATTTTGTCATTAATCCTCATTGATGCTTTTTCGCTTTCAATAAATTCGCAATAAATGGTAGAATGCGGATGGATAATCATTGATTTGTTGTCGCAGAAATTAGTACCACGCCTTACCATTTTTAAAGCGTCCATAAATTTATAGCAATCTTTCTTTGATTTAAATTCCATATGAATCAATGGCCCAGATTTTAATTGGAATAATTCTTTGGCCAAATCATAATATTTTGAATTTTTAAGTGAAGGATAAATAATTTGCTCCACTTTTTTGTGAACATCAAGAAATTTTGCAACCTGCAAAGTATTTTCACAGATTTTGTCTATTCTTAAAGTAATTGTTTCAAGGCCAAGTAGTTGTAAGTATGCATTATTTGGTGATAGGCAGCATCCTATATTTCTATAAACTTCCTTAGTAAGTTTTTTATTTAGAGCTTGTTTTCCAAATTTATCAAATGACTCTTTTAATTTGGGAATATTTTGCCATTTGTCAGAATTATAGGTCATTATGGCACCACCGACAGATGTGGCACCTCCAGATATGAATTTGGTAGTAGAAGTTATTTCAACATCAACGCCGTATTTGCTGCATTCGAAAATATAAGGAGTAAGGATTGTGTTGTCAACAATTAGCAGAATTTTATGTTTATCAGCTAATTGTGCAAGCCTTTTAATGTCAAAAATGATTAATTGTGGATTCGTTAATATTTCTAAAAAAATAGCCCTTGTTTTTGAATCGATCATTTTTTCTAGAGCTGTAAAATCTTCCAAATCGGCAAAACGAGTTTCTATTCCTACAGAATTAAGGGTTTTAGTGAAAAGTGAATAAGTATTTCCAAATAAATATTTGGTTGATATCATATTGTCGCCTGCGTTGCAAATAGAAAGTACAACACTTGAAATAGCAGCCATGCCGGAACTTACACACAAACAATCATTTGAACCTGAAAAAAGCTGAAGGCGATTCTGTAACTCTGCTATTGTTGGATTAGCAGATCTTGAATATAAAAATGCATCTCTATTTCCAAGAAAGGCATCTTCGAGTGCTTGAGAATTTTCAAAATCAAATGAGGCAGTATCATAGATGGGCATTTTTAAACTTCTGTATGGATCTTTTGGAATATCTAGAATGTTGCCATGTATCAGTTTTGATATTAGTTTTTTCATATAGGATTGATTGTATTTGTTTTATTACTTTAAATTTCAAGAAATATATCAGGATTCGAATATACACTTTTTGTTAAAGATAGAAAATTTGCAACGTAAACTCTCCGCTCTGGCTTTATGTAGTATTTGTTTTTAATATAACTGCAAACTTTATGGCTTTGCTTCTAGATATTTATCATGATTTATATCACTTTTGATACTTGAACTTAAAATTATATCTGTAAATTGCATTAATTCAGATAAATACAAAAAATGCCAATCCGTTAAAAATATTTAATAATCTTCAAAATTAGGTAGGAATCTCCTTAAAAAAGGAAATTTGGACTAACTTTGCGTTGCAAATATTTTTAAAAATGACCGCATGATTTATCAACCACAAGTATATAAGATTAAAGATCAGGCAATGACCCCTTTTATTGACTCTGATGAGATTTGGCAAATTATTAACACTGCTGTTCCAAGTCCTGAAAGGGTTCGTGTAATTATTTCCAAATCACTAAATAAAAACCGGTTAAGTCTCCAGGAAACAGCTGTGCTTTTAAATACTACAGATCCTGAATTAATTGAAGAGATTAAACAGGGAGCAAGAACTTTGAAGGAAAAAGTTTATGGTCATCGAATTGTTCTATTCGCACCTTTGTATATTGGGAATAATTGCACCAACAGTTGTGCTTATTGCGGTTTTAAGGCTACAAATAAATCCATCAAACGGGTAACACTTAACAAAAAGGAACTAATTGACCAAGTTACTGCCCTTGAAGATACAGGCCAGAAACGTTTGATCCTAGTTTATGGTGAACATCCTCAATATGATCCGGAATTTATTGCAGAATCAGTTAAAACGGTATATTCTGTTAAAAGTGGTAATGGCGAAATCAGAAGGGTTAATATCAATGCTGCTCCACAAACTATAGAGGGTTTTAGAACCATAAAAAATTCCGCAATTGGCACTTACCAAGTATTTCAGGAAACCTATCACCCTGAAACTTATCAAAAAGTACATCTAAGTGGAAAAAAGAAAGATTACGATTGGAGGCTCACTGCACTTGACAGGGCTCAGGAAGCAGGAATAGACGATGTTGGAATTGGCGCTTTATTTGGCCTTTACGATTGGCGTTTTGAAGTTTTAGGACTAATGAGGCATGTTAACCATTTTGAGGCGGTTTACAATGTAGGGCCACATACTATTTCATTTCCACGTATCCAAAATGCATCAGAACTGGATATTGATAAATCAAAACTGGTAAGCGATGCTGATTTTGTTAAACTTGTTGCAATTCTCAGATTGGCAGTTCCATATACAGGATTAATTTTAACCGCCCGTGAACCAGCATATGTAAGAGATGAAATTATGCAATTTGGTGTATCTCAAATAGATGGCGGCACTAATATTGAAATGAAAGGCTATACCAAAGAAGGAAAAGGAGATCAGGACTTGTTAAGTGAACAATTTACCATTAATGATAACCGAACGCTCAATGAAATTATGGATGAATTAATAAATAGCAAATATATTCCGTCTTTCTGTACAGCATGTTACCGTTTGGGCCGCACTGGCGAGCATTTTATGGAGTTTTCGGTTCCTGGTTTCATAAAAAGATATTGTACGCCAAATGCATTGCTTACACTTGTTGAATATCTTGAGGATTATGCTCCTGCTGAAACTAAAATCCGTGGTTATCAATTGATTGAAGAGAAAATTTCGGATATTGACGATGACAAATACATCGAAAAAGTGAGGGATCGTATCGAAAAAATTAAAAAAGGTGAAAGGGATTTGTATTTTTAAACGCTACAAATCCTAAAAGTCTATAATTACAGATCTTCCTGAAAACACTTTAAAAGTTTTACTAATCGACATATCCATTTTTGTTGCCAGGCCTGTGCGGTATATTGCAAGGTAATCACCTGGTTGCAATTTAAGCACAGTTCTGATTATCTGGTTTAGATTACAGACCCATTCCTGTTTCCCATTCCTGATAACATAAAGACATCCAAAGCCTGGCGAGGGCATTGAAAAATTAGCAATACCGGGTTCTGGAATTTTAATGGTATTTGTTTTACTTTGTTGAATTTCAATATTGTTGAAATAAAGCCTTGGAAGGCACAGTACCTCAATATCATATTTCCCAACCAGATATTTTTCGGTTGATCCAAATGTTTGAGCATTTAATGTTAAACCTTGTCCTGCTTGCCTTACAATAAATTTTTCATCTTTATAATCAGTGCCTTTTTCTTGTTCAATTTTTAAAAAGCCCTGCGCTGCAGGAATTGAGATTATATTGTGTTTTCTTGCCTGTATCTGAACATTGTCGAGTACTACAGGAGGAATTGTTTGTACTATAATTTTATAAGTAATTTGTGGCTCAAGAAAAATAGTATCGGGATTTCCTTGTTTGTTCAATGTGTGTATAGAATTGAACAGGATGTTATTGGTTGCAGTATTATAAAAAGTTAAATTAACATTGGTTTCTGTCGGTTTATTGTTGATGTCTAATAAGTTAATTTGCACGGATGTTTGGTTAAGTGCTTGTTTGACTACATCTTTTAAAACATCTTCAAAATCATTTTCATGGTCGGCATCATAAAATTTTCCAATACATTCAAATGCTTCTTTGGTTTCCATTTTAAGGCCAATTCCTATAACATAAGGTTTTAATGTTATTCCCTTACTTTGAAGCATGATTGCAATAGCACAAGGATCACCCTCGCATTCTTCAAGTCCATCAGTGATTAGAACTATCACATTTTTACAATTGCTGCATTTTGGAAAATCATTTCCGGATTGTTCCAGCGAATAGGCAATTGGTGTTGTGCCTTTTGGTACAATACTATTTAATTTTTCACGGATTTTAGGTGCATTGTTCCATGCAAACGGTACTTCAAGTTTGGAATCAGTACATACAAATGGCGGAAATCCATATTGGTGACCATATACTCGAAGCGCAAGTTGGGTATTTTCAATTTTTTCCAGACTATCAATGAGGTTGATAAGGATTTTGCGAGCAATATCAATTTTCTTTCCACTATCCCATATTCCATTCATACTATTTGATGCATCAAAAATAAAAAGGATTCGGGTTGTTTTTTTTTCTTTTACATATTGAGCGTTAATGGTGGTTGGTGTAAAAAAACTCACCATAACAAAAATGATAAAAAATGACAGGAAATTCCTCATTGTAAAAAAGTTATTGATTTTATAAAACAAAAAAGCTATGCAACAAATCCTAAAGATTCGAATGCATAGCTTTTTTTATTTGTTTAAACTATTTAAAGTTTGCAAGCAAGCTAGTAGTTAACTTACCTACCAAAGGAAGTTCTTTTTGAGTACCGTTTGCAGCATTAATAATTCCAAGAATCATAACTACCAATAAGCCAAGGTAAACAAAAATCATAACAAAGGCAATAATTGGTCCAATAACAGGAATAAAAGCAGCAACAAAAGCAACTATCCAAAGACCTACCCATACAATGATAAGTCCCAATCCCTGTTTTACATGAAATAAGTTGTATTCAGTTTTTTTGCTTCCATAAAGAATATAAGCAACAATCCATAGAATTCCTAAATAGCTTAAAATTCCAATTAATTTGTCATCTTGTGCATTAGGAACGTTTGTGTTTCCAGTACCAGTGTTTTGAGTATTTTCCATAGTTTTTAATATTAGCTTGGTTGTAAATTAATTAATCATATACCAAAAATAGTATTTTTTTTTGATAAAGAGCAAATTATTTATTTTGATAATAAAAATAAATTGGGATAATAACTTTTTCAAACTGATTCTCGTTCATTTAAATGAACCAAATCTGATTGGTACAATAATTCGATTTTAAATTGCTTCAAAATCTTAATGAAGAGAAGTAATGGATAAATTAATTCATTTATCTTTGCCTATCTATGTTCACGATAATCATTTAATGCTATTTTATGCAAAACTTTTTATATAATATATTGCTCCTACTATTAATAATTATTCAGATTCCTGTTTATTCTCAACAAAAAACAAGCCCTGAACATCCCAAATTGATTATACAAGTGGTTGTTGAACAAATGCGCTATGATATTATTCATCGATATTGGGATAAATTTTCAAATAAAGGATTTAAACGTTTGATCGATCAAGGTGCATTTTGCTCAAATGCTTACTATGATTACATGTACACCGAATCAGCGCCAGGTTATGCAACAATTGCAACAGGTTCAAATCCATCAGAACATGGTATAGTATCTGACAATTGGTACCTTCGTTTGTCCGAGAGAGAACAATTTTGTGTTGATGATTCAAAACTAAATAGTAATACAACCACTTTTTTAGGGAATAATTATTCTCCTAAACAACTTATCGGTTCAACTTATAGTGATGAGTTGCGTTTGTCAAATTATAAACAATCAAAAGTAATCGGAGTTTCACTGAAAAACTTTGCATCGATATTAAGTTCAGGCACATTGGCTAATGCAGCTTATTGGATGGATGATAAAAGTGGGAATTGGACCAGTAGCTCTTATTATTTGGATTCACTTCCAAAATGGGTTAAAGATTTTAACCAAAAACAATTTGTTCCGCTATACCTTAAACGGGAGTGGGATACCATGAATCCGATAAGTACATATAAAGAAAGCCTTGCTGACAATAATTCATACGAGAGTGGATATAGCAACAAACAGAAAACATTTCCATATGATTTGGCAAAGTTGAGTAAGCTAAGTGGTTGTCAAGTAATCAAATATACACCATTTGGCAATACTTATACCATCGATTTTTCTATTGCAGCTATTATTAATGAAAATTTGGGTAAAGATCAATATCCTGATTTAATTACCATTGGATTTTCAACTCCAGGTTATGTTAATGAACTGTTTGGAATACACTCTGTTGAGCTTGAAGATATTTACCTGCGCCTTGATAATGATATAGCTCATCTACTTGAATTTGTTGATGATTATCTTGGAAAAGAAAATGTACTTGTAGTTCTTACTAGTGACAGAGGTGCTGCTGATGATCCAGATTATTCAAAAGAAATTGGAATGCCCACAGGTGTATTTAATCCTGATTTAGCTCTTTCGCTTACAGGTGCTTATTTGAAAGCAACCTATGGTCAATCTGGCTGGATTAAGAATTATTCAAAGGGACAAATTTATCTCAATCAATACTTGATTGATGTAACCAAAGTGCCTGTTGGTGAAATTCAACTTAAAACAGCACAATTTATAGGTCAGTTCAAAGGTATTGCCAGTAGCACAACAGCTTTGATTATGCAAACTGCTGACTCTACTTCTGGTATTTTAAAAAAATACAGGAATAGCTATAATGCAATAAGATCTGGAGATGTTTTAATTTGTCTTGAACCAGGATGGATAGAGAAAAAGAATAGTTTAGATAATGATTTTGTAAATCAAAGTTCGCCATATAGTTACGATTCTCATGTACCATTAATTTTTTATGGTTGGAAAATAATTAAAACTGAAATCTTAGATCCTGTGCCAATTAACGACATAGCCCCAACGATAGTTCATTTTTTAGGTATTTCATATCCGAGCAACTCAAATGGTAGACCCATAGGTGGATTAATTGGCAAGTAAAGGATCTTGAAGATTCACAAGTTATCCTTCGATCTTCTATCTATATTCAAATTTATTTATATTTGTAATTATTAAGATATTTTAATATCGACTTTGAATTCAATAAATTTATAATGGTAAGTATTTCAAGGTTTTTGATTCTTAGATTTGTAGCAATTGTAATTGGTATTTTCTTTGGCACAGGATTATTTGCGCAAGGTAGATATTGGGTTTATCTTGCAGATAAAGAAGGTGTTAAGTTTAATCCTTATCAATATTTTGACAAAAAGGCTATAGAACGAAGGATAAAAAATGGGATTTCATTGTTCGATACTACAGACTTTCCTTTGCGTCAGGATTATGTGAGTAATATTGAGCAAATTACAGGATCGATAAATTGCGAATTACGTTGGTTTAATGCACTTTCGATAACTGCAAATAAAGATCAGATAGATAAAATCAGGCAACTTCAATATGTTAAAGAAGTTTCGGAAATAGAACCTGGGCAATTTGTTACTACAGGTATTTTCGATACTATTTTGCAGACAGAAGATTTGGATCTATTAGACAAACAAATTACCAGGCTGCAAGGTGAGTTATTCGGTCAATATAGTTTTACAGGAAGTGGAATTCGAATAGCCGTTTTCGATGCAGGTTTCCCTTCAGTCGATACAAATCCGGCATTTGCCCATTTGCAAAAAAATGGACGAATAATTGCCACATGGGACTTTGCAAGGAAAAAACCTTTTGTCTATGCATATAATCCACATGGTACAATGGTTTTATCATGCATTACAGGAATAATTAAGGGTAAAAAAATTGGCCTAGCCACTGATGCTGAGTTTTTACTCGCCAGGACTGAAATTGAGCGTGAAAACTATGCAGAGGAAGAATATTGGCTTGAGGCTGTTGAATGGGCCGATAAAAATGGAGCAGACATCATTAACAGTTCACTTGGATATACCCATGAACGATACTATACTTTTGAAATGGATGGTCATACCAGTTTAGTTTCAAAGGCAGCAAATATGGCAGCACGTAAAGGGATTTTGGTCATTAATGCCATGGGTAATGACGGAAACCGTGACTGGAAAATTATGGCAACTCCAGCCGATGCTGATAGTGTGTTGAGCGTTGGAGCAATAAGCCCATATACTGATTTTCATGCAAATTTCAGTTCTTTTGGACCAACAGCCAATTTTAAAATGAAACCCAATGTTGTTGCATTTGGCCAATTAATAGTTGCCAGCACTGATAAGTTAGAAAAAGTTAAAGGTACATCGTTCGCTGCCCCATTAATAACAGGGTTTGCTGCTTGCGCCTGGCAAATTATGCCCTATTTAACAAATATGCAATTATTTGAAAATATTCAGGAGTCCGGACATTTATTCCCCTATTATGATTATGCACATGGTTTTGGGGTGCCACAAGCTTCTTTTTTTATTAATAATGGCAATGTTCTAAAAATGGAGTCAACTTTCGAATTCCTACATGAGAAAGATTCTATTTTTATCAAAGTTGACAAGAAATATATTGACAAGCAATTTTTTCAAAAAAGTAATTACTTGTATTATCACATTGAAAACAATAAAAATTATTTGGACGAATATTGGTTGGTTGATGTTTTCAATGAAAAAGCAGCTGCAATAGCTTTAAAAGATTATCCTAATGGAGTTGTTTTGCAAGCTCATTATAAGGGATTTACGAATAGCTACAGAATAAAGTAATGTATTTAGATATAGATTGATATGATAAATATAAAAAGAGTTAGCTTATTACTATATAGCATATTCCTTTGTGAATTATTTTTCGGACAAACTGTTTTATTACATGAAAGCATTCGCGATTATGATTTTAAAATGCCCAAAGATGGTCCTAATTTTCGTCATTTTAATCATTTTTATGTAGGTTATGCTTTTTTTATACCTCTGCAAAAGGAGAATGAAATAGAAATAAAAGCAGGAACGTCAGCAATATTATCTGTTGGATGGCGCTATAAATTTAAAATTACCAATTGGCTTGCAATTGGCGCAGGTATTAATTATACCAATGAAATATATAACATCAAGCAAATTGAAACCAAAGCTGTGCCCGATACCATACTACATTCTAAAGAAAAATTAAGATTTAACAATTTTGGTCCCGATGCATATATCCGTTTTAATTTTGGGAAACGCGGCAATATTATAGGCAGGTTTATAGATTTAGGAGCATATTGTAATTGGCCATTTTCAGTTGAACATATGTATGAGGATAACCTGGATAGAAATACTTCTGCAAATAGGGCAGGAGTGGAGCGTGTTATACTTTCAAAATTGAATTATATTGAAAGGTTTCAATATGGATTTAAAGCAAGGATTGGATTGAACCGATTTGTATTAACTGGAACTTATCGATTAAATGAATTGCTAACTGAAGATTATAAAAAAGAAGTTGGAAATTATATCTTTCCACAATTGGCTTTGGGTATTGAGATTGGTTTGCACAAGTAATCATTGATATTGGTGCACAATTGACGTAAAAGTATTGATTAATCCATTTTTAACTTCAAAAATGTTACCAATCACCAAAATATCAGCACCTGATTGGCAAACTTGTTCCAGCTGCTTTTCGTTTTTTATGCCACCACCAATAATTAATGGAATATTGATGCTGCTTTTAACATCTTTAATCATTTCGTTAGGAACTGGGTTGTCGGCGCCACTGCCTGCATCCATATAAATTAGTTTCATTCCAAGAAGTTCTCCGGCCATTGCTGTTGCCATGGCTATTTCATTTTTATCTTTTGGAATGGCAAGAGTTCCACTCATGTATTCAACTGAAGTAGTTTTACCTGTACCTATTAAAATATATCCGGTAGGTATGGTTTGAATGTTATATTTTTTAATTAAGGGAGCGGCAATAACATGATTTCCTATTAATAATTCTGGATTTCTTCCGGATATTAGGCTTAAAAGCAGCATCGCATCTACTTTGTCTGTTAATTGTAAAAGATTGCCGGGAAACAAAATAAGTGGTATTTCTGTTTTTTGTTTAATCTTTATTATTGTTTCATCGATAGGGCAGTGAAGCAAACTTCCTCCTATCATAAAAAAATCAATTCCTGCCTTTTCTGATTGCTTAATAATTTGAATTATTGATTCATCATTATGTTTATCCGGATCAATAAGAACTGATATTTTTTTTCCTTTTCGGGAGGTTAGATTGGTGTATAAATCTGGAGTTCTGGCTTTTGACATGTGCTAATTGTAATAATATACAATTAAATAATTGGAATCCACAATATTTTGGTCGTAAATGAAATAATTCAAACGATAACCAATTGTTTGGTTGTTAGTTATAACTTCACCCGTAAATTCGCCTTTATTCCTTAATTGAAAAGGGTTAACGTAGAGATTTTTTTTAAAATCCAATCCTTTTCCACCCGAAATTTTATAAAGTGTTTCTTTTGCTGACCAATAAGCTAAAAGATGAGTTGATTTGGTATCATCCGAAATCTGATTTCGCTCAATTCCACTCATGAATTTATTTTCTATTTTTAATACCCTGTCATTTATGAGTTCAATATCTATTCCAGCGAGGTTTTTTGCAATTATTACAGCAACCATGCCTTTTGTATGAGAAATACTAATGCATTGATTTTGATTTTCAATTAAAGGTTTCCCATTTTGATCATAATCAATTGTAACTACTTTATTCAATAGATGATACATTAGCAAACGGGTTGCAATCCATTCCGATTTTCTAGCAGAGTATTTAAATTTTTCAGCTTTAATTATTTCATCTTGTGGTGCAATTTTTGAAAAACTATCAATCAATTGGTTTTCATCTTCTGAAAGCTTCCAAAGTCCGAGTGTGTAATTATCGTTATCGATTTTATAGCATATTGGCATCTTGCTTCTCAATTTATCCGCGAAATTAGCTAAAAAAAAGGATACACCAAATTGAACAGTTGAACTTAATAATCTATTATTTCGAAAGCAATAACGATTTGTTCCATTCTATAGTTTCAATTAAATGAATGATA
>JANYKN010000198.1 GCA_025361565.1 Bacteroidota bacterium | reverse complement strand
GCTGAAATTGCAAAGCAGATGACCTTACCATCCTTGGTAATTTTCGCCCTGGTTCCTCTGGGATATTCAGTTATCTTATTTTCCTTTAGTGTTTTAATTATATCTGTATCAAGGCAATCAATTACAATGTAGTCAATTCTATTTGTATTGCAATACTCAATCCATTTATGAGAAAATGAATTTGGATAATCTGGTCTATGAATAGCAAATTTCATCTTTGTCTTATTTGTTAGATAGATATTCCTCCCATCCTGGTGGTGGAATTGTTGGAATTGATAGTTCGTTTAACGAATTAAATTCTTTTACGTCCTGGTTGAGTTCTATTTTTAATTCATTTAATTCGTTTGGATATTTCAAGTCTTTTAATAAATAAATCTTTTGCCAGTCGAAACCCATCAAAATTGCCATTCCAATATCATTAATTGCAGAATCGTTTGTAAAACTTATAATGCCTAACGGCAAGGGTATTGGTTTTAATGGACCATCGCCCTGACCTCCTATTATCCCATCGCACAAACTATATACTACTCTTTGTGGTATTATTGATATTGATCCATCCAATTTTCCGAAGATGGCAATTTTATTGATGTCATGTACCATTCGCCAGGTTGTATCGTTACCATACCAACCAGCGGATAATGAATGAGTTTCTTGTTTTGGCAGAAGATGCCATAGTAGATAAGAAAACCCTGCCCATATCTTATATTTGTACTTGCCAATATTTCTATTTGCAATGTCCCGTACCTTTTCCGAAAAGTACCTGATTTTATTTTTACCAGGATAGCAATCCCCACCCATCTCAGAACCTCCAATCCTATGATGTGGCAGGTAGTCTTTATCTCCATTTATTCCAACTAGATTTTTTAAAGCACATGTGATGCCAGCTTTTTGGTGGGTTTTAACTTTGGGTAATGATATCACAACATCTACCAGTAAAAAGTTGTTAGCTATACAATATTTATGTGTGCCAGGATAATGTGATTCCTTTAATCTATCAGGATTATAATAAGTAATTCTGAATGGGTTTCTATTATTCAATGATATAGGTTCAAGTTGACTCTCTGAACCTAGATTGAAGATGGTATATTCTTCATCACTGTTTATCGTTTGTTTAGAGTTAAGCTTCGGATTAAAAGTTGTTTTTCGCAGATCTTTAACAATTAGAGGAATATTATACTTTTGACAAATCTCATTCATTTGCAATAAAAACTCTGGCGTAATCATTTTATCCCAATCGCAACCTTGAACCGGAGCATCAGCAATTATTATTTTTGCCGGTTTTTGTCCAGCTACAACTTCCAATGCAGCTAGCAAAAAATTATCATGTGTACGCAGGCAAATTTCATCTGTAGCGACAGAGGAATGTACAACCCAATTGGGTTTTAGTAACACAGTTTTGTTTTTTAGAAATTCATTTTGAAGAAATTCTTCATTAAACAATTCAGAGATAGTTTGAATAAGTTTATCCTGATCCTCATAAACGCCTGAGAGAAATTCAACATTCCTGTCATTGGGATTTGAAAATAGAGTTTTTATTTTTAAGAACTTCATTATTTCTTTATTAGTCAAATTTGAATGACATTAAGAGGTAGAATATACCAATAATTATTTTTGAAGCAAGTCCAAATATTGATCAATAATCGTTTCCTTATTAAACTTTTCCTCTGCAATCTTAAGATTCAGCGAACCTAATTCTTTCAATTTTTCAGTTGACAGACTTAACAGGTATGAAAGTGAGTTTTTTATAGAATCAATATCATTGGGATTGAATAAAATATGTGAATCATAATATAATATTTCAGGAATGTCAGATACTTTTGATGATATTACCGCCTTTGCACATGCCATTCCTTCACAAATCACATTTGGAAAACCCTCAAAAAAGCTGAACAGTCCAACTCCATCAGCATTATGAATAACTTCTTTGATTTCTTTTGTTGCAGGGAGAAATTTTATAGTACTTTCAAGTTGATATTCTTTTATCTTTTTTATACCTTCTTTATAAGAGGTATCTACATAAGGTTCAGTTATGCTATCGCCATACCAATGTATAATCAAACTATCTAATTCTTTTTTCGATAGTAAATTCAAGGCTTCAATTAAACCATTCAAGTTTTTGTATGAATTATGACTGGCCGCAACGACCAAAAGAAATTTCCCTTTAATATTAGAAGAATAAGCTTGCACTGGATTCCATTTTTCTGAATCTATCATATTATATATAACATGGCATTTTTTCGAACAGAGAAATGGATTTACTTTACGCACTATTCTGATGTTTTCATGTGAATTTGCAACAATATGATCTGCAAATAGGTGAAACCAACGAAACACCTTAAGTTTTAACGATTTCGAAATATTTGGATTTGCACTACGTTCACCCACTACCAATTTCCATTTTTTAAAAGGTAGACCTGTAATCTCACATATTAAATTGGGTGCTTCTAAAAATGATAGAACTGAATCGTATTTACCCTTACGAAGATATTTGCGAATTTTAAATAGTCGTTTTAAGTAATTTGGCTCTTTTATTAATTCAACAGGAATATTAGCTTTTATAAGCAATTCTTTGTAAAAATTTCGATCGTGGTAAACCAAAAATGAAACGTCATGCCCCATTTCTTTAAAACCAATTGATAGATTAACTAATTGACGTTGAGCTCCTCCTGAACCTAGACTATCAATAAAACAAAGGATTCGCATAAATATTTCAATATAAATTGGACACAGTTTTTGTGAATGCTTGTGTTATGTTAGCAAGCTATTTTTAATTGAATTATGTGAATAAGCCTTTGATAGTCCTAAATTTATTGCGAATATTAGCCAAACAAGTTTTATGAATAATCCTTGGCCATTCATATATAATGTAATTACCATTATAAATAATATCGCTGGCAATAAATAAGATTGAGCTCTATATAAATATATACTTTTCTTATAAATTTGATACAGTAATAAAGAAAAACATATAAAACCTACAATGCCAGAATAAACGAGTAGTTCAATGAATACGTTATGTGGCGCTTGGTATGTGGGCAATATTTTAGTTGCATAGTAATAGTACCCAGTTTCTCCGATACCAAAAATTGGGTTGTTAAAAAATAATGAAATCACAATGTTCCAAATTTCAGATCGTCCGGAAGTATCACCAGTTGCAATTGAAAGTAAAAGTCTGGAGCGTAAAACTTCAGATTGCAACATAAAAATTACCATTAAATAAGCTGCCATAAGAGAAACGAAGAAAAAGTATAATTTATAGATTCTTCTCATCTTAATAAAAAGGACAAAAGCTATAAACCCAATCGCTAAGGTAACGAATGCGCCCCTCGATCCGGTTTCCGCAATTAATTTTAGCATTATGGGAATGGGAAGCAATAGTAAGTATTTGAATTTACCGTTATCATCTTTTTTTTCGAAAATCATACTAATTAATACTATTATAGCTACAGCAATCATAAAACCTAGTCCATTAGGACCATTGCCGAAAAGAGTTAGCCTCATGTCAGTAGAATAACTTTTCCCAAAGCCTAAAGCTGATAAAATTGTTAATAGAATTGTTCCCAATGAATAAGCAAGAAGTACATTTTTTGATATTCTTGGATGACAATTCGACAAATGAAAAGTTATTAATAAAAAAA
>JANYKN010000192.1 GCA_025361565.1 Bacteroidota bacterium | reverse complement strand
AACTACTTGTTGATACGATAAATCATTTATATTCACTATATTTTTTGCATGTTTTAAAGTCATGCTTACAATATTCCCATTTGGGTCAAGTTCAACTATGACATTTTCATTGATTTCTTTTGTTTCGATAATTAAATTATCATTATTTCATATTATATTTTCTCCGCCCGATGTTTTTGCAACATTATTGTTAAACATGATAAAATTGAATGATTTTATGTCTTATTTCAAATAAGAAATTGTTTTGCACCAATTGGAAAAGGATAAAGGGATGTGTAAATTTGTAAAATAAAACGGAGCAAATAATGAAAATGAAAAAACGTTACACATCCGAAGAAAAAACTATGATACTTCGGGAACTTTTAGAAAATCAAATTGCTGTAAGTGAACTTGCAGAGAAGTATAAGCTGCATCCCAATGCAATCTATAAATGGAAAAAGCAGATGTTTGAAGCAGCACCAGCCAATCTGTCAAAAGTTAGCAGGAACATTGATAAACTACAACAATCAGCAGAAAAAGAGATAGCTGAACTAAAAGCTCTATTATCAAAACGTGAAGCTCTTATAGCCGAATTGGTGGAAGATAACATCAACTTAAAAAAAAACATCAATGGGGACAGCTTAATGAAAAATGGGTTGAGCCGGAGGTAAGAGACAAAGTGGTTAAATACAGCTCAAAAATAATGCGAAAAAGTCATCTTACTTTGAGTCAGATAATCATATTGCTTGGTATTCAACGCAGTAAGTATTACAGTTGGGTGAAAAGAACAGGTATGCCCAATAAACATAATGGAAATCAGCCGAAACAAAATTGGCTGACTCCTTATGAAGTTCAGGCAATACTTGATTTTGCGCGTTCATATATAGGTTCACATCAATACTATCTTCAAGACGGTTATCGCAGAATAGCATACAATGGAATAGATGCTAATAAATTTGCATGTTCCCCAACTTCTGTTTACAGAGTCTTAAGCAAAGCCGGATTGCTTACAAAATGGAAACAGCAGGTAAACAGTCGTAAAGGCAAGGGATTTATTCAGCCTCAACAACCACACCAGGAATGGCATACAGATATTAAATATGTTAATTATCAAGGCTCATTCTTGTTCTTTATCGGCGTTATGGATGGTTATTCCAGATATATTGTTCATCACGAACTAAGAATATTTATGACTGAATATGATGTAGAAATAGTAATTCAAAAGGCTTTGGAGAAATATCCAGATAAAAAGCCAAAGCTGATAAGTGATAATGGAGGTCAATATATATCAAAAGATTTTGAATCATATATGAAAGAAGTAGAGCTTCAACATGTAAAAACATCCCCTTCTTATCCACAAGCAAATGGAAAGATCGAGCGTTTTCACAAAAGTCTAAGTGAAGAGTGTCTCAGAACTACAAGCATGATTAACCTTGAAGATGCCAGAGAACAGATAGCGAAGTATGTTGATCATTATAACAATCGTCGTCCGCATAGTTCATTGTTCTATCTCAAACCAGTTGATTTTTTAACAGGCGATGTAGATAAACTGCTGAAAGAAAGGCAAGAAAAGATAGATAAGGCAAGTATAGAAAGAAAAAAATATTGGGAGAACCAAAATAGTGTTGCCTAATATAAAAAAAAGTATTATGTTCGTAAATCCTGATAAAGCAGAAACAAGCTCTGCTGGAGAGCAACTTGTGAGGAATAATCAGTTGAACTGGAATGTCCAAGGGGTTGGATTAATTTCAACCTCTTTTAAAAAGAATATTCCGGTTCGATATGCCTTAAAAAACTCATTTGTATTACACGTTATTTTTAAGCCTTTTGTCCTTTTCACGCTGGTGCAGTACATAATATGTTTATAAAAGTTACTGTTATTGATATTTCCTTTTAAATATTCAATTTGTTTTTCAAAATATTTTTGTCTTGTTTTGATTCTAACATTTAAAAATTCGATAAATTCTTGAAAAGCTACTTTATCAATGTTAAATGAATCAAAACATAAAGCATCAATCAAATACCAAGTTTCATCACCATAATTATTAATATCTTGAATATTGCTGCTTGATACATTATGGCTTGTTATATTTGTTACTAAATCAACAAATTCTTTGCTCATTCTTCTATTAGTGAAGCAATTTGCGAATAAAATATGATACAATATTCTTTCTTTTTCAATTTCTAAATTTTCATTCTGGATATTTAAATGCAGATCATTGAGTGCATCATTGATTATATTATCAAGTACATCTTTGGATAAAGGCTCAAAACCTAATTTTTCGTTTAGCAATTCTAAGATTTTTCTAACATCAAAATCAACATTACTTTTCAAATCATTGTTTTCAGTAATTAAAATATAATAAGCAAAAAATACTCCATCTAAGATCATTTTGTGAAGTCTAATTACCAAAATATCACCTCCAAGTATAATGTTATCCTCCTTAATGCAACTTGCAGTTGCTAACCCATTTGGCGTAACATCTGATGTTGGCATTAATACATCATTTGAAATCGATAAAAATGGATTATCAAATTTATCTGTCTTGTTAATTATATTAGTTATCAGTTCTTTATAAGTTGTAAAAAGCTCTCCATAATGTATGCACTTATACCTTCCATTTGCTGATAAATCGCTTTTAGGCAATCCTTTCCCTTTAAAAAATACAGCAACCTCACCTAGTTTTTTTTCTTCCCAATCAGGATACTCATTCCCATCCTCATCCTTAAACCTGATCTCCTGGTCAAAAATTTTCTGCATCACCCCCTTCTTGTATTGCTCCAAAAGGGATTTCTTCTTTTTCAGTTGGTTGAGCCTGTCATCAATGGTTGTAAGAAAGGTGGCAATTTTGGTTTGTTCTGGGAGGGATGGAAGTTGTAAAGTTAAATTCTTCAGATCTGATAAATCCAGTTTACCAGCTCCAATCCCAGTACCTGTAACCAAATTTAATATTACGTTTTCTTTTGAAAAGAACCAGTAAAGAATGAACTTTGCGCTATTACCAGCACTTATGTCAACAGATTTCACATCCTGATTAAAAGCTACGTCTTTTAAAGCTATACCAACTGGAATTTTATTGAATAGCATACTGCCACGTACCAGAATCAAAAGCTGGCCCTCCTTCGCAAGTCGTGACCCATTAATTAAACCCTCTTTGGTGATTTTATATTCTGAATCAAAATATTCGAACCCATGCATACTTGATGCTGTTATCCAAGGTATGTTGCCATTCCAGTATTGAGGTCTTTCTTTTGATGGAGTTCCTCCAGATGACCAACTTGTTATTTCTCCCAAATTATTACTTTCCAAACTTTTAGAAAACTCAGGGAAACGCAACACTGGTATATTCTTTTGCTTTTCCATGAATTAAAAAGGTGTTGAGATATTAAGTTGCTTACAGAAGTCTGCAATGGTTTTGTTGGTTTCAGCCATCTGAAGATCGAGGGTAACTAGCTCACCAGCCAGTTTGTTGATATCAATGCTGTCCTGGGCTTCAAACGTATCCACATAACGTGGGATGTTCAGGTTGTAATCATTGTCAGCAATCTCTTTCAGAGAGGCACGTTTACTGTATTTATCCTCCTCTGTTCTATTTCGAAAAGTGGAGATAATTTTATCAATGTCAGCATCACGCAATACGTTCTGGTTCTTCACCTTTTCAAAATTCTGGCTGGCATCGATAAATAGGATATCCTCAGGGGTTTCCCTGCATTTTTTAAAAACCAGGATACAAGTTGGTATACTGGTTCCATAAAAGATATTGGCTGGCATACCAATCACAGCATCCAGATAGTTTTTCTCCTGGATCAGGTATTTACGAATATGTTGTTCAGCGCCACCACGAAACAAGACCCCATGTGGCAGTACAATAGCCATGATGCCATTCTCTGCAAGTTGGTATACCATGTGCTGTACAAAGGCAAAATCAGCCTTGCTGCTGGGAGCCAGCTTTCCATATTGGCTGAACCTGTCATCAGTCATGAATAGTGGAGAGGCTGACCATTGGGCTGAGAAGGGAGGATTAGCTACCACTGCTTCAAAACGCTTGTCGAGATGTTGGGGATGTTCCAGGGTATCTTCCTGTCGAATGTCAAACTTCCTGTAATGAACATCGTGAAGGATCATGTTCATTCGACAAAGGTTGTAGGTGGTGCGATTGAGCTCCTGGCCATAGAAATTGCTTACGTCCTTTACCTCTTTGGCCACTCGCAACAATAGCGATCCTGAACCACAAGTACCATCGTAAGCTGATTTGAGCTTGATCTTCCCAGTGGTAACGATTTTGGCAAGTATAGTGCTAACCTGCTGAGGTGTATAAAATTCACCAGCTTTTTTCCCAGCACCAGAGGCAAATTGTCCAATAAGGTATTCGTAGGCATCACCTAGAACGTCCAACTCAGTATTATCCAGTTTGAAATCAATCTTGTCAAGGTGGGCCAGCACTTTGGAGATCAATTCATTTTTTTGTGATTCAGTCTTGCCAAGTTTGGTACTGGTCAGATCCAGGTCTTCGAACAGGTTGTCGAAATCATCCTCACTGGCAGTACCCATAGTGCTCTGTTCGATGTTGGTCAGGATCTTTCCAAGGTCTTCCAGGATGAAGTTGTTTTCTCCCTCCTTGTCACTGTTGCCACGTTTGGCTACCTCGCTGAAGAGTTCAGATGGTTTCAGAAAGTATCCCAAACGAGCCAGGGCTTCTTCCTTGATGGCTTCAATGTACTGTTTACCTTTGGCGCTGTTCTCCTCAATGTCCCTGTACTTGATCCCATCCTGAAGCAATATTGAATCAGCATAACGATACATTTTCTCTGACAGGTATTTGTAAAAGATGAATCCCAGGATGTAATCACGAAACTCGTCAGCGTCCATTTTACCTCGCAGGGTGTTGGCAATGTTCCAGAGTTGTTGTTCCAGCTGTTTCTTTTGATCTTCAGACATATAATATTTTTAGTGATGTTATATTGATAAATCAGGTTTGGATATAAACTTAGCTGTTTTATTTGGAAATCAGAACCTATCTACAACAAAAAGTTGTAAAGACTTGATTCTGATGTTCCTGGAGATAAAAATAAAGGGAGCTTTCACCCCCTTTCTCTTATAATCCAGTATCAGCATCTGAATTGCTTTTCCCTATGCCCTGTACCTTCCAGATCATATTCTTGATAGCAGATATCGATAAGCTGTGCAGTTTTCAAGTGAAATACTGTGCAATTTTCACCCGGTATTTACAGTTGATGTGGCCTGATGCTTAATATCGAGTTCAAACACCAGGGTAAATTCATAGTCCAGACCTTCTCTTGTCACTCCTTTTAACCCAATCTTTTCAGGAACCATCTTACCGTTCTTATCTGACAAGACATAATCTACCTTGGAACGGATGGTAGCAATGACATGACAATTGGATTGTAATATTCTTTGAAGAAAGGAATTATGTCTTGGCGTCACCTTTGCCCAATTCGTGAAAGAATTACCCATCATTGCGCCATGAATATCAAGTATTCCGCCAACACCTTCCCATTCGTGACTGATCGAATCGATGATAATGGCCTCCATTCCAGCTTTCTCACAAATATCCATGGCTTCCATATACCTTTCAGGCGTAAATGGCTTTTCAAGGTCCAGCACCTGATATGGTCCCAAATGGGCATAGAGATCAGCAGAATGATTTTCGGTATCGATTACAGCGATCTTTGACCAGTCATTGATCATTCCAAAGGCCAATAACAATGCGGAGTATGTTTTACCCCCTCC
>JANYKN010000184.1 GCA_025361565.1 Bacteroidota bacterium | reverse complement strand
TTGGCATCTTGCTTCTCAATTTATCCGCGAAATTAGCTAAAAAAAAGGATACACCAAATTGAACAGTTGAACTTAATAATCTATTATTTCGAAAGCAATAACGATTTGTTCCATTCTATAGTTTCAATTAAATGAATGATATCAGGCTTTATGAAATCAAATACAGGAGCAAGAGAATCTTTATTTGGAATTACATCGAAATAAAGCGAGCCACGAATAAAATGATTTGTGCTATCAGTTGCAAAAAATTGAAATGGCGAAGCTGCATTTCCTTTTATTTCGTATAAAACGCCATAAATTCTTTTATCGTTGTTAATAAAAACCTGCTCTGTAATAGCATCCGCTTTTATTGTGTGCTTGTATGCCAGTGTTCTGGAATCTTCAATATACTTTCCCAAATCATTGTTGATCGACTTATATGTTAAGTGGAGTTTTCCTTTCATTTCAGGAAAAATAAGATTGTTCCACCATGCTTCGGCACCTCTGGAAGTGTCTGCTTGTATAAAGCTATATTTGGGGATTTCAAATGAACAAGGACCATTGTTGTTAAATCGTACATAAGATTTTTCAGGAAATTCAATCCGGAAATAAGCCCTTGGTTTTGGAGAGTATGTTTCGTTGCAGGAAAACATAAAAAGAGTAATTACAAGTATATACCAATTTTTATTTATCATGAGAAATCATTTTATCATTTATACTATTTTGCAGTGTAACATGAATTTGTTTAATTCTTCTTTTGTCAGCAGCAAGAATTTTAAAAATATAGTTTTGAAATTCTATAATAGAGCCAACTTTAGGTATTTCGCCTTGTATTTCTAAAATTAAACCTGCAAGTGTGTCGGCATCGCCCCTGATGTCCTCGAAAAAATCATCTTCAATTTTCATTATTTTATAAAAATCGTTAATTAGAGTTTTACCTTCAAAAACATAAGTTTTCTCGTCTAGTTTTTTGTAAAATTCATCGTCATAATCAAACTCGTCAACAATTTCACCAACAATTTCTTCAAGCACATCTTCAAGTGTTACAATTCCATTTGTACCTCCATATTCATCAATTACAAAGGCCATATGTATTTTTTTTGTTTGGAAATCAAGCAACAAATCATTTATTTTTTTCGATTCAGGAACAAAATATGCAGGCCTGATAAGCGATTGCCAATTGAAAGTTTGCTTGTGAAAATGTGGCAATAAATCTTTAACAAATAGCACTCCTTTAATATTGTCAAAAGTTTCGGCAAAAATGGGAATTCTTGAATAGTTCTGCTTCTTTATTTTTTCAAGTAATTCGGTGAAAGGAGTGAAAATACTGAATGCTACAATATCCACTCTTGATTTCATAATTTCACTTGCATTGGTATTACCATAACTAACAATGCCTTTGAGTATTTTTTTACTGTCTTTGGTGGAATTATTTGTCAATTCCAATGCGTTTGATAAATCTTCCATTGAAATTTCAGGTTTTTTTCCTGCAAATCTTTGTTTTACAATTGAAGTAGAATGAATTAATATATAACTTATCGGGGTGAAAAATTTGCAAAGAATAAAGATAAGATGCGACATAAATAAAATTATCTGCTGCCCATTTCTGGACGCATAAACCTTAGGCACTATTTCCCCAAAAATCAATATTAAAAAAGTAATTATAAATACTTTAAACAGAAAAACAGAAGATGGGCTTATGCTCGAAGAAACAAACAGATTGTCAGTAAGATATGCAGATAAAATTACAATGCTAATATTTAAAAAGTTTTTAGTAATTAAAAGTGTAGCTAATAATCTTTCTGGGTTTTCCAATAGCTTTAGACCTGCTTTTGCCCGGCTACTTTTATTCGAATTCAATGTTTCCTTATCAAAAGCCGAAAGTGAAAAAAAAGCAACCTCAGATCCCGCTGCCATTGCAGAAGCCAGGAGTAAAATCAATAAAAGCATAAAACCGATAACCCTGCAGGAAAATTGGTTTTGAAGCAGAATAGAAAGCAAATGACTTGATTCAGTTAATACAACCGTTTCCAAAATGATATTTTTTATAAAAAACAAATAGCCAAATTAAATAGTTAAAGGCTTAATTTTACGAAATTGCATGTTTTTTTTTAATATTTAGCAAGAAAAGTAAATAATACAAATAAGAATTTTATGAATAGTTGAAATTAAAGCGATGAATCTTAAATTTTATAATAGAATAACCCGGTATTAGCTTGTATTATCAAGGTTATTACCGGGTTACAAATAGTTGCTTCAAAACTAATTATGGACTAAAATGGAAGATCATCGCCTTCTTGATATTCGCCTGAATATGTTTCTTCATTGTTGTTTACAGCAGTGCTTGCAACATTGCTTTGGTTCGAAGAACCTTCATGAGATCCATGACTTGTTGAATCACTTGGCTTTCCAAGCATTTCTAAATTATTAACTACAATTTCGGAAATGTATTTTGTGACACCATCTTTTTCGTAACTTCTGTTTGTAATCTTGCCTTCGACATACAGCATTTGGCCCTTTTTTACATATTGCTCAACAACTTTTGCCAATCCTCTCCAAACTACCAGGTTATGCCATTCTGTGTTGGTTACTTTTTCACCATTTTTGTCCTTGCGGGTTTCGCTGGTCGCCAGAGTGAATCTTGCAACAGGAACATCTTCCTTAACGTACTGGATTGCAGGATCTTTTCCAACATGTCCGACTAAGATAACTTTATTAATACCCATAGTTTAAGATTTAGATTAGTTTTTAGAATTAGCTTAAAAGTTTTTTTAATTTTTTAGAAAAAGAGTCTTTTTTATTATCCGAATATAATTCATCAAAAAATTCTTTGCTATTAAAAGGATCATTATTGTTTAGTACTTTCCATATCAGGCTCCACCCAGGAAACCCTCCAATATTTCTGTCATCGATGTAAATGTCAGCAAATATTTTGCGGCTAACAGAATCATCAAAAACTTCATCTGGATAGTTTTTGTTGACGGCATAAAATTCAATTCCGTTGGTTTTACAAAAACTAACAGCTTCTTCAAGTTCTTTGCCAGCTCTGTAAGTCCAAAGAATAATCTGATGCCCGAGTTTCTGAAGTTCTATCAAAGTGCTAAATGCAAAGGGCATCACTTTTCCAATTTTGGGATATTGATGTTCCACAATTGTTCCATCAAAATCTACCGCTATTTTCATAAGTTATTGTATTTTTATTTAAAAAGTTGCAAAAATATAATAATTAAGAAAGTGAACCTATACAAATATAAGCTAATTTATGATTCTTTTAATCTACTAATATCAAAAGAAGATGGAATTTTCTTTTAAAAGAAATTTTCTATTTTTTCAAGGCAATTAGATATTTATAATTAATATCTTGAAAATTAATAGTTTTCAAATATTTCCCAAACCTGTTTTTTATAGTCATTTCTATTAAATCGTTCGCATTCTTCAACAGAATTTACATGTTGAGTTGTGTAAGCAGCATCGAACATAAACTCATGTGCGCGGTTTGCACTTTCGCCCATATTTACAAAAATAACCTCGCCGTCGTTTATAAATCCAAGTTTTAAAGATTCAAATAAACCAGCCAAGGCGGCGGCAGAAGCGGGTCCAATTTTAATAACTCTCTCAAAAGCAACTAATCTGGCAATGTCAAGTGCTAATTCTTCTTTGATTTCAAAAATTTCGCCTCCACTTCGTTTTACAAGTGGTGCCATTAATGGGTATGTTTTTGGGTTGCCGGTTGCAATTGTTGGAATGAGTGGTTGTGGGTTGTCAATTATTGGATATTCTTTTTCATATCCTTTCGGAAAACCTTCGGCCTTTGCCTTAGCCCAAGCTTTTGCTTGTGGCGCACATCTGTCACCTTGAGCCAATAAAAAACGAGGAAGTTTATCGACTAAGCCTGTTCCTTCCAGATCATGAATCCCTTTTTCAACAGCAAATGGTCCGGTACCACCGCTTAGCGCCTGAATGTAAACATCTGGCATTTTACCAATCACTCTTAATATTTCAAAAACCTGTGTCTTTTTTGCCTCAAGCCTTAACGGATCAAGATTTCCTCCAGTTATCAATAGATTGTATTTTTTAGCATAATCTGCTGCAACAACTTTTGCCCTTGCATAATCACCTTTTACGCTATAAACTTTCTGGCCATATGTTCCAATATGTGCAACGCTATCATTTAGCGCATTTTCCGGTAGAAAAACTGAAAGTGAAACTCCTGCCTTTGAAAGGTAATGAGCAAAAGCCGTTGCAGTATTTCCTGTGCTTACAACTACATATTCTTTTACTCCTTCCTCTTTTAATACACTTGCGGCAAGCGCTCCTCCTTTGTCTTTAAAAGTTCCGGTTGCAAAACTTTTATCGTTTCTACTGATAAAAATCTTGAGGTTTAGTTTGTATTTGCGCAAAGCATATTCTTCTAAAAATGCCCATCTTTCTATTGGTACAATACCTTCGCCTTCAGTAATAACGTTTTCTTTATTGTTTAATGGAAGGAAATCGAAATAATGAAACAAACTTTGTGGTTTGGCATCTTTATTAATCAATTCTTTAATCTTTTCTTTATTCGTAGAATAAACTGTATATACATTCGATTTTCCACAAGAAGGGCAGGCTTGTTCATTAGCAAACCATTCATTGAAATCATTGATTTTTGTTCCGCATTCGCGGCATTCAAAGTAAAATTTTTGATTCATTTTTATATGATTAAATTATTTTTAACGATAAACCATGGATTTAATAAGTCTTCTTTATTGTACTCAATACTTTTGTTCTTGGAAATATGCATTACAGTTCCTCCTGATGCTTCTACGATTGCTTGTCCTGCTGCGGTATCCCATTCCATTGTTGGAGAAAAACGTGGATAGATGTTGGCGATTCCTTCTGCAATCAAACAGAATTTAAGTGAACTGCCAACGCTAATCAATTCATGATTTGGATGGTGTTTGGAAATTTCTTCAATAAATTGATTGGTCTCGTCTGTTAAGTGCGATCGGCTTGCAACAATAACAAAATTTTTATTCTTACTGATTATTGGTAAACTTATTTTATTTTGATCAATATATTCTAAAAGTTCATCAATATCTGATGTTTCTGGAATATTTTGGGCAACAAATGCTTGATTGTTAAATCCAAAATAAATTTTGTTTAGCACTGGTGCATAAATTACCCCAATTATGGGTTTCCCATTTTCAATTAGGGCAATATTCACTGTGAATTCACCATTTCGTTTTATAAATTCTTTGGTTCCATCAAGTGGATCCACTAACCAATATAAAGTCCAGTCTTTACGATTTGTATAAGGAACATCAGCGCCCTCTTCACTAAGTATTGGTATATCCGTGGGTGTTAGGATTTGGAGAATTATTTCGTGAGCTTTTTTATCTGCAATAGTTAATGGCGAATTGTCCTCTTTATATTCAATGTCAAAGTTATTATTGTTGTATACTTCCAATATTTCATCACCTGCAAAAAGTGCGGTATTGATTGCTTGCCAGCATAGATTATAGGTATATGCTTTTTCCATAACTGCTTTTATAAATATTGCAAGCTTAAAATAGTAACAGTAACAATCATATATATAATGGTTAACGGTGTACCTACCCTTAAAAAATCTTTAAACTTGTATCCTCCTGGCCCATAAATCATGATATTGGTCTGATAACCGATTGGAGTCATGAAATTTGCAGCAGCAGCAAACGAAACAACCAATATAAATGGTAATGGATTTACTCCTAATTGAATGGCAAGTGTCAACGAAATAGGAAAAATAATTGCTACCGCTGCTTTGTTGGTAATAAATCCTGCAAGCGTGGCTGTTATGAAATAAATTCCTGCTAATGCACCATATTTTCCCATTGGTTTAAAAAGATACATCAATCCGTTGGCTAATGTATCGGCAACTCCTGTTTTGATCATTGCAACTCCTAAAGCCAGGGATAATGCAATGATTATCGCAAGTTCGTAATCTGCACTTCCTGCCATGTCTTTTGGTGTAACAATTTTAAGAAGCTGTGTAATAATTAACAATACCAGAACTCCAGTAAATAATTTAATTATTCCAAGCACATTTAAAATGACAATTAAAGGCAAACCAACAATTAAAACAGCCGTTTTAAAATACCCCAACCTTCTTATTTCTTTAATTTTAGAAATAATATAAAAATCTTGTGTCGATTTGGCTAGGATATCAAATTGGTTTCCAACCATTAAAAGCAGTGCATCACCGGCGCGCACATCGATATTTGCAATTTGTCCGGTAAGGTTTTCTCCATTTCTGTGAACTGCTAATACTGTTGCATCATATTTTCCCCTGAAATTCTCATACATCAGCCGTTTTCCAATCATACTTGATTTATGCGAAACCACTATTTCAATAATTTCTGATTGGTTACGTTTTGAAAACATTCCAATTGATGGAATAATTCTGCGTTTATCTGCATTTACAAGTTCTGCGATTGCCTCTTTTTGTCCTGCAAATATTAGAATGTCATTTTCATTAAATGTAAAATCGGGATCAATTTGTTGATATTGAATGCCTTCTCTAAATACTTCAACCAAAATGAAACCTGCATTTTTAAGGAATTGAGATTCAGATCTGGATTGACCTATTACTTCACTTCCTTTTTTTAGTTGGAGTTCAAAAAGATAATCCCTTGAATTTTTGGGAATTTGAAGTACTGTAACTTTTCTTTTAAGTAAAAGCCTGTCGCCAATAAAAATCATATATATAGCTCCAATAATAATCATTGGAACGCCTACACTTGAAAAATCGAATATTTGAAGTGGTTTTAACCCTGGAATTATTTTTTGATCGGCCACCAAACCTCCTACAATTAAGTTAGTAGATGTTCCTATCAAAGTGGCACAACCTCCAATTATAGTTGCAAATGAGAGGGGCATTAATAACCGAGAGAGTTGAACCTTGTTTTTTGTACTCCAATTATGTACATATGGCATCAAGAGAGCAACAAGTGGTGTATTATTCACAAATGCAGAAATGGGAGCAACCACGAACATTAATCTGGCCACAAAGCTTTTGGGAGTTTTTGCACCTTTAAAAACTTTATCGAAAAATATATCAAGAACAGAAGTGCGCTGGAAGACATCACCTAACATTAATAGCATAATTATAATTACTATTTGCTCGTTAGCAAAACCTGCCAATATTTCAGTGGGGGTCAATATCCTGAAGGCTCCCAAAATAGCAATGGCAATGACAAAAGTGAATCCAGGCCCAACAATTTCGAAATAGAGCGAAACAAGGATAAATACTATTACTACTAATACAAGGATTCCACTAAAACCCATATCTTAAAATATTAATGCCATAATTCTGAAATTTCAATAACTGATTATTTGGTTAAGTTGTTATTATTCAATTTACTAATAATCAATTTGTTGTTATTCGAAACAAACAATTTCTAATCACTAATTTTGAACATTAAATAATCATGCCAGCTGCAACAGTTTCATTGGTGCCTTCATCAATTAAAATTACGCTTCCTGTATTCCTGTTTTTTCGATATGAATCATAGAAAATGGGAGCGGTAGATTTGATAGAAATTCTAGCTATATCATTCATTTGAACATTCTTGTCTTCATAATCCCTCTCGAGTGTATTCACATTTACTTTGTAACTAATTTCTTTTATAACACATCGAATATCCCGTGAAGTATGTTTAAGCCCGTATTTGCCATTGTTCTGCATTGGTTTTTCGTTAAACCAACATATCATCATGTCAATATCCTGGGATATTAAAGGGACGTTATTCGCTTTTACAATCATATCTCCTCGGCTGATATCGATATCGTTTTCAAGCGTAATAGTCACTGATTGAGGTTTTGCTGCAGTTCTTAGCGATTCTTTGTAAAAGTCAATCGATTTGATTTTGGTGTTCAAACCTTTAGGTAGAATCTTAACTTCATCTCCAACATTAAAGATTCCACCTTCAATTTTGCCTGCATAGCCTCTGTAGTCATGAAATTCATCTGATTGTGGCCTGATTACATATTGAACAGGAAACCTAGGATCAAAATGATTCTGGTCGCTTCCAATATATACATTTTCAAGGGTATACATTAAAGTTGCACCATCATACCAGGGCATATTCTTAGATCGGTTTACCACATTATCTCCATTTAATGCACTAATTGGGATAAAGCGGATATCCTGAACGTCAAATTTGGGTGCAAAATCCATGAAATTTTGTTTAATAGTCTCATAGATTTCCTCATTATACTCAACCAAATCCATTTTGTTGATACACACTACAATATGAGGGATTTGTAAAAGAGAAGAGATATAGGAATGTCTCAGAGTTTGTTCGATAACTCCATGTCTGGCATCGACCAAAATAATTGCCAAATTGGCTGTGGATGCACCTGTTACCATATTTCGAGTATATTGAACATGGCCTGGGGTATCAGCAATAATAAATTTTCTTTTTGGGGTGGCAAAATATCTGTAAGCCACATCAATGGTTATTCCTTGCTCTCTTTCAGCTCTTAGTCCATCTGTTAATAAAGCAAGATTGATATGTTCTTCACCTTTGCGTTTGCTCGATTCTTCCATGGCATCCAGTTGATCCTGGAAGATAGCTTTACTGTCGTACAACAAACGTCCAATTAACGTACTTTTCCCATCATCAACACTTCCTGCTGTGGTGAAGCGCAAAAGCTCCATATCTAGATATCCTCTTTTTTTTTCTTCTGCCATTTTGTTTTGTTTTTATCAGGCCTTAATTTTTATGAAATTTTTAAATAAGCCTGTTTAAATGATAAATATTTTGTAAAAAATGAATACAGAGCTGTTAGAAATATCCTTCCTTCTTTCTGTCTTCCATAGCTGCTTCTGAACGCTTATCATCTGCTCGCCCGCCACGTTCGGTAATACGGGTAGCAGCTATTTCTTCAATAATGTCCTCTAGTGTAGTCGCTTTAGAAAGAGTAACTCCAGTGCAAGTGATATCTCCAATAGTTCTGCATCTTACATCCATCTCTATTATTTCTTCTGATTCCTTCATTTGCAAACATGGATCAACAGCCATCCAGACTCCATCCCTGGTGAAAACTTTTCTTCGGTGGGTGAAGTAAAGGCTTGGTATTTCGATGTTTTCCATCAAAATATATTGCCAAACGTCCATTTCAGTCCAATTACTAATTGGGAAAACCCTAAAATGTTCGCCTATCCTTTTTCGACCATTGTATGTTGACCATAATTCAGGTCTTTGATTTTTTGGATCCCATTGACCAAACTCATCTCTATGTGAGAAAAACCGTTCTTTTGCTCGGGCTTTTTCTTCATCTCTTCGGCCACCACCCAAAGCTGCATCTAGTTTTAATTCTTCGATTGCATCTAAAAGGGTAACTGTTTGTAAAACGTTTCTGCTTGCATTGATGCCTTTTTCTTCAACAACCCTTCCATTATCAATTGAGTCCTGCACATAACGAATCAAAAGCTCTGCACCAGCATCTTTGGCCAATTTATCCCTGAAGTCAAGTGTTTCCTGAAAATTGTGTCCAGTATCAATATGTAACAGAGGAAAAGGAATTTTAGCGGGGTGAAATGCTTTTTTAGCCAGGTGGACCATTACTATTGAATCTTTACCGCCAGAAAACAAAAGTGCAGGTCTTTCAAACTGAGCTGCTACTTCCCTTATTACATGCATTGATTCCGATTCGAGTTCCCTCAGATGGTTCATTATTATTTTGCCCATATTCTTAAATTTTATTGTTGATGGCCAACTGCCAATCCAATATTTGTAATTGATTATTCTTTTTTATTTGTAAATAGAAAATGATGCAAATCTATTCATTTATCCTATTTAAATACACAAATTCAATTTGTTTGTGTTCATATTCGACTATTTCTCATGCAAGCCGCATTCTTTTTTTGTATTGTCTTCCCACCACCAGCGGCCTCGGCGAATATCTTCGTCAGGTTGGATGGCCCTTGTACATGGAGAACAACCAATACTTACAAAACCCTTGTCGTGAAGTGGATTATATGGAACCTGATTAGTTTTAAGATATCCAATAACTTGTTCTAAATTCCAGTCTTTCAGTGGATTAAATTTATAAATTTTAAAGTGTTCATCCCAAGTGATCAAAGGCAAATCTTTGCGACCTTCAGATTGCTCAGCTCGCAGACCAGTAATCCAACAATCCATGCCTGCCAATGCTTTTGTTAGTGGAACGACTTTCCTTATTCTACAACATTCTTTTCTGTCTTCAACTGATTCGTAAAAACTGTATGGACCTTTTTCTGTCATCAATTTTTCAACCTGTTTGTGTTCCGGAAAATAAACCTGAATCGGCTTTTCATATTTTTGTCTGGTTCTTTGTAGAACCTTATAGGTTTCTTCAAATAAGCGACCGGTATCAAGCGAAAACACTTTAATATCAATATTGTTCTTGAAAATTAAATCTGTAATTACCTGATCTTCTTGTCCAAAACTGGTTGAGAAAACAATTTTACCCATAAACTCGTTTGCAAGAATTGCAAGCTGTTCATTAATAGGTTTATGAATTATTTTTTCGATTAATTTATCTGTCATTTACTGCTTTATTATCTTGAAAATATTATTTGTTCATGAAATTATAAATAAGATATTTGAAATAATTTATCATTCAATAATTCATGCATTTACGCATTCATTTAATCTTTGATCCGCTTAAAACTCAACATTTTCACCATCCAATTTGGAAGTGCTTTTGATTGATCTCTGTTTTTAAGATTCAGGCTCCATCCTAATTTTTTCACCAATGGAATTTTGTGAGCCTCAACCAATTCAATCAGGGTTCCATCAGGATCTTCAATATATGCAAAATCCCCGGCTGCTTCGCCCATGTCAAATGATTTACCATTTGTTCCAGTTGGGCTGCTGCTATCAACTGTAAATGGATGACCTTTTGCTTTACAATCTTGTCTGAAAGCATCCATCCCTGCTACATCAAAGCAAAGATGTATAAAGCCCAAATCGCCCCAAAACCGATCTTTGAATATTTTTTTTGGAATCCGGTCAGTTACTTGAATGAGTTCAATGGTGCTATTACCAAATAATTTGCTAAATGCACCTTGCCTTGGTTGTGAATGTGTTAACAACACTCTTCTGAAAGTATCCTGACCACCTGCTATACCTGAAAATTCTTCAAATTTGCCTTGTGTATCATACAAAACTTTATCGTAGCCTAAAATTGACTTATAAAATTCGATGGATTTCTCCATATTTGAAACGCCAATGGTAACACCATCTACTCCACCAGTTCTTGCTTTATTACTAATAAACCAATTCTTGTTATTAACCATTTGGAAAAGGTTTCCGTAAGGGTCAGTTACAAAGAAATGTTCATTTCCATTTGGATCCTTATATATAGAATCAGAAACTTTTAAATTTTGACTTTTGAAATATTGAAAGGTTTCAGAAATATTTTCAGTTTTTATTTTCAATATACAAATTCCTAAATCTCCAAAAAGAACATCAAATTTAGCTTTTTCAGGAGTCCTGCTTTTATATTGCCAGATTTCAAAACCTCCTCCACCTTTCATGTTCAAGGCCAATACTGCACGGCGCTCATGTGGTTGTCCTCCTGTGTAAGGAAGCATTAATTCGGCTCTTCCTTCATCATCAAAAGCAGCAATATCCATACTGAAAAAAGAACGATACCATTTCCATGCATCAACAACATTTGGTATTCCTATCCCAACCTGCTGAATGCCACTAATAATTTTATCCATCGAATAGCTAAATTTAAAATTTGTGCGAAAGTACAAAGTTTAATGCTTTATAAAAACCTTTTTAATAAAAATAAACAGGTATAAGGTAAATGTTAAATTAGGACAGCATTAATTATTTGATTTGTAACAATCAGAAATACAATAATTTGAAATTATAATTAAACGAACATTTTCTCTTTTGGCGAATGAATGTAATTTTATTTCCTTCAAATTTAGATTTCTATTACATTTGCATCAATTCTAAATGATTATTTTTTAATAAACAATCATTGACGATATGTGAAGTATTGTTGGAAACTAAAGATGGTTTGATGCATTATTTCAGTCTTTTATCCTAAAAGTGAAATCAATTAAAATTATATAGATGGAAAATGTTGATATTTTTGATAATTTGAGCATGGATCATTCAGATCTGGGTAAATACCAAAAAGTTGGTCATGGCTATTATATGTTCCCAAAACTTGAAGGAGAAATTGCACCTATCATGAAATTTAGGGGCAAAGATGTATTGAACTGGAGTTTAAACAATTATTTAGGTTTGGCAAACCATCCTGAAGTGCGCAAGGCAGATGCTGATGCTGCCAGGGATTGGGGGCTTGCATACCCGATGGGTGCCAGAATGATGAGTGGACAAACCAAATATCATGAACAACTTGAAAATGAGCTTGCTGAATTTGTTGGAAAAGAACGAGCTTATCTTCTCAATTTTGGATATCAGGGGATTATCTCAATAATTGATTCAATTTTGAGCCGGAAGGATGTAGTAGTTTATGATTCAGATTCTCATGCTTGTATACTTGATGGCTTAAGACTTCATATTGGTAAAAGGTTTGTATTTAAGCACAACAATATGGAAAGTTTTGCTGTTCAAATTGAACATGCTTCAAAATTGGCAGCCAAAACTGGTGGTGGTATACTTGTAATTACTGAAGGTGTTTTTGGAATGGAAGGCGATCTTGGTAATTTAAAAGCGATAACCGATTTTAAAGATAAATATAAATTTAGGTTGTTGGTTGACGATGCACATGGATTTGGTACAATGGGTAAAACCGGTGCCGGAACTGGCGAACATTTTGGTGTACAAGACAAAGTAGATTTGTATTTTGGAACTTTTGCCAAATCAATGGCTGGAATCGGTGCATTTGTTGCAAGTACCAAGCAAGTTGTTGATTTTTTGCAATATAATATGCGTTCGCAAATATTTGCCAAATCATTGCCAATGCCTATGGTTATTGGTTCTTTAAAGCGTTTGGAACTTATCCGCACCCAGCCGCAACTTAAAGAAAATTTATGGAAAATTACGCGCGCTATTCAGGAAGGTTTGCGCAAAGAAGGTTTTAACCTTGGAAAGACAGAATCACCAGTTACACCAGTTTTCTTCGAAGGCAGTGTTTCTCAAGGAACAAACGTATTGCTCGATTTAAGAGAAAATTACGGAATTTTTACATCTATCGTTGTTTATCCTGTAGTGCCAAAAGGTACTATTATGTTAAGAATTATTCCAACAGCAGTTCATACCCTTGAACATGTTGAGCGCACTGTAAAAGCTTTTGCCGAAGTTGGCAAAAAATTGAAATCAGGCGCTTATGATAGTGACGAGATTATCAATAAATTTATGGCGCAGTAAGAAGTTAAATGTCCATGTATTTTTGAGACTTGATAGTTTAATTAGAAAGCCGTCGGATTTTTTGATCTGACGGCTTTTTTTCATTAGGATACAATTTTAATCTTGCTCAACCTCTAAAATCAATTTATAGCTTAATTAGTCCCAAATTCTTTTTTAAGAGTAAAGTATCCTGGATATTCAACAGGGAATGTTCCAACATAAATGGTTGGTTTAATATCCAATTTTACCCTGGTTGGATAATTTCCTGCACCTGTGAGATTAAAACCGAAATTTAGAAGTGCATTTTTTGTTTCCTTATTCAATACCTTTTTTAAATCTACTTCAACCCTTAAAGGAATTACTTGTGTTCCTGCTGGCGGAATTGATACTTTTTGATCCATAACACCATTTGCAATTTCAATATCGTCAATAAAGGCCCTCCATTCCATTTTTTGCATCGAAGCAGCAGTTGCATTTGGGTTGTGAGCCTCAATATTTAAGTCGAATGATAATGGAAGTGTGCCACCCAAAAATGTTTTTGTAATATTTGCGGCATCCATCAGGTTCAGATCTGAAAAACTTTTTTTGGTTTGAACATCAATGCCGGCAAGGTTAGCATTGGTTAAGGTGTTCATCTTAAAATCACATTTGGTAAAAGTAACCATCTGGTTTAGAATATCACAAGATTGATAAAATAATGCACTGATTAACAATGCGATAATTAAGCGGTTATATTTCATTTTATTCCATTTTAGTTGATTTACAAAAGTAGCGATTCGATTTTTTAAAACAAAGTTAAGTTTGAGTATTTTTAATTGCTATTGGCAATAGAATCCGATTTGACAATTATCCGATAATCGCTTATGGATATTAAATTTTACTCTTTCAATTTCTTTTCGGTATAATTTTCATAAGCATTCACAATTTGCCTAACCAGCTTATGCCTTACAATATCGTCAGCATCAAAATCAATCATAGCAATGCCTTTGATATTTTTGAGCATTTTTTGTGTAATTACCAAACCCGAATCTTTCTTATTTGGTAAGTCAATCTGTGTAATATCTCCAGTTACAATAAATTTTGAATGCTCGCCCATTCTGGTTAAAAACATTTTTAACTGGTTGAGTGATGCATTTTGCGCTTCATCGAGTATTACAACTGCATCTTCAAGTGTTCGGCCACGCATAAATGCAAGAGGCGCAATTTGAATCATTCCTTTTTGGGTATATTCTTCGAGTTTTTTGAAAGGAAGCATGTCATTAAGTGCGTCATACAAGGCTTGTAAGTATGGATCAAGTTTTTCCTTCATATCTCCAGGCAAAAAGCCAAGCCTTTCACCTGCTTCAACGGCAGGGCGACTTAAAATAATTCTTTTGACTTCTTTGTTTTTTAATGCTCTAACTGCCAATGCGATAGCAAGGTATGTTTTGCCTGTTCCTGCTGGGCCAACAGCAAACAACAAATCATTTTTACGGAAATCCTTTATCATTTCCTGTTGATGTTTTGTTCTTGCTTTTACAGCTTTGCCAGTAATGCCATAAAGTAGAACAGAATCATCATTCTCATCCAAAGAGGAGGAGTTTCCATTGCCCAAAATATCAGAAATATTTTCTTCATTTAAGTTATGATATCGGTTAAAATGGTTAATCAATAGTTCAATTCTTTCTTCGAATTCTTTTACTGCATCTGCCTCACCCATCACTTTGATTTCGTGACCTCGGGCAATAATTTTCAATTTTGGAAAAATGGCTTTTATCTTTTCAAGCTTTAAATTATTAATGCCATATAAGTTAATAGGATCAATCCCGTCTAAATAGATGATTTTTTCAATCATGTTTTACAAAGAATATATTATATTTGTCTTTACAAAATTACGAGAAATCGTGAGATTTTCAAGATCTTAGTTTATAAACTATCGAATTATTGTTTTTCCTTAATGAATTTTATTACTCTAATATCCGATTGGAATTCTGCTGATTATTATATTGGTGCGATAAAAGGGCGTATTCTGAGCCATTGCCAGAATGTACAAATTATTGATGTAAACCATCAGATTTCGAGCTATAATTTAACTCAGACTGCTTTTGTTCTTAAAAATGCTTATAAAAATTTCCCAAAAGGTTCCATCCATATCATAGCTGTAAATAGTGAAGCATCGAAAGATAAACCATTTGTAATTGTAATGTATGATGGACATTATTTTATCGGCGCAGATAATGGTGTTTTTCATTTGTTTATGGATGGTTTGCCCGAAAAAATTATTGAAATCACAGAGCAGAAAGCTATAAGTAGTTTTCCTGAAATGGAAATTTTCGCTTTAGCTGCCGCAAATTTGGCAAACGGCATTCCATTAGAAAAACTGGGAACCGCCAAGGACAAAGTTTTCAGGCAGTTGCCGATGCTGCCATCTATCGAAGATTCGGTGATTATTGGTAAAGTGATTTATATTGATTCTTATCAGAATATTATTACCAATGTAAGTAAGGAGGCCTTTGAACAGGTCGGTAAAAATCGAAACTATATCATCTATGTTCAAAGCAAGGGCAACAAAATTTCCAAAATCAACCAAACATACAACGAAACACCTGAAGGTGAATTGCTTGCACTGTTTAATTCGGGAGGATATCTCGAAATTGCAATCCGCAAAGGAAAAGTGGCCGAATTATTCAACCTGAACACGAGTTCAACTGTGAGAATCGTATTTGATGAGCCCATTAACGTTGAATCAGAGAAACAGATGAAGCTGTTTTAATCAGATTGCATGTAAACCAACTAAGAATAATATTCAAATGAAAAGACAATTGATCCCTATTTTTTTAATAGCTTCCATACTGTACGCTTGTAACAATAATGAGTCAGAAACTAAGAATGAGAATGCTTCAATTCCTATTATCGGTTACACTTACATTAATTCTTATACCCATGATACTAATTCGTTTACTGAAGGTTTTCTTATGCAAAATAGTGAGTTATACGAAAGTACTGGAGCAACCGCTGGTTTATCCCAGACCAAGTCATTATTTGGAATAGTAGATCTTGCAACAGGCAAAATCGATGTAAAAGTTGAATTGGACCGGAATAAATATTTTGGCGAGGGAATAACTTTTTTGAATGGGAAGTTTTATCAACTCACCTATAAAACAAAAGTTGGATTTGTTTATGATGCAAAAACATTTAAAAAGATAAGGGAATTTATTATTCCAACTGCTGAAGGATGGGGACTTACAACTGACGGGACAAATTTGATTATGAGCGATGGAACAAATACATTGACATTTTTAGATCCCGATTCTTTGAAAGTTATTAAAAGAATTTCTGTTTCCGAAAATGGTTATGTTAAAGATAATTTGAACGAGTTGGAATATATTAAAGGTTATATTTATGCAAACCTCTGGACAACAGATATAATTGTTAAAATAGAGCCTAAAAGTGGCAAAGTGGTTGGAAAAATTGACTTGACTCTTTTAGCTGATGAAGCAAAATCCTTAAATCCGCAATCACTTGAAATGAATGGAATTGCATATGATTCTGTTGCAAATAAAATTTTTGTGACCGGAAAGATGTGGCCTAAAATTTATGAGATAAAATTCAGTCATTAACATGGAGAATAATTACAGTTGCTTTTGTTAAATAAATGAACAGTAATAATTTAAATTAGAATGAATAAAAAACTAGCCGCCTTCGAACAACTTCTCCACATCATGGACGAATTGCGCGAAAAATGCCCTTGGGATAAAATGCAAACCATCGAAAGCCTCAAAACCATGACCATAGAAGAAGTCTATGAGCTTGCCGATGCCATTGACAGAAAAGACATGACAGATATTAAAAAAGAACTTGGCGATTTGATGCTTCACTTGGTTTTTTATTCAAAAATTGGCGAAGAAAAAGGCGATTTCAACATTGAAGATGTTCTAAATGGAATAGCTGAAAAGCTTATTTATAGGCATCCACATGTATTTTCGGATGTGAATGTTGAAAATCACGATGAAGTATCAAAGAATTGGGAAGAATTAAAATTGAAGGAAAAAGGTGGCAACGATAGTGTTTTGGGTGGAATTCCTGTTTCATTGCCTGCCTTGATAAAAGCAAACCGCATTCAGCAAAAAGCACGAGGTGTTGGTTTTGATTGGGAAGTGCGCGAACAGGTTTGGGATAAAATCGAAGAAGAGCTTGGAGAACTTAAAGTTGAAATTAATAAAATAGATCAGGATAAAATGGAGGCCGAATTTGGAGACCTGTTTTTTTCAATAATCAATGCGGCCCGTTTATATGGCATTAATCCAGAGAATGCATTGGAGAGGACCAACAGGAAATTCATTAATCGTTTTAATTATCTCGAAAGCCAGACCATTAAAAAAGGACGTTCGTTAAAAGACATGACTTTGGCTCAAATGGAAGAGATTTGGCAGGAAGCTAAGAAATACATGGATTGATATATTCCAAAAATAATAAGCCCACGAATTACACGAATAAAATTATTGTAAACAAGTGTAATTCGAGGTTTTATTTATTGTAAGTTCATCAATGGGCGCCAAGAGATCCCAAAAAACGCTCTGCATCTAATGCTGCCATACATCCAGAACCTGCAGCAGTAATGGCTTGCCGATAAATGGAATCCTGAACATCGCCACACGCAAAAACGCCGTCAACATTGGTTTTGGACGTTCCTGGAATGGTTTTGACGTAACCAACTTCATCCAATTCCAAAAATTCCTTAAATATTTGTGAGTTTGGAGTATGTCCAATTCCCAGAAAAAATCCGTCAATTTTTATTTTAACTTCATGCTCATCAGGTTTTCCTTGATTTTTTATCATAGTTAGTCCTGTAACAACATTATCTCCAGTAACTTCAGTTGGAGTGTGACCAAAAAGTACTTCAATGTTTGGCGTATTAAAAGCCCTGTTTTGCATGGCCTTCGATGCACGGAAATAATCTTTTCTAACAACGATATATACTTTTTTGCATAAACCAGCCAGATAAGTAGCTTCTTCAATTGCAGAATCGCCACCACCAACAACAGCCACTTCTTTTCCTTTATAGAAAAAACCATCGCAGGTTGCACATGCCGAAACTCCTGAACCATGGAATTTCTGTTCTGATTCAAGTCCCAAATATTTGGCAGTAGCGCCTGTAGCTATGATAACAACATCAGCTTCAATTTGCTCTTTGTCATCAACCACCACTTTAAAAGGCCTATTTGAAAAGTCTACTTTTGTAGCTTCGCCCCAACGAACATCAGTTCCAAAACGCTCGGCCTGGGCTTTCAAATCTTCCATCATTGCTGGACCGGTTATTCCTTGTGGATAACCCGGGAAGTTTTCAACTTCGGTAGTTGTGGTTAATTGTCCGCCTGGTTCCATGCCTTGAATCATAACAGGAGCCATGTTTGCTCTAGCAGCATAAATTGCGGCTGTATATCCGGCAGGCCCGGAGCCAATAATCAGGCATTTGACTTTTTCAATATTGCTATTTAAATTCTCTGACTTTTTGTCAGATTCTTTATTGATATTCATGGGCTTAAATAAATTCATCAGATATATTTTATTTATTATGTTTTATAAGATACTTAATATGAATAATTTGGCTGCTAATACAAACCAATTTCTGTATTGGTAATATTCAAAACATGTACCATAATAAAAATAACAAAATAAACTGTTAATTCGTCATTTCTTTTTAAAAGACAAGCAAAAGAACTTGATTTTAATCTATTTTTGACAATGAAATTTCAAATAAAATACTCATTTTTATTACGTTTATCAATAATTTACCATAAGGAATAATGAATAAAAATCAAATTGGAATAACCATTATCACTGGCTTTTTAGGTTCAGGTAAAACAAGTCTTCTTAATCAGATTTTGAAAAAGGAGCGTAACTTCAAATTTGCCATCATCGAAAACGAATTTAGTGAATTGGGCATTGATGCCGAGCTAATTTCAGGAATCGAATCACAAAATATTGTTGAATTGAGCAATGGTTGTATATGTTGTACCCGAAATACTGAATTGCAGGAAACCTTGGAGGAATTGCTGGTTTCGGGATTAAAATTCGATCATTTGCTAATTGAAACTACCGGAATTGCCGAACCCGATTCAATTGTACAATCTATCGTAGCCAATATTGAATTAAAAGAAATATTCTATATCGATAGTGTTATTTGTTTGGTCGATGCCGGAAATTACTTTGAAGATATTGAAAAGACTGAGGCGATAAAGCAAGTTGCCATGGCAGATTTGGTAATTGTTAACAAAGTTGAGAAAAAAACAAAGGAGTTTACTGAAGAAATTGAAAAATCTGTATTTCAAATAAATCCACTTTGCAATACAATAAAGACAAGCCATTCGGATTATACTGACCATCAATTGATTTCAAGCAAAATATTCAACCATAAAAACTTTGAGAATGCTTTTAACCATTTGAACCAGAAATTATCCTTTGATATTGAACAAAGCGATTTGATACAAAGTATTGGTATTAAGTTAGATGGTGATTTTATTTCTAATAAATTCATGTATTGGATGGAATATTTTTTATTGCTTAATCAAAATAATATCTACAGGGCAAAAGGAATTATTAGCTTTAATGGAAATTCAAGAAAAATAGTTTTTCAGGCAGTAAAAGCCTCTTTTACAATTGAGGAAGGTGATTTTTGGCCATCTGGAATTGTCAGGCAAAACAGAATAATATTTATAGGAAAAGGATTGAATAAGTTAGAAATTCATAAAAGCTTAAAATTACTAATGCATGATTAAAACTGGCTTATCGCAAAATGTAATTATTAATTATTCGTAAGTGTCAGATTACTAGATGTATAAATAATTAGTTGCCAAATTGTCAAATTATCAAATTCTCTTTGTGTTTAGATATCAAAAATGAATCATTAAATTTGTAAAAAAGTCAAGGATGATTAAAATATTGAAGCAATTTTTTGTAACCATACTATTAATTCCTATCAAGATTTATCAGTGGTTTATATCTCCTTTTTTACCTCAATCCTGCAGGCATATTCCAACATGTTCAAATTATGCAGTTGAGGCACTTAAAGTTCATGGTCCAATCAAAGGTTTGTGGTATACAATTAGAAGGATTTCACATTGTCATCCATGGGGCACAAGTGGCATTGACCTAGTTCCGCCAAAAGGTTCGGAAGTTTTTCATTTTAAAAAATATAAAGCTCTAAAATAATGCAGCATATCTCTGAAATGTTTGTAGAAGTGATTAAAGAAACAGTATTAGTCACTTTATTTGTGATTGTAATGATGATTGTTATTGAATTTGTCAATGTTCAATCGAAGGGGAGATGGAATTCTCAACTCCAAAAATCAGGGTGGCTTCAAATTTTGTTGGCAGGCCTTTTAGGATTAATGCCCGGTTGTTTAGGGATATTTGCTGTAGTATCATTATATACCCACAGAAATTTAAGTTTTGCTGCATTGGTTACCGCCATGATAGCTTCATCTGGAGATGAAATTTTTATCATGTTTGCAGTAATTCCCAAAACTGCGGTTATATTGATGTTCGTTATACTTCCAATCGCATTGATAGGTGGTTATATCGTTTCTTTATTCACCAAAGAAACATACATGCCTGTTGAAAAGAATAATCATGAGCAATTTCATTCAAACGATCCCGATTGTTTTTGTTTAGATAAAACAAAAATTGTAAACCAATTAAAAAATGCTTCTTTTCACAGGGCGCTTCTCGTTTTTGGTGCATTCATCACGGTAGTGTTTATTGTTTTAGGTGAAATTGGCCCGAAAGATTGGGATTGGGAAAAGATTTCATTTCTAGTTGTGGTGATTATTGGTGGACTAATTGTAGCAACAGTAAGTGATCATTTTTTGGTAGAACATCTTTGGCATCATGTAATTAAAAAACATTTTCTTAAAATATTCTTATGGACATTGGGTGCAATGCTTTTTATTCATATCATGACAGATTATATAAATATTGATCATTGGATAAAAGACAATATGTTTATTATACTTGTATTTGCTGTTTTAATTGGGATTATCCCTGAATCGGGGCCTCATATTATTTTTATAACTATGTTTGCCAGCGGAACAATTCCATTTAGTATTTTGCTTGCCAATTCTATTGTTCAGGATGGGCATGGTGCAATTCCATTGCTTGCCGAATCAAGAAAAAGCTTTGTTTATTTGAAATTGGTTAATGTTTGTATTGGGCTTTTGGTTGGTTCTGTTATGCTTTTGTTTAAACTTTAGGCCAATTTCAAAACGATATGGAAATTCAAAAAATAAGTCTTTCGGAATTAAACTCAAAAATTAAAGGGGTTATACAAGATAATTTTTTTGAAAATATTTGGATAATCGCAGAAATTGGCGAAATCAAATTCAACCGAAATGGTCATGCTTATCTTGAATTGGTTGAAAAAGACAAAGATAGCGATAAGATTGTAGCAAAAGCAAGTGCCACCATTTGGAGCTATACCTTACGAATGCTCAAACCATATTTCGAAACCACAACAGGACAGGAATTGGTTTCAGGACTAAAAATACTGGTAAGTGTAAGTGTTGAATTTCATGAATTATACGGTTTTAGCCTAAATATCCGTGATATAGATCCAGCATATACCCTTGGTGATATTGAAAGGCACCGGCTTGAAATTATCAGAAGACTTGAAGCTGAGGGTATTATTGGTATGAACCGCGAACTTGAATTGCCTTTGGTTTGCCAAAAGATAGCCATAATATCATCCTCAACAGCTGCAGGTTATGAGGATTTCCTGAACCAATTGACCAGTAATTCATACCATTATCAATTTTATCCTAAACTATTTCCTGCTATTATGCAAGGCGACCAAACGGAATCCAGTATAATCGATGCTTTAGATCAAATATATGAATATGGCGATTTTTTCGATTGTGTTGTAATTATTCGAGGCGGAGGTTCGCGTTCAGATTTGATGTGTTTCGACAATTACAATCTGGCTTATTATATTACCCAATTTCCAATTCCCGTAATTTCTGGTATTGGGCATGATAAGGATAATTCAATAGTTGATTTGGTTAGCCATACTTCATTAAAAACCCCTACTGCGGTAGCTGAATTTTTAATCTCTCAACTAGCAATTTTTGAAGAAAGGCTAGATGAAGCCAGCGAAACACTGCAAAACCTTACACGTGATTTTTTGTATGACGAAAATGACAAACTCCAAAGTTTGAGCAATCGATTAATTCCATTGGTTCATAAGCTTTTACATAAGGAAACTAAAAGACTGGAACTTGCCAGCCAAAAAGCTACTCTTATTACAAAAGGATTACTACATGATAAAAATATTCAACTCAATCAATATAAGCTTGATTTAACCGGAAATATTCGAAGCATGTTGAAATCAAAAAAGAAAGACCTTCAAACGATTATAGATAGACTTCAAAATAGTGAAAAACAGCAAATTTATAAGCATAAATTAATGCTTGAATACCTCGAAAATTCAATCTCCCATTTTGATCCAATCAATGTTTTAAAAAAGGGATATTCCATAAGCAAAATAAATGGAAAAACGATTACAGATTCATCAATAGTAAAAATTGGTGATTTGATGGAGACTGTTTTGCATAAAGGATTGATTAGTAGCAGGGTTGAGGGTAAAGATGAAGGATAGTTATTTCCAGTTTTAAACACTGTAAGGTGCATGCACACGGACAGGCTTAGCCATTTACTAAAACTAGTTAGTATCAGCAGACCTGCCGGAGTTTAAAATATCACTTCTATATGATGGTAAAAGTATTATTTTGCTTTTATTAATTCGGATGTAACTTTTTACCCCACTTATGGAACTAACTATTAAACAACAAAACAATTTCAGTGAAAGATAAAAATCACTCTGAGTTTTTAATGCTTTACGAGCCAATACATTTGCAACTTGCAAGGTTTTGTCGAACCATTGCCGGGAATGTTGAAGATGCAGAAGATTTGGTAAATGATACCATTGTAAATACAATAGAAAGTTTTGATAGAATTAAGGATAAATCAGCATTTAAATCTTATGTTTTTTCAATTGCAAGCAATTTAAACCGTAAGAAATTCAGGCGTTCTAAATTCAATGCTGATTTTAACGAAAATGAAATCAACCAAATTGTGGATTTATCGCAAAATCCGGAATATGTTACAGATTTTAAAATCATATACAATCAAATACTTTCATTGCCGCCAAAAACAAGCGAGACATTAATCCTCTTTCACATTTCAGACTTATCGTTGGAAGAAATTCAACAAATACAAGGAGGAAGTTTATCGGGGGTTAAATTGCGTTTAAAGCGGGGACGTGAAAAGTTGATTTTGCATTTAAAAACGCCAATGCAACTTAAATTAGCCATTTTGTTTTTTAATTTTTGATTTACAGAATATGGAAAAGCAACATACAGAGCAAGATATAAATCTGTTTTTTGAAAGATTTAAAAAACTACCGGAATATTATAATATTGAAAAGGTGCAGCAATTAATCAATAATCCTGTTGCAAAGGCCATGCGCAGGATAAACTTTAAGTACAAACCTTTTAAATTTATGATTATGACTAGTATATTTATAGTGGGTATCAGTTCATTTTTGCTTTGGTTAAATCCAAATGTCGAAATCAAACAACCAAAGCAAGAAGTATTACAAACAAAACAATTTAATGCAAAAACTTCTAAGTCTGATAGTTCAGGAATAGAAACCAAAACATCCGTAAATCAAACAAATCAACCCAATAATTTAGTCAATCAAACAGTTTTTGAAACTGAAACTACTGAGAATAAAATCGCTGAAAACAATGCAGAATCAATTTTTCAGGAAAACATGGATTTAATATCTGATAAAGAATTTAGTAAAGTGATTTGGCTTGAAGATACTGTAATTGATGGTGAAAAGTTCATCATCACGCTTACAGATAAGGAGTTGGAGAATATTGGTTTCATGATAGATGGAACAGGTTTGTATTATTACAATCAATATAATGGTCAAATTTCATCTTTCCTGTGTCACAAAGAATCTAATTTTTGGACTATTCATGGAATTGCGACTTCTGTATTAAAACGCAATAAAAAAGAACAATACTCAAATTACGACTATTATCCTGTCGCTTATACGAATATATTAATTAATAATTCTCAATTTGCAAAAGAAATTTTTGCTTTGATGAATGATACTTTAATGCCAGTTTTAGTAAAATCAAAACAATCAAAAAATAATGAAGATATTATATTTTGGTTTAAAATAACTGACAACTTATTCAATTATTTACCAGAAAGATATCAAAAGTTTAAGGAGGATTATCATGAGATTATTGAGAACAAAAGGAAACTTAAAAATATTGATTTTGTTCAATTTCAAATTGAAAACATTTTTAACACTATCCAATTCATCGAATTAAACAAAGAGCAATATGCTAACCTTGGTTTCGATTTTAAACCTGATAATATTCAAATTATGACAAAAGGATGGAATCTATTTCTGTCCAAACAAAAATTTGGAGTTGAATCTATAGGCATATTCAAGTGGAGAGAACCTGAAATAAAACTGACTTTCTTATCAGATAGAATTGGACTTCAACGAATTCAATGGAGTATTATTGGAGATGATAAAGATAAGTTCAATAAAGATTACTTTATAAGCAAAATACAGAATCTTATTCCAATTTTGATGAAACAAAGTGCTTTTCCTGATATTTTAAATGAAGATCAAGTTTTCTGGTTCGAACCTTCCGAAGCACTCTTTAAAGCATTGCCAGAGCATATAGGTAAACAATTAAGAATGGAATACAACTATATTTCTGCCGAAACTGATGAACAAAGAAAAGAATTAACAACCAACTGCACTTATTTCGAAGCTTGTAAATCAACACTAAAAGTTGAAAAATGCAAATTATATCCAAATCCTGCTAACACTTATGCAATAATTGAATTTTCTATGCCCGAACCAGCTACCGGAACTATTTCATTGGCAAATATCTCAGGTACCCGGTTGAAGATATTAGTTCCAACTACTTCATTTACAATAGTTAATAATTCATTTAAATTTGATTTGACTGGTATAATTCCCGGAATTTATCTGGTTTTAATTAAAACGGATAAAGGTTTTAAAACACAGAGATTGATTATATCGAAATAGTTTATGATAGCTTAAAATCAATTGCTTTGGAAAATCCGGATTTGGGAATATTCCAAAGCAATTATTATCGGATATATGTTTTTTCGCATGCCATTAAATAGATTCAATTTGCATAAAATAATGTTTTGTTTCTTATAAATGTCTTTGCGATTATAATGAATATTCATGCTTTTTTAATAATTGAGTTCAACTATCATAGTTTTATTAATAAATTGTAACTTTGTAAAAAAAACGAAATGCCTGAGATTTCTAGATTCTATGGTCTAATCATTTTAATGAATTTTAAAGATCATGCTCCACCTCATTTTCATATATGGTATGGAGATTATAAAGCAATAGTAACAATCCAGGATGGAATTGTAAAAGGAGAGATGCCTCAACGTGCCCTGAAAATGATTTTTGACTGGTTGGAAATTCACAGGGACGAATTAATGCTGGATTGGGAACTAGCACAAAAAGGTGAGGAATTAATTAAAATTGAACCATTAAAATAAGTAAATATGTTTTTGGAAGTTAAAAAGGCAAAATACCTGAAAGATTATAAGATTTTATTAGAATTCAATGATGGAATAACAATGACAGTTGATCTGGAAAATGAACTGAATGGAAAAATATTCGAACATTTAAAGGATAAGGATTATTTTAAAACATTTTCGATTAAATTTAATACTATTGAATGGTCTAATGGAGCAGACATTGCACCTGAATACCTATATCAAATCGGAAAGAAAATCAAGAAAACCATAACACAGCAAATTATTGTTTAAATCTTAATATTTTATTCCCCAATTTTCAAAACCCCAGAACCAGGCTCATAAGCCTGCATAATTAAATCATATGCTTTTTCCCTGATTTCAACTTTTCTTAAACGTTTGTTCATTACATTGGGATGAATGCTGTTGGAGAGAAAAACAAATATCATTCTATTTGCAGGATTAGCCCAAACTACACAACCGGTAAAACCGCTATGGCCAAATTGTCCATTTTTACTTCTGGCAAAACCAAGTCCTCTTGGAGAATCATCTTGTTGCGAAGTAAATAATTCAATCGTTTCTTTGTTTAATATTTTTTTTCCTCCATAAGTGCCTCCGTTCAAAAACATCTGAAATAGAATGGCTAAATCGTTTGCATCGGTAAATAATCCTGCATTTCCTGATATTCCGCCATATAGTGCCGCCGATTCATCGTGAGGATAACCACACAACAATTGTTTTCGCCAGAATTTATCATCCTGTGTGGGAATAATCCTTGATTTATCAAAGCGATCCAATGGTTGAAATCCCATTGTTCTCAACTGAAGCGGATTATAGAAATTTTTAGAAAGATAATCCGTATACTTCCCATCGATTTTCCTTAAAATCACATCATAAATCACATTGAAATTGATATCACTGTAATTGTACACTTTTGTGCTGTCCCATTCCAAATTATATAGTGATAAAACAATAGAATCAACATAATCTTTTCTGAGATAATAATGATCAGCCACTTTGATAGAAAAAGATGTGTCTGGTCTTTCGGAATAATACTTATCGAATCTTTTTATGTATTTATTTCGGTACCTGATATATTTTAAAATTGGCATATCAGCAGGGAGTCCAGTCTGGTGAAGAAAGAAATCTCTTAACTGGTGATTTTTGATGGTGCAATGAATGGTATCATCAATATAATATTTGATCGAATCGTTTAGTCTAATTTTACCGTCTTCGTATAATTTCATCGATGCCAAAGTAGTTGCTGCTACTTTTGAAATAGATGCAATATCAAATATATCGGAGTTTTTAACCGGCTGATCATTTGCATAAGTATGATAACCAAACGATTTATTATAGAAAACCTTGCCATCTTTGGCTGCAATAATCTGGCATCCTGGCGTAGCGTGCATTCCAATGGCAGATTGAATGAGGTCGTCTACTTTTTCAAGATCAATGGAGTTAAAGCCTGCAGCTTCAGGAATGGTGTATTGTAACCGGTCCATTTTATGGAAAGATACGATGCCACCAGTGTTTTTGTTATTATTGGAGATTATACGTCCTTTAGGCTCGATAGAACCGATAATTATCTGTGCCGCAATTATTTGTGAAAGTGGATGATTGTCATATCCATATATTATAGCATTGGCGAACTTTAGCTTTTCCATAATGGAAGGATCTCCAAAGTTTATTACTATCAGATTTTTTTGTTGTTTTATTTTTTTGAGCGATTGAATGAAAGAAATGTCGTTGAAAAGTGCTCCGTCAGCATTACTTATAGCGATAATGATATTCCTGAAACTTGCAAATGATGTAGTTTTAAATTCACCTTTTTTATATTGTGAGCTACTAAAATCCATGTAATTCGTAAGATATTCCTCCAGAAAAGGAATTTTGTCCTTGCCGATTACTAGCAGGTGTGTATTGTTGTTTAGCAGATTACCAAAAGGCAATATATTGTTTTGATTTTTTAGCAGACACAATGAGTTTTCGTAGATTTTCCATGAAAGTAACCTTCTTTGATTCCTCATTATTTCGGACATACTTTTTTCGGCAGATTTAAAAGAAAAGTGTTCAAGTCCTGCCCAACTTTTAGCCATTAAAACTTTCTTTACTCGTTTGTTAATCTCAGTTTCTTTTATTATTCCTGAAGAAATTAGAGATTTGAAATTAAAGATATCTTTTTCAATTTGTCCTTGAACAATAAAAGCATCAATACCAGAATAAAACAAGGATCTAATTGTTTCTACAGATACCGTATCGTTTAGTTTTGAATAAATTATTCCTTTAAAACCATAGTTTTGATTTAAAAATTGGGATAATTTATAATGTCCAGGCTTTGAAACAATGAAATTGTTGGTTTGCGAACTGATTTGAACTGCAAAGTATTTATCAAGTCCATATTTCGAATTTACTAGTTTTAGGCTGTCTTTTAAAATTGAATCGGGCAATAAAAACAAAGCAGGATTAAAATTTAAACAACTGATTACATTTTGATTATGAAGTTTTTTCCTGAAAGTGGCTGATTGTTTAATCAAAACAGAATCATTGTCTGAAAATCCTTTTTGATAATTCAACGAATCTATTCTGTCAATAGAATTCGAAAATTCAATATTTACACCTTCGAGGCTTATCGCTTCCGAAAAATGTTCTAGATAAAAAACTTTAAAGTGCTCATCTTTTACTGAATTGATAATTGGTCCAATAGGTAAATTAAAATCACTTCGGTTAATGATAGAGCCTTCAGATCCGACCAATAAAGGATATTTGCTTTTTGCCTGTAAATAATTGGTGATAATTAGTTGGTTAAGGACTTCTGTTTGTTTGAATTTAATCCCCCCAATAAAATGTTGCTGAATTACAGAATCGTATTGCTCTTTTTCATCACTCGTTGCGTCATCAAGTTCTAAAACAAATAATTGGCCAATTTTTTCATCCAATGTCATCCTTTTAAGCAAAGTATCCGCCCAGGAATCATTAATATCTAAAAAATAAGATTCCGGTCTTTCTTCTTGTTTTCCAAAATCGCAGAATATGCTAATAGAAATAAGGATTAACTCAATAAGTATAAGGAAAAGGATAAAAATGTTGAACAAATTCTTCATTTAACTTGATAGATCTATTACTTGGTTACAATAAATAGGATTTGAGAATAATGGCTAAAATAATTCAATTATCAATTTCCGAAAAGCTTGTTTGATATTGGGTTTGAACTATTTTATAAAGCTACTTAAAATGTGTTTGAAAATGAGATAAGTCAATTATGGCAATCTACCTACTTGTTTTTTTTAGAGTTTGAATCCAATTACAAGAACATCATCAATTTGGTCAATCTTTGAACCATCTGGCTGAGTAATCCAGCTGTCAAAGGTTTCTTCAAGAATTTGCATTTGAATCATCATGTCTGATTGATGTATTTTAAACAGAAGCTCTTTGAAGTTTTTCCGCATAAATTTCTGTTTGTCTTTGCCGCCAAATTGATCTTGGTAACCATCCGAAAATAAATACAACTGCATGCCTGTTTCCAAAGGGATTGTTTGTTTGGTGAAACGCCTTTCTTTTTCGCGTTGAATTCCCCCAATGTCAATATTATCGCCTTTTAGCTGGAATAATTCATTGTTTTTAATATAAATCATGGGATTTCGCGCTCCAGCGAATTCAATTACCTTATTTTTATAATCAATAATGCAAAGAGCAATATCCATTCCATCGCGACTCTGATTTTTGGCCTGATGCAAGGAACTGCGTATGTTTTCGTGTAGTTTGTTTAAAATTAAATCAGCATCGGTTATATGATGCGCATTAACAATCTGGTTTAGATAAGTATTGCCTATCAAGCTCATAAATGCACCTGGAACGCCATGTCCAGTGCAGTCTACGGCAGCAATAAAAACCCTTTGTAGTTCTTCATTTCTTGAGAACCAATAAAAGTCACCACTTACAACTTCCCTGGGCTTGAACAAAATAAAGGCGTCTTTGAAATATTTCCTGTAAATGTCCGGTTTAGGCAACATGGCTTGTTGTATACGGCTTGCGTAGTTAATACTGCCTGTTATATTCCTGTTTATTAATTGGATTCTTGTGTTTTTTTCTTCTATCGCGTCTTTTTGTCTTTCTAATTCAGAATTTTTATCTTCAATGTCTTTCTTTTGATGAATAAGTATTTGATTGGTTTTTTTTCTTGAATTATTTGATCTGTAAAGATTTATTGCCAGAACGAGTAACAATATTGTAAAAACAGCAACGCCAACTCCTATAATTTGTTGATTTCTGATGGTAGCTTTGCTTAATTCCTGATCTTTTGTAAGTATTCCAATTTGATTTTCTTGCATTTGCATTTCGAAACTTACTTGCATTTCAGCAGATTGGCTTATTGATTTTGCATCATTGATAGAATCTGTTGCATTTGAATGCATTTTTTCAAAACGGAATGCATTTAAAATATCATTTTTTTGTTCATAGTATTGAGATAATAATGAATATGCCATGGCTTTAATGTCAATAAACTCATTATTATTTGCAATTTGCAAGGCTTCCATTGCAAATTTTTTTATTTCTTCCGGATATTTTAATCCTGAATAAGCATTACTTAACTTATTATATATCAGGCCAATTTCATATTGTTTGTCAAATTTCAGATAATTTGAAAGTGAAATTTTATAATATTCAATTGCCTTGTTGTAATCTTCATCATACATATAAATATCACCAATTTTATAATCGGTTTCTGCAATATTCAATGTATTGTTGATAGCTTTGAAGCTTTCTGAGGCAACTTGTAAAAAAGAAATTGCCTTTTCATATTCTTCGCGCTGTAAATAAACTTCGGCAATATTTTTATTCGAAATTGCTGTTAATAATGTGTCTTTGAGCGATTTTCTGGTAAAGTGTGAATCGATAAAATATTTTAATGCTTCGTTTTCCAAACCTTGTTTAAGCAAAACAAAGCCAATTTTGTCCAAAGCGAATGAAAGACCTTTTTTGTCTTTTTTTAATTCAAATATCAATTTAGCTTTCTCGAAATATCCTAAAGCAATAGAGCTTAAATTTTGTTCAAAATAGATTGCCCCAATGTCAATATATGAGTATGCTACATTTGTTGAATCATCAAACCTTTGATAAATTTTATACGATTTAAAGTAATTATCAAGCGCAATTGAGTATGCTTTTTTATCAAAATAACTATCGCCTAAATAGTTTAATAAAAGTGCCATTTCTAAACTGTCTTTCTCTGATATTGCCAATTGTAGAGCTTGTGCTGCATATTCAAGTGCTAAAAAAGGATAAGCTTGCTTATTTTGTAGATATAATTTCTCCAATTCCGCTGTGGTTTTTTGATCTCCGGCTTTTGTAACTTCCTGAGCTTGAATTTTTAAATTCAAAACCAATAAAATTATAGCAAGGATGAAAATCCTAATTAAAGTCATTATTAATATATTTATTTTGAAAAGTTAAAATGTACTACATATATCTTGCCAGTATTATGTTTAAAATCATATAAAAAAAAGTAATCAAAGCATTATTCCCGTTACTATTTTTCTTAAATTTGAATGAAATATAAATAGTAAATTTTTTATATTCTGACACCTATTTAGACGTTTGACTTGAATGAAGAAATTATACAATGTCCATCAAGTTGGAAATCATGTTCTAAAACATATTTATGTCTAATAAAAATCATACTTTAAATTTTCAGCAACTATTATTTTTACATCGCTGGAGATATTCCTGTAGAATAAAATTGCAATATAATTTAAATTTAATTAAACATGGCTGAAGTAAAAGAATTAGTTAAAGAATTGTCTGAAAAATATGGAAACAGACGCGAGAGTTTGATTCCAATATTTCAGGGAATAATCGATAAAAATTACTACTTGTCAAAAGAAGCAATGCTTGAAGTAGCAAAACAATTAGATGTTTCTGCCGCTGATATATATGGCACAGCTTCCTTCTTTTCCTTTCTGGATACCGATGCAAAAGGCAAATATAAGATCAGGATTTGCAAATCCATTACTTGTGATATGAAAGGCAAGTCTGGAATTATTGCTACGCTTGAAGAGATGTTGAAAATAAAAGTTGGAGAAACTACTGAAGATTTAATGTTTTCACTTTTACATACAAATTGCATTGGTTTGTGCGATCAAGGACCAGCAATGCTGATTAACGATAATTATTACACTAAGCTCACTGCTGAAAAAGTAAGGGTTATCCTTGGAGATTACATCAGGAATAAATAATAATTAATTAAAGGAGATTAAAATTATGCCATATAGTAGAACCAGGGTTGTTGACGTATTATTCAAGCCACTGACCACAGCACCTTATGAAATTTTAAGGAAAACCATTCAACGTGAAAAGAAAGATGTTATTAACGAACTTGTTGACTCAGGGCTGAGAGGCAGAGGGGGGGCAGGTTTTCCAACCGGAATGAAATGGAAATTTGCTGCTCAGCAAAAATCTGATGTTAAATATGTGATTTGCAATGCAGATGAAGGCGAGCCCGGCACTTTTAAAGATAAAAAATTATTATGCGAAGTTCCTAGGAAAGTGATTTCGGGAATGGCAATTTGTGCATGGGCAACAAATGCAACTAAAGGATACATTTATTTGCGGAGGGAATATCGTTATTTGGTTGCTCAACTTGAAGAAGAATTAAGAATATACCATGAAAAGGCAAAAGAAATGGGCCTTAATTTCCCAATTGAGATTTTTCTGGGTGCAGGAGCATATGTGTGTGGCGAAGAAACTGCACTAATAGAATCCATGGAAGGGAAAAGAGGCGAGCCTAGAAACAAACCACCTTATCCAATCCAAAATGGATTTTTAGGAAAACCAACCATTGTAAATAATGTTGAAACATTCGCATCTTCAGCTATGATATGCAGGATTGGAGCAGAAGAATATAAAAAAATGGGAACTGCTGATCAAAGAGGTTCAAAGCTTTTCTCCATATCTGGCGATTCACCCAAAGAGGGCGTTCATGAACTGGAATTGGGTATGACACTGGAAGCATTTGCCAATGAGTTTGGCGATGGTGATACAAAAGCCGTTCAGGTTGGTGGTGTTGCAGGTTTCTGTATTCCACGTAAACAATTTAAAACACAAATTATTGGTGAAGGAAATACAACCGGAGGTTCAACGATGATTTTTAACAGTACCCGGTCTATGTACAATGTTTTGCACAATTATCTTGATTTTTATGCAGAAGAATCCTGTGGTCAATGTACACCATGCCGTATTGGAACCCAGCAATTGTTGAAAGGGATAGAAGCAGTTAAATCTGGTCTTAAACCACCATCATATCTTGATCAATTAATTAAGCTTTCAGAAACTATGCGTATTACATCAAAATGCGGATTGGGGCAATCGGTGACTAATTCATTTTCTTCTATTGTTCAAAATTTCAGGGAAGAAATGATTTTTTAAAATAATTGGAATTTTAGGATGTTTAAAAACTTTAATGATCTAAAATGGCAAATAATATAAATTTAACAATAGATGGTATTCATGTATCGGTTGAAGAAGGTCAATCCATATTGGATGCAGCTAAAAAAATTGACATCAAGATACCTACATTGTGCTACCACGTTGATTTATGTGTGGCAGGAAATTGCAGAGTGTGCGTAGTTGAATCAGTAGGAAGAAATAATTTAATTCCATCATGTGCTACACCGGCCGAAGAGGGCATGGAAATTAAAACATCATCACCTAAAGTACGCCGTGCACGAAAAGATTTAATGGCACTTTTGGTGTCCGAGCATAATACACAATGCACCACTTGTTATAGAAGCATAAATTGCGAATTACAACAACTCGCTGCTGAGTACAATGTTGATAATGATATTTATCTAAGTGTTTTAAAACCTACCGCAAAAGTCGATAAATCTTCATGGTCTATTGAGAAAGATGACAGTAAATGTATCCGTTGCCAGCGTTGCGTACGCACTTGTGCTGAAATTCAGCATGTTAATGCTTTGGCAGTAACAGAACGTGGACGTGATATGAAAATATCCACATTTATGCATCTTCCAATGAACGAAATTGTATGTACGAACTGTGGCCAATGTATAACACATTGTCCCACTGCTGCTTTAACGGAGCGAAGGTACTATGATGAGATTTGGGAAGCCATTGATGATCCCGATAAATATGTAATTATAAATACTGCTCCTTCGGTACGGGTTGCCATTGGCGAAACCCTTGGATACAATGTTGGAGAAAGGGTTACGGGTAAAATGGTTACGGCTCTTAAAAAAATGGGCTTTAATTCTGTTCTGGATACTGATTTTACTGCCGATCTTACCATTATCGAAGAAGCAAACGAATTGTTGGTAAGGCTAAAAAAAGCACTTGTTCTTAAAGAAAAAGTAGCTTTACCTATGATTACTTCCTGCTCACCTGGTTGGGTCAAATTTATAGAACACATGTACCCAGAGCATCTCGATCATCTTTCTACTTGTAAATCGCCACAGCAAATGTTTGGTGCACTTGCAAAAACATATTATGCTGAAAAAATAGGGATTGATCCTTCGAAAATTGTAAGTGTGGCAGGTATGCCTTGTGCTGCCAAGAAATTCGAAGCCAACAGGCCAGAAATGTGGGATAGCGGATTCCAGGATGTTGATGCCGGGTTAACTACCAGGGAGTTAGGGCACATGATAAAACAATCAGGTCTTGATTTCTTTGAATTGGGCGAATCCGAATTCGATAGCTATATGGGCGAATCAACAGGTGCCGCAGTTATTTTTGGCGCAACCGGTGGAGTAATGGAGGCTGCTTTGCGCACTGCTTATGTTGTAATTACGGGTAGGCCTGTTCCATTTGAAAATCTAAACATAATACCAGTAAGAGGACTTGAAGGGATTAAAGAAGCTACGGTTAAGTTCGAAAATTGTGTTCCTGAATATAAATTTCTAGAAGGTGTTGAAGCTAAATTTGCAATAGCACATGGCTTGATAAATGCACGACAAATTATGGATCAGATTGTAAAAGGCGAATCCCCCTACTTGTTTGTTGAAGTGATGGCTTGTCCTGGAGGATGCATTGGAGGCGGAGGACAACCCATCCCCACAAACGACGAAATAAGGAAAAAAAGGATGGAGGCTATTTATGCCGAAGATATGGATAAACCGCTGCGTATGTCTCACGAAAATCCTGAAGTTACTCAGATTTATAAAGAATTCCTTGTCAAACCTTTGGGAGAAAAATCACATCATTTGCTTCATACCAAATATAGGAAGCGGAATAGATATTAATTGTAATTAAGGTTTTATTTTAAAAGCTGTTTGTTTTCGACAAGCAGCTTTTTTTCTGACTTCCTCACTTTTTTTGAAACCAAAATACAACAATATAAATATGAGCCGATTACAATAAATTCCAGTGTCTTTTGGGTGTCCCAAAGCCCTTTTTGAGTATTTTTACTTCATGTATGTCAGGAAAAAGAAAAATAAAAGTGGAATAATAAGTGTCCAGGTAATTGATAAAAGTTCCGGCAATTATAAAGTATTAAAAACAATTGGCAGCTCATCCAGTTTAATAGAAATTGAACAATATTATGTACAAGCAAAAAGCTGGATTGATACTTATGCGGGGCAACAGAATTTGGATTTGTTTAACCACAAAAATGGGATGTTCAAAGATTTCATACATGGGATTCGGCAAATTAATGTAGCAGGCACAGAGATTCTGTTCGGAAAATTATTTGATGAAATTGGGTTCTGTGCCATTGATGATGAGATTTTCAGGAAGTTAGTGATTTCCAGGTTGGAATTTCCTGTCAGCAAATTAAAAACAGCGGATTTTCTTGACAAATACTATTCAGTCCAATTGGATGAAAATAGAATTTACCGTTATTTGGACAAGCTCTATAATTTTCAAAAGGAGCAAATCCAACATATTAGCTACCAGCATACATTAAAAATATTGGACGATAAAATAAGTGTAGTGTTTTATGACGTAACAACACTCTATTTTGAAATTGACAGTGAAGAT
>JANYKN010000175.1 GCA_025361565.1 Bacteroidota bacterium | reverse complement strand
ATATTGACTATCGGTTAAGTCCGTTGGATATCTTTTCATAGCTTACTTGTTTGGTTCACAGTAAGATACGAATAATATTTCAATTTATCTAATTGATAGTCAATTATTTATTATATTTTTTTACAATTTTAAACAGTTTCTACAATATTATATTGTTTTCAAAATGCAATCCGAAAAATCAAATAGGGTTCAATAATTTTATTTTAAAAAAAATCATGAAAGACTATCATATAAATTGATTTAATCTTAGATGTTTTTAAACATATCGTCTTATATTGTTGAAATACATATATATACAAAAAATACCATATTTTTATTTTTTTATTAGAGATTGTATTCGTAAAGTTGCATTGAATTAATTAATTTAGCGGATAAAAAGGTCTTTAATATCCGAATCTTTGATAACTAATAATCCGAATATGGCTCAAAAAAGAAAAATACTTGAATTACAAAAAAAGCGTGAGCAAGTCTTTTTAGGTGGTGGCGAAAAAGCCATTGAAAAGCAGGCAGCAATGGGTAAATTGACTGCCCGTGAGAGAATTGAAGCAATTCTTGATAAAAATTCCTTCCATGAGTACGATCTATTTGTTGAGCATGTAGCCACGGATTTTGACATGGACAAAAAAATATTGCATGGAGACGGTGTAATTATCGGAACAGGTACAGTTTATGGTGCCCCAATAGCTATCTATGCTCAGGATTTTACTGTGGCAGGTGGCTCACTGGGGCTAATGCATGCTCGAAAAATCACAAAAATAATGGATTATGCACTAAAAATGCGGATGCCATTAATTGGTATAAACGATTCTGGTGGTGCCAGGATTCAGGAAGGTGTAAACTCACTTGCGGGTTATGGTGAAATATTTTTCAGAAACACACTTTCATCAGGAGTTATACCTCAAATATCTGTTATTTTAGGCCCCTGCGCCGGCGGTGCTGTTTATTCTCCTGCATTAACAGATTTTGTTTTTGTAGTAGATAAAATTTCTAAAATGTTTATTACTGGCCCAGAAGTAATTAAAACTGTTCTTGGCGAAGACATTAGCATGGAAGCACTTGGTGGTGCCAGAGTACATTGCGAAATAACTGGGAATGCACATTTTTTTGCCGAAAGCGAAATTGAATGTTTTGAGCAAATAAAAAAGCTAATAACTTTTATTCCATGGAATAATAAACGTAAAGCACTTGCCTTTGAAGCAAAAGAACCTAAAAAATCATTTAAAATTGGCGAAATTGTTCCTGAAGATTCAAAACAGCCTTACGACGTTCGTGATGTAGTTCGTGCCCTTGTTGATAATTCTGATTTTTTTGAAATTCAAGAGCTGTGGGCTGCTAATATTGTTATCGGTTTTGGTCGCATGGGTGGCGAAACTGTTGGTTTTGTTTGTAATCAGCCATTGATTCTTGCCGGTGTTCTTGATGTGGACTCATCTGACAAAGCTGCTCGTTTTATCAGATACTGTGATGCATTTAATATTCCTATCATTACGCTTGTAGATCTACCTGGTTATTTACCTGGTGTTGATCAGGAACATGCCGGTGTTATTAGGCACGGTGCCAAAATGCTTTATGCTTATAGCGAAGCTTCTGTTCCCAAATTAACAGTTATCCTTCGTAAGGCATATGGGGGTGGATATATTGCTATGAACAGCAGGCATTTACGTGCTGATTTTGTATTTGCATGGCCTGGTGCCGAAATTGCTGTAATGGGTCCTGAAGGTGCCGCAAATATTATCTTCCGTAAAGAAATTTTGGAGTCTGAAGATCCCGACAAAATGAGAAAACAGAAAGTGAAAGAATACAAAGCTAAATTTGCTAATCCATATGTTGCCGCTTCAAAAGGATATGTTGATTCTGTGATTGAACCTGAAGAAACACGTAAGCTTTTGCTTCATGCCATAGAAGTTTCTAAAAATAAGGATATGCATACTATCGATAGAAAGCATGGTATTCCGCCTTTCTAGGATTGATTTGTCAATTGAGTTTGTTTATTTTACCTATAAACTTAATTGAAATAGCAATAACTTTTAATTTGGCTAACCAGTTTAGTTTAGCCAAATACTAAATAATTTAATAACATGGAAAACAACAACAGCAATCCCATTGACGATAATAAAGATCTGAAGAAAACCAGGTGCAGGACTTTAATTATAGAGGGTACTAAGTATCGTACCTATTTGACTTCAAAATTTGAGACCAGGGAAAAATGGACTACTACTGATGAAAATCTAATTACATCAATTATTCCAGGAACAATTGTGACGGTACTTGTTCGGAAAGGTCAAAAAGTAAAGGAAGGCGATAGTCTTCTTGTCCTTGAATCTATGAAAATGCAAAATAGAATATTATGTCCCCGTAATGCAACTATTAAAATGATTAAAGTAGCTGCCGGCCAAATTATACCTAAGGGATATGTTATGGTTGAATTGGAATAAACTATACATTTCTACAATAATGAGAACCGGGAATTCCCGGTTTTTTTATTTTACTTCAAAATCAGTTTTTTTGGATCTTTTGCAAATCCTTGCTAGAAATTATTCCACAAAAAAAAACAGATTAGAACATTTTTTTTATTTCCATCTTACGTTTATCTTACCCATTAATATAATCGGTTTATTATTGGGGTTTTAGTGCTTAATAAGGAAATTCCAAAAACTTCGATCATTTATTAAAATTAAATAAAAATCAATCTGTTCATTTCAGCGAAATTCGTCTTGAGCCAAGAATTGGCAGCATTATGCAAATTTTGTTGGGTTATTTCCCCAAGTAAATTCGATGCATAATTATAATGAATAAATACCATTTGTAAGTATTTATAACTTTAAACTACTTTGACTGAGCCATATAACCCATGAATAGAATTGTTCCGGTTGAATTATCCTTAATAATAAAAATAAATGGATGATTCGCCTTAAAAACTACTGGAGCCTTATTTGGTATAGTTGTACTACGCATAGAAATGACAGCAGTTGTTGAACTTGCCTCAGTTCCTTTTTCCGAAACTTCTATAATTGATTTATGCAATATATTGCTTATAATTAAATCTTTTTCACCAGTGATTCCGGAAAAATCAGCTCCAGCTTCAAATGAAGATTTCATGCCAATTTTTTTCATTGCATCGGACAATTCGTAATCCACCTCAAGTTTAAATCCAGGTAAACCCAACATAACATCTTTTAAACCAAATGCTAAGGAAGCCTTTGTTAAATATCGGTAATCAAATGCTTTTATATCAACAATATTCTTATCTTTTGGAAGGATGACTAGTAAAGAAGCTTTGTTATTTTCATATGGAATTTCAATGACTTGGGCTAATTCATCTTCAAAATAATGCGTTTTTATTTCATTATTCATCATATTAACATTAACGGAATCTCCTGAAGCAGCAAGAAATTTTTCAACTTTAGTATCTTTAGCTAAAAATTCTGTTTGCCAAATTGATTTAAAATAAACTGCGTTGATCAATATCATAATAGTAGATTCAGACAAAATACCAGGTTTGATGAAATTGGATATATTCCCTTTGGTTTGTTTATCTACCCAACCATTAATTTCTTTTCGTGCTTTTTCCCTTTCGTCTTCTTTTGCAAAATCGACATTCTTGCTTTTTGCCATGTAATTTTCCTCAATTTGTTTGGAGTAGTCTTTATCTAATTTGAAATTCTTTTGTAACCAGATTGAATTTGAGGAAAGAAACTGTACCTCCCTGTTCAACATAATGTTATTGGTTAAACTTTTAAAATCTGAATGAACGACACTACTATCTCTTATTTCGAGGGTTTTTTCTATGTCAAGTTTTGTTTTTTCTTTTGCACCTGCATAAGTCATTGAAAGGGCACCAAATACGCTAAATGGTGAAAAAAAACAATTTTCACTTTTCACATAAAGCTGGTCAAATAATTTAAAGGAAAAATTATTAATGCTTTCCTGAACTGCATTTTTTTGCGAAAAACTAACTGTAGCAAATGACAGTAAAATTAATATTATGACTAAATTTTTCATATTGTTCATTTTAATTTACTTCTTGTCCAATTGTATCATTTTCAAATATAGCAAAAAAAGAAACCCCTTTTACCTTCAAGTTTATAAGCAAAGCTATTTCTAGTAGTAAAGTGGAGTATATTTTGATAAAAGCTATTTAATTAGTATAAATTTTTTGATATTAAGTTATCCATAATTAATAAACCGTATAAAAATTTAATGACTTAAGCATATTGTTAATATTCAATTATTTAATCACAATTCCCAATTTTTTTCTCACAAGATTTTCTACATTATCTTCATCTTCAGAATAAAGTAATTGTCCATTGCTGTTATCAATTACAAAACGATAGCCATTGTCTTTAGCAACTGCACGTATGGCATCTTTTAATTTAGCTATTGCTGATTGATATAAATCTTGTTTCTTTTTATTGATGTTATTTTGAGCATCAACTTGAAACTGTTTAATATTTGCTGCTAATTTGTTCAATTCTTCTTCTCTATCTTTTTTTATGAGTTCACTGAATGTTTTTTCGTTTTGCTGAAAGTCTGTTTGTTTTTTCTTAAACTCCTCATTTTTTGAATTGATATAATCATTAATTTCTTTTACATATCCTTCAAGTTCTTTATTTGCCAATTCAATTTCGGGCATTTCACTTAAAATTTTATCAGCATTTATATAGCCATACTTTAATTTTTGCGCATGTACACCTTGAAATAATGAGCCTAGAATAAAACAAGTAATAAGTAGATATTTCTGCATGGTTTTTATTTTTTAAATTTTTATAAAAATAATGAAGTGAACCATATGAATACAATAATTTTAGAATTATTTTGATAATTGGACCAAATGTTGGTTTTAATCGCAAATGATTAATTGGCGACAACATAAAATTCACTTATCATTTTGTCAAATCTGGGTTACTTCAATGATATTTGCAAATTATTATTTGATGATATTACATAAAATTAAAATATCCGTTTCATTCATAAATACCTGCAAACAGCATAATTATATTCTTCATTAACAGATTATCTTTGTAATTCAAAAACTCTGGCATATATTTGCAAAACTTTTTAAAAACAGTATGCTAAAGTAAAGTAATGAGTAAAAAATTTAAAGAATACAAGAATTTTGATTTATCGCTGGTAAATATAGAGGTTCTTGAGCATTGGGAAAAAATAAATGCTTTTGAGCAAAGTTTAACAACCAGAAAGGGAAAACCATCGTTTGTATTTTACGAAGGTCCTCCGTCTGCTAATGGACAGCCCGGCATTCACCATGTGATGGCTAGAACCATTAAAGATATTTTTTGCAGGTTTAAAACCCTAAAAGGTTTTTATGTTGAAAGAAAAGCTGGATGGGATACCCATGGTTTACCTGTTGAATTAGCTGTTGAAAAAATGCTTGGCATTACCAAAGATGATATTGGTGACAAAGTTACTGTAAAAGAATATAATGAGGCATGCAAGACCGAAGTAATGAAATACACGGACTTGTGGGAAGATATAACAAAGAAGATGGGGTATTGGGTCGACATGAAAGATCCTTATATCACCTACGATAATAGATATATTGAGTCACTGTGGTGGCTTTTAAAACAATTCTACAACAAGGGTTTACTATACAAAGGATATACCATTCAGCCTTATTCACCTGCTGCAGGAACAGGACTTAGCTCGCACGAACTAAACTTGCCAGGCTGTTATAAGGATGTAAAAGATACAACATGTATTGCTCAATTTAAAGCCGTTCGAAACGAAATTTCCGAAAAGCTATTTAAATTAAGTGATGTAGATGTTTATTTCCTTGCTTGGACAACCACACCATGGACACTTTTGTCAAATACAGCATTGACCTTGGGTGCAAAAATAAACTATGCACTTATTCGCACATTCAATCCTTACACGGGAATTCCGGTAAGTTTGATAATGGCCAAAAATCTTATACACAATTTGTTTCCTGAAAAAGATGCCGAATTGGAATTAGGATCTTATCATTCAGGCGATAAGCATTTGCCTTATAAGGTTTTGGGCGAATTTTTAGGATTAGAGCTAAAAGGAATAAGTTACGAGCAATTATTACCATATCAACAACCTGAGGACGGTGATGCATTTAAGGTAATTACCGGAGATTTTGTTACAACAGAAGGTGGAACAGGCATTGTGCACACTGCCCCAAGTTTTGGTTCTGACGATTACAGGGTTTGCAAAGAAAACGGAATCGGTTCACTAACCCTTGTTGATAAACATGGAAAATTTATCGACGGAGTAGGTGAATTTAGTGGAAGGTTTGTGAAAAATGCTTATGATGAAACACTTACTGATGAAGATTCAACTGTTGACATTGATATTGCTGTAAAACTTAAAAAAGAAAATAAGGCATTTAAAATAGAAAAATATCTGCACTCATACCCACATTGCTGGAGAACTGATAAACCAGTATTGTACTATCCTTTAGACTCATGGTTTATCAAAACCACTGCCAAAAAGGAAAGAATGGTGGAATTGAACAATACCATCAACTGGAAACCTGCATCCACAGGTTCCGGCAGATTTGGAAGTTGGCTTGAGAATTTGGTAGATTGGAACCTTTCAAGATCTAGATATTGGGGAACTCCACTTCCAATTTGGAGAACCGAAGATGGAACTGAAGAAATATGTATTGGTTCTGTTGAAGAATTAAAAAATGAAGCAGAAAAATCTGTAAAGGCAGGTATTATGGATAAAAACCCGCTTGGAGAATTTCAAGTTGGTGATTTTTCAGAAGAAAATTACAATATTTTCGATTTGCATAAGCCAAATGTGGATGTGATAGTACTGGTTTCTTCAAAAGGAAAACCAATGTATCGCGAATCCGATTTGATTGATGTTTGGTTCGATTCAGGAGCTATGCCTTATGCACAATTGCATTATCCGTTTGAAAATAAGGAAAAATTCGAGACTTATTTCCCTGCTGATTTTATTGCAGAAGGAGTAGATCAAACCAGGGGATGGTTCTATACTTTGCATGCCATTTCAACCATGCTTTTCGACTCGGTTGCATTCAAAAATATCATTTCAAACGGCTTGGTATTGGACAAGGAAGGATTGAAAATGTCAAAAAGGCTGGGAAACGCTGTTGATCCATTTCAAACAATCGAAGAATTCGGTTCAGATCCATTGCGTTGGTATATGATGACCAATTCGCAACCCTGGGATAACCTGAAATTTGACATGTCGGGTGTTGACGAGGTGCGAAGGAAATTTTTTGGAACCCTATACAATACCTATTCATTTTTTACGCTTTATGCCAATGTTGATGGATTTGCTTATGCTGAGCCAGAAATTCCATTACATGAAAGACCAGAAATTGATCGATGGATTATTTCGCTTTTAAACACGTTGATAAAAGATGTAAACGAAAGCTATGAAAATTATTTGCCAACCAAGGCAGGAAGGGTAATTCAGGATTTTGTAAATGATAATTTGAGCAATTGGTATGTTCGTTTAAACCGTCGACGTTTTTGGGGTGGAGAATACTCAAAGAATAAAATATCTGCTTATCAGACTTTATACGCTTGTCTTGAAACTGTTGCAAAATTGGCATCTCCAATCGCGCCATTTTTTACAGATCAGTTGTTTCTTGATTTAAATGCGGTTACAAACCGGGATAAATCAGAGTCAGTGCATCTTTCACAATTCCCTAGTTTTGATGATTCTGTAATTGATAAAGCACTTGAAGAAAGAATGGGAATTGCACAACAAATTTCATCAATGGTTCTTGGATTGCGCAGGCAAAAGAATCTAAAAGTTAGACAACCACTTGCTAAAATTATGATACCGGTATTAAACGAATCCGATAAGCAAAAAATTGAGGCAGGTAAAGATATTATTCTCTCGGAAATTAACGTTAAGGAAATTGAATATCTAACTGAAGACTCTGATATTTTAGTAAAAAATATCAAAGCCGATTTTAAAGTTCTTGGTAAAAAATATGGTAAACTGATGAAACAGGTTGCAGAGGCAATCAGTAAATTTGACCAAAATGATATCAGGAAAATAGAAAGTGAGGGCACTTATCAACTTTCAGTGGATGGACAGATAATTACAATTGAGCTTTCTGAAGTTGAAATAAACTCGCAAGACATTCCTGGATGGTTAGTGGCATCAAATAATAAAATTACCGTTGCACTGGATGTAACAGTAACTGAAGAGTTAAGACAAGAAGGGATTGCGAGAGAATTTATTAACCGGATTCAGAATTTAAGAAAAGATCTGGGATTTGAGGTGACAGATAAAATTATTTTAAATATCCAGCAACATCAAGAAATTAATGATGCAATACAGAAGCATAAGGAATATATATCAATACAAACACTTGCGGATGAATTAAATTTAATAACGGCAGTTGTAGATGATTCAGGCACTAAATTTGTGGAAATAGACAATACTATTCAAACCAAAATCCATATTGAAAAAAAAGGCTAATAACGCGATAATTAGCAATAAATCAGGGATAACGATTGGTAGTGGAGTTTATCCATTTTATTAATATATTTTGAGTTACGATTTTTAAGACATATAGTTATGGTAGAAAAAACAAGGTATTCAGACGAGGAGTTGGACGAATTTAAAGAACTTATTTTAATGAAGCTTGAAAAAGCACGACATGATTATGAAATGCTGAAAAATGCCATCAATCATGGTGATGATAATGATACAACCGACACTTCCCCAACTTTTAAAGTACTGGAAGAGGGTGCCTCTGTTTATTCAAAAGAGCAGTCCGGCAGATTGGCCCAGCGTCAGGAAAAGTTTATACAACATCTTGAATCAGCGCTTATTCGTATTGAAAATAAAACGTATGGAATTTGTAGGGAAACCGGAAAATTGATATCAAAAGAGCGATTGCGTGCTGTACCACATGCTACTTTAAGTATTGAAGCAAAAATAAATCAGAAGTAAGCAATCAATCAATAGATTTTAACATTAAAATAAGATAATAATTAGAATGAATTCTAAATTAAGGATACCAATAATACTGGTTGTAATTGTGCTAATTCTCGATCAGGCTTTAAAATTTTATATTAAAACTAACCTGAAATTAAATGATGTCATTCCACTTTTTGGTAGTTGGGGTTATATATTATTTACAGAGAATCCCGGAATGGCATTCGGTTTCAAATTTGGTGGAGAAGCAGGAAAAATTGCATTGACGCTTTTCCGCATGGTTGCTGTAGGTGGAATTACCTGGTATCTTATCGACCTTGCCAAGAAAAATGCTCCTAAAGGCCTTTTGATCAGTTTTGCTTTAATATTGGCTGGAGCTATCGGGAATATTTTCGACAGTGTATTTTATGGTTTAATTTTTAACGATAGTGTAGGGCAAGTAGCTCAGTTATTTCCTTCTGCTGGTGGTTATGGTAAATTTTTGCGTGGCGAAGTAGTGGATATGTTTTATTTTCCTATTATTGAGGGACATTTTCCTGGATGGTTTCCAATTTGGGCCAATGAATCATTTACTTTTTTCAGACCGGTTTTTAATCTTGCTGATTCATCTATTACTATTGGGGTAGCAATAATATTAATCTTTCACCGAAAGTTTTTTAAACATGCTGGCAAAGAACCTCTCGAAGTAAAAAAAGAGAATACAACTGAAATGATAAATTCATAAATGTAATAAAACGAAAACCAGAATACAATAGTTCTGGTTTTTCGTTTTATTATTGGTTAATTGAAAGTTTTGTTTGTGTTAAATATTTTTCAAATTTTTATTTTCCTTTCTGTTTTTCCCAACTGTCTTTTAAAGTAACTGTGCGATTAAATACAGGTTTTACTGGCATTGTATCTTTATCGACACAGAAATAACCTTTTCTCTCAAATTGGAATTTATCACCAGCCTTCGCATTTAAGATGAAAGGTTCAAGCTTTGCATTGGTCAGAACCTGAAGCGATTCGACATTTAAAAACTCTTTAAAGTCACGGCCTTCTTTATCTCCATCAGGATCTTCTACATTAAAAAGGCGGTCATAGAGTCTAACTTCTGCATTAATAGCATGTTTGGCCGACACCCAATGTAAGGTTGCTTTTACTTTTCGTCCGTCAGGAGCTTTTCCTCCTTTTGAATCAGGATCATAAGAACAATGGATTTCCAATATATTTCCATCCTTGTTCTTAATAACTTCATTGCACTTGATAAAATAAGCGTAACGTAATCTTACTTCTGTACCCGGAGATAAACGAAAATATCCTTTGGATGGGATTTCCATAAAATCTTCTTGTTCAAGATATAATTCTCGAGAAAATGGTACTTCTCTTTTTCCCATACTTTCATCTTCGGGATTGTTTGTCGCTTCCAAAAACTCTTCTTTACCTTCGGGATAGTTGGTTATGATTACCTTTACGGGATCTAACACACCCATTACCCGGATTGCTTTTTTGTTCAAATCTTCTCTAATACTGTGTTCAAGTAAAGCTACATCTATGAATCCATCATGTTTGCTTACTCCAATTCTATCGGCAAAATTACGAATTGCTTCTGGAGTATAGCCACGCCTGCGTAAGCCACATATTGTTGGCATACGTGGATCATCCCAACCGCTAACTCTTTTTTCCTGAACAAGCTGTAAAAGTTTACGTTTGCTCATAACTGTGTAGGTCAGGTTCAACCGGGCAAATTCGATTTGTCTTGGCCTATAGCTCTGGTTGGTTAATTGATCAAGAAACCAGTTATAAAGTGGGCGATGCACTTCAAATTCAAGTGTGCAGAGTGAATGGGTTATTCCTTCAAAAAAATCGGATTGTCCATGAGTGAAATCATACATGGGGTATATACACCATTTGCTGCCTGTTCTGTGATGATCTGCATATTTAATACGATACAGAATTGGGTCGCGCATGTGCATGTTTGGAGAGGTCATATCGATTTTGGCTCTTAAAAGATATTTTCCTTCTTCAAATTCACCTTTTCTCATCCTCTGAAATAAATCGAGGTTTTCATCAATGCTCCTATTTCTCCATGGGCTCTCTTTGCCTGGTTCTGTTGGAGTGCCTTTGTATTCTTTGATTTGCTCAGCATTTTGTTCACAAACATAGGCTTTGCCCGAGTGAATCAGTTTAATTGCAAATTCAAATAATTGTTCGAAATAATCTGAGGCATAATGCGGTTCAGCTGCCCATTTAAATCCAAGCCATTGAACATCCTCCATTATTGAATCTACATATTCTATATCTTCTTTTACCGGATTGGTATCATCAAACCTTAAATTGCATGAACCATTATAATTTTCGGCTATCCCAAAATTAAGACAAATTGACTTGGCATGTCCAATATGCAAATATCCATTGGGCTCCGGAGGAAAACGGGTATGGATTTTTCCTTCATTTTTACCCTCTCTAATATCTTGTTCAATAAAACTTTCGATAAAATTTAAGGGTTTTTTGTTCTCTTTGATTTCTGAATTATTTTCGATCATCGTATATTACCGCTAAGACTTTGAATTTTACTATTTATCACAAAAATAAATTTAATTAATTAGAAATAATGAGATTTTCATTCACATTTTTCTATTTTTCTATTCAAGCATTGTTTTCTAAGTAAAAATATGATGATAATTTGTAATTATAAAACAATGCAAGTATCTATAAATTAAATCTATAAATTTGAAGGAAATTTTATTGCACTTTATTTAGGAGCCATTAAATATAAAATAAATCCAATGACAAAAAAGATTAAGTTAGGCATCCACAATGCTAAAAGGGAAGGCAATGAATTTGCTTTGGCCAGTTCTGTAAATATCTGCATAAATAAAATATAGATAAAGCTAAGGGCAATTCCTGCAGCAATATTCAACCCAGTACCGCCCCTCTTCTTTTTTGTTGACAAACTTACACCAATAAGTGTTAAAATAAAAGTTGAAAACGGAAAAGCAAACCTCCTATACCTCTCAACCTTGTATGCTTCTAGATTATCATCGCCTCTCATTTGCTGCTCTTCAATAAAGGTATTTAATTCATTAGAATTCAATGTTTCAATCGATTTTAATACCATTTTAAAATCTTGGGGATGCAAATTGATAACTGTATCTAATTTTAAGCCTTTTTTAATTTCCTGAATACTTCCTGCTTTATATTTTCTGAGATAATAGTTATCAATTCTCCATTTAAGAGCAATTGAATCCCATTGCACCCTTTCTGACATTAATTTTGATACCAGTTCATCGTTTTCAAATTTTTCTAATGAAAATCGGTATCCAACATCTCTGTTCACATCATAGCTTTCGATATAAGCAAATTGGCCAGGAGCTAATTGCCTATGAACATTACGCTTTAAGAATCCTTGTGCTTCATCAATATATTTCAATTCAAAATCTATTCGTTTTTTATTTGCCGGAGGTATCACATAACCGGTTAATACAAATGAAAATATTGCCAAAAACAATGCAGATATGAAATAAGGCCGCATTAAACGCGGATAACTGACACCACTGCTTAAAATAGCTACTATTTCGGAATTGTTTGTTAATTTGGATGTAAAAAATATAACAGATATAAAAATAAATAGGGGAGAGAAAAAATTAGCAAAATAGGGTAAGAAATTAAAATAATAGGTAAGTATAATTTCGCTCCATGGAACGTGTTTTTCCATGAAATCTTCCATTTTTTCAGCCAAATCAAATACAATTACAATGGCAAGAATTAATGCAATGGAAAAAAAGAAAGTTCCGAGGAATTTTCTAATTATATAAATATCAATAGTTTTTAATCCTAAATGCCTAAATATCTTGTTGATCATATTTATTAAACTTAAATATTCATTTTATATTTTGAATTATTTGTTTCCTTGATTTTACAACCTTTCCATTAATAATTTAACCATAGTTTGTTTCCAGCTATAAAACTCTCCGATTTCAATTTTGTTTCGGGCTTCGCCAACAAGCCAAAGATAAAACGCAAGATTATGCAAACTTGCAATTTGTGCGGCCAATCTTTCATTTGCGGCTACTAAATGTCTAAGGTAGGCTTTTGAATATTGCATATCAACAAATGAAGAACCATTTTCTTCAATGGGTGAAAAATCGTTTTTCCATTTTTCGTTTTTTATATTGATAATTCCATTCCGGGTAAATAACATTCCATTTCGGCCATTTCGCGTTGGCATTACACAATCGAACATATCAACACCAAGAGCTATTCCTTCCAGGATATTCGCCGGAGTGCCAACTCCCATCAGGTAGCGGGGTTTATCATCCGGAAGAATAGAATTAACGACTTCAAGCATAGCATACATGTCTTCGACAGGTTCACCAACTGATAATCCACCAATTGCATTGCCTTCAGCACCATAAGCAGAAATTATTTCGGCTGATTTTATTCTTAAATCTTTATATACACTTCCTTGCACGATTGGGAAAAATGCTTGAGAAAAACCATACAAATCTTCGGTATTCCTAAAATGATTAATTCCCCTGTCGAGCCAAAGATGAGTGAGATCCAGCGATTTGTCTGCGTAGTTGTAATCACAAGGATAAGGTGTACATTCATCAAAAGCCATCATAATATCCGATCCAATTGTTCTTTGAATATCAACAACACTTTCTGGACTAAAAAGGTGTTTTGAGCCATCTATATGAGAACGGAACGATGCGCCTTTATCTGAAAGTTTTCTTTGTGCAGAAAGGGAATATACCTGAAAACCACCACTGTCGGTTAAAATAGGCCTGTGCCAGTTCATAAATTTATGTAAGCCGCCTGCCTGTTTTAAAACATCCATTCCGGGCCTTAAATATAAATGGTAAGTATTTCCAAGAATGATTTGTGCATTAACATCATCCATTAGCTCTGTTTGATGAATTCCCTTTACAGATCCAACAGTCCCAACCGGCATAAAAATAGGGGTAAGTATTTTTCCCCTGTCAGTAGAAATTATACCGGTTCTTGCCAATGTTGCTTTATCGCGTTTTTCTATTTCAAACTTCATTTATCCTATTTATGCTTCCAATAATTCTTTAAAACAGTAAAATAAATAAAGCTTTGTTGATTTATTTTACTCGTGCGAAAGTAGCTATTATATTTTGAACCTAATTGATTTAAAAGTATAAATTGAGTTAAAACAATGCATTTTACCGACATTTTATAATTTTTATAAAGTAAAAACTATCTTTTTGAAACTTTTTGAAAGTTCTGATTTGAAACATTTGCATTTGGGATTAAATAATTCTGCTAAAACTAATTAATTTGCTTAAATTTGGCACCTGTAATTTTATTTCCCTTTTCACTGAAATAAATAATATATCTTTGATTATGAGTTATTTATTGAATTTAAATATTTTTGAAATAAGTATCCTAATTGCATTCACTGTTGCTTTTTTAATTCAATTATTTTATTATTTGTTTTTTTATTTAAGAATCAGGTTTTATAAAGAAAAGCCGACCATAATAAAAGAACAATTCCCTGTTTCTGTTATTATATGTGCTAAAAATGAAGGCAAATATTTAAAAGAGTTTTTACCTGGCATTTTAACCCAAGATTATCCGAATTATGAGGTAATTGTTGTGAATGATGGCTCAAACGACGATACCGAAGATATTTTGAAAATATATAAAAGTGAATACTCAAAATTATATGTTACTACAATCCCTTCAACAGGAAAATTGAAACATAGCAAAAAACTGGCAGTATCAATCGGTCTTAAAGCTGCAAAAAATGATTGGGTGTTGCTTATTGATGCAGATTGCCAAACCTTTTCGAAAAATTGGATTTCAAAAATGCAAGAGAAATTTGAAGAGAATGCAGATTTCGTGCTCGGTTATGGCGGATATATGGGTAATAAAGGATTTTTGAATAAAATGATAAGATTCGACACTTTATTTATTGCCCTTCAATATTTTACGTTTGCAATGGCAAAATTGCCTTATATGGGGGTGGGCAGGAACCTTGCTTATCGAAAAGCTATTTTTTTCAATAATAAAGGATTTTTCAGACATCTCCACCTTGCTTCAGGCGATGATGACCTATTTGTAAATGACAACGCAACAAGTAAGAATGTTCGAATCAAACTTGATCCGGATTCATTTACTTCCAGTGTTCCTGAAAAAGATTTTAAATCCTGGCTTTATCAAAAAAAGCGACACTTAACAACCGGGAAATATTACCGTTTTAAGCATAAAGTTGTGCTTGGTTTTGAAATCATTAGCAGAATATTGCTATTTATATCATTCATTGCTGGGATGTTTTTTCCCAATATTATAATAATTCTAATTATTGGATTTTTCATTAGGTATTTAATACAATTGATCATATTTTATTTTGCCTCTAAAAGGTTGAAAGAAAGTGGAATATTTTATTTAGGTATAATATTTGATTTTATTATTCCAATCATTAATTTTATGGTTCATTTGAGTAATATCAAACTTCAGAAAAGAAAAAAATGAATCCTATTTCTGATCTTTCAGACAAAGCACAGCGCGATTATAATCTTGTAACAGAAGCATTAGGAGGCGCCCAGCAAGCTTATACTAAGTTGATGGGTATCTATCGGGATCCTTTATTTTTTATGATGAAGAGGATGGTTCAAAATGTTGATGATGCTGAAGATTTAACCATCGAAGTTTTTGGAAAAGCTTTTAAAATGCTCAATAATTATACTCCAAAATATGCATTTAGTACCTGGTTATTTAAAATTGCAAGTAACCATTGCATCGATTTTTTACGTAGACAGAATAAGTACAAAATGCTTTCAATAGATGAAAGTCTTGAAAATGAAAGCAATATGACTGAAACTTTATTTCATGATGAAATAATGGATCCAGAAGAAAGAATGATTAATGAACAAAAGGAAATTGTTTTACAAGATTTTATCAAAAAACTTCACCCAGATTATCAAGAAATTTTAAAGCTTAAATACTTTTACAGCCTCTCATATGTTGAAATAGCTGAGGAATTGAATATACCGCTTGGAACTGTAAAAGCGAGGCTTTTCCGATCAAAAGAGTTACTATTGACTACCATCAAAAAAGGAGATTTCAATTTCTAGTTAAACTACATTTATATTGGAACTAATAAAAAAATATTTTCAAACACTTTCAGTTAAACAGATGGAGAATTTCTCAAGGCTTGAGGATTTATACGTCAGTTGGAACGATAAAATTAATGTCATTTCTCGTAAGGATATTAGTAGCTTATACGAACGACATATTTTGCATTCATTGGCAATTGCCAAAATTATCAATTTTCGGCCAGGCACAGATATTGTTGATATTGGCACAGGAGGTGGTTTTCCAGGAATTCCCCTTGCCATTTTATTTCCTGAAGTTAATTTTTTATTGATAGATTCAATTCGAAAAAAAATAAAGGTTGTGGCTTCTATTGTAGAAAGTCTGGATCTAAAAAATGTTGCAACCCAGCATTTGCACAGTAATGAACTGAAAGGTAAATTTGATTTCATAATTAGCAGGGCAGTAACAGCATTTCCTCAATTTGTGAAACTTTCAGCAGGAAAAATTAGTGCAGTGAATAAAAATAGTATACAAAATGGAATTATTTACTTAAAAGGAGGCGATTTATCTGAAGAACTGAAAGGGTTTGAAAAAGAATTGACATTATATCCAATTCAAGATTTTTTTAAAGAAGATTTTTTCGAAACCAAATATGTGATTCATTATCCGGTTTACCAAAGTTAGTTTCATATAATCAGCATTTTATTTTTATTTTTTGAAGACAATTATCAGGAACTTGAATAATGAAATTGAACCATTTGAATGGAATTAGAATACTGTAAAAACATAAAGGCTAACTATATAATTATAAATACAATGAAATCTTCAAAATGGATTTGATTTTACGCCAGATTATTTTAATCCATAAAAGTATTTTGATTAATAGAAAATTATATTAATTTTGCAGTCCGAAAATGAGAATCTTAAATATTAAGTGATGAAAAGGACATTTCAACCATCGAACAGAAAAAGAAGAAACAAACATGGTTTCAGGGAAAGAATGGCTACAGCTAATGGCCGTAGAGTTCTGGCTTCCCGTAGAGCAAAAGGAAGAAAAAAACTGACTGTTTCAGACGAAGCACGCCACAAAGCATAATATTAATTAAGGCTTTACTATAATGGGCCCTTCTTATTTTTAAGAAGGGTTTTCGTTTTTGCATAAAGTTAAGATTCAATTAATTGCGTTTAATGCAATTATTATAACTTCAGCGATTTACTCCTTCTAATTCGAACACTTCATGGTTTTGGAATACTAAGCCTAGAACTTCACAATAAATATCCTTTTTGCAACATTGAATAAATTTCAGCCTGGAAACTCTTCCAATTAGTAAAATCTTTGGGCTTTTCTAAATAGGATATCAAATAATTAGTTCACATTGGTTTTTTTTAATTTCTATATTTGCATCAAATTAAAAACGTATTATGTACTCTAATATAGAACTTGTTTTAAAAAACAATTTGGGCAACGGCCTTCAGAAAATTGCTGAAAAAATTATTGAAGGAAAACGAATTTCAGATGAAGAAGGTTTGCTTTTATTTGAAAAAGGAGAACTGGGCCTTCTTGGAGCGTTAGCAAATTTGGTGCGTGAGCGAAAACATGGTGATAAAACCTATTTCAACCGCAATTTTCATATTGAACCCACAAATATTTGCATTTATAATTGTAAATTTTGCTCTTACGTTCGTAAAACAGGAGATGAAGATGCCTGGGAATATTCCCTAGATCAGATTTTGGGAAAAGTCAGCTCCTATAAAGACAAAAATGTAACTGAAGTTCATATTGTTGGAGGAGTTCATCCCCGAAGGGACCTTCATTATTATGGAAACATGATAACACAAATTAAAAAAATCATACCTTCGATACACGTAAAAGCATTTACCGCTATTGAACTTGATTTTATGATAAAAAAGGCACATGTTTCTATTAAAGAAGGCCTTATGATGCTAAAAGAGTATGGTTTGGATTCAATTCCAGGTGGAGGTGCCGAAATCTTTGATCAGGAAATAAGAAGCCAGGTCTGTGACGAAAAATCAAGTGCAGATATGTGGCTCAATATTCATCGTGAAGCTCATTTGGCAGGAATTCCGTCCAATGCTACTATTCTATATGGGCATATAGAAAAATATAAACATCGTATTGACCACATGCGACGATTGAGAGAATTGCAAGATGAAACAGGGATGTTTAATACCTATATTCCTTTAAAGTTCAGAAAGGAGAATAATAAACTTTCGCACATTGGCGAAGTCACAACAATCGAAGACCTTAAAAATTATGCGGTTTCCAGGTTATTTCTTGACAATTTTGACCATCTAAAAGCTTATTGGCCAATGATTGGCAAACAAACCACCCAATTATCGCTCTCGTTTGGCGTAGATGATGTTGATGGAACAATTGACGATAGTACTAAAATTTACTCTATGGCTGGAGTTGAAGATAAATCACCAACAATGAGTATAAACGAACTTGCAGATTTAATTATGGAAGTTAACCGTATACCAATTGAGCGGGGCACACTTTATAACGTTATTAGGGATTATTCTCAACCAGAACAAATTGAGCAAAATTGATCAATTTGAAAAGGCATTAAACATGATAGTTTTAAACTGGGGATTTGCAAGAAATGGGAGAACTAGGTTATTGATTTTTTTTTTGAAAAATCCATGTTCGATCAATAATGCACCATCTCATATCTTTTAATGGTTGAGTTAAGCAAACTTGTCAGGCTAAAAATAAAGTAAGTTGGTTATTATTGATAAAATATATCTAGGGCAAAAAAAGCCTGACAAGTAATATTTTGCATTACACTATAAGCCAATGGTTTAAATTTTATTTCAAATCGGGTTTTACACCTTGCAAATTAGCTAGTTTCCAAAGATAATTTTATCTTTGCTACCGCATTTTTGAAAATCTGAAATAAATAAAATGATAACAATGAGCGAAAATAGTGAAAGCAAGTTTTCGAATAACTTTAAAGCTTTTGGTAGCTTTTTGACTACCAAAACATTTCTAATGCATCTTAGCATTTCCCTTTTGGCATTTTTTTCGTTAATGATGATCATCTTTCATTCACTTGGCGTAATCACGCATCATGGTGAAGGTCTCTCAGTACCTGATTTTACAGGGATGTCACTAAAAGATGCGATGGAATTGGCGAGTGATAAAAATCTTGAACTTAAAATTATTGATTCAGTTTACAATGCTCCAGGCAAAAAAGGCTCAATAATTAGTCAAACCCCTCCTCCAAATTTTAAAGTAAAAGAAGGTCGAAACATTCATGTGGTTTTGAAAACTTTTAACCCAGAAAAGATTTCCATGCCGGATTTTACGGGAGTTTCATTAATTCAGGCAAAAGCTGATATTGAATCATTCGGACTAAAGATCGGAAATCTTAGATATGTGCCTGATATTGCGACGAATAATGTTCTTCGGCAATTTTTTAATGGCAAACCCATCGCACCTGGAACTTCCATAGAAAAAAACTCCAGTATTGATTTAGAGCTTGGAAGAGGGGCTTCAGGACAGATTACCCAGGTGCCCAATTTATTGGGATTCAATAGAGGTGAAGCCTATCAGAAAGCTACGGATAAATCTTTAAATATCGGAGCAATGAATTTTGACGAAACCGTTATCACAACTGAAGATAGTATTACTGCAATTGTGTGGAAACAAAGCCCTTCAAAAAACGCACAATCTACAATGGGTTCAAGTATTGAAATATGGCTCACACTTGATAGTGACAAAATTGATTTAATTAAAAACGAAGATGGACAATAATTTTGTTCAAGCTTCTGTTTGATAGGAGTATGAAAGACAAAAGATCATTATACCTGAAAACTATTTTAGGGCTTCTTCTCCTTTTTACTATAAACCTTAATGCCCAGGAGGTTTTGATGCAATTAAATGGAAATCCTATTGTACAAAAACGCTATCAGGAACAAAAATATCTTAAAACAACCACTTCGGTTGATACATTGGAATTGCCTTTTTGGGATGATTTTTCAACTTCAAATATTTATCCTGACCCAAATTTATGGTCAGACAAAGATGCCTTTGTAAATGGAAGTTACGCAATTGACCCTCCTTCGGTTGGCGTTGCTACCTTGGATGCTATCGATTGGAAAGGTGAATTTTATGCTGCTGCCGGTTATGGAAATTATTTTAAAGCAGATAATCTGACTTCAAATCCAATAAATCTAAATTATCCAGGAGATCAGTCCATATATCTTAGTTTTTTTTATCAACCGCAGGGAATTGGTGATTTTCCTGAAACAGGCGATTCGTTGATTCTCGAATTTTATGCTCCTGTAGATTCTGTTTGGAACACAGTTTGGAAAAAGGAAGGAAGTCTGCTTACCAATTTTCAGCAGCAAATTATTCAGGTGTGGCCTGAGAAATATTTAAAAAAAGGATTCAAATTCAGGTTTCGGAATATAGCTAGTTTGTCCAGTGACAAACAACCAAGCGAAGTTGGAAATGTGGATCAATGGAATATCGATTATGTAAAATTAGACAAAGGCAGAACACCAAATGACACCATTTATAATGATATTGCTTTTGTTTATCCTATGGCATCACTGCTTAAGAATTATGAATCCATGCCCTGGCAGCATTTTTTAATTGATCGAAAAGCTGAATTGAAAACCAATGTTAGTTCTGTTTTGCGGAATAATTATAATCAAACGAGATTAGTTAAACTCATTTATTGGGTTTTTCGTGAAAATAGCGGCAACAGCTTAAATGACACATTATTAGGTGGGGCAAAAGATTTAGAACCACTTCGTGATTCAATTATTGACCCAGCTTTTGACAACTCCAATCTTTTTTTAACCAATTCAATTGATTCAGCAAGCTTTTCCATTTGTTCTCTTATTGAAACTGACACATACGATCCAATTCATAACAACAAAGTAATTTATACCCAAAAATTCTACGATTATTATTCCTACGATGACGGCTCGGCAGAAGCTGGCTATGGATTGATTGGCGAAGGAACTCAAAATGCATTGTTGGCCTATAAATTTGATTGCAAAAAACAAGACACATTAAAGGCCATTCAAATGTACTTTAACAAAACATTGAACGACAAAAGCCAAAAATATTTTTATCTGACTATTTGGGACGATAATGCCGGAAAGCCTGGTCAGATTATCTATCATCGTCAAGGTATCAGACCGGAATATGATGGTGGATTAAATAAATTTCATACCTATTATATTGATGATACTACCTTGGTGCTAAACCGTGTATTTTATGTGGGCTGGCAGCAAACTACTTCAGATTTATTAAATGTAGGCCTTGATTTAAACCGCAAACGCAACGACAAAATCTTCTACAATATTAATGGTTCGTGGGCAAATTCTAAGTATGAAGGCGCTCTGATGATTAGGCCTTTTTTTGGAAAATTTCTCACCACAGATATTGGCCCTGAAATTGAAAAGCCAATCCCAATTGTTCAAATTTATCCAAATCCTGCAAATGATAATATAACCATTTACCTTGAAAATAATTTTGACTACTCAAAAGTTACGGTCTCAATTTGCAATTTAACGGGAAGTCTAGTACACCAATCAATACAGGATAATAATTCATCCATAAACCTTTCTGGGCTGAACGAAGGTGTATATATTATCCGGCTGACGGATAAGAAAAAATCGCTGAACTATTCCTGCAAGCTGATTAAAATTAAATAATCGTAGAAATAATAATATATAAATGATAGAAGAAATACTTGAGGACGAAAGCCCTTTGTTTGAGCATTATAAGTATGTGGTTGATAAAGGTCAGTCAGCAATGAGAATTGACAGATGGCTTTCTAACAAGCTAGAGAATATTTCGAGGAATAAAATACAGGAAGCAGCAGAAGAAGGTAATATTCTTGTAAATGAAAAGCCAGTAAAATCAAATTATAAGGTCAGGCCTGAAGATGTTGTGACCATCGTTTTTGATTATCCCCCAAGGGAAATTGAGATAATTGCCGAAGATATTCCGCTTGATATCGTTTATGAAGACGATGAACTGATGATAATAAATAAAAAGCCAGGAATGGTTGTTCATCCAAGTTATGGACATTATTCAGGAACATTGGTCAATGCGTTGGCTTATCACTTAAAAAACCTGCCTATTTTTTCTGAAAATGATCCACGTCCGGGACTTGTGCACAGGATTGACAAGAATACATCAGGAATTCTTCTGATTGCTAAAACTGAACACGCCAAAACACATCTTTCAAAGCAGTTTTTCGATAGAACCATCAATCGTAGATATATTGCGCTGGTTTGGGGAAGTTTTGATGAGAAAGAAGGCACAATAACCGGGCACATAGGGCGAAACCTGAAGAATAGAAAAATAATGCATGTTTTTCCCGAAGGCGAATTTGGTAAACATGCCGTGACACACTATAAAGTATTAGAGACTTTTGATTATGTGAGCCTTATAGAATGTAAGCTTGAAACAGGCAGGACGCACCAAATCAGGGTGCATATGAGCTCCATAAGGCATCCTTTGTTTAATGACGAAGAATATGGTGGCGATCAGATACTAAAAGGTACCACATTTACCAAATACAAACAATTTGTTCAAAATTGTTTTATCATGTTACCACGGCAGGCCTTACATGCCAAGTCTCTTGAATTTATACACCCCAAAACTGGTGAAAAAATGTTTTTCGATTCAGAACTTCCTAAAGATATGGCTGATACGATTGAAAAATGGAGAAATTACATTTTGTATCGAAAGGAAGATACTGTTTAGGATTCTTTTAAATTGCAGATCCGTTTGATTTTCACATAGATAGAATAATTTTTTCTGTTAAATGAAGAAATAATTTGCAAAAGTAAAGTATAGTTGATAAATTTACATCAATTATTTACTTTAAATGGATTGAAATGAAAAGCAGATTAGTATTTAATTTTTTATTGATTGTTGCAGGTTCTATAATACTTGAATCTTGTGGAACTTCGAATAAATTAGCCAATATTGATTTCTACGCTGTGTACTCTCAAAAACTTGGAGTAAACCTCAAGGGCAATGAAAACAAAGAACTCATAAAATCAATGGCCGAATGGAAAGGGACTCCTTATAAATATGCATGTCAGTCAAAGCATGGGACAGATTGTTCTGGTTTTGTAGGTTCAGTTTATAACGAGGTATACGGAAAAAAATTACAACGTTCATCATATGATATGGTGAAAGACGTAAAATTCATTAGCAAAAATAAAATGAAAACTGGCGATATATTATTTTTCAAAATAAGCGGTAAAAAGATTTCGCATGTAGGCATTTATATTGCAGATAATAAATTTATTCATGCTGCTACAAAGAGCGGGGTTACAGTAGATGATCTAAATCAGGAATATTATAAAAAGAGTTTTTACAAAGCGGGAAGAGTTAAAATATAAACCAAAGGCTTATAACCTGTCTTTTAATGTATCAAATTATTGATTGGCGGGATGTGTAATGTTGACATCCTGCTTTTTAATTACTCAAATAAATTATTGCATTTCTGCTGAAGCCAAAGGTATTGTAATAAAAAAGCTTGAACCCTCATTCAAAACACTCTCGGCCATAATCTTTCCATTATTTAACTCAATAAATTCTTTGCAAAGCAGGAGTCCAAGGCCTGTGCCTGACTCATTATTGGTACCTTTGGTAGATTGGTTATTGTCTAATTGAAATAGCTCAGTTAATTTTTCAGGAGGGATTCCTATTCCATAATCCTTAACTTTTATTTCACAAGTTGATTTGTTTGATTCCGAAGTGCAAATAACTATGCGTCTATTAATAGGTGAAAATTTAATCGCATTTGAAACCAGATTTCGTAAAACAGTAGTGATCATGTCTTTGTCTGCAAAAACCTGAAGCACCCCTTTTGTTTCAACAATTATCTGCTGCTGCTTATTGGATGCTGCATTTTCAAATAATATTACCACATTATTGATGGTATCATTGATATCGAATTTTGCAGGTTTCCATTCTATGTTACCACTTTGACTTCTAGCCCATAACAGCAAATTATCTAATAGAGTTAATGTTTGATTAGAACCTAGTTTGATAAAAGAAATAAGATTCATTCGTTCTTTTTCGTCAAGATCCTGATAATTATCGGACAATAACTGACTTATTGATAAAAGTGAACCAACTGGGCTTCTAAGATCATGTGCTATTATTGAAAAAAATTTGTCTTTTGTTGCATTTGCTTCAATGAGTTCTTGTTTGCTACGCTTTAAATTTTCAGTTCTATCTTTCAGTAAAGCAGTACGTTGCAATAATAAATACACAAATATTGATAGAACTAACGAAATGAGAATAAGACAAATATGCCAAATCAGGCTTATTCCTTTGTTAATCCATCCTGCTTTTGGCATGGCTGATAATGTCCAAGTGCTATTTGGTACGTTAATTGAAAAATCTATCGACAGATCATGGTTTGGTTTTTTGACTGAAGAAGCAAAAATTTCAGGTAATTTTGTATCTGGATGAATTCTCCAAAGCCAATAGTCATATCCGGACTGATCCAATTTTGAGATTCCTGTTTTGTCAAGCAATTCTATAAGATCAATGACAACAATTGTAAACCCCCAGAAATGTTTTTTTCCGTCTTTTCCAGAAATAAATACAGGATATCTTCCAATTGTGCCCACCCCTCCCTGGCTAAGTTCAAATGGGCCGGCTAGTGTAAGTTGAGATGATTCGATAGCCTTTAAACTCTCGGTTTTTCGGTTTGGGCTTGTTAAAAGGTTACCTTCTATAATTGATTCGTTTCCTTTAAGGGGATAGCACTTTTTGATAATACCACCAGGCGCCAACTGTAAAGAACTAAACCTCCATATACTTCGAGCATTTGTTTTGCAAGAGAATCAAAATCCGGGATATCTCCGTATTCCTGTATTAATGCTCCCAATGCCTTTGTAGCGGAAAGTGACATGGATAATTGTTGGTCCAGAGTGTTTGCAGTATTTGCAATTAACTGCATAGTAGTTTGCTGTCGCTCAAGCTTTTGACGGTCTTCAACCTGATGGATTATAACATGACCTGTTATTATAATTATCATTAATATGATTCCTGCAATTAGTATATTTTTGTTGTTTTTCAATTTTTTTAATTTAGCAGTTAATTAAAATTTATCGAAACGTATACTATAAATCAATATTATTAAACGGATATTAGGTAAAAGGTTAAATTATGCTGGATATATAACTCGATATCTGATACTTCAATTTTAACAAATATATAGATTTTCTATCGAACTCAGACAAGTCCCAAACATTTATTTACTGCAAAAACAAATTAAAAATCATATGTGACCTGTAAATTTGGAGGGATAATGATTTTTTTAAATAATCTGCTTGGCCTTACACATTTGTAGTTCAACAATACATATGGTTATTGAATTTCTTTGAATTAACAGGACAATTTCCAATTTTGAAATAGTTAAACAGTAATTCCCATCTTCTTCATCAAAAAAGTAGCATTCAAGTTTTGACTGATACCTGTTTTAAGTTTATAATCGAAATGGAGTTCATCGTTTAATATTTCAACTTCGAAACGATAATTTTTTACATTTTCGGGATATTTTTCAGCCAGGCTGCCCAGACCAATATCATGTGTAGCGATAAGCCCTGATGCTTTGAGCCGAATTAATTGTTCTATTAACGCTTCAGAACCATGATGTTTGTCTTTTGAATTGGTACCTTTAAGCATTTCATCAATAATTACAAAAAGCCTTTCGCCAGCCTGCATCCGGTCAATAATAGATTTTAATCGCTTGAGTTCCGCAAAAAAATAGGATTCACTTTTCTGTACAGAATCGCTTGTTCGCACACTGGTATGCAAGTGGATTGGACTTATAATAAATTTATTGGCGCAAACAACACTTCCTGCCAAGGCCAAAATCATATTAACCCCCATGGTTCTTAGAAAAGTACTTTTACCTGCCATGTTGGCACCGGTAACCACTAACAATTGACTGTGACCATTAATTATCAAATCATTGTTAACACGCACTAATTCTTTTATTAACGGGTGTCCGCCTGCTTCCATTTCAAGATAAAAATCACCATTTTTTATTTCCGGAGTGCAATAATCGGGATGGTTATAGGTAAATCCAGCAAGGCTTGAGAGAAAATCGAATTCGTAAACTACATTTAGCCATTGTTGAAGATTTTGCATATTTTGTTTACGCCATTTTTCCAAGCAGAAAACAATTTGTAAATCCCACAAAAAATATGCATTGGCAAAAAAAGCAAATAGAATATTCATCCGGTTATCGAGATGTCGTGCCAATTTTTTCAGGCTTTTAAGTTCCTGACTAGCCAATATAGTTCGTTTGTTTAATGTTGATTTTTGCTGGCTTAAGTAGCTACAATTAAAATCCTGCTTTTCAATCAATACCAGCATTGATTCATACTTTTTGAGAATTTCCACTTTTCGGCCTATTTGCGTATGAATTTCGTTGACCTTTTTTACAAACATTCCGACAATAAAGAGCAGAACAAATCCGAAAAGCACAAAACCCATAAAGGGAAATAAACCGGCAGTCAATAAACCCAGTAGAATTATGGATATTATTGGAAGCAGAATTAATAAATATTTAAGAATCAACTTATTGATAAAAAAGAAAGGTTCCGAAAGCCAGTTTAATATTTCCTGATGAAATCCAATATCATTTGAATAATTAAGCTTTCTTGCCTGAAACCAGCCTGAATTTGAAGAATTATCAGTTTCATTTTCCAAAACTACATTTCCTGTAGCTTGAAAATTCTGTCGCCAATCCAATTTTTCGGCTAATTCTTTAATGGCATCTTGTCTTTCAATTATTTTTTGATTATCCAGCAGAGGTTTTTTAAATGCTTCGGCTAAAGAAATTGCACCTCCTGCCGTACTTGTTCTATTAACCGCCTGATATATTGATTCTTGTCCAAAAATATCCAAATCGTAACTGTATGGATGATCTGGATTTACAAACTCATTGCCCGAATGGAATACAGAAAAATTACCATTAATACCTTCAAGTTCATTACGATTTATAGTGATTAATTCTTTCAAATGCCTTATTCTTGCTGCTAATTTTACATTGAGTTTAATGAACAATAAAAAAGGAATGAGCGTTACTCCGATTATTGTTAGAATTATATAAATACCCGAAGACCAGAAATAGATAATTAGGCCGATAGCAATCAAAAATAGAATGAGCCTTGCAAATGAAACCATTCTATTTTGTTTGACTTCTTTTTCATGCTCTTTTAAAAACTGGGCAAGTTTTTCGGTATAAATTGATTTTCTGTTCTTTTCCATTCTCTTTAAAATAAAAAAGCTGCCCATGCGACAGCTTTTTAATGAAATTTATTGGTTAGGAACCGTCAACTTTAGGCACTCTAAACGCTGGATTCCAACCTTTTTATTAATACCTGTAATGATCTGGTTTGTATGGACCTTCAGCAGGAATTCCAAGATATTTTGCCTGATCTGGAGTAAGTTTTGTCAATACAACGCCAATATGTTCAAGGTGTAAACGTGCAACTTCCTCATCAAGATATTTAGGCAGACGGATAACACTTACAGGATAAGTATTTTTCCACAAATCCAATTGGGCAAGTGTTTGATTTGTAAATGAATTACTCATTACAAATGAAGGATGACCAGTTGCATTTCCCAGATTGACCAAACGTCCTTCAGAAAGCAGGATAATTGAGTGACCATCAGGGAATTTATATAAATCAACCTGTGGTTTTATATTCACTTTTACAATTCCTTTGAAATTGGCAAGTTTTTCAACTTGAATTTCGTTATCGAAATGGCCAATGTTACAAACAATGGCTTCATTTTTCATTTTTGAAAGATGTTCGATGGTGATAATGTCTTTGTTTCCGGTAGTTGTAACAAAAATATTACCTTCTTTTACGCCTTCTTCCATGGTTGTAACTTCAAATCCTTCCATTGCAGCCTGAAGTGCACAAATTGGGTCAATTTCGGTTACAATTACTCTTGCACCATAGGTTTTCATTGAATGAGCACAACCTTTTCCAACATCACCATAACCGGCAACTACAACCACTTTCCCGGCAATCATAATGTCAGTAGCACGTTTGATACCATCGGCCAAAGATTCGCGACATCCATATAGGTTATCGAATTTTGATTTTGTTACAGAATCGTTTACATTAATAGCAGGGAACAACAATTCACCTTTTTCAAGCATTTGGTATAAACGGTGAACACCTGTAGTAGTTTCTTCAGAAACACCTTTAATTTTTTTAACTATTTTAGTCCATCTTTGAGGTGCAACTGAAAGTGAAGCTTTAACAATTTTATAAAGCTCAGTTTCATCTTCTGCCATACCTGATTTATTTAAAACAGAGGCATCTTTTTCGGCTTTAACACCAAGGTGAACCATCATTGTGGCATCCCCACCATCGTCAACAATTAAATCAGGACCGCTACCATCTGGCCAAAGTAAGGCCATTTCGGTACACCACCAATATTCTGAAAGTGTTTCGCCTTTCCATGCAAATACAGGAACACCGGCTTTAGCGATTGCAGCAGCTGCATGATCCTGTGTAGAATAAATATTACAGCTTGCCCAACGCACATCAGCACCTAATTCAACCAATGTTTCAATTAAAACAGCTGTTTGAATAGTCATGTGCAACGAACCAGTTATTTTTGCACCTTTTAAAGGTTTTTCTTTACCATATTTTCTTCTTAATGCCATTAAACCTGGCATTTCGGTTTCAGCAAGTTTAATTTCTTTTCGTCCAAAATCTGCAAGATTTATATCTTGTACTTTATAGGGAAGTGTCCCAATCATTGTTTCTGCCATTATTTCGATTTTTGATTTCTAATTTTTTGCAAATTTAAGCTTTTTATTAAAAGATGATGTATATCAAACCAAATTATTCGGTAAAATTGTCAAAAATTAGAATATGAATTAGTTGTTAGACTGGAGTTTGATAATTTAGAATGATCTTTCTCTTCTCAAATGATAATTATCAATATTAAAATTTGTAGACAATCCGGCAGCAAGGGGCTGTTCAAAAATGTCTTTCACGGTCATTTTTCTGACATGCAAATTATCAATGCAATTTTTCAGAAGGTTTTGTATAGAGGTTTCAAGCACTGGATGCACATAATCAGGGGCAATTTCATTAAGGGGTTTTAGAACAAAACAACGTTGATGAATATGTGGATGTGGAATCTCCAAATTTGGTAACGAAATATGTTGATTATCGTAAAATAAAATATCAATATCAATAACCCTGCTGGAATATTTTTGTTCACTTGTAATTCTATTTCTCCCTAATTGTTTCTCAATCAGTAATATGTGCTTTAATACATTTTCGGCAGAAAGCCTGGTATCTATTTTAACAACCTGGTTTATAAAGCTAATATCATCATAAAAGCCCCATGGTTCTGTTTCGTAATAAGAAGAAGTTTGTTCAACTATTCCAATCTCTTGTTCAATGGCTTGCGTTGCTTGTTGAATATAATTAAAGCGGTCGCCCTGATTACTGCCTAAGCCCAAATAAACTTTACACATAAATTGTTTTTAGTTAAACAATAATATTTCAGTACAAAAATATAAAATAGAATGAATCAAAAATTAAATTAACTAAGATTAACATAGCAGATTATTGTTTGATTATAAAACCATCGCAAATCTGCTAAAAACTGAAATTCAAAGTGTTTAAAACTTTTTCCCCATATCGCGAATTATTATAATTTTGTGCGGAACAGCAAGAAAATTAATAAGGTGAAACAAGAACGGAAAATCCAACAAAAAAGCAAACAGGTAATCAATAAAAAAACTGAAAAAGTTAAGCCTGTCATTGCTGTATCGCGAAATAAGATAATAATTTGGTTAGGTATTATCTCTATTTCAACAATGATTGCATATTCTTCTTCTTTTAAAAATGAGATAACCAATTGGGATGATGATAATTATGTGGTGAAAAACCCTTGGCTAAAAGAACTTTCAGGCGAAAATCTGAAATCTATTTTTACCGAATATTATATGGGAAATTATCATCCTTTGGCCATGCTTTCGTTAAGTGTTGATTACCAGATTGGTGGTGTAGATAAAAAAGATGAAATAGAGCCATGGATTTATCATTTAACTAATTTTATTTTGCACTTGATAAGTACACTTTTGGTTTTCTGGTTGGCATTTGCTCTTTTGGGACGGTTTGAAATTGCTGTTTTGACAGGTTTTTTATTTGGATTAAGCACTTTACATGTTGAATCAGTAGCCTGGATATCGGAGAGAAAAGATGTTTTGTACGCTTTATTTTTTATTGCTTCACTAATTTCGTATGTATATTATTTAAAACACAATAAATTAAAATATTACTTCATTTCATTTCTGCTTTTTATTTTGTCGTTATTTTCAAAAGGACAAGCTGTTTCATTAGCTGTAAGCCTTTTTGCCATAGATTTTCTTTTTGGAAGAAAATTATTGGAAAGAAAAGTTATCCTTGAAAAAATTCCATTTTTAATATTAGCAGTCGTTTTTGGTATCATTGCAATTAAAGCTCAACAAGCAGGAAATGCCTTGCACGATGCGGATAGTTATGAGTTTTACAAAAGGATTGGCTTTGCCGGATATGCGTTTACCCAGTATTTATATAAATTGTTAATTCCAACAGGGCTTTCAGCTATTTATCCTTATCCTGATATCATTACCAGAGAAATTCCTTCCTATTATTGGCTTTTTATGTTTCCTGCATTGCTTGTTGTTTATGCATTTTTTTACTATCGGAAACGATCTAAAATTATTACGTTTTGTATTTCATTTTTTATCATCAATATCTTTTTGCTTTTGCAACTTATTCCCGTTGGTAGTGCCATTTTAGCAGATAGATATAGCTATGTTCCATCCATTGGTTATTATCTTCTTATGGCATATTTGATATTTCAACTGATAAATAAATTTCGAGGACAAAAAACAATTATTTATGGTTTAACCGGTGTATATCTGTTTTCAATTGGTGTGGCTAGTTTTGAACGTTGTAAAATTTGGAGCAACAGTTTAACTTTATGGAACGACACACTTGAAAAATCGCCAAAAGCTGTGGTAGCATGGAATAACAGGGGAAGTGTTAAGGATCGTGATAAAAAGCATGATCAGGCTATTGAGGATTTTACCAGAGCAATTGTATTAAAACCTGATTATACGCATGCTTTCTATAATCGGGGAACTTCAAAAAAAGACTGGGCAAAGGATATCAATGATAGTTTAATGCTAAAGTCTGCAATTTTGGATTTTGACAAAGCTATTGAATTCAATGGCAAATTTGTGGAAGCATTTCATAACCGGGGCTTAGCCAAAGAAAATCTTTCTGATTTTGCCAAAACAGAAACTCAACGAATTAAACTATTAAATTCAGCACTGGATGATTACAATAAGACAATCGATTTAGATCCAAAATACGAAAATGCTTTGGTTAATAGAGGTGTAATTAAAGGAAAAATGAACAGGTTGGATGAGGCGATTATAGATTTCAACAAGGCCATTTCAATAACTCCCGATAATGCCTCAGCTTATTCAAACCGTGGACTTGCCAAGGATAACAAAGGCGATTTTCAAGGTGCAATAGCCGATTATAATATCGCCATCGAAAAAGATCCTAAATTTGCTACAGCCTTTTTAAACAGAGGAATTGTATATCGCAAAATGAAAAATTATAATGCTTCAATTCCTGACTTTAGTAAAGCCATTGAATTGGATGAGAAACTAGCAGCTGCATATTATTTTCGTGGTATTGACCGGATTGCAATCAATAAAAAAGAGGAAGGATGCAGTGATTTGCAAATGGCTGCAAATTTAGGAAATCCTTATGCAAACCAGCAAATGCAGGTCTATTGTAAAAAGTAAATTTTAATGGGCATTTTTAAATCAGTGAGACAATGATTTTAAAAGTCGAAGACGCATTAAAATCATTATGTCGAACTGATCCCGAATGCGAAGCATGTCGGGATCTAATAGGGTAATATTCCCCACCGCTTGCGGAGTATTATTAAAAATAATATACCGTAGAGATACCCCGTCCACTTGTAGTGGGGAGGTTCATTACTGAATAGCGATAACTTTAAAAAATACCCGGTTCAGTTAGTGGATCGGGTATTTTTTTGTGATGAATTCAACTATTATGTGAAAATAATCTGAGTTTGAAGTCCATCGGCCATTTCATAAAATTGTCCAATTGTTATTACATCTTTCACTCCATCCCAAAGATCTTCCTTTTTCATTTTAAACATATCAAAAGCTAGTTTGCAGGCATAAATTTCACCTCCTCCGGCTTTGATCATTTCCAAAAATTCATCAACTGGCGGAATGTCCAAAGCTTCCATTTGACTACGCATTATAGACGAAACGGCAGATTCAACGCCAGGAACGCCACCCAGCCAGGTTGGAAATGGAATACCGCCTGGCATGCGCATAGCAGGATTTCCAACCGTTGATGTGTGTAAATTATTCATTCTGGCTTTTGTTATTGCATCCAAACCAAAAAATGTAAAGAAAACTTTAGTTTCGATTCCTTCCATAACAGCCCCGTTGGCCATTACCAAGCTGGCATAAACATCTTCAATACTTCCTTTAGCACAAATTAGAAGTACTTTTTTTAGTGGATATTTTTTTTCTTCGCTCATCGTTTCTGATTTACTGGGTTCAGATATGCATAATAATAGCAAGATTTGTCACAACATTCAAATCTTTAAATGCAACTTGATGGTTTTGGTACACCTGCACATTTTGTTGCCTTTTTTAAAGGTGCTCCAGGGAATAATTGGTAAAACCCTTTGATGTCTGTTGCTCCCGATTTTCCGATTGAACGAAGAGTCAACGCTTCACCCTTTGCTACTTTTTCACGAATAAATTTAATTATAGCAAAGTGGGTTTCTGTGAGTTCAAAACCCTCTTCTTTTGCAATTTCTTTTGCAATTTCTTTAGTCCATTGGTTTGTATCAATTAAATAACCTTCCTGATCAACCTGAACCTTTACTCCGGCATAGATTTTTTCAGCCATAATTATTGTATTTTAGTGATTGTTAATTATTTAGTTAATCTGGTTTAAATCATTTCGAAATTCAAAGTTATAATTTCTAATCGTTATCAAATATAACTTAATCTACCTTTAAGATTTTGTTACAATTTGTTTTTATCATGCTGATGTGACCATAATCGATGGACTAGTCTAAAATTTTATAGTTCGAAATACCAATTAAATTTCATAATAAAGTTAGTGATATTATATATAATTTCACAGTGAAGAATCTATATAATTGAAATAAGATTAATTGTTCTATGAGTTATGTATATGTCATAAAATAAATTGTTTTATAACAATGATTCATATTTTATAAATTTATCGGTAACTAATAATTGTTTAGTTTTGCAGTATAAAATACCTCTATAAAATTTTCATTGATATGGCAAAATTTTCAAAAGCCAATGATTGTCATGCTTGCCCTTATAAATCCTATTCGCTTAGTAAACTTGATAAATCTGATGTTGAGAATATTCAAAACAATTGTTTGATTGTCAATTTTAAACGTGGCGAAAATATTTGCAAACAAGGAACAGAAGTTACACATGCATTATATCTGGCAAAAGGATCTGTAAAAATATATGTTGAAGGAAATAGCAAAAACCTGATTCTTGAAATTATCAATGTCAGCAAATACATTGGTTTGCAATCGTTATTTGGCAGTAAATATTATAATTATACGGTTTCTGCCCTAGAAGATTCTCAGATTTGCATGATCAATTCCAGCTTAATTATAGAACTAGCCCAGACTAATGTGGGGTATTTGTACGAACTCACAAAAACCATCAGTGAATCTACCAATTTTGTATATAAAAAAATTGTAGACATCAATCAAAAGCAGTTAAGGGGAAGATTAGCCGATGCTTTGCTTTATTTCTCAGAAGAGTTTTTCAAAAACAATACTTTTGAGCTAAAACTAAGCAGACGCGAGTTGGCAGAATATTCGTCTATGTCTATGGAAAATGCTGTACGCGTTTTAAATGAGTATAAAAAGGATGGAATTATCGGAATCGAGGGCAAAACTTTCACTATTTTGCAGCCCGAAATTTTGAGAAAAATAGCGGAGTTGGGCTAATTTTTTTTGGAATTTCTGTAATTCGCATTAAATACTAGTTTTAACAATAAGGCTTTTCTCCTTCCAAATAGCAAAATAGTTTTTTAGTTGGTTGATATATTTTATTTCAAGCTTTCGAATAGTGCAAACATATCAAGTACATAAGGTATAAATGTGGTGGTGTGATCCATACCGTCATATACTACTTTAGTCACAGTTGCCCCGTTGGCAGACAATGCATCATATGCAGTTTCAGAATTTAAAGGGAAAACATAATCATCGGCAGTGCCATAGAAAAGTGTAATTGGATAGCGAGGAGTCCAATCGAAATTATCATTGTCGGCCAAAGCGTTCAAAAAATCAGTATCTGTGTTATTTAAAATACCATCAATTAAGGAAGGTGTAAATAATAATTGGGGGTTGTGGTTAATATCCGTTTCGGCTAGTTTAAAAGGATTTGTAACCGCTTGAAGCTTTGTTGCATCCGTTTCGTTTACATATTGACTCCATGGTCTGTTTAAGCCATAAATCCAGTTGTATGAGTCAATTACCCACATAAAATTAGGAAGGAAAGTCAAATCTACATTTTTTTGTAAAATATCTTTTGTAAAGGCTGTTTTATTGTAGGCTCCTGATGCTGGGGCACTCATCGTTACAACTAAATCCGAGTTTTCTTCAATATATTTATGTAGAGCCATTGTAGCATTTCCACCTTCGGAATAACCGGTAAGGAATAGCTTATCTGATATAGTAACACCGATTTCCTTGAATAACTCCCGAGAGGCCATAAGCATATCAAAAGAAGCAGAAGCCAGTGTTTTGGCATGTTCATATGGATGTGGATAAGCAGATGATTCACCGTAACCCAAATAATCGGGCACGGAAACGGCATATCCTGTAGAAGCAAGAATTGTGGAAAGCCCTTTGGTTTCGAAGCTTGTTAAATATAATGATGGAGCTTCGGTTGGATCGAAAAGTGTTCCGTGCTGATATGATAAAACTGGAACCGGATTTTCTGTAGTTGGCACAATAACCGCTCCGGATGCAATAATTTCTAGTCCTGAAATATCTTTTGTTTTATACTTGATTTTATAAACCTTAACATCTGATAAATTTTTGGTAGATATCACATTATAAATTTCTGGAATTTGACTTGCAATAATTAGTACCTGTGACTTACTTGAGGTTGCAATAAGCTTGTATTCAACCAAATAAATATTCTTGTTTTTTGAACTTGAGTCATCTTTTTTGCAGCCAACTAAAATTGAGCTTAGAATTATAAGCGTAAAAATAGTTCGAAGCAAATCTTTGTATCGATTGGAGTATAAGGTTTTCATAGTCATTCTAATAAATTTTTTAAAAAATATGTTTTTTAAAATTCAATAGATATTGTTGAATTAGAGATGAATAATTGAATGCAAACAATTTACTAATTTACAATAATTTATCGTAAGTTTGAAATAGTTGATCATTGTTATTGGGCAATCACATTTGTAGAATTGAAGATGTTGAATGCTTATAATTAAGTTCTTATATTTCAATGTCGATTAGTTAGGGAAATATTTTATGCTGGAAAAACGTTTCGACAAGCGTTCGACTGAGCTCACGCCGAAGTCTCAACGATCACTAACTAAAGGGTGGACTCTGAGCCTGTCGAAGTGTTTTTTCCAAACTAAACGAGATTGTCTTATATTTTATAAACTGCTAATATTCCCAGGCCAGATGTTTATCTCCCGTTTTAATAACTTCAATCCCACCTATTTTGTTTACCCATTTTTTGAGTTCCAGCAGTGATGAATCGAAATTAGCTATTGGGTTGTAGTTCAATTCCCTTTTGATTTTTGAAATATCCAAAACCATATTTTTGGAAAAAGATCTGACCAACAACATTGTCATTCCATTTATTTTCATTGAAGCCATCATTTTCAATAGCAAAATTGGGATTTGCTTTTCAACCAGTGGTTTATCGTAAAGGCTTTCGGTCATTTTCCGTATAACATCAATAAAAACATAAGCCTGAGCATCAGAAATGTTATAAGTATGAATTCCTTGAAATTCAGACTTTAAGCAACATTCAATGGCGTGTATCACGTTATCATAATGTGTAAGGGAAACATTGACTTCCATTTTTCCAGGGCGGTAAATGATGTCATTTTTCACCAGTTTAAGCAAACGTGGAAGTATAACTTTATCGCCCGGACCATAATGGGCACGGGGCCTAAGGATAAAACAAACCTTGTGATTTGTCTCCTGCATAAGCATTTGTTCTGCCATCCATTTTGAATATCCATAAGGTGATAGTTGCTTATTGTTTTGCTTTCCGGCAATATCTTCCATTAAAGGTTCTTCGGCCGGCAAATAAACCGAAGAGGACGAAATATGGATGAATTTGCTACAATTTTTAGCCGCATTCAAAGTATTTTGGGTACCAATCACATTAGCATGATGGAGATTTTCTTTTGAAGCTTTATCATCTGAAAGTGCAGCAGTGTGGATACAGATATCCGCATCGGGCAAAACATATGGATTCCGGATGTCTGTTTGGATGTATTTGGCAAAATCCAGAAGGTTTTTGGGTGGAGATTCTATTTGTCCTGTTGCAATAATTTCATGACCTTGTCCAGAGAAATAGCGAGTAAGAACAGCACCCAAAGACCCTGTTGATCCGGTGATAATTATTTTCATTTTATATGAATTTATTCAGTTAATAAAAGGTAAATGCTCAAATTCAATAGTCCGCTTTTGGTTTTTCACCCTTTTTATCCGGATAAAGGTAAATCAATTTATCCTAAAAAGGCAACCAAAAGAATGGCTATATCTTAAATTATTAGCCTATATTTGAACAATACAATATGATGAATGAGATAATACATAGCGATCAGGTTTCGATTAATAAGCAAAACTGTGGAGGAAAAGCTGAAGGTTTGTTTTTTTTAAAAGACCATCATTTTCAAGTCCCTGATTTTTTTCTAATTACGAGCGAAACCATATCCCAATTTATTAATAATCTGCAACTCATACAAGTTTCTGTTGACCAGTTTTATGAATCAAACCATTTTTCGATAGATAAACTCTGGGCAGTCCGCTCAAGTGGCAATGTTGAAGATGGAAAAGTATTTTCTTATGCAGGATTGTTTCAGACAATAACCAATACAAATGGCAGAGAGCTTGCTTCATCAATCAAAAAAGTAATTGATTCATATCTGGCAGTTAAAAATTTGAATTATGGTGAAAAAAAAGAGATAGCTTTTTCAATCATCATCCAGGAAATGATAAATCCGGATTATTCGGGTGTTATTTTCACCAAAAATCCGCTTGTAAAACAGGATAATTCAATCATTATTAACATTATTCCCGGACTTGGCGAAAACCTAGTTTCAGGAAAGGAAGAAGCATTAACAGGCACTTGTAGACATAGAAAAATAAATTGGTCAAAACCCGAATTGACTTATTCTGGCGAGATTTATTCAGTCAAATTAACAGCAGTTTCAAAAGTTGGTAATGAAATTATAAAAGAAAACAATGCCCTTTTTAAAAAGTTGATTAATGGTGCCAAAAAATTATCCAAACTTAAGGGATATCCCTTAGATATTGAATTTGCAATTGCCAACAATCAAATTTATTGGTTACAGGTGCGTCCAATTACCAATAATTTAAATAATAAAAGGATTTGGATTTATGATAATTCAAATATCGGAGAAAACTATCCTGGATTAACGCTGCCACTGAGCATTTCATTTGTAAAACAGACCTATTTGTTGGCTTATAAGGCAATGGCCAGATATCTTGGTATGAGCAAATTATCACTTTCAAATAAAGAACAGCTATTTGCAAATATGGTTGGCGATATAAAAGGGGCTTTGTATTACAATATAACAGCCTGGCAGCAATTACTTTATCAATTACCTTTTGGTAAAAAAACAAGCGGACATATTGCAAAAATTTTGGGTATGGATGATGCCGAATTCGAAATTCCTGAAGGTAAACCTTCTTCTATTGCATATTTTAAACTTCTGGTTAAAATTTTTTGGGCCTTTATTACCATGGGCAGTCACCGAAAGCGATATATGGAAAGCTGTGAATCAGCTCTTGATGATTTTTCGAAAGTAAATCTTCAGTCAAAAAATCATGTGGAATTAATTGTTATGTATAAAAAGCTGGAAAGCAGTCTTTCAGCTAACTGGTTGGCACCGGTGTTGAATGGTTTTTATGCAATGATATTATTTGCACTTCTTAAAAAGTTTATCTTAAAGTCAAATATTCATGACAAATATCCCAATTTTGTTAATGATATTTTGTACTCTCAAGGTGATATTATTTCTGTTCAGATTGTACGTGAATTTCAAAAAATAACTGTTGAATTGCAACAAAATCAAGAAATTAAAAATTTAATTCTTAAAAATGAAGCTGCCGAAATTTATGCCAGGCTCGAAATTGAATTCCCTTCTTTTTATTCAATAATAAATAATTACATAATTCGCTTTGGCGAAAGATGCGAAGAAGGTGAACTAAAGATGGAAATCGTTAATTATAAGGAAGATCCGCTGCGTTTTATTAAGCTGCTCAAAACAATGGCAAATGCTTCTAATCAGTCTTCCGGTTCACAAATAATGATTGATTATAAAGCGGTTATAAATCAACAATATCAATATCATCCATTCAAAAGATTTTTGTTATTAAAGCTGATTAAAGTTACATTGAACAGGATTAGGGATAGGGAAAATTTTCGTTTTACAAGAACACGCATTTTTGCTATGATCAGAATCATATTCAGGTCAATAGATGAGGTTTTACTGAAGAATTATCAGATTGCAATCAAAGGTGATTCGCTTTATTTGAATTTGGATGAGATTCTTGACACTAAACTTGTTCCAGAATATCAAGCTATTATCGAAACCCGAAAAAATGAATACAAAGGTTTTGAATTAGAGCTTAGAGCGAACAGGTATCAACTTACTGGCGATTCATTAATTCCGGTGCAAACCGGTTTTTCTAAATCCAATAACGGCACAATAAAGGGAATTGGTTGCTGCAGCGGTACGGTTGCAAATAAAGTAAAGATAATAACCCCAGAATCGATTGCACAAAATGATTTTGCAGATTGCATTTTAGTTGCCAAATATTTTGAACCGGGATGGATTAATTTGTTTTCGCAAGCGTTGGGAGTAATTTCCGAAAAGGGAAATTTGTTAAGCCACACTGCAATTCTTTGCCGCGAAATGGGGATACCTTCAATTGTTGGGGCAAAAGGGATTACTTCAATGCTAAAAAATGGAGATTTTATTAGAATGAATGGCGCTACTGGCGAAATAAATACAGAATATCATGGAGAATAAATTTTACATCGCAGCAAGGCTTGCAAAAATTAATATAAATCCGGACGAAAAGTATAGGATAAATCAATATTTCTTGGAATTGAGCATAGACCAACAAAATCAGAACGATTTTTTCCAATATTGCAAAAACTGGAAATTGGCACCCTGGATTTATCTGCAAATGAATAGATTGGATTTAATTGATAAGCTGAGTGAAAAGACCCAACAGGATTTTAAAACAATTTATAATAAAGTACGTTCCGAAAATGAAAACAGAAACAAGGAAGCCATTCGTTTTTTAACTGAATTTAAAACCGAAGGAATTCAAGTAGCTTTGTTGAAGGGGAATCTGTTTCTTCATCAGGTTTATGGCGATGTTGGCTATAAAAAAATGAATGATTTTGATATGCTTATTCACCTCGAAGATTGGCCTAAAGTGCAGGAAATTTACTTCAAGCTTGGATACATTCCTCTTGGTTTTGGTTGGGGTGGCGAAAAAGGCAAAGCCGCAAAATATAGCCATGCCGGGCTTTCATTTATTAGCCCTAATTTTCAATGCATTACAGGCACTCAATGGGGTTTAAAATCACCGACTTCAAAATATACGGTACAAGCTGATGACATTTGGCAAAACACCAAAGAATTTGAATTTGGTGGATTGGAAATCAGACAATTATCAGCTGAATATAATCTGTTGCATCTCATTTTGCATATGGGAATTTATAAATGCGGCATTCGCGATTGCATGGATATATACAATCTGCTCCTTTCTGAAGAGCATTTTAACGAAAACAAATTTGTTGAGCTTTGTAAAAAGTCGGACGCAGTTGATAAAGCCTGGTTCACTTTGCAACTGACCAATCTTTGTTCCGGATCCATTCCGGAATCTTTGCTTGAAAAACTTAGTCCTGTTAAAAAGAATTTTCTAGGCAAAAGACTGGATTCGCGTCTAAAAATGGCTCTAAAAACGGGAGACATGCAACTCTCTTATAATGATTATTTTCATGAGGTTGAAATGACTGTTTTCTATTTTAGCCTTTACCATCATTTTCATAAAAAGCTATTTTTGTATTTGTACCTGGTGAAACTGATGTTTTGGCCAAAAGCGAATTTACTTCAAAAAATGGCTGATTTCAGTTCAGATCCAGGAGTGCTTAAATGGATTGGTGCACGAATCAAAGCCCCATTCCTTACATTTTCGCTGATAGGAGAGGAAATTGGATTAAAAATAACCCTTCTTTTGTTTGTTAAGATGCTGTTTGATACCATAATATCGGTTAAAAATTATTTTATAAAAAAAGAAACTTATTTCGAATATCTGAAAAACAGGGGATTAAATCCCGATGACATAAAAAGGGCAGTAAAAGAGATTCAATAAAATGGATAAAAAACTGATTTGTATAACCGGAATGGATGGAACGGGTAAAAGCACACTGATAAAAGGGATACTTAATCATTATGGCGACTTTTACCATGCAAGCATTTGGGATTTAATGGCGAGTTCAGCAAAAGGGCTTCCATTTAAATCGAAAACGGATATCGATAATTTTCTTTGTTCACTTACGCCCGATTCGAGATTGTTGTTTCTATCGCATTGTCTAAAATATGCCTTGGACATCGCCATGCAAAGCAAACTAAACACAATTCTGATTGATAGTTACTATTATAAATATTTTGCGACTGAAAAAGCCTTAGGGGCAAACGAAAAATTGATTTGCTCCTTACAGGACGCTTTTCTTAAGCCTAATCTTGTTGTAGAACTTATTTTACCAGTTGAAATAGCTTCTCAAAGGAAAAAAAGTTTTTCAAGGTATGAATGTGGATTGGTTTCAAAGCCTGATGTTTCAACATTTATTGATTTTCAAAAAAGAGCATTGGCAGAATGGTGCAGGTTTGATAAAACAAATTGGCATCAGATTGATGCACAAATCGATGTGGAATTTACTTTGGCCGAAACGCTTAAAATAATAGGTTGAAACCATGAAAACCGTTCTTATAACAGGACTTGATGGTTCAGGGAAAAGCACTATTCTTGATGAACTTTCAAAAGTGAAGAAAGAAAATGATTTTGAATTTGTTTATTTGCCAACCATTGACATTAATAGTCTTCAAGAGGATTTGATGCTGAAAAAAACTTCGCAATTTGTAAACTATATTAATCAATTGGCTGATCAATTGAAAGTTCCATCGCTTAAAGCAGTTGCCATTTTTAGCTCCATGCTACTTTTTAAAAAGATTAATGGGTTAAAAGCAAAACCATCAATAAGTACCATGTTTTGCGAACGCCATCCTTTAATCGATACGCTTGTTTATGCGCAGTTTTATGCTGAAAAAACAGGTTCAGGATTGGTAGATAAAAATTTATTGAGCAAAATTGATTTAAACCACAAACAAGAATTGGAATATTTGGTTCAGCTAATTCCCAAATCCTTCATAAATAAATCAGAAGCATCAATTAAGGGGTTTGCAGGTTTCATTTACAACTGGTTTTTTATTGATAAAAAACTAACAATTAATGATTTAATAGAGTTGTTTGAAGTCAAGCTTCCTGATAAAATATATTATTTAAAAGCGGATGCGGAAGTGTTATTCCAACGGATTTTCAATCGCAAAATTCGAGAAGCACACGAAACGGTTGACATATTGAACAAACTTGGACAAGGCTATGATAGATTGTTTATCGATATCAATAAAAGCCATCCAAATCTGGTTGAAATTATTGATGCTGGTTGTATTTCGAGCCTAAATGAATTTCGAATTCAATTATTTCATAATTATTGTAAATCTGCTTTATGAATAAAATCCGGTTAAGGAAATACTTCTTTTTTGTCTTAGGCACTATTTGTCTCGTGCTAGCTTACATTGGTATTTTCATGCCCGGTATTCCAGGAACTCCATTCATATTACTTACCGGTTATTTTTATTTAAGGAGTTCAGATAAAATGTATGCCTGGATTCTCAAACAAAGAATATTTGCAAAATTAATTGGTGAATATGAAAAAAATCCCAATATTCCGCTTCGGTTAAAAATATATTTCTTAATCCCTTTCTGGATCTCCATTTTGGTAGCGGAATTTATTTTTGTCCGAACCTTGTATCAAGGAATTGCTTTAGGCTTGTTCGCTGTTGTTTTTTCAACTTTTATTTTATTGCTAAAGAAGAATTCAGAACAAAAGGTTGAGGATTTGGTTCAATAAATTTGGAAATAAAATAAAACAGGAAGTTTAAAACTCAGAATCGGAATTAATTCATTTACAAAAAATATAATTCGGTTGACAAAATAAGTTGCACACCTTGCACAGCAAAGAAGACCCAAGCCTTAAAATTGGCCAAACCAACCAATTAAACTCGAAACTCTAAGTAAAAGGCGGAGAAATACAACAATTGATAAATTACAACAATAGCATGCCATGCAATTTGTTGAAAGTTTCTTTGTAACTTTGTTAAAAAAGTGAATATGAAGTATACAATTGATTTAAATTTAATTAAAGAGAATCCTGAACTCTTCTTTTCACAACTGCCTAAAAAAGCTGAAGATGAAATTGTAGATTTTTTGCAGTTTATTGTTTTTAAATATGATATTAGTATTGTTGCAGAGAATAATATAGATAATTTGGAATCACAGCATATGCATGAAAGTACAATAAATGAAGCTTTAAAGGCTTTTGCTTCTTTACGGACAGGTTTACCAGCCAATTACAAATTTAATAGAGAAGAAGCAAATGAGCGTTAAAATATTTATTGATACAAATATTTTGGTATACTTTGTGAAAGATAATACAGGGAAAGCTGAAATTATCGCAACTAAAATTCAAAAGAAAAACAATAGTTTTATTTCTACGCAAGTGGTAAATGAATTTTGCAATGTTGCCCTTAAAAAATTGGATTTTAGCTCCGAAAATGTATTATTTTCCATAAGTAAGTTCTCAGAAGTTTTTATAATTTCCCTTGTTAAATTATCTACAATTAAAAAAGCATTACAAATTAAAGAAAAATATGGTTGTTCATTTTACGATAGTGCCATTATTGCTTCAGCCCTTCAAAATAATTGCACAATTTTGTATTCTGAAGATATGCAGCACCAACAAATAATTGAAAAAACTTTAACCATAATCAATCCTTTTAAATAAATATCAAAAACAATCAATTGCTTGGACCAAGCCAAAAGAAAAACTCAAAATACTAAAAATCCAGGTAGAAATGCAATCAAAGTTCTAATGACTAATTTCCAATTTCCAGCATGTCCAACACCATCATCAAACTCGAACCTGTGCTGAGCTGGGTCGAAGCAAACATTAGCAAACAGTACCGCCTTGGCCAGGTAGGAATTTGGTGGCTGATTCGGTCTCTGAGCCTGTCGAAGAGATCGAAGTCAACCCTCCGTGGCGACTTTCAAAGCTGCCGGCTGAGCTGTGTCGAAGCCTGGTGGCACAGTATACGCGGCAAGGAAGACCCAACACTAAAAATAGGGCAAACAAACCAACTCAATCATCAACTTCTCTCTTGCGAAGCAAAATCGTCAATCAACAATAATCGATCTGCTTATAGAGTGCAATTTGATGAAAATTTCTTTGTAACTTTGCTAAAAAGACAGATATGCAACATTTAATCGATATAAATTTATTTAAAGAAAATCCACAGATCTTCTTTAAGCAGCTTGATGAAGATGCAGAGAAAGAATTTATAAGTTTACTGGAATATTTAATATTCAAATATGATATTCAGATGGATTACAGCATAGAAGAAAAGCGATCATCCATGAAATCAGATAATGATTTTTTAAATTTTATAGGAAGTCATAAATTAAAGCTTCCTGAAAATTTCAAATTTAACAGAGAGGAAGCAAATGAAAGATAAATTTTTCTTTGATACCAATATTTTAATATACCTATTTTCTGATGAGACAAGTAAACAACAAAAATCTATTGAATTGTATCAAACGTTAAGTGTTAAAGTTATTTCGACACAAGTTTTAAATGAATTTGCCAACATTTGTTATAAGAAAAATTTGCTTAAAACGGATATTTCTATTTATATCGAAAAGCTAACTCAAAATTTTAATGTGGGTCTGATTTACAAAAAAACAATCCTTGAAGCAATTCAAATCAAAGAAAAGTATGGTTACTCTTATTATGACAGTGTCATAATAGCCTCTGCCCTTCAAAACAAATGCACAATATTATATACTGAAGATATGCATCATAAGCAAATTATTGAAAAAAAGCTAACGATTATCAATCCTTTCAAGTAAATATCAAAACAATCGCTTGCACAGGGCAAAGCCAAATAGTAAATCCAAAAGGCTAAAAGCCAGGTTAACAAGCAAAGTTCTAATGACTAATTTCCAATTTCCAGCATGTCCAACACCATCATCAAACTCGAACCTGTGCTGAGCTGGGTCGAAGCAAACATTTCCAAGCAGTACCGCCTTGGACAGGTAGGAACACAAACCCTCCGTGGTGACTTTCAACGACTAGGGCTGAGCTTAGTCGAAGCCTGGTGGCACAACCTACGCGGCAAGGAAGACCCAACCCTTAAAATTGGCCAAACCAATCAACTCAATAAACAATCAACATTAGACAACTTAGCGGAGCGATCTCATGAGCTTGCGAATAATAATCAATCTGAATACGTTTGGGCCCTAAAAGACATCAACCTCGAAGTTAAACAAGGCGATATACTGGGTATAATAGCTAAAAACGAAGCAGGAAAATCAATGCTTTAGATTTTTTCATAAATTTGTATTGAAATAAAAGGTAACAAAAACTAAAAAAAGATGAATCCAATATATTTTAATGTAGAAATAAAACCAGATATCCTTGTATCATTAAACAAATCGGCAGAGGAATTTAGCAAAGAAATAAAACTATGGGCAGCTATTAGTTTATATCAATTTAATAAAATAAGCCTTGCAAAAGCAGCCAGTTTTGCCGGATATCATAGGTATGATTTTGAAAATATACTTGCTGGCTTAAATATACCAATATCAAATCTGGAAATTGATGATATTAAAAAAGACCTGGAAATAATAGAATCCATGTAATTATGGTACTTATAGCTGATACTAGTCCGTTAATTTCGTTAATAATTATTAATAAATCAGATATCCTTAAAAAGTTATTTCCTGATTTTTTACTTCCTCTTGCAGTTTGGGAAGAATTGGATTCACATGTTCAATTAAAGTCTTATGCCAAAGAGCTTAATTTTTTATATCAACATGTTAAAATACTAAAAGGAAATCAGTTAATAATACCTGGCATCGATAAAGGAGAAACCGAGGCTATTCAATTATATATTGAACTGGGAGTAAATATTTTATTGATTGATGATAAAAAAGCAAGAAGTATAGCGGAGTTGATGGATATAAAATGCATCGGAACCCTTGCTCTTTTGACATTAGCAAAAAAGAAAGGATTAATAAAAACTTTAAAACCGTTATTTAATCAACTGTTGAAGCATAAAAGGTTCTTTTCAAAGAAACTTTTAAATGAGATACTTTTGATGAATGATGAAAAAGAACTAGGCTAATGTCTGATACCATAATAAAACTCGAAAACATAAGCAAACAGTACCGCCTGGGCCAGGTTGGCACCCAAACCCTCCGTGGCGACTTTCAAAGCTGCCGGCTGAGCTGTGTCGAAGCCTGGTGGCACAACCTACGTGGCAAGGAAGACCCAACCCTAAAGATAGGCCAAACGAATCAGCTCAATAATCAATCATCAATAGACAACTTAGCGCAGCGATCTCATGAGCTTGCGAATAATAATCAATCCGACAACGTTTGGGCCCTTAAGGATATAAACCTCGAAGTAAAACAAGGCGAAATACTAGGAATTATAGGTAAAAACGGAACAGGAAAATCAACCCTTCTAAAATTGCTCTCGCGCGTTACCACCCCTACCACGGGCAGCATAAAAGTAAAAGGCCGCTTAGCCAGTTTATTCAAACCAGGTAGATATCGGCTGAGCCCATCAAATCCTCATCCTAAACTAACTGGCTACTATAAATTATTTATCAACGGCGCTCTTGGTAATAATAAATCGGAAACAAAAAGCAAATTTTATAATATTATTAATTTTGATATAACAACCTTTATAGCAGTTGATATTCTGATTATTATTTAACAATCAGCCACTATAGAAGAATCAATAAAATCACTAAATTTGTAAAACCTGATGGAGGTTTATTTAAAAAATTAAAGATGCTAGAAATAAAATCAATACAAGATAGAACAAAAATACTCAAAGATAAATTCAAGAATCAAAATGAACAATTAAGGATTTCTGAATTAAAAAATTGCATTTCGGTACTGAAAAAATTTCTTTATAACAAACCTAATATAAATTTATATCTTTTTGGATCAATTACGCAAGCAAATCAGTTTACTCAAAATTCAGATGTCGATATAGCAATTGGAAATTTTAATGGAAGCCGATTGGATATCTACCTGGAATTAGAAGAATTATTTAATAGAAAAATAGATTTAATATTGTTGGAAAAATGTTCCTTTGGAGATGAAATAATAAATAAGGGTATAAAAATTCAATAAATATGGAAAAATATCAAATACTTTTGGGTTTTTTAGTTAAACAAAAAGGGACAATTGTTAAATTTACAAATGAAGTAAAGGATCTGGATTTGCATAAATACGAAAACTTGTATGTTTTTGCGCTTAAAACCCAACAATTGTATACTGCAATCGAGGATGTTTTTATCCGTATTGCAAAAACTTTTGAAAATTCGATACAAGAACTTCAAAAATATCATTCCGAGCTTTTGAAACGTATGAATATTGAGGTACAAAATCATAGACCTGCTGTAATTAGTGATAATACGTACGTATTTTTAAACAAAATGAGGGCATTCAGGCACTTTGTCAGACATGCATACGATTATGAACTAGATAAAGAAGAATTGAGCTTAATACAAAAGAAAATTAATGAACATTCCGCTGAATTAAATAAAGATTTAGATTTATTTGAACAATTTTTAGTTGAATTGACAAGCGAAAAATGAGCTATAGATATTGTCCATGATTAATCACCTATCTATTCTCTTTTCTTTTCTATTTTAAATCATTATGAAACTTTTATCTTTTGTCTTCATTCAATGTCCAATACAATAATAAAACTCGAACCTGTGCTGAGCTGGGTCGAAGCAAACATAAGTAAACAGTACCGCCTTGGCCAGGTTGGCACACAAACCCTCCGTGGCGATTTTCAAAGCTGCCGGCTGAGCTGTGTCGAAGCCTGGTGGCACAACCTACGTGGCAAGGAAGACCCAACCCTTAAAATTGGGCAAACCAATCAGCTCAATAATAAATCATCAATAGACAACTTAGCGCAGCGATCTCATGAGCTTGCGAATAATAATCAATCCGACAACGTTTGGGCCCTTAAGGATATAAACCTCGAAGTAAAACAAGGCGAAATACTAGGAATTATAGGTAAAAACGGAGCAGGAAAATCAACCCTTTTAAAATTGCTCTCGCGCGTAACAAGCCCCACCACAGGCAGTATAAAGATAAAAGGACGCATGGCCAGTTTACTGAAAGTGAGAATCAGGAGGCTGAGCCTGTCGAAGCCCCACCCCGAACTTACAGGCCGCGAAAATATCTTTTTAAACGGTGCCATTTTGGGCATGGCCAGATTCAAAAAAAAACAATTCGATGGAATAAACTTGTAAAAATTTATTTGAGTGTGACATTGAAGAAAATAACTTTCTGCTAATATGAATGAAAATCAACAAACAGAGTTTAAAGAATTATGGAAAGATGAATTTTTAAAGCATATTTGCGCTTTTGCAAATACACTTGGAGGAAGGCTTTATATTGGAATTAAATTCAACGGCACTATCGTAGGAGTTAAGGACAGCAAAAAACTGATGGAGGATATTCCAAATAAAATTATTCAGATGCTTGGAATAACTGTCAATATCGATTCAAAAATCATAGAGGGCAAAGAAATTATTGAAATTCATGTTTTACCTGTTTCTGTTCCAATCTCCTATCATAGTAGGTATTATATTCGGAGTGGAAGCACAGTACAGGAATTACATGGACAAAAATTACGGGAATTTATTCTTAAAAAAGATAATATTACATGGGATGAAATTATTATCCCAACGGCTCAAATTGGCGATCTTGATATTAATCTGATACGTCGTTTTGTTTCAAAGGCTGTAAATGCTAATAGACTGTCAGTTGAAGCTTTAAATGAAGATATTACCTTATCACTCAAAAAACTCGATTTAATTAAAGAAAATGGTGAGTTAACAAGAGCAGCAATATTGCTTTTTAGTAATAATCCACACAAATATATTCGAACAGCAACTGTTAAAATCGGAAGATTTGGTTTAAATGATGCAGATCTTATCAGCCATGATATAATTGAAGGAAACCTTATTGATATGCCCGATAAAATATTGGATATTTTAAGAATAAAGTATCTTCATTCTCCGATATCTTATGAAGGGATTGAACGAAAAGAACGACTTGAATATCCCGAAAAAGCACTTCGTGAAGCTATACTCAATGCAATTGTGCATAGAGATTATGGTGAACAAACAGATATTACCATCCGGGTCTACAATAATAAACTTGTAATTTGGAACAGTGGTTTGTTAATTTCCCCTTTGACTGTAGATATGCTGAAGAAAGAACATCCCTCAAAAAGAAGAAATGCGCTTATAGCTAATATCTTCTTCAGGATAGGTTATATCGAAGCTTGGGGAAGGGGAATTATACTAATGACAAGTGTAACAAAAGAAGCAGGTTTACCAGAACTATTAATAGAAGAATATGCTGGTGGAGTACAGATCACTTTTTTGAAAGATGCCGCAGAAAAGGTGGGAGAAAAGGTGGGAGAAAAAGACCTATCTGAAAATCAAAAAACAATATTAAAAGAAATTAAGAAAAATAGCAGAATCACAATTAGCAAACTATCCAGCCTTGTTGGAATTGCAGAAAAGAATATTGAAAAGAATTTAAAAATATTAAAGAAAGCAGGGATTATTGAACGAATAGGTCCTGCTAAAGGAGGCTACTGGGAAATTATCAATTAACAAAATAATTAATTTAAGTTTGCACCGTTTATTTACCTGATTAAAATTTACAAGTGTCTGATACCATTATAAAACTCGAAAACATTAGCAAACAATACCGCCTGGGCCAGGTTGGTACACAAACCCTGCGTGGCGATTTTCAGCGCTGGTGGCACACCCTGCGTGGCAAAGAAGACCCCACTCTCAAAATTGGCCAATCCAACCAGTTGAATCAACAATCGTCAATCGTCAACTTAGCGCAGCGATCTCATGAGCTTGCGAATAATCGTCAATCAGACTACGTATGGGCCCTCAAAGACATTAACCTCGAAGTTAAACAAGGCGAAGTACTTGGTATTATTGGTAAAAACGGTGCAGGAAAATCAACCCTTTTAAAATTACTATCGCGGGTAACAACTCCAACCACAGGCAATATAAAAGTAAAAGGCCGCATTGCCAGTCTGCTTGAGGTAGGCACCGGTTTCCACCCCGACCTGACAGGCCGCGAAAACATATTTTTAAACGGCGCCATTCTGGGCATGACAAAATCAGAAATACGTGGTAAATTCGACGAAATTGTAGACTTTGCCGGCGTAACCAAGTATATTGATACCCCCGTAAAGCGCTACTCCTCGGGTATGTATGTGCGCCTGGCCTTTGCCGTGGCCGCCCACCTGGAGCCGGACATTTTAGTAGTTGATGAAGTATTGGCCGTAGGCGATGCCGAATTCCAGAAAAAAGCAATTGGTAAAATGCAGGATATATCTACCAGCGGAGGAAGGACGGTGTTGTTTGTGAGCCATAATCTATCAATAATAAAAGAAATCTGTAAAAGTGGAATTTTGTTGAGAAATGGAAAAATTTTCATTAATTCTAGTATAAATGAGGTAATTAAGGAATATGTCAATGTTGAGGAGATTAAACATAATTACAGATCATGGCATAATAAAACAAATGAAATATTGGAAATAAGTTTATCCGACTCAGATAATATTAATTTGAAAAGTTTTAAATATGATAACAGCTTGAAAGTTAAAGTTAAAATTAAATCAGAGGTTGCAGATTTTACTCTTGGATTTACAGTTGTAAATGAATTTAAGCAAAGAATAATAACTAGCGAATATAAAAATAGTAAACTGATGACAACAGGAGTTTATGAATTTATGATTGATGTTCCAATAAAAAATTTGACCCCTAATAGATATTACATACAACTTGCATTGTTGTACAACAATTATGATATAATAGATATGGTCGATAGTCTTGTGTCATTTGAGCTTAATAAGACAGGGACAAAATATAATAGCTTAAATTATGATTATGGATATTTAAACTTTGAATTAAAATGGGATTTTATAGACTCTTGAATAGATTGTTAAATAAAAAAGCTTGGAAGGATTTTGAATATTTTGATGAAAGTTGGAAAACTAGAATAAAATCCATGGCGAAATATATTCAACCAAACACTAGCGTCATAGATTTGGGCTGTGGTAAAATGTGGTTGAAGGAATATATTGGCAAAAATATAAACTATTATCCAGTTGACTATCTGAAAAGGGCTGAGGATTCTATTGTTTGTGATTTTAATAAACTACAGTTTCCGAAAATATCAGCTGAATGTTCATTTGTTAGTGGTTGCTTAGAATATGTTGATAATCCTGCATGGTTTATAAACAAAATAACACAAAATTCAAATAAATGTATAATTTCCTATTGTACATTTGATGATTTTCCAAATATTAATGAAAGAAAGAAATTAGGTTGGGTTAATTCTTTAAATGAAAATGAATTAATCTCACTTTTTAAAAAAAACAATTTTGAATTACTTAAGTCGGAGTCCACAGAATTAAATCATAAATTTTATATTTTTAATAGATGTCAATAAAAATTGTATTGTTTGATCCTTCTATCAACTATGATAATTATTTACCTAAAAACTTAGGAGACCAAATAATATCTAATAAGATACAAGAAATATTAAATCAAATATTTAATGGATATGATATTGTAAAAGTTCCAATACATGATTATCCCAATAGTAGAGATATTAATTTAATCAAAGAAGCTAAATTCAAATTTGTTGGTGGCACAAACTTGTTGGGCTCGAATATAGAAAAAGGAAACCAGTGGAGATTATTCAAGAATAAGTATGCAGTGTTTTTTAATAAATTTAGTAATGTAATTTTATTTGGAGTTGGTTGGGGGGCATATCAGAACAAACCAAGTTTGTATACAAAATCATATTACAAATCGTTATTAACTAGTAAATATTTTCATTCATTAAGGGATAACTATACTAAAGAGAAATTAGCGGAAGCAGGCGTAGCTAATGGTTTGAATACATCATGTCCAACTACTTGGCAATTAAAAAAATTCAATGGTGATATAGTTAAACCTGCGAGAAACAGCTTATTAATGCTTACAGATTGGTTAACTAATCCTGAAGAAGATAATTTATTAATCAATTTTATGTTGAATTATTATGAGAAAATCTATTTCTTTTCACAGGGTGAATATGATTTGGAGTACCTGAAGTCACTCAATAACTATAAGAATAATAAAACAAAATTCACAATTTTGGATAGAACAATCCAAAGTCTTGATAATTTAATTATAGGAGAAAAGAGTTTAAATTATATCGGAAATAGGCTACATGGAGGGATACATTGTTTTTCAAAAGGAGTTAAAGGTGTAGTTATAGCAATAGATAATAGGGCAAGTGAAATTGGTAAAGATATTTACTTACCTGTACTAAAAAGAGAAGAAAAAGATAAATTAAGAAATTGGATAGAAGGAAATATAGTATTTGGAGATATAAAATTACCTTTAAAAGAAATAAATAATTGGATTGGACAATTTAAAGAAGCTTAATATTGCCTATATAACATACGAATATCCTCCATATACGAAGGGAGGAGGCATTGGTACTTATATGTATCAAATCTCTAAAGCAATGGCTTCACTAGGGCACAATATAAGTGTTTTTTGCAATGGAGATGAAAATACCGAACAACTAATTGATAAAGTTTTTGTCATTTCTATCAGATGCAAAAATCCGGATACTTTTAAAACTGAAGTTGAGAAAAAATTCGCCAACATTTATATAAAAGAAAAATTCGATGTCATTGAATGCGCTGAGTATGGGGCAGATGCTATAGCTATTAAAGAAAAATATCCCCATATACCTTTAATCGTAAAACTACATGCCCCCACGTTTTTAGTTTCAAGGTTCAACAGCTATTTTTTTAACTATAAGATATCATTAAAATACCAAAAGAAAGATTTTATTAAGATTATTAAACAAATCTATTGGCAAATCAGGAGGAAAAAATTAGAACAAAATATTTTTAAATATGATAAGTATCAGGACTATGAATATAGAATAACACAAATGGCTGATATAATTTGTAGCCCTTCAAAAAAATTAGCAAATATTTTAGCGAACGAATGGGATATAAAAAAGAAAATTTTTATTGTTCCAAATATCTATAAACCTAGCCCGGAACTTATACAACAAAGTATACCTGATGGATTCAAAACATTTATTTTTATTGGTAAAATAATGATTTTAAAAGGAATTGTTGATTATTTTAAAGCTATTCCATTGGTTTTAAATAAACATCCTTATGCAAAGTTTATTTTTGTTGGACAGATGATTGATTCACCCAATCCAAATCTAAATTTAAATGAATTTGTTAATTTTGAATTAGATAAATTTACTGAAAATATAACTTTTACAGGTAATGTATCATTGTTTAAAATACCTGAATTACTGGAAAAATGCGATGCCTTGGTAATGCCTAGTTTGTGGGAAAATTTTCCAACAGTATGTTTAGAGGCAATGAGCGCTGGTAAGTTGGTTATAGGAGTTAATTCAGGTGGAATTCCAGAAATTGTGGATTCAAATTGCGGATTAATTGCAAAACGTAAAAATTATAAAAGTCTTGCCAGTAAAATTATTTATGCAATAGAAAATCCTGAAGAAATGAAAGTTCTTGCCGAAAATGGACGGCAAAAAATACTAAATTTATATTCGCAGGAGATTGTTGGCAAGCAAATGGAGGAAATTTATGAATCATGTGTAAAGTAAGTGTAATTATACCCTGTTACAACCAGGCACAATATCTACCTGATGCAGTCAATAGTGTAATCGTTCAAACATATTGCGATTGGGAATGTATCATAGTAAATGATGAATCTCCGGATAATACCGAAGAGGTTTATAATAAATTATGGTCAGATAATCCAAAAATTAAATATTTGAGGAAAATTAACGGTGGATTATCTGAAGCAAGGAATTACGGGATACATAATTCCTTGGGAAAGTATATTTTACCACTTGATGCTGATGACAAAATTGGACCAAATTACTTGTTTGAAGCTATAGCAGTACTTGACCAAAATTCACCAATAAAAATTGTTTACTGCAATGCTGAATATTTTGGCAATATGGATGGAAACTGGGCACTACCAGAATTTAAGTTGGAAAACATGCTATTGTTCAATCATATTTTCTGCACAGCAATGTATAGGAAAAGTGATTTTTTAGTTACTCAGGGATATGATACAAGCCTAAAAAAAGGATGGGAAGATTGGGAATTTTGGTTGTCATTACTTGAAAATGGGGGCGAAGTATTTAAATTGCAAGCTGTTCATTTTTATTATAGAGTTAAGGTCAGTTCTATGGTATTGAATATGACTGAAGAGGATAGATTATCAATAAGGAGGACAATATATTTAAATCACTTTAAATTGTATTCGGAAAACCTTTTTTCGGACCCAATTTCATTGTATGAAGAAAATCTGAATTTGAAACGTAAGTGTGAACTTGTAGAAAATTCAAAATATTACAAACTTGGTAGATTCATACTTTCACCGGTTAAATTGGTTTATCAATTGATAAAAAAATGAAAATTGAACCATTAATTACTATTGCAATTCCTGTATATAATAATCCTTTACTCTTTAAAGAATGTCTTAAAAGCATACAAAATCAAACCTTTAAGCGCTTTAAAGTTATAATTGTTGATGATCAAAGTGTAGAGAACTATATTGAAATTATTAAACTTTTCCCTGAATTAATAATTGATTATCAAAAAAATGAAAGAAACCTGGGTGCAGTGCCAAATATGATGTTTTGTTTACAAAGAAAATATGACACAAAATATTTTATGGTTTTCCATGAAGATGATATACTGCATCCGGATTTTCTTGAAAAATCAATTAATATCCTAGAGATGAACCGGAAATTGTCATTTTCTTGTTGTAATATGAGCTTTTTCAATTATTATAAGGAAATTAATTATGAAAATTTTGCTGTTCAAAATGCCTTTAAAACAATTGGTGCCAGAGAATTAATAATGGAGATTCTTAAAGGGAATTCAATTAGTTGGAGTTCAGTGATATATAGATCTGATATTAAAAGGATAAATTTTAATTATGCCAAATATTCTATGCTAGGTGACAGGCCATTATTAATTGAGCTATTAGGACAAGACAAATGCGCATATTCTAAAAACGAATTGGTTATAGCATTTGGGCATCAAGGATCTGATTCACGATGGAAAACCTTGAAATGGTGGCATATAATAAATTTGTATCGATTTTACTTTCTTTTTTATGATAATTGTGCAAGCAATATATTTGAAGAAATTAAAAAGCTAACAACCATTCAGATGTATGCAAATTATAAACTTTTAAATAAAAGGAATATTTTCATATTTTTTAAGTTGATTATTTCAGCTTTATACTTTAATTTAATCACTTTGAAGTATTTATTTCTTCAAAACAGAAATATTAGATATTTTATTGAAAATTTAAAGAATGAGAATAGCCTACGTAAGTTATGAATTTCCTCCAGATATTATTGGTGGAGGAATAGCTACCTATACTCTTCTGGCAGCAAAAACACTGAAATCTTTGGGCCATGATGTTGAAGTTTTTGCGGGCAGTCATTATCGGAATATTTCCGAGAAATATGAGGATATGTTAGTCCATAGAATTAAAATTGATGATGTATCTGAATTTAGAATAAAAATTGTTGAAGTATTTAAATTGCATCATTATTCTAAACATTTTGATGTATTTGAAAGTGCTGAAATAAATGCAAATGGAATCGAAATCAAAAGACAAATCCCAGAATTACCTCTTTTACTGAGATTGCATATGCCGGTTGTTCTTCAATTAAGACTTCAAAATTATCATCAGTCTTTTTTTACGCGAGCAAGATTTACAATTAGTAATTTAATTAAAAAGCGTAAATTGGATTTAGGTAATTGGAGTAAATTTGATAAAAACCAGTTTAATGATCAAGATTATCTTATTACTGAATTTGCTCAATTAATTATTGCACCCTCACAGGCAATGAAAACCTGGGCTATAAATTTTTGGAGAATAGATGAAAATAGAATAAAAGTTGTCCCTTATCCATTTATTCCTTCGATTAAACATATAGAAATACCAATAGAATGCAATACAAATAGGATTTTATTTTTTGGAAGGCTTAACGTGCATAAAGGTATGGTTACTTATACTAAAGTAATTCCAAAAGTCTTAAGAAAATTTCCATATATAAAGTTTAGAATTATTGGTGCAGATAGTAATTCTCATAAGAAAAATGTTTCTATGAAGCAATTCATGGAAAGTAAATTATCAAAGTTTTTGAAAAATATTGAATTCATTGATTTTATGCCATATGAATTACTTCCTGATTATATTGCAGACTCAGATATTTGTGTTTTCCCAAGTATATGGGAGTGCTTTGGATTAGTAGTTTGTGATGCTATGACTGCCGGGAGAGCTGTTATAGTTAGTAAAAATGGTGGTATGAGTGAAATTGTTGAAGACAACATTACAGGACTTGTTGCTGATCCGCTAGATTCAGAAGAAATAGCAAATAAAATTATTTACTTAATTCAGCATCCGGAGCTTAGATTTAAGATGGCAGCAACCGGTAGAGAAAGTATTTTGGTTAAATATAATGCTCAGAAAATTGGAAAGTTAATGGAGGATTTTTATTGTCAGACAATTAATATTATAAATAATGAATATCATAGATAAAGACTTCAATCTTCATTGGGAAATGACCAGCGCAGAGAAAAATGCTCTGTATAATATATTAAATGATTTACGACCTTCTGTAAGTATTGAAATAGGTACTCGGTTTGGAGGTAGTTTACAGGTTATTTCAAGATTTTCAGAAACTGTGTACTCATTCGATATAGATGAATCTGTAAAAAAACTAAAAAGTAAATTCAAAAATGTAGAATTTATTATTGGTGATTCTATGAAAGAAATTCCTGTATTTTTAAGTGAATTTAAAAAAACGGACAAAAATATTGAATTTATTCTGATAGATGGAGATCATAGTCAAACCGGAATTAAAACAGATATTGACAATATATTAAAAATTATTCCCAAAAAAGATATATATGTAATGATGCATGATAGTTTTAATCCATATTGTCGACAAGGTATAATAAATGCAAAATGGCATGAATGTCCTTATGTTCATGATGTTCAAATAGATTTTATTCATGGTATTTTCTCTCCAACAGTAGAGACCGATAGATGTATGTGGGGCGGTTTTGCATTGGCTTTGTTAAAACCTCAAAAAAGAGATTTTAACATTGAAATTAAAATGGATCATGACATTACTTTTAATCAAATATTGAAAATTTCTAAACATAGGTATATTAATAATAAAAGCCTTTTTGATAAGGTAAAAACAAGAATTATAAATAAACTCTTATAGTTAGTTATGAGGATCGCTTTTGTTTCTTTAATGGGAGGACAACCCTGGGGTGGCAGTGAGGTTTTGTGGCACAAAATGGCTTTACGGGCTTTGACACAAGGGCATGAAGTACTGGTTTCAATATATGACTGGGGTAAAAACAATGCTCATCAAATTACAGAATTAAAAGAAAAAGGAGCCAAAATCCATTTAAGGAAAAAATGGGCAGCTGACGAAAGCATTTTAAAAAAGATAAAACGGCGTTTGGCAAAAAAAAGGAGCCATTTTACCGAAGAATGGAAAGAACTTTTAAAGTTTAAACCCGATTCAGTTTTTATCAGCCAGGGCGATAATTTTGATTTGGTAATCCATCATGCTGAGCTATACTATCTATTAAAAAATAACAACATTTCATACTCTTTTGTTTGCCACAATCACTCTCAATACAGTCATTTTCTTGAATACAATCAGTACAACTTTGCCAGAGAGGTATTTGAAAATGCAAAAAAAGTTTGGTTTGTATCGCACCGGCAATTGCAATTAACTGAGCGTAAGCTGTGTATGAAACTCACCAATGCCGAATTTACATGGAACCCATTAAACCTGAAAAGTTTTGAATATATCGACTGGCCCAGTATTGAACCTGTACAAATGGCTATTGTGGGCAATCTGATATCAGGTAAAGGACATGACACCATATTTGAGGTTCTTTCCAGTGAAAAATGGAAACAGCGCAACAATTGGCAATTGAATATTTATGGAAAAGGAAATGGCGAAAGCTACTTAAAAGAATTAGCCAAATTCCTGAATATTGAAGAAAGGATAATTTTTCATGGCCATGTAGATTCAGCCACTCAGATTTGGGAAAAAAACCATATATTGTTAATTCCTTCTTCGGGTGAGGGATTGCCCATTTCTCTGGTCGAAGCAGCTATTTGTGGCAGACCGGCAGTAGTAACTGATGTGGGCGGAAATTCAGAAATTATTAAAGATTCAGAAAATGGGTTTATTGCTGAAGCGCCCAGCGTAAAATCATTTGAGAAAACAATGGAAAGGGCATGGCAAAAAATAGAAGACTGGAAAAAAATGGGAATAGTGGCTAATGAATTGATTGTTAATAAATTTGATTATAATCCGGAAATTACTTTATTAAAAAGACTTTTAAAACAGAATGATTGAAAAACCCCTTGTAAGCATATTAATGACAGCCTGGAACCTCAAAAAATACAATATTGAAGCCATTAAAGCGTATATGAATCGGTCTGCAAGAAATCAGTGGTCTTTTTTTGTAACCAGGTTGAGTTAAATATTGGTTTTATTTCCCAAAATATATATTTTTGTATATAAACAGAAATAAAATGCAATTCATAGAGTTTAAAAATTACTTCAACCCGTACCAGGTTTTTTCAATTAAGGATATTGAAAAAGAATATCCAAAATTTAACAAGATGAATTTAATTGCCTGGCAAAAGAAAAAATACATCATAAAGATACGCCGCCGCCAGCTTTTCTATTTTTTAAATAAGACCATTTTCTCTATCTGATAAGGGGTCAATATCTGCCGGAATGACAGATGAAAATATAGGAATTTTAGCTAATTTTGAAACTGACTTTTTGGGGTTAGCTTAGTCCGAAATATCCAATCAGGAATTGAAATAAGTATATTACCTGAACTCTTACAATTTATATAATATAGAATGAAACCCTATGTCAGTGATTTAATGACCGCCTGCAACCGCAAAAAATACATTGCCAAAGCCATAGAAAGCGTTTTGACGGGCAGATATTAAAGTTGTTACTTTTATCCGCTAAAAAATATGACAGAAAAAGAAATTCAACATATTATTGATAAAGGTGAGGGCTTAACAGTAGAATTTAAAGTTTCGCAAAACAAATTACCTGAAAACCTGTTCGAAACGGTTGTGGCTTTTTTAAACAGGGAAGGAGGAACTATTTTGCTGGGGTTAAAGGATAATGGCGAAGTTATTGGTATAGATGACAAATCAGCAGAAGTACTTTGTAAAAATCTAATTAATTTGAGCAATAACAGACAAAAATTAGATCCTGTTTTTTTATTGCAGCCCAAAATTGTAAATTTTTAAAAGAAAAAACTTATTTATGTTTTTATCCCTGCCAGTTCGCAGGTACATAAAACCAATGGCAAAATATACGACAGAAGATCGGATGGTGATTTTCAGCTTACAACCAATGAGCAAATAAGCCAGCTATATATCCGGAAAGCTTCAACCTATTCAGAAAGTACCATCTATCCTTATCTTGATGAAACACATTTTGCCAATGGGATAATTGAAAAAGCCATTCAAATGATTCGGAATAACCGTCCCAATCATCCATGGCTGTCTCTTGGCAGAATGGATTTTTTCAGGGCTGCCGGTTTATACCGGGTAGACATAAAAACAGGGAAAGAAGGCTTTACACAAGCTGCACTGTTGCTTTTTGGCAAAGAAGAAATGATACAAAGTGCCATCCCGCATTATAAAACCGATGCTGTTTTAAAGCGCGAAAATATAAACAGGTACGATGACAGGGAGAATATCCGATGCAACCTGGTTGATGCTTATAGTATATTGATGAATTTTGTAGCAAAACATTTACCAGACAAATTCTATTTGCAAAATGATACAAGGGTTTCGCTACGGGAGAAAATATTCAGGGAAGTAATTGCAAATTTATTGATGCACAGGGAATATACCAATGCAGATCCGGCAACCCTGGTAATTTATAAAGATACGGTTGTTATAAAAAACCCCAACCGCCCTCGCTTGCACGGTTTTTTAATACCCGGCCATTTTGAGCCCTTTCCAAAAAATCCAACCATTGCAAAATTCTTTGTTCAAATGGCCTTTGCTGAGGACCTTGGAACCGGCATTAACAATGTATATCATTTTTTAAAGCATTATGCAGGTACACAACCGGTATTTAAAGAAGAAGACACCTTTACGGTAGAAATACCTTTAGTAAAAAAAGTCCCCGATGAGGTCCCCGATGAGGTCCCCGATGACTTAAGTCATAACCAGTTAAAAATCATCGAATTAATAAAATTAAATAATACAATATCAATGTCTCAAATGGCAACTAAAATTGGGATTTCTAAAAGAAAGATACTCGATAATTTGAATAGGTTAAAAGATAAGAATATCATAAAAAGAGTAGGTAAAACTAAAAGTGGATACTGGGAAATATTCCATGATGCAAAATAAAGAAATAAAGGAACAGCCACTTGTTAGTGTGCTGATGACGGCCTGCAACCGCGAAAATATATTACCGGAGTCATTAAAAACTTGTTCGTTGCGCATTTCATAAGGCAAATTGCCCTTTGCAAATTAGTTAGCAATATTTTAATTTTAAGGCCAAATGATGCTTGATATAGAAAAAATATTAAGACAAGGTGAAGGTATATCTTTCGAATTTAAAAAATCGAAGGAAGAACTTCCCCAAAATCTGTTCGAAACGGTTTGTGCTTTTCTTAACCGGAATGGAGGCACTATTCTTTTAGGAGTAGGAGATAATAAAATAATTGAAGGGGTAAATCCTGAAAAAGCAGATAAAATTTGTAAAAATATTATCAATCAAAGTAATAATCCACAAAAACTTTTTCCGACATTTCTTCTGTCTGCCAATATTTGCAGCTATAAAAACAAAACCCTTATACACATTTTTGTTCCAATTTCATCACAGGTGCATAAATGCAACAATAAAATTTATGATCGCAGTGCTGATGGAGATTTTGAGTTAACGTCCAGTGAACAGATAAAAAATTTATATATCAGGAAAAACTCAAGCTATTCTGAAAATACTATCTATCCATTTTTAAATGTTTTTGATTTTGCAGATGGTATTGTTGAAAGGGCCAGAAAAATTATTAAGATACAAAGGCCTGTACATCCCTGGAACGAATTGGATAATGATGAGTTTTTCAGGACAGCCGGATTTTATCGGAAAGATTTGGCCACGGGGCTCGAGGGATTTACTATGTCGGCATTATTACTTTTTGGTAAACCCGAAACAATCGGGAGCGCTTTGCCTCATTATAAAATTGATGCCCTTAAAAGAGTGCATGATACTGATAGATATGATGACAGGGAAAATATTCGCTGCAATTTGATAGAAGCATACGACAAGCTGATGCTATTTATTACCAAACATTTGCCTGATAAATTTTATCTCGAAGGTACCCAACGGATTTCTATCAGGGAAACCATTTTCAGGGAAGTGATTGCAAATCTGTTGATCCATAGGGAATACACCAACGCATTTCCTTCAACTCTAATAATTTACAAGGACAGGCTGGAGGTTAAAAATGCAAATAAGCCCCATTTTTATGGACCAATATTACCTTCTAATTTTGAACCATTCCCGAAAAATCCCCATATTGCACAGATATTTACTCAAATGGGCCGTTCGGAAGAATTAGGAACCGGAGTAAGAAAGGTATATAAATACTCCAAAGCCTATTCAGGTAGCAATGAAATTGAGTTTTTGGAACAAGATATATTTATTACCAAAGTGCCACTGGATGTAGCTTTTTTTGAATTTATTGAAGTGGGGGATTACTCAGATGGGGAAATAAATAGGGAAATAAATGGGGAAATAAATGGGGAAATAAAAAAGGTTTATCTGATCATTTTAAATCGCCCGGGAATAAAAACCAAAGCTATTGCCAATGAAGCAGGCAGACCCAAAAAAACAATTGATAAATATCTGAAGAAACTGATAGAAATGAAATTGTTAGTGTATAAAGGCTCTAATAAAACCGGTGGTTATTATACAATATAATCAACACATTGATAATAAGTAGTATACAAGCACAAAAAACCTTGTGATCATATTAATGACTGCCTGGAACCGCGAAAAATACATTACCGGAGCAGTAAAAGTGCTTTGCAATATCCTATCCAATGTCCTTTAGTTAGCAACTCAAACCATACACTGTCAGGTTTGTCAACTCTGACAGGTCATTCAAAACGCGCAACCTGTCAGAGTCCAAAGGACCTGACAGTGTTTCAACTTTCTTAACTAAATGTCATTGATATAATATCTATAAAAAGAACAGCATAATTAACATTTGATCTGTATAATAGCAAAAATTGTTTATTTTTGAATAGAAAAAATACAAATCCAAGCTCAGTAAACTCATGGCTAAAAGCAACATTAATTTAAATGAAAACCAACAAACGGAGTTTAAAGAATCCTGGCGCGATGAATTTTTAAAGCATATTTCAGCTTTTGCCAATTCACAGGGAGGAAACCTGATTATTGGAATTAAAGACGATGGAACTATTATTGGAGTAAATGACAGTAAAAAATTGCTTGAAGACCTTCCTAATAAGGTTGTTCAACTGTTAGGGCTAACAGTTGATGTAGTTACAAAAAATAAAAACAAAAAAGAGATTGTCGAAATCAAAGTCTCACCAAGCTCAGTGCCAATATCATACAATAGTAAATACTATATACGGAGTGGAAGTACTGTTCAGGAACTACACGGACAAAAATTAAGGGAATTTATATTAAAAAAAGATAATATTACCTGGGATGAAATTGAAGTGCAGGGAGCACGCATAGCTGAATTAGACGAAAATTTAATCCACCGCTTTATTTTAAAAGCCGTCAATGCAAACCGCCTGTCTGCCGGAGCAGTAAACGAAAAAATTGCCCTGACCCTGCAAAAACTTGATTTGGTAAAAGAAAATAGCGGATTAACGAGAGCTGCCATCTTGCTTTTTGGCAGCCGTCCAAACAAATATATACGCACTGCAACGGTTAAATTAGGAAGGTTTGGAATATCAGATACCGATTTAATAAGCCATGATATTATTGAAGGAAATATACTGGATATGCCCGAAAAAATTATTGATTTGCTAAGAACAAAATACCTTCATTCACCAATAACATACGAAGGTATTGAACGAAAAGAGCGATTGGAATATCCTGAAAAAGCAATAAGGGAGGCTGTACTTAATGCCATTGTCCATAGAGATTATGGTGAACAAACAGATATAACCATCAAAGTTTTTGATAACAGGATAATTATCTGGAACAGTGGAACACTGATTGCCCCGTTGAGCATTGATATGCTTAAACAAAAGCATCCTTCAAAAAGAAGAAATGCGCTTATAGCAAATATATTTTTCCGTATTGGCTACATTGAAGCCTGGGGCAGGGGTATTCTCCTGATTGAAGAAGAATTAACAAAAGCTGGTTTACCAGTACCCATTATCGAAGAATATGCTGGTGGTTTTCAAATAACATTTTTAAGTAAACCAAATACATCTGATAAAACTACCAGCAAAACTACCAGCAAAACGGTAAAGAAAATCATCGATATTATATATAATAATCAACATATTACAGCAAAAGAAATTGCAGATAAACTAAATTTATCTGAAGAAGGTGTTAGGTACCATATAAAAAAATTGAAGAAAACCAGGCAAATAAAATATGTTGGTTCAGCAAAAAGTGGATACTGGGAAATATTACATGATGCAAAATAAAGAAATAATGGAACAGCCACTTGTTAGTGTGCTGATGACGGCTTATAACCGCGAAAAATATATTGCCGAAGCCATCGAAAGTGTTATGGCATCGACTTACCAAAACTGGGAATTGATTGTAGTTGATGATGGATCGAAAGACCGGACCGTGGAGATTGCAAAATCATATGAAACCCGGGACGAAAGAATAAAGGTATACATCAACGAAAAAAACCTGGGCGATTATCCAAACCGCAATAAAGCTGCCAGCTATGCCAAAGGCAAATACATTAAATATTTAGATTCAGATGATATCATTTATCCTCATGGTTTGGAAGTGATGGTAAATGCAATGGAACAATTTCCTGAATCACCTTTTGGAACACAGTATGTAGAACGTGAGCCAAAAATGAAATATCCTTTCTTATTACCATCAGAAATTGCTTACAAAGAACATTTTTGGGGAAATGGATTTTTTTTAAGTGGGCCAACTGGAACTATTATGCGAAGAGATTTTTTTGATAAAATTGGAGGATTTTCTGGAAAACGTCACATTGGAGATACTGAACTGTGGTTTTTATTAGGAGCCCAATATCCAATTGTAGTTTTTCAACCTGCATTAATTTGGTGGCGTCAACATGAAAATCAGGAAATAGCAAAAGAAAATTTAAATAGGAATGTTATACTCGCCAGATATAATCTGAATATAGAAATTCTTAATCAATCTCCATTTAATTCTAAAGATAAGAAATTAACAATAGAAATTGTTAAAAGAAGATTTGCAAGAAAAGTTTTACATCTCTTTTTTATTAAATTTCGATTTTATTTGGCGTTTTACCTTTTCCTTAAATCAAAAATAAGATGGATATACTTGATAAAAGGTATTGGTAGGGTGCAAATAAAATACATAAGTGCAATCAAACATACCATCTAATATCCATTTATCTTTAGTTTATATTTTTTTGAAATGATTGATTAAAAATTTAAAGAATGTAATTCAATTGTCATCGTTATTTATAACCTAAATCAATACAAAGACAACTAAACCTGACAGGTCAATAAAAATTTCTAAAACTTGAATCTTTTAAAAATGCATAATTTAATATTTGTTTCCACTCATAGTCATCTGAATAAAAAACAAATGGGAGGAGTTCAATTGTGTACTTTTGAATATATTGAATTGCTGAAAAATGCAGGTTTTAATATTATTCTATTTCCTGTTCAATATACCACAAATCTTTTTTTGAAGTTAAAAATTAAGGCTGGCATTGAAATATATACAAAATTTGAATTTAAAAAAATTGCAAAATCATTAATAATAAAAATTAAAGAGGGAAATGTTAGATACGTTGCTTTAAATCAGGTAGATTATTTAAATTTAGCTTCTTATATAAAAAATGAATTCAATGATAAGGTTAAAATCATTTTATTATCTCATGGAAATGAAAGTGGCGATTTTCTGCATAAAATTGTGAGACGGGGGGAAGTGAAATTTTTAATTCGATTTAGGGATATATTTAGATTGGGAGCATTGATTTATACAGAATCAAAGGTTTTTATAAATTATATTGATTTAGTAGTTTCATTATCAGAAACCGAATTTCAGATTAATAATTGGTTGGGGGCAAAATCATCAATATTTATACCCAGAACATTTAATCCAAGTTTTGTTGAATGGAAGCCTGATATAGCTAAGATTGGTTTTCTTGGCACCTTAAATCATAAGCCAAATTTGGATGGAATTTTAACTCTTTGTAATGAACTGAAAAAGACTAATTATCAAAATATTCAAGTAATTATTTTGGGGCAGCCTGAAAAAGAGGGTTATGAAATACAGGAAAAGTTTAGCTTTGTTAAGTATCTAGGATACTTAGATGAAACACAATTAAGAACAGAAGTTTCGACCTGGTCTTTTTTTCTAAATCCAGTTTTTTGGTATTCGAGGGGAGCTTCAACTAAGTTGGCTCAAGGAGTAAATTGGGGTATCCCTGTTATATCTACAATTCAAGGAAATAGAGGTTATTCTTGGAGTAAAGGAGAAATTCTAACAGCAAAAAGCCCATCTGATATGGCACATTTGATTATAAAATACTTACAATCAAGAGATGAATTAGAGATTTTAAAAGATAATGTTAGATTGGTTGCAACACATGGTCCTGATTTAGCCGGATTAGGGATAAAAATCAAAGACATACTAAGTTTATAAATTTATTTCAATCATATTCGGCTTTGATATATTAGAGTCACTAGGATCTAGATTAAAAACAAATTGATTTTTCAATCTATCAAAGTCGAATTAATTTATAAGATTTTATTTATCCAAAAATGAAATTTCTGAAATTTGCAATTTTAAACATATTAAAAATATTTGGAGGGAAGCCTCTAGCAACACCTTTTTCAGGATTAGGCTCAATTTTATGTTTTCACCGAATTGTAAATGAGGAGGTTTCTAAATTGAATGCAATACTTGAAGTTTCATCCAAAAATTTTGAAAATCAAATTAAATATCTTTTAAGTAAAAACTATCATTTTATTTCATTAAACCAAATCCATGAAATTCTTATAAACAATATTACACCTAAAAATAAATTCATTACAATTACCTTCGACGATGGTTATGCAGATAATTATTCAATTGCGTATCCAATACTTAAAAAGTACAATATTCCATTCACTATTTATATTACAACCGACTTTCCAGATAAAAAAAGTATCATTTGGTGGTATATTTTGGAAGATATTATTATAGAAAACAACCAAATTTCTTTTGAATATAAAGGTTCTCAATTTAATTATTCCTGCAAAAATGATTTAGAAAAGAAAAGGACATTTAATGAATTACGCGAGTTCATAATTCAAACAGACAAGTCTTTTATTGAAGAGATGCTGAATTGTATTTTTAAAGATTATGAAAAGAATTCGGGTAAATATATCGAAAAATTGGCAATTTCCTGGGATCAAATCATTGAAATGAGTATTGATCCATTAGTTACTTTTGGTGCACACACAGTTTCTCATCAAGCATTAAGCAAATTATCGGGGATTGATGCATTTCAAGAAATCCAAAATTCAAAACAAATCATTGAATCCAAAATCAATAAAAAGGTTGAACATTTTGCCTATCCTTTTGGTTCAAAATCAGAATTTGGTGGAAGAGAAATAAAGATGATCAAAAAACTTGATATAAAAACTGCGGTTAATACCCTACCGGGTAATATTTTTGGAGCACATAAGGATTATTTGCAATCTTTACCTAGAATTTTTATGTCCGAAAGAATCAATCAATTTGCTTTAAATGTGCGGATTAGCGGAGTTTATCCATATTTATCAAATAATTTTAAAAAAATAAATATATGCATTTAAATGGAACCCTTTTATTTAAAAAGTATGCATTACCATATTTTAATGATAACTTAAAAGTACTGGAAATTGCACCTTTTGGAAATCCTCCATTATATATTGAAATAGTGAACAATAAAACGATTAAATGGTTTGCATTGGATATAAGTGAAGATTTTATAGGTTCTCAAAAAGGAAATCCAAATTTTATCCTATCTAAAGACGAATATCACTTTCCCATTGAAAATGATACATTCGATATCGTACTATCCGACCAGGTAATCGGAAACATAAAAATGTTTTGGCTTTGGATGGAAGAGTTAAAGCGCGTAGTCAAGCCTAACGGATATATCATAACAATAGGGTCACTAAGCTACCCAAAGTGCCCGGCACCTGTTGACTGCTGGCGGATATATCCTGATGGGATGAAAGCTCTAAATGATTATTTAAATCTGAAAACCTTATTTTCAGAAACAGAGTCTCTAGAATTCGAGCATTTCGGATATCCTGAAAAATTTAATAAAATTCCCAATTTCAGGGTTCAATCCGAATCTATTGCAACAACAAATACCAAGAAGCCAAAATTGCTTTTTGAAAATAAAGTTAAAATATTGATTAACCGTATATTTAAAAATATTCCTTATTTACGCAGGTATCTGAATCCAATCCGGATTGCTTACGATACCATTACTATTGCTCAAAAATAAAGCTGATATTTTAAACTATAAATTATTAAAAAATGCATCATATTGTTCTGGCCCTCGAAGGATTTTTTCCCGAAAATATCGGAGGAACAGAACATTATGTGCTTAATCTTGCCAAAGAATTAAGGGAACTTAATTATCATGTTTCCATAGTGAAACCTACCAAACAAGAACAAATTTATAAATATCAATATGAGGGATTCGATGTTCATTGTTTTCCAATAGCCGAAAAACCAACAGTAAAACAGTTGAATGGGTTAGAATTGCCTGGAGGAATTGAATCTTTTATCGAAATTATTAAAAATTTAATGCCGGATTTTTTTCATTTACATTCTCTGGGTAGGGCCTTAAACACCCAGCACATTAAAGTGGTTTCTGAACTGGGAATAAGGACGATTTTTAGTGCGCATTTAGGCAGTAATTTGTGTGTGAGACAAAACCTGATGCTTTTTGGCAAATCGCAATGTGATGGATTAATTGATAAACAGCGATGTTTGGCATGTTTTATTAATAAACAGAAAAAAATACCTGCTATTGTTGCTAAACCAATCGCAATTATAATCAATAAATTGTTATCAAATATTTCTTTTGTATCAAAATACCCGGCTTTTAGGATTGTTGACTATAAACTTGAGCAACTGGCGTTTATTAAAAAATACAGCAATGTGAATATTGCTATTGGTAATTGGTTACGTGAAATATATGAAATCAATGGACTTGGAAATGCATATACGATTAAACCGGGAATCGATAAAGGTTTCGTAAAGCATCAAGGTTTGGTTAAAAAAAATAATCATAAAATAAACCTGATTTTTGTGGGCAGGATGCATCCTTTAAAAAATTTAGATTTATTAATCAATGTGTTAAAAAGATTGCCTGCAAAATTTGATCTTTCCATTGTAACCATTCCTTTTGCGGAAGAAATGTCTTATTATCATAAAATTAAAAGACTATATAACGCATTAGGTTATCAAAATTGGTTCGAAAATATTACAAGTACACAGGTAGCTGAAAAACTGGAAGAATCTGATGTACTTATTTTACCATCACAATTTGAAGTTGCTCCACTGGTAATCCTCGAAGCCTTTGCAAAAAAAATCCCTGTAATCGGTTCCGATTATATTGCCATCAAAGAAATGGTGCAGCACAATTTGAATGGACTTTTGTTCAAAAATGGTAATTCAAAAAGCCTCAAAGAACAATTACTCAGGCTAATCGAAGAACCCGGGCTTTTGCAGTCTCTCAGACAAAACATTGGCCCGGTTCGCACTTTTAAAGAAGTGGCGGCAGAGCATGATGGAGTCTACAGGAGTGTACTGTAAATTATATAGGTGTAGCTTGCTAACTAATATCTCAATTAACCCACAAAATTATCTTCGATGAGGGCTTGCGCTTCATAGAATTTTTGCTATCAAAGATAGCGAATAAGTTACGACTATTGGGGACCATAGGCTTTGAGATCGGCTTTGCCTTAGTTCAGCTAAGATTTTGGAAGCCCCTGTCCGGGTGGACAGACGGGCAAAATCAAGCTTCACTAAATCAGGATTTACCTTTGGTGATCTACGTTTCGCTCCAGTTCCCGCATTATTATTAGCTTCGATGAGCACTTCGTGATTCATAGATAGAAAAACCAATGTGTGCGGGTTAATAGCACGTTACAATGGTATTTTCAAACCAAGTTCGAAAATTATAATTTTCTCTAAAAAACAACATCCTAAACGTAAGATTACCCGTCCTATTGTTCTTAGGTTTCTGCTTTTAATATGTTATTAAACATAGAATTCCATATACTAAATGGGTGAATTAATAGTTTTGTATGTATTATTAACGAATACTAAAAAAAATGTCAAATTACATTTCAGCAACAATCAGTGCAGAAAACCAAGCCAAAGCCTTGGCAAATCTTGCCGAATTACATGCAATTTTTAGTTTTGGTATTAAATTGACAAAAGAACAGAGACAGGGATTGTCATCAGTTGATGATGGACGGCTTCCATTTGTTGAAAAAGCTATTCAATTTGGCAAGCAAGAGCCAAAGATTGTTCCCCTTTATATCGACTTAAACGAATATACCAATGACCTTGGCCTATTCAAAGATTTAAGTAGTATTGCAAGGGAAATATCGAGCATTTATGAGATAATAGCAGATACCCGTATGGCAGCTGGCACGGATGCTTTTGAAGCCGCAAGGAATATATACAGAACTGCACAGGGTGCGGCCAAAAATGGTGTTCCCGGAACTCAAAGCATGGTTGACGAAATGAAAAAATTATTCGAAGGTCAGGGTGCCACTAAAAAAGTTTCTTAGCTTAATTGAAATGCATATCTTAATTCAATGATTAAGACCCTGGATTTTTTTTCCAGGGTTTTTTACATATAATTTTCTAGCTTGTAGGACTAATTATTCCACAATAGTATACATAAAGTAATGCAGGTTCACCTTACAAGTGAACTGGTTTACCAAATATCCAAACTAAAACACGTTTAACCCAAACATTTTATCCTATTAATAAAGACAGATAAGTATAAACATAATCTCCTTGACTTTTTCCCGAACTTAATTTACTTAATAACTGAGTCGTTTTAATAATGATGTAAACCAATTATTGTAATTACTAAATTGGTTCACTTTTTTATTGCGCCCATTATTAAAAACATGAATATCCTCAACGTAAAGGAATATGTAGATATTAAAGGATTATTGGACATATATAAGATTTGAAATACTTTTTAACGTGAGTTCGATTTAAGCACATTTTCTTAGGGATTGATTATCAATAATATCAATATTAATTGAAGGTTTTTTATCTAAAAATGAGTATGCAATCAGTCCCGAAATCAGGTTAGTCAAGAAATTTTCAAAACTTCTGTGCCTTGTATGCTCAATTTGACAAATATTCTTCAATTCATCATTGACACATTCAATTATAGCCCTCTTTCTCAATAATATACGATCGTGAACATGCATTAAACAATTCTTCATGTTTTTGCGTAATTTTGTAATTAGATGTATCCCATCTATAAATAACTGTTTAAATTAAATTTATTCAATACACATTATTGTTCAACCCTTTTCCTTCGGAGAGATCGCTTCGCTAAGTTTAGGGTTGTTGTATTATGTCCTTCATGTTCCCTGGGTTGACACCCAAGGTTATTCAGATTAAACCCTTTTCATCATACACAAGTCTGAAAGACTTGAATATGAATAACCTCCGGTGTAAACCGGAGGAAAATAAGCCAACACGTTTAGAACCCCGAAGTGGGTTCAATATAAAATTTAAACAGTTTCTAAATAACTGTTCAAATAATTCCTGGCTAATATATCCACGATCTTCAATTATTTTTCCAAATATTTTATAATGGAAACTCTTGTTTTTCAACGGTTCTCTATCATCAACATTGGCCCTGTTCGTACTTTTAAAGAAGTGGCCTCGGAGCATGATTGGGTGTACAAAAGGTTTTTTGAAATTATTTAGGTGGGTGTTTTCCAACTTCAGTCAATAGTTTTCGCAAGTTTTTCAGTTCAGTTCTGTTTAGTTTCAATGTATCAATGGTTACTCTACCAATCGCATTAATTCCAATTATTTCAAGCCCATCGTCACTCCATGCAAAATTGTTGTTCCATGCTTGTTGTCGTGGATGGAACAAATTTACTTTTTTATTTAGGATTGAGTCTATTCCCGAAATTTTATTGTATTTATAATTATTGCAGCCCTGACACGATAGTGCCAAATTTTCAAGGCTGGTTTTACCCTCTTTACTTTTTGGTATAATATGTTCTATAACAAAAGATTGGGTTGAAATATTCGCGGGGCTTTTGCAATATTCACATAAGCCATTTGCCCTGTTGTAAACTTGTTCTTTCAATTTGTTAAGCGACATGCAAGCGCGGTTTTATATCCAGTTGCTCAATCAGTTCATCAAGGCTTACGTTCCTTACTTTTGCTAATTCAATTAAATAGCCAAGCCGCTGTACATTTTGGTTTTCAAAATAAGAGGTCAATTCAAGTAATTCCTGTAGTTCTGTGACTTTTAAAGATTCATTTTTTCGCTTTTTGATTAAAAAATCATAACGTTTCTGAATTTCTGTCGGTGCAGCGTGATTTATTTTCCTTAATAAATCAGATTCAATCTTCGAAAGAACATTTGGGAGTTTTTGTTTCCTCAAACCCACAATTCTGTTCATTACTTCGTCCAATTCGAGTAAATTTAATTCGCCTAGTTTTTGAAAAACATTGTTTAGCTGTTTTTGATGTATTTTGGTGTCCATTGTTTTGTTATTTAAACATTCAAATTATAAATTTAAAGCCAGCATCAAGCAACGCTTTGCACAAATATAATCATTTTTATGAGTGGGTGCATGATTTTAGGGCAAAATTGTCCATTATATTAACAACTAAGAAACAGTAAAATACAATATAAATGGCCTTTTGTTTAAAAATGGGGATGCCAATAGCCTCAAGGAACAATTAATCAATGAACCCGAACTTTCACCTTTACTCAAATAAAATATAGACCCAGTGCGTACTTTTAAAGAAGTGGCGACAGAGCATAATGGAGTGTATTTAAAATTGTTGATTTCCGCTGGCTGAAAACTCCATCTGTTTCTAGGCCTTTTATGGATTCTATATTTTAATAGATACATTTGATTTATAATGAGTTTATTTTTAAATTTACTTCAAATCTATTTTAATATTTATTCATTCCATGCACAAATTATTAAATATAACTCCAAGGGCTTTTTGGGATGTTGATTTTGAAAAACTGCTCAAAGAGCCTGATAAATATGCTGCATTTATTATACGGAAAGTATTTGAACATGGAACTTTTAACGATGTTTTAAATGTTGTTGCTTATTTTGGAAACCAGCAAGTAATTGAAACTATGACCAAAACCATTTATCTTTCTGAAAAAAGCTTACATTTTGCTTCTGCCTTTCTAAATCTGGAAAAAACAAACTTTAAATGTTATACAAACAAACCACAACGCCATTTTTATTCGAAACGCTCAAAAATTTGATACAATGGCAAGAACTTCAAAACTTTCGACTTGTTGTTTTCTCGCGCTGGTGCAAGCGGACGCTTGTGTCTTTATCTAAATAATTCAAATCCAGTTCTCTGAAAAATTGCACAGTGAGATCACAGTAGTTAGAACTTTAAAATAATCCTTGTATTTTAGCAATAAAAGTGATGAGTAGAAAATATAAAATAAATAACAACGAAGGAATCTATTTTGTCAGTTTTGCTGTAGTATACTGGATTGATGTTTTTATAAGACGTGATTACAAAGACATATTTGTTGAAAGTTTGCGATATTGTCAGAAAAATAAGGATTTACGAATTCATGCCTGGTGCATCATGACTAGTCATGTACATTTGATCATAAGCAGTGAAAACAAGGAATTATCGGGCATATTGCGGGATCTGAAGAGTTTCACTTCTACGCGAATTAAAAAAGCTATTTTGGAAAATCCGTCAGAAAGCAGAAAAGAATGGATGATATGGATGATGAAACGAGCTGGAATTAAGAATAGTAACAATGAAGAGTTTCAATTTTGGCAACAGAATAATCATCCTATTGAATTATTTTCTCCTATGGTTACCAAACAAAAACTTGATTATATTCATAATAATCCTGTTATTGAAGGATTTGTTGAAAATGCAGAAGAATATTTATACAGCAGTGCAAAGGATTATGCAGATAATAAAGGATTATTGGACATATGTAAGATTTGAAATACTTTTTGATATTAGCACAAGCGGACGCTTGCGCTAGTGAAGAGAGCTTCCGTTGGCCCATGCTGGTGCAAGCGTCCGCTTGAGCTCCCTATTCTAAGGACTGCTTGTAATATTAAAAATTTGACATAATTTTACCAGCTAGCCTTAGAATTTAAAATGGAATCAAAACTCACAATTTCAAACAACCAACAAAAACCACTTTCGAAGAACCAATTGCTTTTTAACAAGCTTGCTACCAGCATCGAAAGTTTGGAGAAGGCCATTGAAAAAGAAACCAATCAATTCGAAGAACTGGTAGAGGTCTATAACAAAAATCTGTTCCCCATTGATATCAAAATAGCCAATCTGCGCATCGAATTGGCAAAATTACTGGCAAAGGTCATTGAAAATGTGGGGATTTCGAAAAAGAAGCATGATAGTATTATAGCAGTTATAAATGATTTGTGTAAAAATGCATTTTATGTGATAGATCCCAGTCCCGAACAAATTGAATTTTACAACCAATGGTCAGAAACCGAATACAATATTGATATTGAATACCAAATACAGGAGAAGGAAGAACCTGTTACTGATTTTAAATCTCAAAAAGAAGGTGAAGAAACAGATTCTAAAATTCAGCAAGAGGAAGAAATAAAGGATTCAACCGAAAAAAAGGAGAAGACAAAGAAACAATTCTTTAGGGAAGAAAGAGCCAAAGCAAGTGAATCCGTTAAAAAAAAGAGTATACGCTGTGTTTATATTGCATTGGCTAAGGTTCTACACCCCGATACAGAGATTGAACCTGTTTTAAAGCTTGAAAAAGAAGAGCTGATGAAAAAAGTGACAGTAGCCTATAGCCAGAAAGACATGGCTACTTTATTGAAATTGGAAATGGATTGGGTGCACAAAGAAAAGGAACACTTGGAAAGCCTTTCGGATGAAAAATTAAAAATTTATATTTCGGCACTAAAGCAACAAGCAACAGAATTAGAGCAAAGAAAAGCCGGTTTATATTCAAACCCCAGATATTCGGTTGTTTCATCCGTAATGCATATGCCGGTTCCTATGGCCATTTCTCGTATCGTGTCTGCCACCCGCGAAGGGAAATCTGCCTGCAAGTCTTTAACTGCAATCATCAACGAATTCAAAATACCCAACAGACAAGAACAAATGGTAGAGTTTGTAAATGAGTATTATAATGATTTGGATGAAGATTAAACTGTTTCTTTATTGATATTTAAATCAGTGAAACTATAATTTTGGAAGTCGAAGATGCATTGGAATTATTCAGTCGAACTGATACCTAAAGCGAAGCTTGCAGCGAAATATTAAAAAAACTTTTCACTTCAATACCTCGTCTGCTTGCGGCGAGAAAGTTTATTCGTTAATTTTCGGAAATCAATAAAAATATCACCATATAATTTGTATTATTGGGAAATTATTAGAGTATACAAAATCCAAAACAAATGAATTGTTTGGATAAATTAAGAATAACAAATAACAGATGAAAATTCTTTTAACCTGCGATCCTGAAATACCGGTTCCACCCAAGTTATATGGAGGAATAGAGCGACTGGTGGATGGACTTGCCCACGAATATAAAAAACAAGGGCACTTGGTTTATTTATTGGCACATCCGGAATCAACCTGCACAGCTGCTGAAGAGATATTTCATTTTCCAGCTTTATACTCAAGGGGCTACAAAAATGTGGCTAAAAATGCAATAAAGTTATACAAAGTAGCAAAAAAAATTAAGCCGGATGTAGTCCACAGTTTTTCCAGATTGCTTTATACGTATCCTTTATTATTGACTTCAAACCTTTCATTTTTACAAACTTATGGAAGACTTATTAGTCCTCATTCTACCAAATTAGCAAGTATAATTGGAGGAAAAAAAATAAACTTTACTTCTGCTGCAGAACATATGTTGACGCATTTAAAAAATACAAAAAAGTTCACCCCTGTTTACAATTTTGTGGATACGAGTTATTTTGTGCCAAACGAAAATATCGAAAAAGATTATCTGATGTTTTTAGGTAGGATAGAAGATATTAAAGGCACAAAGGAATGTATCGAAACGGCATTGGCAACCAATACAAAACTAATTATTGCTGGTAATATTCAACCCGGACATGATGAATATTTTAATACTTATATTAAGCCATATTTGGAAAATCCATTGATAGAATATGTGGGCCCAGTAAATGATGAGCAGAAGTTGTATTATTTACAGCGTAGTAAGGCTTTTTTATTCCCAATCAAATGGGAAGAACCTTTTGGAATTGTAATGGCCGAGGCAATGGCATGCGGCCTACCTGTAATTGGCTTTAACAGGGGGTCTGTTCCCGAAGTGGTAACTCATGCAAAGACAGGATTTATAGTTGAAAATAAAAAAGAAATGATAGATGCTGTTGCAAATATTGGCAATATCGATAGAGATGAAGTTAGAAAGGACTGTGTGAATCGTTTTTCTGTTGAAATTATTGCAGGACAGTATTTGGAATTGTTACAAAGAATTAGAATTTGAATATTTGTTGTTGAAATGAAATTTAGAATATTGTTATTATAATTCCAGAATTAATTTTTATAATTTGGATCAACAAAATTGTTTTCCAATTAGACTGTCTTGTAAGAATGTATAATAATCAAGAAAAGATTTATTTGCCTAGTTTAAATGGAATAAGGGCAATTGCGGCAATGATGGTAATGTTTTGGCACATTTATCAATTTTTTCCAATGTTTGGATTAATTGGTAAAGAAAATCCTATATCAGGTTTTGGAGTAACACTTTTTTTTGTTCTTAGTGGGTACTTAATAACATATCTTCTTTTAAAAGAGAAAAATAAATATTCAACCATTTCCATTAAAGATTTTTATCTAAGACGTATATTAAGAATTTGGCCATTATATTTTTTTGCTTTATTGCTATCAATTTTATTAATCCCATATTTATCTAATATTGAGACACCTAAAAATATATTTACATCATACCTATTCTACTTTTTGCTTTTGCCGAATATTCCATTTGCTTTAAATACAACAATTTCAATAATTACACCTCTTTGGTCTATAGGAGTTGAAGAACAGTTTTATGCATTTTGGCCTGTATTATTTAAAAAATCAAAAAATATTCTGTATACTCTAATAATCGTGTTTTTTATTTTTCTAGGAACAAAACTTTTTTTCCGATTTACCGAAAATGGTTTACTTTATTCATATTTTGGAGCAACAAGGATCCATTGTATGGCATTAGGTGCAATAGGTGCTTTTTGGGTGCAATCTAACCAGATATTTAAAAGAGTAATTTTTCATCCGATATTACAAGTTGTATGTTGGGTCCATCTATTAGTATCATGTTTTACAGGAGTAATTCATATTTTCAGTGCACTTGATCATGAAATTTACGCAGTAATATATTTGATTATTATCCTAAATGTAAGCAGTAATTCTAAAACGTTAGTAAGTTTAGAAAATAAATTGTTTGATTTTATTGGGAAAATATCATATGGGATTTATGTTTATCATATGTTTATAATTACAATTCTAGCTTTTTTCTTGAAAAACAAATTTCAAGAAAATTTAATAAACAAAATATTAATATACTTTCTGATTATTTCAATTTCTGTTGCAATATCTTGGATTTCATATGAAATTTTTGAAAAACGGTTTTTAAAAATGAAAGTGAAATTTAGCAAAATAATGAGTACAAATTCAAAAAACAATTGAAAATGTAGGATTTCATTATTGATAATACACATGAAATGATTATTTCTGTTTAAAATATTCACATAAGATAATTAAAAATGAATGAGTTACACCCTTTTTCATTTGAAGTTGTTACAGAACAATTTTAAAATCAAATAGAATTGACTTTGATTGGCAAACTGAATCAAAGTTTTTATGATGATTTTTTATCAAACTATGCCAGTTTTATTAAAATTGAAAAACCACTCAACCAAAAAGATTTAAATCTTAAATTATCGGAATTTGATATTGGATTAGCAATAGAAGTTTCGTCAGTTGATTTAAATAAAGACATTGCTTTATCCAACAAAATTTTTGCATATGCCCAATCAGGCTTATATATTTTGGCCACAGATACTACCGCCCAAAAGCAGTTTATATCAGAACATCAAAAATTGGGCACAATATCTGGGCAATCAATAGCTGAAATGGAACAAGAGATAGCAAAATTGATACAAGACATATATAATATCCGCACCCAAAAGAAAAACCGTTTTGAATATGCTAAAAAATTAGCATGGGAAAACGAAAGTCAAAAATTATTACAAATTTGGAACGAGGTTTTAAACCAAAACTGAAATATGTTTAAGTCTCCCAAACCTGTAACCTGTATCTCTTAACTGGCAAAACGATCATTTGTCATAAAATAATTCAAACAAAACCATTAATTTAGCACATAAATTATAAAAATCGATAATGGCACAAAACAATACAGAAAAAATTTCCATTTTCAAAAAATTTCCACGCACCTTTTGGGTTGCCAATTCCATAGAACTATTTGAACGCTGGGCATGGTACGGATTTTTTATGTTATTTGCCAATTACATAACCGGGTCGGCCGATGTAGGTGGGCTGGAACTTTCGCAGGTAGACAAGGGTATTATCATGGGAGTTGGAACAGCCATTTTATATTTTCTGCCCACACTTACAGGCTCTATTGCCGATAGATATGGTTATAAAAATGTGTTGATTATTGCCTTTATGGTTTATGTCACAGCCTTTATAAGCATGCCACTTTTTAAGTCGTTTACCGGGGTATTTTTGATTTACCTTTATCTTGCGCTAGGTGCGGCATTATTTAAGCCCATTGTTTCTGCAACCGTTTCAAAAACCACTACAGATGAAACTGCGTCCATCGGGTTCGGAATTTTTTATATGATGGTGAATATTGGTGCATTTTTTGGCCCTCTGATTACGCTTATTTTTAAAGATACCCCACAATTGGTATTTTATATTTCTGCCGGTTTTATCATGGTTAATTTTATCCTTCTGTTTTTTTACAAAGAACCGGTTTCCAATATCAAATTTGAGCGGGGAATTTCTGTGCTGATGCGGATTATAGGTACTTTATTTACTTCGCTTATTGCATTTTTAACTTTGTTTGTTGTATTTCTCATTTTATGGACAATAGAACTGCCTTTGTTTTTTATCAATTATGGAGAAAAAATGGCTTTGCGATGGACAAAATTCGTAGCCAAACTTCCCATTGGCGAATCGAATCAAAAAGTATTTGAAAACATTACAGGTATTTTTTTCGATACAAAATTCATTACATTCCTTTTCATTGTTGCCGGTTTTTGGACCATGTATTTCCAATTGTTCTATACTTTGCCTGTTTTTATTTCGCAATGGGTCGACACTTCTGCGCTTTATCATTTCTTCAACCATTTGATTCCATTTATCACAGCCAATTATGGATTGCCTGGAGACCAGATGGATGCTGAGTTTATCACCAATCTGGATGCGATGTATATTATTATTTTTCAAATAGCTGTTTCCACTTTGGTGATGAGATTACGCCCACTGCAATCCATGATTATTGGTTTTCTGGTATGTTCCATAGGTATGGCTCTGACAATGGTTTCGCAAAATGTGATATTTACCATGATAGCCTTATTGATTTTCGGTTTGGGTGAAATGGCAGGTTCACCAAAAATAACCGAATACATTGGTCGGATTGCGCCTTCGGATAAAAAAGGGGTTTATATGGGATACTCTTTTATCCCGGTTTTTTTGGGGAATATCTTTGCCGGAATCATCACCGGAGCCGTATATCAATCCATGTCGGATAAAACAAGTATTGTTAAACTCGAAGCAACATCGGTGGGTGTTAAATTAGATCCATCTAAATCAATTAATGAAACTTTTAGCCAGTTGGCAGGGTATTTAAAAATGACCAACCATGAACTTACCAATTATTTGTGGAATAAGTACAATCCATCTTCCATTTGGATAGTAGTGTTATTGGTTGGTCTTGTTGCAGTTACAGCACTTTTCTTCTATGATAGATATGCCTTTAAAAATGAAGTAAAAGCTGAATAATGACTCAAATATTCCAATAATACTGAAATTTGAAATGTCATTTAATTAAAACCATTTCCAAAATGCAAAAAATATTGATATTCATTTTCTTATTACCATTATTTGTGCAGTGCAGCTTCCATAAAAAAGTAGTTGGTGAGGAACAAATGCCTAAAAAGAATGATAAAATAGAATTTAAGGTTGAGAAAGAAATTAGATCAGGAGATCCTGCAACATTTGAATTTATAAACAATAGTCAAAACTCAATTACAATATTTGGACCCTGGCTTAAAAATATTGAAAAATTTGAAGATGGGAAATGGCGAAAAGTCCGGATTTTGTACTGTCCATGCGGAGCCAATTGCATTGCACCACCCAGGACATTAATTCTGCAGCCTACCGAAAAACATGTTATAAATTGGAACCAATTAGAAAGTTGGTGTGGTAAAATGCAGGAAAATGGTATTCAATTAACTATTGAAAATAAGTCTACTATTGGATTATATCGTATTTTAATCGAATATAGTTTTGATGGAATAAATAAGCTAAGTCTCACAAAAGAATTCAAAATCATAAACTAATCCTATTCAAAATGAAAAAAATTTTACTCTTTTTATTATTTTCGATTTGGTGTTCATTATTGAATGCAGCTCCATTTCGATATTTACCTTGTTCCATTACACAGCCCAATGGCGAAGTTATTGAATGTTTTGCTTCGGGCGATGAATTTTTCAACTGGATACACGATCAGGAAGGATATACATTTATTCAGGCTCCTGATGGTTATTATTATTATGCCACCAAGGAAAATGGAAAATTAATTCCTTCGGTTTATAAAATAAACCAGGTTAAACCCGAAAGTGTTGGTCTAATAAAATGGGCTAAAATTTCCAATGCTGAATATCAAAAAAAAGTTCAAAGCTATCAGGTTCCAAACACACTTAAATCAACAGGTTCGGCACTTGCACCTCATTCCGGAATTTTAAACAATATTGTTATTTATATCCGCTTTTCGGGAGAATCGGAAATTTCTACTGCCAGAGATATTTATGATAATAAGCTAAATCCAACAACAGGCATTAGTTTAAAAGCTTATTACGATGAGGTTTCATATAATAATTTGACCATAAGCAGTACACATTATCCGGTCTGTCTTACTCCGGCAACTTCGAATGCCTCATACCAGGATTCACACAGCAGGAAATATTTTCAGCCATACAATGCCACAACCAATTTGATCGGTTATAATAATGATACAGATAAAAAAACAAGGGAGCACCAATTACTTGCAGATGCGGTTACCTGGATCAATAGTAATTCTCCGGTCGATGCCGGATTAAATATTGATGCCGATGGAGATGGAGATGTTGATAATGTTTGTTTTATGATTAAAGGTAATTCCGGAGGTTGGAATGATTTGCTGTGGGCGCATCGTTGGTCCTTAACTAGTCAAACGGTAAATATTAATGGCAAAAGGGTTTATGGTTATACCTTTCAACCGGAAAATCAGGTTCAGGTTTCTACATTGTGCCACGAAATGTTCCATGCACTTGGAGCACCTGATTTATACCATTACAATGAAAGTACTCTTGCCCCTGTTGGCCCTTGGGATATCATGGAATCCGGAGGTGGACACATGGGAGCTTATATGAAATGGAAATATGCCGGAGGAGCCTGGATTGCATCCATCCCCGAAATTACCGCTTCGGGAACTTATTCTTTGAATCCTTTAACATCATCGACAAACAATTGCTTTAAAATTGCATCACCAAATTCTGCTACAGAATTTTTTGTTGTTGAATACCGGAAAAAAAGTGGGAATTATGAGACTAACTTACCTGGTGATGGACTTTTAGTTTATCGTATAAATACTGATTTTATTGGAAATTCCCAGTTCGACAATGTAAGCATTTTTGATGAAGTTTATATTTATCGGCCTGAAGGAACCAATCTGCTCGATGGCATATTAACTAATGCTAATTTTACATCCGATGTTAACCGAACTAGTATTAATGATGCCACCAACCCCAATAGTTTTTTGCATAATGGATTTCTGGGAGGTTTAGAAATTAACAATATTACCTCTGCCGGTAATACTATTTCATTTGATGTTCATATTTCTGATGTTAAAGTTCCTCAGAATTTTATTGCAACTTCCGCTTCCACTTCTCAAATTGATTTGTCGTGGAACTTAAATACAGATAACAATGATGTATTAGTTGCTTATACCTTATCGGATATTATTGGGGCACCTGCCAAAGGTGTTAGTTATGCATTTGGAGATCAACTCCCTGGAGCCGGTGCTGTAGTTTATTCAGGTAATGCCACTTCTTATAGTCACACTTCATTGACAGACGGAACTTATTATTATTATCGAATTTGGTCCAAAAGCGGTACAAATGAGTATTCTCCAGGTATTTCAGCCAATAGCTCAACCGCCTGCTCAACTCCTCAAATTCCGTTTGTACATGGTTTTAATGGCAGCGATATATCGCCATGTTGGGCTGTTGAGTTAGTAACTCTGGGGAATACGGAAAGATCACCAGCCTCTATTACACAGGTAGAATCTTCCGACTATCCAATTACCACTCCAAATGAAGGTAGTCATATGATTAAATTTAATTCAATGGATTGTGGTGTCGGAAATGAGATGAGACTTTCTAGTCCTTATTTCTCAACATCAGGACAAACTGAATTAACTGTTAGTTTTGCCTGGCACAGAGATAAAGAAACCACTGAATCGGACAAAATGACTCTACAATGGTCAACAGATGGCATTAATTGGACTAACGGACCAGATTATCAACGATATAGCACTACTACCGGATGGACCCAGCAAGACTACAGTTTGCCTGCAGAAGCACTTGGTCAAGCTAATTTGAAAATCGGGTTTTTGTTTAGATCTGAATTTGGCTATAATTGTTATCTCGACAAATTGAGGATTGGGCCAGCGCTTACTTCAACTGGTCCAGAAATTAGCATCAAGGGTTTATTAATTTACCCCAATCCATCTAATGGTATTTTTCAGGTAAATACCCAAAAAACATTTGATAAAATAAAAATAGAAGTAAGCGATATTTCAGGAAAGTTGGTATACTCTAAAAATTATAAAAAATCAACAGATTTTATATTAGATTTATCTGGCAAACCAAAAGGTGTCTATTTACTTACAATTCATGCCGATAAAGAAATTATAAATCAAAAACTAATCATTGAATAATTTTTTATATTGCAACTTATTTCAAAATAAATAAAAAGAAAAGCCAGGTATAAATTACCTGGCTTTTCCATTTTCAGTATGTTGATTTTAATCTAATTTCTAATGCCTAATTTCCAATTTTGGTCACTGAGCGCAGTCGAAGTGCCAAATCAAAACTGCCTCAAAAACCTCACATCATTCTCAAAATAAAGCCGCAAATCCCTAACGCCATATTTTAACATAGTAATTCGCTCAATGCCCATACCAAAAGCAAAACCAGTATATTTTACACTATCTATTCCGTTGCTTTCCAAAACGTTGGGATCAACCATTCCACAACCCAAAATTTCGAGCCAGCCTGTATATTTGCATACATTACAGCCTTTTCCTCCACAAAGTGAGCACGAAATATCCATTTCTGCCGAAGGTTCCGTAAATGGGAAAAAAGAAGGGCGAAGTCTGATTTGTGTCTTTTCGCCAAATAATTCTTTTGCAAAATATAAAAGTGTTTGTTTTAAATCAGCAAACGAAACATTGGTATCAATATACAATCCTTCAACCTGGTGGAAAATACAATGTGCACGCGCCGAAATAGCCTCGTTGCGGAATACCCTGCCTGGAGAAATGGTACGGATTGGAGGTTTTTCATTTTCCATAACCCTTACCTGAACCGATGAGGTATGTGTACGCAATAAAATATCCGGATTTTTTTCAATAAAAAAAGTATCCTGCATATCGCGTGCCGGATGGTCTTCGGCAAAATTGAGTGCCGAAAATACATGCCAGTCATCCTCGATTTCCGGACCTTCAGAAATAGTGAAACCAAGACGTGTGAAAATTTCAATAATTTCATTCCTTACAATCGAAATGGGGTGTCGGGTTCCAAGGGTTTCAATATCGCCCGGTAAGCTCAAATCAATTTTTACTTTACCGCTTTCATCTTCTTCAATATTTTGTTTTAAGAACTCAACTTTTTCCTGTGCTTTGTTTTTCAGGATGTTAAGTACCAAACCAAACTCTTTTTTTGCATCTTGTGGAACGTTTTTAAATTCATTGAACAAATCGGTAACTATTCCTTTTTTTGAAAGGAATTTAATCCTGAATTGCTCAATTTCTTCCACATTTGCCGAAGAAAAGGCCTCTACTTCTGTTATCAATCCCTGAATTTTGTTTATCATCTTAATTCCTGATTTTAATTTCAAATATCTATTATCTTTCCTTCTCTGAGTCTAAGTACAAATAATTGCCAATGATCAATTTCGAATTTCTAATATAGAATTTCCAATTTTGGTCACTGAGCACAGTCGAAGTGCTAATTTCCAATTTTGGTCACTGAGCGCAGTCGAAGTGCTAATTTCTCATTTTAAAATTTCCATTGAAATAATCTTAATATCATCGACAGGTCTATCATTTTGATCGGTTTTGACCAATGAAATTTTATCAACAATATCAAGCCCTTCAATTACTTCACCAAAAACAGTATAATTCATATCCAGAAATGGAGTGCCTCCAATTGTTTTATATACTTTTTTTTGTTCTTCCGAAAATTTAAATCCTTTTAATTCAGGATGTTGAGCTTTAATTATTAGGGTGACCGAATCTAAAATCCGGTCAAATCCTGCCTGATCTCCTGCCTTTTGTTTGGCTTGAATTTTTTCCATTATAGATGAATTTTCAGGTTTCTGAATATATTCTCTTACCAGTGGCACTAATGAACCCAAGCCCAATTGTTTTTCCAATTGTAGCAATTCTTCGTCTTTATAAGTTTTTCCTTGTACAATATAGAACTGCGAACCGGATGATTTTTTTTCAGGGTTTACTTCATCACCAGTTCTTGCCGCCGATAATGCACCTTTTTTATGAAACAAAATTGGGTTGAACTCTGCATCAATAGTATAATCTGGACCACCGCTACCCAATGACTGACCTTTTTTGGCTGTTCTTGAATCTGGATCTCCGGCTTGTATCATAAAATCTTTGATAACCCGGTGAAAAAGGGTTCCATCATAATATTTTTCGTTTACCAGTTTAATGAAATTTTTCTGATGCAATGGGGTTTCATCGTAAAGTTTAATGATTATATCTCCCGCTGTTGTTTTAATTTTCACTTGAACACCTGGATGGCTATCCTTTTTTTGTGCTGAACATGCTGAAATAAAAATAACTAAAGAGGTAAATATCAACAATTTGAATTTGATAAGGTTCATTTTCATTTTTTTAAAGATTAAAACAATTGTATTTTAAATAAGTCTTCAAAATTAGGTTCAAAATCCCAGAAAACAAAATATTAGCATCATACTAAAAATGAAATCTATATATTCCTTACCTTATTTTATTAAAATCGAAATTGTTTTCCTATTTTTGTCTCCCTTAAAAATATGGGCATTTAACTCAGTTGGTTTAGAGTGTCACCTTGACAGGGTGGAAGTCACTGGTTCGAACGTTCGAGCCTGACGATAGGAAGGATTGAACCTCATGAGCCCTTTTCGGGCGAATAATCCAGTAATGCACACACCAAAAAATTCCAATATTTGAATGATTTGAATTAAATTCACTCCTGATTCAGCAAATTACTGTGCAAACTATTTATTCCAGGGCTTATATTTTTAAATCAAAATTATTTTTCTATTTTTGTGTCCCTTAAAATATGGGCATTTAACTCAGTTGGTTTAGAGTGTCACCTTGACAGGGTGGAAGTCACTGGTTCGAATCCAGTAATGCCCACAGATTTTACTACTCCCACAAGCTTCCGTTTGTTCTAATCGTTAACGCAATACATAACTTCTGCACTTAAAAACACCTATCATTTAATTTTCAAACCACAAAAAATATTACTTTAGCTCAATCTTGAATTCAATATTAAAATATGGAAAACATTCCAATTATTCCCGGACGTGGCCTAATTCTGCCATCTGCCATTAAAATGAGGCACGATTACCTGGAATCTGAAGGTCATAAAATCAATTCAATTTCTGATTACCAATTGAATATTTCCGAAATTCAAAATAATATTGAATCATTTATCGGTTCTGTAGAAATACCTCTAGGCATCGTGGGCCCATTATTATATAAGCATGATAAAGGCGAAGAACTTGTTTATACAGCTGCAGGCACTCTGGAAGGTGCCATGGTTGCCAGCATGAACCGTGGTGCAAAAGCCATCAGCCAAAGCGGTGGCTTTAATGCTGCAATATTGCATCAGCGTATGGTTCGGGCTCCTTTATTTATTTTTTCAGATCTCAATAACGCCAAAATATTTTTACAATGGATTGGGAAAAATTTCAGATTGATAAAAGAAATAACGAGCAATTATTCAAATCATGCTAAATTATTGGAAATAAAACCAATAATGATTGGAAAAGGGGTTCATCTCAAATTTGTATATTCAACAGGTGATGCTTCGGGGCAAAATATGACAACTACCTGCACCTGGCATGCCATTTTGTGGATTGCTGAAACTTTTCAAAATGAAACTGAAATATCAATTGAACGCTTTACTCTGGAAGGAAACGGGGCTTCTGATAAAAAAATATCGCAATATTCAATACTCGAAGGTAGGGGAGTGCATGTTACAGCCGAATGCAACCTTACCGATGAAGTAATTAGAAAAGTATTGCGAACTACAGCAGATGATATGCTTGCATTTTATCATTCTTCAAAAGCTATGGCCACTATAGATGGAATGATGGGTTACAATATCAATGTTGCCAATGCTATTGCTGCTATTTTTGTGGCTACTGGTCAGGATTTAGGTTCAATTCATGAGTCTGCGATCGGAATTCTTAATCTTGAAAAAGCGGGTGATGGATTATATGTATCATTAAACCTTCCAGCCCTTGTTATTGGCACGATTGGTGGCGGAACACATCTTCAAAAGCAGAGAGAATCACTTGAGTTGATGCGATGTTTTGGCAGCAGAAAAATAAATCGCTTTGCATCACTCATTGCCGGCTTTTCAATGGCTCTTGAAATTTCAACTTATGCTGCTATTGTTAGCGGTGCCTTTGCAAAAGCACATGAAAAACTTGGCCGTAACAAGCCTGTAAATTGGTTATTAAAATCTGAAATCAATAAACTATTTATTTCAAAAATTATCGATAATAAAATTTCGAATAATGAACTGATTTCAATGGAAATAACCAATCAAATGCTTATAGAAAATGGAATCATTACCAATTTAACCAATAAAATCAGTAAAAAGCTCATTGGGTTCATACCAATTACTATTGAATATATCGAAAATCAAAAGAATGTACATCAACAGCTAATTATAAAATCAAAAGCACTCGATTTGGAAGTAATTAAAGGTTTGCATTTGTTGGCTGCAAATATCGATACGCAATTGGCAGATTTGATTTCTACCCATAAAGAAAAAATGGAATATTGGAATTGTCATCAAAAGGAAATAGCACTTTATCAAGCACTTAGTCAAAATAATTATAAATATATGCCTCATTTTTGGGGAAGTTTTGTTGATCAGTCTCGCGAAATCTATATTTTTTTACAGGAATATCTTCATCCTTCAGGTCTTGTTCACATCAACACTCAAAAACAGCCCGAAGTTTGGACCAAGCAGCAAATTGAAAAGGTTATTAGTGCTATTACTGAAGTGCATCAATATTTTGAATCACCTTCAAACAGGCCTGCGGACGTCGAAATTAAGGAATTCAAGCCATGGGAGTCCAAGCCATTGTATGCCCAATTCATTTCTATTATGATAAAGGAGGCTTCCGGTACAAATATGCAATTGACTTTAATGAAACTTCTTTTATTTCTTGAGGAATTTGAGGAAGAATTCATCTTACTTAAAATTCCAAAAACAATAATCCATAACGACTTTAATTCCAGGAATATAGCAATTAGAAAAGCAATCCCGAATCATATTTCCCAAAATGAAGAAATACCGTGTATTTATGATTGGGAACTGGCCGTAGTCAATATTCCTCACCGCGATATTGTGGAATTTTTGAGTTTTGTATTGGTCGATGGTTTTCAAACTGAAGACTTGAATCACTTCTTGTCTTTTCATTTTAGTCTTTATAAGACAATGGATGACAGTCTTGTTGAATCTGATTGGAAGCAAGGTTATATATATGCGCTAAAAGAATTCCTGGTAACCAGAGTTTCTTTTTATGAAGTAGCAGGTATTCATGCACGCTATGCATTTTCTGAGCGTATTATGAAAAACAGTTTTAGGATGTTGGAGATTCTATCTGCTATTTAAATCGTATATTTAAAAGTATCTTAATATTTATGTAGAGATTTTTCTGACAAATTTTGTTATAGGCAAACATTGAGTTTTTTTACAATGGATCAAACCTGTTTATTACAAAAAGAAAATAGTTTTTACCAAAACAAGTTATAATTGTAGCGAAAAATTTAATTTTGCAAACTGACTGTTTATTTAATTAATAAAATTCTAATAATAAACCTTTTAATAAGCACTTAAGATGCTGAAATAAATAGAACTATGACTAATTTCCAACTAATGAAATATGGTTTAATACCAATACTTTTGATTTCTTTATTTTTTTCATGTACTAAAAATGAGGATACCGAAATAATTGAAAGAGAAAAGTTTGTAAATATATTAACAGAGTTGCATATTACTGAAGGAATTATGACAGATAAAGGATGGTATGATGGAAGACTACCAGATTCTACTAAGTCCTATTACAGCTTTGTGCTAAAAAAATATGATATTTCAAGAGTAAAATTTGATAATTCTTTGGCATATTATAGTGCAAATCTGGAAGATTTAATGAAAATCTATGATGAAGTAATTGTTAAAATTAACAATAAAATTCCAAAAAAGTTTGATTCAAACAGCATCTATAATATAATTGGAAATGCCATTGAAGAAGCTAAAATGAGACATGATCCTTCCCTAAGATTTGGGATTAAAGGAACTGAGTTATGGGCGCAAAAGAATTATTTTAATTTTCCGGTCGATACTTCCAGAACTGCTCTTAAATTAGAAAAGGAAATTAAACATCAATGCTTATTGGTTTTAAATGCCGATTACATGATTTTGCCTAAAAATAAATCGAATAAGATAAAAATGAATATGATTGTTCTTTATAAAGATACAACTGCCGACACACTTGAAAAGCAGATTAAAATCAAGAATGACAAGTGGGATAATCAATATTTAGTGTTTAAAACAGATAGTTCTAAAACTCCAATTAAAATAAAATCTACAATTTTTGAAGTAGATAGTATCACAAGTAATACATTTGTAAACATTAGAAGTGTATCCTTAAAACAATTTGCACCTAATAAAGACACCACAGGAATGTTTGTAAAACCAATTGTAAAACCTGTAAATAAAGACATTTTTAAAAAGAATGCAATTAAATCAAAAAGGACTGATGCTATCAGATAAAATAAAACCGGGAATCAAAAACCCGGTTTTTATTTTAAACTTTCAGCTCAAATATAATTGATCTGATACTTTTATTTTAATTAATAGGCTTCTTCTTCTGGATTTATATATTCATCGTCATCACCTTGGAATTCCTTGTATTTACTACAGTTCATTGGAATTCCATCTGCATATTCCGGTATATCAAAATTATCTTTGCTCACTTCAAGTGTCCCATCTTTATAAACCCTTTGCATATACAATGCCCAGATAGGAAGAGCAGCACTTGCTCCCTGTCCATAGCCGCCTTCACCAAACCGGATACTTCTTTCTTCACCTCCAACCCAAACTCCGGTTACCAGATTGGGTACGCAACCAATAAACCATGCATCTGAATTATTATTTGTTGTTCCCGTTTTTCCTGCAATATCATTGGTAAATTTGTATTTGTAGCGCAACCTTGTACTTGTTCCCATTTGCACAACACCTTGCATCAGGCTAATCATCCGATAGGCAGTTCCTTCACTTATGACTTCTCTTTTTTTGGATTTAAAAGTTGAACCTATAATATTGTTATTCTTGTCTTCTATCCTTGTCACAACAATTGGTTCGGAATAAACCCCTTTATTAATAAAAGTTCCATAAGCTCCAACCATTTCAGATAATTTAATTTCGGCAGACCCAACACAAATTGAATAAACCTCTTCAAGAGGACTTTTAATTCCCATTCTTCTAGCTAAATCAATGGCTTCCCTAGGGCTGTATTGTTTAAGTATCCATGCAGATATTTGATTTAATGAATAAGCAAGTCCCATTCTTAGTGGTATCAATTTTCCTTCGTATCCCTTTAAAAGTGAATATTTCGGAGTATATTCAGGCTGTCCATTTGGCATCGGAAAGCTAACCGGAATATTGGGAACCATATGGCAAGGTGAATATTGACCGGGCATCATGGCCATGGTATAGATTATAGGTTTAAATGTAGAACCAACCTGCCTTCGGGTTTGCATTACATTGTCAAATTTAAAATGGAAGAAATTGATATCACCCACATAAGCTCTCACATATCCAGTCTGTGGTTCCATAGACATTAATCCTGCATGAAGAAAAAACTTATAATATCGGATGGAATCTATTGGTGACATAATGGTATCCACATCACCGGTCCATTTAAATACCTGCATGTGAGTTGGTGTCCTGAAATTTTCAACAATTTCGGCAGAATCTTTTTTTGCCCTTTTTAACATGATGTATCTTTCGCTTCTAACCACTGCGTTAGAGTACACCCGTCTAATTTGCTGATCTGTCATTTGCCAATCAAATGGAGCTTTTTTATTTCCTTTTTTATACTGATAAAATGCGGGCTGCAAATCTCCTCCCATATGCTCTGTCATTGCTTCTTCGGCATATTTTTGCATTTTGGAGTTTATCGTTGTATAAATTTTTAATCCATCACTATAAATATCATAGGTGTCTCCATTTGGTTTATGGTTTTTATTGCACCAACCATACAAAGGATTATCAGCCCATTCAGTTGAGTCTTCTCTATATTTCGCAAGATTATTTTCACTGTAATTTTCTCTATCGGGCAACTTTGCAGTCATTGCCATTCTCAGATATTCTCTAAAATATGTAGCTAGACCCTGGTTATGCGACTGTATTTTATAATCTAGTCTAAGAGGCAATTTTTTTAACGAATCACACTCTTCTTCGCTTAAAAAATCATTTTTTTCCATCTGTTCAAGAACAGTATTCCTTCTCAATAAAGCCCGTCTTGGATTTCTTTTTGGATTAAACATGGATGGCCCTTTAACCATACCAACCAACATAGCAGCTTCCTGAATATTTAATGAGTCAGGTGATGAATTAAAATAGGTTCGCGCAGCTGATTTTATTCCATAGGTCTCGCTTCCAAAAGGCACAGTGTTAAAATACATAGCAAGAATTTCTTCCTTGGTATAATTCCTCTCAAGTTTAACGGCAATTATCCATTCTTTAAACTTTGCAAGGGCAAGGTGCGCTATTTTTGAAATACCGGATCTGTCATTGATCGAATCCCTAGGGAAAAGGTTTTTAGCCAATTGTTGCGTAATGGTGCTTCCGCCACCACTGCTTTTATCACGCAAAATAACAGTTTTAAACAAAACCCTCAATAGTCCTCGTCCATCAATACCTGAATGCTCATAAAAACGAATATCCTCAGTTGCTACCAAGGCATTTACCAAATGAGCCGGGAGATTTTCAAATTGAACAATTGTTCTGTTTTCCCTGTAATATTTACCCAATAATTCCTGATCTGAAGAAATTACTTCAGAAGCCAAATTGCTTTGGGGATTCTCCAACTCTTCAAATGGAGGCATATAACCCATGTTCCCACTCGAAATCAGCATAAATAGAATGGCCATTAACGCTATTGGAATCATAAAAATAATCCAAAAGGTTTTAACGGCTTTGTTTTTTTGTATGTCATTCATGATTTAAAATGTCATGTTTACTTAACCGCAAAGATAAAAATAAATTTGATATCAACATTCCGGTCTTTTTTTATTCTGTTACAATGGGTTTAATACTATCCTAAAAGTCAGTTTATAAGCGTATTGCATACATAATATTTTTATTTTTCAATAACTTTTATATTGCCTTAATATCTATCATTTTAATCATCGTTTTACTGTTGATAAAAATAAATATGTCAAAAAGTTTTGAACTTAGGTTTGTAATTTCTTTATTTTGTGCATTTTTCACAGGTTGTAAGATTTTAGAAATATCATGGAAGAGAATTTAGTTATCGTTGAGTCACCTGCAAAAGCAAAAACTATAGAAAAGTTTTTAGGTAAAAACTTTATAGTAAAATCGAGTAATGGACATATTAGAGACTTGGCAAAAAAAGATTTTGGTATTGACGTTGCAAACAATTATTCACCTATATACGAGGTAACACCTGATAAAAAAAAGATTGTAAGCGAACTTAAAAAAGCTGCAAAACAATCAAAAGTTGTATGGCTGGCATCTGATGAGGATCGCGAAGGAGAAGCAATTGCATGGCATTTATTCGAAACTCTCGGTCTGAAAGAAAGCAATACAAGGCGAATTGTTTTTCACGAAATTACTAAAGATGCCATTCTTCATGCGGTTGAAAATCCCAGATCTATTGATCATGATTTGGTTTCAGCTCAGCAAGCACGGAGAATTTTGGATCGGTTAGTTGGTTTTGAACTGTCTCCTGTTTTATGGAAAAAAGTAAAGCCTTCATTATCAGCAGGTAGGGTTCAGTCAGTCGCTGTCCGTCTAATCGTTGAGCGCGAAAGGGAGGTTCACGGATTTAATGCAGAATCCGCTTTTAAAATTACGGCACTTTTCAGTGTTGAAGATAAAAATGGTAAACTAATTCAACTTGCTGCCGATTATCAGGACAGGTTAAGATCAGGTAAAGAAGTTGAAGATTTTCTAAAGGCCTGCAGTTCTGGATCATATGTCGTTTCTGAAGTTCAGAAAAAACCTTCTAAAAAATCACCTGCTCCACCTTTTACCACTTCAACTTTGCAACAAGAAGCCAGTAGAAAATTGGGTTTTTCTGTTTCGCAAACCATGACTATTGCTCAAAGTTTATATGAAGCAGGAAAAATTAGTTATATGCGTACCGATTCTGTTAATCTGTCTGATACGGCTTTGGATGCAATTAAAAAACATGTTATCGGACAATTCGGTGATAAGTATTTTAAACTTAGAAAATATAAATCAAAAATTAAAGGGGCACAAGAAGCTCACGAAGCTATTCGCCCTTCTTACATGGATCAGGAGAGTGTTAGTGGCACTTATCAGGAGCAAAGATTATATGAACTTATTTGGAAACGTGCGGTTTCTTCCCAAATGGCTGATGCCGAAATTGAAAAAACCAATATCATTATTGACTGTTCAGCTTGTCCAAATCAGTTTATTGCTTCGGGCGAGCAAATTAAATTTGACGGTTTTCTAAGAGTATATCACGAATCTACTGATGATGAAAACGGGGGTAGCAAAACAATTATACTACCCGAAATAAAAGTCAATTCCGAAATGGGTTTAATTAAAATAGATGCCATTCAAAAATTTTCAAAACATGCTGCCAGGTATACCGAAGCCAGCCTTGTAAAAAAGCTGGAAGAACTTGGCATTGGAAGACCTTCAACTTATGCACCCACCATTTCAACAATTCAAAAAAGGGGCTATGTAATTAAAGAAGATCGTGAAGGCACAAAGCGGAATTATTTTCATTATACATTAAAAGACAAGAAAGTTTCTAAAGAAGAAAAAACTGAAATAACAGGAGCAGAAAAAGCAAAACTTTTCCCTACCGATATCGGAATGGTTGTCAATGATTTTTTGATTAAATATTTCGATAATATTTTAGATTATAATTTTACTGCGGATGTTGAGGGGAAATTTGATGAAATAGCCTTGGGGAAAATGGAATGGACAAAAATGATTGACAAATTCTATCATCCTTTCCATAACAGGGTTGTTTCTACTCTCGAAGAATCTGAAAGAAACAGTGGTGAACGTATTTTAGGCAATGATCCTGTTTCGGGAAAAGTTGTTTTAGCCAGGATAGGCCGTTTTGGACCAATTGTTCAATTAGGTGATGCTCAAAATGGTGATCAACCTGTATTTGCAAGCCTTAATAAGAATCAACTTATCGAAACAGTTACACTTGATGAAGCTTTGTTATTGCTTAAAAACAACAAGGATGGCCGTAAATTGGGTATAGATCCTCAATCAGGGAAACCTGTTTTTGTAAGGGTTGGGCGCTTTGGGCCTATGGTTCAGATTGGCGAATCTGAAGATAAAGAAAAGCCTAGGTACGCCAGTTTAATGGCCAATCAGGATATTTCTACAATGGATCTTGAGCTTGCATTAAAACTTTTTGAATTACCGCGTGTTGTTGGCGAATATAAAGACTTAACGGTAACAATTGGTGTAGGAAGGTTTGGTCCTTACATTAAATATGATTCTAAATTTACATCCCTTAAAAAAACAGATGATCCAATGACAATCGATCTCGAAAGGGCAATCGAATTAATTGAGGCTAAACAAGAATCTGATGAAAAAAAAATAATTAAAACTTTTCCAAAGGAGAAGGATATATTGGTAATGAAAGATAGATGGGGAAAACCATGCATTAAATATAAAACCAAATATATCAAAATTCCAAAAGGTATTGTTCCTGAAGATCTTAGTCTTGAGAAATGTAAAGAATTAATCGATATTGAGATAAAACCTTTAAGTAAAAAGACAATAAGTAAAAAACCTACAGTAAAAAAAGCAAAAAGCAAGTAGAATATATTTGTACTTTAAATATTGTAATTTCAAGTATCATTTTATCAGCAGGAAAGCTATTGGTCTGGTTGAAATGCTATAACGTAAAGCACATTTTTCATTTTATATTTCTTTTATAAATAATTCATTTAATTGATAATTATCCTTGTCTACGAAGGAATTAAACATTCTTTTTTCAGTCGAGGATATTTATTTAAATAAATCTTAAACAAGTATCTCAATAAATTACTTATAAATTGAAAACCTAATAAACTTCAGGCTTAAAGTCGTTATAATCAAATATTTTAAAATCTACATAAGCAGACTTTTTGTATATTTTTAATAATTCTATTTGAATGTGGCTTGCAATATTGTATAGTATACCATATATTTGTTGTAAAATATTGATATTAAATTGAACCATCCTTGAAATAATTATCCCTTTTAAGCGATAATTATCAAATGGATTCTCCTCAGACCACTAAAAATAAATAAAAATAGTAGATGAATATTAGTGATTATTGCCAGTCTGTTGATTTGTCTAAGCTTGAACTTAGCCCAGTTGAAAAGCAAAATAAATATAGCTATTTCCATATTGAGAGAGATTTTGCAAAAGAAGACTTGAAAAATTATGACATTGCAATACTTGGTATCCAGGAGGAAAGAAACAGCAACAATAAAGGAACTCATTCTGCACCAGATAAAATTAGGCAACAACTGTACAAATTGAACAGTTCTGGTAAAGCTAAAATTTTAGATCTAGGAAACCTGAAAATTGGTCATTCGCTTAAAGACACATATGTAGCTGTTACTGAAATAGTATTTGAATTAATTAGTAACCAAGTTATTCCAATCATCCTGGGAGGTAGCCAGGATTTGACTTATGGAATTTATTTAGCATATGAAAAGCTAAATCAGCCAATTAAAATAGTATCTATCGATCCAAAATTTGATCTTGGTTATAAAAAGGATGATTTTGACTCTGAATCCTACCTTGGCCAAATTATACTTGAAAAAGGTAAGAATCTGTTTAATTTCACAAATCTTGGTTTCCAATCCTATTATTGTAACAAAGATGAGCTGAGCCTTATCAATAAATTGAATTTTGATGCATATCGTTTGGGTTATATTCGTTCTAATCTTCCTGATATTGAACCCGTTTTACGTGATGCAAATATACTTAGCCTTGATATTTGTTCCATAAAACAAGCAGATGCTCCAGCACATAAATTTCCTTCGCCAAATGGCTTTTATAGCGAAGAAATATGCCAACTTGCACGTTATGCAGGCATAAGTGATAATCTTACTACTTTCGGTATCTTTGAATTAAATCCTAATTTTGATAACAATGAGCAGACATCAAGGCTTGCTGCACAAATTATCTGGTATTTTATTGACGGAGTAAATGCAAGGCAAAAAGATTTCCCGGAGCCCAATTCGTCTGATTATACAAAATTCATTGTTGGATTCGAAAAAACTGATCAAAATATTGTTTTTTATCAAAATAATTACAATAAACGGTGGTGGATGGAAGTTCCTTATCCTGATAAGCCATTTAAAAATTTAATCATAGCATGTACATATAATGATTATAAATTAGCCTGTAATCAGGAACTTCCTGAAAGGTGGCTTAAAACGCTTCAAAAATTGAATTGAAAAAGTATTAATTTTAAAAAGAAGATTATAAATGAAACATTTTTTATATTTTTCCGTATAATCATCATAGATTGATTGCTTTAGAAAAGGAGTCATTTTTAAATATGGCACATATCTTGATATATTTATACACATTTCTATTATTTTGAGATGTTTGTATTCACGAAAAATAATTACTTACTTTGCTAGGATTTACTAAAATATTAAAATTTGGTATGAAACGGATAATTCTGGTTCAGGTAATCTTATTAAGTGTAATAGTAGTTAATGCGCAGCAAGATCCTCTGTTATCCCATATCTTTTTTGATAAGGTATATCAAAATCCAGCCTTTGCAGGTAGCCAGGGCGAAATTTGTGCAAATGCAATTTACAGGCAACAATGGGTAGGATTTGAAGGCGCACCTCAAACCACTTTATTTACAATTAATTCTCCAATCAACGTTTTTGGCATAAACAGTGGAATTGGTTTGAGTTTGACAAATGATCAATTAGGTTTCGAAAAAAATTTTTCAGGAAATATTCAATATGCTTATATCCATTCCTTAGGTTCTGGAAATCTTAGTTTTGGTGCTAATCTTGGTATTTTTAACAAAGCTTTCGATGGCACTTTTACAGCTCCTGACGGCACTGATGGTGATATTATCATTCCAAAAGGCAAGGAGCAGAGTTTAATCTTTGATATGGGCCTTGGAACAGTTTATTCGTTAAGTAATTTATATATTGGTTTATCTGTTTCACATTTGATACAACCAAAATTTAAATTTTCAACAAATGAAATGTCTTATTTAAAAAGACATTATTATTTAATGTCGGGATATAAAATTAATTTATCCAACAGCCCAATTGAATTATCGCCCAATATTTTAGTGGCTTTTGATGGAAGTTCACCTCAATTAACCATTAATATGAATATGCTATACAATAAAAAATTCTGGGGAGGCGTTACTTATAGAACTCTTGATGCTTTAGATATAAATTTAGGAATAGAATTATTTAATGGTATAAAAATTGGGTATGCTTATGGATTAAACTTTTCGAAATTAATTAAAACAAATTCCGGAAGCAATGAGGTAATGATTGGATATAGTTTTAATTTGGGTTTTGATAAAGTTCCCCAAAAATATAGGAGTGTTAGGTTTTTGTAAATATAAATAAACAGCATTGGCAATGAATTTAAGGTTTGATATTATGAAGAAAATAATCTTTTTAGCAGTTTTGGTTTCGCTCTTTGTAAGCTGCAAAAGCAAAGGGCCGAATGGTGAATTGGTGGGAGTTCCCGACAGAAAAGAATTTTATGAAAATGATCCATATGGTATGACTTATATCCCTGTCGGATCATATACCATGGGACCAAATGATGAAGATGTTTCATTTGCTATGACATCCCAAGCAAAAACTGTTTCTATTGATCCATTTTGGATGGATATAACAGAAATAACCAACAATGAATATAGACAGTTTGTGTACTGGGTTCGCGACTCATTAGTGAGGAGAATGCTGGTAAAAGCCGATATCCAGGGGTATAAAGCAGAGATGGATGATCAAAAAACTTATGAAGGCTATGATCATGATGATGCTGAAACCTGTTTTTTAAACTGGGAAACTGAAATTAATTGGAATAGTGGAGACGAAGAATATCAGGATGCTATAAAAGATATTTTTCTCAAAGTTGAAGAAAGATTCTATCGCAGCAGAGAAGTAGATGCTCGTAAATTAATTTATGAGTACTATTGGGTAGATTTGAAACAAGCCGCAAAAAAATCTAACAGGTATAACTTTAATGAAGATTTCACCGGAGGTGAATATAAAGGAGAAGTTATAAACAGTAAAGGTGAAAAAGAAGCACTTAAAGATCGTTCTTCTTTTATTATGTCTGCCAAAATAAATGTTTATCCCGATACTTTGGTATGGATGTCTGATTACACTTATTCATATAACGAACCATTAGCAAAAAGCTATTTTTGGCATCCTGCCTTCGATTATTATCCAGTAGTGGGTGTTAACTGGAAGCAAGCTAATGCATTCTGTATTTGGCGAACTCAGTTAATGAGAAATTATTTAGCGCAAAAAGGACAGGTTCCGTTTCAAGATTATCGACTTCCAACTGAAGCTGAATGGGAATATGCTGCACGAGGTGGTTTAATGTTATCAATGTATCCATGGGGCGGACCATATACCAGAAATAATACAGGTTGCTTTATTGCAAACTTTAAGCCTTTGCGTGGAAATTATGGCGATGATGGAGCAAATGAAACTGTACAAGTTGCAAGTTATGCACCAAATGAATGGGGATTATATGATATGGCTGGTAATGTGGCCGAATGGACATCAAATGCATTTGATGAATCTGCTTATAGCTTCACTCATGACCTGAACCCCGATTACGTGTACAATGCTCTTGCTTCTGATCCTCCTGCTTTAAAGCGTAAAGTTATAAGAGGTGGTTCATGGAAAGACATTGGATATTATTTACAGGTTGGAACCAGAACTTATGAATATCAGGATACAGCCAAATCATATGTAGGTTTCCGTTGTGTTCGTTCTTTCTTAGGCAGAGATGCTGGAGACTGGGATTTCAGTAAATTTAACTAACAGATAATTAGATTTTTGTAATTCATATATTTTAATTATATTTAGCTTCAAAATCAATTCATTTTTACTAACTAAACAAATTAATAATTATGGGACTTGCTCAAATTACTCAATCACATGCGTGGAAAAACTTTATGGCTAAGCTATATGGTATAGGGGCTTCAGTTGTTATTATTGGTGCACTTTTTAAAATCATGCACTTTCCTGGTGCTGGACCAATGCTAATGCTCGGTTTAGGAACTGAAGCAGTTATTTTCTTTTTCTCAGCTTTTGAACCTTTGCATGAAGAATTAGACTGGACCTTGGTTTATCCTCAATTATCTGGACTAGATGAAGGTGATGAATTAGAAATTACTACATCGCATTCCGGACCTATATCATCAGGTGATGCTCTTGTAAAATTTGATCAAATGCTTGATAAGGCAGGTGGCGCTAATCTTTTTGATAAGCTTGGAAGTGGAATCGAAAACCTGAGTTTAAGGGTTGGAGAAATGGCAAATATTTCAAATGCAGCTGTCGCAACCAATGAATTTACTGAAAATATGAAAAAAGCTTCAGGTTCTGTAGTAGAACTTAGTAGTGCGTATAAAAAATCAGTTGGTGAAGTAACTACATCTGTGGCTGGTTTATCAGATGCTTATAAACAATCAGCTGAATCTTTGAATTATTCTGTTGAAAATTTATCTGATGCATATTCTAAATCAGCTCAACAAGTTACTGAAAAAGGTGGAAATTTCATTGCTGCTTACGAAAGGTTAACTGACAACATGGAAGTTGATTTCTCTGCATTAAAAACTGGAAATTCTGAGTATAGCACTAGAGTTGGAGCATTAAATAAAAACCTTGCTGCTCTGAATGCAATTTTCGAATTGCAACTCAATGAAGCTGACCTTGATAAAATGATGGAAGATTTGAATGGTTCAGTAACTGAATCAAGAAAATATCATACTGAAATTAAAAAATTAGGAAAGCGATTGGAATCATTAAATAGTGTTTATGGCAATATGTTAGCTGCCATGAATGTGAAAGTTACTGAATAATCATACTAATAATCATTAAATTCTGAACAATTATGGCACACGGAAAAGAAACGCCGCGGCAGAAGATGATTGGTATGATGTACTTGGTTTTGACTGCTCTTTTGGCGTTGAACGTAGCTGCTGAGGTATTAAATGCTTTTAGTTTAATCGATAACAGTTTACGTAAAACTACCGCCAATACAGTGATCAAAAATGACAAGATTTATACCGATTTTGAATCTGCCATGCAGACAAATAAGGCTAGAACTGAAAAATGGAAAAAGGTCGCTGACGAAGTTAAAATAAAAACTTCAGAGCTAGTATCTTTTGTAGATAGTTTGAAATTTTTAATTGTAAGGACTGCCGAAGCAAATCCTAAAGCTGATCCAAATAATATAGTTAAAAAGGACGACATAAACGTTCCCGGACAAATTATGGTTACCGAGAAAGTAAATGGTAAAGAAAGAGGTGAAATTTTAAAAGAAAAAATTGAGGGATATAAGAATTTCTTAATTGGCAAGGTAGATGATAAAAAAAAGTATGTTGAGCTCATCAACAATTTTAACAGCGCTTTAAATACAGACCCTGTTATAGGACAGGAAAAAAATAAAGTTCCTTGGGTTGAATCTAATTTTGAGCATTTACCAATGGCTGGAGTAATAGCATTGATGTCGAAAATGCAGGCTGATTTTAGGAATGCAGAATCTGATATGCTTGGTTACTTATATAAGCAAATTGATGAGGGCTCATTTAAATTTAATAAATTGGAAGCAGTGGTAAGTTCACCAACCAATTATGTGTTGATGAATCAACCCTATAAAGCAGAAGTATTTCTAGCTGCTTGTGACACAACTGCCATTCCAACGATTAAACTTGATGGAGGGTCCGATTTACCAGTTGAAGGAAGTAAAGGTATTTATACTGGTGGCACTGGTGCACCGGGTGACAAAACCTGGGGTGGGGTTATTGAAATTAAATCTCCTGCAACAGGGGAAATACTAAAATTTCCTTTTAAAAGTACTTATACTGTTGGTCAAGCCAGTCTTGTAGTTTCTCCTACAAAAATGAATGTATTTTATATTGGTGTTGATAATCCTGTTGATGTATCAGTGCCTGGTGTTCCTCCTGGTAACGTAACGCCCTTTATCACTGGTGGTGGAAGTATTACCCGTTCAGGAAATAGTTGGGTAGTCCGTGTTAAAGAGATTGGGAAAGTATCAGTTGGTGCAAATGCAAAATTGGAAGGACAAAATAAAAACATGGGTTCGAAAGAATTCCGTGTAAAGAAAGTACCAGATCCGATTGCTAAAGTTGGAGGTAGACAAGGTGGTGCTGTTCAGAAAAACTGGTTGGCTGCCCAAACAGGTGTATCTGCAGTACTTGACAATTTCGATTTTGACTTGCAGTTCAAAGTGATTGGTTTCAATGTTTCTTGTGTTTTAAAAGGCGGATTCCTCGAAGATGCAAGGTCTACGGGAGCTACATTTACTGCACAACAATTGCAACTTATCAGACAAGTAGCTTCTGGTAAAAAAGTCTATATTGAAGATGTTCAAGCCAAGGGTCCAGATGGTACTGTTAGGGATTTAGGTAGTATTGCTTTTAAAGTTCAATAAATCCATATAAAATAAAGGACGGAATCAAAAAGCAATTATCTTAAGACACCTTGGGTTGTAGCTTTTAACATTAAAAATTGAATATGATGAAGAAAAAAAGATTGTTAGCAATCATTCTGCTTGCACTAGTTTTTAATTTAACCGGATTAAAAGCCCAGGACGTATTGAATGGAGTTTATGTAAAACAGCATGTTAATGATAAAAAGCCTGTTCCATATCAATACTTGCGGGAAGCAGATGTCATGTGGTCGAAAACTGTATGGCGAACAATTGAGTTGAAAGAAAAAATCAATTTTCCCTTGTATTATCCCGAACAACCAATTGGCGATAGAATGAGCTTGATTGACTTGTTAATGTGGGCTATTCAGAACCAGGGATTAACAGCTTACAACCCAAATATTGATGATGAATTTGCAACTGTAATGACCGTTAAAGATATCGAAGATAAGTTCGGTGCAAAAGACGAGAAAGTTATGGTCGAAAATGTGGAAGATCCTGATGGCCCGATGATTGAAAAAACAATCGAGGGGAAAACTAATACCAAAGAGGTTAAACAATATCTTCTTAAAGAATTATGGTTTTTTGATAAACAAAGATCTGTCCTTGAAGTTCGGATAATTGGATTAGCTCCTGTTAGGGTATTCGCAAAAGAAGTTACTGGAGCTACTGGAGGAACCGAAGAAGAAGACAACGAAAGTTTATCAAAAAAGATTTTGTTTTGGGTCTATTTTCCTGAAGCACGCAAGATACTTGCTAATCATGAGGTATTTAATACCTTAAATGATGCCGAGAACAAATCATTCGATGATATATTTTTCAAAAGGATGTTTTCTAGTTACATCCATCAAGAAGCTAATGTTTATGGCAATAGGATGATAAGTGACTACACTGTTGGATTAGAATCACAATTAGAAGCAGAAAGAATTAAAGAAAGTATTTTCAACTATGAGCAAGACCTTTGGGAATATTAATATTTAATCTTATTTTATTATAGAGCCATCTTCGGATGGCTTTTTTTTTAGTTTATATTGAATAAAGATTCGGATATTTTCGCATTAGAATTATTATTATGATATCAAATACTAATTCTTATAGATATTATTAGTTCATAAAAACATATGATCCTATTAATTACGTGGCCATATTCGAGATTGTTCAGTTATTTTTATTTAATTAAATTGGAAGATGGAAATTCTTAAACATAAGTTTAAAAATGATCTTGATGCTCCAGAACGCACCTTGGAGCATAAAAATCTAATTATGAAGAAATCTTTCCTAAAAAGGATTTATTTGGACTGGTATTCTTGGTTTTTAAGGGAGAAGCCTAATCTGCCTAAGGGAATTATTATTGAACTTGGTTCTGGTGGCGGCTTTTTAAAAGATTTGGATTCTTCTATAGTTTGCTCTGATATTCTTGATATTCCAGGCAATGATCTAAGTTTCTCTGCACTTAAAATGCCATTTGCCGATGATGAAGTTAGTGGTATTTTTATGATAGATACATTTCATCATATTCCAGATATTGAAAAATTTTTGAGTGAAGCAAGTCGTGTAATGAAAAAAAATGCAAAGTTGATGATGATTGAACCTGCAAATAGTTTGTGGGGAAGATTGATATATAAAAATTTCCACCATGAGCCATTTTATCCACAAGGTAGCTGGCAAATTGTTCCAAGTGGACCTCTTAGTGGCGCAAACGGAGCCCTACCGTGGATAGTTTTTGAAAGGGATATAGTAAAATTAAATCAATTATTTCCAGAGCTAAATGTAATTTCAATTAAATATCATAGCCCATTTAAATACCTAATTTCCGGAGGTGTTTCATATAGACAATTATTACCGGGGAAATTGTATCCTTTAGTTAATATAATCGAAAAACTATTGACAGGGATTAGCAAGCATTTTTCAATGTTTGTGAGTATTCAGGTAGAAAAACTCTAATTATTGATTGGATATAATCTTAATATAAAGTCTTGTATGTGAAGTGTTTTAAGAAATATATGGGTGTTTATGCTTTTGAAAATTTTCTATTTCAATTATTTCTATTCAATACTTTTTATAATAATTTATTTATCTTTTTTTCAACACTAATGTTTTGAAATTTATATTGGTAATCAATATCATAATAGAGGATATCAACAAGATATTTTTTTTGTGATTTTATATTTATAAGTTGCTGTTTTTTAGTTTAATAATTATGTAATAAATTGCAGACAACAATTATTTTTATAAGTAGTTAATTATCAATAATACCATCTTTAAAACATAAAATAATGTACATTGAACCGATGACCGTTAAAAACTCAAAAAAAGAAAAATCGTATAATTTTGACGAAGCCTTTAAAAGCGCCTTGGAATATTTTGTAGGCGATGAATTGGCTGCTAAAGTTTGGGTTAATAAATATGCTTTAAAGGATTCCGATGGCAATATATTCGAAGCTAATCCTGATGATATGCACAGAAGATTGGCAAAGGAAATTTACCGTGTTGAAAAAAAATATCCAAACCCATTAAGTGAAAATATCATTTTTGACTTACTCAAGAATTTCAAATATATTATTCCTCAAGGAGGGCCAATGACTGGAATTGGAAACCGATATCAGGTTGCATCTTTATCTAATTGTTTTGTAATTGGAGAGGAAAATCCGGCCGACTCATATGGAGGAATTATGAAAACTGATCAGGAGCAGGTTCAATTGATGAAAAGACGTGGGGGTGTAGGTCACGATTTATCACATATAAGACCAAAAGGAAGTCATGTATTAAATAGTGCTTTAACTTCAACAGGGGTTGTACCTTTTATGGAAAGATTTTCTAATTCTACACGCGAAGTTGCTCAGGATGGACGGCGAGGAGCCTTAATGTTGAGTATTTCAATTAAGCATCCAGATTCTGAAGATTTTATTGATGCAAAACTTGAAAAAGGGAAAGTTACAGGTGCAAATGTTTCGGTTAAAATTGACGATGAATTTATGAAAGCGGTTATTGATGGTACTCCTTATGTCCAACAATTTCCTGTAGATTCTAAAAACCCCACTTTTAAAAAAGAAATTGATGCACGAAAACTCTGGTCTAAAATTGTTGATAATGCTTGGAAATCTGCGGAACCTGGAATTCTATTCTGGGATACGATTATAAATGAATCTGTACCTGATAGCTATGCAGATTTAGGCTACCGGACTGTTTCTACAAATCCTTGTGGCGAAATTCCACTTTGTCCTCATGATAGTTGCAGATTACTTGCCATTAATCTTTATAGTTATGTAGAGAATCCTTTTGCAGAAACATCAAAATTTAATTTCGATCTATTTAAAGAGCATGTAGGATATGCTCAGCGAATTATGGATGATATCATCGATTTGGAACTGGAAAAGATTGATGCAATTATTGAAAAAATAAATAATGATCCAGAATCTGAAGAAGTAAAAAGAACTGAAAAAAACCTTTGGCTAAGCATACAGAAAAAAGCCCAAGAAGGGCGAAGAACAGGTGTTGGTATTACTGCAGAAGGTGACATGATTGCTGCTTTAGGCTTGAGATACGGAAGTGATAATGCCACGGATTTTTCAATTGAAGTACATAAAACGCTTGCCTTGGCTGCTTATCGTTCATCAATTACCATGGCTTCAGAACGTGGTGCTTTTGCAATTTATGATACTATTAAGGAGAAGAATAATCCTTTTATTTTAAGACTTAAGAATGCAGATAATCAGCTATATGAAGATATGTCGAAATATGGCAGAAGGAATATTGCATTACTAACTATTGCCCCTACTGGAACAACCAGTTTAATGAGCCAAACAACTTCTGGCATAGAGCCTGTATTTATGCCTTTTTATAGAAGACGTAGAAAAGTAAATCCAAATGATAATAATGTGGTAGTTGCTCATATTGATGAAGTTGGGGATTCATGGGAGGAATATAATGTATTTCATCATCATTTTATTACTTGGTTAAAGGCAAATAATTATAATGTTGATCAAGTAAAGCTATACAATGATGAACAAGTTAATGAGATAGTAAAAAAATCTCCATATTATAAAGCTACCTCAAATGATGTTGATTGGTTAGCTAAAGTTAAAATGCAGGGTGCTGTTCAAAAATGGGTTGATCATTCTATAAGCGTAACTGTAAACCTCCCTGAAAGTGCAAAAAAGGAACTGGTTTGGGATCTTTATATAGAAGCATGGAAGAGCGGATGCAAGGGAGTAACTGTTTATCGCGATGGCTCAAGGGATGGTGTTTTACTTACCACAAAAAAGGAAAATAAAGAAGATGATTTTATTCAAACCCATTCACCAAAGCGTCCGGTTGAACTTGAAGCTGATATTGTGAGATTTCAGAACAATAATGAAAAATGGATTGCTTTTGTAGGGATACTTAATGGAAGACCTTATGAAATTTTTACAGGTATTGCAGAAGATGATGCATTGCCTATTCCTAAATCTATTATAAAAGGGTTTATTATTAAAAACCGTTTTGAAAATGGAAGTAAACGCTATGATTTTAAGTATACGAACAAATATGGCTTCCATGTTACGATTGAAGGATTGTCCTATAAATTCAACCAGGAATTCTGGAATTATGCAAAACTTATTTCAGGAGTTTTGAGGCATGGTATGCCTATTCAAAACGCTGTAAACTTAGTTTCTTCATTACATCTTGATAGTGAGACAATTAACACATGGAAAAATGGTGTTGAAAGAGCGCTAAAACAATATATCCCCGATGGAACAAAAGCAAAAGAAGGGATTGAATGCGAAAATTGTGGATCGCATACGCTTATCTATCAGGAAGGATGCTTAATTTGCCAAAGCTGTGGCACTTCAAAATGTGGATAAAAAAAGCTACTTTTGAATATAAAATAGGATGTTTTCAAACCGCATCCTATTTTTTTATAAATTAAAATCAGCAAGGGCTATCATTAGCCCCTCAAGTTTTTTTCTACATTCATAATCTGTACAATTGTAATTTGATATGTTCATACAAAATGTTAATTCTCTTCCTGATTTAGTTGTAACATAACCTGAGTAAGCCCTGACTCGGTCAACCGAACCACTTTTTGCATGTACAACTCCCTCTGCACTTGTATTTTTCCCGACTGATGTTAAGGTTCCAGACTTACCAGCTACCGGCAAAGTGCTGTAAAATGCATCAAAGTTTTTACTTTTGGTTTTCATATAATTAAGAACGAAAACCAATTGATTGGGAGTTATTGAATTAGAGCGCGACAAACCACTTCCATCAAACATATAAAAGCCATCCATATCCATTCCCCTTAATTTCCAAAAATCACTGATTACTGATAACCCTAATTCATAAGAACCTGATTTTTTTACTGAATATCCAATTTCAATTAATAAATGTTCGGCAAACAAATCAATGCTGTTTTTGTTAGTAATATTAACTATTTCGGATAGTAATGGTGAATTATGTATTTGAATATCTTGTCTTTTCTCTGTTATTGAATCGCCATTTAAAAGCAGGCCCCTTACAGTATTTGGTTTGCCATTACATTTAATTTTCGAATTTTCTAATTCATTTTGTAATTTCCATGCAATAAAATAAGCAGGATCAGGAATAGCTCCTTTTATCGAAAAATCATTCCTGGCTTTTGGAATAGTACCTCTAACCTCATGTAAATACTGATAAGGAGCTCCAAAGATAAAAGCATCATTAGGATTATTTGAAGATATAACTTCATTATGAATTACTAATCCCGGAATTTCAGGGTCAATAAATGTAACTGTAGCCAGTGTATCAGGCATTGCTGAAGACTTAAAATGCAATTCGTATAAATTATCGAAAACAGTAAGTCCATTGGCACCTGCACCATAGTAGTTCCCAACATCTTCCCATGCCCATTTTGGACAGGCGATTTCGTTACTGTATTTTGATGCATCTCCTATAACAGAGCCTTCAATTGAATCTATTTTCAAATCAATAATTGATTGAATCCAAGTTTTTATAAAATCGTACTTTTTTGTTTTATCAAAATAGATTGAACCTAAGGTAGGATCAGCGCCACCTTTAATATATATATTTCCATTTAGCACATGATGTATTGTATCTATTGTTCCAGAGTACTGCAAAATGGTGTTAAATCTATAATTTTTGCCCAAAACCTCAAATGCAGTCGCCGTTGTAATAATTTTCTGAGTAGATGCTGGCATCATACTTAAATCCGGATTAAATGCTGCAATAATTTCACCAGATTTTATATCTTTTGCTACAAAACCAATTGAAGCATTTTTTAAATCCTTATCTTTTTTAAGATTATTTATTGCCTGGTTTAAATTGTGGTTTCTCAAACTAAGGATAGTATCCTGACTATATATTTTCGGAAAAATTGAGATGAAGAACAAGATGAATATTTTTCGCATAGAAATGATTATATTGATTAGAGTCCAGCTAAAATAGTAATTTTTAACGAATTCTTATTTGTGGGATATTAATAGAAAAAAATAAGGCTTCCCATTTTTTAAAGGAAAGCCTTATTTTTTTTTAGAATAATTAATCTTTAAATAGAAATATTTAGAATTTCTAAATCCAAAATACCGTTTGGAACCTGAATAGATACTTTATCTCCTACTTTTTTGCCAAGTAATCCTTTTGCAATGGGAGTTTCAACGGAAATTTTTCCTGCTTTTAAATCTGCTTCAGTCTCAGCAACCAATGTATATTCCATGATTGCTTTATTTTTAAGATTCAATAATTTTACTTTTGTACAAATCTGAACCATTGAAGAATCAATTTTGCTTTCATCAATTACTCTTGAATTAATAACAAGTTCCTGAAGTTTCGAGATCTTTAATTCAAGTAAACCTTGTGCTTCCTTAGCTGCATCATATTCTGCATTTTCAGAAAGATCTCCTTTATCTCTTGCTTCGGCAATTTGAGCTGAAATTTTAGGCCTTTCAATCTTTGTTAATTGATCCAATTCTTCTTTCAGCTTCCTTAATCCTTCTAAAGTCATATATGAAACTTTGGCCATATCTATTATATTAAATTTATGTAAATAAAAAAGAATCCACACTCCAATCGGAATTTGGACTCTTTACCCGACAAAGATAATTAATATTTTATTATTTTCAAATTCTCAGATTTAAACAGTCATCTTAAGACGCTAATAATTAGATATTAAGACTTTATCTTCTAAATTTTTTGCGTTCTAGAATAGATGAATATATAATGGCAGATTTAATGTCAAATCCATCATCGTTGTCTTTTTCTTCGGGCTGAAAGTGTTTTTGGATATTTGTTTCTGATTTTTCTGCAACAGCCCCTTCATCTAATGATTTTTCATTTGATTCTGGTCGTTCAACTATTGGTTCAGCGTTTCGGAATTCTTCTTTTCTCAATAATAATTTTTCAAAATCATTTAACGAATATTCTATTTCATCTTTTTCTTCGGGTTTTTCAATTTTCTTTTTTTTACTTTGTCCTAAAAGGCTAACAACAAATATTACAATTGTTATAACAATGTATATAACATTATCTAATTCCATGATTATATTCCTTAATTATAAAACAAAAATAAACAATCTTATGCTTGTTTCAATTAATTCATTTATAGTTATTTGAATAAATTAAAAAACGATTTCTTTTTCTTCTTCCTTTTTTCTTTTTTATATTTTGCTTCAGCTCGTTTTTTATTTTCCTTCATTCTGGTTTTCGTTTTTTCGTTTTGCCTGCTAAGAACTACATTTTCGTTAAATTTGGCTAATTTTTTTGCTCTCATGTAATCTTTTCGATTGGCCCTGCCAATTCTATATTTATCGATTAGTCCTATTTTTTGACCACTCATTTGTTTTGAGCGAAGCTCTTTCTCTTTATCAGTCAAAGCAAATTTTGTATTGATGTGCTTTAGTTCTTCTGCTTCTTTTTTGGTAAAATTTACCCCAATAATGTCTTGTTTTTCTTTTTGAAGTTCCTGACTTATTGGATCGTCCTGTGCATTAGAAATACTATTACAAAAAAAAAGGAAAAAACCCACAACAAATAATTTTATTACATTTGCGTTATAATAAAAAATTATCTTCATACCATGTCAAAGTTACGATTAATTATTCTAATTATACTTTTACCGTTTGTTTTTTTTAGTTGCGAAAACAACAATCCAGTGCCTGAAGTTTATGTTAATTTTATTATTGAACTAAACAGCCCGGTTTATAGCAAACTAAATTCATATGGGAGTTCAATTATTATTCCAAACGAGGGCTACATGGGAAGAGGTGTAATTATTACCAGAAAAGATTTTGAGACTTTTATGGCTTTCGATGCAACATGTACGTATGATCCTAACGATGATTGGGGACGTGTTGATCTTGATGAAACAGGAATCTTCGCTTATGATAAAGTTTGCTTATCAAAATTCAATTTAATGCAAGATGGAACACCATTTGAAGGACCTGCATCAATTCCTCTAAAGATTTATAATGTAGATTATAATCAAGGCCAAAACTCCATTATAGTTCATAATTAAAGTAAGTATAAATCTATACTTGGTACAGCTGTTTATTTATTTTCTAAGGTATTTGCTATTACGCTATTAAAAAAGGAGTTGTAAGGATATGCAATTTCAATTAATTGAAGTAAATATTCATCAATATTTGCCGAATTTAATTTGTCATCTGGGATTGGATGCAAGATTTCAAAGCTCTTTAGCTTAAGTAATTCAATATCTTCAAAGTCTTTTGGAAAACCTTTTGGAAATGTTTTTAATTTATCACCTTCGAGTTTTGAAAAACACTTTTTAAATTGCTTATTTTCAATAATTTGTTTAAAGTCTTCTATTTTTTCAAAAATTTCATATCGGATTTCTTTTAATAATTCAGCCTCCGGCATATATGCCCCTGCTGCAATAAACGATTGCCCTGGCTGTATGTGAAGATAGTATCCTGCTTTTCTCCCTTTTCTCCCATCTTTAGAAATATAGGCTCCAAAGTGTATTTTATAGGGATCTTTATTCTTCGAAAACCGGACATCGCGATATATTCGAAAAACACAATCTTTGGCTTCGATTGCACCTATTGAAGAATCAATTGAACGTATTCGAGGAATAAACTCCTGAATAATTTGTTCAAAGTCGTTTTTAACTTTCAAATATTTTTCTTTGTTGTCGCTAAACCATTCACGGTTATTATTTTTTGAAAGCTCTGATAAAAAAAACAGAATATCGTTAAAATTCATTGAACTTTTTATTATTTGTCGTTAATAATTATAATTTCTGAGCTAACTTCCATTGCTTTGCTATAACTTGCTCTAACTCCACAATATTTTTCTTCAGAAAGACTAACTGCTTTTTGAAGTTTGTCCATCGGTAAATCATTACCGGTAAATTCATAGATCACTTTCATTTTAAAAAAATGCTTTGGGTTTTCTTCTGTTAAATCTCCTTCAACTCTGATGTTTAAATCATTAAACTCAACCTTCATCTTTTTAAGTATTGAAACTACATCCATACCTGTGCAGCCTGCAAGTGCAGCCATCATAAGAGGTTTTGGTCTAGGTCCAAGATTTTGACCACCAACACTTTCGTCAGCATCCAATATAATTATATGCCCTCCAATTTCAGTTTCGAAGGCCATATTTCCTTTCCACTTTGCATTGATAGAGTTTTTCATAATGTGAAAATAGGATATTAAAATTGTATTAATTTAATCTGATGTAAAAAAATATTTAAATGTAAAGAAATTAGCACTTTAAGGTAAATTAAAATAGAATGTTGGCCTAATTAATTATTTAAATCTTTTCACAAATATACTTTAATATTGTATATTGCACAAAATTAGAAATTAAGGTTATCTATAAATAGCTTTGAAAATATGGCAATGAGAAATCTGGAAAATATTCCGGCCTGTAGCAATTGTTTAGGTTATAACTCCATATTCAGACACTTGTCAAAAGAAGAAATGAATATCCTTACTTTTGAAAAAGGGTGTAATTACTATAAACGTGGTAATATTATTTACCATGAGCGAAATAGGATAAGTGGTATTTATTGTGTGAATAAAGGAATTGTAAAGCTCTACAAAACAGGAATTGACGGTCGTGAACAAATCATTCGCTTTACTCAGCCCGGAAATATAATGGGATATCGTTCTATTATCAGTCAGGAGCTTGCTTGCACTACTGCAAAAGTAATTGAGGATGCCGTTTTATGTTTCATTCCCGGAAATCTTTTTTTGGATTTGGTAAAAGGGAACAACGATTTTTCAATGGAGGTATTAAAGTTATCATTAAAAGAGCTTGGTGAAGCTAATAAATTTATAATAGATATAGCCCAAAAAACAGTAAGAGAGAGATTGGCTGAAGTACTTGTGATATTGAAAGATACTTTTGAACTGGATGAACAAAATTTTTTAAAAGTCAGTCTTACTCGTGAAGAATTGGCTAATATGGTTGGAACAGCTACAGAGTCGGTAATACGTTTATTATCAGAATTTAAATCCGACAAATATATTGAATTGAATGGACGTAGAGTAAAAATTCTGAATTTAGAGGCATTAAAAAAATTAGCGAGAATTAAGTAATTTCGTTAAAAAAACTGTATACCGATTACTACTATATCATCAGTTTGCTCATGGTTTTGAGTCCATTTATCAAGTTCTTTATAGAGTATTAATTTTTGCGATTTCAATGATTTTCCCTGACTTTCCATAAGCAATTCCATCAGTTTCTTCTTTGAAAACTTTTTCTCTTCAGCTCCACCAAACTGATCGGTTATACCATCTGAGAAAAAGTAAACAACATCATCTTTCAGAAGCTGAATTTCATGATTACTCAATGTGCCTAATACAGATTCCAGGTCAAGCGTAATAAAATCTCCCCTGATGTAGAAAAGGAAGTAATCATTTTTGTTCATAATGGAGTTTACTTGCTGACCATTAATTTCTATTGAATTTACACCTTTTCTAAGAATGACAATCGGTCTTCCTGCCCCAACAAATTTTAAAATGTGATTTTGTTCATCAAATTCACAAAAAATAGCATCAAGTCCATTGCTAGAAGCATATGTATCAGAAGATTGTCCAAGGTGACTAAGTAGTTCAGCTTTTAAATTATTAGCAACTTGAAGCGGCTCCGTAATATTTGATTTGTTTACAATCCAGCTTAATTCCATGTAAACCAATATCGAAATCATCGCTGCAGGAACTCCGTGACCTGTTGAATCGCAAACACTGATAAATTTTTTATTTAATTTTTGTGATACAAAATATAAATCTCCACCAATCATATCTCTAGGTTTAAAGAGAATGAATGAATTTGGAAATATCCTTGAAAAGTGCTGTTTGTCAGGTAATAATGATTGTTGAATTCGTTGGGCAGAGATCATGCTTTCGTGAATATTAGCATAAACTTGATATTCCATTATTCTGTCCTGAGAATTTTTCAAACGGGTATGAATGTCAATTTTTGTATACAACTCTGTAGCATCAATTGGTTTTTTGATGTAATCATCAGCACCCAAAAGCATGGCTTTCTTAACATCATCTTTTTCAACTTTGGCTGTAATCATGATTACAATAATATTGGCTAGATTTTTATTGGTTTTAATTTTTTCAAGAGTCTCAAAACCATCCATATAAGGCATCAGAATATCTAAAAGTACAATATCGGGAGGTGACTCAATTATTTTATTGTAGGCATCTAGTCCATTTTCTGCTGACGCAGTTTCATACTTACTTTTCAGCAAGCTTTCCAGCAGCAGCACATTAATGGGTTCGTCGTCAACAATTAGAATATTCATCCTTATACTTTACTTATTTGTCTGGTTGTAATTATTACAAACTTAACAAAGCTATTTTGTTTTTGCAATAATATCTTATACCAAATTTCAATTTTGCGAAGATTTGTTTAAAAACTTTTATTTATTAACTCTTTTCATTGTGTTTTCAATGAGTGCAAGGTAATAAAATTAAAGGGAATATTTTATCAAATTTAATTAATCCACAATAATTATAAATATTTCATCGCAAATAGAAATAATTTATATCGATTGGAAATATTTTACAAATTTATCGGTATTCTTTTGTCAAACCTGTTCTTTCATTGAACTCATTGATTAATTCATCCCATCGATAAACTTGATTAAACATCGAATCCCATATTTTTCTATCAAACCAAAGTTGCTCAAGATCTGCAACCTCCTTAGCTTGCTGTTCTACCCATGTAAAATATTTTAGATTATGGATGGCTCGCCTATCATGATAGCCGAGTTCTCTCATATTATCCGTATGTTGGCCAAGAATGCATTTTTCAAAATCTTTGGCTGCTTGTAACTCGGTATAATCTCCTCTGGTTGTGTTTAATTCTTCAATACGAGATTGATACATTAAAGCAGAATCCGTAGCGATACTAATGATGATATCGTCACCAGTCATTTCATAGTATTTGGCCGTTTTGATGGCGGATAAAATATTAGCTATTCCTGATATACCTAATAAATTTAGTTTTTCAATCAATTCCTTATCGATGCCCAGTGAATTCAGATATTTATGTCCATTTTTTTCATTAAAAAGACGCAATATCCGCATTGGATCTTCATCGTCAATGGATGTAATTGTATCAGTATTCTTAACATTGTGAATCCATGGAATATGTTTGTCACCAATGCCTTCGATTCGGTGAGATCCAAAACCGTTGCGCAAAATAGTAGGGCACTGTAGGGCTTCTGAAGCAACTACCTTAATATGAGGATAAACAGTACGAAGATAATCTCCGGCGGCAATAGTACCAGCCGATCCGGTTGCCGAAATGTATGCAGCGAATTGGCTATCTTTAAGTTTTAACTTTTTAAATACAGTTTCAATTGCATTTCCTGTTATGTTATAGTGCCATGCAGAATTTCCAAATTCATCGAATTGATTAAAAATGACTACATCGTTTCGTGTTCTTCTAAGTTCCCAGCATTTATCATAAATTTCTTTAACATTGGATTCGCTTCCATGGGTAGCAATTACAGTTGCCTGAGCTTCATTTTTAAGCCATTCAAAACGTTCACGGCTCATTTCTTCGGGCAGAATTGCGATGGCTTCTGTGCCCATAATTTTGGAATCGAATGCTCCGCCACGGCAGTAATTGCCCGTTGAAGGCCAGGCTGCTTTATGATAAGTTGCATCGAATTCGCCGGTGATAATTCTTGGAGCAAGGCAACCATATGCAGCCCCAACCTTATGTGCACCTGTGGGAAACCATTTTCCGATCAGCAAAACAATTCGTGCATTTACTCCTGTTAGCTCTTTGGGAAGTTCAATAAAATTTGGATCACCAAACAAACCACCAAAATCTTTTGGTTCATTTTTCCAGGATATACGAAACAGATTAAGTGGATTAAAATCCCAAAGCCCGATATTTTTTAACTTATCTTTGATTTTCTGAGGGATTAATTCAGGATTTTTTTGCTGAGCAAAAGTTGGAAGTATTATTCCTTTTTCCTTGTATCGCTTTATAGTATTTTCAAGGGCTTTATGATTCGTAATTTTATCTATTGGATTTATCATAATTAAGTATAAATGATTTATTTAATAAAAAGTATTTTTATAATTTAAAGTGTTTGAATCTATTACAAATGGAAATTATTTATAACCAATAATACAGCTTTTCAATTTTTAATTGTATAATAATCTAATACTTTCAACGCAAATCTGCTTGCAGCAGTAGCCTGACTACCACCCATTTCCATCCCTACTTCTATCGTTTCAATTATTTCTTCTCTGGTTGCACCTGTGTAAACAGCTTGTTTGATATGCCATTCCATAAGTGATTCGGAATTAATATGAATAGAAATTCCAATTGCAATCATTTCTTTGTGTTTTTTACTTAAACTGCCATCGGAATAAGTTTTAATCTCCATTTCAACAAAACTGCGATAAACTTCCGAATTATCAGTATAAAATTGATGGGCAGATTTCCTATCAGCAATGATTTTTTCAATTTTCTCTTTATCTTGATGTTCCATGGTCTAAATTTTTTATGATAAATTAAAACGCAATCAGCATTTATTGAAAATTAAATTATTAAATCATAATAAATTGATAATCATTTTCTGGATATATATTTAAAATTATCAACGAGTTCATTAAATGCTTTATCTGAATTTCCTTTCAGGACAAAAATATACCTGTGATTTACCCAACCGAAGTACTTTTTTCCATTGCCATTGGCTTTTGCATAAAATTGTTCATCAACTATTCCATTATAATTTGAAGATAGACTATCAAATTCAGGTAATATGTATTTTTGAAAAAAAGAAATTGCTTCCACTTGTGTTGACATTCGGGCAACGTAAATTGATTTGTCATTTCCATAAAAGGCTTCAGTTCCGCCATATTCTTTGGTAATGGGCACTGCCGTATCCGTAGCTATTTTTGGTGGATAAATATCTTCGGGCCAAGAATTGTCAGGAGGTGGAGGTATATTTAAATTAAATTCAGGAGATGGGTTGCATGATATCAGAAATGTTGTTAATATAGTAATTATAAGAAAAATATTTCTATTCATGTTTATGAATTTAAATTATAATTTACTTTTTGCATATCATAAATTGACAGACTTAATAATGTGGTCTATCCAAAACAATTGGAAAAATAATTGAGGTATAAAATTAATTATAAAAAGATTAAAAAAAGATGTTAAGAATCATCTATTATTAAAAAAATGCAAAAATGGGTTTTGAGTAAAGGACAGTGAAATTAAAACGTAAGTTATTTTATTGAAATTAAGAAGATTGATCAAGAGTTGGTTTTTTTGAAAATCATAAATTGCCAATCTTTAGGTGAATAGAGCTGACAGGTTAATCAAGTCTCTAATTATTATTAAACATTCCTTAATTAATTGTTATTTAGGCAATAGTCACTCAATTTTTGATTTTCAAGGTAATTTTTGAAATCACAAGTCATTTTCTCGATTATATTTTTATAGATGCAGGTTTCAAAAGTACAAACCGGTTTTTCCATGGCGCATTCACCCGATTCAAGATTTCCTTCAATCGCTTCGTAGATACTTAACAATGCAATTTCTGAAGCATTTTTTTTTAGTGAAAAACCACCTGACGGCCCACGCAAAGAACCAACAAAACCGGCTTTTACAAGTCTTTGCATTACTTTGGCAACATGATGTTTTGAGCTACTGATTTTCTCAGATATTTCTAAGACATTGAGTGGTTTATTGGAACGAGCAACAAGAACCATGCTATGAAAAGCTATAGAAACAGCTTCGGTTAAATGTACAATTTTGGACATGAATTACTTTTAATTTCAAAGGTCAAAAATAATATTTATTATTTTATTTTGCTTTAAAATGTGAATATCTAAATGATATACTGGATAATTCATTAATGGAAACCTTTAAATATATTACTTACCTTTGTTCAAAAAAATATTTCTATGGATAAAATCAAAAACCCATGTAAACTAATTTGTAAATATGATCATAATTTAATGTGCATGGGATGTTACCGTACTAGGGAGGAAGTTTCGAAATGGGCAGAATATAGTGAGGACGAAAAACTGGAAATTTTCAAAAAAATAATTGAAAGAGGCGGTAATCCTTACGCAAAAAAAAGATATACTTTTTAATTTAATAATATACTGATGCAGATAGATTTACAGACATTGAAGGAACTTGAACTTCTAAATTTTGATTCGCATGGATTAAGTGTTTTTGAATTGATTGACCAAACTTCAACTCCTGGAGGTCAATATAAATTAAAGCAAAATTTCAGGAAACCTTCTGATAATCTATCTGAAATTGTCAATATCCAAAATTCAATCAAACATATTATTAAACAATTGAAAGATTGGGAATTACCAATAGACTCAAAATTAATGGATTTATTGGATGTTTATTATTTCTCGAAATCAAAGCCCTTAATTGGCACTAATTTTTTCGCCCGTTTTCTCGAAAATATATCCTATCGTTTTATCTATAAGGACTTTAAGGCCACTTTTTTAAACGGTACAAGATATGTTATTCATTTCCTTAAACAAATTTCGAATTATAACAATAAAATTGATAAAGAAGGATTACCTGTTTTATTGGCCGATATTTTTATTCAAATTTCAGAAATAATTGAACTTCAGCCAATTAATGAAGCTATTAAATGCCAATCGGTTAAAAAAATTCCTACCATTCAACTTTTACAGTTTGATCAGGCATTTCGTGACAGGTTCAAAGATAATATCCTTCAATTGATCGATTTGGTTTATCAGCTTGATGTTTTGATTTCGAAAGCCAGGGCATCTGAAAAACTCAAATTATCTTTCCCTGAGTTTATAGATTCTGAAAAAGCTGGGTTTAAAGTTGAGGGATTATATCATCTTTTCGTAAATTCCCCTGTAATCAACGACTTGAATATTAAAGCTGATGAAAATTTCATTTTTCTAACTGGTCCTAATATGGCAGGGAAAACCACTTTTTTAAAATCGTGTGGGGTTGCTATTTTTCTTGCACATCTAGGAATGGGAGTTCCAGCTAAAAGCATGACATTGAGTCTTTTCGATAGGGTTTTTACCAGTTTGAATGTATCTGATAATTTGCCAAAAGGCTACAGTTATTTTTACAGCGAAGTGAAAAGAGTCAAAGAAGCTGCACTTGCCTTGAGAGAAAGCAATAAAGTATTTGTCATTTTTGATGAGCTTTTTAAAGGTACCAATGTAAAAGACGCTTTTGATGGTTCTTTGCTTATTATTAAAGAATTGGTTAAATGGAAATCAAGCTTTTTTATTATTTCATCTCATATTCTGGAACTTGGAAAAGAAATTGACAGTTTTCCTTCTATCCGCTTTATGTGTTTTGATTCGAGAGTTGAAAACGGCAAACCATTTTTCAATTTTAAAATAAAAGATGGTCTATCAGACGAGCGATTGGGATTGATTATTTTAAAAAACGAAAAGGTTTTCGATTTGTTGGATCCTGAAAAACCTAGCACCTAAAATCTTATAATTCTATGGATATTAATCATTATCAATTCTACTTTTTCATCGGAATAGGTGGCACTGGAATGAGTGCTATTGCCCAATATTTAAAAGGAATTGGAAAATCAGTTTCAGGTTCAGACAGACAATTCACGTCTAAAGGAACAACTGATACAGAAATTAAGTTGAATAAAGAAGGCATTCTAACTTTTGAGCAAAATGGGGACGGAATTAATCAGCAAACTCAAATAGTTGTTGTTTCAACCGCTGTTGAAGAAAGTAATCTGGAATATCAAAAAGCCAATCAATTAAAAATTCCTGTTGTTCTCAGATCTGATTTATTGGCCGCAATTACCCAAACTAAAAAAACAATTGCAGTTTCGGGTACATCGGGAAAATCTACAACATCGGCCATGATTTACCATATTATGGAAAAGTGTGGACAACCCATTTCTTTTATTGGTGGTGCAGGCTTAATTTCGATTATTAAATCAGGTAAAATCGGAAATGCAATTGCATCTGATAGCGATTGGCTTGTTATTGAGGCTGATGAGTCAGATGGGTCATTGGTCAAATATTGCCCCGAAATAGGCCTAATATTAAATATAGATAAGGATCACAAAGAATTGGAAGAATTGGCAACTATTTTTGATACTTTCAAGAAAAACACTAGGGGTAAATTAATTGTAAACCAATCACATATAAGAGCAAAGAAATTTTCACAGAATCTTGAAAATGACTTTGGGATTAATACTTCATGTGGCTTTAATGCTACTGATTATAAGCAAAATGGCTTTCAAATAAGTTTTCAAATCAATCAGGTTCAATTTGAAATTCCAACAGTTGGCCAGCACAATATGGAAAATGCTACAGCAGCTGTCGCCTCTTGTTTTCAATTGGGCATTTCAGTTGAACAATCATCAAAGGCTTTAAAAACTTACGAAGGAATAAATAGGCGTCACCAGATAATTGGAAAAGTAAACGGAGTAACAATAATTGATGATTATGCCCATAATCCTGCAAAAATCGCTGCTTCAATAAAAGCTTGCCAATTCAAAGGAAGTAAACTATTTGTTTGGTTTCAACCACATGGATTTCAGCCCACTAAATTTTTAAGGACAGAATTTGTGGAAGAAATAATCAAAAGCCTTCGAAAAGAGGACGAAATATGGATGTCTGAAATATATTATGCCGGAGGTACCGTAAGTAAGGATATTTCGGCAAAAGATCTAATTGATGATATTAAATCCAGTAATCCAAATGCCTATTTTATAGAGAATAGAGCAGAACTGCCTGAAAAAATCAAATCCAAAATAAAAATTGGAGATATCTTGTTGTTAACTGGAGCAAGAGATCCTTCCCTGACTTCATTTGCAACTTTTGTATTGGAAAGATTAGCATAGTTTTTAGGTTAAATTCTTACTAACTTTGAATAATTTACTAAAAAAAATAATTATGGAATATATAGAAACATTGAATAGTAAAATATTGAATTTCAAAGATTTGGTACAATATCAAAACGGATCTATTGTTAGTAAAACCATTATGGACGATAAAGCAGGCAGAATTACTCTTTTTGCTTTTGACCAGGGTCAAAAATTAAGCCCGCATACTACTCCATATGACGCATTAATACAGATTGTTGAAGGGGGAGGTGAAGTTATTATTGACAACAAACCATTTCAACTTAAAGAAGGTGAATCTATTATTATGCCTAAAAATATTATGCATTCAGTAAATGCAATCCAATCATTTAAAATGCTGCTTACTTTGATAAAATCTGTATCTTAGCCTATTAGAGCACTGTAATTTAAGGTATTAAGAAAGATTAAGGCAATACAACCTTGATCTTTTTTATTTATAATCTTCCTGTTTATAATTATTTAACATAAAAATGATATAAAATTTGAATTTTAATTATCTAATTGGGTTAATATTGTATAAAATTCAACTTTAAAAAATAACATCAATGTTTGATCAATAAAGACGGCATTTTTTTTAATAGGATAAAGAAAAAAATTGGAAATCCATCGATTGCGAAATTAGATGCGACAAAATTCAAATTTAAATATGGAAAAATACATTAGAAAAAGAATTGCCCTTGTGGCGCACGATAACAGAAAAAAAGACATTATTGAATGGGTTGAGTTTAACCGTGCCATATTGCTAAAACATAATTTGGTATGCACAGGAACAACAGGTAAACTTGTTGAAGAAGCACTGATAAACAATCAAATAATGGAAAGTGGCGATGTTAATATACGCCTTTTAAAATCAGGGCCATTAGGAGGAGATCAACAACTAGGTTCATTGATATCGGATGGAAAAATAGATATTTTAATCTTCTTTTGGGATCCTATGCAAGCACAGCCGCATGATGTTGATGTTAAGGCACTTTTACGTATATGTGTTTTGTATAATGTTCCAACGGCAATGAATCGCTCTTCAGCTGATTTTATTATATCATCCAGCTTATTTGGAAAAGAGTACAATCCAACAATTAAAGACTACACAGAATATATTCACAGAAATTTGCATTAATTAAAATGCTTTAAAGAAAATTCGTAATCAAATATTTTCATTTCTAAATATTAATCATCATCATCATCCGAATCAGAAAAATGAGAATTTATTTCGCTTGAAATATTAATAGTGGACTTTTTTTCGAAGTAAAAGATCCTCACAATTGCAGTATCCCTTAAAAAATTGATTTCTCCAATTTCAATTCTGTTGATATGAAGACCCGTTCTTTCTTCTAAATCTTTTATTAAAGCAACATTGTTTTCTGGCTTTATAAGCTCAATTTTTTCGTAGATTATAGTTTTTGAGGCTTCATTTTCTAGTAGAAAAACGTGTTCAAGCATCCATGTTGCAGCTATAAGTATAAAATTCACAAATATAATTTCACTAAAACTTATTGTTTTGTCCGAAAGAGCGTTCAATACCGAAATGCCAATAATTAGAAATAGATAGGTCATTTCTTTTATTGGCATTGAATTGGTGCGATAACGTATAATACCGAAAATAGCAAATAAGCCTAAGGCAAATCCCACTTTTAAATTGACACTTCCAAGTAAAGTACAGAGTAAAAATACAGTAAGTCCTATTAAAATGTACGTAAAAAGATAATCTTTCCGCTTGTTCTTAGCATAGTATATCACTCTTACAATAATGAGAGTAACAAATAGATCAAAACTAAATCGGAGAATTAGCTCCAATAGAGCTGATAGATCGAAAAGCGATATGCCGAATAAATCAGGCTGTAAAAATTTGTTGAGTATAAGGGTTGGTATCATTTATTTTGCTTATAGCTAATAGTTTAGACTTAAATTTATTCTTTTTAACATCCTTGTTTAATAATGCAACCCCCATGCAATATTTGCTTAACGAAGTTTTTTGAATATTCTGTTTACGCAAACTTAATATAAAATCAGAAAATAAGGCAAGTTTTTCTTGTTTGACATCAACAATAGCCAAATAAGGAAGTATTATCCTATCTTGCCTGTTAGAAAGAATCATATCTATGTCAATTGTAATTTTCTCGTTGTTATTTTTATGGATTAGAACAATTCTGTAGAAGCTGTTTTTAAGCATTTTTTTTAATACATCAGGATTAAATGGAGTATTTTCCTGAACAAATTCTTTTATTCTGGTACCATCCAATTCAGAGTCTTTTGTTTTCTGTCTTATCTTGCTAATTTCTCCTTTGTTAGATTGGAACTTTATTTTTATAGAACTATTTTTAACGCCTTCAGTTTCATCGTTTTTTATTAGGTAGCGGTTTCCGCTTCCATTGTGGTAGGCCATGTATAATTTATAATCTTCTGTATCGTAATATTCGCTGCTGCATTTTAAAATACGGTTACCATTTATTTCAAGTACATAATAATTGTCTTTAATTTCATCAAGTACATTTTTTAGTTTTTTTGCACTCAAAATATATTTTGATTCCTTTAATTCGCTAAAGCCCATCCTAGTGAATTCTGAAACTTCTATTGGAGTGAATTGGTTTAACTTATTAATTAATTTCATAATATATTTATTTTGATAAACTAAAATACATAGTTTGTGCCAATGTTTCTAATGTTCAAATAATCAATTAAATGCGTTTATTATTTTTAATAATTCGTGCTTTGAATGATGCACGTTTTTAATACATTCATGTTCAAAAGCGTACACATTTTATTCTTTCAAAAAAAGTTCAATTCTTTCCTTCCTAATGTTAAATAAAGGAGATAATTGAATTTGAAATTCAAATAAATAATTCAATCAAATTCCAAAAATCAATTGGAATTTAGCGCTTAAATCATATAGAAAAGATTATTTTTACATTTAGAATACATTATGCCCTAATGCAAAAAATTAATATCAAAAGCCAAATGGATGATAAACAAACCAATAGCAACGATGATAAGAAAAACTTATCAAAAATCGATTTGATGCATCACTTGTTAAATAAAGGAACCGTTTGTTGTTTGCCTCAAGGTTTTAACAATGACAACTTTATTGCAAATATGCTGGATTGGATGCATAAAATTCTAAGTATAGAAGCATTATATAAAAAGGAAGATAATATCCAAAGTATAGAATATAAAAAGAAAGGTGGATTAACTGGTTCCCTTGGATTTACAGGCAGTTTTAGATTTTTTTTTATGGTTGATAAATCAAAAGTTTATTTTGATATCAAACCCATTAAATGGTTTGAAAGTGCTGACAGTAAGACTTCTATTTTCAATTTGGGAAACCTGTTAAATGAGTCATTTAGTGATGAAATAAATTCTTTTCTTTATCGCTATCTCTTGGAATTGGCAAATACTTCTTCCAGCAAATTAAGGATTGATAACCGTAATCATTTTATTGAAGGAATAACGCCGCAGAAGAAAATTTGGTTTTCTACATTTTTTCAACCGGAGGATATTTTGATGTGCTTTCTGGAAATATCAGCAATTAAAAGAAATAATAGCCAACTGGATGAAAACAAGGAGCTTAAATGGAATATTGTTATAAGTTCAAATGAAGTTAAACTAGTCGCATTTAATGAAAAGGAAGAAGAAATTCAAAATATTGATTTGAAGGAAAGTCCAATTAAAGTAAAAAATGAAATAGGTAGAAATCCTATTGAATATAAAGATATTCGATTATTGAGTACTCGTTCCAACGCTGATTTATTTTATAAAATACAGCATATCAATGTATTGAAACCAGAAGAAAAGATAAGGGAATTAGCAAGGCTAAACTGGCTTTATGAAAAGAAAAATGAACAAAGTAATCAATATGCCATAGACTTAATTAAGCACCTGTTTGCACTTCTTAAAAATCCATTTGATGAGTTTGCTCTTATTTATATGGAATATTCAGGAGGAGATAGAGAAAAAGTATTTTCTGCATATACTGAAGATGAAAAACTGCTCAATTTGCTGAATCAAATTCTGAATTATGCTGGAACGAATGAATTTTTAACAAGTTGGGTTAAAAAATGGGAAATTTCCTATATTGATCAGATAGCGGTTAATAGCTTGTTTCTTAAAGCTATGGCTGATACTGTACAGGCAAATAATATTTTACCATTTCATCGGTTTGTACGTGAAGATTACCATAAGAAAAACAATGATCTCATCAACCAAATAGTTTTCGATATTGAGTTTTCGCGACATTTAATCAAATGCGGTTTTGGCAAAGAAGCAAAAAAAGTATTGAGTAAAAGACTAGATCAATTGCCCGACGAAACAGTTTCTGACTTGCTGCCTGCAAAAGATGTAGATTTGACTGGTGCTGCTGCCGGGCAGATTATAAAAGTAACAATTCTCGAAATTCTTGCAAGCTTAGAAACTGAAAAAAATGCCATCGTATATAAATGCCAAATAGCACAATTGCAGCCTCTTGTTAATGAGCGTGTTGATGTTTTAATTCAGGTTTCGGAGCCAAAAATTGCTACCAAAGGGCGTGAACTGAAAACAATAACAGGCGAAAATGGATTGTTGGCAAACAAAGAACAAATTATCACCAATAAATATAAAGTATTAGATCCAAAAGCGATTGATAAAAACCTGATGCACCCAGCAAGTAGGAAGGGTGGGAGCTTTTCGAATTTCCAAAAGTGGCTTGCTTCTGTGAAAATACCCGACTATTCGATGCTAAAATCATATTCGGAGAAACTTTCGCCACAAAAATATCCTGAATTAAATGAGATAATCACTGATATTAAATATGCTTTAAATATTGAAAATCTGGAAGTTTATATTTCACATGGCGAAAAATCAGTTGGTATTAATGGATTTGAAAGTGAGCCATTGTTTTTAATTGTTGGGGGGGATCACTTGGAAAGTAGTTCTGCTTATTACTTAAACCCTAAGGAACTCAGATTTGCTATTGGAGTAGAACTTGCCCATTTATATTTTAAACATGCACGGATTACTTCAAGCGATATTTGGAAAGGAGCAATTGAAAAAGGATATTTTGTGCTCGATACTGTTTTGTCTATTTTCCCGGCGGTTGGTTTGTTTAGCAAGTCTTTGCAGAGCATTGGGCAATTGAATGCAATATCATCCTTTCTTCAAAAAACCGAAAAAATTGGAAAAGTTACAAGTAAAAGCAGGGATCTTGTTAAAAATTCTGAACAAGTAGTAAGTCTTTATAAATCCAAGTTTTCGAAAGAAGGTAAAGATGGAGAAAAAGAACTTGAGTTTTTGGCAACCTCAAGAATAATTCAATTAACTGCCGACAGGTGTGCTTTTATTTTTACAAAGGATTTAAGATCTGCAATCAGGGCTATGATGCTTGTATCGAAAAGATACCATACTGAACTTCCTGTGATTGAAAAATATGGCTTGAAAGAATTTCTATTGAAAAAAGACGAAAATGGAAATTTCAGACATCAGGAATTGGCAATAAGATTGGCAAGTTTGTTTTCATTTTATCTATCTGAGGAGTACGAAACCATGTTAAAAAATCTGGAAACTTAAAGATTCATTAAGAAAAGTGAATTTTTCTCAAATAATAACAAGTTGATTTTATTGCTTTTACAAATTATTTTAAAAAGATTTTAAAAAATTGCATAAATATTTTTGCCAGAATAAAATTTAGGCTTACATTTGCAAACCAAAGTTCAAAAAAACTTTTGGAAACGGTCCGTTCGTCTAGCGGTTAGGACGTCGGGTTTTCATCCCGGTAACAGGGGTTCGATTCCCCTACGGACTGCTAAATTTTTAATAAGCTTAGATTTTAAATTATGGCTAATCATCTATCTTCAAAAAAGAGAATAAGACAAAGCGAGAAAAAAAGGTTAATTAACAGATATTTTTCTGTTACTACCAGAAACGCTGTTAAAAAATTACGCAGTTCAGAGGATAAAACAGAGGCAGAAAAATTATATCCTCAGGTTACTTCAATGCTTGATAAATTAGCAAAGAAAAACATTATCCACAAGAAAAAAGCTTCGAATTTAAAATCGAAATTGCAAAAACATGTAAGTAGTTTGTAAGTGATTGTATATAAGAGTTTTGAAGGGTTTCCCATTTTTGGGAAACCCTTTTTTGTATTTATATTAATTAATTTGTAGTTGAAGTATTTTAACACAACTGCAAGCACAATCAAACAGAATTTTCTGATTATACTTAACTTTTTTGAAAGCAGGAGTATAAATTTCCGAAGAGCAATTCAACGTTATAATAACGGTTTTCCAAAAATCAATTTAGATGGAAGGATTTTTTTTCTTCCTTTTTAGATAAATGAAAAACTAAATACTCAGATTTACTGATTGTCCTGAATGATTGATTGAATTTATTTAAAACAAAAAAACCGAAAATCAAAGATTTCCGGTTTTTTTTGTGGTGCCACCTGTACCAAGTGACATTTCCCTATATTTTATTGAAGAATAGAAACTTACAAATTTATTTTTCAGCCTCATGTGAAGCACATGTGAAACATAATCTTATCGATAATGATTGCAATTTACTAATAAATTCAGAGCAAATTTAGTGAATTGATTTCTTTTTTCAAATAGTTTAAGAATAGAAATTTCAATTAGGATTTTTTGGTATCATATTATAAATTTTGGCCTTAATATCAGTTTATCTTTCATATCCACCAGGCCCATTCCCCTCCTTCTCAAAAAACGCTTTGCTATCGCAAAACTCATTTTTCTCGTCGTCAGGAAAAAAGCCTTACTGCAGTATATTAAGAATTAACTTTGGTATGAATACCGGCACATCAAAATTATCCTGGAAAATCCGTTCCTACTTTTCTAGGATAATTTTGATAAGCCTTATGGAACAAATTAAGAATCCGGTAGCTAAAATCTCATCTATTATAAGCAGGTTTACAAAATTACTGATATAGATGGAAGGATAAAACCAATTAAAAAGCAAAGTTAGGCACGTTCGCAAACGAGGCAAAAGACTACGGCATAAACGTTCGCAGCTACCCATAAATTCAACAATTCAATAATCCACAAACGTTATTCAATCTTCATTTTTTTCTGACATTTATTCCGTTTCCTTTTGCACTTATTGCTCTCTAACACCTGATTTAAAGCATATTAATTGTTTTTAATTGTTTAATTTAAATCTTTAAGTCATGGAAAATTCAACTCTTTATTTCAAGGTTTTAAAATTAGCTACTGACAATCGTCTTTGTTATGATTTTACTCGTTATCGTACTTATTATCATGTTTCTTTGCTCTTTTTCAGGTTATGCAAGGCTTTGCGCAGTCGTAGTTCATTTTCCGGCGGGCTTCCATAGCCTGCTTTTTTGTTTTCTCAGAACTACTTTACCCGCCCCAACTTCATTTTGTTATTTTCCGACCATTTAGCACGCACTCCTTGGTTGGTTTTGCCAAACTTGACAGCACTTTCTTTCTTTCAGCTCCCTTTTCCTAAATCAGTGATCCATCTTGAAACCGTTGCAAAACCAACCAACTTGGGTTTATAAGGTATTCGGGTCATTTGGTCAGCAAAAAAGCCGCCAGGCCAGCTATACCCATTTTATGATTTTATAATTGCCTTTTTGGGTATAAAATAAGTACAGCTGCACTTCGTGTGTCCGTTTTACTACCAGCCTGGCATCTTTTATTGCAATTCCCGGCACTCCCCTCATGTGCTGCTACTCCTGGTCTCAATGCAAAAAGCCTTCATTCAATTCCATACGTTCGTCAATCATCCATTCCATTTCATTGCATTTCTTCATTCCTCTCTACTTCCATTTCACTCAGGCTTTCAGCATTAGCCCAACCGCAGCACTTTGTTTTGTAGCGGGCCCTGCGCATCGGGCTAGGCGTTTTTCAGCCGGTTATTTTGACCTTTTTGAACTATTTCAATGGATAAAATAACCGTCTAAAAAGCCTCCAGAGGCTAAGGTTTCGGCTGGTTGGTCATTGAGCAGTGGTGGTTGAGCGTAGTCGAAACCAGTCGAAATGCCAAACCAGCCAAAACCCAAGCCCCAGCACTGCCAGGCGCATTCGTACCTCATGCTTTTCTCCTGGCAGGCTAGCCCTCAACCCGCAGCGGTCCCGCTCTCGTCGACAGCTCCTTTTGATTTTTAAACTGTCGAGCTCGTTCTTTTAATTTGGATTTATAATTTATTGTCTAAATAACTTCTATCGCTATGTTGTAATAATTGTACCTTTTTCCTTTTCACAATAGTTATCAACATCTGTTTCTTTTGATAATAAGAATCTGAGGAAATCGAAACTTTTGTATACCGAAGTTTGATATAAACTCATAATCAACAAATAATCTTCCATCCTGGTTTCTTTAAAGAATTTAATGTTTTTATTTCGATGAACTGCCATCAATTTGATTGCATGTTCAGCAAATGTATTATTCCATGACACATCATCAAATTCAATGAATGTAAATAATTTATCACTATTCTTCATTAATCTTTCCTTGTATTTTATAGCTGCTTCCGAATGAAAAGTTGTATTTTCAACAAAATCAAAGAATTGATTAACTTCAGCTTTGAATTTAATAAGATAACTTTTATCAAATCCTTTTTTATCAATTGTTTTTACAATTGCTTTTAAAAGCATTGTGAATCTTTGAGTAATTTGCTTTAATTCAGAATCATAAGGATTCTTTAATAAATCATCGTTGAAATCTCTCATTAAATGAATTAAACATTTTTGTTGCCTACATTCCAATGAACTATAAGCTGAAAAGAAGTCGGAAACTAAAACGCCTTTAAAATCTTTTAACAATTCCTTCAAGAAATCTCCCTTTCTTGTGGGTTTAAAAATCGAAACTACTTCTTGGCCATTTGTAAATATCCAGGCATATACTTCACCGCTCAACAATTTGAAAGGAGTTTCATCAACATAGATAACAGAACTATTTATGATTTTCTTCAATAAATTCTTTTGTGTTTCTTCATAATAGCTTCTAAAATACTCTTTAAAATTATGTGCAGTAGCTTTCTCTAAATATAATTGAAAGAGCTCGGCAATGTTTTTAACAATTTTCTCAAAACTCAATAGATTTACAAAATTTTGATAAATTACATAACATTTAAGGCTATGCCCATAATGTTCTCTAATACTGCTAAATTTTCTTGGTATGAATGAATTTGAACAATTTGAGCAATAATATTCATAAGATATGTATTTCGTTATCCATTTTTTGACTCCTGCTTTAAAAAATTTAATATCTAAAACCTTTTTTGTTTTTACATTACTGATTCTTCCAATTGTCTTTCTATAGCAGAAATTACATTTATTAGCCTCAATATTTATTTTTTGATTCGTTGAACCATTAAACTTTTTTGTTGATAGTTTAGCCTTTTTTCTTCTTGTATTTTCCCTGATATGCACTCTGTCTATTTGATAGTCAAAATATGAGCAATTGTTAATTGATTCAATATTTGGATCCGCAAAAACCTTATTTAATATTGCAAAGGTTGTATTCTGCTCATGTGCTTTTTCATACTCAATTTTAAATGGAAATTCCAGATTTTTAGTTTTATTTTCGATAATTCTGGTTAGGAATTGTTTTGCTCCTTGAAGGTTAAAGCAATCTTCGTAATTGTATTGCATCAACCTATCTTTTAAAATCAGATTTCCAGTAGTTTCCCATTCTTTTCTAAGAACAATACTATTGATCCCGCTTACTTCTTTATCTGACCATTTCAAACCGATGTATTGTCCAACTTCCTTTAAACCATTGCTGTATATAGGTAAGTAGATGTTGTAATTAAAATATGTCAATACATTAACGCTATGTTCAATTAATTCATCTATCAAGATTTTATGTTCTAATTTCTCAACTTTTTGTTTCATATATTTCAAATATTGAACTTCATATGTACCATAATGAAATAACTGATAATCATGATAAGATTCCACAATTTCAAGAAACTCATAAAATATCTCAATTTCTTTTTCTTTGTTTTCTGCCCAAAATTGATACTTCTTTGTTTCATTATTCTTAACAACCAATATTCCAATTAAGTAATAAGATTTGATTTCCGGAATACCTTCTATATCCCAAAATATTTCTACACTTGTTTTCTGAATGTTATCCGGAGTTTCATAGACATATATTTTATCTTCCCTAATAGCCAATGCTTTAAGCTCAACAATATTTTTTTGATGATAATTAATATTTTGTTTTCTTTTTCTTCTTGGTTTAAAATTAAATGCAAGCTGGTTTATTGAAGAAATTCCCTTATTCTTCCATTTTTTAATTTCTTTTGGGCTCATTCCACTTAAGAGGCTCAGATCGTCAGTCTCAATAGCATGATTTTTACAAATCACATCATATTCGCAAATTTGGCAATGTTTATTTCTTCTAAATTCGGGGATAAGATTATTAGCAACAATTTGCTGAATGTTTTTCCATGCAGCAAATGCCTCCTTTTTATAATTATTTAGGATAATCTTAGAATGTTTATGCTGATATCCATTAATGATTTTTCCTATAGTTATGCTATTATTAAGTAACTCCTCCGCCTTCATTGTTATAATAGCTATAAAGAGCTTTTGATTTCTCGAAATAAATTCTTTTTCAGAAATGAATATAGGGATAACAATGTTTTTCCCATCAATGTTTCGCTGAATTTCAACAATGTCAAACTGCAATTCATAATCAGTTTGTTTTATGTATCCATTTATTATGTAATCATTATTTATTATTGTATCATAATCAATATCAGTATTTTCTGAAACATTTTTTAAATTCCGATATTTTCTATTTATAACATCAGCTTTAATGCTAATTGCTAAACGTGCATAGTATTCCAAATAAATATTACTGTGCCCAACTATAGATTGATGTTTCAAATACAATTTATATGGACAATCTAAATACGACTTTATAAATTCATTATAGATCATTTTGGTTTTCTTTAAGATTTATATTTGGCATTAAATTTACCATATTAAATTGTTAATTCCCAAACACTTCTATGCTAAATGAAAGTTGAATAAACTGAATTTATATGAAATGTCTATTGATATTTCTCCAGTTTATTTCATCAAAAACAAAAAAATTCAAGCAAAATTACAAAGCCTTCCAAATCAAAAAACCAATGAACCTGTCAAAAAAATTGGCTACGCCTTTATGTGAATTTTTTTTGCCAGAACCCTTGGTTTTTTAGTCAGGCTTTGTGTCTATAAGGCTTTCTTTTTTCTTTTTTTTCCCTTTTTTTCTTTCTTCTTTTAAAAATGTTTTGGGCCTAGCGATAAATTTTAAATCGCAGATCTATGAAAACAACTTTTAACGTAAAATCATCAACAGTAAAACTTGAAAGCAACAGACCTCATTTCTTTGTTTTAAACAAAGGCCTTAACTCTGGTAAACCTTTGCAGGTTATTTGTCCAAACAGTTTCATCATTCAAACCGAATCCGAAGAATTCAAAGAAGTACTTTATTGGATAACCTTTGCTCTTTGGCGTACCAAAGCATTTCATCCATATTTAATGGGCTCAGTCATTCCGTTTATCCGCATCGGCATTTACAAACAGCTCATTACAGAAAAAATCGAAATAGTAAATGGAAACTCTTTGGCGTTTTCCGAAATAGTTAAACAATTAAACTTTATCGAATCCAAAGAAAAACAACTCAAAGAAAATCTAAAACTTATCCAGGATTTAAAAAGAGCTTATGTTTACCAATATTTCAATAAAAAAGTATAAAAAAATTTCCAAAAAAGAGGTTGGATTCCTAAATCCAGCCTCTTTTTTATCGTGATAGCATTTTATTCTCATTGATTTTTAAGCATTTACAAAAGTGATAGCATAATACTTCTCTGAATTTATTGTCATATTGACATTACGATTTAACTTTACTGTCATAATGACATTGTAAGACTATTCTAATATGTCAGATTGAAGTAAGTATTTCATTTAATGACAATTGTAATGGAAACAGAAATCTTTAAATTAATAACAAATGCTGGAGGATTATCACTTGTCCTGGCTGTACTTTTTTTCTATTCTTTAAATTCCTTCAGGCAACATTCAAACGAAAGAATTGAATTAAGAAAAGAACTTTCAACCCTGCAGGCTGATTTTCACGAATTCAAAAATCAAATGATTGAGCGCATGTTTGAATCTCAGGAAAAAATCACCGATGTGTTAACTCAATTTAAAGCAGTACTAGAGAAGAATCTCAGGAAGTAAGTTCTAAGACAATTCGATGTTGCTCCGAACATTGCATAAAGGCATTTTGTTGTGGAGAGGCACTGGACTTGAAGCTGAAAGCCTTACTGTTAAAGCGTTTCATTATACTAACTATATATTTTTTTGTTTTTAATTCTTTCTTCAATAAATCATGTTTAACCTTAATTTTAAAATTAATTATCATGGGAAAATTATCAGGGGGGATCTTAGGTCCCGTAAAAGGTAAAGTAGGAGCCGTTGTTGGTTGTGTCAACGGTGGACAAAATGTCGTTAAATCTATGCCTTCTGGCTATTCAGATGCAAACTCTGAAGCTCAGCAAGCACAACGAACTGCGTTTAAAGAAACGCTTGTTTGGTACAAAGCCCTGGCTGCTGCAATATTTGGGGCATTCCCAGAGAGGCCTGCAAAACATTCCGAATACAATGTGTTTATGTCCGACAATGTAAACAATGGTATTTCGGACCAGGGAGTAAACTGGAATGCGCTCAACATCAGCAAGGGTTCGATAACAAATCCTGATTTCACAGCTAAAGCAACAGTGAACGATGATGAGGCTGAGTTTGCCTGGGCGAATGACAGCGACGGGAGTTCAAAATTGGCCACCGACCAGGTTGTTTTAGTTGTTATCGAGCCAGTAACAAAAACAGTTTTGGTTTCAAATGGTGATTACACCAGGGCAAGTGGTTCGGCTTTGCTTAATTTGCCAGCTTCTATGGTTGGTAAAACTTTGCAGACCTATTGTTATGTGAAAAGAGCTGATGGAAAAAAAGCTTCAGGTTCTAAAAGAACTGGTAGTTTTTTGGCTGGTTCCGACCTGGCTGGTAGTGTCCAGTAATAGTGTTTTTTTGTTCATTCATAATGCCTGGCTTCGCCGGGCATTTTTCATCTATTTGAAAATCTATTTGAAATGGCCTTGTCTCCAGTTATTTTGCTCGATAAAATTTATGGTAGTCCAGGAAAATTCACTTTTTATAACTTGAATTCTCAAACGATTGTTAGGAGAAAAGCCAAAACAATCTCCAATCCAAAAACCGATAAGCAGCAAGCAAACCGCGAGAATATTCCTTTTTTGTTAAGTGCTTTTAGAAATTTGCGGCCGCTGCTGATTGTTTCATTGAATAACAGATCGCATACCCGATCCGCATACAATGAATTTTTCTCCAGGAACTTGAATTATTCCATTATAGACGGAACATTCTTTCCTGAAAAATTCAAAATTTCGACTGAGGACATTCCGGACACCGACTTTCAAGTGGAAAGAATAATCAATGCATCAAACAAATTTCAAGTATCCTGGACAAATGTTCTTTCAGAAAATCAAAACGACAATGACATTCTTTGTGCTATTATTTATTCACCTTCAGAAAACCGTTTTAATTATTCCATAACTGAAAATATAAGATTAATGAAAGCAGCCAGCTGACATTTAATCCTGATTTTTACTTGGTTTCTTGTTATCTGTATCTATTTTTTGCACGCTCAGATTATTCACTCTCTTCAGAAATTTCAGTTCATTATTTCGATGAAATCAATTAGCTCATTCTTAAAATTTTATTCGGTTGCTGAGCGGAGTCGAAGCACTAAGTTCTAAATTCTAATCACATGGCCATTCTAAAAGCAGGAATAACAGGCAAACTAAACGGGAAAATATCGAATAGCAAAGCTAAAAACAATCAGCTCCATAATCACATCAATAGAAAAGTTGCAGATTTAAGCGACCCTCATTATTTAAATGAAGAAATCCAAAGGGAAAACCTACTTTATGCAATTGAAATTTATAAGATTTTAAGGCCAATATTGCAAAAATCGTTAAGGCTCCAGGATAAAAAACAATCCTTTTTTTCAGAATTTCTGAGACTAAACCTCAACTCATCAATTGTTAATTGTTCAGTAGACTTGGATAAATTAGTCATTGCAAAATCCGATTCATCAGGCATAAACATTTCAAATGATTACAAAACATTGATGAGAAAAATTCCATCCAGAAAACCAAAGTAATCATTCATAAATTCTTGCATTCTCACATTCACTCATTCACACATTCAATAATTAAGACCATGGTACTAACAAACACCCAGATAGAAAATTGCTGCAGGTCAATTGTTGCTCATTCGAAGCTCTACGATGTATATTCCTATATAATCTTTGATTCCCTCTACAGGACTGGCCTTCGCATAAATGAATTATTGGAGTATTCGAGAATTTCAATAATCGATATTGATTCTGTATTGGTTGAAACTCAAAAGTTCTCAAACCCCCGTATTATCTCAATTTCCGATTTTAATCCTATATTTATTGCTCATCATGCTTCAGGTACCTTACCTTCATTAATCAGATCATATTCCTACTATACCGAAAAAATGCTTTTATACAACAACCAGTTTAATAAATTGTATATCAACACCAAACGAATTTCCACACACCTTTTCAGGCACAATTATGTAAAACAGCTTTATTCAAATGGTTTTTCAATACCCGAAATTTCAAGTGTTATCGGTGAAAAAGTAGATAAAAATACCCTGGGATATATTCATTCTCAGATTTCATCTTTAAAATAGAAAATTTCGATCCAGGTTCACACATAACTTTACTAAATAATACCGTGCCGGTCATTGAGCGCTGCCGAAATACCGTTACATGACTTGATGTAATTTCGATAGTGGTTTTACAAAAGGTTCGATCCAGTCCCGAAACACCCTTAGATCCAAACCCGACACCAGACCCGATCCTCCTTCGATCTATTTCTTGAAGTAAGCTCGATAATAATTGGTTGCTAATCATGAAGGTAGTTCGTTAAAACTTAATTTATAATTTCATTACAATGATTATTTGCCCTTATTCTGTTACAAAAATTAACTAAATTTGCCCTTATTTTATTACATAATAATTCAAGCCACCCCTTGTTATGTTACAATGAGAAGTTCAACTGCATAACCAGAAATTTTAATAAAATCGGACTAACTCTGTATTATTCAAAAAGTTCATCTTAAAATAATGAGATTTGAAATGCAATTTGTCGCAAATATTTGCTAAATTTGCGACAAGATATAGTTATAATAATGATTGATAGCTTTGAAATACAAATACTTGAAAAAATAAAAAAAGCCAAGAGGGGTTCGCTATTTTTTGTGGACAGTTTTACTACTTTAGGAAATGCCAAGGCTATTGCAAAAGCATTGGAAAGATTAGTAAAATCTGGTGAACTGCATCGTATGGCAACAGGTATGTATGTGCGACCAGCTGAAGATAAAATTTTAGGTATTGTATTACCTGGTATTGAAGAAATTGCCGAAGCCATAGCCAAACGAGACAAAGCACGTATTGTCCCCACGGGAAGCTACGCTATGTATAAGATTGGGCTAACTACTCAGGTGCCTATGAACGTGGTGTATTACACAGATGCTACGGCACGCAAAATTAAAGTAGGCAAGCAAACTATTACTTTTAAAAGGGCAAGTGCCAAAAATGTATCTGCCATTGGCGACATCAGTAAACTTGCCATACAAGCTTTACGCACAATAGGCAAAGACATGGCAAGCGATGAAGAAATTAAAAAAATAAGGGAGTTGTTGAAAAATGAAAAACCTTACCATTTGCAGCATGATATAAAATTAGCGCCTGAATGGATTAGAAAAATATTACGCTCACCTAAACAAGAGATTATAAATGAATGATTTAACACATCTGAAAGATTGGATGCAATTGCCCGATAATACCAAACGGAACATTTTTACCGAAACAAGCAGAAATGTTGGATTACCGGCTGTAGCTATTGAAAAAGATTGGTGGGTAGTGCATACTCTTTCCCTTATTTTTACAATGGAATGTGCTCCTGCACTCATTTTTAAAGGAGGTACATCATTAAGCAAAGCCTGGAATTTGATAGAACGCTTTTCTGAAGATATTGATTTGGCTTTGGATAAAGAATATTTGGGTTTCACAGAAGAAGAACCTAATAAAAAGGCGGTCAATAAACTAAGAAGATTGTCTTATGATTTTATTGTCAATCAGTTTGCTCCTGAGCTGCAAATCAAATTTAATGAAATAGGTTTTCATAAAGTAATTGTTAAGCCTCTCGATGTAATCAACCACGACCAGGACCCCTTGATTGTTGAAATATACTATCCAAAGCTTACCGAATCAGACACTTATCTTAAGCCTGGCCTTTTGGTTGAAGTTGGCAGTCGCTCGTTGAGAGAACCCAATACCCAAAGAACTTTTGCCACTTTTGTAGCTGAAAATTTCACTGATCGGTCTTTTACCGATAAGCCTATTATTGTGCCGGTAGTAAATCCCGAACGAACTTTTTTGGAGAAAATATTTTTATTACACGAGGAATTTCAGCGGATTGATGAAAAGAAACGGGTAGAACGTCTTAGCAGACACCTTTACGATATTGAAAAACTTAGCCAAACCGAATTCGCAAACAAAGCTCTACAAAATAAAGAGTTATATAATACTATTGTGAAGCACCGGAGTATTTTTGTAAAATTAGCTGATGTTGATTATGCCAAACATAATCCGGAATACATTAAATTCATACCTCCTGTTGAATTACTACCACAATGGGAAGCCGATTACAAACAAATGCAGGAAAACATGATCTACGGAGAAAGCCTTCCTTTTACCCAATTAATCGAAAAACTTAAAATCTTGCAAAATAGAATTAATAATATTCATTGGAATGATTAATCGGATCTGTAAGCCCGGAATAATAAACTGCAAACAATAATGGGCATCTCTAAAAACTCCGAGTTCAAGGCTTGCTCAATTTTAAAAACCGGAGTTTACTTATTGTAAATGAGGATTTTTAAAATTGAGCGTAACGCAGAAATAGGAGTTTTTAGAGGTATCCTAATGTAAAAAAGGCTGCCCTACTAACAGAACAGCCTCAATCTTTACTAATGGTTTATTACAAACCAAAGATACAAAAATTATACAAATTCAATTTGTGCTCCAGGAGCATTTTCTTTCACAGAACTAATCCCATTCTCCATACCAGCCTTAGCCTTATACATTTCACTTTTACCAATAACCTGGCTATTACCAGCTTTCAGAACAAAATAATGCTGTCCATCTTTAGCTTCTTTTCTTTCAAAGTGGTCATCAATTTGTGAGTTCTTTTTTACCGATTCAATTCCATTCTCACAACCATCTTTGCTCTTATAGCCTTCACTTGATAAAATAACTTGTCCGTTTTTAGCAGTTAGGTTAAAATAAAATTGACCATCTTTTCCAGTCTTAACTTCAAATCTAGGATGTCCCATATCAATATTTTTTAGTGTTTTTAAGATAGACGAAATTAGTAAAATTATTCCTGAATTTTATGTTTACCAAAATATAATACATGATCTGATTATGCTATTATATATATTTCAAAATAAATATTCATTTTCATCTTTGTTCAATTATTTTATATGTTCATTGTCAATGAACTAGAATTAATAATGAACATGAGCTGCTACGATTGCAAATTCCTAATTAACCATGATTTATTTTAATTTAGGTATATTTTTTAACAATATTGTTTTGCATTGGAAAAGAATTCAACAAACAAATCATTGAAAATTTATCATGTTTATCAACCTGAAAATTTGAAAAAGCTTGATTTGCAAAATAATTCAGAAATTGTCTCCGCCCTTCGGAGTCTTTTCCTGTAAATCATGATTGAAAAGATTGTTTGGAAAACATCCAATTTAAGGTCAAATTACCTCAAAATAAATGTTCAATATATTGCACTAATTAGCTAAATATTAGTTATATTTGAGAACTAAAAGCGGGGGCAACGCGATACAAACTGCATAAAAATTATGAACCCAACTAAAAAAGGGCAAATTGCCAAATTCCACACACCTTTGGAAGGTGAAAATCCTGAACAACTTTATTTAGTGTTTGAAGTCATTGAAGATGTTGACAGACCAAGAGCTCATATAAAAGCTCTAAATACAGGATTGAGTTTCCCATCAATAAACACTGTTCATTTAGATGATTTAGATGTGGTTGATGTGAATACACAAGATTTAATTGGGCACAGTGTTACTATTAACAAACCGGATGATTCACAAGTACATGGAAGAATTATTAAAATAAATGAACAATCTGTTAAGCTTGACCTTACAATAGTTGCAAATGGTATAGTAACTAACCTCTGGCTTACTATTATTGATGAGCAAGGTACAGAACATTCTGGTGCGCTAATTGTAAATTAATAGTTGACCAAAACAAATGGATCACGAAAGTACAAAAAAAGACAAGTTCATTAGAGATTACCGTTTAAAAATTGGTAATGCCTTAAGACAAATTCGGGAAAAAAGAGGTTACAGCCAGGATGATTTAGCCGAAAAAATGAATGTAAACCGCTCTACGATTTCAAAAATTGAAAATGGAAAATTCAGTTTTAGCATTGATTACTTATCTAGATTCTCCTGGTTTTTAGATTTTGATTTCGAGCTAAAAGATAAAATATTGCCTGATAAAAATAATACTATCCTATAAACTTTAAAATAGTTGTTTCTGATTAATGGATGTTCATGACAGAAAAACCAGAAGTTACAATATGAGCCGCATCAAGGGTAAAAATACAAAACCCGAAATGCTTGTTCGTAAGTTTCTTTTTGCCAATGGATTTCGATACAAGCTTCATGATACAAAATTACCAGGAAAACCAGATATAGTTTTACCCAAATATAAAACAGTTATTTTTGTTAATGGTTGTTTTTGGCATGGACACGAGAATTGCAAATACTTTGTAGTTCCAAAGACAAAAACTGAATGGTGGTTGAGTAAAATTAATCAAACAAAAAAGAGAGATTGCATAAAAATAGATGCTTTAAAAGAATTGGATTGGAAGATTTTTGTTATCTGGGAATGTCAGTTAAACTCAGAAAAAAAATACCAGCTTTTTAATGAGATTATTGTATTTTTGAAGAAAAATAATATCGAATGAATTTTATAGATTTATTTTCTGGTGCTGGTGGTTTGTCTGAAGGATTTATACGTGCAGGGTTTAAATCAGTTGCCCATGTTGAAATGAACAAAGATGCAACTGATACACTAAAAACCAGAATGGCCTATCATTATCTTAATTCAGTAAATAAAAAGGATTTATATCTGGGATATTTAAAAAAGGAAATTACCCGTGAAGAATTTTGGAATCAAGTTCCTTATGAAATTTTGGAATCGGTTATAACAGATGAAATCTCAGAAAAGTCATTGCCAAATATTTTTAAGAAAATTAATGGGTTAATTAAATCTGAAGTTGTTGATTTAATCGTCGGTGGACCTCCTTGTCAGGCATACTCATTGGTAGGAAGAAGCAGGGATCCAAACAGAATGGAAGGAGATGCACGGAACTATCTTTTCAAATATTATGCTAAATTTCTAAAAAAATATAATCCAAAAGTCTTTGTTTTTGAAAATGTTCTTGGATTACTCACAGCTGGCAACAGCAAATATTTACATGAAATGCTTGAACTTTTTAAAAGTTTTGGATATAATGTCTCATATGATAAACTCCTTGCTTCGGATTACGGAGTATTGCAAAACAGAAGAAGGGTAATTATAATAGGCACTAGGGGTAATATAAAATTTGATTTCTCAAGGATTGAAAAGCAAGAGAATAATTGGAAACTTAAAAAGGAAATTCTTTCAGATTTACCAAAATTAAAGCCTGGGGAAGAGATACATATTACAAAGTATGAAGCACCAATTACTAATTACCTTAAAAGATTCGAAATTCGCAATGGAATAGATTTTACAACACAGCACATCAGTAGACCGCATAATAGCATTGATCTTGAAATTTATTCGCAAGCAATAGAAAATTGGCTTAATGATCGTACCCGCTTAAAATATTCAGATTTACATCCTCGACTACAGAAACATAAAAATATAACCTCTTTTCTTGACAGGTATAAAGTTGTTGATCATGAAGGATGTTCTCATACTATGGTTGCCCATATCTCAAAAGATGGTCATTATTATATTTATCCGGATTTAAACCAGGTACGTTCTATTTCTGTTAGAGAAGCTGCAAGAATTCAGTCGTTTCCAGATGATTATTTTTTTGAAGGTGGAAGAACGGCTGCTTTCAAACAAATTGGAAATGCAGTTCCGCCACTTATGGCTGCTTCTTTAGCAAAAGCAATTACAAACCTTATTAATGGATTATAATAGCAATCTTATGTTTAAGGTTTCTAGTTTACTATCAGGATTTGAAGTAACTGCATACCAAAATAATAATTGAAGTTAATGAGTGAAAACATTAATATACTTTCAGAGGTAGCAGATCCAAATCCTGAATATTTGATTAAGTCTATTGCAGAGCAAGGATACAGTTTAGAATCATCTTTAGCCGACCTGATGGATAATTCTGTTTCAGCAAATGCAGATAAATTGGAAGTGCTGATTAAAATGGATGAGGAACCATTCACTTTATTTATTGCTGACAATGGTGACGGTATGAGTGAAGAATTTCTTAAAACAAGTATGCAGTTTCCAAGTAAATCACCTGAAGATACAAGGCATACGCTTGACTTGGGAAGATTTGGATTAGGAATGAAAACAGCATCATTTTCTCAGACAAGGTGCTTTACTGTTTTGTCAAGGAAGAAGGGAACAAAAAAATATTTCGGCAGGACATGGGATGTTAATTATTTAAAGCAGGTTGGTAAATGGCGATTGCTGATTAAAACAGAAGAAGAAATTCAAAAACTAATTATACAATATCGTTCATTAAGCGAAGGACACATAAACCGGTTTGAAAATTTTGAAGCCAATACAATCATTGTTTGGAAAGGGCTTTACAAGTTTGAGAATTATCTGGAAGAAGCAAACAGACAAAACGCATTAAAGAAACAAATAAGTGAAGTAACCTCAGATTACCTGTCGCTGGTGTTTCATCGGTTTATGGAACGAAAGGTCAATCCATTAAACATTAGAATCAACAATAATCGTATTACCCCTTTTAATCCTTTTCCTTCCGTTAATGACTTTCGACCAATTGAATACAAACAAAAAAATTTCAGCACTGACACGATTAAAATAGAAGGATTCGTTTTGCCATCCAGAAGTATTGATGAGAGCCTAAGTGGAATTTCTATCTGGACAACAAAGAACAGAAGTTTGATGGACATGGAAGGGATTTACATTTATAGAGCAGACAGGCTTATTCACTTTGGTGGTTGGAACGGTTTAATCAAGAAAGCACCAAGACTGCAATTAGCCAGACTTCGTGTGGAAGTAGGTAACAGCGTTGATCATTTATTGCACTTAAATGTTGCAAAATCTCAGGTTGTAATCCCACACGATTTAACCACAGCGTTTGAGAAGTACATTGAAGAATTGAAAATTGAAGCTGAGAGAGAGTACTTCAATAAAGGCATTCGCAAGTTTTCAAACAACCGAAGTGAAGATAATTTGCAGCTTTTTGAAAGAAAGGCTTCCAACAAAGGAACACTGCTTGAACTAAATAATAATTTCCCATTGCTCAGAACACTGAAGGATGGATTGAAAAAAGAACAGCTGACAAAACTGAATTTAATCATTCGGATGATTAACACAAGAATCAATCATATAAGGCAAACGCATGAGGAGAAAACTTTTGTTGGTATTGAAGAGAAGGATGGATTATCCTTAAAGGACTTCATGCTTTGTATTATGGAATTAAAGGAAAGTGGTCTTTCATCCGAACAAATAAAAAGTGACATACTTCCGAATCTTGGCTTTACTGAAAGTTCGCTTCCAACTGAAGTCATACAACTATTAAAATAATATTTATGGAGAATAGATACATAGACATAATAATCAAAATCATTACAAGCAAGGCAAAGGAATATTCATTGAATAACTCTCTTTCACCAGGCTATTTTATGAATCTGTTACCTGAGATACAAGATTCGATTAAAGTAGGAATAAAATTATTTGGGTATCCAGAAATTGATGAGCTGACTTTGAAAAATTATTATGAAACTGCAAAGAATCAATTTCTATCTGTTAATCCAATTGACATTGACCCAAGCAACTCATTAACTAAAAAAGATTTCAGGACATGGCTCACCGCTGACCGAAAGGAGCAAATGAAAAACTCCTGGAATTACAGTGATAGGTATTTCACACTTCTTGAAAAGGCAGGTCGTTCTGAAAAGGTTATTGAAGAAACACAAAAGACCAGTCTTGAGATATTGGAGAAAATGGGAGACCCAAAATCGAAAGAAGCATTCTATGTTAAAGGTTTAGTTGTGGGTAGTGTGCAAGCTGGCAAGACACAAAATTTCAATGCAGTAATCAACAGAGCAATTGATTCCGGCTACGGATTAATAATTGTTCTTGCTGGTTTAATGGAAGATTTGAGAAATCAAACTCAGTTAAGAATTGAAAGTGATGTGGTAGGAGAAGGTCTTGATATTGACACCGATAATTTGGTAAAGAAAGGAGTTGGAACTATAAGAAGATTCGGCAACTTGGGAGATAGTAGCATCACCCAAGTAATTTCAATTACTTCCGCAAAATCTGATTTTAAAAAATCATTACTTGATGCTGATTTCTCTCTAAATCAAACCAACATTCTGGTATGTAAAAACAATGTAAGTGTGCTTCGCAATTTGATTGTTTGGTTGCATGACTATTTAGAAGAAAACAAGGACCAACACGATATTCCATTGTTAGTTCTCGATGATGAGGCGGACAATGCCTCGTTGAACAACGAAGGAAAAAGAGGAAGGGAGTATGCGTCAAAAACAAATGGACACATCAGAGCTTTACTAGAATTATTCAAACGAAAAACATATTTGGGGTACACAGCAACACCATTTGCGAACATCCTTGCTGACAGAAATGAAGCACCTGAAAATAATTGGATTGTAAAATATAAACTCAGAGGTCAGCAGGAGGAAAAATCTCTTCCGCAAGTACCCAATCTTTTTCCTGATGATTTTATTGTGTTGCTGAATCCGCCAACGAATTATGTCGGGGCCAAACAAATCTTTGAAACAATTAACCTAATAGATAATAATGCTCAACTCAAAATTCCTTTGGTGGAGATTGTAAACGACAACATTGAAAATTTTCCTACTAAAGTTTACCCACAAAACAATGGAGAATTAATTGGGGTTGAGAAAATCAGTAGTCAAAATGAATGGGAAGAAAGGTTTGGGCAGTTTGGTTCTTATTTGGATTTTGCTGATTATAGGGAATACAGAAGACTGACTAGGGCATCAAGACCTGGTGATAATTTTCCCAGATACTTACCCGATTCAGTTAAAGATAGCATCCTCTGTTTTATTCTTTCGATTGCTATTCGGGAAAGCCGGAAACCGGCAATGATTTATTCTACGATGTTTAATAAACATAATTCAATGTTGATTCACATTTCAAGATATACTTTATGGCAAAACCGACTTAAAGCTTTAATAGATATTTATGTGAGAGACCTGCAAAGTAGTTTGCAACTCGATGACCCTAATAATTCAACATCTGTCTTTTCAACTTTTGAAAAAATCTGGTACAAATACTATTCAAATATTATTGAGCATGTCTCTGACTATTTGCCAAAAGGATATGATGACGAATTCCTAAAGCCAATTAGTTTTGAAACAATCAAAAATAATTTCCTGACAGACGCCATTAAAGACATTGAGGTTAAAGCAATTAATAGTTTTACTGGGGATAAACTTATTTATCCGAAAAATACTCCGAAAAAATATATTGCAATTGGAGGAAACAGATTGTCCAGAGGATTTACCCTTGAAGGTTTAAGTATTAATTACTTTGTTCGTTCTACAGATTATTCAGATGCTCTTTTGCAAATGGGAAGGTGGTTTGGTTATCGTCCCGGATATTTGGATTGTTGCAAACTTTTTATTACTCAAGACTCTATAGATAAATATGATTTAGTTACCAGAACAATTGAAGAACTTGAAATTGAGTTCAAAAAAATGGAAGAGAAAAACAGAACGCCAAGGAATTTTGTTCTTCGGGTAAAAAGGCACCCCGGCACTCTTAAAATAACAAGACCATCTATTCTAAGAGATACATTGATAGTTAATTGGTCGTATCAGGATTCTTTGGAGCAAACAACAAACTTTGATATACGAAAGAAAAAAATAGAGGCTGTTTGGGCACAATTTAAAAACAATATTGTCGGCAAGTTCAAGTTTGAGAATAAAAAAAAAGAGAATGGAAATGATGCAGGGTTCCTTATTGCACAGACAGATATTGCCGGAGTATTAGAAATTCTTAAACAGGAAAACAATTTTGGAAATGAAACATGCAACAGCATTATAAAATTTATTGAGAGATGTAGGGAAGTGAATAAGCTAAAAAAATGGACAATAGCAATTAAGACCACAGGCAGAGCAAAAGAGAATGAAGGCAAAGGGATATTAAAAAAGAGCGAGTCGAATTTGCCTGTTGATATTAAAATGACAGTTAGAAGAGGTCCTTCCACAGAAGAAGGGGTGAAATATTTTAGAGAAAAATTTATTCACGGAAAAATTTTCGGTGCATCTGGAAAATCTGCGAATCTTATTTCGGCTGGTTTGGACTTGGCAATATTGTTAAGTGAGACACAGATTCAACAAGCGGAAAAAGAGTTTATTGAAAATAGAAGAAATTATTATCACGGAAAATATCCGGACTGGACGAAAGAGCAGGTTAACAAAAAGTCAGAAGAAGTTAATATTCCGGAAAGAGTTTACCGTGAGAAAATGACAGACCAGGAAGGGCTTTTGGTAATTTACATTTTGGATTCTCATTATGTGTTTCTCCAGGAAGAAGGTAAAGAAAAAGATTCGGAGCTTAAAGAAATGATTGATAAGGAAGGTATTGACATAGGCATACCACTTATTGGTTATGCAATTGGATTTCCACCCATTGAACCAGATCCAGGTGGTGTTTATGTTCATGGGAATTATGGATTTGAAGACGAAGATGAAGAATTGGAATTTAACGAAGCAGATTCGGAATTACCTGCTGATGCAAATGAATTATAAATATGACAAGTATAGAACTAAAGAAAAAGTGGTCAGGTCTTTCAGATAATACTGTTACAAGTGGTTTTAGATCACTTAGAGTAACTTCTGATTGTATCTGCGAACTTTTTATTGGAGTTAGTAAAGAAAATAAACGATGCTTAATTCTTGCATTGCCAGAAAACAAGCATTTGGAATTCAAAGGAATTCAAAAGGAAAACTTATCTATCGAATACTTCTTGGAAAAAAACTTAATTGTTCTTCAGTTAATTGATAATAATTACTACGACCTTTTTGATGACCTTATCCTTTCTTTATATCAGGGGATAAAAGATATAAGTCAGGTAGATGAATATTCAAATCACTTTATTGAGGCCTTTTACAGATGGAGTGAATTTTTTGAAGACAAAAAATCAGATTCGCTTTCAGAAGATGAAATAAAAGGCCTTATAGGAGAATTGTTGGTTCTAAAATCTTTAATCACTGACACCAATAGATCAGAGATTAATTTTATCTTGAATTCATGGAAAGGTCCTTATGACAAAGGGAATGATTTTGAATTGGAGACAAAAAATTTAGAAGTAAAAACAAAATCACATTCTGGCATTGATGTAAAAATATCAAGTGAATTTCAGTTGGAAGTATCCACAGGAAAAGGGCTTGAACTGATTGTTGTTTCATTGTTAAGTGACTTTACTGTAGGAATTTGTATTCGGGAGTTAATTTTTGAAATAAAGAAACTGGTTCAGGAATCTTCTGGAGAGAATTCAATATTGTGGAAAGCATTGAGCCAGAAAAATATTACGGCAAAAAATGTGAGTCAGTATGATAAATATAAGTTTAAGCCTGTAAATAGCATTTCATACAACTGTGAATCTGATGATTTTCCAAAACTAAACAGGTCAAATATTCCTGATGAAATAAGTGCACTCAAATACAACTTGAGAACAAATCTTTTGACTCCTTTTATAATCGCACAAAGAGATTTTTAACATGGAAATTGATGAGTATTTAAAATACAGAAAGGATTTATTAAATGATTCAAAGGATGAAGAAGGCTTTGTTCAGCAATCATTGGTTTTAAGCCAAGTCATTCCATCATTGCTTGAAGCAAAACTTATTGATTCTGAGGATTGGTCAGAATCCTATTTTGCATTTAACTCAGAAAACCTGAAGGTAAATGGATATTCCGTAAATGAATCAGGAGAGCGTCTTCAACTGTTTTTGGTAGATGAAAATACGATAGACATAAATGCTGAAGAAGAAAAATTATATATTTCAACTAAAGTACATTATGATAATCAATTTAAACGAGTTACCAAATTTTTAAATAAAGCGATAAAAGGTCATTTAAATGATGAAATTCAAGATGCAGACCCTATTAGACCGCTTATTTCGAAGGTTTCATCTAGTGATGGAGCAGATCAATTCGATGTAATGGAGGTGTTTTTATTAAGCGCCACGGCTACTGTGGAAACTCGTGGGGAATTCCCTCGTCCTAAAAGAATTGATTTTGAAGACGAAACAATTAATATTTCATTTACAAAAAACAAAGAAAAGATTAAAAAAGAAATTTTAATAATTAAGAAATTAATTGATTTGAATTTCCTTCACACAGTTCTAATATCACAAGGCAGCAGAGAAGCTTTAAAGATTGATTTTAGAAGCACATTTAATTTCAGAATTGAAGCAATTAAAGCTGCATCAGAAGAAAATTTTGAATCATATTTATGCGTTCTACCAGCTAGTATTCTTGCAGATCTTTACAAAAGATATAGCTCGAGGTTACTCGAAAAAAATGTTAGATCGTTTTTGGAATTCAGGGGCTATAACAAGGGAATTAGAGAAACAATAAGAGTTTGTCCAGAAAAGTTTATAGCCTTTAATAATGGTATAACTATAACTTCTACGGTAATTGACCTGGAGATTGAAAATGGAAAAACATATATTATAGCTCTTGAGGATTTTCAAATTGTGAATGGAGGACAGACTACGGCAAGTATTTACTTTACTAAGAAAGATGGTTTTTCTATTGACAAAGTAAAGGTTATGGCTAAAATAAACGTTGTAAAAGATATTAGTGAAGAGAAATTAAATGATTTCATAAATGATATTGGTCTTTATTCTAATTCTCAAACAAAAGTATCTAAAGTTGATTTTAGTTCTAGAAATCCTCAAATAGATAAATTAAAAGCACTTTCGGATAGTGTAATGACCCCATCTGGGAAGAAATGGTTTTTCGAGAAATCGAAAGGTGAATTTAATACAAAATTAAGGATGGCGGGTAATAATAAGCTTAGAATAATAAAGGAGTACCCTAAAAATTTAAGATTTACAAAAGAACAATTGGGTAAGTATTATACTGCATGGGGTGCTCAACCATATATTGTTAAAAAAGGTGGTGAAAAAGTTTTTCGCTACTTTATAGAGGAATTAAATAAAATTGATATTGACAGGGTTTTTTATGAAAATTTGATATCTAAAATCATTCTTTTTGGTGAGTTAGAAAAGATATATGGTCAAGGAAAAAACTCTATGGGTCAAATTCGATCTGCTGTTATTCCATATTCATTATCTGTAATTTATATTTATACAGATGGTGCGAAGAAGGGAAAACAATTTAATTTGTCCAAGATTTGGAAACTTGAAAAGCTCGAAAATGACTTAGTTGATTTTTTTAGAGGCTTAATGACATTAATGAATATTTTAATAAAAGATTATTCTGAAAGTGATGACATTGCTTATTATTCATTGAATCCTAATCTATGGACTAAAATTTCTGTATCCTCTGAAATAATAGATTTCATGTCTACGAATAAAAGTATAGATATTCTTGAGAAATATTCGATTTCAAATATTATTCATTCAAAGTCGAAAGACAAATCTCAGGAAGTTGATTTTGAAGACATAGTTCGTAATATAGATATACATTCAAAAGGAATAGAATTATATAATTCAATTCGTAGTTTAAAGAAGAATGAATTAACAAAATCAGCAGAGAATAACTTGGATAAGATTATTGCTTCAATTATTAAATTTGAAGATATGAATAAAAAGGTTTTAGATTTTGAGAATGATTTAATGCATAATTTGAGAAGGGACTCCCCAGAGATTTTTGATAAAGTTGATGAGTGCCAAAACTATTTACTCGAAAACACTTTAAAGTTTATTATTCTTAATTATAATCAAGCCATTGAAAGAAATATTAATTTGGAGGATTACTTTAATTCAATAGATAAAAAATCAGCTTTAGCTGGGAATACAAATTCTTCAATTTATTCAAAAATAGGAAAAGATCTGCATAGAGGTATCGCCCCATCAACTGCAGATGTTAAAAAAGCGTGTTGTTATTTCGAAGGTTCAAAAAAATCGAATACTTTAGAAAAGGTTAATTCAACTGATAGTGCTTCAATCAATTTAGATATTTTAAGGCAAATGGTTGAATGGGATTCCAGAATGAAGATTTTGACCAAAGGGGAAATATCATACTTAGCAGATTTAGCTTATGAACTCAAGCCTTTGAATTCATTTCATAAAACAATTGCACAAAAGCATCTTATTACTTTATCGAAAGCAGGCTTTAAAATTAGGGAGTCATTTGAATGAATTTCTAATATAAGATGAGCAATACCACCCCACTTCTGACACAAAGTATAACTCATGCTATCACTCGGGCAATTGCTTAGCAAAAGTTATAATAAGATTTTAATTAAAATTTCCCCTCTTCATTAAACCCATAATTAAGTTATTTGAATTATGTTTAAGATATAAAGCTCTGAATCTTTGATCCAAAGCTTCTTTGCTCATTAAAGCGTCAGGTTCATCAAATATTTTTCCATCAGTTAATTCTAACAATATTTCTGCTGTTAACAGAAATAGTTGTTCACGGCTCATATTGTGTTTTTTCAGAAATTCATCAATATTGAAATTCGAAAGATTATTATTTAATTATTCCGGTGTTAAATCAAAAAAAGTTTTATCCATTTTTTTTCTCCTATATGATATTAATTGAGAGTTATTTTCAAATTTAATTCAAAAATCCTTACATAATTTGTATTTATAAATTATTAACATTTTCCTTTGTCTATAAGCTTTTTAACACCTAAGTTGAGCGCTTTGAGTGGAGCGATAGAGCTCATGCTGGCGCAAGTTTTTAACTTGTGCCCCTATCTGCTAAAACCCCAAAAAAATAACTCTATTTTATAATACACTCGTCACTAATGTCTCTCCCTTGTCCCTAAACATCTCAAGGGATTATTTAATATATAACAAAACCCTTATGAAATAAGACTTCATAAGGGTTCGTTTGTTCAAAGGTACAACATAGGTACAACAAATGAGAAAACACCTAAATTAACATGTTTCCCTTATGTTTACTATGTTATAGCGATA
>JANYKN010000194.1 GCA_025361565.1 Bacteroidota bacterium | reverse complement strand
ATAAACTTCAATTATAGGAGACTCCTGCATAGAAAGCCACTCGAAATTGTGATAACCTGACTGTACTATCATCCCATCTTTAATCGTAATTTCTGCTTTTATAGCAGTTGATAATCCGTCTATGGCACTTCCCATTAATTGTGCTTCAATATTGCCGGGATTGATTGAAGTTCCACAATCTACTGCAATTATAATCTTTTGAACTTTAAGTATTCCTAAATTATCAACTGAAACTTCAACAACATGGGCAACATAACCTCCATAATTAACATAACAGGCAATTCCACGTCCACGATTTGCAGGTAGTTTATTTGACCAGTCTGTTTTGTCTGCGGCTAACTGTACCGGAAGTTCCTACAAAAAAATAGATAAAATTTCACGTAATTAGCAATAAAATAATGCAGTTATGCAATATTTTGGCATAATTTTTGTAGGCAGTAAATAAATTTTATTTGTTTCACTTTTCACTTGTGTAATCAAATTATTATTCTTATATTTGTAGGCAAATGTATGTTTTTTTGGAAATATTTATGTTTGTACTTAAAATACTTAGTAATAATAAAAAAAGTGTCTCTTATTTTATCGCTGAAAGTTTTAGAGATAAAAATGGTAAACCCCAACATAGAATTATTTCTAATATTTCTAAACTGCCTTTATCACTCATCGAAACTATTAAAATTTCTCTTAAAGGGAATAAATTTGTCAAGGAGGCTTTTCAAATCCAAAGGTCTAAACCTTACGGTGCTATCAAAACTATTTTTGAAATTGCTAAAAGAATTGGTATTACAAAAGCTCTCGGAGAGTCGCAACAAGCTATGTATGCTCTGTTTCAAATCGCAGGAAGAATTGTTAACCAGCAGTCAAGAAATTTTATTGCCAATGAATGGGTTCAAAACCAATCTATTGAGGAAGTATTTGGTTTAAAAGATTTTACTGAAGATGCACTTTATGCAAACCTAAAATGGTTATCTAATAATCAGGAGGATATTGAAAAAAAATTATTTAATATTCGATCGAAAAATACACAAATTAAAGAAGTATTTCTATACGATGTAACTTCATCATATTTTGAAGGTACAAAGAATGAACTTGCTGATTACGGCTATAACCGTGACGGTAAAAAGAATAAAATGCAGATTGTTATCGGACTATTGACAGATAAGGACGGCTATCCTGTTTCAGTAGAAGTTTTTAAAGGCAATACCTCTGACATGACTACAGTAGAAAATCAGCTATTAAAATTAAAGAATAATTTTGGTGTCGAAAGAGTAGTACTTGTCGGTGATAAAGGAATGATAAAGTCTGCACAAATAGAACAAATCCAGTCAGATATTTTTAAATGGAATTTTTTAACATCAATAACGAAAGAACAAATAAAGACTCTGATAAAAGAAAACATAATTCAGTTGTCGCTTTTTGAAGATGATTTAGTTGAAGTAACAGATGATAATATACGATATATATTAAGACGCAATCCTGTAAGATCATTAGAAATAAGTCAAAACAGAAAATCAAGAATTGAAAAAATCGAAAATTTCGTAGTATCTCAAAACAAATATTTGCTAGAACATCCGAAGGCAAAAGCAACAGTAGCATTAAAAAAAGTAAATAAAAAAATCAGTGCCTACAAATTAAAATCAATAATAATCAGTAAACTGGAAAATGATAATATTCAGATAGAAATAGATAAAAATGAGTTAGAAAAATCAGCAGAACTTGATGGCTGTTATGCCTTAAAAACAGATTTGAATTCAGACGAAATGAGCAAGGAGGCAGCACATATCAGATACAAAGATTTATATAAAGTAGAGAATGCTTTCAGAACAATGAAAACTTATCTGGAAGAAATGAGACCAATCTATTTAAGAAAAGAAGAAACAACAAGAGGTCATGTCTTTGTTGTAATGCTTGCCTATATAATAACAAAATATATTGTAGAAGAATTAAAAGAATTGGATTATACAACGGATCATATAATTGAAAGTCTGAATTCAATAAATTTAATTACAGCAAAAATAGGAGAGGAAGAAATGAAATGTATTCCGAACGATTTAGAAAAACACCAGGAAGCGATAATAAAAAGATTAGGAATAAAGCTATTGTAGTTAGTAACGAAAAATATTAAATCATCGTAAAATCAATCATAACAGGCAGTTATGATTATTTTTGGTTATGGATAAATAGGAACTTCCGCTTTAAAGAAGCTCAAAATATGATAGATAATGATATTCCAATAAGTGTAATAGCCAGAAATTTGGAAGTAACTGAAGGAGCTTTGCGTCATCATCTTAGAAACGGAAAATTAAAAAAAAAGACAGTCATCCAATAGTCTCC
>JANYKN010000131.1 GCA_025361565.1 Bacteroidota bacterium | reverse complement strand
TTTTGTGCGATGAATGCGAATGCACAAAATTATCTCATAAGTTTTTCAGGAACCGGGGAATCATCAACAGTATCAACTGTTAAGGTCGAGAATTTGATTTCAGGTACATCTCTCACTTTAGATGGAAGTGACATTTTGAGTCTGTCAATTTCAACAGGACTTAATTCTGATGATTACAAAGCATCATCTTGGTTGAAGGTTTATCCAAACCCAATGAATGATAATACACTATTGCAGTTTTATCCTCCTGAAGAAGGGAATGCAGTAATTACAGTATTTGATTTTACAGGTAAACCGGTTGCTCAGAGTCAAAGTTATCTGGAAAAATCCGGGCAAGAGTTTAGATTATCAGGTGTAGGAAAGGGTTTGTATTTAATTAATGTCAGGGGTAATAACTATCAGTTTTCCGGGAGATTGATCAGTAATGGAAAATCAAACGGAACAATAAGTATTGCGAAGGTTAATAATATAGTTCAGGCAACTGATGGAAAAGCAGTAGAAAAGGAGAGTAAAGGAATACAGTCAACTATAGATATGGCTTACACTACGGGTGACCGGTTGAAGTTTACAGGTATATCGGGAATCTATAGCACCGTAATTACAGACATTCCTGTATCAGACAAAACAATTACGTTTAATTTCATGACCTGTATAGATGGTGATAACAATAATTATCCAGTTGTAAAAATTGGAACCCAGGTCTGGATGGCTGAAAACCTTAATACAACCAAATATAATGATGGCACTGTAATCCCCAATATTACAGATAATACTGCATGGGCAGCATTAGCCACAGGTGCGTATTGCGATTATAGTAATACACCTTCTTATTCAACAACCTATGGAAGATTGTATAATTGGTATGCAATAGATAATAATCTTTCTACGAAGGAAGCAAGCAATGGGGGTAAAAATGTATGTCCAACAAGCTGGCATATACCTAATGATGCCGAGTGGACAATATTAACAGACTATTTGGGAGGCTTAGGTATTGGCGGTGGCAAACTAAAAGAAACCGGAATAATCCATTGGAAAACTCCAAATGCAGGAGCAACCAACGAAACTGGTTTTACAGCTCTCGCGGGTGGTTTGCGACTCAGAAGTGGGACATTTAACTTCATATCTATCCAAATACCCTTCTGGAGTTCTACCGATTACCTTTCGTATCCTTATCAAAGAACAATAAACTACTCTTCAGCAGTTATCTCCAGGGTCAACAGTGATATGGGGAATGGTTTTCCTGTTCGTTGCTTAAAAGATAATTAAACAACACATTTTTCATTCGGGCTGTGCTTTGGTCTAATTTCTTGCTTTGAAATGAAATTATATTCATTCTCCATTATTCCCCAAAAAATATTTTAGTTATTCAAAGAATAAGTAGTTTAGTCTTTTGAAAAATCTTCAGAATATCATAAACTTAAAGTCAATTTTTTCATAAATCTAAAAGCTAATTATGAAAGTACTTATTCTTGCAGGAGGTTTGGGATCCAGATTGTCGGAAGAAACCTCCCTTAAGCCTAAACCAATGGTTGAGATTGGAGGGAAGCCCATTCTCTGGCACATTATGAAAATATATTCATGGTTTGGATATAATGAATTTATAATACTATGCGGGTATAAGGGGTTCATGATTAAAGAGTATTTCACCCATTATTTTTTGCACATGGCTGATATGACAATTGATATGACTTCCAATACAATTACTCATCATTCGAATAGTGCTGAACCATGGAAAGTAACATTGGTTGATACTGGTTTGGAAACAATGACAGGTGGGCGCATAAAACGTGTACAGGAATATGTTGGAAATGAGTCTTTTATGCTGACTTATGGAGATGGAGTAGCCGACATTGATATTTCAAAACTGGTTGAATTTCATAAAAGTCACGGGAAGAGTATTACTATGACTTCAGTCTTGCCTGAAGGCCGGTTTGGGGCTCTTAATATAGACAATTCAAACATGGTTAGCAGTTTTCAGGAAAAACCCAAGGGAGACGGATCGTGGATTAATGGGGGATTCTTTGTATGTGAGCCTTCAATTTTCAATTATATTAATGATGACAGCACCATTTTTGAAAAGGAACCACTTGAAAATCTTGCAAAGAAAGGAGAATTGTTTACCTATAAGCATTATGGCTTTTGGAAGCCGATGGATACTCAGCGTGATAAGAGTCAGATGGAGGAGTTAATCGAAAAAAAGAAAGCGCCATGGATACGTTGGTAAACAGTGCCACTTTTAATAGTTTTTATAAAGGCCGTAAGGTTCTTGTTACGGGACATACCGGGTTCAAAGGGTCATGGTTATCAATAATTCTTAACTGGCTTGGGGCTGATGTATATGGATATGCTTTAAATCCGAATACAACACCAAGTCTGTATGAATTAACTGAAATTGAACAACTGGTTTCATCAACTATCGGAGATATAAGGGATTACGATTTATTGCTTAAAACATTTAAGACAATTCAGCCTGAAATTATAATTCATATGGCTGCTCAGCCTCTTGTAATTGAATCATACAGAACCCCAAGGGAAACATATGAAGTAAATGTTATGGGAACGGTAAATGTATTGGAAGCTTCCAGGCATACCGAAAGTATTAAAGTAATTCTGAATATTACTACAGATAAATGTTATGAAAATAAAGAATGGTTATGGGGTTACAGAGAAAATGAACCAATGTGTGGCTATGACCCTTATTCAAACAGTAAAAGTTGTTCGGAATTAGTAACCTCAAGTTTCAGAAATTCATTTTTCAATCCTGCCAAATTTGAAACTCATGGAGTTGCTTTGGCTTCTGCCAGAGCAGGAAATGTAATTGGTGGAGGTGATTGGGCCAGTGATAGGTTGATCCCCGATTTTATCCGTTCAATAATGAGAAAGGAGAAGCTCAGAATCAGAAGTCCTCATGCCATTAGACCCTGGCAGCATGTTCTTGAACCTTTAAATGGCTATCTTGCTCTTTGTGAAAGACTTTACTCAGACGGGGCTTCTTTTTCAGGTGGATGGAATTTCGGGCCGGATGATGATGATGCAAAATGCGTTGAATGGATTGCTCAAAAAATATGTGATACATGGGGGAGAGGTGCTGAATATGAAGTCGACAAGAATATACAACCTCATGAAGCTAATTATCTTAAACTCGATTGTTCAAAAGCAAAAACACTTCTCAACTGGTATCCGAAATGGGATATTGAAACAGCTATTCAAAGGATAGTCGATTGGAATAAATTTTACCTCGAACAATCTGATATGAGGCTTGTTTGTGTTAGCCAGATAGAGGAATATTTTAAGATAAAATAAGTGGTATAAGTTGACGAATAAATAAATGACTGACTTTAAAAAATTACGACAGGAGATTGTTGAAAAAACAATCGAATATTATCAGGCAAAATTTGCAAAGCCGGAATTTGTACCTGGAAAGTCAAAAGTTAATTATGCAGGAAGAGTTTTTGATCAGATGGAACTGGTTAATGCTGTTGAAGCTTCACTTGATTTTTGGCTCACTGAAGGGCGGTTTTCTGAGGTTTTTACAGAAAAAATTTCTGAATTCCTTGGTATTGAAAATGTTATTCTGACAAACTCCGGATCTTCCGCGAATTTACTTGCATTTGCTGCCCTTACATCAGAGAAGCTTGGAGACAGACGATTAAAGCCAGGAGATGAAGTCATTTCTGTAGCCGCCGGATTTCCTGCTACTGTAACGCCTATTTTGCAATATAACCTGATACCAGTGTTTGTAGATGTTGATATTCCAACATACAATATCGACACAGATATGATGCGTAAAGCAATCTCATCTAAAACACGATGCATCTTTATAGCACATACACTTGGAAATCCTTTTAATCTTGATTTGGTTATGCAATTGGCCAAAGAGCAAGATCTTTGGGTAATTGAAGATAATTGTGATGCATTTGGAAGTACATATAGAGGTAGGAAAACAGGTTCATTTGCACATATTTCAACCATCTCCTTTTATCCTGCCCATCATATTACAACCGGTGAAGGAGGTGCTATTTGTACTAATGACCCGTTATTAAATCAAATAGTTAAATCATTCAGGGATTGGGGACGTGATTGCTATTGTTCCGGTGGAGAGAATAATACATGTGGAAAAAGATTCAATCAGCAGTTTGGAGATTTGCCTTTTGGATTTGATCATAAATATGTTTATTCTGAAATTGGTTATAATCTTAAAATGACTGATATTCAGGCAGCAATAGGAGCAGCGCAAATTGATAAACTCCCATGGTTTTGCGAACAGAGGAAAAACAATTTTCATGAATGGCATAGGATATTTTCTAATTACCCTGATTATTTTATACTTCCTGAAGCCATTAAAGAATCTGATCCTGCCTGGTTTGCCTTTATAGTAACTTTGAAAAAAGGATGCCCGTTTACTAGGGAACAACTAACACAATATCTTGATGCCAATCTCATTGAAACAAGGAATTTATTTGCAGGAAATATAACCAAGCAACCCGCATTTATTAACAGAAACTGGAGAATAGCTGATCATCTGAATAATACGGATTACATTATGAATAATACCTTTTTCCTTGGAACCTATCCTGGTTTAACAAAAGAAATGTTAAATTATTCTGAGGAAGTCCTGAAAAGGTTCACACTTGAATTTAAAAAGTGAAAAATTAAGTCATAAATAAAGTAAGAAAATTCGTCCTCGATTCTATCTGGAGTGTATCTGTAATTTTTCTGTAAGATGGCAATTATTAAAAGATATGCAGCAATTGTGACTGATATTAAGCAGCATGTTGATGGTGTTTATACACTTGAAATTGGTTCCATTGAAAAACCATTTAAGTACGAGCCCGGTCAGTTTTTACATTTGACAATTGACGACTATGATCCATCCGGTCAGTGGCCTGAATCCCGATGCTTTTCAATCCAGAGTAATCAATCTGAAAAGAATTTAAGAATCACCTATTCAGTGAAAGGCAAATATACTCAAAAGATGCAGAAACTTCTCACTATTGGAAGTGGTGTTTGGGTTAAAATGCCTTACGGGGACTTATTTACACGTGAACATAATAAAGAAAATACTGTTTTCGTTGCAGGAGGAACAGGATTGACACCTTTTTTGTCATTGTTTAATGATTCTTCATTTTCAAATTATAAAAATCCTGTCCTTTTTGCTGGATTTAAAGACAGAACAATGAACTTTTATCATCAAGAAATTGGCAGGGCAAAAGAAATAAATCATTCTTTTATCACTAAATTTGTATATGAAGTTGAAAATGGGCTGATTAATCTTAGTGATGTCTTAAATATTGCAGATCCCGAGAGCACATATTTTATTTCTGGTCCACCACCGATGATAAAATCTTTTAAGGAATCCCTGAAAAATTCTGGCATTCCACTGTTGCAGATACAAACTGACGATTGGAGTTAATTTAATTCATTATTAGTTCATAAATAGTATTATATGAAATCAGAAGGGAAATACAGAGTTGCAGATTTTATTACCGAAAAGTTACATGAGGCTGGTGCAAATAAAATTTTTCTGGTAACCGGTGGTATGATTATGCATCTTACAGATTCGCTGCTAATCAACCCTGATGTGGAATATTTATGTTGCCATCATGAGCAGGCAGCATCAATGGCAGCTGAAGCTTATGGAAGATACACTAACAAATTGGGGGTTGCTTACGTTACTGCTGGACCTGCTGCATTAAACTGTCTGAATAGTGTTGTTGGAGCTTATGTTGACAGGTCTCCTTGCATCATTGTAGCAGGACAGTCTAAAGTCTCGCAAACAGGTATTGTTGGTCCGAGACAATTTGCATTACAGGGGTTTAATACCTTGCCAATATATAAAAATGTTACAAAATATGCTGTCATTTTAGATGATATTTCAAAAGTAAGATATGAAGTTGAAAAGGCCATTTTTATTGCAAAATCCCATCCTTTCGGACCAGTATGGATTGAATGTCCAATCGACATTCAGGGAACATTTTTTAATCCAGATGATTATGAAGGCTTTAGGGCTGAACCCCTAAGTTATAATAATCTCGATATTTCAGAAAAGGTTAAACAAGTTTCTGAATTGCTAAAGAGAGCAAAACGTCCTTGTTTTTTAGCTGGCCAGGGTGTTAGGTTGTCAGGCGCAGTTGAAAGTTTTAATACACTAATTGATAGTTCAAAAGTGCCAGTCCTGACGTCCAGGTTAGGAATGGATATCATTGATTATGAGAATCCATTATTTATTGGGAGGCCCGGAACATATGGCGACAGGCCCGGAAATTTTACTTTGCAAAATTGCGATCTTCTAATAAGTATTGGCTGCAGACTTGGAATTGGTCTAGTTGGTTATGGTTATGAAGATGTTGCAAAAAAGGCTTTTAAAGTTATGGTTGATGTTGATCAGGAAGAACTTAATAAACCATCTATTATTCCCGATCTCAAAGTATTAGCTGATGCTACCGTTTTTATAAAATTGCTATCTGAGGAACTTTCTGATTTCAGATTTTCAAATTCAGACTGGATTGGAAAAACCACAATCTGGAAAAACAAATATCCTGTCAATCTACCTGAATATAAAAATGAAGTAAACGGAATTAATACTTATCTGTTTATGAGTGAGTTATCTTTAAAGGCAAAACGAAATAGCATTTTTGTAGTTGATACAGGTTCCTGTTTTCATGTTCATGCCCAGGCTTTTAAAGTAAAATTAGGTCAACGTCATATCATAACTGGGGGATTATCTACAATGGGATATTCTCCAGCTGCAAATGGAGTAGCTGCTGCTGCAAATGGGCAGGAAGTATTTTGCATAACTGGTGATGGATCCTTTCAGTTTAATATTCAGGAATTGCAGACAATTGTGCAGGAAAAATTACCTGTCAAAATAATTCTTTTTAATAATAGTGGTTACCTGCTTATAAGAGTTACTCAGAATAATTTTTTGGAAGGGCGGCATATTGGTATTGATAAAGAATCTGGTGTGAGTTTTCCTGACTTAGAAAAAATAAGTGGAGCTTATGGCATAAGTTTTATGAGAATAGCTGAATTAAATGAACTTGATAATAAATTGGATCAATTAATGTCTTATAAAGGGCCATTGATTTGTGAAATTATTTGTCCTTCAGACCAGTTATTAATTCCTAGAGTTGCTTCTAAACAGTTAGAGGATGGAAAAATGATTTCAATGCCATTTGATGATATGTTTCCATTTTTACCGGAAGAAGAGTATAAAGCGAATTGTATTTAAAAACCAAGAGCGCAATTTGATGATTAAAACTGAAATGAAAAAGAATAAACTTAACATTGCTATATTAGGAACTGGAAACATAGGTACAGATTTACTTATTAAAGTTATTAAGTCAGAATTTTTACACTGTTCTCTGTTTGTTGGACGAAACCTTCAATCAAAAGGAATGTCTAAGGCAATCAATTTAGGAATTACTGTGTCTGATAGAAGTATTGACATTTTAGAGGATAATCCGGAGTTGTATGATTTAGTTTTCGATGCAACATCTGCTTCACAGCATTTAAAACATGCAGTTATTTTTCAAAAATTAGGTAAAATGGTAATAGATTTGACTCCTGCAAGAGTTGGGATCTTGTGCGTACCATCTGTAAACCTTGCTGAGTGTCTGGAAGAAAACAATATAAATACTATTACCTGCGGTGGACAGGCCTCAATTCCTCTTGCATATGCCCTCGGATTAGTACATCCTAATATTGAATATATAGAAGTAGTTTCAGCGATAGCATCAAAAAGTGCAGGACCAGGTACAAGGGTTAATCTGGATGAATATATTGAAACTACTGAAAAAGGTATTCAGCTTTTTTCAAAATGCAAGAAATCAAAGGTGATTTTAATTCTAAATCCTGCTGATCCTTGCATTGACATGCAAACTACTATTCAGGCTACAATTCAAAACCCTGATATGTCAGCAATTAATGCTGAAGTTAACAAAATGGTTTCCAAAATTCAAAAATTTGTCCCTGGGTATAACTTGATTGTTCCGCCTACTTTTGAAGGTAATCGTGTCATTATGACCGTACGAGTTAAAGGATTAGGCGATTATCTGCCGAGTTATGCTGGCAATTTAGATATTATCAATTGTGCGGCAATTACCATAGCTGAAGAATATTCCAAATCAGTTCTTTTAACCAGAAAGTTAAAATGAGAAAAAAAGTATACATTCATGATGTTTCGCTGAGAGATGGTTCTCACGCAATATCTCATAAGTTAGATAAACATCAAATCGCTCTTTATTGTCAGGCTGCTGAAAAAGCTGGAGTGCCAAGTGTCGAGGTAGGCCATGGTAATGGACTTGGCGCTTCATCGATACAGGTCGGATTTAGCAGGTTGGAGGATATTGAAATGTTAAGTATTGCCCGAGAAAACCTTACTAAGACAAAACTTGCTATACATGTAATGCCTGGATTTACAACAATCAATAAGGATCTTAAAAAAGCATTTGAGATTGGTGTTGATCTTGTACGTGAAGCTTGTCATTGTACCGAGGCAGATATTACCGAGCGACATATTGCTTTTGCCAGGGATTGCGGAAAAGAAGTTATCGGAGCTCTCATGATGACACATATGGTTTCAAAGGAGATTCTGCTGGAGGAGGCAATTAAGATGCAATCATATGGGGCTGAAGGTATTGTCTTATATGACTCAGCAGGTGCCTATTTACCTGAAAATGTCAGAGAAAAAATCAGTTATCTTGTTTCAGGATTAAATATTCCAGTTGGCTTCCATGCTCATAATAACCTGGGAATGGCTATTGCAAATTCAATAACCGCTGTAGAATCAGGTGCTAAAATTATTGACGGAGCTATAAGGGGGTTCGGGGCTGGAGCTGGTAATGCACAATTGGAAGTTTTGGCTGCGGTTTTGGAGAAAATGGAGTATGAAACTGGAATTTCATTGTATAAAATATTAGACGCAGCTGAAATTGCCCAGGAAAATATTATTGAAGAACTTCCAACAATTAAAAATCTGAGTATAATTAGCGGACTCTCCGGTGTTTTCTCTGGATTCTCAAAGCCTGTTTCCAGAGTAGCAAAAGAATACGAACTTGACGCCAGAGATATTTTCGTTGAACTGGGAAGAAGAAAAGTCGTCGCAGGACAGGAAGACCTGATAGTTGAAGTAGCACTTGATTTAAAAAAGAAGAATTCTACCTTTAATAGTTCATCAAATGGATAAGAAACACATTGAATTTCTTAAAAAAGACTGTGAAGATGCTGCTTCATGGTCTTTGGATATGCTGGAGGAGTTAAAAAATAAGAAAATATTTATTGCTGGGGGGACTGGCTTTCTTGGAACGTGGGTTGCTGAATTTATTACGTATCTTAATGATAACCATCAGTTTAATGTATCGTTAACTATTCTTGCAAGAAATATTGATTCATTTAAAAATGATAAAAAACACCTTACTGAAAGAAAAGATATTGAGTTTATTTCAAAAGATATTAGAAATCTAAATGAACTTTCAAATGATGTTTCCTTTATTATTCACGCAGCATCCTCTCCCGATAACAGAATCCATGTTTCTAATCCTATTGATACTATTTCCATTATTACAAAGGGAACTGACAACCTAATTGATTCAGCTTTTAAATTGCCTGATCTGAAAAAAATTCTTTATGTAAGTTCCGGACAGATCTATGGAAGGAGCATACCTTCTAATAAATTAATTTCAGAATCTGATTTCGGTCCAATGGACTGTAACAAAGTGAATTCAATTTATTCAGAAGCGAAACGATTAGCTGAAGCAACTTGCTGCGCATATGTGAGTCAGTATAAACTTCCTATTGTAATTGCTAGGCCTTTTTCATTTATTGGACCTTACCAATCATTGTCAAAACCCTGGGCTATTAATAATTTCATAAACGAAGCCCTTAATAAAAAAAATATTCGGATTATTGGAAACGGAGAACCAATCAGATCTTACATGTATCCAGCCGACATGGTAGTATGGATTCTGAAGATTCTTGCCAGCGGGAAAAGGAATACGTCATATAATGTTGGAAGTCCATATGGAATAAGTTTGAAAAATGTTGCTGAAAAGATTGTTCAATTCACTGATTCAAAGGTTGATATTGATATAAAGTATAATAATGATGATTCATCGCTTTATGTTCCAGATATCTCGCTTTGTCAAAATGATTTGGGGCTAAAAATAAATTATGATGTTGAGGAGACAATCCGAAGGGCCATTTCATGGTTTAAACTTTGAATTTTCATTTGAATTAAAGGGTTCTTTATACTTTGTATGACAAATGAATACAGGCAAGATAAAAATTGCTATTCTTGGAGCATCCAGCCATATTGCAAAAGGACTAATTTTTGCATACAAGGACGATCAATCTATTGAAATGTATTTTTACGCACGAAATTTTCAAAAGGTTGATCAGTTTTTGAATTCATTATATTATTCTGGTTTCAACGCAAAACCAATAAATGAATTCGGGGAGGATAGAGTTGATGTGATAATTAATTGCATAGGAATCACAGATTTAACTGAAAGGAACTTGCATAAAGAAAACATTTTTGAAGTTACCGAGCATTTTGATAAAACATGTATTGATTATATTAGGGAAAGCAGAAAGACTATATACATTAATCTGAGTTCAGGTGCCGTTTATGGAACTCAATTTAATGAACCAGCAAGCAAAAATTCGATAGCTAATTTCGAAGTTAACAACATCCAGAGTACTGATTTTTATCGAATTGTTAAACTAAATTCGGAAATAAAACATAGGTCAGTAAATTTTGGAAACATAATTGATTTGAGGATTTTTGGATATTTCAGCCGTTTTATTGACCTGTCTAAAAATTATTTGTTGACAGAAATAATCAGATGCGTAAAGGAAAATAAAACTTTTATAACATCACCTGTGAATATTATTCGCGATTATATTCATCCTGAAGATCTTGCAGAATTAATTAAGTCTTTTTTTGAATATGATGAGATCAATGCGGCTTTCGACGTTATGAGTCTGATGCCGGTAAGTAAAATGGAAATTCTCGACTTTTACAAACAGATTTATGGATTACAATATAAAATCCTTGAAAGTTCCACTGGAACTTCAGCAACAGGTGAGAAGCTTCAGTATTATTCAGAAAATAAAATTGATATGCCATTTAAATTCACACCTAAATATACTTCCATTGAATCAATAAGGAATGAATCAGTTTTTCTTTTTAGATCTTTATAATAATCTTGTCTTTAATGTTTCTGGGGTTCAGACTGCAAAAAATATAAAATAACTTTTCTAAAATTATCAATTCCGCATTTTAATTTTTACTGGGCAATATGAGATAGCTATTCAGTCTGTTTCAAATATGTAGTCTTACTTTAAGTTTAAAGTTTTGGTATCTAATTCATGTTCCTTAAGTATTTTTCTGATAGCCGAAATTGTAAGTGAAATACAAATTTGTATTTCGCATTATTAAATTAATAGAAATCACATTATTATGAAGCTTATAAGCATTGTTACCCCCTGTTTCAACGAAGAGCAAAATGTTGAAGCACTTTACTTGAAAGTGAAAGCTATTTTTGCGATACTTCCAGAATATAATTATGAGCATATCTTTATTGATAATTCATCTTCCGATAGAACTGTGGAAATTCTTAAAGGGTTGGCTGAAAAGGATTCACGCTTGAAAATTATTGTTAATGTACGAAATTTTGGTCACATCAGATCCCCATATTATGGAATATTACAAAGCACAGGAGATGCTGTGATTTCAGTTGTAGCAGATTTACAGGATCCCCCTGAACTTATAATTAGCTTTTTAAAAAAATGGGAGGAGGGATATAAAATTGTTATTGGTACAAAAGCAAAAAGCAAGGAGAATAAACTTATGTTTCTGATACGAAAGATATTCTACAATACTATCTCTCAAATATCAGAAACTGACCAGATTAAAAATTTTACAGGATTCGGATTGTATGACAGGCAATTCATTGAAATACTTCGTACACTGGAAGATCCTTATCCATATTTCAGGGGATTAATCTCTGAACTCGGTTTTCAAAGAGTTGAGGTACCATATGAGCAGCCAAAGCGTGAAAAAGGAAAGACAAAGAATAATTTCTACACACTTTATGATATAGCGATGCTTGGATTTGTTAGTTACTCTAAGGTTCCTTTGCGACTTGCAAGCTTTATAGGCTTTGGAGTTTCATTCCTTAGCTTTTTTGTAGCGTTAATATATTTGGTTTATAAACTTATATTCTGGAGTGATTTTTCAGTGGGAATAGCACCATTAGTCATCGGATTCTTCTTCTTTGGTGGTGTGCAATTATTCTTCCTTGGAATAATCGGTGAGTATATCGGAGTCATATTTACACAAGTAAAGAAACGTCCACTTGTAATTGAGAAAGAAAGGATAAATTTCGAAAAGTGATAATTATCTCAAGAATATTAAGATCATCTTTAATGACTAATTTTTCTCCTTATGTTAAAAGGTTACTGCAAAATAAGTTTTTACGATTTTTCATTGTAAGTGGAATTAATACAATTTTTGGATATGGATTATTTGCTTTATTGATTTATTTAGATATTCCTTATCCTCTGGCATTATTCATTAGTACAATTGCAGGCATCCTTTTCAATTTTAATACTATAGGAATTCTGGTATTTAAAAATCACAATAACATTTTGTTTATTAAATTCATTATGATTTATGGTTTGACATACCTATTAAACTTAGGTAGTTTAACAGTAATAAAGTCAATTGGAATTAATTTATATCTTGGTGCTGCAATTTTAGTAATACCAATAGGAACCTTAACATTTATATTGAACAAAGTTTATGTTTTCAAATAATGCAATTATGCATGAGAAAACTAGTGGAATAAAGAACAAATACCTTCTAATAATTATTCTACTCTACCTGGTAGCGAATTTCTTTCTATTTCTTAATAATGGATTGTACTGGGATGATTGGTGTCTTTCAAGTGACCAAGGAATAAGAGATATCTGCAATGGAGCTGGCATTCCATTTATGATACCAATACATATATGGATGATAAATTTGACTTCCCATCCTGCAATCTTATATCATATTCTAATAGGGTTGATTGGATTATTAATCATTTTCCTGTTTTATAAATGCTTATGCCTGCTTAATATAAAACAAACACATGCATTTTTAATTAGTTTGTTTTTTGCTCTAATACCATATAATCAGGCAAAAATTACCTTAGCTTGCTTTATGTATATTGCCGGACTATTTTTTTTCCTAAGTGCAATTTATCTTTTTATTTATTTTAGAATCAATAAGATTATTGTTGTCAGAATTTTTTCTCTTATATTTTTCTTAATCTCCTTTACATTTCTGCCTTCAACACTTGTTTTGTCTCTGGCAGTTTTATTGTTCTTGGCAATTTATGATCTGAATATTAATGTAAAGTTTAATAAGAACTATTTCAGTGTATTACTTAAAAAGGTATTTACCTGGTTTGATTTTTTTATTTTACCCTTTGTGTTCTGGGTTTTCCGAGCCTTCTTTCTTAAACCTACAGGTGTTTATGAGTCTGAAGGCTATCGGGAATTCTCTATAAGTTCTGTTTTATTGACCCCTGTAAATATCTTCCTGACATTTATTCAGAATTTTTTGGGACTCGGAACTGTAACAAATTCACTCAAAATATCAAATATCTTCATTTTTGTTTTTGTTGCAATCTTTATTTTACTGCTCATCATACTAAAAAACTTCAGATTAGAACCTGTAATTAACAGGAAAAGATCACTTATTATTGGGCTGTATCTTTTTGTCGCAGGGGCCTTTGCATATGTAATGGTTGGACTTCAACCCACTTTTGATGGATTTAGTTCACGTCATCAAATACTTCTTGGGTTCGGTTCTTCATTACTTCTGTTTTATCTTGCTACTTTTATTATTTCAGAGAAAGCTCAGAATATTTTCATTGCTATAATAATTTCTTTATTTATTGTTTCTACAATTACATGTCAGCTTCAGCATCAAAAAAGTTGGTTTAAACAGCTTGCACTTGAAAAATTATTTGCAAAAGAAAAAGTCCTAGATGAGGGAATAAATTTCAAAATTATCGATAATACGTTGGAGTATAACGAATATAATGAGGGCTATAGGTTTTACTGTTATACGGGGATACTTAAGAAAACATTTGGTACGCAAACCAGATTTGCTATTAATTCTAATGATATAACTGAAGAGTTTTCAGATAAAAATTCTGCCAGTATAGTTAAGTCTGCTTATCATAACATGAAAGATTGCAGAGATATTTCTACGTTTAAATATATTGTATTAATTAATAAAGGAAGTTTATTGCTTTCGAATAAGCAAAATCTTGTAATGTTGTATCAATATTATTTTAGCAAGAATGATTTTGATACTTCAGTTGGTAAGATATTGGAATTGAAGGTTATACTTAATAATTAAGAAAAGTTACTGCTAAGAAGCTGTGGAGGGTTTTGAAAATATCAATTACTTATTTCTTGCTCTCGTAATCTATAAGGCATTTTCCAGGATTCATGATTGACTTAATAAAATATTCTTGCATCTATTTTTTAATAGGTTTTTTGCCAATATTTTTCTTTTTAGCAAAAAAGGAAGCAAACATATACCTAAATCTAATTATCTCGGTAGCTTTTTCTCCGGTTTTGATTGCGATCTTAAACAGTGTAAATGTTGTTTTAAATTTCCAGGGCTCTTATTTGCAATTTTTAACTCCACTTTTACTAATAATATTAGTAAGTTTCATTAACCCATTTTGGAGAAAATTTTACACTATTGAAGATATAAAATTATCTGTTAAACCTTTGATCTATGGCATATTGTTCGGATCGGTCTACTGGTATGTGTTTTTTTATCAGTTTTATATGGAAGGAAGAATATATGCTGATGTAGTATGGAATTTAGGCATAGTTGGTGAATTGAAGAATCATTTTCCTCCAACTTATCCTGTTTGGAAGACTGACGGTGTATTTATATATCATTATCTGGCAAATATGGGATTTGCCGGGATATCTAATTTTGCGGGATTAAATATCGTCAAAACTGTTCTGAAATGCGGTTATCTCATAAATTCAATCGCAATTTTTACTATTATGTCATTGACGATAAGAAAAAGATTTTTTGAAAGTCTTGTTTTATTTGTTCTGATTTTCTTTTTTTCCTTATGCTCTAAATGGCAAGTATATTCTTCACTAGGTGGACATATGACTGGTTCAGCGGCATCCACTTTTTTCTGGTCTTTACCCTTACTTTTAGCATCTGTTTATTTGATCATTAAGATAAATGAAGAGAGGGAAGAAGACAGACTGCCTATTAAAACAAGTTTTTACTATTTTATTATTGTTTCTATTACAGGTTTTTCAAAAATTTCTAATTTAATGGTTCTTATTGGCCTAGAATTAGGATTTTTTCTTGTTTATTTCTTTAAGAATAGGATATATGAATTTGACCAGCTTAAAAAACATAGAAAAACAGTTGCTGGCTTTCTTCAAATCCCAATTTTCTCCCTGTTTATGTTTTTCATTTTTTCATCTAAGAATTCATATGGACTAGTTCCAGGTATTGAAGCAAGGGATTTTTTAGCTTTTGAATCGTGGAATCCTATTTATCCTTTTATTGGGATTTATGGACCGCTCTTGGTTCTTCTGATCATTAAACGTAATGAACTTAATAAATTCAAATGGGAATTTATTGTCTGCAGTATTTTAAATCTTTTATTCTATTTTTTTGTTCGCCACGTTGGTGGGTCAGATCTGTATTTTGCTTTTAATGCCTTAATATGTAATATGTTGTTTTTAGCTTACTCTTCTCTTAAAGAGTTACTCAAACAATATGTTTATTCTTATCTCTTATGCGCTTTTTTTGTATTAATCTTTCAAGATTTGGGATATTTTAAGGGGTTTACCCCTCTTGAGTTTAATTTGAAAAATTTCAGAATTTCAGGTGATTCAAGATATATTTATCCGCAGAAAGAAATCGAGGAATTTATATCACTTTCAAATGAAATACCGAATCAGGCATTAATTGCTGTGCCAAAACAGGACGCTGAGGACTCCTTTTGTTTTTCAGGCTTTATTGGAAAAAGAATCTGGAATGAAAATTCCCGGTCTCCTTCTGTAAATAATTATTGGACTTTAGCGGCAAAATTTATTAGCCAGCAAGGTTTTATTCCTGATTATATAACTAAAACTCCCAAGCAAGAAGATTTTGAGGCTGGTTATTCAAAATTCATCAGAAGTCTAAAACCTGAAGTCCTTAACAATTTAGAAGACGAGGACAGACGTTTCTCGATATATCGAAAATGTGTTTTTGAAGAAATTCCATTTCAGGATTGCGAAAAAATAGTGAAAGAAAACAAATGGTCACATATTATTGTCATGGACCGTGACATGAAAAGAATAAATTCGTGGCTAAAATCAAAGGTTAGTATCGAAGGTAAATTTATTACTGTTTTTGTTGTCTCAACTTAATTACAAAATGAGCTCTAATAAAATAAATATTTTGGTTACCGGCGCCGATGGATTCATTGGCTCCCACCTCGTAGAATCTTTACTAGATAAAGGATACAGTGTAAGAGCACTCTCGCAATATAATTCTTTCAATTATTGGGGATGGCTTGAAGATATACCTGCAAATCAGTTCCTTGAAGTGGTAAGTGGTGATATACGAGACCCTTTTTTTTGTAAGGAAGTTTCAAAAGGCACTGACATAATATTTCATCTTGCAGCTTTGATTGCTATTCCATATTCATACGTAGCACCTGCCAGTTATGTGGATACAAATGTAAAAGGTACTCTTAATATATGTCAGGCAGCAAAAGAAAATGGAAATGTTCGTGTAATACATACATCGACTTCTGAAGTTTATGGTACTGCCCAATATGTCCCCATTGATGAAAAACATCCAAAACAACCTCAGTCTCCTTATTCTGCTTCTAAAATTGGAGCTGATGCAATTGCAATGAGCTATTATAACTCATTCGGATTGCCTGTTACTATAGCACGTCCATTCAATACCTATGGGCCACGCCAGTCAGCAAGAGCAATTATTCCAACAATTATTTCACAAATTTCTTCTGGAATTAAATCAATTAAGCTTGGAGATCTGACACCAACACGTGATTTTAATTTTGTTAAGGATACCTGTAACGGATTCATTGCTTTGAGCGAGTGTCCATCCTCAATAGGTAAAGAAATAAACATCTGTTCAAGTACCGAAGTGTCCATGCAAAGTACGCTGGATTTAATTAAAGAAATAATGCATTCAGATGTTAAATTCATCTCGGATGTTCAAAGATTAAGACCTCAAAATTCTGAAGTTTTTAGACTATTGGGAGATAATAGCTTGATAAAAGAATTAACAGCCTATACGCCAGAATATAGTTTGAGAGAAGGACTTCAACTCACTTGTGAATGGTTCTCAAGCAAAGAAAATCTTGCGAAGTACAAACCGGATATCTATAACCTTTAGACATGGCAAAATATCAACTTGTTTTTGATAAAATTAGGGAACTTTATAATGAGCCGAGAGATAATATTTCGCTCCATTCACCTGTTTTCATTGGAAACGAAAAAAAGTACCTTGCTGAATGTATAGATTCAACCTATGTCTCGAGTGTCGGAAAATTTGTTGATCTGTTTGAGGGGAAAGTAGCTGCATACACAGGAGCTAATAAAGCAGTTGTTTGTGTTAATGGAACAAGTGCTTTATATCTTGCATTAAAACTAGCAGGGGTAGAAACTTCTGATGAAGTGATAACTCAGCCACTTACATTTATAGCTACTGCAAATGCTATAAGTTATTGTTGTGCAAAAGCTATATTTATCGATGTTGAAAAGACTACATTAGGATTAGATCCGATAGCACTGGAAGCATTTTTATCAACAGAATCTATCATCAGGGATGGAGTGTGCTATAATAAAACTACGGGAAGAAGGATTAAAGCGTGCGTTCCCATGCATACTTTTGGACATCCCTGCAGGATTGATGAAATTTCAATTGTGTGCGAGAAATATTCTATTGAGCTTATTGAAGATGCCGCTGAAAGTATAGGAAGTTTTTATAAAGGCAGGCATACGGGAACATTTGGGAAAATTGGAGTACTTAGTTTTAACGGAAACAAGACTATTACAACTGGCGGCGGAGGAATGTTACTTTTTAATGATGAAAATCTTGCAAAAAAAGCCAAGCATCTTTCAACTCAGGCAAAGGTTCCGCATAAATGGGAATTTGTTCATGATGAAATCGGATTTAACTACAGAATGCCGAATATCAATGCAGCCCTTGGAGTGGCTCAGATGGAAAGTCTTCCTTTATTTATCAGGAAAAAAAGAGAATTATCAGAAGAATACAACAAATTCTTTAAGAAAGTTAATATTGATTTTTTTCAGGAACCAAAATATTCCTATTCAAATTATTGGTTGAATGTAATCATATTGGGATCTGAAATTGAGCGTGATCTTTTTTTAACTGAATCAAATAGCCAGGGTATAATGACAAGGCCTGTATGGAGATTGATGAATAAATTGCCTATGTTTATTGGCTGCCAAAGCGGCGAATTATCCAATTCAAACTGGCTGGAAAAAAGAATTGTCAATATTCCAAGTAGTGTGAGGATTTGAGTATGGAACCAATTATATTGATAGGGGGAGGAGGGCATTGCATTTCATGTATAGATGTCATACTTGCTGAAAATAAGTTTGAAATTGCAGGAATTCTGGATTTAAAATCCAAAAAAGGCACATCAATTTCTGGATTTAAAGTAATAGGATCAGATGATGATATTCCGGATTTATGCTCCAGATTCAGAAATTTTCTTATTACTGTTGGACAAATTAAATCTCCTGAAAAAAGAATATCCATTTATAATTATGTTAAGAAAAATGGAGGCAATTTGCCGGTGATAATTAGTCCTGATGCCTATGTTAGCAAAAGTGCTCAGATTAGTGAGGGAACAATTATAATGCATAAGGCATTAATAAATGCAAATGCTGTTATCGGGAAGAATTGTATAATTAATACCGGAGCTCTGATTGAGCATGAAGTGGTTATTGGGGATTTTTGTCATATTTCAACACAGGGAGTGGTTAACGGGCAGGTAAATGTTGGCAATGAATCTTTTTTAGGAAGTAATTCAGTTATAGCTAATAATGTCACACTTCCTGATAAAATAGTTGTTGCTGCCGGAACTTGTATTTTAAAGTCACCAATACAAACTGGAACCTATATTGGAAATCCAGCAAAAAAAATAATTTAAGCATGAAGACAATCGTTATTGCAGAAGCCGGAGTCAATCATAACGGTTCTATCAGGATTGCTGAAGAACTCGTTGCAAAAGCATCAGAAGCAGGGGCTGATTTTATTAAATTTCAGACATTTAATACGGACAAGCTTGTTTCAAGAAATGCCAAACAAGCTGATTATCAGAGCAAAAACATTGGTACTGTAACTAGTCAGTTCGAAATGCTAAAAAAACTTGAGTTGTCTTATGAAGACCATTTTGAATTATTAAAATGTTGCAAGAAGTACAACATTTCATTCTTTTCTACAGCATTTGATCTTGAAAGTATAGATTTATTGATTGAATTGGACCTCCCGATCTGGAAGATTCCATCCGGAGAGATAACAAACTATCCCTATATAAAAAAAATCGGATTGCAAAAAAAACCGGTTTTATTGTCTACAGGTATGGCGACTTTAGGTGAAGTTGAGGACGCGGTAAATCTGCTCGATAAATCCGGTACACATCGTAACAATATTATAATATTGCATTGTACAACTGAATATCCTGCTCCGATGCAGGATATTAATTTGAGGGCAATGGTCACACTTGGTGAAGCTTTCAAGGTTAGATATGGCTATAGTGACCATAGCGAAGGAATTGAGATACCATTGGCTGCAGTAGCAATGGGTGCATCTGTTATTGAAAAACATTTTACCCTTGACAGGAATATGACAGGGCCTGATCATATAGCATCTCTTCAACCCGAAGAGCTGAAAAAAATGATAGAAGGAATTCGAAATATTGAAAAAGCACTTGGAGATGGGATAAAAACACCAGCAACTGGTGAAATTAAGAATAAAATTACCGCCAGAAAAAGCCTTGTTGCCTCCGAAAAAATAAAAAAAGGTGATTTTTTCTCCGAAAAGAATATGACTGCAAAAAGGCCCGGCGACGGATTATCCCCAATGCTTTGGGAGCAAATGTTAGGTGTTAAGGCGAACAAGGATTACCAAAAAGACGAACAAATAAAACAATGAAAAAAATCTGCATTGTTACCGGAAGCAGAGCAGAATATGGTTTGCTCAGTAGTTTGATGAAATTAATTCAGATAGATACTGAATTAACTCTGCAGATCATTGCAACTAATATGCATTTATCACCAGAATTTGGTTACACATATAAGGAAATTGAGAAAGACGGTTTCCGTATAGACAAGAAAGTTGATATGCTGATCTCCTCTGATACAGAAATTGCAACTGTCAAATCAGTAGGTTTGGCACTTATAGGTTTTGCAGATGCCTTTAATGAGCTAAAACCTGATTTGCTACTTGTCCTTGGCGACAGATCTGAGATTCTGGCTGCAGTAAGTGCTGCTCTTATTTTTAAGATCCCGGTTGCTCATATTCACGGTGGTGAAATAACCGAAGGGGCATATGATGATGCTATAAGACATTCCATTACAAAAATGAGTCATTTGCATTTTGCATCAACAGAGGAATATCGGAACAGGATTATTCAATTGGGAGAAGAGCCAAACAGGGTTTTTAATGTCGGAGCAATTGGTATTGATAATATTAGAAATCAGAAACTTTTATCGAAGGCAAAACTGGAGGAAAGTATTGGATTTAAGTTAGGTAAAAACTGTATTCTCGTTACTTTTCACCCGGTTACCTTAGAAAAAAACACTTCGGAAGCGCAGATTAAGAACCTCCTTATAGCTCTTGATTCATTCAGCGATCAAAGAATAGTTTTTACTATGCCTAATTCTGATACTGACGGAAGTATTATCCGGCAGTTGATTAATGAATTTGTTGAAAATAACCAGGAAAGATCTTTGGCGGTAACATCGCTTGGAAATATTAGGTATTTATCTATTCTCCAGTTTGTTATTGCTGTTATCGGCAATTCCTCAAGTGGTATTATTGAGGTACCCTGCTTCGGCATTCCAAGTCTGAATATAGGTAGCCGTCAGAGAGGAAGAATAAAAGGATTAACAGTAATGGATTGTGACCCTGAAGAGGTAAAAATTAAAGAAAAGATAAGAGAAATATTGACACCCGAATTCAGAAAAGCATGCAGGAATAATATTAATCCATACGAAAAGACCAATACTGCGGAGAATATACTTTCTGTAATTAAAAAAACCGACCTGAAAAACATTATTCAAAAAAGATTCCATAACCTTAAGTATGAAAAATTATAAAAGCCATCTGATAAGCACTTCTTCATCACTTAAAGAAGGGCTTATTGCGATAAACCAACTTACGGATGAAATTCTTTGCTTGTTTGTTATTGACGAAGACCAAAAACTTGTTGGGACATTAACAGATGGAGATATAAGAAGAGCTCTGATCTCAGGAATAGAGCTTTCAGATTCGATATCCTCAGCAATGAAAAAGGACTTCGAAAAGTTAAATATGGCTGATGTTTCTCTTTCTGAAGTAAGAAATTCCCGCATGAGAGGTATAAAACTATTACCATATCTTGATAGTTCTGGCAGAATAAGTAAAGTATATAACCTTAAAGAAAAACTGTCTATTCTGCCGATTGATGCTGTATTAATGGCTGGAGGACAAGGAGTAAGACTTAGACCATTGACGGAAAACACCCCAAAACCCTTGCTTAAAATCGGTGAAAAAACAATTATTGATTATAATATTGAAAGGCTTTTGAGTTATGGTGTTGAACACATTCATGTAACAGTAAATTATCTTGCTGAACAGATAGAAGATCATTTTTCTGAGGACATCGATGGTATCAGAGTAATATGTGTTAAAGAACCAAAGTATTTAGGCACAATTGGTTCAGTGAAATTTGTCTCTGAATTTCATAACAAAACTATACTCGTGATGAATTCGGATCTTTTCACAAACATTGATTTTGAAGAATTCTTTGATTCATTTATTAAAAGCGATGCTGATATGGCGATTGCGGCTATTCCATACTCTGTTTCAATACCATATGGGATTTTTGAGCTGAAAGAGAATACAGTTTTAGGATTACGTGAAAAGCCTACGTATAATTATTATGCGAATGGAGGAATTTATCTAATCAAACGGAGTCTTCTGGACCTCATCCCTTTTGAAACTTTTTTTGATGCAACAGATTTTATTGAATTACTTATTTCTAAGGGGTACAAAGTCATAAGGTTCCCTTTAATTGGATACTGGATAGATATTGGTAAACCAGAAGATTTTAAAAAAGTACAGGAATTTGCTAAACATATCAAGGGTTAGAAATCAGAATGAAAATCTTAATTACAATATGTGCCAGGGGTGGTTCCAAAGGTATACCCGGGAAAAATATTAAAAATTTAAACGGAAAACCTTTAATCAGTTATTCCATCGATGTAGCAAGACAATTTCAGAAATTTATTGGAGGGGTCGACATTGTCCTTTCAACAGATTCAGCTGAAATAGTAAATACAGCCGAGATATTTGGCTTAAAAACAGAATACCGGAGACCAGAATTTCTCGCTGGTGATAATGTCGGGAAAGTAGATGCGATTAAAGATGTTTTATTTTGGAAGGAAAATCATGATATCTGTTTATTTGACTTTGTTCTGGACCTTGATGTTACTTCTCCATTAAGGAACCTTCATGATCTTACTGAATCTTTCAAACTACTCAGGGATAATGAAGAAGCTATCAATCTGTTCTCTGTAAGCCCTGCTGGCAGAAGCCCTTATTTCAATATGGTTGAGCAAAAAGAAAATGGTTTTTATGCGCAGGTTAAAAAAACTGTGAATACTGTCCTTACACGACAAAATGCCCCTGAAGTTTATGATATGAATGCTTCTTTTTATTTTTATAAACGGGAATTTTTTAACAGGGCCTATACAAGTGTGATAACAGATAAATCCATTATTTACAAGATACCTCACGTCTGTTTCGATCTGGATCATCCTATCGATTTTGATATTATAACATATCTTATTGAAAATAAGAAACTTGATTTTGAATTATGAAAATATTGATCGCAGGATTAGGGTCTGTTGGCAGAAAACATGTTAATTCAATTTTAAAGATAATACCATCGGCTGAGATATTTGCAATTCGTTCAAAAATAGATAGCGAAAATTTACATGGTGTACGAAATATTTATACTCTTAGTGAGGTTTCATTACATGATTTTGATTTTGCCCTGATTTCTAACCCTACCTCAGAACATAAAAACACAATATCAAAACTTTTGGAGTATAACATACCTTTGTTTATCGAAAAGCCACTCTATATTTCTCTTGATGTTGAAAATATGATTCACTCTGTAGAAAAGAGAAGTATCATGACATATGTCGCCTGTAATCTCAGGTTCCTTGATTGCATGATTTATATTCGGAATACTATCGTGCAGAACCAGAATAGAAAAATTAATGAATTAAATGTGTATTGTGGGTCATACCTGCCAGAATGGCGACCAAATGTCGACTTCAGAAAAGTTTATTCAGCTATTCCTGAACTAGGAGGCGGGGTTCATATTGATTTGATACATGAATTGGATTATCTGTACTGGATTTTTGGAATGCCGATAGAAGTTAATAGGAAATTTAAAAGAAATTCAACACTTTCTATAACAGCTATCGATTATGCCAATTATATTCTTGACTTTGGAGGCTTTTGCGCATCCGTAGTTCTTAATTATTATAGAAGAGATAATAAGCGAAGTTTTGAAGTAGTCTTCCAGGATGATACATGGAATGTTGATTTATTAAAGAATCAGATAACAGGAAAAGAAGGAATCCTGTTCTACTCTGATCAAAAAATAAGTGATACATATGATAAACAAATGGAGTATTTTATCAATTGTGTCAAAAATAAAATTCAATCATTTAATACAATTTCTGACGGATATAATGTACTTAAAATTTGTTTAGATGAAAATGGTACTAAGTGAAAAAATAATAGTGGTTACAGGCGGATCAGGTTTAATCGGAAAAGAAATCGTAGCTGATATAATACGCAAAGGAGGCATCGCCATCAACGCTGATATTGAAGTTGAAACTAACTTGAATTCAGGGACATTAAATTTGAATATTTCTGATGACAGTTCAGTTCAGTATGGAATTGACCTGATCGGAAAGGAATTTGGGAGAATAGATGGATGGGTTAATAACGCGTATCCAAGAACTAAGGACTGGGGAACCAGGTTTGAGGATGTTCCGGCTGAATCCTGGCGTACCAATGTTGATTTGCAGCTTAACAGTTGTTTTATATGTTGCCAGAAAGTACTTAAGGTTATGGAACCTCTGAAACGAGGTTCGATAGTAAACATCGCTTCTATTTACGGAGTCGTAGGGAACGACTTTACACTATACGAAGAATACGGAGGAACATCTCCTGCCGCATATTCTGCAATAAAAGGTGGCGTGATAAATTTCACCAGGTATATTGCATCTTATTATGGCCGGAAAGGGATCAGGGTAAATTGTGTGTCTCCTGGCGGAATTATTGATCAGCAACACTCATCATTTATTCAAAAATATGAGTCTAGGGTTCCAATGGGCAGGTTGGGAAAACCTGATGATATTGCACCTGCAGTATCTTTTCTATTAAGTGATGAATCAAAATACATCACAGGGCACAATCTTATCGTGGATGGAGGCTGGACATGCATCTGAAATGATGTGGTGTTACACTTTCTATTATGTTATTATATGTAATAAGTGTAAAAATCATATTTTTTTGTTGAATGACAATGTGCAGCAATAATTTGTAATAAGTATATCTCATTGGGAAAAGTAACACAATTTTTATCATCATATAAAACTCCTCTGCTATATTCAGGAGGGTCACTTACTAAGGCATTTGCCCAGATGATCGTCGGTTTTGTTATTGCAAGATATGTTTCACCGGTTGATCTTGGGATATGGACAACAATAAATCTTGCGGTTACATATTCTGTTTTTCTTCAGGCTGGTTTAATAAATGGATTAAATCTGGAATTACCTTATGCTTATGGGAGAGGTGAGGTAAATCAGGCTGAAAGGATGGCTGGTACAGTGCAATTTTTTACTGTTGTTTCCTCTTTTCTAGTCCTTATAATTGGTATTGCTTATTTTAAATTCGGTGCAGAACATGATTTAAAAATTCAGTACGGAGTTTTGGCTATAACTATTTTCATTATGCTTAGTTATTACCAGAACTACCTAATGTCAACTTTTCGTTCAAAGAACTCATTTATTAAGTTGTCAGTTGTTCAAATTGTTGATGCATTTGTTAATCTGGTTACCTTAGTATTGGTTGTATATTATTCTTACTATGGATTAATTATAAAAGCTGTCCTTGTTCTACTCATTTATGTCATTCTTCTTCATATACTAAGACCTATTAAAGTAGGCTTGTCATGGGATAAGAAATCACTGATCAAGTTATTAAAAATCGGACTTCCAATTTTTGGATTGGCATATGTGGAGTCAGTATCTTCAACAGTTGATAAATTACTTTTGCTCAAGTATTCAGATCTTGCAAATGTAGGATTATATACATTTGGATTTTATTCCTTAACAACTTTCACATTGTTTTCGAGTTCGGTTGCAAGCTATATTTATCCAAGAATGTCATATAATTACGGTAAAAATAATGATAAGCTGCTTCTTTGGAAATATTCAAAGAAGATTACAATTATTCTCATCAGTATACAGTTGCCTCTTGCCATTTTCGGTTATTATGCTGTCCCGGTAATTGTTGAAAATTTTTTCCCTAAATATGTTCAAAGTATCCTTGTAATGCAGATACTATTGTTTGCAGGTGTATTTAGGGGAAGCGTGGTTGGTGTAAATGCCTTGTGGAGTCTTAAGAGTTGGAAGTACATGATTATTTATCAGGTATTCTTTTCAGTTTTATTAATTATCCTGCCATTTATAGGGATTAACTTATTTCCTGATAAAATTGAAGGGGTTGCTTATGGCGTTTGTCTGGCTCATTTTATAAATCTTATGTCAGGAATCACTTTGACTTATATTGCTACCCATAAAAATGATGATAATTTAGTGGCTGATGGCGTATAATTATACCAGTATAGCAAAAATTGTTAAGGTAATTACTGATCTGGAGAAGAAGCATAACTTGTTTGATTGGAAAATAAACAATGTATACGTTTGGCAGTCTGCCAGAGTAAATATTTATGTAACAATTCTTGATTTGTTGATACCCAACAACATAGTACCATCTGAAATTCCTAAAATTGAGAGATTTAAGATTCTCTTAAAGCGGATTTTTATCAATTCCTTAATCTATAATCCATTCCTTGATTTTTCTAAGTCAGATATACTTATTTTTGAAAGTGGCAGGAAATATCTTGTTGATGACAGTTACATTGATATTTACACAGATTATATTCTTGAAGATTTCTATAATGAAAAAGTTACATTTTGTAAGTATGAAACTAATTACGTTTATGATCATCTGACAAGGCGATCCATGAAAAATAAGCACACTGATTTTATCTCAATCGCATCCAGAATAATATCGAATTTTATCAGCATAAGAATTGACAAAGATAATTCAGTCAGGATAAAAATCCTTGAAAATGAAATTGAGCAGCTTCTGAATATTAATATTGATTTGGAATCTGTGTTACACTCTGAAATAAAGCGATTTAAATCGGAATATATATTATATAACAAGCTTTTTAAAAGGAAGAATCCTAAAAATATTTATTTAACTAGTTCCGGAGATAAATCTCCCCTTATTAAAGCTGCTAAAGACAATAATATAGAGGTTAATGAGCTTCAACATGGATTAATAGTAAAAGAGGGCCTGATTAGTCATTTTCCTGACGTTATTGAGGATAGTCTGGCATATTTTCCTGATAAATTTTTCGTCTGGAAAGAACTCAATATGTGGACAAGCAAACTACCTGTTTCACAAAATAATATTGTGGGGTTCACAAACAGGCATCTGGAATATATGCTTAAACAAAGTAGTCAATATAAGCGAAAATTAAATCAGATTTTGATAATATCGCAGCCTTATTGTTCACAGGAAATTCTTAAGTTTGTTATGAATAATCTAGATTCAATGGAAAGCTGGAATATTGTATATAAGATTCATCCCAGCGAGAATTTATCCTATTTCTCGGATAAGAATGAAAATCAATTTTCGCAATATGAAAATTTAGCATTTGTTAATAATACAACATCAATATATCAGTTATTTGCTGAATCACAATACGTTATTGGTGTTTTTTCAACTGCTCTGTTCGAAGCATCATACTTTGGTTGCAAAGTATTGTTGCTCGATTTGCCCGGAGTTGAGATAGCGAGTTCACTTATTAGAAATGGTAAAGCCAGGTTAGTGAAATCGGATGACAAATTGTTAGATGTTCTGGGATGATTTTTTTTGCCTATATCAGGAAGAAATAAATAAGTAAAATATTTTCTGATTCCTAAAATGATTTTTCTAGATATTAACAGCCATTTAAAGTCGATTTTTTTGATAGTGATTATATAAAACAAGGACAATGGTTTTATTGGTGTATTTCATTCTTCTTTTGCTGCTTTTCGTTATTCTGAACAGAACCATCAAATCTGTTTCACTCTTTTTGATACTAATCCAGATTTTATCTTTGTCAGGAGCTCTTTATGTTGGATTAGATTACCAAATTGATACAGTTTTCAAATGGTTCAACGTATTCTTAACTGGATTAATCTTAACCTTAATAATTTCTCCCTGGAGAAAATTTAACAAAATCCAGAATATTACCTTTCGAAATGAACTAAAGCTAAAAAAACTTACAGATGTTTTGCTCTTTATTTCTCTATTCACATTTATTACTTTACTAGCTACAGTCATTTTTGTATTCCTTTTGGTAGAGGATATTAATAATTTCAGATATGGTATAGGTGTTTCAACAAAATTTTATTATAGTTTGCCAATTAATATTAAAGCAATTATCCTGGCAAATTATTTATATTATCTAAGTTACTTTCTTATACCATTACACTTTTATTACCTCGGAAAGCGAAATTTTAAAATGTCTGTTTTTTGTTTTATAGGTTCACTTAATATTGTTCTATTTGGGCTGACTTTTTTCTCGCGTGCTATATTTGTTCAATACTCCTTAATGTATATTGCCTTTCTTTTTCTATTATATGACACCCTTGATATTCAGATAAAAAGGTATATAAAAATAGCAATTATAGTTATTGGAGTGTTTTTTTCTATATATTTTATAAATCTTACGAAAGAAAGATTTGTTGGAGATCATCTTTATGAGAAAACTATCTCGCAAAAGTCTCGTATACAAGATCCTGTAGTATATAGCTATTTTGACTATTTATCACAATGGTATCATAATAGTATGTATGTACTTAACACATATGATTTTAAAACTTTTAAAAGTCAGGCTACATTTCAACCAATAATAAGTCTGTTAGCTCAATATAATTTTATAAAATATAGTGCCAAAGACTATGCCAAACTTAGAAAAAGTTTATGGCCGCATCATTGGGATAAATTTAATGGTTTAGTAGCTTACATGATCTACGATTATGGTTACACTATTTCCATTCTTGTTTCTCTAATCTACTACTCCATTGTAAGAAGGCTGAAACCTAAGAAAAGAGAAATTTCAATTATAAACTTGTTTTATCTAATACTATTAATACAAATTCCTTTGTTAGCCATTTTTTATTCATTTTTGGGAGGAATAATAATACCAGGTCTACTTTTGATTCCAATTCATATTTACTTAAGAACTACTATGAAATACCAAAATCCAACAGTGCAACATGAAGTTTTATAATGAATTAGCTTATTATTGATTCTGTAAGTCAATCAAAATATACTTTTTTATATAATTTTTCAACTTGATTTGATTCTCCTAGTCAGATTAGATCATAATTTTAACAATTAATGAAAATACTGATTTTGGTCTCTAATTATCTTCCAATTATGGATTCTGCCGCTCGACTCTATTCTCAATTGGCAGAAGATCTAAGTGATATGGGGCATGATGTAATTGTCATTACTGAACATCCGGCACCTGATAGTCCAGTTGATAAATCGCATGAGTATTATTCTAAACAGAAACAACAAGATAATGAAAGGAAGTTGACTATATATAGGTTATCTTCATTATCTTTTTTGTTAAAGATTCCTGGTGGAAAAGCATTGAGATTCTTTATTTCCTTTATATCATACTTTTTTCGGAGTTGTTTTATTAGTCAACCGGACGTTATGCTTGTGTACTCTCCTCCCATATTTATGGGCGTGTCAGCATATTTAGTCGGATGGTTTAAAGGAACCCGCTTTGTAGTTAATATGCAGGATATTCATCCAAAAGTGTTAATTGAGTCGGGAGTAATAAAAAACAGATTTCTGATTTATGTGTTGTCTCAAATGGAGAAGATTTGTGTTAATAATGCATCTTCTTTTATTGTATATTCACAAGGAAACAAAGACTATCTTGAACGGAGAGGTGTAGTTAATCCAATACATATTATTCCTAATTGGGTTGACACTGCAGCGTATAAGTTATTTGATAAAGAAACACGTTTCCATAATGAAGACTTTCTGCGAGACAAATTTGTTCTTACATATGCCGGAACTATGCAACCGGATCAGGGACTTGAGATAATTATTGAATCAGCTGACTTATTAAGGCAGTACTCAAATATTGTATTTATTATAGCAGGTGAAGGATTGTCGAAGATTAGATTGCAGGAGATGGCAAGTGAAAAAAAAATTCAAAATGTTCTTTTTCGCACTGTCATGCCTAAAAATAAATATATCCAGTTTCTTTTTGATTCGGATGTTTGTCTGATTACTTTAAGTCCTCTTATTCCACACGAAACAGTTCCAGGTAAACTTTCTGATATTATGGCCTCAGGGAAACCTCTGATCGCATCAGTGAATAAGAATGGAGATGCTGCTCAAATAATCAAACAAGCAAATTGTGGGATTTCTGTTGCTCCAGGTGATATTACTGCTTTTACTAACGCTGTCCTTGAACTGTATGAAAATCCTGAAATAAGAATTCAAATGGGGGACAGGGCAAAAAAATTTGCTGAGAATAATTTTTCACGAAATGATTGTACAAAAAGATTTGAACAGGTACTTATTATTACCAAATCTGAAAATTAAGAAACCTAAAGAATTAGTAAATTGTGATTGTGAATGATTTTGAAAATTTACATGTTAATAGATATATTAAAAAAGTGAAAAATTCTTCAGAGAAATTAATTGTACTAACTTTCATTGGAAATTACTTGCCAGGTTATAAAGCAGGTGGAATTCTGCGTACTACAATTAATACTGTTGACCATTTGCATGAAGAATTTGATTTTAAAATCGTAACCAGAGATAGGGATCTTGGTGATGCTAAACCTTATTACGGTGTCAGGTTAGATGAATGGCAAAAAGTTGAAAACGCGGAGGTGTATTATTTATCTGAGAAGTCGAGTAGTATCAAACATATTTCAACTTTAATTAAGAAAACAGAACATCATGTTTTATACCTTAATAGCTACTTTGATTCACTCACGATTAAAGTATTAATAATCAGGCTTTTCCATGCTAGAGGATTTCGAAAAGTAATAGTTGCTCCTTGGGGTGAATTTGGTTGGGCTTCCCTGAAGCAAAAATTTGTTAAGAAAATCATTTTTATTAAATTAGCCAGACTTATCGGTTTATATAAAAACGTTGTGTGGCGTGCTTCAAGTAAATATGAAAAGCAAGATATTATTAAATACCTAAAAACCAAACCGGATGAAATTTATATTGTAAGTGACTTTCCAATTAAGAACAATCAAATATGTGAATCCGATATTGGGAAAGTTGATCCTGTAAAAGAAATTCGCCTGAAAATTGTATTTCTTTCGAGGATCGCACGTGAGAAAAATTTGGATTTCGCGTTAGAAGTTTTAAGTGGTATACAGGCTAAGGTCATATTTGATATATACGGGCCAGCAGAAAACCAAGAATATTGGAAAGAATGTCAGGATATAATTGAAAATTTGCCTGATAATGTGAAAGTAAATTATCTGGGAAGCGTAGATGCTGACAAAGTTGTTTCTATTTTCAGTAATTATGATTTATTTCTTTTTCCAACCGGAGGTGAAGCATTTGGTCACGTAATTGCTGAGTGCCTGCTTGCAGGGACACCAGTTTTAATTAGCACAGAAACGCCTTGGAGAAATATGGTGAAAGATGGATTAGGATGGGATTTGAATTTGCAGAATATTGAACCTTTCAAAGAAAAAATTGAAAACCTTGCAACTGCTAAGCTTAGTGGTTTTTTGCCAAATCGTAAATCGATAAAAGAAATGGCCTTAGAAAGATTGTCTGACCCTGTGGTGATGGAGGAAAACAGGCAACTCTTTATTAAACAGATACATAGAAAATAGTGTCAAAACTCTGATTAATCTAAATTTTCGAAAATTAACTCAATATTAACCCGCATTTGATTTTCATTCTGAACAAAAATGAATAATTTTTGAATAAAAACAGTAAAATGTCACTTGACTAACTTTACGGAATGATACAGTTAAATCCTTAATTTTGTAAACGAAATATTATTATGGTGAAACCGATTGTTATTGTTGATAAAAGTGCAGAAGGATTTAATCCTATGTTGGAACAATTTGCTTTATGTATAAAAGAATTATCATTGGATGAAGCATTTGCGAATGCAAAGGCAGTATTTATCAAACCTAATTTGACCTATCCTAAATTTAAGGAGGGAGTTACAACTCGACTCGAATTTGTTGAGAGCCTTGTCGCAGCACTTAGGAAGATAAATTCCACAACCAAAATATATATTGGTGAAGGAGAAGGAGGATATAACAGCTTTTCAATGACTGAAGCTCTTCGAGAAATGGGGTTTAATGAAATGGCATCTAAATACCCAAATGTAGAGATCATAAATTTATCTGCAGTGCCACGTGTTACAGTTGAGATAATGGCTAAAAATAAGCCTTACTATATTGAACTACCTGCATTTTTCTTTAATGAAATTGATTTCTCTATTTCATGTCCTGTACCCAAGGTGCACTGCATGACCAAGATAACTCTTTCACTTAAAAACCAATGGGGCTGTCTGCCTGATACAATGAGGCTTAAAAACCATTATGTTTTTAATGAAATAATCAATCAGGTTTGTGAGAAACTTAAATTCAGGTATGCGTTTTTAGATGGAAAATTTGGACTAGATGATAACGGTCCGATGAACGGAGTACCGATTGAGGTAAATTGGTTTGCAGCCTCAAACTCTCTAGGAGCAATTGATATGATAATTTCAGAGATGATGGGTTTTGACTGGAAAACCGTAGGTCATTTGAAAAAAGCAGAAAAGTTCGGTTTTATGCCAAAAAGGAATTCAATTAAAATTATTGGTAATATGGATAAACTCAAACATAAGTTCACTCTCAGACGAAATGTCTGGAATTATCCAGCCCTAATTGCCTTTCATTCGAAGAACCTAACACATCTTTTTTATTTTTCGGTTTTGGCGAAATTACTTCATGATATAATGTATTCTATAAGAAAAAGACCGATTAGTGAGTAAAATTGACTTTATTATTTTTATAAATTTAAAAAGTACAACAATCCTCAACTTATAGTTTTTATTGATTTTAATGCATATAATTTTGCTGATGGGTAGCTAAAATAAAATTGAATGACTAATATTAACGTTTAAAAAGTAATTGAAAAATGAGTCACGAAAAATATCAGATATGTTCCAGATGTATAATGGATACTACAGATCCGGATATCACATTTGATGAGAATGGGGTTTGCGACTATTGCCGCAATTTTGACCAAAATATCAAGCCCAATTGGCATCCAGGTGAACAAGGTGAAAAGGAGTTGGATGCGATAGTCCGAAAAATAAAAAAGGATGGTAGAAACCTTAATCATGATTGCTTAATTGGAATTAGCGGGGGAGTTGACAGTTCATATGTTGCCTACATTGCAAAGGAAAAACTTGGCTTAAGGCCTCTTTTATATCATGTTGATGCTGGATGGAATTCGGAAGTTTCAGTGAATAATATTCAGCGGATTATAGACGGACTTGGTCTTGACCTTGTAACTGAAGTAATAAACTGGCCTGAAATGAAAGATTTGCAACTCTCCTTTTTTAAGGCCCAGGTAGCAAATATAGACATTCCTCAAGATTTGGCTTTTTTCTCTTCTTTATATAATTATGCTGTTAAGAATGGATATAAATACATTTTAACAGGAGCTAACTTTTCTACAGAATGCGTTCGTGAACCAAATGAGTGGGGTGCCTACTATCCAACAGATTTGAAATTTGTAAATGATATACACAAACGGTTTGGGAAAATAGCTTTAAAGACATTTCCAACTTCAAATATTTTTACTTATAAGCTTTACTATCGATATATTAAAGGCATCAAGGTAGTAAAACCTCTAAATAGTGTTCCCTATATAAAAGAAGATGCAATACGAGAATTATCGGATCGTTTTGGTTGGCAAAAATATGTTCAAAAGCATCATGAATCTCGTTTTACCAGATTTGTTGAATGCTATTGGCTGCCTAAGAAGTTTGGATTTGAAAGACGAAAAGCTCACCTGTCCAGTCTTATTTTAACACATCAGATGACAAAGGATGAAGCCCTTGCTCGGGTTGCTAAACCAGAGATAGATGATTTGACAATGACTCAGGATTTTGAATATGTTGCAAAAAAACTTGATTTAACAATTGCTGAATTTCAAAATATTTTTGATGGTAAAAACAAAACCTATCGGGATTATAAAAACAATATGAAACTGATTAATATGGGTACAAAAATAATGCAAATTCTGGGTCTCGAAAAAAGAGTAGTTAGATGATTGCTATAATTGACTATGGTTTGGGCAATGTAAAAGCCTTTGTTAATGTTTTTAACAAACTTAATATTCCTGTTGCAATTGCATCAACTGCAAATGATTTTGAGAATGTAACAAAAATTATTTTACCAGGAGTAGGGGCATTTGATTTTGCCATGCAACGACTTGAAAATTCTGGCATGCGGAATTCAATAGAGAAACTTGTCCTTCAGGATCATTTGCCATTATTGGGAGTATGCGTGGGAATGCAAATGCTTGCTAATTCCAGCGAGGAGGGAAAACTTCCCGGACTTGGATGGATTGATGGAGAAGTTAAGAAATTTGCCCCATCACAATTAAAGAATAATACTCTTCTTCCACATATGGGTTGGAACGACGTACTCCCTGTAAGGAATAATGATTTATTTAGAAATATTGATATTGATTCCAGATTCTATTTTCTACATTCATATTACTTTAAAACCAATCGAAAAGAGGATGTTCTTGCAACAACCGATTATGGATTTCAATTTGAATGTGCTGTGAATTCAAAAAATATTTATGGAGTTCAATTCCATCCAGAAAAAAGCCATCAATGGGGAGTCCAACTTCTTAAAAACTTTGCTGAATTATAAATATGTTAAGACCAAGAATTATTGCATGCTTACTTGTTAAAAATCAAGGGCTTGTTAAAACTGTTAATTTTAAAAATCCAAAATACGTTGGTGATCCGATTAATGCTGTTCGAATTTTCAATGAAAAGGAAGTTGATGAACTTACCGTTCTTGATATTGATGCAACAATTGAAAAAAGGGAACCTGACTATAAAATGATCGAGCACCTTGCTGCAGAGTGTAGAATGCCCCTTTGTTATGGAGGCGGTGTTAATACAAGCGAACAGGTTGCAAGAATTATTGGCTTAGGGGTTGAAAAAGTAGCTTTAAGTTCAGCTGCTATTATAAATCCTGAAATCGTATCTTTTTCAGCTGAGAAGGTTGGAAATCAAAGCGTTATAGTGGTACTAGATGTTAAAAAAAATATTAAAGATGGTAAATATGAAGTTTGGATACATAATGGTACTAAGAATACAGGAATAAGTCCACTTGATTTTGCAGTAAAAATGGAGAAACTTGGAGTTGGGGAAATTGTTATCAATTCTATAGATGGGGATGGATTAATGAAAGGATATGATCTTAACCTTGTCGATTTGATCAGAAAATCTATTAATGTTCCATTGACAGTATTAGGAGGAGCTGGATCTCTTCAGGATATAGGGCTTTTAATTAGTAAATTTGGTACGATTGGTGCAGCTGCAGGAAGTCTTTTTGTATTTAAAGGTGTATACAGAGCAGTTCTTATTAATTACCCGAACAGGATTGAAAAGGACAAATTAATAAGGGATAATTTCTGTTTAAAATAATTGCCTTCATTAAATCAATTCTTCTTTTCTATTCTTTTAATTCTTTGAAATATCTAGGCTTCAGCTAAATTCAGATTACTCTTAACTTCATATGAAAATACTCATTATTTCTCAGTATTTCTGGCCTGAGATCTTTAAAATAACCGATTTGGCGATTGGTTTGAAAGAAAGAGGTCATGAAGTTACAGTTCTAACAGGTAAGCCAAATTATCCTGCCGGGATTTTTTTCCCAGGGTATACTTTTTTCAATAAGAGAATTGAGTATTATAATGGTATAAAAATCGTTAGATCACCATTAATAAGAAGAGGAAGTGGAAGTGGACTGCGCTTATTCCTTAACTATTTTTCTTTTGCTTTTTTTGCCTCATTCAGTGCAGTTTTTAGGCTGCAAAAAAAAAATGATGTGATCTTTGTATACGAACCCTCTCCGATTACAGTAGGTCTTCCCGCTGTATTCTATAAGTTTTTTTCAAAAGCGCCATTGATTTTTTGGGTACAGGATTTGTGGCCGGAGAGTCTTACTGCTGCTGGTAATATAAATTCAAGTGTAGTGTTGAACCTAATTGAATCTTTAGTAAAATATATTTACAAGCACTCTGATATTATTTTAATTTCATCTAAATCATTCAGGCAGTCGATTGTTGAAAAAGGTATTAATAGTAATAAAATTGTATATCTTCCTAACTGGGCGGAGAATATTTTCAATAGTGTCGCGGATAAAGATTTAGACATCTGTAAATTGTTTCCTGTGGGAGGATTTTATATATTGTTTGCAGGAAATGTTGGAGATGCGCAGGATTTCGACTCAATAGTTAAAGCAGTTGAACTGACAAAACATTATAAAAACATTCACTGGATAATTGTAGGAGATGGTCGGAAGAAAACATGGGTCGAACAACAAAAAAATGAAATGAAATTAGAGAATTTGCATTTAATAGGAAGATATCCAATGGAAAAAATGCCGAATTTTTTCAGAGAAGCAGATATACTTTTAGTTACCTTAAAAAATGAAAAAATATTTTCTATGACGGTACCTGCAAAAATCCAATCATATTTGGCATGTGGCAAGCCAATTTTAGCTATGATAAATGGTGATGGTGCAGACATAATTAATGAATCAAAGGCAGGTTTTGCAATAAATGCGGGAGAATATGAAAAACTAGCTGAAAAAGTTATTGAGATGTACAATATGCCAAAAGAGAGATTAGATTCTATGGCATTATCAGGAAAGGAGTTTTATCATTTGAATTTTGATCGTAAGGTATTGATCGATAATGTTGTGGATTTGATTAAACCTTGTTATTCTTAATTGAATTTTATTGTAATTTTTTATGAGTTCTGAAGTTTTAACTAATAAAGCTGATTATTTTATTGCTAGATTTCTTGCTTTATCAATTGTATTTTATTATTTTAAAACCGCATTTTGGCCACTTACGTATTTATTTGTAGGTTGTTATACAATATTTCTAATTTTATTTATATTCAGATTCGATTGGAATTTTAAATTATTTTCATTTCTAAAAATCTTTCTACTTCCATCAATTCTTGCTGGAGTTTATCTTCTCTTAGTTATAATCAATGGTGAGCTTGCGAATTCTATTTTACAAAAGGATCTGCTGCTGATACTAATTGTATTTTCATTTTTTTACTTTTTATATATTATAAATGATTCATTGAACATTGAAATACCAAAAGTCTTTATACTTTATTGTATTGTTTTTACAACTTTGGGTATATCACTTTTAAATTTATTAAAGCTGCTTTATAGTGACCACATTTCTTCAACCCTCCTTGACAAATTTCACATATCTCAGGGTAATTCTCTTGCTTTTGATTATAACTTTTACAGTATATTTATTATTCTTGGACTTGTAGTTCTCATTTACAATAAAAACTTAATAATTCATGGAAAGTACTCTAGGTTAGTGTATAGTATTTTTGTTTTTTTATTTACTGTAAATATCATCTTGTCTGGTTCTAGAAGGGGTATATTTGTATTTTTGATTTTGATTGTTACCTATTTTGCTTATAATCTTAATAAAATAAAATATTTAATTATAGGCAAAAAGCTCATTAGAAATTCAATAATTTTAATTTCAACTTTAATAATTCTAATATTTAGTGGAATTATTATTTTTCATAGAATACCTCGTGATAGAATTTCAATAATGATTTTCCGCTATGCAACCTTTATTGGGATAAATGATTTTAATTATATTAATGATAAATTATGGGAGCCTAGAAACAATCTTTCGTCAAAGTCAATTCCATATCTTAATTTTGATTCTGTAAAATTTGATAATAAATCATGGAGATCGAAAAATGTTGGTACAAATATTAGAAAAATTGCTACGGCTTATGGAGATGGAACAAGAATAACTTATGAAAGTTTAAATCGGAGTGAACTAAGTATTTATACAGAAACTCCGGCACTACCATATTTTGCTAATCATACATATGAAATTTCTTTCAAAGCCCAGCTTATACAAGGTAATATCTATTCTCTGAATTTGGGTTGGTGGGTGGATGATTTGAATAACGGAAATCTGAGTACGTTTTCAACTAACAAAGAAATTAGCCCATTAGGAAACAATTGGTACTCAATTTCTGCAAAATATACTTTTATTGAAAATCAATTCGGGATAATTTTCTTTATTAGTTCTAATAATGAAAAATTAGACTTTAATATTTCTGAGGTTGTGATTACTGATCTTAATCATGATAGCTCCATTGAAAAGTATCCTGAAAAAGTGGTAAATTCAAAGAAAATATTTAATTGGTTAAATGTTGTTAATCCGGAATCTTTTAATGATCTAAACTTAATAAGCAATGGAAATTTTGACAATAACCTTGGCTTTTGGGCTTATAGTTCTGATTCTTTGGAAATTAAAATTGAATGGATAGATGGAATTAAATGTGCAAATATCCGACGTGGCAATGGTGACAATGACAACTGGTCATTATATTATGTTGGTCGAAATATTGAGTTTAAAGCAAATAATGAATATCAGATAGCTTTTAAACTGAAACCAATTGCCCCTAAAACTATCCCATTTTATATTGGGTTCTGGGTAAACGAAGGAGAAGGATATCAGATTAATCTCAAACCCCACATTGATACTATTGGCAATGGATGGCTAAATGTAAAAGCAAATTATACTTTTAAAAATAATCAGTCAAATTTGGTTTTTCCAATAAATTCACAAAAAAATAACTCACAATTCTACATAGCTGATATTAGCATTGTTAACCTTACTCAAGTTCAGTATCATCCAAAACCTTTTCAGATTAAACCTGAAAAAACAAAAACAGATTCTTTAGTGCATAATGGTAAATTACTTGAAACAATCTTTGCAGGTAGAATATCTCGTTGGCTATATGCTAGAGAATTGTGGAAATCTGAATATAAATGGTATAATAAGATTTTAGGACATGGATTTAGTTTTTATGACTGGTTTATGAAAAAATTCAAAACTGACTCCTCTGGAGGCGATTATCCGCATAACCCATTTATTACAATATTGTTATATTCAGGAATATCTGGATTATCAATCTATATTTGGTTACTTTATAAAGCATTCTATATTTATATTTCCTTTCGGAAAAAATATGATGATCTTTTAATCTGTTTTCTTATTGCATTCTTTTTTTCATTTTTTAGTGGTAGTAGTCCATTCGATCCTCCAATTATGGGTTTTTTTGTGATGATGCCTTTTTACGTTTTTTTTATTCATACAAATAAACAAATTGATTGAAGTAATTTTATTGTAAGTGTAATGAAGATTTTAATTACAGGAGCTAACAGTTTTCTAGGAAGAAATTTTATTCGTCATTCAAGATTCAACCAAATTGATGAAGTGTCCCTGATTGAAAATAAACCTGAAGATGTAAATTTTAGTAGGTTTGATGTCGTTATTCACTTAGCAGCTTTAGTACATCAGTCAAAAAAAACTCCTGAGTTTCTGTATTTCAGAATAAATAGAGATCTTTGTCTTAAAGTTGCAGAAAATGCCAAGAAATCTGGTGTAAGACAATTTATTTTTCTAAGTTCTGTTAAAGTTTATGGAGATCAAGATTATAACTCAGGTATAATAACTGAAGAATCTCCTTGCCATCCAACTGATTCTTACGGTAAGAGCAAATTTGAAGCGGAGACGGGGTTAAGATTACTGGAAACCGACAAATTTATTGTTTCCATTATCCGTACGCCTCTAGTTTATGGGGATGGAGTGAAAGCAAATATGCTCAATTTAATTAAGCTAGTTGAAAAATTTCCAATATTGCCTTTTAGAGATATTGAAAATAAAAGGAGTATGACGTTTGTAAAAAACCTAGTTGGTTTTATTGATCGAATTATTGAATTAAAAAGTTCAGGTACTTTTATTGCCATTGATCAAACATCATTATCTACAACCGAATTAGTTATGCATATTTCTAGTTATTTGAATAAAAAAGTTATTTTAATTAGACTTCCAATATTTTTATTGAAAATTGCAAAATTGATTTTCCCATCTATTTTTATGCGACTATTTGGTTCATTGGTATTTGACAATCAAAAAACTCTTGAAAAATTATCTTTCAAGCCTCAATTCTCTGCAGAAGAAGGATTAAGAGATATGGTTGAAGCATATAGAATCAACAAAAAAATCAAAAAAAGCAATTGAGAATCTAATCCCTTTCGGGGTTTGTTCCCCGCAGCTTGCTGCGTAAAAGTAATACCTTTGTATGTATGAGCGAAAGTGAGTACATACACAAATCGCATAACGTATCTATCTTGTTGTATCATTTTGTTTGTCCAGCGAAATATCGAAGGGTTGTAATCAGTAAAGCAGTTGATATAACGATGAAAGAAATATGTCTTGAGATCGAGAAGCGATATGAGATTCATTTTCTTGAGATAGGGACGGACAAAGATCATGTTCATTTTTTGGTCCAATCTGTTCCCAAAATGAGTGCGAGTGAGATAATCAGGATGATAAAGAGCATAATTGCACGAGAAGTATTTAAGAAGCATCCTGAGGTAAAAGAGAAACTGTGGGGTGGAGAATTTTGGACGGATGGATATTATGTGAATACGGTTAGCAAATTTGGAGATGAGACGAGTATCTCGAAATATTTTCGAGACCAAGGGCTTGAGAAAGAATACGTTGTTTTGCATCAAAGTAAACAGTTGGTTTTGTTTTAAGATACCCCGCTGCTTGCCGCGGGGAGTTTCATTAAAAACCCTGTAGAACAATTAATTACCTGAGAACAATATTCTTACAATCTCTCCTGTATCTAAATAAAGAAACCTGGAATATCAAATCATAATAAATGGATAACAAAAAGCCGGAGGTTGGGTGGGATCTTATTATCGAAGGTACTTCGTCCCTTTTCGATCTCAAATTCAGAGACGTATGGCGCTATCGCGATTTACTCCTGATGTTTGTAAAACGCGATTTTGTAAGCTTTTATAAACAAACAATTCTTGGTCCGCTCTGGTTTTTTATTCAGCCTCTTTTTACTACCATAATTTACACATTTGTTTTTGGTGGCCTGGCACATATCAGCACCGATGGATTACCTCAACCTTTGTTCTATCTGGCAGGGATAACCGCATGGAATTACTTTGCAGACTGTATTACTAAAACAAGTACAGTTTTCAGGGATAATTCGAATATTTTTGGCAAAGTCTACTTCCCACGACTTATCTTACCATTAAGTATAGTCGCCAGCAATCTTGTCAGGTTCGCCGTGCAAATGCTGCTCTTCCTCAGTATGATAGCTTATTATTATTGGTCCGGCACGGTTATTTCTTCAGGCTGGGCCCTGCTTATGTTTCCTGTACTGGTTCTTATGATGGCTCTTCTTGGTCTTGGTCTTGGCCTCATTATTACTGCAATGACCACCAAATACCGCGATCTTGCCTTCCTGGTGACTTTTGGAGTTCAATTATTAATGTATGCCACTACAGTTATTTACCCACTTAGCGCAGCTCCCGAAAAATACAAACATCTCATAGAACTCAATCCGATGACAGGTATTATCGAAGCTTTCCGTTACAGCTTTTTAGGTAAAGGGGAATTCAGCACCTGGAGCGTCGGTTATTCGGCGATTGTTACAATAATTGCTCTGTTTATTGGTATAATAGTCTTTAATAAAACAGAGAAAACGTTTGTAGACACAGTTTAGTTTAATGTAATCGTGCAATTGCGTAACATCTTTTTAATAGCGTAAATAACATTTTATTCCTACTTTAAATATGAAAAATGCCTTAATAACAGGTATAACAGGACAGGATGGTTCATACCTCGCTGAATTATTATTGGAAAAAGGATATGAGGTACATGGAATTGTTCGCCGTTCCAGTATGTTTAACAGAGGACGTGTTGAAAAGCTCTATTTGGGAAATAATTCAGAATTCAGGGAAAGGTTTTATATGCATTATGGTGACCTGGCAGATTCATCATCAATTAACCGCCTGGTTGAGAAAATTGAGCCTGTAGAAATATATAATCTGGGTGCACAGAGCCATGTAGGAATATCTTTTGAAATTCCGGAATATACCGGTGATGTAAATGGACTTGGTGTAACCCGCATTTTGGAGGCTATAAGGGAAACAGGTATTCCTGCAAAATTCTATCAGGCTTCAAGTTCTGAATTATATGGTAAGGTATTAGAGACTCCTCAAACCGAAACTACTCCCTTTAATCCTCAAAGTCCATATGCCTGTTCCAAAGCATATGCATTTTATTTAACCAAGAATTACCGGGAGGCATACCATCTGTTTGCCTGTAATGGGATCCTTTTTAATCATGAATCGCCAAGACGGGGAGAAAACTTTGTAACCCGAAAGATTACATTGTCACTTGCACTAATCAAAGCCGGGTTGCAGGATTCTTTACAACTAGGGAACCTGGATGCTTCACGCGACTGGGGTTTTGCCGGCGATTATGTAGAGGCAATGTGGTTGATGCTGCAACAGGAAAAACCTGATGATTATGTAATTGCAACCGGAGAGACTCATACTGTCCGGGATTTTATTAATGTAGCCACCTCATGCCTTGAAATTGAACTGATTTGGACCGGGGAAGGAATTGATGAAAAAGGGATTGATAAACAATCAGGGAGAGTAGTTGTGGAAGTTAATCCGGCATATTTCAGACCTTCTGAAGTCGACTATTTGTTAGGTGATGCAGGAAAAGCAAAAAAAATTCTTGGATGGTCTCCCAAAGTTGATTTCGAAGGGCTGGTAAAAACAATGATTGACGCTGATCTTGAATATGTACAGCAGGAGAATCATAAGTTAAGTTTCCAAAAGCGCTAGAAGTTAAATGTCTCAGACTGTTATTAACGTTGAAAATCTATCGAAACTATATCGCCTGGGCGAAATAGGAACCGGCACCATTAGCCGCGACCTCGAACGCTGGTACAAGATGAGAATTCGTGGACAGGCTGACCCATTTTTAAAAATTGGGGAAACAAATGAGCGTAACAAAAAGGGTGACAGTGAAATAGTCTATAGTCTCAGAGATATCAATTTCGAGGTTCTGCAGGGTGAGGCACTTGGTATTATTGGTAAGAATGGAGCTGGTAAAAGCACCCTGCTAAAAATTATTTCCAGGATTACTAGTCCAACGACTGGCAAAATAAGTATCAATGGTAGGGTGGCAAGTCTTTTAGAAGTTGGTACCGGTTTCCATCCTGAGTTAACCGGTCGTGAAAATATTTATCTGAACGGAGCAATCCTTGGGATGCGCAAAAAGGAGATTACAAGTAAGTTGGAAGAAATTATTGATTTTAGCGGTGTTGAACGTTATGTAGATACTCCTGTAAAACGCTATAGCAGTGGAATGTATGTCCGTCTTGCGTTTGCGGTAGCAGCTCACCTTGAGAGTGAAATTTTAATAGTAGATGAAGTTTTAGCTGTAGGTGATTCCGATTTTCAAAAAAAATGTCTTGGAAAAATGCAGGATGTAAGTACGAAGGAGGGAAGAACTATTCTTTTTGTAAGTCATAGCATGAATTTAGTTGAAAGATTATGTAATAAATGTTTGCTATTAGACAATGGAATAATTGTTAAAAACACAAATGATGTTCGTGGACTTATTAATGAATACCTTTTTGGGAACGACAAGAATTCTGTACACGAATGGATAAATCAGAATCAAAGGACTTGCGGAAATGAATATTTTATCCCATTGAGGATGTTTCTATGTGACCAAAATGGAAAAAAAATGGGAAACACAGTTTCTAATAATGAGGATATTTACTTTAATATCGATTTGCAAGTATTAAATATCGATCCTGCATTAAACATTGGTTATTCAATTTATAATGAAGATTCTCAAATCGTTTATTGGTCATTAGATACTGATTCAGAGGAGGAAAGATGGCCTAAAATTCAAATTGGTGACTGTTCTCTCAGAAGTAAGCTACCAAAAAGATTGTTTAACGAAGGAACTTATAGAATTGGACTACTTGCCGGGCTTCACAATAGAGCTTATTTGTTTGATCCCAATAAAAATTCCCCATTTATACATATTACTATCCAGGGAAATTTAAGTGATTCTCCATTATGGACCGAAAAAAGATATGGAGTGGTTGCTCCTGTAATTGAATGGTTTGTTCCTCCTAAGATATAGATAAAACAGAAAAAACTTATGACGCACTTACTGTCGAAAGAAGAGCTAATATCGTTTGAAGAAGATATTGCAAATTGTTTTAATAAAGCAATGATCAAAGCTCCAATTCATTTGTATAATGGTAATGAAGAAAATATCATTAAGGTTTTCGAAAAAATTAATGAAAACGATTGGGTCTTATGCTCATGGAGAAGTCATTATCAATGTCTTTTAAAAGGTGTTCCTCCTGATAAATTAAAAAAAGACATTTTAGAAGGGCGGTCAATTTCCCTTTGCTATTCGGAATATAAAATACTTTCATCCGGTATTGTAACAGGCGTAGTTCCAATTGCCTTAGGAATAGCATTTGATATTAAGAGGAAAAACGAAGTCAATAAGGTTTATTGTTTTATGGGAGATATGACTTCAGAGACAGGAATTGTACATGAGTGCATTAAATATAGTCAAAATCATAAACTTCCAATTCATTTTATTATTGAAGACAACTCTTTGTCTGTTTGCACTGATACAAAAAAAACATGGGGATTAGATAGACTGACTTATGAGAATACAAATGATGATTACATTACTTATTATAGGTACAATTCAGCAAAATATCCACATGCTGGTAGTGGTAAAAGAATTCAATTCTAACATCAATCTGTTATGAAGTATTTTGATGAATTAAAAAGATCCATGGAATGGCTGGCTGAAAACCCGGAAGTGTGTTTTTTAGGTCAAGCTGTTGAATATCCTGGAACTGCAATGACAAATACATTGTCAGGAGTGGATAAAAACAAACTTATTGAGATGCCTGTTACGGAAGAAATGCAGATGGGAATTTCAGTTGGAATGGCAATTAATGGTACTGTTCCGGTAAGTATTTTTCCCAGATGGAACTTTCTATTATTGGCTGCAAACCAGCTCGTAAATCATCTTGATAAACTACCTGTTTATTCCAACGGTGAATATAAGCCAAAAGTAATTATTCGGACAAGTATTGGTTCTGAGAGGCCAATTAATCCTCAGGTTCAGCACACCGGAGATTTTTCAGAAGCATTTAAACTTATGCTGAAAAATGTTGAAGTCATAGTTTTAGATGAACCTGAGCAGATATTTCCTGCATTTCAGAAAGCATATTTGCGCAAAGATGGATGCTCCACTATACTAGTTGAGTATGGAGATTATTACAATGAGAAGTAAGTAATTGAATACTTATGGATACGACAATAAATATATTAACAGAAATATTAACCAGAGACGCAAAAAGGGTAGTTTCTGCAGTGGATTGCAGGGATTTAACCAATAAAAGTATAATGATTACCGGTGCGAACGGACTCATTGGTATTAACTTTTTAGTATCGGTTGTTCAAGTTGCAACTAAAGTATCCGGAATTTCAATATATGTAGTTTTACATTCATCTCCTTCTAAGTTTTTATTGCCATTTTTGGAAATGAAAAATGTTACCGTTTTAGAAGGAGATTTAACCGATGAAAACTTCACTAAAACACTACCTGGTGCAGATATCATTATTCATACAGCCGGTTTTGGTATTCCGGCTCGTTTTCTGAAAAATAAATTAGACACTTTAAAAATTAATACTCTTACTACATTTAAATTACTTGAAAGACTGAAATCTAATGGCAAGTTTCTGTTTATCAGCAGTAGCGATTTATATAACGGGTTAGAAGCAGGCATATTTTCAGAAGGCCAGATTGGTTCAACAAATACTGATCATCCCAGGGCTTGTTATATTGAAGGTAAAAGGACAGGAGAAACTATTTGCCATCTTTATCAGGAAATGGGAGTAAAAGCTATCTCAGTAAGACTTTCATTGACATACGGACCGGGTCTGTCTTTTAATGACAATAGAGTATTGCCATCTTTTATCCGGATGGGCTTGATGGGGAAGATTGATTTACTTGATTCCGGCGATGCTACAAGAACATTTTGCTATATATCTGATGCAATTGAACTAATGTGGTTCACTTTACTTCATGGCAGGCACGCTATTTATAATATTGGTGGAGAAAAAACCATAAATATCAGAGATCTGGCAAATTTAACAGGGGAATTATTAAATGTTCCTGTAAATTATCCTGAAAAAAATTCCGGTATTCCCGGAGCTCCTGAATATGTTAAAATGGACCTTAGCAGAGTTCTTTCAGAATCGGGTAAATCCAGATTTACCGATTTACATGATGGTCTTTCAAATACTATCGAATGGTTCAGGCAATTAAAAAAATGCAACATTAAATGAACACGAATTCCAGAATATTCGTCGCAGGGCATAATGGACTGGTTGGATCAGCGATATTCAGACTCTTAAAATCCGAAGGTTACAGCGAAATTGTTATTCGAACCTCCCTTGAGTTTGATTTACGAAATCAGAAGGAAGTATTCTCTTTTTTTTCAGAAGAGAAGCCCGAATATGTTTTTTTCGCAGCTGGTACAGTAGGTGGAATTATGGCCAACAAAACTTACCCCGGAGATTTTATTTATAATAATCTGTCAATGATTTCCAACACATTACAGGCAGCGAAAATAAATAAAGTAAAGAAATTCCTCTACCTCGGGAGCAGTTGTATTTATCCAAGAAACTCAGCACAGCCAATAAAAGAAGAATATCTGTTATCCGGAGAGATAGAAGAGACAAATAAACCGTATGCAATAGCAAAAATTGCCGGAATAGAAATGTGTCTCTCCTTTAACCGGCAATTTGGTATGAACAATATTTGTCTGATACCAACAAATATTTTTGGAATTAATGATAACTATAATCCAATCAATTCTCATCTGGTTGCTGCCTTAATCAGGAAATTCCACGAAGCAAAGATTTCCAATGCACCTTTTGTAGAATTATGGGGTACAGGTACTCCACAAAGGGAAATACTATGTTCCGACGAGCTGGCTGGAGCCTGTCTCTTTTTCATGAATAATTACAACGGTAACGATATTATTAATATAGGTGTTGGTAAAGATTTCACAATTTCAGAGATTGCCGGTATTATCAGAGAAATAACAAATTATCATGGTATTATAAAGTTTGATTCTTCGAAACCCGATGGCACTCCAAAGAAGCTATTGGATGTTTCAAGAGCCGATAAACTTGGCTGGAGTTCCAAATGCAATTTGAAGACGGATCTGCATAAATCTTACCTTGACTTTGTTACAAATTACAATAAATATATTACTCAATAATATGTGGAAATTACAGGAAAACATACTGGAGCTAAAAGACAGGGAGCACCTTGCGGAGTTTATCCGGAGTACGGAAAGATTTACACAATTTGAAAAGGTAAAGGAGTTTGAGCGAGCCTGGTCAGTATGGCAAAATACATCTTATTCTACTTTTGTAAATTCGGGAAGCTCCGCCGATTTAGTTATGCTTGATGCTGTAAAAGAGTTTTATAAAATTGACGATGGCGCTGAAGTATTAGTACCGGTAGTTACTTGGACCACTAACATTACTTCGGTAATTCAAACAAAAATGAGTCCGGTTTTTGTCGATATTAACTTAGACGATCTTTCATTTGATTATGAAAAACTTGAAAGGGCTATAACATCTAAAACCAGAATTATTCTTGTAACTCATTTGATTGGAATACCAGCAAATATAGAAAGGTTAAGTGCTATTTCTGAAAAATATAATTTAATATTACTGGAGGATTGTTGCGAATCTCATGGAGCAACTTATAGAACTGAAAAGGTTGGAAACTTTGGGATTGCAAGTACTTTTAGTTTTTACTGGGGACATCATATCACAACTGTTGAAGGAGGAATGATCTGTACTAAAAATGAAGAACTAAATGATCTGTTTGTTCTAAAACGTTCACATGGATTAGCAAGAGAATTGAGCCCTTCTAAACATCAATATTATAGAGACAAATATCCGGAAATTGACTTTAACTTTCTGTTTTTAACCCATGGGTACAACTTTAGAAATACTGAATTACATGCTGTTATTGGCATTGAACAAATAAAACATCTGGACAGATATATAAAAATCAGGAATGAAAATCACAGAGAATATTTAAAGATAATCTCAAAAATCACAGATAAGGTTTTCCTAGTTGATAATAATGGAATTTCATCTTTTTGTTTACCATTTATCTTTAAATCCACCAGTGATAAAAACAAATTAAGAAAAGCATTTCACGATGCAGAAATAGAAATACGCCCTATAATAAGTGGTAATTTATTAAACCAGCCTTGCTTTGCGAAATTTGGAAATGCAAATGATTTCAAAAATGCTCAGATTGTTCATGAAAATGGATTTTATATTGGTAATAATCAATTTGTTAATGATGAACGTCTTGAATTTTTAAATAGTGTTATCACAAAAGTCTTCTGATATGTATATTCCCGAGAAGGAGTATAAGAATATATTAAGGTCTGTACCAATAGCTTGTGTCGACTTGCTAATCATACATAACAACAAATGTCTGTTGCTTAAAAGGGAAAATGAGCCTGCCAAAGGGCAATTTTGGTTTCCTGGTGGAAGAATTCATAAGATGGAAACCATTGAAGCGGCAGCAATAAGAAAAGCGAAAGAAGAAACAAATCTTGATTGTTATTTTGTGAAAATTATATCAGTCGAAGAAACAATTTTTGAAAAAAATGAATTTATGGAAACAGTTATTCATACAATTAATATCTGTTGTCATTTGGTCTCAGAAAACGTAGAGCCAATCCAATTTGATAGATATCATAGCGAATATAGGTGGGTTAACAAATTAAATAACTCATATCATAAAGCAATAAATCATCCTCTGATTTTAATGGGCTTCGACGTAGATGAGTCTTTGATTAAAAACAGTCACAAATGATTGATCAAACAATTCTACTATTAATGCAAAAAGGATGTGCAAACGTTAAACTTTTACCTTTTGCACAGGAACTTGGTATGTGTATATTCTTTGATCAGGAAATTCATTTTGCCTTACCTTTGGACAAAACTTTTAATAAGGTAATCAGGTTTAATGTTGCAGAAGCATATGTTGAAATAGGGGTGATTCAAACTAATAGAAGAATAATTGAGATAGTAAAGGAGCATTCTCCCAAGTATGTTCTATGGCCAACAATGACGTATGAAATATTAGAGGAAACTTTTCAGGAAATAAGAAATTTAGGAGCATATGTAATTGGCTGGTTCTTTGATGATGAATGTAGGTTTGAAAATTATTCTCGATGGTGGATTCCCTATATGGATTATATTTTTACTGTTGATAAGGCTTCGGTCCCAATATATCGAGAGCTTGGGACAACTGCCTATCAAGTACTTGTTACTTGCGAACCCGAGGACTTTAAAATATCTCCAACAAATTCATCCTACGAGGTGAGTTTTGTAGGCTCAAAAAATGTTGCAGACAGAGATGTTTTAGTAAATCGTTTGCTCAAAGATGGCATCGCTATTACAGCATTTGGCAATGGATGGGGAAATGGATTTGTCTCAGACGATGAAATGGCACAAATATTTCGTTCTAGTAAGATAAATATATGTTTCACAAAATCGTATGATGGAAAAGGGAATCAACTTAAGGGAAAAATATTTGATATAACAATGAATGGTGGTTTTTTGCTTTGTGAATATGTTAATGGGATCGAAGATTTTTTTGAAGTTGGAAAAGAAATAGAGTGTTTTAATACCTATGATGAAGCTTTACAGAAGATAGCTTATTATTTAGACTATGAAAATAAACGTTTAGAAATTGCCGTTGCGGGGAGAATTAGGGCTACACATTATCTCGCCCAACACATTCTATTAAAAAAAGTTTTTGCTGAAATTGAAACAGAAACGAAGTTTAACACAGAGCGATTATTAACTAGATTTTATGTTAATCAAATTCCAATAAGTATTAGAAAAGCTCATTCTGATTTTCATCTTAGGTGGGCTAGAATATTGAAAAAGGAAGGATTGTCAAAAAAAAACTGGCAGGAAGAATTTAAAACTGCATACAGATATGTCTCACGGACGAATATTTTTTTACAAAAGTTAAAAACTCGTAGAATGTTAATTTCATTGATTAAGAGGGCCGTCAGGACCTTGTCAATAAAATCCATATTTAGTTATCAATTCTTTTTCTTATAAAATCCAAATTTAAATTTAGCATCAACCAAGAATTGATTTATTCAAATAATGCATAAAATAAAATATCTAGAAGGCTTACGGGGTATTGCCGCTTTAATTGTTATATTTTGTCATCTAAATGCTACTTGTTTTTTAATTCAACAACAACATTTGTATTTAGAAATTAATAAGTTAGCAGTAAGTGGAATAGTTAAGTCTTTTATCATTAATTCAATAGATAAACTTCTAGATGGAGAATTAGCTGTTTGGATCTTTTGGTTACTAAGTTCTTATGTTATTTCAATTTTATTTTTTAAAAAGGGCGAAAATTATGATAAAATTTTAATAGGCTATTTCTCAAAAAGATATTTCCGGTTAGCTATTCCAGTATTATTTTCAGTGTTGTTAGCATACTTTTTATTGAAATTTGGATTAATTAATAGTCATAAATTGGCACTTACTCTTGGAAGTCCATATTCGGATTCTAATAGTTGGCTAAATTCTTTTTATACATTTGAACCTAACTTTATCAAAGCGATCAAATCAGCTTTATATGATTCATTCTTTAGATATAAATCTGTTAGTTCTTATAATGATGTGTTATGGACAATTCAAAATGAATTCTTAGGCTCGCTTTTTACCTTCAGCATTTTTGGTATTATTCGGCATAATTCACGGAGATATTTATTATATTTTATCATAATCATTATTTTACTTAAGTTAAAGATTTTGTGGTTGTGTGCTTTTGTTATAGGTCATGTCCTATGCGATTTTGATTTTTCAACAAATAGTAACAGTATTATAAATAAACTTAAAAAATTCGAAGTCGGAGTTCACAATTTCAAACTCTTAATATTGATTTTGAGTTTATTAATAATCGTTTACAGTAGAGTTATATTAAGTTTCATGTTAGTTCCCGCAATATATCACAACTTAGTTTTAAGCAGTTTTATTATATATATCACTTTGAGGAATGAATATTATAAAAAAATTTTTGCATCTAAAATTCCTTTCTGGTTAGGAGATATTTCATTTAGTTCATATTTAATTCATCTGCCAATACTATGTTCTTTGACATCTTTTTTAGTATTACATAATAATACACTTCAAGGAAAGATATTCGCTACGCTTACAACACTTATTGTAATTATCTTTTTCTCCTTTTTATTTGCTAAATACATTGATAAAAGGAGCATTTACTATGCAAATGGAGTTGGGAATTACTTTAAAAAATATTCATAAAAAGCAAATTTTTATCTTCAATTTTGAGACTTCGATGAATAGATTGTTACATCATTATGGTTCAGAATTTAACACAAAGTCAGCTAAAATCCTGGTCCCATTTATTATCAATTTATTAAAACCTAAATCGGTTATAGATGTAGGATGTGGAATAGGTACCTGGTTAAACATTTTTGAGGAATACGACATAAATGATATAAAAGGATTGGACGGTCCCCATATAAAAAGAACCGATTTATTATTTAAAGAAGAACATTTTAGTGCGATAAATTTGGAAACAACAGAAAGGCTATCAAATAGAAATTTTGATCTTTGTGTCTGTCTCGAAGTAGCTGAACACATTTCAGAACAAAATGCTGAAAAGTTTATCTTTAACCTAACATTAGTGTCGGATATAATAGTATTTTCTGCAGCTGTTCCAGGTCAGACCGGTGAAAACCATTTAAATGAACAGCCTTTTAAATACTGGTTTAATAAATTTGAAAAGTTGAATTATATCTGTTGTGATATTTTTAGAGATAAATTTTGGAATAATTCTGAAATAGAATGGTGGTATAAACAAAATATGTTTTTGTTCATAAAAAACACAGTTAAGATTCCAGTCAATATTAATCTTTATAATGGGAATGAATATATACATCCAGAACTATTTAACTGGTATGTAAACACTTTAAAAACAAGAAATTCCGATCATATTATTAAACAAGATTTTAAAAGTTCTATCCAAAAAAAGATCACTGAATGGTTAAGGAAACCTTAAAAATTTCAATAATAATCCCTACATTAAATAGAGCTCCTGTTTTATCAAAAGCATTGGAATCGATTTTTAACCAAAAATCCAATATCGATTTTGAAATAATTGTAGTTGATAATGGATCAATAGACGAAACAAATAAAATCTGCAAATACTGGGAAACAAATAGGGCTCATTTTAAATACTATTATGATTCTGTTCCAGGCCTGCTAACTGGGCGCCATAAGGGTGCAGAGGAGGCTTCAGGCGAAATATTATCTTTTTTAGATGATGATGTGGAACTATCTGATACGTGGTTGAAAGCAGTATTTGAAACTATGTCTTCAAGACCTGATATATCATTAATGACGGGTCCGAATATGCCTAGATACGAAAAAGATCCTCCAGAATGGGTTTCCTATTTTTGGAATGGAACTCCTTATGGAGGAAAGGAGTGTAGCTGTTTGAGCTTACTTGATTTAGGTAATAACATTATAGAAATTGATCCAATCTATGTTTGGGGGCTTAATTTTTCAATCCGTAAATCAGTCTTTTTAGAATTGGGTGGTTTTCATCCAGACTGCATTCCGGCTCACTTACAAATGTTTCAGGGAGATGGAGAAACTGGTTTGTCTCTAAAAGCAATTGAGAAGGGTTATAAAGCTTTATATAATCCAAAAGCTTTGGTTTACCATGATGTACCAGCTGAAAGAATGACGCTGGGATATTTTGATAAACGATATTTCTATCAGGGTATTTGTAATTCTTACTCTGAAATAAGAAGAAATAGCGGGATCAAAACCAGATTAGGCAGTGCTGACATTAAACGAAAGACTAAACATTTTATTCAGCTCCTTTATAGTACTATTTTTAAAAAAAACGAAGTATTTATTCAACGAGAATCAAATATTGAGAAGGAAATGCTTTACACGAGATTTCAGGCTATGGAAAGAGCCGGATACAACTTTCACCAGGGAATAGTTAAGAAATCACCGACGTTGTTGAAATGGGTCTTGAAAGAAAATTATTTTGATTATCGGCTTCCGGAGCTTTAATCGTTTCTTCTATTTACAGATAATGTATTAACGCCATAAAAAATTAAGGGTCTGATTCAATGAAAAAGCTCATATTAAATACATTACAGGCAGGCAAATATTCGTGGCAGAAGGAAAGAGGTCCAATAATAGAAAGAATTTTTAGTCGGAATCTACCAGGAATATTTTTGTCCCAGAGAAGTTGATTTCTTTCGGTTCGATTGTACCAGATTTTAAAAGTAATTGGGGTACAATCCAGGTAAAACGGTGCTTAAAGATTGGCTTAAATTGATGTTTCATAACGATTTTGATCATATCATGAAAATAAGAAAAATTTAATGGTAAAGGAGATAAAACACGATAGTCAGCTGCTTGCAATAATTATTTCAAATAGCTATTCTGAGCCAGGCATTCATTTCTTCACTCCTGACGATTTTTCGCAACAAATGGCTTTCATGAAGCACCTCGCAGGGAAGATTATTCAACCACATGTTCACAATAGTGTTAAACGAGAAGTGCATTTTACCAAGGAAGCATTATTTATCAGAAAAGGCAAAATCAGGGTCGATTTTTATTCAAACCAACAAAAATTCGTTGAAAGTTACACTCTCGTAACGGGAGATGTAATATTATTATCAGAAGGCGGACACGGATTTGAAATATTGGAAGAAACTGAAATGATAGAAATAAAACAAGGGCCTTACTGTGGAGAAAAGGATAAAACGAGGTTTGAAGGTAAAATTTAGAAGCTGAAAGGGATCTAAGGTAAATTGAGAGACCAGGAGATTAAAGCGTAGAGCGTAAAGCATTGAGCGTAGAGAGAGAAGTATAGTTAGAAGGATCAGGAATGAGTAAGATAGAGAGTTTTAAAGATTTAATTGTATATCAGAAAGCATATAAACTGGCTATGGAGATTTTTGAAATATCAAAAAGTTTTCCAAAGGAAGAAAAATATTCTTTAACTGACCAGATGCGTCGTTCATCACGATCTGTAACATCAAATATTGCGGAATCGTGGGCAAGAAGGAGATATGAGAAATCATTTGTTAGTAAGCTGACAGACTCATTAGGTGAAGAGAATGAAACAGAGACCTGGCTCGACTATTCCAAAGACTGCAAATACCTTCAAAAAGAGACACATGAAACTCTTTTGAACGAATATGGTGAAGTTCGTAAAATGCTGATATCAATGATTAACAATTCTGACAAATGGTGCCTTTAGTAGCTAACTCTACGCTCTCCGTTCAACGCTCTCTGCTCTAAATCTTGTGACTTTTATTTTATTCCAGAACCTCAGCCTTAATCTAAATGATGGATTACAATTTCAATCTCTACAGCAAATATTACGATCTGCTTTATGGCAACAAAGATTATAATGAGGAAGCCAACTATGTGTCTGATTGTATTCAAAAATATTCTGCAGAAGCTAAAACTATACTGGAATTTGGTTCAGGTACAGGCATGCATGGATTGATACTACAAAAACTAGGGTACGATATTTATGGGCTTGAAAGAAGTGAACAAATGGTCATGGAGGCACAACTTCGTGGTTTAAAGTGCGAACAGGCTGATATTATAGATTTCGAGATGGATCGAAAGTTCGATGTGGTGATATCTTTATTTCACGTTATAAGCTATATAATCGAAAATGCCTCTCTAGAAATGGTTTTCAGAAATGCCTCAAAAAATTTAAATTCGGGTGGACTTTTTATATTCGATGTTTGGTATTCACCTGCTGTGTACCATCTTAAACCTGAAACACGGATTAAAAAAGTTGAAAATAAAGATATAAGTGTTGTCCGCATTGCAGAACCGGAAATGCACACTAATAAAAATGTAGTGGATGTAAATTACACCATCCTGGTAAGTGAAAAAAACTCAGATAAGTGGAATGAATTTCAGGAAAAACACCCCATGCGTCACTTTTCAATACCTGAAATTGAGTTATTGGCAAAACTTACCGGCTTTGAAATGTTAAAAGCCGAAGAATTTTTAACAGGGCTTGAACCTTCAGAAAATACGTGGGGAGTAAATTTCATACTAAAGAAAATAGGCTAAAGCTATTTGAAAGCATCAACAGCGTAGAGCGTAGAGCGTAAAGTGATCTGAAAGACTACTTTCTCTACGCTCTCCGTTCTCCGCTCATTGCTTAGATTAATCATCAATTACTCAGAAACATCAGACAATGAATTTCATCCCGGTAAACACCCCTCTTCTTGATGGCAATGAAGAGAAGTATCTGTTAGAATGTATCCGTACCGGCTGGATTTCATCCGAAGGACCTTTCATTAAGCAATTTGAAGAAAAATTTGCAGATTATATTGGCCGTAAAGAAGGGATTGCTGTGGCAAATGGTTCGGGAGCACTTGATATAGCCGTTCAAGCTCTGAGGATTGGCCCGGGAGATGAGGTAATAATGCCCACTTTTACAATTATTTCTCCGGCACAATCAGTTGTTCGGGCTGGAGCTATGCCTGTGTTAGTAGATAGCGATCCTGTAACATGGAACATGGATGTAACCAGGATAGAAGAAAAGATCACCTCCAAAACAAAAGCAATATTGATAGTTCATATATATGGGTTACCTGTTGACATGGATCCGGTTCTTGAACTATGCAAAAAAAATAAACTTTTACTCATTGAAGATGCTGCAGAGATGCATGGGCAAACATATAAAGGAAAGAAATGTGGTTCATTTGGAGACATAAGTACATTCAGCTTTTATCCGAATAAACATATAACAACAGGCGAAGGAGGAATGGTTATGGTTGACGACCCGATACTTGCTGAACGTTGCCGTAAACTTCGAAACCTGGCATTTGAACCCTCCGGAAGACGATTCATCCATTATGAATTAGGATGGAACTATCGTATGACGAACATGCAGGCAGCACTAGGACTGGCTCAGCTTGAGAGGATAGATGAACATATTATTAAAAAGAGAGAAATAGGAAGAGCATATGAGGTAGGATTGAAAGGGATAAAAGGATTTCAGCTTCCATTAAGAAAAACTGAATTTGCTGAAAATATCCATTGGGTATTTGGACTTGTTGCAGAGACCCCAATATTGTGTGAAAATGTTGTTAATGAATTAAATGTCGCCGCTATAGCAACCAGACCTTTTTTCTGGTGTATGCATGAACAACCTGTTTTTAAAAATATGGGTATGTTTATAGGTGAGAGATATCCAATAGCAGAAAAGTTGTCACGGAATGGGTTTTACTTACCCAGCGGATTGGGATTGAGCAAAGAGTCATCTGAGTATATAATCAGTAAGCTTAACGAATTAAGTAGTTGTTAGGAAGTTGAGATCAATTGCAATTATTTGCAAATTCAGCTGGGTAGGCATATCAACAAGTGTTATAAATTCAGCTTTGTTTTGGGAGTCTAAAGGATATTCTGTGGACCTTTATTTAGAAAAACCAGATCAGATAAGATTTCCTTTGCCTGATTTTTCGGGATACAATATAACTTTCATTATTACTGAAATTAACAGGAAAAAGGTAATAGATGATATTGTTTTTCGAAAGACATTTTTTCGAAATTTAAAGTACGACTGGATAATCGGGTTTGATTATTCTGGTTTAATCAGAGGTGGAATAACCTGCCTTTTTACTTCCGGGAAATTAATTTACCACTCGCTCGAATTTTTTGAACCGAAGAAAGGAAGGATAAAGGATCTTGTGATGAAATTCCTTGAGCGCTGTTTTTCCACAAAAGCTAAATATATTTTCACCCAGGATCTTTTCAGAAGAGATTATTTGGCGTTGGATTTAAAACAAAATCATGCGAAATTTAGAATAGTATATAATTCACCACTTTCGCAAGCCACGGTTGAACATAAAGATTATTTCAGGGAGACTTTCAATATCCCAAAATCTAAAAAAATTGTTCTATGTGTTGGATCTTTAATTAAAGAACACTGGGTGATTGAATTGGTAAATTCCGTAGATAAGTGGGCTGACGATTTTATTTTGGTTTTACATGGCTGGTTTCCACACAATGATATCAGAAAATATGTGTTAGACAAGCAAAATACTCTCCCGGGAAGAATATTTATTTCTGAAAAGCTTTTCAACAATAAAGATAAAATCATTCCATTTCAGTCATGCGATATTGGATTTGTAGGTTTTATGCCGATTAATAATAATTTAAAATATGCTGCTGGTTCAGCCGGGAAGTTATACGACTTCTTACAATCAGGGAAACCAGTCGTTGCTTACAATACACCAGGGATGAAAGAGTTGATTTCTCAGGCAGGAATTGTTTTTAACCATTGGATGGAAATCCCCGGAATCTTAAACAAATTAAAGAGTAATTATGAAGAAATTTCGTCACATTGCGTGGCAGTAAATGAAAATTATAGGTTTGATGTACAATATAATACGTTCTTTCAATCACTATGAATTCTGTTAAAGAACCATAGCAAAAGAGTCGGATAGTTAGAATGATTGAAAGTATGGTTAAAATGAAATTAGTTTGGTTGTGTCCCTATCCTCTTGATCACATTAACGGTATTAAGTTAAACCGAAAAGTTAAAGGAAACGGACTCTGGTTAGTAAACCTAGCTAATGAGTTAAGAAAGAGAAGTGATCTTGATTTCCATATAGTTACTTATACGGCTCAGATTAACAAGAATATTCAAATATCAGACAATGGAATCAAATTTCATATACTTAAATATCAAATTCCATTTATAAAAAAGGGGTTTCCATCTATATTTAGAATCGATGTGTTATTTTGGTATTTTCCTCTTGTTGGGAGAATTTTAAATCTCTTGAATGATATAAATCCCGATATAGTTCATGCTCATGGTACTGAGAACTGTTATTCGTTAGTCGCCAATCGCTATAAAAAATGTCCTTCAATAATAAGTATCCAGGGAATCATTAATGACCTGGTTAAGTTCACACCTAGTTTCTATTTTTATTTACAAAAGTACGTGGAAAAGAGTTCAGTAAAAAACGGACTGAATTTTGGTTGTAGAACAGATTGGGATAGATCATTTGTAAGCTCAACTAATCCAGAGGCAAAAATATTTTATTTGCCTGAGGCTATTGGAAGATGTTTTTTTGATACTGTGTGGGAAGGAGTTGGCACTGAATCCGTAACTTTCATTGGGTCAATAATGCAGAGGAAAGGGGTTACTGACCTGATAAAAGCATTCAAGCTTGTTAATAATAAATTTCCAAATACAAAATTGAATCTTATCGGAACTGGTGATTCTGACTATATTGCTAAAATCAAGGTGCTGATAATTCAACTGGGATTAGAAAATAATATTAATTGGTTAGGAAATTTAAATTCCCAACAAATTGCTGTTCTTTTGCAACATACATCAGTATATGTATTACCTTCTTATTCGGACAACAGTCCTAACTCCTTGTGTGAGGCCATGGCTGTTGGCGTTCCAACCGTTGCTTATTCAACAGGTGGCATATCATCTTTGATTAATAATGGAGTGACTGGATTTCTGGTTGATGAAGGAAATATTATTGAACTTGGAAACTGTATCGCAAAAATTCTATCAGAATCAGAAGAACAATCTCGCATAAGTTTTTCCGCCAGGGAAGTAGCAATAAAGAGAAATGACCCTGTGTTTGTTGCTGAAAAATATCTTGATTGTTACAAAGAACTTGTATAAAATTTAAAAAAGTTTAGAGAATGCTCAAGTGGATTAAAAGTTCAGGTATTTCGTTTATTTGTATCTCTATTTTTATTCTTTATCTAAGTTCTTCTTCTATTTTTACCCAAAACGATACTTTCACCTCAGTGGTTTTTCTATTTCTCTTAGTCCTGTTTTTTATTAGGAGGAATAAATTGGACCCTTTTCTATTCTATGTTTTAATAGTCTGGTTTGCAATAAACTTCATGTCTGCCTGGGCTGTCAATACAAAACAAAACATTTCTTTTATTACATTAACAGGTGTAACAATAAGAATCCTTATGCCCTACCTTATAGTGAAGATTATAGGGATACACTTCTTTGATAAAATTGTTAAATACGTTTACGTCTTATCCATAATCGGGCTTATTTTCTTCAGTATTCAGCTACTTTTCCCGGGATTGTTTTTTTCAATATCCGACAAATTAGATTTTATGACACAGGATGAGCAGTATGAAGCAGGAGGCTGGTATATATTTGTTTATATGTTTAGTGGTTGGGCAGGAAATAGAAATTGTGGATTTATGTGGGAACCGGGAGCATTTTCATGTATATTAATATTTGTTTTGTGCTTTCAGTTGTTTCGGAATAAATTTAAAATAGACAGATATATCATTGTTCTTGTAATGTCGATTATATCCACTTTTTCCACGAGTGGGTTCCTTGCCCTGTTTCTAATAATGATTTCTTTTTTTCTTTACAGAAAAAGTAAAGTGATAAATCCATTTTACACAGCCACTATTTTTTTAGTTGTTGCACTTTGTATAAACTTTTATTTTACTTCTGATTTTATGGAGTCTAAAATAAATCGAAACATAGATGAAAAGGATAAAGAATATACACTGGTAACAGGATTAGAGAGAATAAACAGAGTTGAGGAATTTAACAGGGGCCTTGAGCAATCATTTAATTGGCCGTTTGGTAATGGTGTTTTGAACAGTGAGTACAGAATTCAAAGACATGGGTATGCAGTCGGACCAAATTCTCTTTCAATGATACTTATGCAATGGGGTTGGGTCGGAATGTTTTTCTTTCTTTTTGCAAGTGCAAAAGTTGTCTATTTCTTTACAAAGCAAGTTTTTGTTTCAATTTTACTAACAGCTTCTTTTTGCACGGGATTGTATTCAAACCCATATATTATGAGGTATATTATTTTTGCCGTTTTCTTCTATTACTATATATATCTTAATGTTTCAGACAATAAAAAAGCTTTCGTAGAGTGGCAGCTAAACAATTATCTAAGACCAAATACCTAGGCTTAATGCCAAATTCTATGTTGCAAATTAAGCCGGTTATTTAATATGTCTGATGTAATATCGTATTCTTGTTTGTGAAGTAGAAGAGATGGGCGAAATTCGTAAAACAATATTTATCTCGTACTCTAATTTCCCATTCGGTGGGGCAATGGCGAATTTCTCCCGAAACCTCGTAAGTGGTTTAGCTATTTATAATCATAACATAGAAGTAGTATTACCAACAGGTAATTCATACGGAAATGGAATTGATTTTAATTTATCCAGAAGAGGAATTATAAACGGAGTTCATTATAGACATCTTGGATATATTAATCACCCAAAAAGCTATATTGGCAAAATTATCGATAATATAAGTGGGTTGATATTGCCATTAATTCTTCTTATTAAAAAAGCTCTCAAAAATGACCTCGATAACATTATAATTTGTGATCCGGATTTTGTAAAAACGCTATTGTATGTTATCACTAAAAGTGTTTTTCAAAAAAAGCTTATAATTATACTTCCGGAGTTCTACGAAAAACCAAAAACAAGATTCATTTCGTTATCCTTAATAAAGTGGTACAGTTTCTATTATGGGTTAAAATATTTAGTAAAATATGCTGATGGGTACATTGTACTTACGAATTATATGAAGGTTTATTTAACAGATAAGCTAAAGATTATTAAAGGGATATTAATAGTACCTAATTTAATTGACCCTAAAAAATTTGAAAGTCACAATGTTACGCCATACATTATAAACAAAATTACTATCGGCTATACAGGTACCCCAACAAAAAAAGATGGGGTTCTGGATTTGATAAAAAGTTTCAGTATTTTATGCAGGACCCATAAAAATATTCACTTGTTAATAATAGGGGATCTTACAAATAACAAATCACTAATTCCATCGCTAAAGGAATTTGCTCTTAATGAAGGTGTGCTGGAAAACATCTCCTTTACAGGCTTAGTCTCTCATACCAGAATACCCGATCTACTTAATTCTTGCCAGATACTTGCTTTGACAAGACCAAATGGGATCTTTGCTGAAGCAGGATTTCCTACCAAGCTAAGTGAGTACTTTGCGTGTAAGAAACCAGTCTTGTTAACAAGCACAGGAGACATTCCAAAACACTTTAAAAATGAAGAACATGCCATAATTGTTGAACCGGAGAATATAAATAGCATGGTATCAGGTTTTGAGCTTTTGCTTAATAATAAAGAATTAGCTGACCGGATTTCCGAGAATGGATACAATTGGATGGAGCAAAACACGAATTATATTAAAGTTGCTCCCTTAATATCCAGGTTTCTGAATAACCTGGCTTTGACTCACAGGTAAATAGAATTCTAAAGATGAAATCAGATAAAATAGATTTTGCGTTTAACATCGATAACTTTTCAAAATATCCGGATGCTCCATTTCATCCTGACAATAACTATCCGGAGTTTTGTGGATTATTTGACAAGTTGGACCCAGCTAATAGTGTTTACAAAAAGATAAGGAATCTGTTTATAAGTTCAGGTTATGATAATGCAAATATCGGAACAGCTCAATGGAATCCATTCAGGGGTTTAATTAGCGAAGGTCAGATTGCCTTAATTAAGCCAAACCTGGTTTACCAGGAAACAAATAGATTTTTAAATAAATCCTGTCTGATGACACATGGGAGTATTATAAGGCCAATAATTGACTATTTATTTCTATTGCAGATAAAGGATAAAATTAAATTCAGAATTGTAATTGCAGATATCCCTATTCAAGGTGCTATATTTGATGAAATACTAGAACAAACCGGATTAAAAGCATTAGATGACTTCTATATCAGAAACTACTCTCTTAACCTTGAAATTATTGATTTAAGACATAAAATTGCTGTTCAAAAAGGTAATGGATTCTTTTCCACCGTTTCAAGTACCGGGGACCCATCAGGTTATTCCAAACTACATTTAAATAGAAGTTTTCTTCAGGCAATCGCAAAGGATTTTAAAAAATTTGGGGCTCCCGGTTATGGAATTAATGAGACATCCGCCCAAATAAGTAAAACAGGCAATCATTATTACCACATTCCTAACACAGTTTTACAATCAGATCTTTTTATTAATATCCCTAAGATTAAAACGCATAAAAAAGCAGGGATAAGCATAGCTATGAAAAATCTGATTGGGATTAATGGCGAAAAAGCGTGGATACCACACTTTCGACGGGGATCAATAAAATCCGGTGGAGACGAATTTGATGATAAAGATATCTTCTTGAAGACTATTTCAACCAGAGCAAATGTATTTCTACAGGGTAGATCAAAATTATTATGGAATATTGGAAAATCTATCAATTCGTTGCTTATTAAAAGGTTCTTTCGGAAAGATTTTAAACTAAATTCAGGTTTAAATGAATCTGAAAGAAAGGCTTTATTTCTGGTCAATGGCGATTGGTTCGGAAACGATACGCTTTGGCGGTCAATATTAGATCTAAATTATTTATTGCTTTTTACTAAAGGGGGCGTAGAAGTAAAATCGCGGGTAAGAAAATATATTTGCATAGGTGATGGAATAATTGCAGGGGAAGGAGATGGTCCTTTAAATCCCATCCCCAAAGCTGCAGGCTTAATTACATTATCACAAAATCCGGTTCTAAATGATATTTGTACGGCTAGAATAATGGGATTTGAATGGGGAGGTATTCCTCAATTGAAAAACTCGGTGTTCTTGAATGAGTTTTTTAGTTTTAATGGGAATTTCGAGGATTTCAACTTATTACAAAATATTGATGTCTCAGGATATGAGCAAATTTCCTTCGATGATCTGCCGAATCTAAAATTTACCCCAGCCCCAGGATGGCTAAACCATATTGAAATAAAAGAGCTTGAAAAAAATAATATTTGAAAGTTTACAATAAGTGGTAAGTTTACCTTGTTCCATATTGCAGTAAATTAAACTTTATGACAACTATTTACGCTTTGACAGATTATAAAGGAAATTTTGAATCGAAATATAATGCTGTACCTTATAATTCCGGAATGGACAAAGATCTGTTAAAGAAGTATTTTTCAGGGTTTGGGTTTGAAATAATGTTTGTAAAATTCTCGGATGTAATTAATTATCCCAATGCTTTTTGGCCAGATAAAATTGTCATTTATACTTCTTCAGAAGACACCGGATATTATTATAAGAGTTTTATTGAGGACATTATATTCCATTTAGAATTATCCAGGGCTAAAGTAATTCCTTCATATAAATATTTAAGAGCAAACAATAATAAAGTTTTTATGGAATTGGTGCGCCATCAATTTAACTCAGAAGCAATTGATTTACCAACTACCATTTATGGGTCCTATGAAGAAATTAAGAAGATAAGGTCTGAGTTAAACTTTCCTTTAGTTTACAAAAGAGCTGCCGGGGCAATGAGCCGGGGAGTTGGTATTATAATAAACCAAGTAAACCTTGCGCGAAAGATCAAAAAAATATCTAAAACTCCTAATTTATTACGTGAGTTTTGGGAATATGGTCGAAGCTTAAAATATAAAGGATATATAAGAGAGAGTAGGCATAGAAAGAAGTTTTTAGTTCAACAATATATTGAAGGTTTGAATGGGGATTTTAAGGTATTGATATTTGGAGATAAATATTATGTATTAAAGCGTGGGACAAGAAAAGGTGATTTTAGAGCGAGCGGTAGTGGAATAAGAGTTTTTTCCAGGGAAATTCCGGAAGGGATTCTGGAATATGCTAATTTGTGCATCAATATTTTGGATGTACCTAATGCAAGCCTTGACATAGGATATAATGGGAAATCTTTCTTTCTGATTGAATTTCAATGTCTCTATTTTGGGAGCTTTACACTTACTTATTCGGATTTTTATTGGCTTAGAACTAAACATAATAAGTTTGAATTGGTAGAAGGGAAGAGTGTCTTAGAGGAAGAATATGCCCGCTCTATCGTAAATCGTTGTATTCAAGATGAAAGTACTTTTTGTATGTAGTGGAAATGCCAAAGAAGGGATTAGCCCGATTGTTCTAAATCAGAGTCAGTCATTAGAAGTTAAGGGAGCTGTTATAGAGTTTTTTTTAATTAAGGGAAAAGGACCCTGGTCGTACATTAAACATGTTTGGATTCTACGGAAGTTTCTTAAAAGAAACAACTTTGATATTGTTCATTCACACTACTCTTACTCTTCATACGTTGCAGCTCTTGCAGGAGCTGGTCCACTAGTCGTATCCTTAATGGGGAGTGATGTTATCTCTGATAAATTCTCAAGATTTTTTATTTCTTTTTTTTACAAACATTTTTGGACGCAAACTATTGTTAAGTCACTGGAAATGAATCAAAGATTGCGGCTGCATGACGTTGAAGTAATTCCGAACGGAGTTAATATCAATATGATGGGATACTTAAGTAGACTTGAATGTCAAAAAATTTTAAATTGGAATAGTGAGAAGAAACATATTCTTTTTCCGGCTGACCCGGAGCGTTCTGAAAAGAATTATAGATTAGCCCAATTGTCAATTTCGTTATTGGGGAATCATGAAAAGTATATTCTGCATTTTCTTAAAAATGTACCTAATAGTGATGTTAAAATTTACCTTAATGCATCGGACACGGTGATTCTTTGTAGTTTACATGAAGGCTCCCCAAATGTAGTTAAAGAAGCTATGGCATGTGGTTGTCCAATTGTGACTACGAATGTTGGAGATGTAGAATGGGTGCTGGGAGAGACAAGAGGATGTTTTATCACAAACTTCAAACCTGAGGATATTACGAAAAAAATAGAACTCGCTATTGAATACCGTGAAAAATCTATTTTTACTGCTGGGCGAGATCGAATAATTGACTTGGGTCTTGATTCTGAAACAGTGGCATCAAGGATAGTCGAAGTTTATAAAAAAGTATTAAAAAAGAATTCAAGTTCTTAGTTAAGCAAATATTTAATTGTCTTTACAGGGTTACAAATTTTTCGTTATAAATCGATGTGCGGTATTTGTGGTATAATAAGGTTTGACGATAGGATAGTAAAAGAAGCGCCTATTCGCGAAATGATGAGAATAATGAAACATCGCGGACCTGACGATGATGGTGTCTTTCTTGAAAACAACGTGGGTTTTGGCTTCGTACGTCTTAGTATTATTGATTTGACGAGTGCGGGACATCAACCCCGAATTTCTGCTGATGATCGTTACGTTATAGTCTTTAATGGGGAAATATATAATTATATAGAATTACGTGAAGAGCTTCAAAATGAAGGAATTGTATTTTATTCTCAGAGTGACACCGAAGTTCTGTTAAATGCTTATATTCATTGGGGAGAAGCCTGTATGCACAGATTTAATGGAATGTGGGCTCTGGCTATATTTGACAGAAGTAAGAAAACAATATTCATTGCAAGAGATAGATACGGGATTAAACCATTTTATTACTTACAGACAGCTGACTACTTTGCATTTTGTTCAGAAATCCCCCCACTTTTATCCTTGCTTGATATTAAGCCTACCCCGGATAAGCAGACAATTTTTGATTTTTTAATCTTCAACAGAACAGACCAGACAGAGAGTACATTTTTCAGTGAAATAAAGAAGTTACAGCATGGTCATAAATTTCTGATACATTCCGGCGCCCCTTTATTAGAAAAGTTGAATGGTGGCGAAAAATGGTACTATTTAAAAGAAAGAGTTTCAAAAGCAGAGGGATTTAAAAGTCCAGATGATTTTAGAAATATGCTTACATCAGCACTGGATCTTCATTTAAGAAGTGATGTACCTGTGGGAGTTTGCCTGAGTGGGGGATTAGATTCGTCTACAATTGTTTCAGTTATATCAAATAAACTTCATATTGAGGTAAGCACCTTTTCTGCTGTGTATGATAAGGGACAAATTGGAGATGAAAGCGAATTTATAGATCAGTATAAAGGTTCCTTCAGTAATATGTACCATACCAACCCAAATTCAGAAGCATTAGCAAGGGATTTAAAGCGATTTGTTAAAGTTCATGGCGAGCCATTCCCAAGTACTTCTCCTTATGCACAGTACAAAGTTATGGAATTAGCTAAGGGTAAGGTAGTTGTCACATTAGATGGACAAGGTGCAGACGAGCAACTGGCAGGCTATAAATATTTTTTTGGGTTTTTCTTTAAAGATCTGATACGAAACCTGAAAATTGGTAAATTATTATCAGAAATGCTCAGGTATATGATAATACACAGAAGTTTCTATGGGATTAAATCATTTTCCTACTTAATACTTCCTGAGAGACTGAGAACAAGCGTTCGCCTTATTGATAATGGGACACTAAATCCAGGCTTTAAAAAACAATTCAAGAAAAAGAGTAATATATCAACTAATTTGTATGGCTCAAATAGTCTAAAAGAAGCCCTGATGGATCATTTTGAATTCAAATTGGAACATTTGTTAAAATGGGAAGATCGAAATTCAATGTGCTTTTCTATCGAAGCAAGGGTCCCTTTTCTTGATTATAGGTTAGTAGAGAAGGTTCTGGCTACCCGAAGTGATCTAATTATAAATCGAGGAATGACAAAACAAATCCTCAGGGAAGCAATGAAAGGTATTGTTCCGGAAAAGATTAGATTACGCCGGGATAAGGTTGGTTTTGGAACCCCTCAGGATGAGTGGTTCAGGACACCTGTTTGGAAGAATATTATTGAAGAAATTCTATTAAGTAAATCGTTTAGAGAGAGGAAACTTATTAACCCTGAAGCTGCCATTATTAAATATAACAAGCATTTACTTGGCAAGAATAATTATTCCCAGGAAATCTGGAAGTGGATACATCTGGAATTGTGGTTTAGAGAGTTTATTGACTAAAAAAATAGATCATTACAATATTTATTGACATTAACCATCCTGCACATGTTCATTATTTTAAAAACTTTATTAAAATAATGGAGGGGAAAGGACATCAATTCATAGTTACAAATCGTGATCAAAAAATTATTAATGATTTATTAGACACATACAAAATAACCCATATTTTACGCAACAAAAGACCTAAGAAAAGCAGTGCCTTCCGTTCTGTTATGTATTTATTATACGCGATTTTCTTAATTTTCAAAGCTTTAAGATTTAGAAAAATTGATATTTTTCTCGGGTTTGCATCAGTTCCATGTTCATTTTTATCATTCATTTATCGTGCCCCTTCGATAATAATTGATGATACCGAACATAATAGTACGAACCATTTTTTATATAAAAATTTCTGTTCTGCTATTTTAACTCCATTTTACTTTAAAAAGAAAATGGGCAAAAAGCAGGTAAGCTTTAAGGCCTATGTTGAGCAACTATATTTAAATTCAAATTATTTTGACACCATTGATAATAATCATGGTATAAATAGTTTGACTCGAGGATCATATGCCTTGATTCGTTTCATCTCTTATTCGGCAAACCATGATAGTCATGTAAAAAACAGAATTACCTTAAGCGAGAAAAGAGAGATAGTTAAAAAGTTAACGGAGAAGGGTAAGGTATTAATTTCTACTGAGGATGATTTAAATGATAGTTATTTAGATCAATATAAAGCAAATATGAAACCTGAAGATATACATGAGTTAATTAGAAATGCATCTGTTTTGATATCTGAGGGAGCAACTATGGCTTCAGAAGCTGGTATACTTGGGATCAGATATTACTACATTAATCCTCTGAAGGTTGGAAATATAAACGAACAATGCCTAAAATATCCTCATGCACATCAATGTCATGCAGATCAATTATTAATTAAGTTAGAAGCAGACTATGATAATAAAGCTTGCCCTGCTGAAATTAGAAAACAAATTGAAATGGAGACAATAGATCCAACTAAATTTTTGGTCTGGTTTGTGGAAAACTATCCAGTCAGTTTTACAGAAATGAAGGGAAATCCTGATTGTCAGCTTAGATTTAAGTAAAGCCCTGATCCAAATTGGATTCGTAAGTAGTTGTCAGTGCATTTTCTGATCGAATGTCTTTCCGTAAGAATTATTAAAAACGGTTTAAATTTTGAATAGATTAGTGAATAATTATTGCTTAATCACAAATGATGTAGAGACTACATCAATATACTTCAATAAACTAAGGCCGGAAACAGGGTATAAAGTCTGGAAGGAAGGAATGCCTATTTTGCTTGATATATATGAGAAGTACAAAATAAAAACCACATTTTTCTTTTGTATCGATATTGTAAAATTATACCCTGAAGTTGTAAAAATGGTTATTCCTTATGGTCATGAGGTGGCTTCGCATGGCTATAGTCATGAAGTAAATGAAACATTCGATTCTATGGGATATACCAAACAATTGCAACATCTTATTCTCTCCAAGAAGATACTTGAAGATCTTTCAGGTCAGGAGGTAATAAGTTTTAGAGCACCCGCATTGAGAATCAATAAATTTACTCCATTAGCATTATTAGAAGCCGGTTACAGGATTGATTCCTCGGTACCTTCCCAGAGGTTTGATTTTTTTCTTAGCTTTGGGGCCGCTAACAAATTTAAATGGATCTTGTCACCAAGAAAACCATACAGGACTGATCAAAATGATCTTACAAAAAAAGGCACAGGGGCAATTTTAGAAATACCTTTATCCGCGACTCTTTTACCATATATGGGTACAACTCTCAGGTTAACCCCGGGGCTAACAAAAGTGCAGCGTTATTTATTGCACATAGAGACGAAGACTACACATAAACCTTTGGTTTTTGATATTCATCCGAATGAATTTATCGACGAGTCCTCAGTTCCAAGAACCATTGAGAGAAGAACAAGTAATTTTATATCATTTTTTTTTGCTGACTTATTACGTAGTCACTTAAAAGTAAAAAATCTTGGAGCCAGGGCGTTGCCACTATATACTGATTTTCTTGATTTCTATTTCAAGAATCAGTATTGCTTTACTACGATTAGGGATTACTCATCAAAACTGATTTTATGACTCAATTTAAAATCAGGCCTGCAATTGAGATTCCGTATTTTGATCATTCCGGGAGTTTACTTAAAACAATCCGGAACTCAGCCAGAAGACGCGGAATGAGCACATTGGTTTTTCTGTTGAAAAAAGTAGTAAATATTTGCCTATTTCGGATTACGTTTTTTTGTCCTCTTAACAGTTTACGGATAAAATTTCATAAGTGGAGGGGAGTCAACATAGGTAAAAACGTTTTCATCGGAATGCAATGTACTATAGATAATGCTTATCCGGAATTTATATATATTGAAGATAATGCGTCTATTACCGCGGAATGTTTTATAATTGCGCACTCAAATCCTTATGGACATTTTCGGAATGTTACGCCTGCCCGGGTATCGCCTGTAATAATTAAGCAAGGTGCCTGGATTTGTGTTCGTTCGCTTATTCTTCCAGGTGTTACGATCGGGGAAAATGCAATTGTATCTGCCGGTTCGACGGTGGCAAGTGACGTTCCTGCATGCTCAATTGTTTCAGGAAATCCAGCCAGCATAGTAGCAGAAAAATTGCCAATTACTTAATTATATAATATGGGCTCTTACATTCATTCAATCGAATACTATTTACCAACAAGCACTTTATCTAATGCTAAATTGTCACAGGAATTTCCTGAATGGGAAGCAGATAAGATTGAAGAAAAAATCGGTATCAGGAGTCGCCATATTACTTCAAGAAACGAGACAGCACTCGACTTAGCTTTCAATGCTGCAAACAAGCTTCTGGAGGGTTTTGACAAAAAGCTAGTTGATTTTGTAATACTTTGCACCCAAAGTCCAGACTATTTTTTACCAACCGGAGCATGTATCTTACAGGACAGGCTTGGGCTCCGTAAAGATATCGGGGCATTTGATTTTAATCTTGGTTGTTCCGGGTACATTTATGGATTGGCCTTTGCTAAGGGCCTGATTAATTCTCATATAGCTTCAAATGTACTTTTAATAATGGCTGAAACATATTCAAAACATATTCATCCATCTGATAAATCAAACCGGAGTATATTTGGAGACGGGGCCGCTGCAACATTAATTTCTTTTTCTTCCATTGAGAATATCCATAAATTTGAATTAGGAACAGATGGCAGCGGAAAGGATAATCTTATTGTGAAAAGGGGCGGAATGCGAAATATTGAATTTAGTAATCAGGATTTACCTGAAAACTATTTGTTTATGAATGGACCGGAGATTTTTAATTTCACACTGGATATTGTCCCGGATCTAGTCCAAAAGGTTTTATTGAAAAACAATGAGTCATTAGATTCCATCGATTTTTGTATTTTCCACCAGGCCAATAAATTTATGCTTGAATATTTAAGAAAGAAAATGAAAGTCGATCCGGCAAAGTTTTATTTAAATATGCTAGAAACCGGGAATACTGTATCAGCAACCATTCCTATTGCTTTAAAGGATTGCCTTGAAACAGGTCTAGTCAAAACAGGGTATAAAGTTTTGTTAGTGGGATTTGGGGTGGGTTATTCATGGGGAGCTACAATTATTTTAATTTAACGAATATAAAATGGAAAAAGTAGTTTTTTTTAAGAAGTTGTTAGCTGAACTTGAATTGGAAGAAAGTGAAATTGATGAAAGTAGTCCTCTGCATATTACCTCTCTACAGACGTTAACATTAATGTCATTCCTTGATGAACATTTTGGAATCAGAGTAAAAGTAAAAGATTTGATAGGAATTGAGAGCGTAAGGAAATTAATGGAGCTTATTGGTAAAGACAAAATAGATTAAGTAAATGATCCCATTCTCTTTAATTGATAAAACCATTCTGATAACCGGAGCCTCTTCTGGTATTGGCGCTAGTTGCAGCCAGATTTGCTCAGAGTCAGGCGCCAATTTGATATTAATGGGTCGTAATCAGAATAACCTTTTACAGACACTTAAGCAGCTTAAGCCAGGAAATCATTCTGTTATATCTTTCGATTTATTGAATATTGAAGGAATAGAAAAAGAATTAGAAGAACCCTTAAGCAGATATGGGAAAATTCATGGTTTAATCCATTGTGCAGGAATTGATATTACCCGTCCATTGAATGCTTTGCGGAAGTCAGATTATCAGGTAGTATTCGATACAAACGTTATAAGTGGTTTTGAGATTGCCAGAATATTATCAAAAAAACAGTATTCCGCCACAAATGGATCAAGTTACATTTTCATTTCTTCAGTGATGGGAATTGTTGGGGAATCCGCTAAAACAGCATATAGCGCCAGTAAAGGAGCATTATTGGCAGGTTGTCGCTCTATGGCGCTTGAACTTGCAGCAAAAAAGATTAGAGTTAACTGTATAAGTCCCGCCATTATCCAAACAGAACTTGTAGAAAAGTTATTTTCAGAATTACCCGAAGGGGCTGTAGATATAATAAAATCAAAACATCCTCTAGGATTTGGCACTCCTCAGGATATTGCTAATGCCTGTATCTTTCTTCTTTCAGATGAGGCAAAGTGGATCACTGGGTCAAACCTAGTAATTGATGGTGGGTATAGTTGTCAATAACAAAAAATTCACCCCAATTAATATCTATTAAGACCAAGTAATTCATAAAAACAACCCATAACTTTTAAGGAAGGTTGCTCATTAGAAGATGCAACCTTTTTTCTTATCTTTAAGTCATACTTTTAGCCAATGTGGCTTCATTTTGTATTCGTACTAAAACGACCTGACATGGAAACGTCATCACTTTTTGAATTCAAGAATATTATTGATATAAAAGCAAGAAAATTAATCTCTTTGCTGGCAATTGCATCATTACCTTTAGGGAGTTTGTTTTCTCAATCATTTCTTATTGGAGATGTTCCTTCAACGAATACCTATGCTATCACGTTTACTGATTTAGGACAGAAAACACTTATTTTAACATTTATAAAAGCGGTGCCTTCCGGACTAAATATCAGTAAGGTGGGGTGGTCTGTTTCAGGTACAGCAGCAATAATCTCCCAAATTAATTCTGCTGGATCTTCTGTTCAAATAATACTTAACGGTCCGATAGCATTTGGAGAAAAGAACAGCGTAAAAGTCTCATACTCAAAAGCAGTAGGGAGTTTTTTAATGTCAGATGGTACTAAACCTGATTTTACAGGTATAAGTGCTTTTAATAATTGGAGACCAGTTGCAGACGATATAAGCAGTGGATCTTATGGTGCAATTCCACCACTTGATATTTGTGCTCCGGTACAAAACATTGTTTGTGAACAAAATATTGTTGTTGAAGCACGACTGCGAAATAGTATTAATTACACACCGCCTATAATTTATTTAACATGGATACAAGGTGTTGAAGCCACAAAATCACAGAAATATTACATAGAAGATTCTCCCGTAGGGTCTGGAACGTATAATGCCAAAGTTTATATGACTGATGGACCTGCTGGAATGCCTTCCGGATACCCTGGCAACACTTCAAACTGTACGTGGAAGATTCGAATGTTCCCCTATATTGTTGATGGGTTTGACGGTTCATATTTGTTTGTAACTCAAAGCACAAAAACCGAAACAATTCCAAATTATAAAGTTGATGATGGTCCTCCTGTTATTGGTACAGGGATATTGGGAATAAACCCTCCAATAGATGCCCCTTCAACATTATACTGCATTGGGAACGACATAAACAATTTCATTTTTACGGATGCAACTAGTTTTGATTGCAATAGCACTATTGAATTAGAACTGCCCAATATACGTCCAAGGTATGTTCAATATGTTTATTCCACGCAGGCAACAAGAGGTATTCCAAATACCGGGTTGATCAGGGCTCCCGGAGATACTGTCTGGATAACAGACAATTCAGGGAATGCTATTCCATTTGAAGGACCGGTTATAAATTATCTGTTCAATACTACAATTGGTCCAGGTTATGGTACACTTATTACTCCGCGTGTAACAACCTATCCTATTTATCATAAAGGTAACTACTCCCCTGATGCGGTTGGGGATGTAATTGAAATTACATTGAGATACTGGGGTCCCTGTAATATTTATGATGGGACAGCATTTGCTTTCATAAATGCAGTGACTACAATGTCGCGGTTAAGAATAGTTGATGGTCCTATTGCTGAAGCAGGTCCGAATCAGACTATTTGTGCTAACAGTACCGCCACAATGGCCGGAACCATATTACATACTGCAAACGATGGGACATGGACAACAACCGGCGACGGATCTTTTACCAATCCAACATATGCTACATGGCCTGCAATATATACTCCCGGAACTGCTGATAAGTCAGCAGGTTTTGTTGACCTTATCCTCACAGCAACTGGCCCGGGCACTTGTCCGGCACACCAGGATAAAATGAGGGTGACAATAACAGCTATTCCTAATAAACCAGGAATTACTGTCACCGGCTCTCTTTCTTTCTGCTTCGACGGAGCAACATCAGTAACTCTTACTGCTAATCCAGTGACTCCGCCTGCAATTACATCCTACCAATGGTATAAAAATGCTGCTACCTTAAATACAAATCTATCAAATACATTTAATCAGGTTAGTCAAACCGGAAGCTATACATTAAAGGTTTATGGTCTTGCTCCACTAAATTGTCCAAGTCCATTATCTGACCCTGTTTCTGTTACAATAACTGCTCCTCCTACGGCAAATGCAGGAACAGATGCTGAGATGTGTGCCTCAGCAGCGAGTTATACATTACTGGCAGCAAATGGAGTAGCCGCTACAAATTATTTGAGTTTGAAGTGGACGAGTTCAGGCACAGGCACCTTCGCTAATGATGCCATATTACTACCAACCTATACTCCAAGTGCAGCAGACAAGACAGCAGGGAGCGTAGTACTGACGCTTAAGGCCAATGGAAACGGAAGCTGTGCATTTGTTACAGATCCGATGACTCTTACTATAACTAAAGTGCCTACGGTCAATGCAGGAACAGATGCTGAAGTATGTGCATCAGCAGCGAGTTATACATTACTTGCAGCAAATGGAGTAGCAGCAACAAACTATTCAACTTTACTTTGGAGCACATCAGGCACAGGAACATTCTCAGATGCAACAATATTGCTGCCAGTCTATACTCCAAGTGCAGCAGAC
>JANYKN010000120.1 GCA_025361565.1 Bacteroidota bacterium | reverse complement strand
TGATTTCACGGATCTTGTCCTTTGAAATAGTCCCAGCTTTTCCTTTTGAATTACCTTTTCTACAAAGTAAGGTGTTACCGGCAGAAAGTAAATCTTATCGGCTAATCCTTCAGATGTTTGAACAGTGGCAATGTTTGGGTTGATGAGTATGGTATACACACCTTCTTCATGCAATGCTTTGAGCGCTTGCGATCCCGAATAGTCAAATTCACCCGCTTCACCGATTTTTAGCGCACCCGAACCAAGTACAATTACTTTCTTTATGCTTTTGTCCATTTACGTGTTGATTTTATAAGATTAACTGAAATTTTTATTGAATGAGCAACTAAATGATCTGGCGATTTGTATGAAAAAATCACACCATTTCAAACTTAAATTCTCATTCACAAAACTTTGTGGGCACAACCTAACAAAATTTCAGGGTGTAAAAATATATGTTTTGCAGCACTTAATAAAATTTAATTTTGCATACAAATTAAAAAAGAGAACATTTTTGTCTGTAATATGCCATGTAATCTTAAATTTTTCCAAATTTGGAATTCCAAAAAAAACCCATACGTTTGCATAAATTTTAAAATTAGGCATTTAAAATGATTTCTCTAACTACAATTTTGCAGGTATCCGAAACATTACACAAACTCAAAGTTGAGGATGTTGCTAACCATCATCTATCGGTGTTTGACCTTTTAATGAAGGGTGGAGTAATTCTTATTCCGATTGGAATTTTATCCATAATCGCTATTTATTTGATTGGCGAAAAATATTATATCATTAATAAGGGAACAAAAATAGCTTCCTCGGTTCGGTCAAATTTTAAGCTACATGTTAAAAATAACGAACCAGAAAAGGCAATGACAGCCCTTTCGGCAGGATCGGGTGCTTACAAGGCAATCTTTACACATTTTCTTAAAAACTTAGGTGGTCCGGTAAGGGAAATTGAAGCTGAGATTGAAAGCGTAAGTAATATTGAGGTATCGAAATTGAACCAAAACCTAAATTATTTGGGAATTATTGCCGGTGTTGCTCCAATGCTTGGTTTTATTGGGACTATCTCAGGAATTATTAAAATATTTTACAATATTTCGGTAACAGATAACATTAGCATCGGAATTATATCTGGCGGTTTATACGAGAAAATGATTTCGAGCGGAAGTGGTTTAATTGTCGGAGTAATTGCTTATTGCGGTTACCATGTGTTAAATATGAAACTTGATCGTTTTATCTCATTTGTAGAAGCTGAATCGTTTGAGATTTTAAATTCCGTAAAGGAATTAAGGGCGAAAAAAGAGGAATAATTTACTGATGTTTTACCAAAACTTACGATTTATTAAGTTATGAAGATTAAACGTAGTCACGATTTTAAAGCTGAGGTAGCAACGGCATCATTAAACGACATTATGTTTTTTCTGTTGCTGTTCTTTCTTATCGTTGCGACTTTTGCTAACCCAAATGTAATTAAATTGATGCTACCGAAAGCCAGTTCCAGCCAAACACTTTCGAAGAAACAAATAACACTTTCAATTACTGCTGATAAAAAATATTACCTTGATCAATTGATGGTTGCGCCTGCTGATTTAGAACTTGCTTTAACTGAACGAAAGAAAAAGATTAACGATATGACTATTGTGCTTAGAGCTGATAGCCATTTAACCATTCAAGATTTGGTCGATGTTCTTGAAATTGGTAAACGCGTTGAGGTAAAGATGATTCTGGCTACAGAAAAAGAATAAAATTCAATTTGCAATCATTTAACATATTCTTTTGTAATCAGTTTTGTTCTCACAACAATTACCAGGCTAGCTAGAAAAAATACCGAAAGCAAGAGTGCACTCAATCGCATACTTCCCGTTACCTGTTCAATAAAACCGAAACATAGCATACCTAATACAATGGCAGCTTTTTCTGTGATATCATAGAAAGTAAAATATGAGGCTGTATCTTTTGAGTTTTCAGGAATTAATTTTGAATAGGTCGAACGAGCTTGGGATTGGATTCCCCCCATTACTAAACCTACCAATGATGCCAGAATAAAAAATTGAATATCGTTATGTATGAAATACGCAATAAAACAAACCACTGACCATATGACCAGCATGGCAATCAACGAAAACTTATTTCCTTTCTTTGTTGAGACCCAACCAAAAAAGGTAGCTCCTATAAGTGCCAGAATTTGAATAAGAAGGATGGTAACAATTAGTTTTGATCCTTCAATGCCCAATTCCTTGCTTCCAAATAGAGTAGCTACCAGAATGATAGTTTGAACTCCAATACTAAAAAGAAAAAACGAAAGTAAAAACATCAGCATGGTGGTATCCTTTTTTATAATGCTAAACACTTTTATAATCTCCTGAAATCCTTTCGTGAAAACGTGCGATTTTATTGTAAAACCTCCCTTGTACTCTTTC
>JANYKN010000077.1 GCA_025361565.1 Bacteroidota bacterium | reverse complement strand
GAACCAGTATTGAATCTGTTTTAGTTATTTTAGTATAAAAACTATAATCCTGATAATCAGCTATTGCAAAAGATAATAGATAATATGCTGAGGGATAATTAGTTTTCCATTCAAATCGTAGTTTGTCATTTCCAAGAGGCGTAATTCTGGTAAGAACCCCATTGGATCCCGCTTTCCGGTTTTTTGGGACAGTAATAAAAATCCAGGAAGAATCAATTTTATCTGGCAGAAATTGCTTGCATGGTAACCATTGTTTAGCTCCCATAGGTTCTGATAGTGTCCATGTAACTGGTATTTTCCAGGCTCTGTCTATTTTAGACGAAAAAGACGAGAGAAATCCACTTGATAATACAGTGCCGTTATAAAAAATAGTTACCGATAAGGTTTTTCCTTTTTCAAACGATTCAGGCAAAGTAACTTCTACAAGATCCTTCAACCGTTGAAATTTCGATTTTGTCTGGTTAACTAATACCGAATCAATGGTAAGATCAGAGATAAGCTCAAAACGAAAAGTATCCAAAAGATCTATTTTTACAACGCTTTGTATTGTAACATTGCCCGCTAAATGTTGGGTTGTGTCGTTTGCCTCCAAATCAATCTTATAAAACTTAATGTCGTAATCATTATACCAGCCCGGAATATTTGCAGAATATGGTGTTTGTGCCGAAATTGAGGTCTTGTAAAAAAAAGTAATTATAAATAAAAATGATAGTGTAAAATATGTCTTCATACAATCTATTTTCGCTGATATTTAGAACGATAAAATTAACAATTTTTATGATGTAGCAATAATTCATTTAGCAATTCATCGCTTATCTTAGTAACAAAATTGCGAAAGTTTCGTCTTAGTTTTTTAATTAATCGGAATGTCCTAATTTTACATAAAACTACTGCAATGAACGACAATATTCTGAGAGCTTTAATGCAACTTGTTGCTCTTGTCGCTCAATATAACAAATCTCAATTGCACAATAATGCGCATGTGCTGATAAAAATTTACCTGGAACAGAGTCAGGGAAGATACAATGTAAGAGTTCATTTAAAGCAGTTCTATGATTATTTTCAAACATTTTTGGCTGAAACAAAAAGCCAACCAAACAAAAAAACTGAAGAAATAGACGAGGAAAAAATTCGAAATGTATGTCGTCAACTTACATCGGATTTGCAACAAAACGAACGTATTGTTTTGTTTTTATCATTTATGGAACTGATTAATATAGATCGAAAAGTTACCTCAGAGGAATATTTGTTTACTGATATTTTGGCAGAAGAATTTAAGATCGATGTTGATGATTATAAGAATGCTGCCGGTTTAATTTATTTTGACCCTCCACAGGATATTGATAAAGATGATCAGGTGATAATAGATGATTTCGAGATAAATCAGGCTGATGAATTGGAGGGTAGTTGGATAACTGAGCATAATAATATTGAAAAAAATCTGTCAGGAAAAATTCATCGTCGGGGATTGAAAGGGAAAATTTACGTTCTGCATATAAAAAATGCTAATTTTTATGTTTTACGTTATATCGGTGCTGATTCGGTTTATCTTAACAAAAAGAAAATAATTTCAGGCAAGTTTTATATATTGAATTTGTATGATTATTTGCGATTTACAAATAATGATCCCATTAGTTTTTACGATTTTTCGAACATGTTTCGGTCTGATAACAAAAATCTAAAACTGGTTTTAAATGGACACAATATCAGCATAAAAAGTCGTACGAATAAAATGGAATTTGTTGTTCATCCGTTTTCTTTCTCTGAAGAATCCGGTCATATTATAAGCGTTATAGGGCCAAATGAATCAGCAAATGCATTATTTCAGATATTTAGCGCTTATAGTAATAATTTCAAGGGAAAACTTTGCCTTAACAATTACGACTATGTCTCTGAGCATTTTAAAATTTCTAAATTATTGGGATATGTGCCGTCAAAACCTATTTATCAGCCTGATATATCTATTGAAAAAAATTTATATCTGGTTGCAAAGCTACATTTTCCGTCATACAATATTGAAAAGCTGAAACATTCAGTTGAAGTAATTCTTGAAAAATGCCATTTACAAAAACAACGAACCTTAATTCCTTCAAAAGCCTCTGAAGTCGATTTATCCAGATTGCATATCCGGTTATTTAATTTAGCGGTTGAGCTTATTCGTGACCCATTATTACTGGTTATTGAAAATGCAATTGATGATTTATCAGCTTCAGATTCGGAGCATATTTTAGATATTCTTCGAAATGAATTGGAAAGAGGTTGTTTGATATTCATTTCTGCGGTTCAGCCAAGCTCTTCATTATTAAAATATTCTGAAAGGGTTTGGTTATTTGATGTACAAGGATATATTGTATATAACGGATCGGCTAATGAGGTTTTCCTCTATTTTCAATCTTTTCAGTCAAATTTTGCAAGTTCAGAAGAACAATGTCCATATTGCGGAGTTCTAAATCCCGATATGCTTTATCAAATAATTCAGCAAAAAGTTTTAAATAAGCAAGGGAAACTTACAATCGAGAGGAAAATAACACCATTGGAATGGCATCATCACTATAAAGAAAGAATTGAAAAGAACTCCAATTTTAAGGAATGCAAGAAGGTGCTACCCTTACATCCCGGCAATATTCCAAGTATTGATCTTCAATATTATGTATATTCCATAGAAACATATCTTTCCAAGCATACACGTGTAAGGGAGAATCTTGCACTATTGCTTGTATCTCCAATGGTTGCTCTGGTTTTAGCGTTTGTTTTTCGCAACGATTGGAGTGCATCATATCATTTTGGACAAAATCCTAACATCCATATATTTTTTGTTATAAGCATCCTGTTTCATTTATTTTACGGTTTTGTGGTTAGTGATCGCGAATCGCGATTAGATAGTAATTTGATAGAACATCACCTTCCAAAGAATATTAGCTACTTCAGCTATATCAATGGTAAAATAACCTGGCTTTTTCCTTTTTCATTCATTAGTACTTTTTTATATGTATTTTTAGCCATTACGATTCTTGATATAAGTGGTTTATTAGTACAGTTTTGGCTCGTACTTTTTTCAATTTCATGTCTTGGTAACATCCTGGGTATTCTGCTTTATAATGTTGGAAGGTCGTTTTTTAAAACCTATTTGATTTTTGGTGTATATTTGGCTTTTTGCCTCGTATTTAGCGGGAGCGTAGTTCGTTTCGATCAATTGTCCAAAAATATAACGAATGAGCAATATGTTCCTTTTTTGGCAGAACTATCTCCTGTTCGATGGGCATATGAAGCCATTGCTGTGGATCAAATTGAAAATAACCAATAT
>JANYKN010000027.1 GCA_025361565.1 Bacteroidota bacterium | reverse complement strand
TTTTGTTTTAGGAAGTCCACTAATGATTCCCGAATGTTTAATAAGCTATTTTTATCTATTCGTGGGTTTAATTTACCTTTATTTATAAGGTTTATTGCTAAATCAAGAGTTTTTTCATGCCCTTCATCTATATCTTTTTTTGTTAATGTTTGTCTAATATTGGCTGGTATGCCAATCCCTTCCCAACAAAAACCAGTATTATCTTCGATAAGATTATATGGACATCTGAATTTCCATCCATTAGGAAGTGTATCCTGATAAGTATCAGCAAAAACACCTGAAGTTGCATCTCCTATAACAGTGACATGAGGTAATGTTCGCATTGCCAACGTAAAAATTTCGGCTTCACTAATAGAATAACGATTGGTGAGAAGAATCACAGGCTTAGTGTATTGAAGACGACCTTCAGGTTCTATATACCAATATTGGGTGTCAGCAAAATCATTATGTGAACTGCCATTTCTAGTACGCTTGGTCATGTAAAACCGTTTTTGATCGGCAAAACGATCAGCGATCATTTTGCCAAGTTCATCCTCTCCTCCACAATTTTCTCTGACATCAACAATCAGTCCTTTTGTATTTTTAAATTCATCTATAATTTCATCTATTACATTTGCAGTTTTTTCGAAATCTGTAAAGTACTGAATATAGAAGTACCCTATTGAATCGGTAAGCCAACCGGAAAATATTCCAGCAGCATGGTCCTTGTATTGATACAAATACTTGCTTTTAAGGAGAGGAAAGAAATCATCCATATCAGGCATACCGCCTAAAATTCCTGATCGGTAAGAACGATTTGGAGAGTTTAATCGAACATGATTATCGTTCAAATGGCCAAGCAAGTCTGCCATTATGTTAAAAAGCGCACTATCAGATGTCTGAGAAGTCACCTTTGGCTTATAAATCCTATATAAAGCATCCCAGTCAATTCTCTTTGGGGAAAACAAAGCATAATTTTTATCAAATGTTTTCCAAAGATATTCAAAGTTCAATTCTGGTTTACTTAGTTCTTGAGCTGATACATTATTATTAATATACACAGCAGTCAACAACATACAAGCTATCAGGAAAATATATTTCTTTTCTTCAATTTTTCTCATATTTCAATATATATGTCTGGCTTTTCTTTGCAATTGGGCATAACGGTTGCCGGTATGGGGTGTGGCGGTTTAAGTACAGTTTACTATCAGGGTAAACAAAATTAAATTGCGTTTACAAAGTTTCGGCGGCTACAAAAGCAAGCCATGACCTATACCGTTTGTTAGGGGCTGACCATTTTTGTATTTATATAGTTCTCAGGAGTCATTACACCAATTTTACTTTTTTTAAAGTCTTTTAAATTTCGTGTCAATATCACATTTATATCTCCTTGCTGTATAGCTGCAAAATTTTGTAATGCATCTTCAAAATCATTAAAATCAGAAGTCAATGCAGATATTATAATATGTCTATCCATCTGAATCACATCAACAATTGTTAGTAATTGAGTCAATTTCTCAATTACTTTTTCATGTTTTGCCGTCTGTCGTAGCAGATAATATACATTACTGCAAATCACTGGTGTTATAAATCCTTCTATCTTTTTCTTTTCACTCCATGATATTATAGTCGTTGCAAATTCAGAAAATGGTTGTCGGTCAAAGAAAAAATCTAAAATTACATCGGTATCAATTAATATTTTGTCCATTTTATTTTAGATATTTTTCTGTCAATTTATTAGTTAACTGCTTTTTGTAATCAAAATCGGCCGGCTTTTTAAAAGAACCTTTTAATGATTTTGCAAGTGGAGCAGTTTCTGCTTCTAAATCTGCTTTTTCTGTAACAACAACTTTCAAGTAATTTTCAATAATATCAGAAAGGCTACGACCCTTTTTTTTTGCATATTCTTTTGCTTTCTCAATAATATGCTGTTCTAATGTCAATGTTAATTTTGTTGTCATAATACGTGTATTTTGTTATTTATTCACACGTACAAAATTAAGTCATTTTATTAATACGTGCAAATATATTTAAATAAACACGTGTCTTTTTTTGGTTTGCCCCTAACGGTGTCGGTATGGCCAGTACTGACCGCAGTGAAGTATTGGATATACCGGATGTTACCGCCTGGTGTTTTTTAGTCTGTTGTTATTTTTTCTTTTTAGTACCCTTCAATAATTTTTTCTCATCTCCATCAAGTTTC
>JANYKN010000154.1 GCA_025361565.1 Bacteroidota bacterium | reverse complement strand
CTATATGAACAATGGAAAATTTGTTTTTGCTCAGTTGACAGAGTTCTTGCCAAGAAGGAAATTTGATGGTTTTGTATCAAAACATTCCGGCAACAAATATGTTAAACATTTTACTTGTTGGAACCAAATGCTTTGCATGATTTTCGGGCAACTTACCAATCGGGAGAGTCTCAGGGATTTAGTTGTGGCCATTGAAGCCCATAGACAAAAGATTTATCACCTTGGTTTTGGAAAAAACGTTACCAGAAGTAACCTTGCAAAGGCAAACGAAAACCGAAGCAGTAAAATCTTTGAAGAGTATGCATATTATCTTATCGAAATTGCACGCCGAAAACTGGCAAACGATAATTTTGAGATCAAAGGAAAGGTTTATGCTTTCGATTCTTCAACAATTGACCTGTGCCTTAACATATTCTGGTGGGCCAAATTTCGCAAAAATAAAGCAGGAATCAAGCTTCACACTTTGTATGATGTTGTGACGCAAATCCCTTCGTTCATCCACATTACACCTGCAACAGTCAATGATGTGAACGCAATGGATTTCATCCCATATGAAGTTGGTGCATACTACATTTTTGACCGGGGATATGTAGATTTTACCAGGCTATATAAGATAACCTTCCTGTTGGCTTATTTTGTTATACGTGCTAAATCTAACCTGAAATTTAAGCGTATGTATTCTAATAAAAGTGATAAGGCTACAGGCGTTTTAAGCGACCAAATAGGTAAATTGACAGGCTTTTATGTTTCAAAAGAATATCCCGAAAAAATGCGCAGGGTAAAATACTTTGATGAAGAGACCCAACGCACTTTCGTCTATCTAACAAATAATATGGAACTTTCAGCATTAGAGATTGCTTTGCTTTATAAAAATCGTTGGCAGGTAGAACTGTTCTTCAAATGGATCAAGCAACATTTAAAAGTAAAATCCTTTTGGGGAAGTTCTGAAAATGCTGTCCGTATCCAAATATATTGTGCAATCATTTCCTATTGCCTGGTGGCAATTGTTGGACATGATCTAGATATCAACAGATCAACTTACGAAATATTACAGATTTTGGGCATATCCCTATTGGACAAAACCCCTGTAACAGAGCTGTTTGCAAATACGAATTACAATAATGTCAAAGAACCTGATTGTAACCAACTGTCTTTCAGCTGGTTTTAAGTGGACACTAGTGTTATTATTCTATCAATTAAGCTTTTGAATAAGTTACAATTAGTCCTTAACACATCTAACAGAATAAGCGTATTCTTTATTAAAACCTATTCTTGAAATACCATTGTTTGAATAGTGGAATCCTCTGCGCCAGGCATTGCTGGCTCCTTTTTCGGTGTTGCTCCAAAAGAATGTTTGTTTTCCCAATTGCGAAAATGAATCTTTTCCTACATAATCGCGGAAACCCGCTGGCAAAACATTAAAACCTGCCTCATTGCTTCCATTGCTCAACGAGTACCAGTATTCCTTTGATTTGATTTTTATACCTAAATTTCCTCTAAAGTTGGTTTTATCCAATTCAGCCTGACTTATTCCCAACTCAGATTCCATTTTCATCCATTCCTCGTCGCTTGGCAAATGCCAACCTACAGGACAGGCTTTTTTCGCTGCATCAAAAGTATATAATCTGCCATAAATTTTGCCATTTTCTTCATTGTTGTCATAACACCACGAATCTTCCATCGAAATATTTAGGTTTTCGGCCATCCAAATTTGATTTCCAATTTGAACAGTTTTATATGTTTTATTATCTCTGCTATCGTTAAACTGATTTAGAGAACTTTCCTTTTTAGTATTTGTCGCATTCTCCTTTTTAGTTGTTTGCATTGTGATAACTGGAACTGTTTTATTCGTTTTTTCTGCTTTTACATATATGGTTTGGTTTGCAATTATTGTAATTTCTTTTTTCCAGTTTTCTACACCCCTAATTTCAATGATGTGATTTCCAGCTTTGATATTTTCAAGTTTATTTTCTGAGTTTTCACTTAAATCTCCTAACAATTGTCCGTCCAAATAAAAAGAACCTAAAATTTCGGTATTAAATTGCAAACTTCCCAAACTTTGTGTTCCACTCCAAGTTGGATTTAAATTTTCAACCACAGACTCTTCTTTTTGAGGGTTTGTAAAATAAAAATCACCTTTAAGTTTGCTCCATTCCTGAGGACTTTGCTGGCCATCGCTTTCCTTTTCAACTTCAACGCGAGTAAGCTTAAAAACTTTTTCAATTGGCACAGGTTGTTTCAGTTGTTTTACCAATTGTTCGGTGAATAATCCATTTTCGCCCTTGCCATCTGCAGCTGTTGAGCCTTCGGAAGTAGCAAAAGCAATAAGGGTACCGCTGGCAGGGTTCATTGCTCTAAAACCTCGATCACCTCCCCTTGCCCATGAACGAAATGGATTGTTCCGGCATGCATCCAGAATTAGGATATTGATATTTTCACCATATTCTTCAAATTTTGCAGAAACATCGTTTACCGAAATAGCTTCAAAGGCAACCATGTCTTTGTTTTCAATTTTTGCATCAACTGGAATAAGATAGTTTACACCGTTAACCTGAACTCCATGTCCGGCAAAATAGAATAATGCTACATTGAACTGACCCAATTTACTCCAGAACTCAGCAACTGCAGCTGCCATTTCTGTGCGAGTGGCATTGGTTCGCTTTATTACAGTAAAATCCAACTCCTGAAGTGTTTTGGCCATAAGATTGGCATCGTTTACTGGATTTTTCAAGGTACCTGCTCCTGTGTAGGCTGAGTTACCTATTACCAGGGCAAGTCTTTTTTCGCTTTTCTGAGCATCTATTTTCGCAACTAAAAACAGGAACAAAAATAGAACAATTAGATTTTTCATACTTTTTAATTTTATGCTTAAACTGCATGGTTACTTTTCGTGTAACCGAGATTTCTAAAAAATATTAGATTTTTTATCTTTTTACTGGGTCAGGTCAAATGAATTTTATCGTGAATTTGTAATTGCCGTTTATTCTATTGTCAATGCGTGTTCTGTGTGTTTTTCAAACCCTGTGCAACCTTTAGAGTGCACAGGGTTAAAAATCAATCTTTAATAAATAGCCTATTTAAATTTATAGCCTAATGATACGGCCAATACAGTGTTTTTGGAAACATAGTCGTCACCGGACGCTGTTGGAGTTGTATTTACTAAACTTAAACTATAGGATATGCCAACTGTAATTTTATTAAATTGTAATCCGCCGCCAAAGCCCATTCCTATATCGGTCCTTTTTAAATCATCGTTTGCTTCGTCATTTCCGATAGAATAATCGCCAGAATTTCCACCATCAATATCATAGGAGCCTTTAAGTGCAATTCCAATGTATGGTCCCAACTGTCCAAATATTTTGGCAGCTCCCATATCATAGGTGTACTTTAAATTTAAAGGTATATCAAGGTACAGAAAATTCATCTGTCCAGCGTAATAAGTAGCTGATTCATCCCACTTTGCTCCTTTGTGGAAATAAGCAATTCAGGCGCAAATGATAGACTTTTACCAAATTCAGCCGTTAATCCAACATGAAATCCGAATCTGCTTTTATAGGTACTTGATATCCCTGTTCCAGTTCCACTTTCTTTATAATTGCTGATATTTAATCCACCTTTTATCCCAAAAGATTGACTAAATGAGTTTAAACTAAAAACAGTCAAGGCGATCATAAATAATGTTCGAAATAGATTTTTCATAATGATTTGGTTTTAATTTATTTAATAGTTTTTAAAATAATAGTGTTTTTATTTAAATTATTCATATAAAGTATGTTTCAGCCATTTTAACTGGTTTGATCAGAATTTTTCTTTTATATTTTTTGTGCTTATAATCCTGATCTAACAAGTTTGGAAAAGTTTATTATTGCCAATAATTTATGAACTATTATTAAACATTTATTTACAATATTGCTTAATTGATTTTTGGTCAAAAACAAATTCAGTATTAGATATTGTTGCGGCAATAGGTAATCCGGCATTTAAATCTATATCAACAGGACTTCCTTTGATGCTACTTTTTTTGAAACTGTTCCAAAGTTCAGCTTTTTGGTTATCTGTCCAAGGTAATGTGAAATTACTACCCTGATTCCAGTATACGTATGATGCAGGAACATCCTGATAGTACATCCTTACATTGGTATTTGTAAATGCCTTGTAATATCCGATACTATAATTTACATTATCGTGAGGAACAATGATGTTATCATAGGTTTGGGGAACCAGGCCATAATTTACATATAGATTTGTAAGTACATGAGTTCCATAGTTTCTTAAATAAAGGAAAAAATAATCGTCGCTTACAATTAAGGTGTAATTATTGTCTACGGTAAGGTCAACAGTATTGTTCCAGGTTAATTTAAGACCTACTTGAGTTCCTCCTGATGTTTTTCCGGAAGTATATGCACTATACGAAACGGATGATCCAAGTATGTTATAAAATGTTACACTTGAGCCAGGAGTAATTGTTTTGGTACTCCCATAACAGGTAATAACAATATCCGTAAAAATTGGATTGTTAAATGTAACATTATAAGCGGCTATTCCAGAAACTGATATTAAGTTATTTTTAGTTTCAGAATCCTGGCCAAAGGAATTGCTTGCCGATAGGCTTACATTATAGTTACCAGCTGTGTTATATTGGTGAGATGGGTTTTGTTGTGTACTTGTGCCACCATCACCAAAATTCCATGACCAGCTTGTAGGCTCATTAGTAGATTGATCTGTAAATTGAACCCATTGTGTTATACCAATATTTGTTGGATCAGCATAAAATGCTGCTACTGGTGGATTACCCACCTCATTAACGGTAATATAACTAGACTTGGTTAAGATATCCTCATCACCTTTATCATTTGACACCCCAAGAATAACATCATATGTACCTGCCACAGTGTATGTATGTGAAGGATTTTGTACTGTGCTGTAGTCACTGCCATCGCCAAAATCCCAAACCCAAACTGAAGGATTATTTTGTGATTCATCGGTAAAATAAACAGTTTGTCCGGCATTTATTGTTCTCGGATCTGCCGAAAATGCTGCTTTTGGTTTAGGCTTTACTTTTTGTGTGTCGCTACAGTTGAATAAAAAAAGTACAAAAATCATCGGGATTAAAAAGACAATCTTTTTCATTTTTTTCATTTTTAAGTTACTATTTAGTTTCTGGAATATCTTTGCAAAAAACTATACTGCTCCTCAAAAAACGACTTTTAAAATGACCTTTTTTTTATAAATTTACTACATAGTGGTCGAAAAAGCAATTTTTGTATAAATATTTTTCAATTTATTAAATTTCAGATACTTATATCGAACGTATGCAGTATATTATCATTGCTTTTTTTGGGAAGCCGTTGTTTTTATTAATTAAAGCAATAAATATTGTAAGTTATTCTGAAACAGTTAAATAAAAGTAAGTTTACAATGTAAATAAATAGTTCAATGTCCATAACACATCATACTGAAAAACCCTAGTTTTTGCACGGATAAAAAGATTAATTACCATTATACAATAGATTGATAGCTAGACTATTATAATTAATTAGTATAATAAAATTCACCTAATTTTTGGAAATAGTTGTATAAACCAATTCACCCTGGGTTTCAACTTTGTAATTACAACCTCCATTTTTTGCGATGGTTTTCATAGCTGTAGTAAAATAATCCAGGTAATCCTTCCCAGTGATTAAAAAACATGGCTCATCCCTTCTTGTCAAACCATTTATCATTGCTGATTTAATCACTACCATTTCAGGTGTTTTGTTTATGATTTCAATTTCGGAATCTGACATAAAGCATGACAAATTGTATAAGCAGGCATCGGTTAAACCCTCAAAATTACCTCCTTCGGCCCAACCTTGTTTAATATATTGTTCGGCAACATATTGCCCGTATTGGGCAGCCGTCATACCATGCGATTTTGCATATTGCTGACCGAAAATAATGAGTACATTAAGTTGTGTTATCAAATCTTTGCATTTCGAATCTGTTGATTCTTTTGAGAATTCATATTTTACTTGAGCAAATATGGGCATCAGCATAAGTGATGTGATAATGATTATTACTGTTCGTTTCATTTTGATAAATATTAAGTTTATAATTCAATATGCTTTTTAAAATTAAGCCATTTAGCTTTTTATAGATTGCTTTACATGATTAGAGTGGCTATTTACTGAAATCCAACATGCTAAAAAGGCAATATTTCTCTCCGTTAGTATAAATGTACTTCAAAAAAAAGTCGTAACTTTAATTCCGTTATACCAGTTTGTACAATTTTAATTTTACGATTTGATATAATCATAAAGAGTTAATTTATAGATGATTAATATGGAAACAGAAATAATCATTTACAGTCCGTTCATCATTTCTTTATTCTCTTTTTTTAGCTTATTTATAAGCAGTTGGAAAAAAGATGAGGCGAAATTAGTCCTGAGCTATTTTATGTTATCCGGCTCATTTTTTTTGGTATTTCTATTTATCGTTTTTCTGGTAACCTTTTGATTTATAATTACCTTCACATTCTGTTTATTTCATTATTGTTAATTGCTTGTCCCCTGCTTTATTTTTATGTACGATTACTTACCGGATATAAAGGTTTTGATAAATTCACCATCTTGCATTTTTTACCTTCCTTAACCTTACTGTGTTTTGGTAGTTTACTCTATTTTAGCCTAAATTATGGTGAACGGATATTCTTTCTGAAACATCAATCATATTCTAATCTTTTAGGAAACCTACATTATAAATTACTATTCATCTTTCTCAGTATTTTTAAATATATTTTCTATGGACAAATTTTATTCTATTATGTAAAGGGTAAAATGGTCCTGATTAAATACCAAAAATCAATAAATGAAATATTTTCAGACAATTTAAGTTTCGAATTAAACTGGGTTAAGTTTTTTTTCAGGTTTTTTGCATTGTGGGCAATTGTTGCTTTTATAGAAAATACATTTTTAACCAATAAATTTTATGATACAGATCAAATCAGCTTAATTATTTACTTTTTCCAAAGTATTTTGCTTAGTAGCCTTTATATTTTGGCTTCAACACAAAGAAAGGTTCACAATAGGGCAGATTTTCATGATGTTAGTAATATCCAGATTAAAAACCAGGCGGTAAATCATAATTTAAAAGATAAACTAATTGAAACTTTTGATGAAAAACAATTTTACCTTAAAAAAGATTTAACAATTTGGGATGTATGTCGAGAAACCAATTCCAACCGTACTTATATTTCCAACCTTATTAATGATGAATTTGGGATGAATTTTAACCATTTTGTCAATAAATATAGGGTGGAACAAGCCATTTACATGCTAAAAAATGCTGATTATAATCAAAAACCACTTGATGAAATTGCAAGGCTTTCAGGCTTTAATTCGCTTACCTCTTTTAACAGGGCATTTAAAAAATTTACCAATTCCTATCCGGGGAGTTATAGAAAGAAGGTCGAAGTAGAAATTGTGTGAATTGGTGAATTTGATTTTACTGCATTTGTAGTTATTTGAAAGTGAATACAAGTTAGTTGCTTCAAGGTATAGCCCAAGCAATGAACTTAAACAATTATAGCCGCCCATTTAAACGACAGATTATTTTCCTTAGAAAATATCAACACGTTTAATTATATAATTTTAAAGATTTATTCATTTTTTTACTATCTTCATCTAACCAAATTTTCATCATTGGTAGAATTTGATTTTCTATTCAAATTTCAATAATTTTAGTTAAGCAGAATCCAACAAATCATTATCAAACCTACTTAAACATAATTTTAAAATGGCAACTTCTAAAAGAAAAAAAATGTTTCTAATACTTCTATCAATCTATTTTGTAATTATTATAATAATCTATTTTGCTATGGGTGGCTTTTATTTTAGCAGAAATGCGAATAAGCAGCAGGGTTATGACAAAAGACTGAGTAATGAGTTCGTGTCTGTCAATAGCAATCAGGTTTATACCGGAACTTATACAGGCATTACTGATTTTATGGGGCAAAAACAGTATCAATTTCAGTTCCCGGAATTATTGATTGGATCCAACCGATATTTGAATATCTATTATAGCCTTAAAGATGAAGAATCTCCTTATGTTATTGAATCAAGTGAAAAACTCAATGGAAATACTGCCTATTTGATTCTTAATCCATTCGGATATTATGGTGGGAACAATGTAAGCTTTGATAAAGTTTTTAGCCAGGATACATTGATGAATCCTAAAGGATTTTTGGATACGATTAATGAAAAAATTGATGATATTCCGGACACACTTTTTATTTCGGCCTTAACAGTTATGGAAAAAGATATTCAGGTACAAATGATGATGTGGACAAAAGAAGGTGATTCAAAATATAATGCTAAAAGGTTTTCAGATCTAAAATATGCATGGGCAAATACTGGAAACTGTAAAATAAATCAAGTGCAAAGAAACAGTTCCGGTAATGGATTAAATAAAGTAGTAGCCGGTTTAATTGATATTATTACTGCTCCAATACAGGGTATAGTTATATCTGTTTATTTACTTGTAGTTATTCTTTTAGGCGGTGGGGTCAAATAAGCCGAAAAACCGTGAAGAAGAATATTTCTTCACGGTTCTGAGCCTTATTTAATAAATTGACTGAATTTGGACACTTAATCCATATTTTAATCTTATACTTCGGATAGCGTATTAATATTAAATTCATCCTATTTCAAAACATTTACCTTAATATTCGAACTATTCTTTTTGTCGAAATAAATCCGTTGCATCGCTTTTTGAAAATCAGTTTCGGTGCAGGTATAAATCAGGAATAAAATTCCTGATTTGAGTAATTGGCTTTTTTTCATTTTGTTTGGTATTTAGATTTATGTTTGAAAGTTAAGAAAAATTCTGCTTTAAATTTTGGATTTGGAGCAAATAATTTATTCATTAAAAAAGATCTAACAATTTGGGATGTGTGCTGCGAAACCAATTCGAACCGCACTTATATTTCTAACCTGATTAATGATGAATTTGGAATGAATTTTAACTCTTTTGTCAACAATTACAGGGTGCAATTTGCTATTATATTGTTAAAGAGTGAAAACACTTATCAAAAACCACTTAATGAAATTGCCGACCTTTCTGGTTTCAATTCTCTGGCATCATTTAACGGAGCGTTTAAAAAGACTACAAATTCTAGTCCGGGCCACTTTAGAATTACAATTGAGGGACATATTCCTTAAAATTATATACTTCCTAGATAAGCCATCCGCTTGCTTAGAAGAGGTTTATTTAGCTAGCAAGTATTCCTTTTATATCCAAATGGAATAAAGTTCAAAAAATCAAAGGGAAATTTTGTGAATTTTATTGAAGGTATTATAAAATATTTCGCAAAATCCAAAAACTGATAACAATGAACAAAATAACCATAATAGCCTTTTGCCCAAATAAAAATTTCCGGACTCGAAGCTGTTTTTCAGTTTTTACTTTTATCGAATCGAAATAGGCGCCAAGAATAAGATAAGGGATTGAAATAACCAACAGCATGTTTTCTTTAAAAGCATGATTGATATCGAAATTGAATAGATAATGAATTGCTCTTTGCGAACCGCATCCGGGGCATTTATAACCAGTTAAATATAGAAACGGACATTTTGGGAAAAAATCAACTTTGTAGGGATTAAAATAAGAGTAGATAAAATAAAATGCAACAAACGAAATACTTATAAGCATCCACTTCGCAATTTTATTCTTCTTTTCTTTTTTCAAAACTACTTTTTTGAGTATTTTTTGCATTTTTAAGACATTAAAAATCCGCTTCAATTTATTGATTGCTTGAAGCGGATTTTGTCTGTAAATAAGTGTAATTTCTTATTAAGTTAATTAAAAAACAACACCAATTGAATTTTTTTTTTACTGGTTTTTTCAGAAATTGCCACTACCTGCGGCAGTTAAAAATCCTACTCCAAGAACCAACCACATAATTAAATATAGAGCAATAACTCCAATTCCAACAAAAAAACCTATTTTTGTCCATTTAGCGGCATCTTGCGAAGCTTTCATTGCTTCATCAACTGCACCGGCAAAGAATTTCGATTCTACTTTTGAAGCATTGATAATTCCAACAATACCAAAAGGCAAACAGCAGAATAAAGTAACCAGAATTGATTCTACCAACCAAGTTTTGGGTGGTTGTCCTTGAGTGTTTTGATTTTCCATAGTAGATAAGATTTAAATTATTTTACTGCTAATATAAAATTATTAATTCTAATTTCAGCACCACAATTAAAAAATATGTCATCTTTTTCTTTACAATCCAATTTCGTGGCTCAAACAATGCAAGGTTCCCAATCCCCAAATTAAATCAGTGGCATTAATGCCAATTACATCTTTGTTTGTAAATACTTCATTTATAATTCCTAAGGCTTTAAAATCGTTTTTGTCGTTAAAAGTTGGAACCAGCACACATCCATTGGTAATTAAAAAATTAATATAACTCACAGGAAGCCTCATATCTTCAAAATCAATCCTTCCAGGCATGGGTAATTTGATGACTTCGGGCTTTTTACCGTCTTCCAGAACTGCCTTTTTTAGTCGATTCAGATTGTCTTCCAATTTTAGATGGTTATAGTCTTTTTTATTCTCTTCATAACAAGCCAAAACCGTATTCTTGTTTACAAAACGGCAAATATCATCCACATGTCCGTGTGTATCATCGCCTTCAATTCCTTCGCCAAGCCATATTACATTGGTAATGCCCAAATATTCGCGAAAAACATTTTCGTAATCATTTTTTGTAAATCCAGGGTTCCGAACTTGTTTGGTGGGATGCATCAAACATTCTTCGGTGGTGATAAGCGTTCCACAACCGTTCACGTCAATTGCACCTCCTTCAAGGATTACCGGCTTGCCTTTGTACATAACCGGAACCAAATCAAGTCCTAAAAATTGGGCCACTGCTTGAGGAATGTGTTTGTCCCTTTTATAATTCGGATATTTTGCCCAGCCATTAAATCCAAATTGAAGCGCTTCCCTCCTATTATCGCTAGTCTTTACAATTACCGGCCCAGAATCGCGCATCCAGCTCCTGTTCGAATCAAATATCACAAAACTAATTTGATCCATATTCGCATGCGCCCTTGTAAGCATTTCTACCACTTTTACCTGCTGTTTTTCTGATTTTACTATCAATACAATAGGCTCATATTCAGCAACTTTTCTAATAATTTCAACAAAAGCCCATTGGATGGCTGCAAACTTACCAGGCCAATCTTTGCCTTCGTGCGGAAAAGACAATAAGGTGGCTTGGTGTTTTTCCCACTCTGCGGGCATTCTTCTGTATGTTTTTTCCATGGATCTGATTATTTTATCATTAGGCAGAGGCTTTGCCTCTGTCAGTAATATTTATTAAGGCTTTGCCTTTTTTATATGAGGCAAAGCCTCAAAATATATAATCGACTATGGCAAAGCCTTAGCCGAACATCTCAGAATATTAGAACGTGGTGGAACTAATAGGAGTTTAATAACTAATTTCAAAGTTCTAATTTCTAATCTATAAATCGTTTGGTAATTTCACCATAAGCATCAATCCTCCTGTCCCTAAAAAATGGCCAGTTTTGCCTCACATCTTCCATTAAAGCCAAATCAACATCTGCCAATAGAATTTCTTCTTTATCGTGTGATGCCTGTACAATAATTTCACCTTGTGGTCCTGCAATAAATGATGAACCCCAAAACTCAATACCAGCCTTGTGTTCAATAGGTTTTTCGAAGCCAACACGATTTACAGCTGCCACAAAAATTCCGTTTGCTACGGCATGTCCACGCTGTACAACCATCCATGCTTCGTGCTGGTTTTTACCGTATTGTACCTTTTCGTGGGGATGCCATCCAATTGCGGTTGGATAAAAAAGCACTTCGGCGCCTTTAAGGGCTGTTAGCCTTGCTCCTTCCGGATACCATTGATCCCAACAAATCAAAGTTCCCAATTTTCCAAATTTGGTATCGATTGCTTTAAAGCCCAAATCTCCGGGAGTAAAATAGTATTTTTCGTAATACGATGGATCATCCGGAATATGCATTTTACGGTATAAGCCGGCTTCTGATCCATCAGAATCAATAATATATGCACTATTATGATATATTCCTGCAGTACGTCGTTCAAAAAAAGGTACAATAATAACAACTCCAAGTTCTTTTGCCAATTTGCTAAAAGCTATGAAAGATGTTGAATACAATGGTTCTGCAAATTCGAAAAACTTAGTATCTTCTTTTTGGCAAAAATAAAATGAACTGTATAATTCTGGCAGACAAATTACCTGTCCACCTTTAGCAGCAGCATTTTTAACCCATTCTGTACATTTTTTCAGATTGTTTTCTGCATTATCATTTAAGTTCAACTGAAGCAGGGCAATCGTATAATTCTTTTTCATTGCATTGATTAAAGTTATTTTGTTATCCTTCAAATAAAGACTTGATATCCGAATGCAAAAATAATGTTTTCATTCTTTTACATGCATCTTCCATAAAATAATTCCAAAATAAAAATATAAATATTGTAATAAAATGAATATTAATATGTTGACTAATAAATTTGTATAGACATGTTTACTTTTCGTAAGAATTAAAATTATGGTATAGAATTTGTTTTATAACAAAATGTAAATAATAATGTAAAAACGCATGGCGATGAACCATCTGCCCCTATAAATTAATTAAAAAATTAACAGATGAAAAAACAAAGTTATAGTTTTCCGAGTGTATATGAAGCAACTGGAACCAATTTGAGTTTTGTTTCAAAAGATTTAATGAATGGACTTCAATTGTATGATGAGCAAGAACAATCGTACATTATTGGAAATTTGGCTCTTAACGAAGGTGTTTCGCCTAACAAACTGATTAATAGTTCGCCATACGAATTGGATTATCAATTGCTTTTGCAGGCAGGCTTATTGATCGCGAATCATGATAATAATCGGCCTTTGGCTATTACTACTGGTTTTCCGTTTTCTACTTACCAGGTTTATAAAGACATTGCTAAAGAAACAATATTAAAGCTTAAAAATATTGATTACAATCCTGGAACTTTCACAAACCAGGAAAAAATCAGTTTAAAAACCAATATTCAACAGGTTGAAATTTTGCCTGAAATGATTGGTAATATAATTGGTCTGCGCGTTGGTCAGGCTCAGGCAACCGGCAACTTTTTTGTGGTTAGTTTGGGATATGGTACCTGTGAGGCAGTTTTAAGTACAGAAAATGGTATTGTTCACAGAACTGCATCAAGTATCAATGGAATGCAGTATGCCGTTGATTTGTTTATGCGTTCGCTGGCTCAAAAATATTATTTGGGTTTAAAAACTGAAAAACAATTGGATGTTTCTTTCCGTAATGATTATATCATCTTGGATCGCCAAAAAATTAACATCGTTGATTTGCGCCGAAGGATCTTAGAAAGATACTATATTGATATAATTTCCAATGGTTTACGCAGGTCATTTACAGATTCGGATTTTGAGCGTGCCGATAGGATTTACTTAACAGGTGGTGGTGCTCTTTTCCCTGAATTAATTGAAATGTTCGAAAAAGAATTCAAACAAATTGCAAAGATTGAAGTGGTTAAAAATCCACTTACACTCACCAGCGAAGGTTACAGTTTGAATTCAATTATGCTTACCGATGGCGATGAATCGACTGCAATTGGCCTTGATATTGGAAACGCAAATACAGTTTTAACTCAATACGAAAAGGAAGTAAGCACTCATGAAACTCATAAACATGAATCTCATGAAACACATAAACATGAAAAAGTGGTTTTGCATGAAACTCATAAAGAGGAAAAACACGAAAAAGTAGTTGAGGAAGAACCTGTTAAAAAAGTGGTTGAAGATGTTGTAGCGAATGAAAAAGTTACCATAGAGAAAATAGTAAAAACTGAAGAACCGATTCATAAAGTTATACTGAAAAAGGAAATAATTGATGAAGATAAAGAAGAAAAGGAAATTTCCAATTTCAAGAAAACAGTTGAAGAAGAGGAAGATTCTACCGACGATTATATCCAGAAATTGTTAAAGATCGAAAATAAGGAAAATAAAGAAAATTATGAGCCCGATTTTTCATAAACTTCCAATGTAATTATGAAAAACCCAACACTCGGATTAAATACAATTGGGCTTTGTTTTTAAATCAATTCACTAGCCGTCTAATAATGACGGCTTTTTGCATTTGAAGTTAAACTGATGGATAAATTTCCAATTATTTAACATTTTGAAATAAATTCACTTCGAATAATCTATTTTTATATTTGTAAAATGGAATTTGTTTTTAGAATTAATTAATGGTAATTTATGACACTCATTCAGCTTGAATACATTATTTCGTTAGATAAATACCGGCATTTTGTTACTGCAGCCGACAAATGTTTTGTTACTCAGCCAACTTTGAGCATGCAAATTCAAAAATTGGAAGATGAATTGCGAGTTAAGATTTTCGATCGTACCAAACAACCCATTGAACCAACACCAATGGGAATAAGGATTATTGAGCAAGCAAGGCTTGTTTTAGAAGCTTCTTCCAAAATTCCTGAAATGATTGATGAAGTTAAGGGCGAAATAAAAGGAGAGCTTAAAATAGGCATTATACCAAGCATTGCGCAATATTTGGTGCCTTTGTTTATTACCCAAACTTTGGGAGAATATCCAGGTTTGCAAATTCAAATTGACGAATTACTTACTGATCAAGTTGTTAAGGCATTAAATGATAACGAAATAGACATTGGTATTATTGCCACTCCACTTGATTTGCCCGGTATTAGTGAAATACCTGTCTTTTACGAACCATTTATTGTATTTACATCCCAAACACATCATTTATTTAAAAAAGTAACAATAAAACCTTCCGATTTAAGTATTGAAGATATATGGCTGTTAAGCGAAGGTCATTGTTTTAGCAGTCAGGCAATAAATCTTTGTGGGGTAAAGGAAAAATATACTCAAAAACTTGCACTCAAGTATAAAAGTGGATCACTTGAATCGCTAATTAAATTGGTAGAACAGCAATATGGATATACACTTCTGCCTTATTTATCTATGCTCGAAATGAGTCAAAACCGTAAAAAAATGGTTCGTCAATTTGCCGAACCAGTTCCCAGGCGAGAAATTAGCCTGATTGTAAAAGATACTTTTGTTAAAGAACGGATGCTGAAAATGATCAAGAAAAAAATCGAAGATAATATACCCAAAGACCTTCTTAATCTCGGAAACAGTATGTTAGTAAACTGGAAATGAAAAAAGCCCAAAAAGAAATTTTAATCTCTTTGGACTTTTAATTTTTGATTTAAAGTGGTATATTATAAGAATAAAAACATCAACGGAATAATGATACCAATTGCAGTTAGCCATGCTCCGCGGCCAGTAATTCCCTTTTTTCCTTTTATTAATATTAGGCCAGTTAATGCCAGAAAAATCAAAACTCCTGCAAATATATCCGAAAACCAAGTCCACCAAATATTGGGATTATAGTGCAAATAATTTACCTGGTAAAAAAGCGGTCTGCGCTTTAAAAATTCTGCATATCCCTTACCGGTAGATATATCAACAACAACAGACGATCCGCCTGATAAAAATATTTTCAATTCATTTTCGCTAGGAAAATAGTGCTTTTTGTAATCCTTCCGGTTTGCAACATCATCAAGCAATTCATTGATATTCTCCTTTAGTTTTTCAGGATTTTTCAAATCGATGGTTGTTGTAAATTCTGTTAATTCAACTGAATAATTTGGGTTCCAATCTGCAATATGGTTTAAGGCAATACCCGACAAGCCATAAATAATGGTGGCTCCAAAAAATAAATATCCAAAATCACGATGTAATATCCTACCCCATTTTCTAAGAAACTTCATAAAATATTACTTCTACTTAAGTGAAACAAATTCAAGTGAATAGAAAGATAAATGATCTGTGTTTGCAGCTTTCATTGAATCGCGGTATTCTGCAATCATTTCTTTCTTTTGCTCAAATAATTCCTTTTCTGTTTGGCCTTTGGCGTGGCTTTTAATATTATCTTCTTCCATTTTTAAACAATAAGCCTCATCAACCCGGAATTCACGAACTATTCCGGTTACCACAATTTCGCTTCCTGTCAGCGAATCATTAAACCGAACATCTGATTCAACATGCAAACTTGAATTATTATCAACCATAAAAAGTTTTTTCCCACCTTCTCTGCAAACATGATCTACAATTCCTTTTACCTTTATTTGCTTATCAACAAAGTTTTTTGCCAAGGAATCAAAATTGGAAACCGATAGAGTTTGAATTTCTGATAATTGCGCATTTTTTGTTGAATCGCTATTTTCGTCAGTTCCACCTTTACCATTTGAACAGGCATAGGTTAATAAAAACAGAACAGTCATTAGACTATACATTTTTTTCATAGCTTTTTTTTAAAATTGTTAATTTACTTTTAGGAAATAATTAATCTTCAAATTTTTAGTTTTTCGTTTGCAAAAATAAACATAAACTTGAATTCTGTTCACATTAACTCATTTAAATTCAATTTTTTAACATTGCATTAACACGAAAAGTTTCTTTTGAAAAAATCTTAAGGTTTTGTCAATAAAAATATTCGAAGACCAAATATTGCATTTCTGCCAATAATAAAAAGATGGAATTTTTTAATATCTCCAACCATCAATCATTAATGCTTTGTCTTTAGAATTGTACTTGATATTTCAATTGCCTTGTATTGGTAGTTTTATCTGAAAATAAAAATTCGAACAAATTTCTAATTTGAAAAAATATAATCAAGGAAGCTAAGATTTGGCAGTGTAAATAAATAGTATTATTTTTCGACCCAAATTTAAGTTCAAGATTATGCTACATTCAAAAATAGTTGGTGCAGGGCATTATTTGCCCGAACGAGTAGTAACAAACAAGGATCTGGAATCGCTAATGGATACCAGTGATGAATGGATCCGCGAACGCTCCGGAATAGAAGAAAGGCGTTTTGCCACTTTTGGAGTTGATACTACCGCCAATATGGGTACGAAAGCTGCAAGGATTGCAATCGAAAGAGCGGGAATGACTCCAGACGATATAGATTTTATTGTTTTTGCAACGTTAAGCCCCGATTATTATTTTCCTGGACCAGGTGTTACAGTTCAAAAAGAATTGGGCATAAAAACTGTTGGTGCACTTGATGTTCGCAATCAATGTTCAGGTTTCATTTATGGACTTTCAGTTGCCGATCAGTTTATAAAAACCGGAATGTACAAAACTATATTAGTTATTGGTTCTGAAATACATAGCAATGGTCTTGATTTAACAACCCGTGGAAGGGGAGTAAGTGTTTTATTTGGCGATGGAGCTGGAGCTGTTGTACTTCAAGCAGAACAGGACACTACAAAAGGTATTTTATCAACTCATTTGCACTCTGAAGGTGAATTTTCTGATGTTTTATGTGTAAAAGCACCTGGAAATTTTAAAGAAGTAAAATTCTATCCCGGCATGCTAGAGGATTTTGATATGATTGCTCCAGTTATGGATGGTCAACTTGTATTTAAAAATGCCATTACACGATTTGGAGAAGTTATTACTGAAGCTTTAGATGCGAATGGATATAAGAAGGATGATTTGGATATGTTAGTCGTGCATCAAGCCAATTTAAGAATTTGCCAGTTTTTGCAAAGACAGATGAGGCTTCCGGATGAAAAAGTGTACAACAACATTCAAAAATATGGTAATACCACTGCTGCAACCATTCCAATTATTTTGAGTGAACTTTGGGAGCAAAAGAGGATAAAACCAAACGATTTATATATGTTAGCTGCTTTTGGAAGTGGCTTTACATGGGCTTCTGCCCTTATCAGGTGGTAATTTTCCACTACTTTACAAACTCAATTGCCTAAATTATTTAGTAAAAGGTGTAATTTCAAAAATTACACCTTTTTTTATCATATGGTGGTTTATCATTTTCCGCAATATAAATATTTGTATATTTGCAATTGAAATGCAAAATGGAATAAAAAGATCAAATATTATTAAATTAACTTTAAGTTTAAATATCTAATTTAACATAAATACCATGACAGGAAAAACATCAAAAATCATTTATACACAAATTGATGAAGCACCAGCTTTAGCAACCTATTCTTTATTGCCAATTGTAAATGCATTTACAAAAGTTGCAGGAGTCAATGTAGAAACAAGAGATATTTCGCTTGCGGGCAGAATTCTTGCAAACTTTCCTGAAAACCTATCTGAAAATCAAAAGCAGGCTGATGAATTGGCTTATTTGGGTCACTTGGTGCAGGATCCAGAAGCAAATATTATTAAATTGCCAAATATAAGTGCTTCAATACCACAATTGAAAGCTGCAATCAGTGAATTACAAAGTCAAGGTTATAATATTCCCAATTATCCGGAAGAAACTAAAAACGAAATAGAGAAGGAGATCCAAACCAGGTATTCAAAAGTTTTAGGCAGCGCTGTAAATCCTGTATTAAGAGAAGGTAATTCAGACAGACGGGTAGCAAAAGCAGTAAAAGATTATGCTAAGAAACATCCTGTAAAATTAGGTGAATGGCCAGCAGGTTCAAAAACCCATGTTGCACACATGAACAGTGGTGATTTTTTTGCCAACGAAAAATCTGTAACCTTGCAATCGCCTGACAATGTTAAGTTTGAATTTATCGATAATGATGGAAAAGTTACCGTTCTAAAAGAAAAGTTATCGCTTCTAGAAGGTGAAGTGCTCGATGGTACTTTTCTAAGTGTAAGTGAATTACGAAATTTTATCGAAAACCAATTAGAAGATACAAAAAAGAACGATCTTTTGTTTTCTGTGCATTTGAAAGCAACCATGATGAAAGTTTCTGATCCTGTCCTATTTGGTCATTTTGTTTCTGTTTATTTCAAAGAAGTATTTGAAAAACATGCTTCAATTTTTGAAGAACTTGGAATAAATCCAAATCTGGGTTTAGGTGACTTGTACTTGAAAATTCAAAAATTGCCGGAAAGTAAAAAGGCTGAAATAGAACAAGATATAAAAGCTGTTTACAACAAAAGGCCTAAATTGGCAATGGTAGATTCCGATAAAGGAATAACCAACCTGCATGCAAGCAATGATATTATTATTGATGCGTCAATGCCGGTTGTTATCAGAGATTCAGGAAAAATGTGGGGACCTGATGGCAAGCTTCAGGATACAAAAGCAGTAATCCCGGACAGAAGTTATGCAAGATTTTACCAAGAGGTTTTCAAATTTTGCCAGAAATACGGTGCTTTTAATCCATCCATCATGGGCAACGTTGCTAATGTTGGATTAATGGCGCAAAAAGCTGAAGAATATGGCTCACATGATAAAACATTCATTGTAAAAAATAATGGAACTGTTAGAGTTGTAAAATCAAATGGTGAAGTACTTTTCCAACATGTTGTTCAAAAAGGTGATATTTGGAGAGCTTGCCAAACCAAAGATTTACCAATTAAGGACTGGGTCAAATTAGCGGTTACAAGAGCAAGAGCAACCGGTTCACCAGCAATATTCTGGTTGGACGAAAACAGGGCTCATGATTCTCAAATCATTAAAAAAGTAAAAGCTTATCTATTAAATCATGATACAAATGGTTTGGAAATCCAAATTATGACTCCTGAAGATGCTGTAAATTACACACTTAAAAGAGTAAAAGAGGGCAAAGATACCATATCTGTGACTGGAAATATTTTAAGGGATTACCTTACAGATTTGTTTCCAATCCTTGAACTTGGAACCAGCTCAAAAATGCTTTCTATTGTTCCATTATTGAATGGTGGCGGTCTTTATGAAACAGGCGCAGGTGGTTCTGCTCCCAAACATGTTCAACAGTTCGAAAAAGAAGGTCACCTGAGATGGGATTCGCTTGGCGAGTTTTTAGCACTTTCTGTTTCACTTGAAGATTTGGGCATAAAAACAAACAATGAAAAAGCAAAAATTCTAGCCGTCACTTTAGATCAAGCCATTGGAAAGTTTTTGGAAAATGAAAAAAATCCATCACGAAAAGTAAATGAGATTGATACAAGAGGAAGCCATTTTTATTTGGCATTGTATTGGTCTGAAGCTTTGGCAGGGCAAAACAAAGACAATGAGCTGCAAAAAATATTCAATAAAGTTTCAAGTGCACTTGGTAACCATGAACAAAAAATAGTTGGTGAATTAAATGCTGCCCAAGGTAAGCCAGTGAATCTTGGTGGTTATTTCAAGCCAAATATTGAATTGGCAAACAAAGCAATGCGCCCAAGTGGCACGTTAAATGCGATTATCGATTCAATTGCATAGTTTTGAATACTACAAAATTAAAAGCTGAATCTTTAATATTTGAATTAATTTTTTATTCATTTTATAACACTAAAAAATATTATTATGCTAAAAGAAAAAGTTCAAATAGCTTTAAACAAGCAAATCGAGCTAGAGGCCTATTCTTCACAATTGTATTTATCAATGGCTTCGTGGGCCGAAAAAAATGGTTTCAATGGTTCTTCACAATTTTTGTATGTACATGCTGATGAAGAAAGGATTCACATGTTAAAATTATTTCATTATATAAATGATCGCGAAGGACATGCAATTGTTCCAGCACTTCAACAGCCACCATTCAATTTTGAATCTATTAAAGCAATTTTTCAAGAAATCCTGACTCATGAAAAAATGATTTCTGAAAGTATCAACAACTTGGTTGGAATTTGTGTGGACGAGAAAGATTTTACAACTCAGAATTTTTTGCAATGGTATGTTTCTGAACAAATTGAAGAAGAAAATATGGCAAAAACAAATCTTGACAAATTGATACTTCTTGGCGATGATAAAGCCACTATGTATATGTTTGATAAAGATATGTCCGCATTAAGCTTGTTGAGCACTGCTCCACCTACAGCAAAATAAATAATGAATAAAAAAAGGCGGTTGTTCCGCCTTTTTTATTACTGTAAATCTGATTTCTATCTTTTGAATTTTTTAAAAATCAAGATTAAACTGTTGTTTCAATTTATTTAAACTTTCGTTTTTCTCGCTCAGATATCTGTACTTATCATTATCAGTATACAATTGCATTTTTTGTTCCAATTCCACAATTTCAATTTCGAGTTCAATTTTTGGAGTTTGCAATTTTTGTGCAATGTTAGACATTAATTCAGCCTTTATCTTTTCAATTGCCTCTTGTTGAAGCGAATTTTTAACGATAAAACATATCTTGTCCGAAGCTTTCTTTAAGGGTTCTCCACTTTTAAGCATTGCATGTAATCTAGGCTTATCAATTTTAATTGAATCGGCATAATCGTTCCAGGCTTTGCTAAGTTCTTCTTGTGTATATTCCGAGTTTTGATTTTCCTGGTTTTTATTTAATGATATTTTTGGCTCTTCTATTTTTGCAGGTTCCTCAGTTGACTTTGATTCTCCTTTAAGTGCTTCCTTGATAGAGATAGAACCAGACTTTTGTTTAATTTCAGTGTTGATTTCTGCGATTTCACTTTTTTTGATTTCTATTGGTTGCGAAGGTACAATTTGTTCGCTAACAGGTTTCTCTACAGTATTTTGAATATTTTGAACAGGCTTAAAAGCGTTTTTCGATATATTTAGGAGTGCCATTTCAACCTGTAAACGTTTATCCTGTGCTGTTTTATAAACCAAATCGCATGAATTGGCAATATTTAATGATTCAAACAAAAATTGTAAAGAAACGTTTTGAGATTGTTTCAAGTATTTTTCTTTTATACCATCACCAACTTCAAGCAGTTTAATTGTTTCCTGATTTTTACTGATCAGTATATCCCTGAAATGTTTTGCCAATCCGGTAATAAAATGGTGTCCATCAAATCCTTTGTTTAATACTTCATCAAATATAATAAGTGCGTTCGAATAATTATTTACTAATAATGATTCTGTTAATTTGAAATAATACTCATAATCAAGTACATTCAAATTTTCAATTACTTTTTCATAAGTAACCTGATTGCCCGAAAAACTTACAATTTGGTCAAAATAAGATAAAGCATCGCGCATGGCGCCATCAGCCTTTTGTGCAATAATATTTAAAGCATCCAGATTTGCTTCAATCTTTTCACTTTTTGCAACAAATTCAAGATGATGTGTAATATCATCGATACCAATTCTGTTAAAATCAAAAATTTGGCAACGAGATAAAATAGTTGGAATAATCTTATGCTTTTCGGTAGTTGCCAATATAAAAATAGCATGTGCCGGTGGTTCTTCAAGGGTTTTTAGAAAAGCATTAAATGCCTGCGATGATAACATGTGAACCTCGTCGATGATATAGATGCTATATTTTCCCATTTGGGGCGGAATCCTAACCTGATCAATCAGATTCCTGATATCTTCCACTGAATTATTTGAGGCTGCGTCCAGCTCGTGAATATTGAAGGAGCGACTGCTATTAAAAAAATTGCAAGATTCACATTCGTTACATGGCTCAATGTCATCGCCAAGATTTAGGCAATTGATTGTTTTTGCAAAAATACGGGCACAAGTTGTTTTTCCAACGCCACGGGGTCCACAAAACAGGTAAGCCTGAGCAAGATGTTTATTCTTGATGGCATTTTTTAATGTTGAAGTAATTGATTTTTGTCCAACTACTAAGGCAAATGTGGCCGGCCTATATTTTCGTGCCGAAACGATAAAATTTTCCATGATTCAATATACATTGTCATACAAAAATAGAACATCTGAAACGAAATGTTATACTATAGTTTATGCTTGTATTGAGTAAGCTAGTTTTAATAATTTAAAAACATTGTAAATCAACATTATAAATAGAATATTTATTTTTCAACAAATTATCAATAATGATTATTATTCGTTTCCATTTTTGTAAAGTAAAGTGAACTCTCAAAGTTTTGTTTGATTAAGAAAATTAGTAATTGAAGATAATTAACCAATGTAGAGATAGAATTTCACGCCCGGTGAAATAATGCATTCAATTGATATTTAAAAATAAGTGGTCAAATTGCTTGGTAAATAAGAAAATATAACTACTTTTGCGACCTTAAAATAAGTATAAATTTAAAAATCAGAGTATGAATCGTTACGAGACCGTTTTCATTATTACTCCCGTTTTGTCTGATGTACAGATGAAGGAGACGGTAGAAAAATTCAGAAACATTTTAACTGAGCAAGGAGCTAACATTATCCACGAAGAACATTGGGGATTAAAAAAATTAGCCTATCCGATTCAGCATAAATCTACCGGTTTCTATCATTTAATTGAATTTGAGGCAGCAGGAACAGTAATTGAGAAATTAGAAATTCAATTTAGAAGGGATGAAAAAATCATCCGGTTCTTAACCATGAAAATGGATAAATATGCTGTTGAATACAGCGAAAAGAAACGTAGGTTGAACAAAAAAGAAGAAAAGGAGGATTAATTTTATGGCTCAAAATCAATCAGAAATCAGGTATTTGACACCTCCTACCGTAGAGGTTAAAAGAAAAAAATACTGTCGTTTTAAAAAGAATAAAATCAAGTATGTTGATTATAAAGATCCTATTTTCTTAAGAAAATTCCTAAACGAGCAAGGAAAAATTCTTCCAAGAAGAATAACTGGAACTTCGTTAAAATACCAACGAAAAGTTTCTCAAGCTGTTAAAAGGGCAAGACATATTGCAATATTGCCATATGTAGCAGATCTATTAAAATAATCTTTTAAAAGACATTATCATGGAAGTTATATTAAAACAAGATATATCGAGTTTAGGAATGACTGACGATATTATCAAAGTAAAAGCAGGATACGGCAGAAATTTTCTTATCCCTCAGGGATATGCAATTTTAGCTACCGCTTCTGCAAAGAAAATGCATTCCGAAAATTTGAAACAAAGGGCTCATAAAGAAGAAAAAATCAAAAATGATGCGTTGGTTATTGCAGCCAAATTAAAAGAACTTCAAATTACAATTGGCGCTAAAACCAGTACCAGCGGTAAAATATTTGGTTCGGTTAATACAATTCAAATCGCCGATATGTTAGCGCAAAAAGGTTTTGATCTTGATCGCAAAAAGATTTCAATTAAAGAGGATTCAATTAAAGAAGTTGGAAAATATACTGCTTTAGTTAAACTTCATCGCGAAATAATTGTTGAAATTCCTTTTGAGGTCATTTCTGAATAAATTGAGACTATAAGCATAATAAAAAAGGAAGTTTTCGCTTCCTTTTTTTTTTGCCAAAATCTTTACTGATTATAATTCTTGCCAACTGAATTTCCATTAAATGGTAAATCGATGTCGAAATGATTTCCTCTAAAGCATTATTATGTCGATTCCTAGAATTTGTTTTGCTCAACACCTGTTATTTTTGACTACTTATCAAGTTTTCTTATACCGTTCAAAGAAATTTAGTATGTTTACGGTAAAAAATAATTTGGCCTCATATGAATTCAAAAAATTCAATGTATGAAATTTTGACAATCATAAGGCTCATAATTAGAATTATACAATTATAAAACTAAATTGAATTTTCATAAGCGTTTCCTTATAGAGCTAAAAATATTTAGCAATAGCGCTTTGATAAACGAAAACAAATAATTAAAAATAATTACATGAAAAGGGGGCTTTACTGGCAAATCTTGATTGGACTGGTTTTTGGGATTACTTTTGGAATAACTTTTCCTACAAACTATAAGATAACTGATAGCACTATTGCCCATCTCGAAAAGAATCATTTTCCCGGAGAACTTATTCATATTTTACAAAATGAAAAAAGGGAATTTGCCGAAACGGAGACCGAATTCCTCAAAAGAATAAAACCTTCTTTGGGTCCAGAATTCTTTGAAAAACATAAAAATGAAATTATTTCTGAAGCAAAATATAATCCCTATCTCTCTTATATAAGTTGGTTTGGCGAGTTATTTTTACGAGCGCTAAAAATGATCATTTTCCCTCTGGTTCTCACCTCGGTTATATCTGGTATTGCAAATTATAGCGAAGATAATAATCTGGGCAGGCTAAGCATTAAAACAATTCTATATTATGTTGCAGTTAGCAGCTTGGCTATTTTCACTGGTCTTTGTGCAGTAAATATTATGCAGCCGGGCGTTGGAATGGATATAAGTTCCGGGCAATCTGTTCAAGGTATTGCTGAAGAAATTTCATTCAAAGATACTTATATGAATATTATTCCAACTAATATTTTCGAATCTTTGGCTACTGGTAATATGCTTTCAATTATTTTTTTCTCTATTCTTTTTGGATATTTTATAACCAAAATTAACGATAGAAACCGAATTTTTTTAACTCATTTTTTTAATGCTACAAACGATGTTTTATTAAAACTAGCCTATTTTATTATAAGATTTACTCCGCTGGGCATATTAAGTTTAACTGCTTCATTTGTTGCAGATCAGGCAGGAGACATCCATAAGCTGTTCGCAATGCTAAATGGTCTCAGCAATTTCATTTTTACTATTTTAATTGGATTAATATTTCATGCGGTTATAAGTTTACCATTAATTTTGAGAATTGGTTTTAAAATTAACCCATGGTTACATTTTAAAGCCCTACGCAGTGCCTTAATTACTGCTTTTACAACTAGTTCACCAGTTGCCACTTTATCATTAACAATGATTTCTGTTCAAAAAAATTGCGGAGTTTCAAATCGAGTGGCAAGTTTTACGCTTCCTTTAGGCACAGCCATTAATATGGACGGCACCGCTTTATATGAATGTGTGGTAGCACTGTTTATTGCTCAGGCATACGGAATAGAACTTTCATTTTTAGATCAATTGATAGTAATAGCAATCTCATTAATGGTTTCTATTGGCGCCGCAGGTATACCTATGGCCAGTTTTGCTTCATTATCAATTATACTCACCGCAGTAGGCCTTCCGCTCGAGGGTATTGGCCTCATTTTTTCAGTAGATCGTATATTGGAAATGTTCAGAACTACTGTAAGTGTTTGGAGTCACAGCTGTGGAGCTGTTATTATTGCCAAATCAGAAGGTGAAACTCTCAAAATTTAGTAGACAATACATCTCTAATCCTAATAATTTTTATCTTTCAAAATCAATGTTGTGTTAGCAAATTGCTAAAGATTAATGAAATAATATGGGTTAATTCTTTGAATCTATTGAAAATGACATTAAATTTGAAACTTTACTAACTTAAAATTTCTAGTTATGAAAAAAATATTCTTATCACTTTTTATTGTATTAGCTGTTTTTTTTGCTTTTTCTGGATGCAGTGGCAATACTTCAAATGTTAAACTATCTGCAGAAATGCTTGAATTTGTTGGGATGATTAAAGGAAAATCTGCTGATCTAGTTAGTGCTCTTGATAAATTTGGTGCTACGCAGGAAATAAAAGATAACGATATGGGAGTTTACGATTTATCAGATCCAAAAGTGATTGCAAAAAACGGTGATTGCTATTCTGTTGAATTTACTGAAGGAGAAAAAACGAGGGTGTATGATATTTGTTGGACAAATGGTAAGATCACTTTGATTACCGATAAAGGAATGAAATAAAAGCATTTAATTTTGTTAAGCTATAAGCTCCAGATTTTTAATATGTGGAGCTTTTTTTTGTAATAACATTGAACTTTTCATGACCAGTTTTTTCTTCATATATTACAACCTATGTAACTCTTCAGATTTTATTTAAATCATATAATTTTTGATATTAGTAGTCTGGTTGTAAAAATGACATTAATAAGTTAAAAAGTGTTAAATTTTGTTTTAATTTAACTTAAAGCTGTTGGAATTGGTATTCACTATTAATACTTTTGCTCACCAACGTTAAAACCATTTTAAATCTTATTATAAATTATGGAGCAAACTGCTGATATTAGAGAGTTGAATGAAAAAATTCAAAGGGAAAGTGCAATTATAGACCTTATCACCATGGAAATGAATAAGGTAATCGTAGGTCAACAACACCTGGTTGAAAGCCTTATAATTGGATTAATATCAAAAGGGCATATTTTACTTGAAGGGGTGCCCGGCCTTGCAAAAACATTAGCTATTAATACACTTGCCACTACTGTTGATGCTAAATTTAGTAGAATACAATTTACTCCGGATCTGCTTCCTGCAGACCTTTTAGGAACAATGATTTATAGCCAGAAACAGGAAGAGTTTATTGTTAAAAAAGGACCTATTTTTTCTAATTTCATTTTAGCTGATGAGATAAACCGTTCTCCTGCAAAAGTACAAAGTGCTTTACTTGAGGCTATGCAAGAAAAACAAGTCACCATTGGAGCCGAATCATTTAAACTTGAAGAACCTTTTCTTGTTTTAGCAACCCAAAACCCTATAGAGCAAGAAGGTACTTATCCATTACCTGAAGCTCAGATAGACCGTTTTATGTTAAAAGTGATTATTAACTATCCAAAATTTGAAGAAGAAAAGCTAATTATGCGCGAAAATCTTGCAAAATCTTTTCCGATAGCAAATAAAGTACTAAAAACAGAAGAAATACTTCGTGCAAGGGATGTTGTGAGGGAAGTTTACATGAGCGAAAAAATAGAAAAATATATTCTTGATATTGTTTTCGCAACTCGTAATCCAGAAAATTATAATCTAAAAAAATTTAAAGGCCTCATCAGTTTTGGAGGATCTCCAAGGGCTAGTATAAATTTGGCGTTAGCTTCCAAAGCATTTGCCTTTATCAGGCGAAGAGGTTACGTTCTTCCGGAAGACGTTAGGGCTGTTTGTCATGATGTACTCAGACATCGTATTGGTCTTACCTATGAGGCTGAAGCAGAAAACATTAGTCAGGAAGAAATTATTAGTGAAATATTGAATACTGTTGAAGTTCCATAGTGTTATTTAAAGTCTGCACTTAAAGTCTAAATGATTTTATCGATCAATCAATGACAATAAAATAAGGTTCAATTTGAAATATGGTTTTTTTCAATCATTGTTTCCTTTTTATTTTTTGATGATTGTAAGTTGTGATTTTTTAATAGACAGATTAATTATTTAACCAATAAATATTAAAAAGTGGAAACCTCAGAACTTCTGAAAAAAGTAAGGAAAATTGAAATAAAGACAAAAGGGCTTTCAAATCATATTTTCGCAGGCGAATATCACAGTGCTTTTAAAGGGCGCGGTATGGCTTTTAGCGAAGTACGTGAATATCAATACGGTGACGATATCCGAAATATTGACTGGAATGTTACAGCCCGATTTAATCATCCTTATATCAAAATATTTGAAGAAGAGCGTGAACTCACCGTAATGCTGCTTGTCGATCTAAGTGATTCAAAAGAATTTGGATCTCAAAAAGTTTTAAAAAGGGAATTAATAATAGAAATCTCTGCTGTTTTGGCGTTTTCAGCCATTCAGAATAATGACAAAATAGGTGTTATATTCTTTAGTGATAAAATTGAAAAGTATATACCGCCTAAAAAAGGTCGTAAGCATATTCTTCGTATCATCAGGGAATTAATAGATTTGCGTCCTCAAAGTAAAGGCACCAATATAGCCGAAGCTCTCAGATACCTTACTAATGTTCAGAAAAAGAAGACCATTTCTTTTGTAATTTCCGATTTTATTGACACCGGTTTTTCAGATGCATTGCGAATCGCGAACCATAAACATGACATGATTGCACTGCATGTTTATGATGCCCGTGAAACTGAATTACCCGATGTAGGACTTGTTAAGCTGCGTGATGCTGAAAGTGACAAATTCATGTGGATCGATACATCCGATTCAGGAATTCGTAAGCAATATAGGGATACATGGTTAAAAGCCGATCTCCAGCTGAAAGATATTTTTACTCGCGCAGCAGTTGATAATGCTAAAATAAGAACTGATGAAGATTATGTAAAACCACTTCGTCAACTATTCAAGCAACGCTAATTTTAAATAAACACCTGATTTTCGAATCTGATAAAATATGGATTTCAAACACAGAATTAATTTAGTATTTACCTTATTGATTGGATTTTTCACCTTTCAAAATTCTATTGCTCAGGAAATAAAGCTGAAAGCCAAACTCGATTCTATTGCAATTGAAATTGGTGATCAGGTTTGGCTTACTCTGAGTGCTGAACAGCCTAAAAATGAGAAAGTGATTTTTCCTTTATTTAAGGATAAGATAATTGATGGTGTAGATTTATTGGAAGCTTCCAAAATTGACACCCAAATATTGAACAATCAAAAAATAATTGTTAGCCAGCGGCTACTCATTACAGCATTTGATGACAGTATTTTTAAATTGCCTCCTTTTGTCTTCAGGCATAAATTGGATACTTTATACACCGATTCATTGCTTTTGATGGTTAATAAAGTTCGGATAGATTCAACAGAATATGCCAAAATTGATACATCTCAGATGTTGAAAATATTTGATGTTAAAGAACCCATTGATACACCATGGACATTTAAGGAGTTTTTACAGCTTTATTATCCTTATATTTTAATTTTATTAGGTGTTTCGCTTATAATTATTTTGGTGGTTATATACATAAAAAGAAGAAATAAGAATAGGCCGTTTATAAAGTTGCCAGAAAAGCCGAAAGAACCAGCTTATATAATAGCTCTAAGGGCTTTAGATGATCTAAAGGCTAAAAAACTATGGCAAGCCGAAAAAGAAATACTTTATTATACTGAGCTAACTGATATTTTGAGGGCTTATATTGAAGATCGCTTCTCAATTCATACGTTTGAGCGCACCAGCCACGAAATACTTGAAAGTTTTAAACATTCCGAAAACATTGAGCAGAATTTGTATATGGCTTTAAAACAGACATTAACATTTTCTGATTTGACTAAATTTGCCAAATACAAGCCTTTGCCTGACGAAAATGACCTTAGTATGAAGAATGCTTATCAATTTGTTCAGGGAACAATTGTAGCTGAAAAAATTCAGGTTGATGAAGAATTAAATAATCCTGAAAAAGTAAGTTTTGAAAAATAAACAATCTAAGATTTTGAAATAGAACATTTAAATGAGAAACATTGTTTTTGCAAATTCCGAATTTTTATATGGATTAGTGATTCTAATCCCAATGATAATCTGGTACATCCTTAAGGATGAAAAAAGCCATACTTCTATCCAGATTTCAAGTTTGCGGGCATTCAATGTTCAGCCAATTGGCTTTAAACATATATTGAGGCATGTTGTTTTTGGCATAAGAATGTTGATTATTGCATTACTTATAGTTATTCTCGCCAGGCCACAATCAACCAGCAAATGGGAAGATTCGACAACCGAAGGTATTGATATTGTTATTGCCCTTGATATTTCGAGCAGTATGCTAGCTAGAGATTTTGAACCGGATAGGCTTGAAGCTTCAAAAAATGTAGCAGTTGAGTTTATTTCCGGGCGTGAATATGATAGGATTGGCTTGGTTGTATTTAGTGGTGAGAGTTTTACACAATGTCCGCTTACAACAGATCATGCCGTATTAATTAATCTTTTTCAGGAAATAAAACAAGGTTTAATTGAAGATGGAACAGCCATTGGAATGGGACTTGCCACATCAATAAACAGACTCAAAGATAGTGAGGCCAAAAGCAAAGTAGTTATTTTGCTTACAGATGGGGTTAACAACATGGGATCAATTGACCCTATAACGGCAGCTCAGATTGCAAAAAGTCTTGGAATTAGGGTATACACAGTTGGAGTTGGCCGTAATGGTTATGCCCCTTATCCTGTTCAAACCATGTTTGGTGTGCAATATCAGAACATGGAAGTTCAAATTGATGAGAAAATGTTAAAAGAGATATCCAGTTTAACTGATGGTAAATATTTTAGGGCAACCAACAACCAAAAGTTGATTGATATTTATAAAGAAATTGACAAGCTTGAAAAATCAAAGGTTGATGTAAAAAAATTCAGCTCCAAAAACGATGAGTATATACCTTTGGCATTGATTATAGCTGCTTTGCTTTTATTTGATATTATTATTCGGAATACTGTCTTACGAACGATTCCTTGATTTAGAATCAAGGTACATTAAAGTTTGTATTGCGGAGAATTATAAATCGGTAATTCATTTTTGGGCTCTTATTTGAATATAAATATAAACAGAACAAAATATGTTTCATATAGCTAACCCTGAGTATTTATTTGCATTGGCAGTCATTCCTGTTTTGATTCTGATGTTTGTATTTACCCAGCGAAAGAAAAGGAAATCACTAGACAGTTTTGGTGATAATCATGTAATTATAAATTTAATGCCTTTGGTTTCTAAACGGAGACCAGTTATTAAGTTTTCGATTGTTATTGCCGCATTGGCTTTAGTTATATTTGCAATTGCGCGGCCACAATTTGGCGCAAAATTGCGTGAGGTTAAAACCGAAGGGGTTGAAATAATGATTGCCCTTGATGTTTCAAACAGTATGCTTGCAGAGGATATGAAGCCTAACAGACTGGATGCAGCCAAGCGATCGATTGGAAAGATGCTGGATAATTTAAAAAACGACAAAATTGGCTTGATTGTTTTTGCTGGCGAGGCTTTTGTTCAGGTTCCAATTACTACCGATTATACTTCAACCAAGATGTTTCTGGAATCGCTAAATACAAATATGGTTCAGCAGCAAGGAACTGCAATTGGAGAAGCTATTAGACTTTCAATGAAATCGTTTAGTCCGGATAATGAGAAAAAAAAGGTTCTAATCATTATTACTGATGGCGAAAATCATGAAGACAATCCACTAGATGCTGTGGCAGAAGCAAAAGAGAAAGGAATATTGGTTTATACCATTGGTTTAGGCGATGTAAAAGGAACTCCAATTCCTATTGAAGGCAGCAGTGATTTTAGAAAAGACAATGCAGGGAATGTAATTATGACTAGTTTGGACGAAAATATGCTCATTCAGATTGCTGATGCAGGAGGTGGTAAATATATAAGAGCCAGTAATTCAAAATTTGGATTATCGACCTTATACGACGAAATTGAAAAATTAGACAAAACAGAATTGGAATCGCGCATCTACTCCGAATATGAAGATGTTTTTCAATATGTAATTTTTCTAGCATTGGTTTTGCTATTGTTAGATTTTCTGGTTTTAAACAGAAAAAACAAACAATTGGAAAAAGTAAAAATATTTAATTTAAGATCATAAATAAACATTTGAATATGAGTTATATAAAACACATTTCTATACTTGTTTTAATCATTCTTGTTTCAAATGGCATGTATAGCCAAAAGGAAAAACGATATATTAGGCAGGGAACTGAAGATTATCTTAGCAAGAATTATGGAAATTCTGAAGTATCCTATCAAAAAGCCGTAACTACGAATGATGAATCATTTGAAGCAAAGTTTAACCTTGGCGATGCATTTTATAAACAAGAAAAATATGACGATGCCATAAAACAATTCTCTGATTTGGCCAGTAAATCAACCGATAAAGAAAAGCTGGGTAAATTATATCACAATATTGGCAATAGCCAGTTAAATCAAACAAAAAAGCTATTGTCGGAACAAAAAATGGATGAATCAATCAAGCAGATTGACAAAAGCATTGAATCCTATAAATCGGCACTAAAAAATAATCCTTCAGATCGCGAAACCAAGTTTAATTTAGGGTATGCCCAGCAATTAAAGAAAATGCTTGAAGATCAGAAAAACAAAAACGAGAAAAATAAGGATAAGAACCAACAAGATAAAAATAAGCAGGATCAAGACAAGAATAACCAGGATAAAAATAAGCAGGATCAGAATCAGGATAAAAACCAAAATAAGCCCAGCGAGAATGATAGCGATGGAGATGGTATCCCAGATAAAGAGGAAAAAGGAAACAACCCGGATAAGCCCAGAGATACTGACAAGGATGGAACACCTGATTACAAAGACACTGATTCTGACAACGATGGGAAACCTGATAGCGAAGAAGCTGGGAAAAATCCTGAAAAGCCACAAGATAGCGACAAAGATGGATTGCCTGATTATCGGGATTTAGATTCAAATAACGATGGTAAGCCTGATTCGCAAGATGTTAAACAAAATCCTAAGGATAAAATTTCGAAAGAAGATGCCCTTCGGATACTTGACGCTATTTTAAATGATGAAAAAGAGGTTCAGGGAAAACTTAAGAAAGTCAAAGGCGTGAAAACGAATAAATTAGAGAAGGATTGGTAGATCCAGAAATTAGACATTAGTTATTAGAAAATTGTACATTACTAATTTCATAAAAGCGAATAACCATTTACATAAAACAATATACTGATGAAGAATGTTTTAACAACTTTGCTTCTATTTACCTGTATCGGAAATGAATTAATGGCACAGGTAAGTTTTAAGGCTTCAGCGAATAACGTTGTTGAAGTGGGTGAGAATTTCAGATTAAATTTTACAGTAAATGCCGATTGCTCTGATTTTAATCCACCAAGTCTTGGTGATTTTAATGTTCTTGCAGGTCCCAGTAATTCAACCAGTACCAGTTTTCAATATATCAACGGCAAAACTTCTCAGGAAATTGCAATTACTTATTCTTACATCATACAGGCACGGAAAGAAGGTAAATTTACTGTAGGCAAGGCTTCGGTAAATGTGGATGGTAAAGTATATTACTCAAATCCAATTACCATTGAGGCAATTAAGGGTACATCTAATAGTAATTCAGTACCAGATATTGATAATCAGCCAGTTACATCAGACAATGATGGTGATATTTTTGTTCAGATTAATCTCAGTAAAACAACTGTTTATCAGGGTGAACAATTAATATCTACCCTAAAAGTATATGATCGTGCAGGCTTAAAAAATATCAATGATGTAAAATTCCCGGCTTACACTGGTTTTTGGTCAGAAGATATTAAACAAGCCCAGCAGATTAGTCTTCAAAGGGAAAATGTAAATGGAAAAATATACTCGACAGGTGTTATAAGACAATCTGTTCTTTTTCCTCAGCAAAGTGGTAAAATAACGATCGATCCTTTTGAAATGGAGGGTGTTGTTCAACAAAAGGTTGGTAGGCGAAGAAACTTTTTTGGCGAAATGGTTGACGTTTATAATGATGTGGTCAAAAAGTTGAAAAGTTCTCCCAAGACCATCAATGTTCTGCCTCTGCCTGAGAATAAACCGGCTTCGTTTACCGGAGCTGTAGGTTCTAATTTTACATTTGACGTAAAGGTTGACAGGACTGAATTGAAAAGTAATGAAAGTATCACTTTAAAGGTTACTGTATCTGGCAATGGAAATTTAAAAATTATAGATAAAATCAATGTCGCATTTCCAAATACATTCGAAGTGTATGATCCGAAGATTGTTAACAATCTCAGCAATTCAATTTCAGGTGCAAAAGGAACCAATACATATGAATACCTGGTCATTCCTCGAGAACCTGGTGAGTTTAACCTTCCAGGCATTCAATTTAGTTACTTTGATATAGATTCTAAAAGTTATAAAACCTTAACATCAAAAGAAATCCACTTTAAAATTGCCAAAGGAGAAAATAACCAGTCAATTAGTTCTACTACAGGTTTATCAAAAGAAGAAGTTCAATCTATCGGCGCTGATATACGGTATATAATGGAAAACGATTTTCAATTGCAAAGGAAAAATCAACATTTTTTTGGTAGTTTGGGATTCATTTTAAGCTATTTGATTTCATTTTTGATTTTTATAACCTTGATTTTCTTTCTAAGAGAAAAAATTAAGCAAAGCCAAAATCTTGCATTATTAAAAAATAAGAAAGCCAATAAGATATCTTTAAAAAGGCTTAAAGAGGCTGCAAAATATATGAATCTTGGTAACAAAGAGGCTTTTTATACTGAGGTAATAAAAGCTTTATGGGGATATTTAGGCGATAAACTCAATATACCTACTTCGGATTTATCGAGGGAAACTGCAAAAGAAACCTTATTGAAGCAAAATATTGACAGTCAGATTATTGATGATTTTATTGAAGTAATTAATAATTGTGAATTTGCAAAATATGCTCCTGTTTCTATTGAAAATCAAATTGAGCAAGATTACCAAAAAGCAAGAAATATCATCAATAAGCTGGTTGAAGTTTTATAATTTATTAGAAATTATGTATCGAAGCTTTAAATTAAGAAATTAAATGCTTATCATCATATAATTGTAAATCAATTAAATAAAGAAATATGGCAAAATCTATTGCAAATAGTTTCAAATTTTCAGTCATTCTGATTTTCGCTTTGTCATGGATTTTTCAATTTGGTATCCAGGCGCAAACTGCAGATGATTACAAAGTTTTAAAAGATGCAAACAAGGCATACACAGCCGGAGAATTTCAAAAATCAGTAGATCTATATGAAAAGCTTGTAAAATCTGGGTATAGCGCTGCGGAATTGTACTATAACCTGGGCAATGCTTATTATAGAATTGGGGATTACAAATCAGCTATTTTGAATTATGAACGGGCTAAAAAACTTAAGCCCAATGATGATAATATTCTTATAAACCTGGAATTTTGTCAGAAGTTTGTGCAGGATAAAATAGAATCAGTCCCTAAGTTCTTTTTAATTAATTGGTTACAGCTATTTCTTAATTTATTTTCTACCGAAGGATGGGGGATTTTTAGTATTGTTACTTTTATTTCATTTTTAAGCTTAGCATTATTGTTTCTATTCTCCAAATCATTATTATTCAGAAAGTTATCTTTCTATTTTGGAATCTCCTTTATTTTAATTTCTATAGTATGCTTTTATGCTTCTTATAAACAAAATCAGGTATTGAACAGTCATAATACTGCTATCGTATTTAGCCAATCGGTTTCGGTAAAAAGTTCGCCCAATGAAAGTGGAACTGTTCTGTTTATAATTCACGAAGGCCTTAAAGTTTCAATTATTGACAATTCTGAAGGCTGGAAAGAAATAAAACTGAATGATGGAAAAGTAGGTTGGTTACCAAATGAAGCCATAGTTGAAATTTAATCCGAACATGGATATTAATCTTTAGGCTAACAACATCTTAATTAAGATATTGCAAGCATTTTGATTTTAATTTGACTGGTTTATTTAGACTTTTTCCATAATTATACCCAATAAATTTCTTTTTATACCTGTTTTTTATTCCAAAATCTAATTTAACTTTGATTAAGTTGTTAAAATTTGTATTTTTAGAAGATGAAAATTAGAGGAACAATTAAAAAAGGGTATAAAGCTTTTCTTCACTTTTTTTTGTCTAATGTAGAAAATGAATCCTATATTATCAGGCAAAAAGCATCAGCATTTGTTGTTTTAAATTTTGCTGGAATTCTTTTGAATTCTGTATATGTATTTGCTATTTTGTTTACTGATTCTAATGCTAAATTTTATATTAATTTTTTTGCTTTTTTTATTCTCCTTATAAATTTGTTTCTGGTAAAGAAAGTGCATTTTAAGATTGCTGGAAATTTTTTCACCCTTGCGCTAATTTTTCTTCAGATAATTAATATTCATATGCCATCAGTAAACTTTGCAATGCACGAGTATATTGATGAATTTTATTTTTTATTGGCTTTTTTAGTTTTATGCATTTTATTTGCTTCGGACTTTGTCATTATTTTAAGTGCAGTGTTCATTGCTGTTGGAACTCTGAGCTTCTATTTTTTAAAAATTACAGAGTATTCAGATCAATATTTAGGCTATTCTAAAATTGGAATTATTAATTATGAATTTTCCGTTTTTATTATAACTGTTGTACTTATTGTTGCCTCCAAAATAATTCAAAAATCTATTCATTATGGTGATAGGCAAGCACAACAAGCTGAAATACAAAAAGATAAAGCAATTAATGCATTCGAAGCGGTTTCAATAACTTCGGATTCTATGCTTGAAATGAGTGTGGTTATTAATGATTTAACCCAAAGTTTGAATTCCAGCACAAATAAGCAAGCAATCAATATTGAAGAAATGTCATCGACTATTGAGATTTTGAACGAATCCATTTTGAAAAATGCTGAATATGCCAGCTTGGCGGCTCAATCATCCGGTGAACGAACTATGGTTGTCAGGCGTAGCGAAAGATTGCTAAAACGTGTAATATCATCAATTAGGGATATAGCCACACGTATTTCAATAATACAGGATATTGCCAGACAAACCAATATTTTATCCTTAAATGCAGCCATTGAAGCTGCTAGGGCTGGCAAATCAGGCAGAGGATTCTCTGCCGTGGCCAATGGTATTAAAAAGTTGGCTGAACAAAGTCAAAAATCTGCCAAAGATATTATAAGCCTCGTAAATGAAGGTCTTTCGGTATCTGATCAATCCAACGATTATTTAACTGCTATAGTTGACAATTCTGAAAAAACAACAGAATTAATGACCAAAATTTCGGAAGCCTTGATGGAACAAATCAATAATATTACCCAAATTAATATTGGAATGTCTGAGATAAATAACGCTGCACAGACAAATGCCAATATCGTGGACGATTTAGCTACTAATGTTGAAGTAATGAAAGAAAATTCAGAAATTCAACGCGATTTGTTTCGTGAGGAATCCAAAGGATTATAACGCTCCATAGTATGCCTATTTGTGTTCAAAACAAACGATTTAAGCCCCAATTATACAGACAGTTGCTTTTCTCCCTTCATCTTTCCCGTCAATATGCTTGCAGCTGATATTTTCGGTGTAATATTTTATTGAAATTTTGTAACTAATCAGTGTTATAGTGTAATACTATGAATGATATAAATGCCACAGATTCACAGATTTAATCAAACTCTACAAATCCATTTGGCAATTGTAGAGTCAAATTTTATGAAAATTGTTTTGTTTTCTTGACAAGTACAATAGTTAACAATCTGTGAATCTGTGGCATAATTAGGGTGATTAGTCACGAAATTTTATATTTGACCTTTCCTAAAATAAAATATTTTTAGATTAACATTGCTTCCTCATTATAAGAAATACCCAACAATTAAATTCACATTTATCAATGAATTAAACTTATAAATTAAATAAATCAAGTGTTATAGTGAAATAATGCTTCAATTTTAGTAATTTAGTTTATGAGATTTTAATGGAATTTACCGTTTACATTTTTTACTAAATCTAAATTCATGCTTATGAAACTAACTTTATTATCAATTGTTGCACTTTTTTGTGTAACAAGTATTTGTGCACAAACTAGCATTGTGGACAAACAAGAAGTCTTTGGAACATGGACTAAGGGAAAATCTCCCTATATTATTGAGGGAGAAGCAATAATTCCTGAAGGGAAAATGCTTATAATAAAACCGGGTGTAGTTGTGAAATTTAAAACAGGCGAAGAGCGCGATTATTCTGTTGAAGGAAATATCAATAGAGACTTCAATTTGGGATTTTTAAGGGTTAATGGGACGATAAAAGCAGAAGGCTCGAAGAAAAAAATGATAACTTTTAGTCGCTTTGGTGGTACCGGTTTTTGGGGAAATATAGCAATTGATTCAAGAAGCAAAGACAATGTTCTCAAATATTGCTGGTTTGAAGCTTCTTATTATATTCGGGGTGTAATTGTAAAAACTGGCGATAACGCAACTGGGGCGGTTTCGTTCAATAATTCGACAGGAACAGTAGAAAATTGCTTATTTATCAACAATGGATGGACTGCTTTTAATTGCAAAGAGGGTTCAAATCCATTATTTAAAAACAATACGCTTGTTGGAAACGAATATGCAATTGAATGTAATACCGGATCTTCTCCCGATATTATTAACACAATTATCTGGACAAATACCAATACATTTTATATGAATGGTGAAAGCCATCCTAAAATATCATATTCTCTAATTCAGGGATCATCCCTAGTTGAAGATATGAAAGACAATGGAAATAATATTTTTGGAACTGCACCTGAATTTAAGAATCCTGAGGCAAATGACTATAGTCTTAAAAAAAGTTCACCAGCATATAAAAAAGGTGAGGGTGGCGCAAATATAGGAGCTTTGTAATATATAATTGAAGCGGTATAAATGAAATTTTGGTTTCATTTATATCGCTTTTTGTTTTTGTTATTTTAAACCAATTCTTAATTTTCTTTTCAGTTCAACCATTTTTAATGCAGTGACAGCTGCCTCGTCTCCTTTGTTGCCATGCTTGCCTCCTGCCCTGTCTTGCGCCTGCTGCATGTTATCGGTGGTTAACACACCAAAAATTATCGGCATATCATATTTTATATTTAATTTGGTAATTCCATAGGTAACTCCCTGGCAGATAAAGTCGAAATGCCTTGTTTCACCTTGAATAACGCAGCCTAAAACGAGAATTGCATCAAGATTAAAGTTTTCGGCCATTAATTGTGCACCAAGTGTTAACTCAAAAGTACCTGGCACATCTTGTTTTATTATATTTTCCTCATTTACACCGTTGTCAATTAAGGTTTTATATGCACCCAGGTATAAAGCATCTGTAATTTCAGTATTCCATTCCGAAACCACAATTCCTATTCTGTAATCCTGTGCATCAGGCATTTGGTTTGAATTATAGCTCGAAAGGTTTTTTAAACTTGTTGCCATGCTATTTTATTTTTGATATAAATTGAAAATGGTTTAAATGGTTACTTCATTAAGAAAGAAACAATTTAATAATAAGTTAGTTCTCTTGAAATATCGTTAAAAGAAAAAGACTCTCCATATGTAAACATTAGGAAAGTCTTTTCTGTTGTGTGCGTGTATTTATTATTTCATCAAAATCTCAGCCTTGGCAATAAATTTATCAATTACTTTGCCTTCGGGTGTATTTTCATAATTATCCTTAATAAACTGGTATTGTTCAAGAGCTCCTTTGTAATTTTTAAGACTCTCATATGCCATTCCTGCTCTCATCAAATAAACTGGAGCTAAAAAATCATTTTTTGTAAAATTCCCTGCTTTTATATAAAATTCGGCAGCTTTTTCCGGTTGTTTTAACTCGAGATATGCATCTCCGGTTGACCCTAATGAAATAGGCATAAGCATTTTATCTTTTGAATCGAATTTTGAAAGATAATCAATTGCTTTTTGAAATTGGCCCATTTTAAGATATGAAATTCCTGCATAATAATAAGCAAGATTTGCAGCATCTGTTGATGAATACTCATCAATAATGGTCAAAAATCCCGGATAGTTCAAGTCGCCATTAAGTGCAAGATTGAATGAATCTTTTTCAAAATATTGCTCTGCAACAAACATTTGCGAATTGGCTTCATCATCCAAAGGGGCTAAATACCACTTTTGATATGCAAGGTATAAACCAACTATTGCAACGATTGCTAATACTACAATGGTGATTTTTTTTTGATTGTCTTCAACAAATTGCTCGGTACGACTAAGTGCATGTTCAACTGCTTCAACCTTGTCAGGAGCGCCTCCTTTTTTATTATTTTTAACCATAATTGCTATCTCTTGTTTTCAATAATTTGCGCAAATGTAATTTATTTAAGATAATTTGCGAAATAAATGTTCGTTTTTTTGAATGATAATGATTTGCAGTTGAAAATAACCCAATTCATTAAAGCATTAGAGCTTATCATCTGCCACAGGTTTTTTAATGCCAGTTAATAAACTATTCCATTCCGATGCTTTCCATAATCCCCGGTTGTTCTTTTTTAAAGTCAAAGACCTTGGGCTATCATCTCCTGAGCATTTCACAAATATTTTAAATGTGCCCGAAGCTGCGTCACCACTGCTTGGATTGCTCATAAACTCAAATGTATATGGTAATTTTGCATCATAGCCATTCTCAGGGCTTGAACCTGTTATATAAGAATTGGGAAGTTTCCGGTTCTTCTCGATAATTTGTCTTTTAATATAGTCCATATCCGGATTCAACAACTCAAAGCCTTTATAAATATCACCTTTTTGCAAATTATCCTGATCAACAGCAATAACCAAACATTGTTTTCCAAGTTTTGGATCGTCGGTGTATACTTTCAGTGCCAATAGAAAAATAGCAGCTCCTCCTTCGGGTGTGGTGGCAATCTTATCACGTATTTCCAGAAATTTATCAACCGTTACTATGGCTTCTTTTATTTTTACAGTTTGCGCATTTAACTCGATCAGACTAAAACTAATGAGTGCAGCAATAAATAATAATTTCATTTTATTCATAATGCATCTTTTTAATGAATATTTTTTGTTTTAGAATACAAATTTGGTTCATAAAACGAAGATTAACAAACTTGATTGCATATTGATCGATAAAATTTCTTAAATCAATAATCGAACATCTGTGATTGTTTATTTACATTTGCTAATCTTTTGTACTAGCCAAAATCATGGAATTAAAATCACTTTCACTACTTAATTATAGGAATTTTGAAGAATTAAAGCTTGATTTTTCAGAAAAAATCAATTGTTTTATTGGAAACAATGGTGTAGGCAAAACTAACATACTGGATTCTATTTATTTTTTATCTTTTTGTAAAAGCTGGTTAAATCCAATCGATAGTCAAAACATAAGGCACGGTTGCGATTACTTTATGATAAAAGGTAGTTTTCAATTTACAGATATCAATGAAACAATTAGTTGCGGTTTAAAAACCGGAAAGAAAAAAAGTTTTAAAAGAAACGGAAAAGAGTATTCAAAATTGTCAGATCACATCGGTTTAATCCCGCTTGTAACTGTTTCACCTTACGATTCTGATTTAATTGCCGGTGGAAGCGAAGAAAGACGAAGATTTATTGATATAATAATTTCGCAATTTGATAAAGATTATTTAGACAAGCTTGTTAAATACAATAAGATTTTGCTCCAAAGGAACCATTTATTGAAACAATTTGCATCAAATGGCCATTTTGACAAGGAAAGTCTAGAGATTTGGGATATTCAGCTTGTTACACATGGAAATGCACTTCATCAAAAACGCGGAGAATATATAAAAAACATTATACCCATTTTTAACAAGTATTACAGCTATATTTCATCCGAAAACGAAAGAGTATCTTTGGAATACAAATCGCAGTTAAATGATGTTGGATTTGAGACTCTTTTAAGCAACAGCATTGATAAAGATCGTATTTTGCAATATACAACTATGGGTATACATAAAGATGATCTATCTTTTTATTTAAGTAGTCATCCATTGAAAAAAAATGCATCACAAGGGCAGCAAAAAACCTATCTAATTGCACTAAAACTTGCACAATTTGATTATATCAAGCAAATTGGCGGTATTAAGCCCATTCTTTTATTCGATGATATTTTTGATAAATTGGATGCAGACCGTGTCAAACAAATTATTCACCTTGTGGCAGACAATAATTTTGGACAGATTTTTATAACTGACACCAATAAGGAAAGGCTGGACAGGATTTTAAAAGAAATACATATTGCATACAAACTCTTCGAAATTAATGATGAAATCAATGAAGTGAGTGAAGATTTTGAGTGATTGAGACAGTGTTAAGTTATTAATTTTCCTTTAAATCGGCCAACGGTAGTGTAAAATAGAAATTAGTTCCTTTTCCGGGTTCACTTTCAACCCAAATTTTACCTCCATTAATCTCAACAAATTCTTTGCAAAGTACTAAACCTAAGCCTGTTCCTCTTTCATTATCAATTCCTATTGTTGATGGGTTATCAACAATATTAAAGAGTTTAGGTATTTTTTCTTTTACAATTCCAATTCCCGAATCTTTTACCTGAATAATCATGTAATCTTTAGAATATTTGCTGGTTTTAATGGATAATTTTCCATCTTTTGGTGTAAATTTAAGAGAATTTGCTATTAAATTTCGGATAATGGTTTCAAACATATTCTTATCCGCTTTTGCTTGAATGTTTTCTTCAATATTTAGAATAACTGAAATTCTTTTCTTTTCAGCTTTGTAGCTATATAATTGAATCACTTCTTGAACTACTTCATGTATATCTATTGAAACCGGATAAAACTCGATCCTTTTTCTTTGTGTTTGCGCCCACAGCAGCAAATTGTCAAGCAAATTATAGGTAACTTTACTTGATTCGTTCATGGTTCTGATATAATGATTTAAATCATTTCTATCTATGTTTTCAAAATTCTCCAGGATTATTTCGGTCAAGCCCTGAATTGAACCAATTGGTGATTTTAAATCGTGCGAAATAATTGAAAAAAACTTATCTTTTGAGTTGTTGGCTTCGATAAGTTGTTTTTCTGATCTTTTTCGTTGAATTACAATCCATATATTTTCGGCAAGCAGTGATAAAATATCAACATCAAATTGTGAATAATCATCTTTTTTATTCCCAACTCCAAAAATAATTTTCACTTTATCATCTTCAAGCAAAGGAAGAGAAATATATCGATTTAACGGAAAATGACCTTCTGGAAGGCCTTTTTTGTGTTTAAGCTCATTATAATTGTTGTGCACTACTGGTCTTCGTTCGTAGAAACTATCTACCCAGGTTCCAGCTTCTTCAATTGGGGAATGGAATTTTTTAATTTTCACATCACAATTTGCCAAAGTTTGCTTAGACCACAATTGCATTGTAATTGTTTTTTGGTCATCATTGATGATATGAAAAAATCCAATTTTACTAACCGAAAGCCGGATAGCTTCTTCGAGACCCCACTTTATGATTTCTTCCTCATCATTGGAATTTGCTAATTCATTAAGTTTTAAAGATGACCGCAATACATCTTCAACTCTTTTTCTATATGTAATATCTCGTATAGCCGAAACATGTATTTCCTTATTTTTATATTTAAACAGCCTGGACTCCATTTCGACTGGAAAACTAGAGCCATCCTTTTTGGTTCCGGTAATTTCGAAAGGAGTCAGAAGTTTTTCACTAATATTTTTCAAAATTGTTATGACAGAATCATTAGTAAAAAGACTTGACAAATTCTCCTTATTAACCATTTCTTCAATAGAATAACCAGTTATTCTGGTTATAGACTCATTTACATCTAGTATTAATTCATTTTCATGGATAATTATACCCTCTGTTGTAATATCCGAAAGGAATTTATATCGCTCCTGGCTATCAATTAATTCAAATTCTGCATTTTTTTTATCCGTAATGTTCTCTTTAATAGAAACAAAATTGGTTAATGCACCGGAATTGCTTTTTATAGGTGCAATAATAACTTTTTCCCAATAATGCTCTCCACTTTTATTGCGATTAATGAATTCACCTTTCCAAACATTTCCTGAAAGGATGGTTTGCCATAGTTCTGTATAAGTTTCAGGAGGAGTTTTTCCTGATTTTAATATGCGCGGGTTTTTTCCAATTGCCTCTTCGGTAGTGTACCCTGTAACTTTAGTAAATGTATCATTCACATATTCAATATTTCCATCTACGTCAGTTATAACAACTGATGCCGGGCTCTGCTCAATAACAACTGAAAGTTTTTTTATTTCATCTTCAATTTTTTTTCTTGCAGAAATATCTCTTGTAACACCAAGAATCCCGATTAACTTTTTGTTATTATCGCGCAATGGGTTGGTTACAATTTCTCCTAAAAATAATTCGCCATTTTTTCGGACATGAACCAATTCTGACGTATATAAATCGGTTATTTGACCATTTTTTTCGTTTTCGATTCGGTTTAAAAAAGCATTTTTATGCTTTATAAAGTCAGATTCAATCAAAACATCTTTTGCTTCTAAATGAGTTAACTCTTGCACAGTGTACCCAAATAGTTTGGATGCAGAAGGACTAACATATGTAAAATTTCCGTTTAAGTCCATCATCCAAATTACATCCGAAATATTTTCGGCCAATAAACGGAACTTATTTTCACTTTTTTCTAAATCATACTTATTTTGCTCTATAGTTTCGAATGTTTGTCGGAGTTCTTCATTTATTTCTATTAGTTCTATATTTTTTTTTACTGATTCATCAATAAGTTTATTCTCATTAAATTCAGCAAGTTGCAATTTAAGGCGATTGTTTTCAGCTAAAAGCTCAATATATGTGGGTTTATTTTCTATCATAACCAAAATAATATGAATTGGACGAAAAGGTTAAAAAACTATACTAATCGTTTCCAATTTACTATATTCAACTTAAATTCAACATCTTATTAATTATAAATTGTATCAAAAATTATTAAATAAAGTTGAATCTCTTTATTTTTTAAAGCTAAAGATAAATAATAATTCAAAAATGTAATTGTTCTAATTAAAATGAATTTATAATACTTTAATAATTATAGCTAATTTAAAGGCATAAATCTTTTTGTTTTATTTCGTTAATTGAAAGGTCTTAAAAATCCTTCAGGATAATCAATCATTGTTAAGAACAATCCTTGTGCAGGCACTGAAAAACCAGCCAATGATCTATCTTTATTTTCAATAATTTGGCAAAAACCTTCTGTTGTAATCTTGGAAATACCAACATCGATAAGTGTACCTACAATTGACCTTACCATGTTCCGTAGAAATCGATCTGCTTTTATCTTAAAAATCAACATATTATCAAATTCAGACCATTTAGCTTCCATCACTTTACAATTATTTGTTGCCACCTGTGTACCTAGTTTGCTGAAGCTTGTAAAATCTTGAAATTCAAATAATAGACTTGCTGCCTGATTCATTTCTTCAATATCGAGTGGAATTTTAAAAAACCAGCTAAAATCCTTCTTAAATGGGTTTTTGGTTTTGCATATTCGGTATTCATAAGTTCTTGATATGGCGTCAAATCGGGCATTGGCCTCATGGTGCACATTAAAAATATCTTGAGCAGCAATATCATAGGGCAATACTTTGTTTAACCTATTTAAAAGCAATCCTTTGTCTGATATAGGTTTCATGAGATCGAAATGAGCCATATAATGTTCCGCATGTACACCGGTATCAGTCCTTCCGGCTCCAACCACATTAATTTTTTCGCGCAGAATGGTGGCAAGGCTCTTATTTACAATCTCTTGCACAGTAATTGCATTTTCCTGCAATTGCCATCCATGGTATGCTTTTCCGTTATAGCTTAGTTGTATGAAGTATCTGTTTTGCAATTTGTTTAAGATATTATGTTTTGTCCCAAAGATAGAAAGTTTTGGAGTTTTGTTGGCGTTGCAGCAGATTCTTTATCTTTCTTTGGATTATCTTTGTCGCTATTTTTTAATAACTATTTATGCCTTGGTCTTATTTATATTTTATTATAATTCGTTTTCGAAAAAAAATGCTTGTATATTGATGATATATTGAATATTACATCGATTATAAACCAAACATTGAATTATTTCAATTAGAAATATACATTAGATAAAACCAATAATTTCTATATTTACCCAATTGTGATAAATTTATAAGTATTTGAATTATTGAGATATATACTTTTTAATTAAAGGTAATTATTCGTTCTCCACAAAATGTATCAGAATCATTAAAAATATCAATCAAAACACAACCAACAATTATTGCAGCCTCTGATTTTTTATTAATGCTAAGTATCTAATTTAAAGGATTCGATTTCCAAAAATTAAGACTTCATTTTCGATATTATGGATCGATTTTTACTGATTGACTAATGCAACTGTGTGGCAGGCCACTATACTTGCCGTTTCAGTCCGTAAACGACTGTTGCCCAAACTTATTTCAGTGTACCCTTTCATTTTTGCTTTACCAATTTCGTTCATGTTAAAATCACCTTCTGGACCAATTAGAATGAGAACACTTTCAGATTTTTCAATTGCATTTTTTAAGGATATTTTTTCGCTTTCAAAACAGTGCGCAATCAATTTTTTTCCTTTAATATCAAAATTAATTAATTCCTTAAAAGAACAAATATCCTGAAGAACCGGATGATACGCACTTTTGGATTGTTTCATTGCCGATTCGATGATTTTATTCAATCTATCTAGCTTAATTATCTTTCTTTCAGATTGTTGACTGAAAAATGGTATAATCCTGTCAATTCCAATTTCGGTGGCTTTTTCAAGAAACCACTCGAATCGTTCTAAACTTTTTGTAGGAGCAACAGCCATTGTTAAAGTATAATTTCGTTTTCCAAATTCTTTAATTGATTGGTACACAATAACTTTGCATCTCTTTGGATTAGCATCCAATATCCTTGCAGAATAGAAGCCTCCTACCCCATCTACCAGGTACACAGTATCTTGCTCTTTTAAACGAAGTACCCGTGTACAATGTTTTGATTCTTCTTCGCTTAATACATATTCTTTTGAATTGATATCCGGAGTGTAAAATATGTGCATGGAATGGGATTTACCTGATAAGTAATTCTAATTAACGATTTTCTTTAAATTCTTTCATTAAAAATATAAAAATAGAGTTTAAATTTGAAATTTTGAAATTTGGACATGATGACAATTGGATTGCTCTCTGACACCCACTCACATTTGGATAACAAGATTCTGGATTTTTTTAAAGATGTGGATGAAATTTGGCATGCAGGTGATATCGGCAATTTGGAAGTTGTGTACCGTCTCAAAGCCATTAAACCTGTGCGTGCTGTTTTTGGAAACATTGATGGACAGGAAGCAAGAAGCCAATTTAAAGAAGTTGAAATATTCAAATGTGAAAACATGAATGTTTTGATAATTCATATTGGTGGATATCCTGGAAAGTATGCTCCAAGAGTTAAAGAATTATTGAGGAATAACAATTCTAATTTATTTATTTCAGGACATTCACATATACTTAAAGTAATGTATGATAAGACTCTGGTTATAATGCATATAAACCCAGGGGCTGCCGGAATGTCAGGCTTTCATCAAGTTATAACAGCAATGCGTTTTGTTGTTGATAATCAAGAAATTAAGAAAATGCAGATTTTAGAGATAAATCGTTAGTTAATTTGCTCTTTTAATCTGATATTTCTATTTAATGACTATGTTTGCAATTGGTTAATAATTTCTTTTTAAATTTATATTTATAGGAAAATTTCCTTCTGCCTTTATCCTTTATTCATTAATAAAAATTGATATGGAGCCAAAAATAAAGAAATACTGTAAACAGTTGTGTTTAACTTTTTTGGCTCTTATGCCTTATTTAATATTGATGGGCCAGGTACAATCCTCAAATTTGCCCGAATGGTTTTTAAAACCTGATAAATACAACAGTAGCATTTTTGCAATTGGAATATCCAATCCAGGGCTTGAAAGCCGGGCTGCTTTTAATCAGGCAAAAATGAGAGCGTTATTAAATTATAGTATACTGCATCAAAGCAATGCGGTTTCATTGACTAGTTTATCCATGGGTAATCAGCAAAACTCACCCGCTCAACTAGATAATATTGAATACATTATATACACAAATATACTTAGTGGAAAAATACCTGAATTGCTGAATTTAAATGCGATGGACAGTTTTTACACACAAAATAAAGAAGCAATTGTATTACTGAAAATTCCTGCCGAAATAAACGCCGATTCGTCGAAATTTTCTTACACTTTAACCAGACGTGCTGCTTTTCAACGCGATCATTCAGCTTTTCCGATTGTCATTGATGAACTGAATTTTAAGATGGGCAGAAATGATTCTATCATTGAAAATTTTTATCTCGAAAAGGATGGTTCTAAATTAAGGAATAGTAGTAGAAAAGAGGTCAAGAATATTTTTGATAATGAGCCGGTTAACCGACAATATTATTATGGATCGAAAGGAATTGTAATGGGTGTTTCACCAGATAATGAAATGTTACCCTGTTCGTTAAATTCAGGCATTTGGAATAGCTATCTTGTTAATCTTGTAGATCAGATTTGTGTACTGAATAATTTTGAACAGGACTTACAATACAAACTTTCTACTTCTAACCTTGGTAATTCAACAAGTCAGCTGCAAAACGAAACTTATCAACAACTTGTTTATGCACTAAAAAATGTTCAAACTGTAAAACTTAAATTTTCGATTCAAAAAATGGGTATTCTTGATAATCAGTTTTTTATCGGTTTAAAATCATCAAATGAAGAACAAACTGGCCTAAATACAATTTCAATATCCAGCAGAGCAGATAAAAAGGAACTTAAAAAGTTAAAAAGTGAAAACTGGCAAGTATTTCAGAAACCAGAATTTGGTAATGCATGGTTAGAGGCTAAAAATATGATTGCGAATAAAGATTATTCAAGTTCAACTATTGATATTCAGGCAAATAATCTTCAATCAGGTATTCTGGAGGCAATCAATTTAGCCAAGCTCGAATTAAGCAGCCAATTAGGTTCAAAGATTAATTCACTAAACAATCAACAAAATTCATTCGATAATCAAGTTTACTTAAATTCTTCTAAGCTTTCAAATAACCAAAAAACCGGCAAAATTGGGCCTTACTACATCTTTTACAAGAAACACTACGAATCTGTTATTAGCATCAAAGTTGTTTTGTTTTACAAGCTAGATCAAATGAATTAATTGATTTATAATAATGTATCTTTTAAATGAACAGTTTTTGTAAATTTTTGAATATCATCAATTTGAGGAATGAATTAATCAAATAAAAAAGGAACCTTATAAAAAGTTCCTTCATATATTTCTTACAATTATTTATTGTTTAAAAAGCATTAACAATACCTAAAAATTCTTCGGCAACCAATGATGCCCCACCAATTAAACCGCCATCCACATCAGGTTTTGAAAATATTTCTTTTGCGTTGGATGCTTTGCAGCTTCCTCCATATAAAATGGTTGTATTGTTTGCAGCTTCCGCTCCAAATTTGCCCACAATCAATTGACGTATAAAAGCATGCATTTCCTGGGCTTGTTCCGCGCTTGCGGTTTTTCCGGTTCCAATAGCCCAAACAGGCTCATAGGCAATAATAACTCTTTTGTAATCTTCGGCACTTAAAGTGAACAGAACGCTTTCAATTTGTTCTTTAACCACATTGAAATGAATGTTAGATTCGCGCTCTGCCAATACTTCGCCACAGCAAAAAATAGGTTTTAGGCCGTTTTCTATAACCAATTTTACTTTTTTTAGTAAAATTTCACTTGTTTCGCCATAATATGCCCTACGTTCCGAATGGCCTAAAATTACAGCCCTTACTCCTACTGCTTTTAACATTTGAACAGAAACCTCGCCAGTATACGCTCCCTTTGCTTCAGCTGCACAATTTTGCGCAGCCAGACAGATTTTCTCCCTGTCAATATGCTCGTTTATTGTAGCTAAATGGGTATACGGTGGCGCAATTACTACTCCTGTATTTGAATCATTTAATCCTTTGGCAACCAGTGCATTAATTTCTTTTGCAAGTTTTAAGCCTTCCTGCAAATCGGTATTCATTTTCCAGTTTCCGGCAACAATGTTTTTTCTCATAGTTTAATCTTTAAATTGGTAAAAAATCTTTGTTCAGTTATTAATTATTTTTTTGCATTAATTTGTTAAATTCATCAATACTTGGAATATCGTTATAATGCCATTTCCCAATGATTTTTCCTTCTTTTAACAATAAAAGACCTGGATTTGATCTGATAATAGTTTTTAACGTAGTAGGATCAGAATTATAATACCTGGCCGCAAATGGTATTGTGGTTCGATATTCGGTAATATATGAAGTAGTTCCTGTAAAAATGGAAGTATGGATATTTTTTGGATATGCATAATTCATTAATTCCTTCATGTTTTTAAATCCTTGAGGGTCAGCTTTTCTCAAATCATATGCTATTATAAAAAAACTAAATCCTTTTTGCTGAAGTAACTTTTGCATCACATCAGGATTATTGGGCAGCGGAACTTCATTGAACTCATATGCATTGAAATTATATATTGGTGGCTTATAGCCTCTTTCAACCAACACAGGATCACTGGTTTCGGTAATCTGCCAAAGCGTATCTTTCCATATTTCTTTTTTGAGATAGGCGTAATCGTCAATTTTCATGGTTTCGCCGGTTTTGATGTTTTTCATGGTGTAGAAAATAGCGAATGAATCAGGTTTTGCTCCGGCTGGCATCTTCATTTTATCTGGTATATAGGTACCTACTTTATATGGTCTGAAATCTATAATGGGCAAGTGGTTCAGACTGTAAAGCTGAAATAAAACAATTGCTGTGAGAGCAATACCTGCAATAATCCAATCTAAAAATCTTTTATAGGTGGTAAATTTGCCCTTTGATTTAACAAAAAGAAAGATGGCAAGTAGTAAAAGTATTACATTTTTATAAAAAGTGGCCCAATTCGATAATACCAATGCATCGCCAAAACAGCCACAGTCTTGCACTGGATTAGCAATTGCAAGATAAAAAGTTAAAGGTGTAAATATGATCATGAAAAGCAATGCATCTAATGATGATAAACGTGGTTTAACATTAAAAATCAAACAAATTCCTACTATAAACTCCATACTAATTAAAATAATAGCCAGCGGCAAAGAGATAGCAGCCAGGGAAGGCATACCAAATGCTTCGGTAAAATAATCGGTAAATTTGTACTGGGAACCCATTGGATCTATTGCTTTTACAAATCCTGAAAAGGTAAATACCAAACCTAAAACAATTCGTGAAATCACTTTTAATACCTTCATAATTAGCAAGTTTTAATCAAAATAAGTTTATTTATATTTTTAGTTAAACTGAAGTTTAATCAATGCAAAAACGCTGTAATTTATCATATCATAATAATTGGCATCAATCCCTTCCGATACGGTGGTTTTGCCCAAATTATCCTCAATCTGTTTGGTTCTGTAGAGTTTCATTAAAATTAAATCGGTATAAGAACTAAGACGCATACTCCGCCAAGCTTCATCGTAATCGTGATTTTTCTTTTTCATCAATTCAAGGGCTTCTGTTGCGTAAAAGTCATAGCGACCAAGAATAGCTTCCTTCTCTTCGGCAATTTGGTTTGAAAAACCCAATTCAAGTTGAATGAGCGCCATGATAGCATAATTGACTATGCCAATATATTCACTTTTGGTATCTTCATTTACTTTGCGTTCTTTTTTTATCTCCAAACTTCTGATTCTTTGAGCTTTAATAAAAATCTGGTCGGTAAGCGAAATGGGTCTTAATACTCTCCATGCGGCTCCATAATCGTCCATTTTTTTAACAAATATATCTCTGCATAATGCAATAATCTGTTCAAATTGCGAATTGGTATTGTTCATTTTTAAATACAAATTTCTGAATTTAATTCTTTTTGATATCCATATCAATTTGATATTCAATATTTTTATTCAGATATCAAAGATTTTTTATAATTCTATTTACTCGATAAAAGTATGAATTTCCAAATAATATCCTATTAAAAAAGTTTTACTTTTGCCAAAAAGCTTTGAAACATGATGAAACCTGAAGTATTTCAAAAGAAAAAATCGATTAATTGCAATGGCAAATTATTGAATTTGGAAAAACCACTGGTCATGGGAATTCTAAATTTAAGCCCCGATTCATTTTTCGATGGTGGCAAATATTCAAATATTGAAAAAGTGGAGGCCAAGATTGATGAAATGATCAGTCAGGGTGCCGTAATTATTGATATAGGAGCTTACTCTTCAAGGCCCGGCGCTAAAAATATTTCGCAGAAAGAAGAATTGGAAAGATTGGAACCTGCACTTGAAATTGTTCTTAAAAAATCCGGTTCAACGCTCATTTCTATTGATACTTTCCGCTCTGAGATAGCTCAAATTGCTGTGCAGAATTACGGGGTTTCGATCATCAATGATATTTCGGGCGGTTCTATGGATAAAAATATGATTAGCACCATTGCAAAAATAAACGTTCCTTATGTTTTGATGCATATGAAAGGAACCCCGCAAAATATGCAAAGCAATCCGGTATATGAAAATATTATTGAAGAAATTATCCACTATTTTTCTTTAAAATTAGAAGCTTTAAGGAAATTTGGAATCCATGATGTAATTTTAGATCCCGGCTTTGGTTTTGGGAAAACAATTGATCACAATTATGGAATTTTAGCACGGTTGCAGGATTTTAGAATATTTGAATTGCCAATACTAGCTGGATTTTCAAGAAAATCAATGATTTATAAATTTTTGAATTCTACACCAGATGAAGCTTTAAATGGAACAACTGTTTTAAACACATTGGCACTTCAAAAAGGTGCAGATATTTTGCGTGTACACGACGTAGCTGAGGCTAATCAGGCGATTGATCTGTTTTGGAAAACCAGGGAATTTGAATAAATATTGTTGATTAATCAATTCACTGCTGCAAACTTAAGTTCCATGCAAAATCTCACTTTTTTGATTAAATTTGCCTTATAAACATAAATAATGGAATTTCTTGATTTTGGTATTATCGACATGATCGATATTTTTTTGGTCGCTTATATTTTTTATAAGCTTTATATGCTGATAAGGGGAACAGTGGCCATCAATATCTTTTTTGTGATTGCCATCATATATCTCATCTGGCTGATTGTTAGGGCTATCAATATGCAATTGTTGAGCACTATTCTTGGTCAGTTTATTGGTGTGGGTGTGCTAGCAATTGTTATAGTATTTCAACAGGAAATAAGGCGTTTTTTCTTGCTCCTTTATTCGGAATACCTGGCAGATTTCAATTTCTCGATTGAAAACCTATTTTCGAGGTTTATTGAAAGACCGCCACTGGTACAAGTGCAGGAAATAACCAAAGCTTGCATAAATATGGCAAAAACTAAAACTGGCGGTACCATTGTTGTTTCAGGAGGAAGCAAGCTTAGCAGTTATACCAATTCAGGCGTTAAGCTTTTGGCCGAAACTTCGAGCGATTTAATTGAAAGTATTTTTTTTAAAAACAGTCCTTTACACGATGGGGCAATCATAATTGTATGTGATAAAATTGTAGCTGCAAGTTGCATTTTACCAGTTTCTGAAGATAAAGACCTGCCTCAGAATTATGGTTTAAGGCACAGGTCTGCCCTTGGAATTTCTGAAGCTACCAATGCTTTGGCTATCGTTATTTCTGAAGAAACCGGAAGTATCTCCTATTTTAAAAACAGTAAATTCTATCCGAATATTTCAGTAAAGCAATTGCTTAGAACGCTGGAAAAGGACTACATTGAAAAGTACAAGATTGGAATCGAAAAAGATGAAAACCCTTTTATCAATATAGATTTAAACCCTTTCAAGAATTAATTAATTTTGTAAAATCCTTAAATTCGAATTGCAAAACTGCTATATGCTGCAATCTAAAATATTCAAATATAAATTTTTTTAACTAATAACTATTCATCTAAATATTAAGTATGAATAACTTTTTAAATATTCACATTATTAATAATCAGAATGTTATATTAAATGTAGGTGGATTAATTCTCATTATTTCATTAATACTTATTTCATTCATCGCTTTATTTATTATTCGAAGAATAAAAAATAATCTCTCAAAAAAATATCCCAGATGGCAATTGATTATTAAAAATATATCACGGATTTCTATTTTTTTATTGTTTGTTGCTCTGGCTGTTTCAATTCTAGAAATTATGGATATCCGAATGACGGATTATATGTCAACAACGATCATTCAATCAGATAATATCATTGTTTCACCAGCCCGTATTCTATTTATTGTCATTTTATTTTTAATAACCTCCACAGTTAGTATCTCTCTGAAATCTTTTTTTTCCGGATATTTTAACCAAAATGAGTCAACTCATTTTGCCAGCCTGAATGTTTTTAAGCTTGTTAAGTACATACTCTGGATTTTGACTGCTACTGTGGCCATGAATGCAATTGGGCTTAACCTGACTTTTCTAATGGCCGGTTCTGCGGCCTTGTTGGTTGGTGTTGGTATTGGAATGCAAAATATTTTTAACGATGTCATTTCTGGTTTTTTTCTGTTGTTCGAACAAAATCTAAAAATTAATGATGTTGTTGAAGTTGATGGAGTTGTGGGAACAGTAAAAGATATTGGTATGCGCACATCTCGCATTCTTACTCGCGACAATATTGAAATGATTGTTCCCAATTCAAAGTTTATCTCCGAAAAAGTGGTAAACTGGAGTTATAATGATACAAAAACTCGGTTTTTCATTAAAATAGGAGTTGCTTATGGTTCCGATATAAATCTGGTGAAAAATATTCTCATGGAAATTGCTGCTGCTCACAGTCTAATTCTGGATGAACCTCAACCAAGTGTATTTTTTAGGGATTTTGGCGATTCTTCACTGGTTTTTGAGCTTGCTTTCTGGACTTCATACAGCCTTCAAAATGAAATTATTAAAAGTGATTTGAGATTTGAACTCAATCAAAAATTCATGGAGAATAATATACAAATTCCATTTCCTCAACGAGATATTCATATTATTTCATAATATACTTATATCGTATATTTCAATATATTGTTTTCAATCAGAAAACACTTGATATCGATAATATTCACATTTCAAATGTTTGTTTAAACTTTATAACGTTAAATATTATATAGTATATTAGGCTACTAAGTTTTTAAAATTAGTCATACAATTTATTGAATACTAAATACTTATAAAATAAATAACATGAAGAAGGAATATGGTTTTCTTAATATTGTCCCTCCACTCCCACTTAATACAATACTATTATTTCAGCATTAATTCTTGCAAATCAGATCTTGATTTTTAATATACCCTTTTAGTATTATATGATTTATCAACCTATTAATAACTGATTACGATGCTCAATATGCCCGAAATATCTCATAAAAGAGATATATTGTAATTATACCTTTAAAGTATATTTTTAAAAATAATTTTATATTTATTTTGACATTATGTAAAGATTACATATATTTGCATAAACAAACTTTACTTTTAGTAAACTTTAATTAGAATATCATGCGCCGCGATATCATTCGAAAACTGACAACCTCCCTACCTGATATGATAAAAGAGGTAGGTTCTTATCTAAAAACAAATTTTAAATCTACAGGCCACAATGCAATATTGAATGCTTCCGGTACTGTAGGATTGGTTATTCGATTGTTCGGAAATTCATTAATCGAATCGTATTTTGCTAAGTTATCTAAACAAAAATTAGAGGATTACGGCACTGCAACCTACCTTTCTGCTGCATTTATTCAAGCCGAAAATTCATTGAAATCAATAAAAGATAAGATTGAAATCGACCACACAGTCGAGGATGCATTTGCTGCTTTGGAAAAGGTGCTTGCCAAGAAAAATTTTGACCGCAGTGAATCTGAAATATTGATTGTTTTTCAGCCCAAATATCACCCGGCTGTATTATTTGTAAAGGATAATTATGTAAAAATTCTTCAGGAACTTAGTATTAACGAACAAATAATTGAACAATATATTAAGCATTTTAACCAAAACATTAATTATCAGGTTAAAAAACTATTTGCCGAAGATTGGGAAGAACACCTGAACGACATTTCGGAACTAAGGTTAAGCGAGCTAGAAACTGACTTTTTGTGGGATATGAAAGAGTTAGGGAAAATTGGTTTTAAGGAAAACGAAAACCTCAAATACGAAACTACTTTTGCCCGTTGGATGCCCGTTGAAGAGTTCAGGGAACTTGACGACATTGATTTGGGTGAGGCCAAATCTGAAGATGAAGAATTAAAGCTTGAACCAGTTGAACGGTTAATCGAAGATTATTTTAACTACCAGCCCAATAACAATATCAACAAAATTCTTTTTATCCTTGGTGATTTTGGAAAAGGAAAATCAGTTTTCCTAAAACATTATGCATCCTCACTCGCAAAGGAATATCTTCAGACTGGCGAAGGCCGTTTTCCTGTATATTTCAACCTTAGAAATTTTAAAAATTATATTACTGAATATAAACTAGGCGTAGTTGCTGATTATCTCGAAACTGATTATGGAATTTGCCTCGACGATCCCTATTTTTGTAACAAAAATTATATCTTTTTAATTGATTCATTTGATGAAAGTGGAGATTTGACCCAATCATCAATAGATAAAGTGATTACATCGGTAAAATCAATCCAGGGATTGAATAAAACAAAATTCAGGACAAACCGGATGATTATTTGCTCCAGACCATTTGATGGTGGCTTATATCCTCATTTAAAAAATCACCAGCCGCACATTATTAAAAATGGTTATGGTCGCGATGTGGAATACTTTATTTCGTTGTATGGTTTTACCAAGGTTCAGTTCAATAACTGGATGATTGATAGCTTAATAAACTTTCCGGATTTTCAAAAACTGGATGCATCATCCTTAACAAAAAAAATACAGGAAAGTATTACTGACTTAAAATTTATCGATATTTATGACGAATTGCTGCAAAACGGAACGCTTTCACGCAGTGAATTGCGTAGACCGATATTCGCTTACATGATATTTAAGTTACTGATAAATAATATTGATTTTTTCAAAGTTGGTAAAATTGGCGTATATCTCTCGTTCATCAACCTATTAACCAAAGAAGCCAAATACATCGAAGACAGTGCACATGTGGATTTGAACAAAGAATTTGAATTCAGGAACTTGCTTCATTCTATTGCTGCACTTTCAATGTATGAGTGGCAAACAACCAAAAAACTTGAGGTTAAAAAAGCGGATATTTGCAGAATGATGGAAGGCGAAATGACCACTGAAACCAATGATCAAATCCTTGAAAGGTTCAAAAACAAAGGAGTTTTGGAAATTGAATTCTTATCACATTCCTATTTTGGCGAAAACAACAATGTTTTGCATTTTCAACACAAGTCTTTTTTAGAAATATTACTTGCAGAATATTACCTTAAAGTATTTATTAAACATGCGCTTGATGAGGATTTTGATGTAAACCAGGCGCGGATTAGACTATCACTGGGACAACCTTCGGCGCAAACAATACAGTTTTTGGTAGAAATGCTGAGACTAATACGCTCATCTGTTAGCGATGAACCCAATGAAAAAGTGATTCAGAAAAGAAAGCTTTTATTTCCGTTAATGGCTTCATTGGCAACCAATAAGCACAATAATTTATTTAGTCATTCTATTTTTTACGAATGGTATAAAAAGTTTAAAATCCAATCCAATATTCCGGAATATCCGCAGGAAAGTTTAGACAATTGGTTTTTTACCCAGGACAAGATTGATAAAATCATCAATTTATCCAGGTCAATCGTAGAATCAAACTCTGAATATTTGATGGTTAAAGGAAAGTCGCATACTTCACTTTTTAATAAGGAATTATTCGAAATCCAGAATGAAAAACTACAGGGAAGTGCTGTGAATATGGATAAATGGCTGGCATTGCTCGTTGGTAATGTTTTGTACAACAATGAGAAAAAACAAACTTTCTTCAATTCTACAATTTTAGAGTATGAGTCTTTATTTAATATGATTCGAAACTGGAATTTTTATTCCATTACCGATTCATCGCCATTTTGGGCCAAATCATTGTTCAAGGGAATCAATATGTCGTTAAACGACGAAGATTATAATTTTTCGTTTGCCAATGTATCAGGGATTAATTTTTCACATTCTTATTTTAAGAATATTAATTTATCGTCTTCAAAACTAGTTGGTTGTGTTTTTGAAAATACCAAATTCGAAAATGTTGATTTTTCATTTTCGGATTTGACCAATTCAAAATTCAAATTCATTGCAAAAATTGAAGGTGCATTTGATTTGGGATTTGTAGTTTTAAGTCCGGAAGTATTTCTGCCACCACAATTGGCTAAGAAATATTACGATTCGGGATTTATGGGCAATCAAAAAAGTTTTATTCCCGAAAGCGGTTTTTCAACCATAAACCAACTTTTCGAAACATTGGAAGGAATCCTCGACTATGGAATTAACAATGGCATTTTCAGCAAAGATGAGTGTGCCACTTGGTTCCAGTTTGAAACCATGCATCTCGAAAGCCTTTTTGAACGAAAACTGAGCTTATTGGAAAAAGTACCGGCAGAATTATCATAAATCAATTTGGAAGCCACTTTTTTTTGGTGGCTTTTTTTCTGCGCTGGCGCTAGCTTTCCTAAAAACTAATTCTTTTTATAACAGTTTCAAGCTCAAAAACTAATTCTTTATTATTATCTTCTATTTTTAAAGTTTTAATCATTTTAGCAAACAAGGGAATGGATTTTTTTCTACTCAGATTATAATTAATAATTATTGTATCATTCTCGTAAATATTGTATTTAAATCCATCAAGTTCATTTTTATTAAACCTTTTGTTGGATTTATACTTTTCTATAATGTTTTTTAGGTCATTATATACCTTGATATTGACAAGATAATTAAAGCACCATGGCTTTTGAATAGGTTCCATGCTAATGATAATGGTATAAATTGGTTTATCGTTTATACCTATATGTTCAATTGATATGTAATCACTTTGTTTAGTCATTACTGTTAATGCAAATATTATCAATCCAATTAATAGACTTTTCATTATACTTAAATTAAAATGAAGTTGAATGAGATCAAGATGATGTGAGTTGAATTTTGGGTCAAATCACTTCTTCCCCACCAACAAACCCTTTACAAATTCTAAATTATTCTCCACGGATTGGATATATGCGAGCAAGCTTTTGATGGTCAAATCTTTTGAGTCTACCAGGCGCTCAAATAAATCGTCATTTTGGATGCTTTGCTCCTCTTTTTTGGGTTTAATTTCAGGTGTTTTAACAACTTCAGGTTCTACTTGGTTAAAATTGTCAAATAAGGTATTAAATGCAGAAGTTTGGCTTTTTTTCTCGGAATTGGAGGTTGAATTGATATTTTCTGTCATCATCGGAGCTTTATTTTCATAAATCCACTCCAATGAAATGCCTTTTTGATAAAAGTAATAAATATACGTATTTGGTATATTCAAAATTTTACCATTTTCTATCTCACTAATGGTTTTTTGCTGAATACCTAAATCGGCTGCTATAACCAACTGATTCAGGTTTAATACTTTTCTGGCTTCCTTAAGCCTGTTGTGGATTTCCAGCTTATTCATCTGTTTATAAATTCTTAAAAACCAAATAATTTTATAGGTAAAAGTTGTTCGATTTTATTACAAAATGTAAACTAAAATTTATATTTTATACATTTTAGTTATTTTTTTGATATTTTATTTTGATATTATGCAATTATATTATACTTTTACCTAATATTAATTGTCATACGATATACTTTTATAGTAATTTAGTTATTTATACGTTATTCTTGTAAAGTAATTTAATTTCCATTATCAGTATATTTAGATATCCCGAAATTAGATATAAATATAAGACCAGCGTAAATTACAAGGCATTAATTATTAACTAGTTTTCAACATAAATATTAACAATGAGAAACAGCATTAGAGTAGAACGGGCAAAAAAACGTATTAGTCAGGAAGAACTGGCCGATGCCGTTAAAGCCACCAGACAAAGTATCCATTTGATCGAAAATGGTAAGTGTGAACCTAAATTATCTCTTGCATTGAGAATTTCGAGGTTTTTTGAATTAAAAATTGAAGATGTTTTTGAATCTGAATAATCCTATTTTCAGATTATTATAGTCATAATCACTAAAACAACCAACTATGCCTACTATGTTATCAAGTACCTGTTTAAAGAAAAAGTGTAATCCTGTTCTAATTGACCAGTGTGTATGCAACAGTTCTCTAGATTACGATATTAAACCTAATGATAAACCAGCGATGAATACAGATTTTGAAATTCCGACCAAACCGAATAATTCAAAAGCTATTTTGGTTAATAAAACTTTTGAAAAGTATAAAGACACAATCTGCGAAAGCTATTTTGACGTTTCCGATATGGAAGAAGCCAGAAGCTTTATCGATGACTATGCTCAAAACCTGAACAAAGGACTTATTCTGGTTGCAAACAGTGAATTAGACCTGAATGAAGTTGTTAATTTATCTTCGGGTGTTCAGAATTGCATTAAACTGGTAATCCGTTATAATGAAGGCCGTAATAATCTGAATTATAATCAAATGAATAACATAAAGCAAATCAAAGCCAGTTCAATTAAAAAGGCTGTAATTGAAGCCTATAAACATGTTGAAAATGGTCAGGCTATTTTGTTTGCTCACGTAAATTCAAATTTCGACCTTTTTGAACATTTAGAGACTATTTAATCAAATATTCCAATACGGTATATTTAATTAATATTCTTTAATCGTATTTATAAAATTCAAAACAAATTCCAATGGAAAGTGCAATAAATTATCGCCAGCAACAGATGAGTGATTTTTTTCTGTTGAAACCACCAAAACCAATGACTCCCGAACTGGTTTTAAAAATAGCCATTTTTTTATTTTTACCTATCATTCCGGCAATTGCACTCGTAGCCGACTTGTCGAATGGCATTAGTATTTATATTGGATTTTTGCTCCTTGTTTATCTTGTATGGTTGCGTCCAAGAATGGCAAAAAAGAAAAAGTATAATTCCAGGGTAAGCTCAGACACTTTAAATAAGTGGTTACTTGAAACCCTCAAAACTAAAATCCTGAACCGGGCCATAGAATATCTAGAGCTTGAAACTTCAGAACATACCACGGAACAATTTATCATCATTCCTTACCCTGTTTTTCACGGCACAAAAAAGATTAAGGATGAATCGATTATGCGCATTAGATCAATAACATCAATTAAAAATAAAACTGTACCCGAAGAATATTGTTTCAATTATTCTGTTTGGAATATTCAAATATTGGTACTAAGCCAAAATTATTTAAGTTACTATTTTTGCAGTTATAATTGGCTAAAAGACGAAATTTTGAATGAAAAAACCAATGAGTATTACTACCAGGATATTGCTTTGGTTAAAACTGAATATGAACAAGTATCGTTCCTTACCAAATGGGATGAAAATCCAATAACTGAAGCTCGTATTACCAAATTAATGCATAGTTCGGGTGATGTGCTTAGTTTAATTACCGAACTTCCGGAATTGCACCAGCCAGTAAAAACCATTGTAGATATCGAAAAAATTGAAAAAGTGCTTCGCATGTTAATCCGACATTCAAAAGCAAAAGATGAAAGCCGCAAACAAGTCAACATTAACTTTAAACCAGCTGAATTAAAGCGCGAAGCTGTTGAAATCTGATATCATTTTTTCAAGAGATTTTAATTTATAGCGAATTACACAAGCTACATTCATTTCTAAATATTTGTTATAAAGCGAATAGCTATTAATTTATTTCCTTAATAGCCAATTCCCGTTTTGAATAAACTAATTCCAAATTCAGGTTAAATTACTTCTGCAATGTTAATAAAGCAATTTATTGATTGCTCCTTCCTTTATTATTCATAATACTGTATTTGCTATCAAAATCAGTGTATTTATATTAAACTTTTTGTAGTTAATTTAAACAAAAAGAGAACTTTAGTGGTAAAAATACTGACACTTTTTCGTATTTATACTTTTCGAAGTAGCGTGAATACGTATCAAAAAAATGGACTGACATTATTATGTTAACTAAATTTGTTACAGATTAATATTCAGGACGATGAAAAAAAAGAAAATTCAATTAATTAATGATTCCTAAGCACTTTTATTCTTTGTAGAATCGATGTTTTAAAAAATCCTAAAAGAAGAATTGTTGATAGAAAACGAATTGGCTCTTAAAAGGTTTGCAAAATTTGAAGTTAAGCAAGCATATGGATCAAACTAGCACATTAACACACTTCAAAATTAACCCAAAATGAATTATCTCTACAAAACCAAAGAAGAACTCATAAATGAGTTGCAGGAGTTACAACAGAAGTTAAATTCCAGCAGTAAAACTTACGAAACTGTAGTAAACGAAGCCAAACATTCAATGTCTGCACAGCGTGAGAACAGCGACCAATTTAATCAGGATTCAGCATATAAGGAAAATTATTTCGGATAGATTCATATTTAATCAAACCTACAGGGTACACGTTGCGGTGAAATAATGCCGAAAAAGTCTATTTGTCCACTTAACTTATTTTTTGCTTGATGTGGAATATACGAATCCCGAAATAAATTAAAAATTGAAGATATTATTTTTTCGGGCAATAATTTTAATTGTTTATCTACCAAACCTAAACAAAATGAGAACTAATATTAGAATTGAAAGTCCTTTAAGGCGAATTAGCGCTGAAAGAGCCGTTGAAAGTATCAAAACTACAAAACAAAATATCCTTTCGCTTGAAAATGGAAAGGCTGATCTTAAATTGCACATTGCACTTAAAATTTCCAGGTTTTTTGAATTGAAAATTGAAGATGATTTTGACTGTGATTAATTAAAATCATTACGCAAACTCAACCTGGTATTTTTATTATTCAGGATATTTATAGATTATGGAAGTAACGAATTAATAATAAAGGATAAACACCTTTATTATTAAATAAAAAGGGTTAATCTGGTGAAAATTTGAGACAACAGTTTAATATTGGTTTCAAAATTGTCATAATAGTTTAATTAATTGATAATTATAATTTGTAGACTAAATTTTCATCATAAAATAAATAATATGAGAAATAATATCAGAGTTGAAAGAGCTAAAATGCGTATTAGTCAAGAAGAATTGGCCGATGCAGTAAAAGCTACAAGACAAAGTATCCATTTAATTGAAAATGGTAAAAGTGAACCTAAATTGCGACTTGCATTAAAAATTTCTAAATTTTTTGCACTAAAAATTGAAGATGTTTTTGAATATGAATAGGTTTAGCCTAAGGGAATTAATTGCAAATGAATCAGAGTGTAAAAGCATGTATTTATTTGAAATTTAACTAATTGCACCAATAAGCTAAAGACAATGAAATATAGGACTGCTGATAATGGTATTGGAACAAGAAGCATGATATTCTCGTTCTAAATTGATTTATTGTTGCGTTGGCTGATTCCATATTTATTAAATAACAAATAATATTATTGTATTAAAGTGCCAGTTATTTTAGGTTGAGAGTAAAAATTTACAATAGGGTTAAATTTTTTGGTTATTAAGAAAAAGGCCTGCTTCCAAAAGCAGGCCTTTTCGTAATATCATGCAAAATCGAAAAAAATCAAGGCATTAGAATATAAGCCGATTTCCATTCAGGCCACACCTGGAATGTTCCATTTTCAATTTTAATTTTTTCACCACTTAATTGGCAAACTAATGTTTTGTTAGCCAACAAATCTTTTATACGGCTAGGAATATTTGAATTGTCGCGAAAACTAATTGTAATAGGATTTTCAGCTTTTTTCCAGCCATTGTGTATTACTGTAATAATCACATCGTTCTGTTGGTGCCTTAAATATACCATCATAAATTGATCTACAAACAAACAAACAAATGAACCAGCGGTTAATGCATCATGTTCCTTTCTAATCTTTATAAGTTTGCAGGTATGGTCAAAAATTAATTTTTCGTGTGTAAATTCTGGAAGTACTTCATAATTTTTATCTAATTTGTGCCATTCAAAATCCCTGCGGTTATCAGGATCAGAACCTCCTTCAAGGCCTAGCTCGTTTCCATAAAATAATTGGGGGATACCACGTATTGTAAACATAAAGCTTAAAGCAAGCATATAAGCCCTTGTAGCCGCTTCGCGGTTATCTCCGCAAGCATGGAGTACGGTAGTAATAAAACGGGACGATAAATCATGATTATCAAGCAGGGTTACCAGACGATGATGGTTGGTGTATGCAGTATCTTTTTCTAAAATTCCTGTTCCTTGATTAAAAGGTGAGACAAACGTTTCAAGCGTGCTGTTGTATGCAAATACGCATTCAATGGCACGTTGCACAGGAAAATCAAACAGACTGTCGAAAGCAAAATGCTGCTGATATTGCGAAACTTCGTCGATAGTAAATATCAATACTTCACCCAAAAGGCTTACATCCGGAAATTTCCCTTTTATATGTGTTTTATAATCGTTCCAGAAAACCCGCTCAACGTGTTTTGCAGTATCCATTCTTATGGCATCGATACCAGTTTCTTTAATCCACGAAAGAATAGTCTGAACATGGTAATCTGAAACATCGGATTGATCTAAATCCATATCCGGAAGGCCAGCTAATTGACCCTGAATTTCATCATTGTCACTTCCAATAAAAATACTATTGAACCAACTTGCTTTTATCGGTAAAGGGTTTTCCTTTCCGGTAAGCGCAGGATGCCTATATCCGGTGTGGTTCACCACCATATCCAATACCAGTTTAATTCCATTTTTGTGTAGGGCATCTACCAAATCTTTTACATAAAGTTTACTTCCATTTTCATATTTATTTTTATCAAGATACAAACATGGATCAACCCGGTTGAAATCAAGCGCCCAATATCCGTGATAAGGAAATAAACCATTGTTATCTTCTGGTACCTGCAAGTATACTGGCGTAATCCACAATGCAGTGATGCCTAATTTTTTTAAATAGGGTATTTTTTCGATTATGCCTTCAAAATTCCCACCATGATATCCTTTTGGGTTCTTTAAATCTGTTTTAACTGTTTTATCTTCAACACCATAAAAGCGGTCTGTAAGTATAAAGTACAGAATGTCTTGTTGTGTAAGTGCCATAGGTATTTTATTTTGAGTATTAAAATTGATTTTTCTTTTTAAATTTACATATAAAAATTGAATTGTCAAATTAATATAAGGATTGTTATATTAATGATGAAATTCAATATTGTTGGTGATTTAAGGATTGAGGCAATTGATTAAGTTACTAGATTCTCATTAACTTTAATCTATTGAAAGTCTTTAAAACTGTTTATTAAATTCGCAATATTTTAGTAAAAAAGTAATTATTGGGATAGTTAAACTGAATTTTTTAAAGGAATTATTGGCTAGTGAATACTCCATCAATTCTAAAGTTCATAAAACTGTATTTAAATAATTTGTAATCACGTTAAAAATTCTCAATTTTGAATAAAAAAATAAGTCATGGTTCTAAATACATCATTTGCTAAATGCCCAAAATGTGAAGTAAAATATAGCTACACAGATATGATGTCAGGAAATACTATTGGTGCCGAAAATTGGTCGGACGGATTTTTTATAGCACCAATGCTGATGAATGAATCAAATTTTGCCAAATGCCCTTCATGCAGCACTTTTTTTTGGTTACATGATAATTCGATCGAAGAGCCATTAGTTTCAACAGAAGTAAAACAATTAGAAAATTCCAGCTTTTTATCGGACAATATTACTGACATTGATTTTATTAAAGAAGCTTTTCGTTTTGGATTAGCCAATAATCCTGAAAAAGAAATATTTTTAAGGATTAAATTATGGCAGGCTTATAACCATATTATCCGTGAGTATCTTTCACAAGGTCTTTTCAAAAAATTCAAGCAAAGATTCTTCAAAACTCCTGATTTTGAAAATTATATAAAACGATACAGTTCTTATTCTTCTAAGAGATTAAGTAATTTAATTAGGTTGGCTAATTTATTGAAATTAGATAATAGCAGGAACTCAGAGTATTTATTATTTGCTGAATTATACCGTGAAACTGGTGATTTTAGCAAAGCTATGATCTTTTGTTATAAAGCTGAAACAACTTCAAAAGTGGACCCAGGCAGGATTAAATTATTGAAGCAACATATCCAGGAAAAGGATAAAATGGTTTATAAACTTTAACAAGCAGTGAATACAGACCTGAATTAAAACCAATACAATTGCTATATCATTAGAAATTAATACTTTGGAATAATATTTATGTTAAGGTTAAAATATAAGCAAGATATTTAATCTGAATATAAAAAACCACCATTCATTTTGAAATGGTGGTTTTCACTAAATTTATAATACAGATTTTATTTCATGAATAACTTTCCTCTCTAATCCTCGGCCAACACAATAATTTTATCTTCCGGCGAAAATGTAATCTTTTCATTTTTTGCAGGATTAAGCACTATGCCGTAATTTTTGTCTACATCATGTGCATATTTGTTAATTCGGTAACCCAATACAGTTTGATTTTTTTGACACGCAGATTCAATTAATGTATAAAAGTTAACGGGCACAGATGTTTTTACATAACTTTCTACTTCTTTCAGGTAAATTTCAGATCCTCCTGCATCAAACAATTCATCGAAAACTTTTTTCAATTCCCTGGTTTCAGAGAATTGTGTCAACATCCTGCTAATTAGGTTATCACTGATAATGAAATCATTGGCTTTTGTAACCGCAGCTAGTTCACGATTATTCTGGTCAAACATTTCGCTAACTATATTTAATTTTTTATCGACTTTTTCAACCATATTCCTGATATGCAGTAAAGCAATCAATGTTTTGGCATCGGCTTCCTGGTTATCGATGTGCTTATAGCTTAATATGATAACATTGTGGAATGAAGTTACATCAATCTTTTTTAACACTGAACTATCTGCAATGTTGCCTCCTTCGAATGTGATAGTCTGGTTTTTTATTTCAGATTGTAACCTGGCCAACAATTCCGGTGCTATTTCAGTTTCAGAAACGATATGCACATCAGAATCTTTACCAACATATTGATCCAGTTCCTTGATAATGGTTTCACCTTTTTGGTTCCACCCTAAAATTAGATTTCTTTCTTTCGTTATTGAGCTTTTTGATCCTGATTGATTAATAGTTGGCTGATCGATTTGATAATCTTTCAGATTTGATAATACTATCGTATCATCATCTTTTGATATTGCCAATAACCTATGTTTCTCAGATATTAAGGTATCCATTGGTGGATTTACCATAACGTTGCCTGAATCATCTATCAAACCTATGATGGTAGACATATTATATGAAAACACTGCTTCTTTGTATGTTTTACCAATAAGGGAGCTTTCATTTTTAAAATAAAGTTCATCTCCTTCGTAGCTCAGTAATTGCATATATATGATACTTAAGCCTGCCTGTCTGGATGTTTGTGCAATAATCCGGGCAGTTAAATCCGGAGTTAGAACAAATACAGCTTCGTTTTTTCCAACCAGTTCTGCTGCTTCGGTATTAACTTTATCCTGAATTTCGGCTACAATGTGATATTTCGCTTCTTTTCGATTAGGGTTATGTGTAATAGCCAATACCGATTTGATTACATGTGTATCCGGATTTTCAACATCAGGCGATAATACAATAATTGATTTTGCTCCATTTGGGTTAACAATCTGTAAATCTAGCAAATTCAAAGGGTCACCGTTCCTGCAAATTATTTTTGTATTTTTTCGGTTTGAAATATTGTCACGAATAGTATCATCCATTTCAACTTTGTCTTTGTTGGCCAGAATTACAATTCGTGGCTTTTTCTGATTCTGGTTTGCAATAATCAATTCTTCAATTATGTGAATAATTTTTGGTGACCAGCCCAAAATTAATGAATGGCCTTCTTCAATGACAAGTGAACGACCTTTTCTCAAATCCTGCAATTTATCGTTAATGCCTGATGTTAATACCCCAATTAAAGTACTACAGACAAAAATACCTGCAATGGTAACCACAAGTGATATCAGACGAAATTTCCATCCTGAATCGCCACTTAATGTGCCCGGATCAAAAGATCTGATGAAACTAGCCCATATCGATTCGATAAAGCCCATTTTACTTCCGTCGGCAAGATCAATACCTGAGATAAAATAAATAATTCCAAAGAAAATGATGATTATCAAGGAAATTACTGCCAGCCATCCAATTATGGAAATAGTGCCTCTAGATAGCGTATTGTCGAAAAAATATTTAAACTTTTGTTTAAACGAAACTTTTTGCATATAAAAATGGTTTAATGATATGTTAACCTAAAGTAATAGAAATACTTGAATTTATTAATGATTTATAAAAATAGAATAAGTTTTTAAATTAAAAAAAAGTTATTGGTACTGTAATTTATAATTTAGTCAATAGAAGCTTGAAATTCAAAATCACGATTTCTATTTTATTATTCCGCTATGAATGATTTTATGTTCAATTTCAATGCATTCTTTTACGAACAAATAGACAAGCTGACCTAATTTATATTTGTTTGGTAATAAATAAAGTGTGTATCTTCGCGGCTTTTATAAAATTATTATCATGATTTCTGTTGACAATCTTACTGTAGAGTTTGGAGGGACTACTCTCTTTAAAGATATTTCATTTGTTGTAAACGAAAAAGATCGTATTGCCTTAATGGGTAAAAACGGAGCCGGCAAATCTACTTTGCTTAAAATTATTGCAGGTGATAAACCTCCTACACACGGCCGTGTATCCGTTCCAAAAGACAAAATTGTTGCCTATTTACCCCAACATTTAATTACGGAAAACACACGTTCATTATTCGACGAAGCTTCGCAAGCGTTTTCAAATCTTTTTGAAACAGAAGCAAGAATTGCGGCTATTAACGAAGAACTTGCCAGCCGGACCGACTATGAATCGGATAGTTATTACAAACTTATTGAGGAAGTTTCTTCATTAAGTGAAGTGATGTATGCCACCGGTGAAATCAATTTTCAGGAAGACGTGGAAAAAATACTGATTGGTCTTGGTTTTTTGAGATCTGATTTTAATAGGCCTACTAGCGAATTTAGTGGTGGATGGCGCATGCGTATTGAGCTAGCTAAATTATTGTTAAAAAAACCGGATCTTATTTTGTTGGATGAGCCGACAAATCATATGGATATTGAATCGGTGCAATGGCTCGAAGAATTTTTGATTAACAGTGGAAAGGCTGTTATTATTATTTCTCACGATAGGGCATTTGTTGATAATATTACTACCCGCACCATAGAAGTAACGATGGGGCGCATTTACGATTATAAAGTTAACTTTTCTCACTATCAAGTTTTAAGGCAAGAGAGACGTGAACAACAGCAAAAAGCTTTTGAAGAGCAACAAAAAATGATGGCCGAAACCCAGGAATTTATCGACAGGTTTAAAGGTACTTATTCAAAAACTCTGCAAGTTCAATCACGGGTTAAAATGCTCGAAAAAGTTGAAATCATTGAAGTTGACGAAGTTGACACCTCTGCGCTGCGACTAAAATTTCCGCCATCGCCCAGGTCGGGAAGTTATCCGTTAATATTGAATGAAGTTTCAAAAAGTTACGGAGATCATTTGGTTTTTGCAAATGCATCCTTAACCATTGAACGTGGTGAAAAAGTTGCATTTGTTGGCAAAAATGGAGAGGGAAAATCTACATTGATCAAAGCCATTATGAGCGAAACGGATTACACGGGAACTTTAACAGTTGGACACAATACCCAGATTGGCTATTTTGCCCAAAACCAAGCTTCTCTGTTGGATGAAGAGCTAACTGTATATCAAACCATTGATGATGTTGCCAAAGGCGATATAAGGACTAAAGTGAAGGATTTGCTCGGTGCTTTTATGTTTGGTGGCGAAAGTTGGACCAAAAAGGTGAAAATACTTTCTGGTGGAGAGCGCACTAGGTTAGCAATGGTAAAATTACTGCTGGAGCCCGTAAACCTTTTAATTCTTGATGAGCCAACTAATCACCTCGATTTGAGGACGAAGGATATATTAAAAACAGCTCTTAAAGATTATGATGGGACTTTAATCCTGGTGTCCCATGATCGTGATTTCCTGGATGGATTGGTAACAAAGCTTTATGAATTTGGAAATAAAAAAGTGAAAGAGCATTTGGATGATATCTACACTTTTCTTCAAAAGAAAAAACTGGACAATCTTAAAGAACTGGAAAGAACCAAATAATGTTTACTTTTTAAAATATTTTCCAATCATTGCAAGTAATGTTTCCTTTTTGATTGGTTTTGTAATATAATCATTACAACCTGCATCTATTGCCTTTTGACGGTCTCCGGAAAGGGCATATGCTGTTTGAGAAATGATTATTACATCTTTATTAAATGTTCTAATCTGTTCCGTGGCTTCATAACCATTCATTCTTGGCAATTGTATATCCATCAAAACAAAATCTATATTTCGGTTTTTGCGACAAATTTCAACTGCATCATATCCATCTCTTGCATGCAAAATTAAAGTAGAAATATCTTTTACAATCATGGATAAGTAGGCATCAACCAATTCTTCATCATCAACAATGAGGATTGTAAGTCCGCCTGATGGATTTGATCTTTTAATTTCGCTTTCTATTGGGATTGTTTGATGCAAAAGTTTTGTTTTTGGACGATATGGAATAGTGAAATAAAACTGCGAACCTTTATCAGGAATTGAATCAAGCCAAATTCTGCCGCCAATCAATTCTACATACGCTTTGGTAATTGACAATCCTAAGCCTGCACCCTGAAATGCACGTTTATTGTCCACATCTGCTTGAATGAAACGGTCAAATATCGCTTGTTGTTTTTCTTTCAGTATTCCAATGCCTGTATCTTTTACGAAAAATTGAAATTCGACCTGCTCATTGTTCAATTTCTCCGAACCCTGATCTTGTCGAAGTGTATAACCAATTTCGATAATTCCTTTGTCAGTAAATTTAATGGCATTCTTAACCAGATTTGTTAAAATGGCATAGATTTTCTCGCTGTCAGTTTCAATAATTGCCTGGTGTTCAGGTAAAATTGTTTTATATAAAAGTTTAATGCCTTTTCTTTCAGCTTCTGGCTTAAAAAAGGTGCAAATATATTCTATTTGTTTATTGATATTAGTTTCCGAAATGTTTACTTTCATTTGCCCTGCTTCAACTTTCGAAATATTTATCAAATCATTAATAATATTAAGCATCCTTTCGCCACTGCTTTCAATGATGTCAATATATTTTTGTTGCTGCTCACCGGTGAGCATTGGCTCTTTTAAAAGACTTGCAAAACCTAGAATTCCATTCATTGGTGTACGGATTTCGTGGCTCATATTTGCAAGAAATGCAGTTTTTAGCCGTTCTGATTCTTCTGCTTTTTCTTTCGCATTTTTAAGTTCTCCTTTTTGATTAATAAAATCACTAATTAATATTCCAATCTGTTTAAATTCTCCTGGAGCATTTTGAAGCTTTTTTAAAAGCACAGGATTTTCATCTTTAAGCACTGAAGTCATCATTTTAAGTGGTTTGCTTATCCATTTTCGTGTTGAATAGTGAAATATAAGCAAAGTAATTACAATTGAAACGATGATAACTATAAACATATATACGGTCATCTCCTGATAAAGCTTAAAAACATTATAGGATTTTACAAAGAAAACCTGGGCAATCTGTTCACCTTGCCATCCTAAAAGTGACTTGCTGGCAAATATGGAATATTCATTAACCGTTGGTAAAGTATCAATATGCATGACATTTATTTCAGCTCCACAAAGCGCAGATAAATCATTGATAAAATTTCGATCCCATTTTTTAGCCACAAAGAAGAAACCGCTTGGTTTTGTCAACAAATGAGTAGGATCGTTTGTAAAATGCACTGATGCTCCAGATATTTCAAATAAACCGTCAGGAGTAAATTGAAAAAAATCCAAAAATCTGCCTTTTTTTTTAAGTTGCGCCAATGCCTCTTTTTGAATAATTCCCCTTGATAATACGTCTTTAGAAGAAGCTTCATGAACTATATTAAACCCGGTATCGTAAACGCATACATATTCAAAATGGAAAGAATTGATAATTGAAGTTATATTACTCGTATACCAAGCGGTATCATTTTTTATGATGTTTTCGGCAAATTCATCCCAGAATGTATAATCATAGGCAACTTGTTTCAGTTTTGCTTTATTGATGGAGAGTATCGAATTAACTTCATTATCGAATTGATCTTTTGATGAGTCTAATATTAGATTTTCCTGTTTGTTTTTAAAAAAGTATAAAGTTGACAACAGCAAAAGAAAAATGAAACCTGTTAAGGCTAACATTAAGAGTATGCGTGTGTAAATTCCCAGGCTTTTCATTAATTTAAATAATAGTTTTAATTTTTTAGACCACTTAACTTTAGATCAAGTTCAATACCAAATAATATAGAAAAATAGACGAATTCGAGTTTTACTAATTATGAATAGCATTGCTGGACGAAATATCTAAATTCTATTTTTGACAAATTAGAATATCAATTAATCTTTTAGCTTTTTTATTCCTACTCTAAAGGTTAAAGTGTTAAATAACATTATATTACATTTAAAAATTAAGCTTAAAAACAAATTGATGCTATTGTTTAAAGACCCATATGGAAAAATAAAATATTATTTCTGTTTTACCGGCAAAGTAAATTTAAAATCACTTCCTTTCCCCACTTCACTTTCAACCCAAATTTTACCGCTGTGTTTTTCAACAAATTCTTTGCAAAGCAATAAGCCTAATCCTGTTCCTGTTTCGTTTGCAGTTCCTGATGTTGTAATTTTTTGTGCAATATCAAAAAGCATGGATAATATTATAGGTTCAATCCCTATTCCATTGTCTGAAACTGTAATTGTTTTGTCAACTTGATTTTGTTCTATATAAATATCGATTCGTCCGGCTGGGTTGGTAAACTTTATGGCATTCGAAATAAGGTTCAGCAAAATTGTTTTTAGCATATTTTCGTCTGCAAATACATGTTGATCTTCAACTTCTATATAGTTAATTGTTATGTTTTTATTACTTGCGTTGAGTTTCAATATTTCAACAACATCTTTGCAAATATCTTTAAAGTTTAATTTTTGTGGTTCAAATGGAATTTTTCCGGATTGTGCCTTTACCCACAACAGAATGTCTTCCAATAATTTAAAAGTATTTTGAGCTGTTTTGCCAACAATATTTATTTGCTTTTCGATTTTATCAATATCATAATTTCGGATATTTTTACTTAATATACCCAAAAACCCCAGGATTGAATTAAATGGACTTTTTAAATCATGTGCAAGGATTGAAATAAAACGATCTTTATCTGCATTGAGTTTTGAAAGTTCTGCATTTTGCTGATTTATAATTAATTCGGAGTGCTTCCTATCAGTAATGTCGCGTGCAAGCGCAAACATCACATTTCTTCCATTCCAAATGTAAGCACCTGCCGATAATTCAACCTGAATAATTGTTCCATCCTTTTTTTTGTGTATGCGTTCTGAGATAATTACGTCTCCAGCTATAGCTGCATGCTTTACTGCTCTATCCGATTTCTCAGGTTCTGCGCTAATATCATCAATTGTAAGTTTCAATACTTCTTCTCTGGTATAACCATACATTCTCAGGTACGCTTTGTTTACATCTAAAATTCTTTTAGTTTGGATGTCAAATATACAAATGGCATCGATTTCATTATTGAAAATTTTGCGATATTTTTCTTCACTGTTTTTGAGGGTTTCTTCTATGAGTTTGCGTTCGGTGATGTCGCGCTCCACAAAAAGAATATTGTTGGGATTGCCATTAGAATCAAACAAAAGGGTAGAGTTAACATCTACAAAAAACCGGCTATTGTCCTTTTTTATAGCCATATATTCTGTAATCTCATTTTCCTTTTTGTCGGCATTCAATTTGTTGATATTATCAATCAACATTTGATGATTTGAAGGATCAATAAAATCGAAAATTCCTTTTCTAACCAGTTCCTCTTTTTCTTCTATAGAATAGCCATACATTGTGGCTAATTTATCCGAAACGAATTGCATTTTCCCGTCAAGCGATGCCATTCCAATTCCATCCGGAGATGCAGAAATAATTGCTTCCCATCTTTGGCCGCTTTCTTTTAATGCAATCTCGGCCAGTTTACGCTTTGTTATGTCTCTGTTACTTATTCTTCTTCCCAGATAATTGCCCAAAGCATCAAAAACAGGCCTGCAAAGGTGACCAACCTCAGCTACATTGCCATCTTTTGTAATTATTCTAAAATCAATCTCTTCAATTTCAGAGTTGTGATTTAGTAATAGTTCTTTGTTTAAATGATCTGCAAAGAACTTTGCATCTTCGGGATGAATTATTTTTTTTAAGAAGTGTGTTGTCTGATAAAAATTCTTCCGGTTTATATCCGCTTATTCTTTCGCATGATGGAGACATGTAGATGATTTGATTATTTTGCCCTTTCCAATATTCCCAATCATAAGTATAATCTGCAACGGTACGAAATTTTTCGTAGCTTTTTTCAAGTTCATTTTTGATAATAAGTAATTCTTCGTTGGTTTGACGGAGGTCTTCATTAATTTGGACGTATTCTTCGTTTTGGGTTTCAATTTCTTCATTTTGTTCCAGCAGAATTAGTTCTGCTTGTTTGCGTTCGGTAATGTCAATAACAATTCCTGTAATATTTAACGGTTTTCCGTTTGAATCCCTTTTACCAATCGTGCCAATGTCATAGAACCATTTGTATATTCCTGTTTTTGTTCTAATACGATATTCAACTTCATATTTATCCGCCAAACCATCCAAATGTATTTTCATTGCATTCATTGCCTTGTCGTAATCTTCAGGATGAAGCAAGGCTGTAAAATCATTATAATGCTTAAAATTATCGGGCTGATAGCCCAACATTTCAGCTTTCCTATTCTCAAATGTAACGCTGCCTGAGTTTATATCCATTTCCCACCATGCCATATTTGCTACTTTCATGGCAAGGTTCAGCCTTAAATCATTTTCGCGCAGTGCTTCTTCTGTCCGTTTGCGTTCTGTTATATCTTCGATACACCAAATGCATCCTTTCGATAAATCATCTGGATTTACTGCTTTTCCTAAATATCTTATCAGTTTGTGTGAACCATTTTTGGTAATTAACTCTTGTACAGTTTCGTAGATTAATCCTTTTGAAAGTTCAGGATACGCTTCCTCGCCAAATTTTTCGTATGCTTCATCTGAGGTATAAAGGATTCGTGTTGTTTTATCAATCATTTCTTCTTTTGTATATCCAAACATCAACGACATTGCCTGATTGACCCAAATCTGCTTTCTTTCAACTATCATTGAAATGCCAAATGTTGCTGTTTCAAGGATAATGCTCTGTTCTTGTAAAATCTTATTTAAACAATTTTGTGCCTCTTTTAATGCTTCTTCTGCTTTTGTGCGATCAGAAATGTCGTGCATTATAGCGAAAATAATTTTCCGGTTTTCAAAAGCTATAAGAGAAGAATAAACATCTACGGTGTGTATTTCATGATTTGCCAATTTGTGTTTGAAGATGAAATAATTTTGCTTCTTTTCGGCAATTTGTCTACGAACAGCTGCCGTTTCTTCCGGCTTAAGGGTATTTATATCATTAAATGACATTGAACTCAATTCTGAAATAGAATAACCATAAAACTCAGAAGCTGAATTGTTTGCATCAACTATTTGCCCGCTTTCGGGTTCAATAAGCAACATAATCGCATTATGCATCTTAAACATATTTTTAAAACGCGATTCGCTTTCCTTAAGCTCCCTTGTTAATTTTGTAGCTATTTGTTGCGCATTATAGCTTGTATTTAAGTATGCCAGTGACAAAAAGTATAATAATAAACTTATTAAAATGCCTGATATCAATACGATAATTACCTTACTTTTAGAATAAAAAAATGGTTCTCTTGTTTGTATAAATTGGAGTGTCCATTTTTTTCCATTAAAATCAATTGGAATGTTTAGTGCTCGGCTCTGTAATTCATTGTTAATAATAGTTTCATTGATTTGACTATCGAATAAAATTGAGCTTTTGGAAATGTTATCATTATCATATACTTGCAAAAGAATTCTTGCATTTGTTTTTAAATCCCACCGTCCTAAAATCCCTTTCATTAAATCGTTCATCCTGTATGGGCTATAAACCCATCCTTTTATAGCAGCACGGCGTTGCTCCACAGTATTTACAGGCATTCCTTTCTTATAAACAGGGCTATACATTAATGTTCCGGCTTGAACATCAGTGTTTGTTTCCTGAACTAAAACTACTTTGCCTGAAAGTGATACGCAGTCTGAGTCCCTAGCTTGTTCCATCGCCTTTTTTCGAATAGGTTCCGAATACATATCATAACCAAATGCACGTAAATTGCGTCCTGAAAATGGTTCGAGAAAAACGATGGATGTATAAATATCCCTTTCTCCGGCGGGTTTAACTGTATAATTCGGAAATCCTTCGTTTCTGATATTTTCAACATGTTCTTTTAATTGATTTTTAGGGATAATGAGTGAAAAACCAACTCCCTGGATACCTGGCAAATTTTCTTTTATTTGCGCATGTTCGATAAATTCTTTCCAATCTTTTCTGGTTATTGTATCTGAGGCGGCAAAAAAGGCTGAGCTAGTTCTTAAAAGCTGTGCATGAGAGTTTAGTCGTGTTAATATTTTATTCGTTAATTCATTACATACCAATGCAAATTCATGATTATCCTGATCTTCAACATTTCGTTTTGTATAATGTACTGCTGATATTGTTAAAATAAGGCCTAAAAGAATGACGGCTAAAGATTTCCATGCATTCCTTGAAGTAGTTTTAGGCAGGAAATCCGGATATTTGAAATTGTGCATTGACATTATCAATTTTTTTTAAATTTAGAATATTTTTCTAATATATCCCTGAATTTTATTCAAAATTTTGCACCTTTATAAATAGTATTATAGTCCTTCAAAAAATGCCATGGATGATAGAAAAATAAATTTTTAAATTGAAATCCTTAGTTTTCTCTCCAATAGATTATTGAAATTTTTTGTTTATAGTGATTATAACAATTATGTTCAGAAGGAATGTCTTTAATTCATTCACTTTAGATATTATGAGAAAGGTTCCTCTTTTTTAAAATCCGGCCTGAAATAGGAATGGCTATCCATTTCTTGAACCCAGCCATTTCTGAATCCTAAACGGTGCATTTCGTCTACTACTCTTTGATATTCTTCGTAATATAATCCTCGGTTTAAAACCGCATGATGAATTGCTTTATCTACTGGATAATATTGTGACATCAACGATATGTGAATTCCTGTTGAAATTTCATCCGCCAGGTATTGCAACAATGCCATACTATCATCACTATGACCGGGCAATACCAAATGCCTTATCATCATTCCACTTTCGGCTTGGCCCTGATCACTGACAAAAAGAGTAGAACCTTTCTGTCTGTACATTTCTTTTATCGACTTGGATGCATATTCAGGATAATCGGCAGCATCAGAATATTTTTTTGATAATATTGGACTAATATATTTAAAATCAGGAAGATAAACATCAATTAAATCTTCCAATTTTTTTATAGTTTCGGGCTTTTCATAACTATTTGTATTATATACGGTTATAGGATAATACCCTGCTTTGTGAAGGCCCTGTATAATTGAAATAACCTGCGGCAACACATGCGAAGTTGAAACAAAACCAACTGCGGTAATCCCTTCGTCCATCATTGTGCTTATCCGCTCAACAATTTGTTCCAATTGCATTTTATTTTTTAGAGCATTGGGTCTGCTTATTTGGTAGTTTTGGCAATAGATACATTTTAAGTTACATCCGGTAAAAAATATATTACAGATGCCATTTAGTCCACTTATAACAGGCTCTTCTCCCCTGTGGCGAAATATGGAAGAAATACTAAAACCTGCATCAGTTCCACAATAGCCCAATATTGGGCTGTTTCGGTCTGCTCCACAATTTCGGGGACAAATTGTGCAATTTTTCAGAGAATCTAGATATAACAAGGAATTATTCATTTTTAATTGCTCTTAGATGATATGTATTTCTTTGTTTTTGATTGGTATTAACTTTGCCTAAAAATAAAAACAAAGAAAAATATCCATCCCAAAAATATCAAATAAGTTATAGTAAAATACGAAGACTTCCTGTTTTTGTGTCTTATTAAATAAAGCATTGGCAGAATCATAAATACACCTCCCAACAATTCAAACATATGCAATTTATTTTCTGAAGTTCGGTATTTATTATTCATTGCTTTTCGCTTATCAAAATAAAAGATAACAGCTGACAATGTGTTGATTGCTAGCATATAATACAAAAAATATAATAGATTTATTTTTATCATCAACAATTTTTTAAAAGTGAATATTTCCAACACATATGAGCCGAAAAAAGCAACAAATAATTTGATGCTAAATTAGTATGATTTTTAAGATTTTTACAACAGCAAAGCTGATCGTATTAAAAGCAAAATGTGATATAATTAGATTTTTCTATCTTTGCAACCGAAAATAGAATTGAAGATTAGATGGAGACGAATAAAACACCCGAAGACAAGAAGCTCACCCAACAAGAACTTGAACAATGTATTTCAATATTAGAGCAATTGCTAGAAAATGGAGATCAATTGACGCTTTTAAGTGAAGAAAAACGAATTGCACTTATGAAAGCTGCCGGTCAAATTTCAAGGCCGGATCGTGCCGAAATCAAAAAAAGAAACCAAGGCGTTAAATTGGTAAAAAAGCAGTCAAAGGTTGAGAATGACAGAAAAGCGAGAGCTAAAACAGGAATTCGTTCCGCAAGAATTGCAACTGTTTTTGAGGCTCCTATTCAACTGGCTTTAGACCAGATTGAGCTTGACGAAGAGAAAAAAATACTTGATTCTCCCCGAAACTGCTATGTATGCAAAGATCTTTATACAGAAGTGCACCATTTTTACGATTCCATGTGCCCAAAATGTGCCGATTTTAATTATGCAAAACGTTTTCAAGTTTGTGATTTAACTGGACAAGTAGCCTTAATAACAGGTTCAAGGCTTAAAATTGGTTATCATGCTACATTACTGATGTTACGGTCTGGAGCAACTGTTATTGCAACAACCCGTTTTCCAGTAGATTCGGCTACACGGTATGCCAAAGAAACTGATTTTTCGGAATGGGGACACCGTTTAAAAATTTATGGATTGGATTTGCGCCATATACCAAGTGTAGAGCTATTTGCAAATTATATTCTTCAAACATACCACAGATTAGATATATTAATCAATAATGCAGCTCAAACAGTTCGCAGGCCACCTGGTTTTTATGGGCATCTTATGGAAAAAGAAAGTTTGGCTTTTAATGAACACACAAAGGAAGTAAAACAACTGCTCAGCAACCATCAGGAATGCGTCAATGTTCTAAAAACATATATCCACTCCGAAAATGATTCAAATTCATCCATTCCAGTAACGTGGCATGGACAAGAACCGGGGATTGGAATTACTTCATCGGCCAAATTATCTCAAATACCTTATAGTTTTGATAATTCCGTTGTAGCAAATGAAGTATTCCCTGAAGGAAAATTGGATGCTGATTTACAACAAGTTGACTTACGTAAAACCAATAGCTGGCGCTTAAAACTCGGCGATATTGAAACTCCGGAAATGATCGAAGTTCAATTGGTCAATTCCATTGCTCCTTTTGTACTTTCAAATCGTTTGGTAAACCTAATGAAAAAGGATTTTACAGGAAAAAAACACATTGTCAACGTATCAGCTATGGAAGGTAAATTTTATCGGTTTACCAAAGAAAGCCGTCATCCACACACCAATATGGCCAAAGCTGCTTTGAATATGTTAACCCATACTGCTGCAGGCGATTTGGCACAATTCGGAATCTATACCAATGCAGTGGATACAGGTTGGGTAACAGATGAAGATCCAGTTGATTTGGCCAAATTCAAACAGGAATACCATGATTTTCAACCTCCCCTTGATATTGTTGATGGAGCTGCCCGGGTTTGTGATCCTTTTATTGATGGCATTCTTACTGGCAAACATTGGAATGGTAAGTTTTTAAAAGATTATTTTCCAATAGATTGGTAATTTTCGTATAATTAATCAGGTCCATTTTATGCAAAAAAAAACTGCTCAAATTTGAGCAGTTTGAAGAAATCCTTCACCAGTTATGTAAAATCCATTTTGTTTATCCCTTTTCAAAAATAAAGGAATTAAAAGTTAAGCAAACTTAACAAACGTTAAGCATTGTTAAACTTCGTCTATTTTTCATGAATTATAGAATTATACTTTTAAAATCAATTTATTCAGGAATGTTGAATGTTTTGAGATTTAATCTTATATAAATAAATTCCAATCAATTATAACAAAAAAAAGGCTGCCCAATTTCTTGAGCGGCTTAAAAACTTAACTTAACCTAAACCTTTTATGAAAAAAATCTTTTGTGTTTATCTCTAAAACAAAAGTATAATGAAATAACGTCAACCAAACTTAATGGATGTTAAGCTTAGTTAAACTTTCGGAAATTTATTTAATCATAACAATTGCTATATAAGTCAATGAAATCAATAATTATGAAGATTATTAAACAGATAATTAATTATAAAATTAAGTTTGTTGGATTAATTTAATAAAAAAAACCGCCCAATTTCTTGAACGGTTTTAACCCTAAACCTAACCTGTTATGAAAAAAAATCTTTTTGTGTTTATCTCTGAGGCAAAAGTAAGTTGAAATAGCGTTAACCAAACTTAATGGATGTTAAGTATTGTTAAATTTTTGCGAATTTCTATAAATAAATTTGTAATTGTTGAGCAAATAATATTTATGAAATTTAAGAGATTTGAAAATTTATTGATGATTAATATCAGGTTTATACAAAAAAAAACTGCCCGATTTCTTGAGCAGTTTTAACCTAAACCTAAACCTAACCTGTTATGAAAAAAATCTTTTTGTGTTTATCTCTGAGACAAATGTAGGTCGAAATATGGTTAAGCAAACATAATGGATGTTAAGCATTGTTAAACTTTAGCAAATTTTCTATATTTGCCTTGGTGAAATATGTTTTCAAAGACATTAAACCCTATTATTTTGGTAGAAAGATTTTTATTTCCGATTTTTCCCAAGCGATCATTTTTTTGAAGAATTTAACAAAACAATGCATTGATCTTAAAAGCAATAAAAATGAAAAAAATATTTAGAAATGCAATCGTCAGAAGACCTTGTGCTGAAATGGTTGAAGGAATAACCAGTGCAAATTTAGGTAAACCCGATTACAAAAAAGCGTTGGAACAGCACCATAATTACACAAGAGTACTAGCAGATTGTGGTTTGAATGTAACTGTATTGCAACCTGATAATAGATTTCCGGATTCATGTTTTATTGAAGATGTTGCTTTATGCACTCCAAATTGTGCCGTAATTACAAACCCTGGAGCAGAATCCCGAAACGGTGAAAAAACAGGAATGAGGCCAATTTTATTGGAGTTTTACAAAAATATGGGTGAGATTAAATATCCCGGAACTTTAGATGCCGGCGATGTGATGATGGTTGGTAGTCATTATTATATTGGCCTTTCTGAAAGAACAAATCATGCTGGCGCCGATCAGTTAATTGCAATCCTTGAACGTTATGAATTAACAGGTTCAACTGTTCCTTTAAAAAAAATGCTTCATCTAAAAACAGGATTATCTTATCTTGAAGGAAATAACCTTTTGGTTACTGGTGAATTTGTTGAAATGAAAGAATTTGAAAAATTCAATAGGATATTTGTTGATGAAAAGGATTCATATTCAGCTAATTCTTTATGGGTAAACGGAAATGTTCTTGTTCCAAAAGGATTTCCTGAAACGTTGAAGAAAATAGAAAAAGCTGGATATTCAGTTATTGAAGTTGACGTTTCTGAATTTCAAAAATTGGATGGTGGGTTGAGTTGTCTTTCTTTGAGGTTTTGATTCGCATGATTGAAATTGGATAATTGAACTTAGAACTTAAATAATTTGAAATTCAACCATAACCTTTTTTAAATTGAATTATACTTTGTTTTATAGTAAATAAATCCTCCAGGGAAAGCTTTGCTTTGGAGGATTTCATCTATTAATCTGCTACTCCAAATCTTTTATCTACCTTTGCGGGATGAAGATGAAAAGAATTACCAATGACCAGGTTTTAAAAAACCTGGAAATCACTACTTTAAACGAAATGCAAAATGCATCAATCGATGCATTGCTTGCTGAAAAAGATGTTATTTTATTATCCCCAACCGGATCGGGTAAGACAATCGGTTTTTTATTGCCAATTCTAGAATTGCTTGATCCTGAAGTTTCACATATTCAGGCACTTATTATTGCACCATCGCGTGAATTGGTGCTGCAAATTGAAAATGTTTTCAAGCAAATGAAAACCGGTTTTAAAGTGAACAGTTGTTATGGCGGTCACTCCATCAAAATAGAAACCAATAACTTAACGGAACCTCCTGCGGTTCTTGTTGGCACTCCTGGCCGAATTGACGATTTACTTAAAAGACAAATCCTACATTTAAAACATGTTAGAACAATTGTTTTGGATGAATTCGATAAATCGCTGGAACTCGGCTTCCAGGATGAAATGTCGTACATCATGAACAAATTAAAAGGACTAAAGTTTCGATTTTTGACCTCCGCAACCAATTTAGTAGTAATACCTGATTTTGTTGGCATAAAATCACCTGTAAGATTAGATTATCTGGATTCGTCTAAAACAAATGCAAAACTTGAAGTCAAACAAGTAGTTGCTGATGAACAGGACAAATTGGATACTTTGTTTAAGCTAATTTGCAAATTGGGAAACCAATCGATGCTTATTTTTATGAACCAACGCGATTCTGTTGAGCGAATTTGTGAATTTTTGAGCGAAAAAGGAATCTTCGCTACCTTTTACCATGGTGGATTAGAGCAATTAGACAGAGAACGGGCGCTTATTAAATTCCGTAATGGAAGTAGTCAAATACTGATTACTACCGATTTGGCTTCGCGCGGTTTGGATGTTCCTGAAATTGAATCGATTATCCATTATAATTTACCACAGAACCTTGAGGCTTTTACACACCGGAATGGCCGCACTGCCAGGATGAATGCCGTTGGTGCTGCTTATTTAATCTTTGAAAAAGATGAGGACATGCCCGAATTTATCAAAGGGAAAATACCTGTTGAAAAACTTCCAAAAAATGATGTTCTCCCTCCAAAACCTGTTTGGGAAACCTTATATATCAGCAAAGGGAAAAAAGACAAAATAAACAAAACGGATATTGTTGGTTTTTTGTGTAAAATGGGCAAGCTTGAAAAAAGTGAAGTGGGCTTAATTGATGTAAAAGACAATTTCTCGTATGTTGCAGTTAATTCAGATAAAGTATTGGATGTTATCCAGTTAATAAAGAATGAAAAACTTAAAAACCAAAAAGCTAAAATTGAATTGGCCAGGTAATCGTTCAAATATCCCAACCACTTTAGATAAAAAAACGCTCCTGGTTATAAATCAAAACCAGGAGCGTTTTCTTTTGTGAAATTTCGATTATTTTTTCACTTCATAATAACAATTTTTTGGCGAATAGATCTTTTCTTCAGCCTTTAACTTTTTAATTGCCTTATCTACTTCTTTTTTATCGATTCCTGATAATTCTGCAATTTCGCCACCTTTCAAAGCTGTTTTTGAATTGGCTAATGTTTTGAGCACAATTTCTTTATTATCCATTTTTTCAGTTTTTCTTTCTGTAAATTTAGGAGAAATATTTGAATTTGTAAATGAAAGAATGCGTAAATGAGTAAATGAGTGAATGTTCTGTTGTCACTATTTTTCATTATTCAGGCATTCACTCATTCATTAAAAATTTGTACTTTCGAACTTTCAAAAAATCAATTACTCAAATTCTAAATTATATACCATGATAATCGACCTAAGAAGTGATACCGTTACCAAACCATCCAAGGGGATGGTCGAAGCCATGTTTAATGCCGAAGTTGGTGATGATGTTTTTAACGAAGATCCCACAATGATTGCATTACAACAAAAAGTAGCCAATTTATTCGGCAAAGAAGCTGCTTTGTTTGTTCCATCAGGTACTATGGCCAATCAATTGTCAATTAAAGTACATACCCAGCCGGGTGATGAAGTAATTTGTGATGTGACTTCCCATATTTATAAATTCGAAGGTGGTGGAATCGCTTTTCATTCCGGATCGTCTGTTAAATTGATCGATGGCAACAATGGCAGGATTAACGCGCAACAGGTATTGGAATCCATAAACCCTAAAGATATCCACAGTGCTCAATCGTCTCTTGTTAGTCTCGAAAACACTTCAAATAAAGGTGGAGGATCGTGCTATGAATTGTCTGAAATTGAGAAAATTGCAAAAGTTTGTAAAGAGAGTAATTTAAAACTCCATTTGGATGGTGCCCGTTTGTTTAATGCAATTGTAAAAAAAGGTTATTCTACTATCGAAATTGGCCGTTTATTCGATTCCATTTCCATTTGTTTGTCCAAAGGATTGGGAACACCGGTTGGTTCTGTAATTACAGGTTCCAATGAGTTTATTACCAAAGCCAAGCGCTACCGTAAATTGTATGGTGGTGCCATGCGCCAGGCTGGTTATTTGGCTGCTGCCGGAATTTATGCATTGGATAATAACATCGAAAGATTAAAGGAAGATCACGACCATGCACAACAAATTATGGGTATGTTGAAAAAACAATCTTATGTTGATGAAATTCTTCCTGCAGAAACCAATATTGTTATTTTCAAACTGAATAAGTCATTGAAAGACACTGATTTTATGGCAAAATTGGCCAAAGATAATATCAAAGCAATTGGTTTTGGACCGCAAACCATTCGAATGGTTACACATTTGGATATTAAACCTGAAATGATGGAGAAGATTGAAGCTGGCTTGAATAAATTTTAAATTATTGACTATCAGCTACTCATACAAACCTTGAAGTTTGGCTATTTACATTAGTAAACCCCAAATTTTCAAGGTTTCTATTTTTAAATACTTTCAAAATTGAACGGCTATTTTTGCCATTTCAATGCACAATCTCCCTCATTTACAGATTTTATTTTTATTCCCAAGCATTTAAGCTGACTTTTGGCTTATGTTTAATTCAAAATTAAATTTATGAAAAAGTATTCCGAACTCTCAATAAACGTAATCCTATGGGCGATCATCTATATTTCTTTTGTCTACTTTATTGTTACTGAAAGAATTGAAGATATTATCAATAACCAAGGAATTTTCAGTTATTACGCAATATATACCCTTTTTATTGTACCTATTTTTGGCATACTAGGTCCATTTATTAACTTTTACTTGTTTTATTTTGTACTTATTCCTAAGCTTTTAGACCGAAAAAAAGTTTTTTTATTTATTTCATTTGCTTTACTTTCAAGCTACATCATTGGAAATATTTTTAGACTTACATTTGCTGGAACCAGCGAAATTTCAAAAATAATCGCATTCACATTAATGTCCTTATTCGGTGGAATATTAAGTATTGCAATCAGAAAAATTGTTATCTGGAGAAAATCCGTAGAAGAAAAAATAATATTGAATAAAAAACTTTATTCCAACAAAACCGCTTTATTAATGCTCCAAGCCCAACTAAACCCGCATTTCCTGTTCAATTCGCTCAATAATATTGATGTACTTGTTGAGGAAAATCCCAAAACAGCATCGGAATATTTAAAAAAACTTTCTGATATTCTTCGCTATGTTTTGTACGAAACCAAAGAAATTGAAACAGAATTATCAAAAGAAATTGAGCAGATTAAGAGTTATATGGAACTGCAAAAAATCCGTACTGATAATCCTCATTATGTAAACTTTAGCATTAAAGGTGAGTTAAAAGACCAGAAAATTGCACCCATGATTTTTATCCCGTTTGTTGAAAATGCCTTTAAGCATTGTAAGAATAAATCTATTGAAAATGCTATAAATATTGAATTTGAGATTAATAAAGAATCGATAAAAATGATTTGTAAAAACTATTATGAAGCAAATCAGCTCGAAATAATAAAAAATGAAGGTTTGGGCATTGAAACCATCAAACAAAGGTTAAATTTGCTGTATCCAAAAAATCACCAATTGGTAATTGATAAAACTGAAAATTGGTTCAATGTTGGTTTAAGTATTCAACTGAAAGATGTTAATTAACTGCATTATAATTGAAGATGAGCCTTTGGCATTAAAGCGTACAAAGGAATTTGTAAACCAGGTTTCGTATCTCCATTTATTGGAGTCGTTTACCAATGCGTTTGGTGCCATCGGTTTTTTAAAAACAAACAAGGTTGATTTGATTTTTCTCGACATTGAAATGGATGGGCTCACCGGCATTGAATTGATAGAATCGCTCACTTTTAAGCCACAAATCATTATTACAACTGCTTACGATAAATATGCGTTAAAAGGCTTCGAGCTCAATGTGGCCGACTACCTATTAAAACCTTTCCGCTTCGATAGGTTTTTAAATGCAGTTGAAAGGGTTTATGACGCCATAAGTAAAGACAAAAAGGAAGAAAAAGACTTCATTTTTGTAAAAACAGAATATCGTCTGGAAAGAATTCCTTTTTGTGATATTTATTTTATCGAAGGAATGGGCGATTATCGGAATGTTCAGACCAACTCGAAGAAAATATTGACGCTTCAAACATTTGTGGATTTTGAAAAAGAATTGCCTTCCAATAAATTTTGCAGGGTTCATAAATCATTCATTGTGGCAGTTGATAAAATTATTTCGATTGAGCGAAACCGGATTAAAATCTACGATAGTTTAATTCCTATTAGTGAAAGTTATAAAGAGCGACTTTATCTTTTAATTGGTATTAAAAGCAATTAATTTATTTTAATACTTATTTCCTTTCTCGTCTTTCATAGGTACAAAGCGGACTCCGGTAACTCCTCTTTGAATGAGTTTTCCTTCTTTTTTAGTTATCACTGCTAATTCTTGTACATAATGCTCGCCAATTGGGATAACCATAATTCCTCCCTCGGCGAGTTGCTCTTTGAGAGGTTCAGGAACTTTGGTGGGCGAACAGGTTACAATAATTCCATCAAAAGGCGCATTCTCTGGCCAACCCTGGTAGCCATCTCCAATTTTGATGTGAATATTGGAATAGGATAATTTGTCGAGTATTTTGCCTGCTTTTTTACCTAAAGTATCAATTAACTCTATTGTATAAACTTCTCCTGCCAGTTCGGCCAGAATTGCTGCCTGATAGCCTGATCCTGTTCCGATTTCGAGCACTTTCTTTTTCTTATTTAATTCTAGTAATTCAGTCATTAGAGCTACTATGTAGGGTTGCGAAATAGTTTGCCCCTCGCCTATTGGCAATGGACAATCATCATAAGCGCGATCCAAATACTCCTGGAGAACAAATAAATGCCTTTCCACTTTTTCCATGGCATTTAATACATCTTTGTCTGATACACCGCGTGCTTCAATCTGTTTTTTTACCATCTTTTCGCGTTTTGCAGTGTAGTCTTGCGATTGCAAGTTGCAGAATGAATGCATTATTAAAACTAAAAATGTTATTTTATTGATTTTCATGGCTTTCATTGATAGATTTTCAACAATAACCAATTTGTAACATGTAAAATTTAAGGATTTTTTAATTAAATTCAAAGTCAATTTGGTTAAATATTGCAAATGATTGATTTTTATTATTTTTTTATACTTTTGGATGAACCAAATTAAGTACATATGTTGAAATCAATGACCGGTTTTGGAAAGGCAACTTTTGAATCAAACGAAAGAAAAATAACCGTTGAAATAAAATCCTTAAACAGCAAGCAAAGTGATGTTAGCGTCAGGTTACCACAGCATTACAAAGAAAAAGAATTGATATTGAGAAATGAAATTAATCAATGCCTAAACCGTGGTAAAATTGATGTTAGTATTTGGTTCAATGGCAATGAAACCGATAAAAGCATGCAATTTAACGAAGCTTTAATCAAAGATTATTATACTCAACTTGAAAGAATTAGCACTTCTATTGGCCGTAAATTGGAGGATGAGCAAGTATTATCTCTTATATTGCGATTACCCGATGTTTTTAAAACCGATGTGAAAGATATTGAGGAAGCTGAATGGCAAGCTGTTTTAGAAACCACAAAACAAGCCCTTGCTGAAGTAGATAAATTTAGAATACAGGAAGGTGAAATGCTTGAAAAAGATTTTATTTACAGGATTGAAAAAATAGCTGAGTTATTAAAAAATATTGAACCATTTGAATCAGAGCGAATAAGCAAGATAAGGGAACGAATCAACCAGAATTTAAATGATAACGTTGATAAAGCTAATATTGATCAGAACCGCTTTGAGCAGGAAATCATTTTCTACCTCGAAAAATTTGATATAACAGAAGAAAAAGTCCGCCTTGGACACCATTGTACTTATTTTTTAGATACCATGAAAAATGAGGATATGGCTGGCCGTAAATTGGGTTTTATAACCCAGGAGATTGGCCGGGAAATCAATACCATTGGATCGAAAGCAAATCATACCCAGATTCAGAAAATTGTGGTTCAGATGAAAGATGAACTGGAGAAGATTAAGGAGCAATTGTTGAATATTTTGTAATTGTATGAATCTTTATGAAGATCAAAGGTCATAAAACAATGATATACCCAATTCTCACTTCTATTAAATTAAGTACAAATCCAATGAATTGAAGTTGCTAAAAAAGTTCATCATTTCAAGAACAGATACACCAAATTACCGTTTACCTGCGCATTTAAATAACATACTTCTATGATGAAATTTCAGAGAGCATTGGGCGTACTTTGACAAAAATCCGTCGGCCGTGCTCCTTGTTAAAGTAAATGAACGGAAAAGGATATTTTTGTCTAGATTTTTGTTTCTTTTCATCATGGAAAAGAAAAAAAGTCAGAGCTGTTTAAAATATAAAAAATTCAAGAATCCCAGATGCCTTAAAAATTGCGTTTTCAAGTATTATATCACTAATAATCAATCATTTTCCTTCTCTTCATACTATTTTAAAACCACATAACTAAAGCTTTTCTTTTCGATGATAATAATATTGAATTTGCTTTTATAAAAACAATAATTAACTTTGCGTTTCAAAGTACTTTTAAATTTATAAATTTAAACTCTCTTTTGAAATGAAACGCATCTTTGATATCCTATTTTCAATTGTTGCTTTTATAGTATTTCTGGTTCCGGTTATTGCTATAATCCTGGCTATTGTGCTTTTTGAGCGACATCCAATTATCTTTTATCAGGAAAGAATTGGGCTCGATAAAAAGCCATTTAAAATACTTAAATTCCAAACTTTGGTTGAAAATATACCAACGAAAACGGGCAAATTTCTGCGAAAAACCGGATTGGATGAATTACCTCAATTCATTAATGTTTTTAAGGGTGATATGAGTATTGTTGGGCCGCGTGCTTTAACCAATTTCGATATTGAACGGTTAAAGTGGAATTCAGAATACCATAAAATACGATGGAACTGCAAGCCAGGAATTACCGGTTACGCACAAATATACGGTGGACAGAATAAAAAGTCTTCGTGGTTTTGGGATACTAAATACATTAAAACACACAGTTTAATTAAAGATTTCGCAGTAATCAGTATTTCATTTTTAATGAATGTTTTTGGTAAAACGCGGATAAGGAGGGTTATTTGGGCGGATAAAGATCTGAAGTAGTCTAAATTTATTTCAATAATGAATGCTTAAATAATTGAATGCATAAATGAGTTATTTTTTTAAAGTATTTCAAAAATTCTACTTTACGAACATATATAGTGTTAATATTGAACCTAATATATATGAAATATAACCGCAGAGAAACGCAAAGAAAAAATACGCAGAGAGCCGCAAAGAAAGAAAGCGTCAGCCAATCTTTGCGGTCTTTGCGTTTTCTTAGCGATTCTCTGCGTTAAAAAAACTTTATTCAATTTGTTCATACATCATTGTTTATCACTCATTTTTAACTTCGTAAAGTAGAAATAAACAATATTCAATAAACAATATACAATCGAAAATAAATGCAAGTAAAATTTATTCTACCCGCTTTATCAGAATCGGACAGCCCTTTTTGGCGACCGATCAAATACTCACTTTTCCCTCCTTTGGGATTGGCTACTTTGGCTGCTTATCTCGATCCGGATGACGATGTTAAACTGGTTGATCAACATGTGGAAGAATTAACATTGGATGATTGTCCGGATTTAGTAGCCATTGAAGTATATATTACCAATGCTTTCCGCTCCTATCAAATTGCTGATTATTACCGTTCTAAAGGCAGCTATGTAATTCTTGGTGGCATACATGTAACTTCCTTGCCCGATGAAGCTATTTTACATGCAGACAGTATTTTTATTGGACCAGCCGAAGAATCTTTTCCACGTTTTTTAAAGGATTTCAAGAATAAGCAAACACAGAAGAAATACTCCTCGGTTATTAGAACAATTCAGGATTTACCTCCTGTGCGACGGGATTTAATCAAACGAAACCGTTATTTGGTGCCAAATTCCATTGTGGTATCAAGAGGTTGCCCACACAGTTGTAGTTTTTGCTATAAGGAATCGTTTTTCGAAGGAGGCAAGTCTTTTTATGTGCAAAAAGTAGATTCTGCACTTGCCGAAATTGAAAGATTAAAAGGCAGGCATCTGTATTTTTTAGATGATCATTTACTTGGAAATCCAAAATTTGCAGAATCGTTATTTGATGGAATGATGGGCATGGACAGGGTTTTTCAAGGAGCGGCAACCGTTGAATCGATTTTAAAAGGAAACCTGATTGAAAAGGCTGCCAAAGCTGGGTTGCGAAGCCTTTTTGTTGGATTTGAAACCTTTTCGCCCGAAAATCTGAAGCAAAGCAACAAAAGCCAAAATATGGATAAGGATTATCGAAAGGCCATTCAAAGGCTCCACGATTTGGGAATTATGATTAACGGTAGTTTTGTGTTTGGCCTTGATAATGACAATACCGATGTTTTTAAACGCACTGTTGATTGGGGCATCGAAAATGCCATTACCACTGCTACTTATCATATTCTTACACCTTATCCGGGCACTGCTCTATATAAAACAATGGAATCCGAAGGTAGGATTTTGAACCGAAATTGGGATTTATATGATACCAGACATGTGGTTTATAAAACCAATTTGCTCTCAGCATCTGAATTAGAAGCTGGATATAAATGGTCGTACAACGAGTTTTATAAATGGAGCAACATCTTCAAAGCCAGCCTTAAACATGATTCATTGAAACATTCGGTTAAACACTTATTTTATACCGGTGGATGGAAAAAATTTGAACCGATCTGGAATTTTATCATCAAAACAAAAGGATTAAACCACATGTTGCCATTGCTTGAAACAATTCTTGCAAAAGTTGTGAAAAAACCCGCAAATAAAGAGAAATTGGAAATCACAAAGAAACAGCAGTCGTTAATACCCAATTTTGAAAGTTACTAAATTTTTTATTTCATACTTTAAACAAATATTTAAAGGAAGTTAGCTAAAAACAACGTATTCCAAAAAAGCGTTATGAAGTCATCCTAAATTGCAAGATCAATAGCTTCAATGCTTTTCCTATCTTAATCCACAAATTACCAATTTATGCTAATCGAGATTCCTGATAGAAAAAAAGCCCGCATTGTAATCATTGGCGGTGGTTTTGGCGGCATTCAAGTCGCAAAAGTATTTAAGAAAAAAGAGGTTCAGGTGGTTATTGTCGACAAAAACAATTACCATACATTTCAGCCTTTAATGTATCAGGTGGCTACTTCGGCTTTGGAAGCTGAATCTATTGCCTATCCCATCCGTAAGATTTTCAACAAATCAAAAAACATTTTTTTCAGGCTTGGTGAAGTAAAAAATATCGATCACGAAAAAAAAGTGATTGAGTTCAACAATGATACATTGGAATACGATTATTTGATAATTGCTTCAGGTGCACGTACCAACTATTTTGGAAATGAAGGCCTTACCATTTCAGCCATGCCAATGAAAAGTATTCTGGAGTCGCTCGATTTAAGAACAGTGTTACTTCAAAACTTTGAACATGCACTTCTAATAAATAACGAACGTAAAAAACAAGGAATGCTAAACGTGGTAATTGCCGGCGCCGGACCAACAGGTGTTGAGCTAGCCGGTGCATTGGGCGAATTGAAACGTTCCGTTTTTCCAAAAGATTATCCTGAACTTGATCTGTCAAAAATGAATATCTACCTTGTTCAGAGTGGAGATAGGGTTCTGCCTATGCTCTCGCCAAAATTGTCTGCAAAAGCAAAAAAATATCTGGAAAATTTAGGTGTTACTGTTGTTTTAAATACTCGTGTGCTCGATATTTTTGGTGATTATGTACAAACAAATACCGGAAAGGATATCATAGCCAAAACTTTGATCTGGACGGCCGGAGTGACCGGAAACCCGGTGAATGGTTTGCCCGATGGAACTATAAATAAAGGTGATCGGATTCGTGTAGATGAATACAATCAGGTAAAAAACATGAACGATATTTTTGCAATTGGTGATGTTGCCTGCATGGAAACGGAAGATTATCCAAATGGGCATCCACAGATTGCTCCGGCAGCGATTCAACAAGGGATTCAGGTGGCTAAAAATCTACTGAACAAAATTAATTACAACAGGGATTTTAAACCTTTTAAATACAAAGACAAAGGTGCAATGGCCACTGTAGGCAAAAACAAAGCTTTGGTTCAGGTTGGGAATTTTAAAATTAGTGGATTTATAGCCTGGCTAATGTGGATGGCAGTTCATTTAATGTCATTGATAGGCTTCAGGAACAAGGTTGTGACCATGTTTAACTGGATGAAAAACTATTTCAGTACAGATGCGGGTATGCGTTTGATTATCACCCATTTTGATCTGCAGGAAGAAAAGCGCAAACGAAGAAAAGAGTTTGAGAATCGACAAGGAATCAAATAATTATTTAAATATTAATACAAGTAGAAACTTTTTATTTCCCTTTTATTTATCTTTGTTTTAATAGCATAAAAAGCTTATCAAATTCTTACTTATTTAATTCACTAAATTTTTAAATTATGAAAACCAAAACTCTTGTTTTTTTTATTTTTGCTGCTTTAATTTTAAATGCCTGCAATGTTGGTGCTAAAAAAGATTTACTTTCCGGATTGAAAGTTACCAATTCCGGATTAAGTTACAAAGAAGCTTTTTTGTATATGGATACTGTAAAATTAACAACTTCGGAATTTCCAATAGGTAAGGATGTTGTTATGGAAGTAGACGGAACTGAGGGTTTCGTTGAAAAAGATGGAAAAGTATACCTGGGTGCTTCTTTAGATATATTTGATAAAGATGGTAAAAAAGTAATGGATAACCCTGATTTATTTGCCAATTATGATGCCGAAGGCCTTGCAAAAGAACAAGTTGCTGTTCTTACTTTAACGCTAACTGTTGGATCTCCACTGGTATCAGGAAGTAAATATACCTGGAAATCAAAAATATGGGATAAAAATGGAAAAGGGGTTATAAATGCTGAAACTGAATTTACAGTCAAATAAGTTATTCCAATTCAATTAATTATATTAAAACTTAAAGAAGTTGTCCATAAAAACGGGCAACTTCCTTTTTTTGATAGTGAATTGACTTATTCATTAATTTCAATGAAATATTCTGCTTCAAACCATTCCTCCGGTGCAAGCCTTATAATTCCTTCCTTAGTTTCTAAATTTTGATTAGAATCTACTCCATCGGCAATTCCCAACCATGGTTCAATGCAAACAAATGGAGCATTTGGTTTTGCCCAAATCCCCATATAAGGCCAACCTTTGTAATGAACAGAAACCGATTGATTTGATTTTCTGCTTTTCAGGCGAATGGTGGTAGATTTTAAATCTTTAAATACCCGCGCACCTTTATTGAAAAGTCCTGAATGCAAATCAATTACATTGCTTTTATTGAAAACTTCTACTTTCTCCTTCCCTATCAAAGCATTTTCAATGCAATGAGATTGTGCGAATTCTTCCTTTTCAAATTCAAGATAGTAATCTTCGTACTTTTCATCATCATTGATTGGGCATTTAAAAGCAGGATGTGCACCAACGGAAAAAAACAGATCTTTAGTTCCTGGATTGATGACCTGATGTTTAATGCAAACTTTATTTTCATCCAAGGTGTAAGAAATATTTAATGCAAATTCAAATGGATAGACCATTAATGTTTCTTCATTTTCGTCCAATTGAAAAGAAAGAGAATCAGCATCTTTATCAATTAGTTCAACTAGCTTGTTAAAGCGCATAAAACCGTGTTGGGGCAAGGCATATTCCTTTCCTTTATATTTATATTTCCCATCCTTTAAAGCCCCAACAATTGGGAATAGAATTGGGGAGTGGTTTGCCCAATAATCCGGATTTGCATCCCAAATAAATTCTTTACCTGAACTCATGGATTTAATGCTGCAAATTTCAGCGCCTACTTGTTTAACAGATAGTTGCAGCTTGTCGTTTTGGATAGTGTGTATCATGGTTTTATATATTTAATTGTTCTATTATTTATATTACCATTGGCAATCATGCCTTTATTTTTTTACAATATAAGTCGTTTGATTCCATCTTTTAATGACCTTTTATAAAAATTTAGTAACAAACCTATTTTGCATCCTGAAAATCTTAAGTAAGTTAATGTTTGAGCAATATGCTCTTCAGTAAAATTCTCAACTACTTTTAATTCAATTACTACCTTATTTTCCACTAAAATATCTATTCTATATCCACAATCCATCCTCACTCCTTCATAAATGACTGGAATTGCCTTTTCTTGTTCTACTTTTAATCCAGCTTTTTCTAATTCAAAGGATAAACATTCTCTATAAACTCTCTCAAGCAAACCACTACCAAGTTTTGAATGTATTTTATAGGAACAATCAAGAATTATTTGAGTTATGTCATTTATTTCCATATGTATATGATTATATTTTGTGACACAGTGTTGCACTGAGTATTTTCACAGAGTTTCACAGAAAAAACTCCGTGAAACTCTGTGCTTAAACTCCTGGTAACTCTGTGCTATGATTTTTATTATTTTATTGATATTTTATTACTTTAAAATTAAAGGAATCAAAGAAGATAGCCATTTTTATTTTACTATTTACTCAAATTCCTTCGGGTAATTTATTATATCTTTTACTTAACCGGATAAATTTTAGCAACCCATCCTCCACCATTCATTAGATGGATTTTTAATTTTGTGGTAGAATTTACCTGAATCAGTTCCCGTTTATAATCGGAACCTTCCCTATCTGCGTTTATTCCATCTTTGAAAATTTCAGCTTCGTAACTGCCAGCAGGTAAAAAGGAGAAATCAATTGTCAAATCACGGGCAGTCCAATTGCTTAATGCTCCAATATACCAATTCTCTTTGCTTTTCCGCGCCACAGCTGCATATTCCGAAACTTTGCCATCGAGTGCGACGGTTTCGTCATATACTGTTGGAATGGAAGCGATAAAAGTGGTACTTTCCTGTTCTTTCATGTAATTGGTCGGATTATCGGCAAGCATGGTAAAAGGAGCTTCGTAAAGCACATACATGGCCAATTGATGACATCTTGTTCCCTGGCTCATTGGAGAAGCCCAGCTGATGCAAAAATTAGCTTTATTTGCATTTATCATTGCGCCGGGAGTATAATCCATTGGCCCCGCAATCATGCGGATAAAAGGAATGGTGGCATCGTACAATGGAAAATCGGGGTTTGACCATTTTACTTGTTCAAGGCCATGAACGCCTTCAAAATTCAATACATTGGGATAGGTTCTTTGCAAACCAGTTGGTTTATAGGCTCCATGAAAATCCAACATCAACTTATATTCGGCTGCTTTTTGCGCCAATCGGTAGTAAAAATCCACCATTTTCTGATCATCACGGTTCATAAAATCGACTTTGAATCCTTTGATTCCCATTTTGGAATAGGTAGAAAGCGCTAAATCTGTTTTTTTATCCAAAGGTAACCATCCGCCCCAAAGCCAGATTCCAACATTTTTTAGGGCTGCATAATCTATAATTTCCTGAAGGTTTATTTCGGGCACAATATTCATAATGTCTTCGCTGTTAGCCCATCCTTCATCGAGCAACACATTTTCAATTTTATTTGCAGATGCAAAATCGATGTAATATTTGTAAGTAGCTGTATTGATGCCTGCCCGAAAATCAACTTTTGAAATATTCCAGTCGTTCCACCAATCCCAGGCAACTTTACCGGGTTTTATCCATGAAACATCTGCTATTCTTGATGCTGAGGCTAATTTATACACCATATCGTTGTTTAACAAGTCTTTATCCTGTTCGCTGATAATAACCACACGCCATGGAAAATTTCTGGTTCCAGAAGTTTGGGCCAAATAATCAGCACGCTTTGTTACATACGATTGAAGGTTATTATGTCCACCCTGCAATTCTTCAAGTGGATAAGCTGCAAAGTCACCATGCAATGAAAAATTCTGATTTCCTGATTTTAAAAACATACCTGGATAATCTTCCAAATCGGCTTCGGTTATAACCGCTTTTATTCCATTTGAAAAATCGATCAATACCGGAGCAAATGACAAGGTATCCTTATTTATTTTCGACAATGGAATATGTTGGTAAAGATTTTCAAACGAAACCTGGTACATATCGTATTTGGAATGATTTACGTATGGAATATAAACCTGTTCATCATTTTCGAAATTGAAACTTGCTTCTTCGGATTGAACTGTAATTGTTCCTTTTTTCTTTGTGTAAAATCGATAAGCAACACCATCATTATAAGCTCTGAAAATAACTCCATAATCTCCTTTAAAAGCAATGGAAAGCTGTCTATATTGATCAGCAATAACAGCTTTTTTATAATTTAAGGCATTGATTTTTTTATCTACATTTTCGATGGTTGATGACACTACTTTTACTACATCACCCATTACCAAACCATCCTGCAATTTCATAGAGATTACTGATGGACTGATTATTTGATTTGGGCCGTACTTTACCGACCATTGAAGTTTAGCATTTGCATCAATTACAACCTGGATTTTACCATTTGGCGAACTTAAGCTGAAATTTTGGTTTTTTTGTGCATAAAGATAGCCAGTACAGCAAACCAGCAAGACAAGTATAATGTATTTTTTTTTCATAAAATGTACAATGAAAGATTAGGATTAATTTGTTTCGAAAATACATAATCTGAATTAAATTTCGCTTTAAAAAATCAAAAAACGTTAACTCTGTTTATTTCCAAGTTTGCTTTTATTATTTCATCCAATTTCAAACATGATTTATTTCAGGTATTTTGTTGGAAAACTTAACAATTTCTTAATATTGCACAGTTTTATTATCAATAACATTGCAATCTGAAATTTAAAAAAAAAAATTTATGTTTGGTTTATCTACTGGCTTGTTAGTAATGCTGATAATCTGTTTGTTGGCAGCTTGTGTTTTTGAGTTTATTAATGGTTTTCACGATACGGCCAACGCAGTTGCCACCGTAATTTATACAAAATCGCTTAAACCAAAGCAAGCAGTTATTTGGTCGGGAATTTGGAATTTTATAGGTGTTTATTTTGGAGGTATTGCTGTTGCAGTCGGTATTGTAAACCTTCTTCCACTTGACGCTTTGATCGATCAAAATGTTTATCATAACATAGCAATGGTCCTTTCTCTGATTCTAACAGCTGTTATTTGGAATCTGGGAACTTGGTATTTTGGTATTCCATGTTCAAGTTCGCATACTTTAATTGGATCCATATTTGGAATTGGCATAGCCTTTATGTTTTTAACACCTGAGGGTACAGTTGCTTTAAATTGGGGCAAGGTATTCGATGCAGGCTTATCCCTATTTATCTCTCCTCTTTTTGGCTTCTTTATGGCTATGTTGTTGATGCTCATTTTTAAAAGATTAATAAAGAAGAAACGGTTTTTCAAAGCAGCAGATCCTGATAAAAAACCACCTTTTCTTATTCGGAGTGTGTTGATTTTTACATGCACCAGTGTTAGTTTTTCTCACGGTTCAAACGATGGGCAAAAAGGAGTAGGTTTGGTTATGATCATACTTATTGGATTGTTGCCTGCCAATTTTGCGCTTGATCCAGGGCGAAATCCTGTCAATTTAGTTGGAAATGTGCAAGTTATAGAACATTATGTAGGTAAAATTGATACCTTACAGCTAAGTGCTGACAATTTAAAAAAAGTGCATGCAATTGATGCAGGTATCCAAAACATGAAAGGCATTCTTGGAAATGAGCCTGTTTATATGGGAATTAGCAAAAATGATAAATTTGAAGTCCGTAAAGATATTCTTTCCATTGCTTCGCACACTGATAAACTTTTGAAGAGCAATGAAGTGGAATCGAAGAATTTATTGCCTATTAGCAAAAAAGAAATGGCGATACTAAAGCTGAACTTAAAAGAGATGAAAACACACACGGAATTTGCCCCATGGTGGGTATTGTTGATGATTTCATTATCTCTTGGGTTAGGAACAATGATCGGATGGAAAAGGATTGTAGTTACCATTGGCGAGAAAATTGGGAAAAGCCACCTCTCCTATGCTCAGGGCGCAAGTGCCGAAATTATCGCCGCAAGCACAATTGGTGTTTCTACCTTATTGGGATTACCTGTAAGTACTACACATGTGCTTTCTTCTGGAGTTGCAGGTGCGATGGTTTCAGATGGTGGGCTTAAAAACTTACAAAGCAAGACGATTAAAAATATATTGATTGCATGGGGAGTAACTATTCCTGTGACTGTCGGGCTTGCTTGTGGTTTGTTTTTGTTGTCGCGTTATATTGTTGATTTTATGATTTAGCGTATAATAAATTTCAGGTTTAAATACTGAAAATAAAAAGGCCTGTTGGATTGATTCCAACAGGCCTTTTCTTAGTGTGTAATTTGTTTATGCAAACTTAACTTGTATCGTTTTTAAAACTTTTGAAATATCATCGGCCTTGTCTGCTGATTTCTCAAGCGATTCAAGTACTTCCTTCTTTTTAATCAGTTCTTTTGCATCAGTTTCATTCTCGAAAAAATCCGAAATTGCCTTGTGATAAAGATCATCTGCTTTGTTTTCGCAAATACTGATTTGTACACAGGCATTGTTAAAAATGGTAAGGTTTTTCATGTTCTTCAATTCCTTAACAGCAATATTGACATTGGTTGCCGCTTCGATAAGGATATCAGCAAGTTGTACAAATTCAGGAGTAAAAGTTATTAATTTATAAAGATCTATTCTCTGCGAGGTCCTGTTTATTTGGTCTGCAAAATCATCTATAGCAGAAGCTAAATCATGGATTTCTTCCCTATCGAAAGGAGTTATAAATGTGGTATTTAAAGTTTCATAAACATTGTAAGTTACTTTATCTCCAACAAGTTCTAAATCTTTTATTCCTTTGGCTAACTCTTTTCTTTGATTTTCATCAGTTGCTAGGATTAAACTCTTCAAAAGGTTCGCAATTTTTACCAGGTTTTCTGCCCCTTGTTCAAAAAGTGGAAAGAATGCTTTTTCTTTTGGAACCAGAATTTTAATAAGACTACTTATACCCATATTTTTTTAGTATTTCAGATTAAATATTTTATAGAATAAAATTTAAGATTAAATAGATAATTGCACTAATCAATGCCGAAACAGGAATAGTTAATATCCACGCCCAGAAAATATTACGTGTAACACCCCAGCGAACCGCTGAAAGACCTCTGCGTGCGCCTGCTCCCATAATAGCTCCAGTTATTGTATGCGTTGTACTTACTGGTATTCCAAATTCAGTTGCTCCAACTAAGGTAAGCGCACCGGCTGTTTCGGCACAAAAACCTTCGAAAGGTTTAAGCTTTGTAATTTTTTGGCCCATTGTTTTCACTATTTTCCAGCCTCCAAAAAGCGTTCCCAACGAAATTGCACCATAGCATGAAATTACTATCCACATATCAATTGGTGCATCTTTTGCAACATGCCCGGTAACTATTAATGCTACCCAAATAATACCCATCGATTTTTGTGCGTCGTTTCCTCCATGCCCCAGGCTAAATGCCGAAGCTGAAAATATCTGTATCGTCCTGAAGTATTTGTCCACTTTTTGAGGAGGAACCTTTCTGAAAATATTTAAAACAATTGTTGAAATAGTAAAAGATAATATTAATCCAATAAATGGGGCAATAAATATAAAAAGTACAATTTTTACAACTCCAGATATTATTACTGCACCAAATCCTGAACTTACAACTGCAGCGCCAATTAAACCTCCAACCAGAGTGTGCGATGAACTTGAAGGCAAACCCCACCACCAGGTTAATAGGTTCCAAATAATTGCTGCCAACAAGGCTGAACCAATTACAGTTAAATTTAGAATATCCGGATTTACTACTCCTTTTCCAATGGTGGTTGCAACTTTTAGGCTAAAAACCCAAAAAGCCACAAAGTTAAAAAACGCGGCAAACAAAACAGCGATAAATGGTGATAGAACCCTTGTAGAAACTATAGTGGCTATGGAATTGGCCGAATCGTGAAACCCGTTGATAAAATCAAAAATCAATACAAGGGCTATTACTACATATAGAAAATTCATCTAATTTATTTTTGAAAGAGTGGCAAAACTGTACCAAATATAATTATCATTAAATTAATTAATAAATTGTCCTAAATTAATAGTAAAGCTTATCTATTAAAAAAAAACTCACTGTTTTTAGCCATTTTGAACCAGATAAACTTAATTAATTTAAGTTTATAAAAGTAAGAAAAGAGCTCGGTTATGCAAATAATAAATGAGGATTTTCAATAAATTAATATTGATTTCTAATAATTACCAATTTATGATCATTACTCTTTTATAAATATTTTTAAAAATATAATCTTTCGTATTTCTATTCAGTTAAAATGCATTTGAAAGAGCAATAATATTACCCATAAACACAGTTAAAATTTTATAAAATCAAAATTTTCTTATAAATCGAAAAATTTTGTGATGAATTTCCTACCTCAATCTCTAACGTATAAATTCCATTACTGAGTATATTCCTATTTATAACATATTCAATATCATTGGTTTTAGCATAAATAGTTTGATCTATTTTTTGCCCATTAAAATTGAAAATGGTTATTTTAGAAATGCTTAATTGACTATCATTTAGTTTAATATTTATATAACTCTGGGCTGGATTAGGATAAATGTTTATCGCTATTGCATTGTCGATTATATTGATTCCTGAAAGAATATTTGAAGCTCCCGGAGTCGGTGTTGACATCACAAACCATGTATTTCCGCCATCAGCATAGCGGCCATAAGATTTGTCTGTTTCCTGGTTTCCGAAAATTATTGCATCAATTTGAGCATTTCCATTGGCATCGTTATCAAAAATTCCAATTTCTTCGCCACTGCCGCTTAATTTAAAATTGGTGTGATTTGCACCTTGTGTCAAAAAAGAACCATCGGCCCAAAATACTAAAAACTGATTGGGATGTATTGAAACAGCTGGCATTTGCCATTTTTTAGGACTTGCAAGATTATCAGTCAGATATTTATCGCCCAAAAAAACATCAACGGCACCGGCATTATATATTTCAATCCAATCATCGAATTCGCCAAATTCATCAGGGTTATTGGTTAAATTACTAGCCATAAATTCATTGATAAACAATGGTGACATTTGGTCAGAAATATTGATAACATAATAGCCAGAAACGGGATCCAACGTTGTTTGTAAAAGTGGATCAGTTGCCTCAACATAATAATTTATTTCTGAAGCCGATGATAAAGCAGGAATCGTTGCACCATAGAAATGATCTCTGGCTATGCCATCATTATGCGATCCATCATCAAACATTTGGATTGTTTCAAAACTACCTGAATTGACATTGTATTTTAAAAAAACCGTCGAATTTGCAGTCTCATCTTCAACCAAGGCTTTAATTGAAATATCCTGATTGATGCGGGCAGGACTATTCTGAACGTATGAAATAATTGGAGCTGTATTTGTGCTTTCCAATTGTGAAAATGCGTTTGTATATCTTGTTGAAATATAAGGCTTCAATCCATATTTAACATGAGCACCAAGGGCTGCGGTATATGAATTGTTAAAATCGCTAATACTCCAGCCATAATCTAAGGTTCTATAAATATCATTTTCAGCCGCCGTCTGGATCAAACTTTTGTTAGCATCAATTTTTGGAATTAAATAGGTGGAATTAAAAAATTGATCCAACAGCTGTTTCATGTAAAATGTAAATCTTTTTCGGTAAACCTGATTTTGCAAAACCCTTGCGTATAAAGGTTGAGATGCCGGAGAATTAGACCAGTTGTAAATATCACGGGTTCCCCAGTTAATATTAAACCAATCGATTCCATAGGTATTATCCAAATCATAGGCTAAATATTCGAATTTTCCTGTTTGGGTATTATGGTAAAGATAATAGTTGTTTTTATTAAATGAATATCCGTCCCAGTTTGAAGACAAAATATCAACACAAAGTGTCTTTAAAAATGCGTTGGTGTTTAAAACTGAGTCCAAATGCATATGCAAATCAGCAACAGCAACATTATTGAGAATATTGATAAAACGTGCCAAATCTGAATAATCATCGGCAATATCGTTGATTTTTAAATCATAAACCTGATGACCGCTACTCGAAAATTTATACAGGTTTGGATCTTTACCCAAATAAACCAAATCTGCTGGATATAGGCATTTAAATAAATTACCATCGTTGTTTCCAAAACGAGATTTGATAAATAATTCGTCTATTTGTTCAACATTAATATATAAACCGTAATAAAATCCATTTATATATACTTTTGCATGGTTTGCTCTTGGTCCGGGGCAAGCAAAATCGCGCAAAATGCTCCATGTAAGTTTTGAACGTATAATTGATGGATCGTTATGTTCGCCGTTTAAATTTATTTTTTCAAGATTTTGAAAAGTACCGCCAGGAGTATATGTATTGAAAGATATACGAAATGATTTTTTTTGTGAATCAAGTGATGTATTTCCACGTAAACTAAAGCCCACATTGGTAACTGAATCGTTCAGTTGCGAACTTTTAAACACAAAAGTTGCATGATATTCTAAATTGTCATGAACATGAGAATAAATATAAGCAAGTGAATCCGGGTTCACATAGATATAAATTTTGGGTAGCTCCGTATCGGTATACACATTTCCAAGTGGAGGAAAAGCAGGCTGGGCAAATATTTGGAAAATGATTGTAATAAAACCGAAAATAAAGGCTGACTTTTTCATTGCTTTAATTTTTAATGCACATTTGAGAATCAAATATAGAACTTTTTTATTCGAATTATCGAATTTTATAGCTTTTGACGCCTTTATGAAACATTATTTATATTACAAAAAAGGCCTTGCTAAAAAAAAATATTAATTCAAAAAACAGTTGGATTTCAAATCATAATAATGTAAAGGATAAATAAATAACTCAGTACAATTAAACAAATATTATCTTTGTTAAAAATATTAAAATATGATTTCAGACATTTTATTAACTCTTTTATTGGTTTTACTTAATGGTTTCTTTGTTGCGGCGGAATTCTCAATTGTTAAAGTAAGATATTCACAAATACATTTAAAGGCTGAAAAAGGCAATAAGCTAGCAAAAAGATCGGAAAATATTATTAATCATTTAGATACCTATCTTTCGGCAACTCAATTGGGAATAACCCTGGCAAGTCTTGGACTGGGATGGATTGGTGAGCCAGTTGTTGCAAAAATTATTTCTACAAGTTTATTGGCTGTTCATGTTGAAATTACTAAGGAATTGCTTCATTCTATTTCAATGCCTGTAGGTTTTTTAACTATAACCATTTTACATATTGTATTTGGCGAATTGGCTCCAAAATCTATTGCAATCCGAAAATCCGAATCCACAACACTTGCGGTTTCATATCCGCTATATTGGTTTTATATTCTTTTTCGGCCATTTATATGGTTAATGAATTCTTTATCTACTGTAGTTTTACAGGTAATTGGTATTAAACCTGCCGGTGATCATGAAATACACAGTGTAGATGAATTACGTATGTTGGTGGAACAAAGTAAAAAAGGCGGAGCACTCGAAGACGAAAATTATGAAATTATAAAAAATGCATTTGACTTTACAGATCACAATGCAAAACAAATAATGATACCCCGCCAACAAATTTTTTCGCTTGATATCGAATTATCCACAAATGAAATAATAGAAAAAATTCTTGAGAATGGTTATTCCCGAATTCCATTTTTTCAATCTTCAATGGATAACATTATCGGAATTGTTTATGCAAAAGATGTTTTTAAGGAACAGTATAAAAATCCAGAATTTAAAATCAAGGATTTGATGCATCCTGCTTTTTATGTATTTGAAACAAAACGAATTAGCGAAATATTAACGGAATTTCAAAAACAACATTTACATCTAGCCATAGTTATTGATGAGTTTGGCGGAACCCAGGGCATGATTACTTTAGAAGATATTTTGGAAGAACTGGTTGGTGAAATACAAGACGAAGATGATGATGAGAAACTGATAGTAGAGCAAAAAGAAGACGGAACATATGTTGTTCAGGCCACTCATTCCTTACAGGACATCAATGATCATTTACCACATACATTTTTGATAAGCGAAAATTACACCACTCTATCAGGACTTTTATTGTATCATTTTAGCCGAATTCCAAAACTGAACGAAAAAATAATTATTGAAAATTACGAAATCATGATTTCGAAAATACAGTTTAGAACCATACAAACTGTTATTTTAAAAGAAATTGTTAATGATATAGTTTAATGTAGATTGTTGGAATCGTACTTTTTCTCCATAGTTTCATTTTATTTTACTCTAGAATTTAATTCTTTGAACAAACATTCCTCCAACTTTCATTCAATATTTTATTGATTTAATAACTTTTATTATATTTACCCTATAAGGCTCATGTTTGCTTTATAAAAATTTATACTAAAACAGTGGAGTCCAGCTACCACTTATGAAAACGGGGCGATATCGAAAAGCCTGATGAGTAGAACAAATAAAAAACGCTTCAATGAAAAACAAAATTTTGCTTTTAACATTTTTTGCCTTGTCGGTATTTGCAAATATTGGTAAATCACAATCATTCGAAGGCTATATTGCTGATAATTTGCCTGTTTGGATGGACATTAATTCACCCATAAGTAATGGCCCTGTTACGGGTGCCTACTTCTACAAAAAAACCGGAGGCAGTATTCCGTTAACAGGAACCGCAAATGGAAATAAAATCATACTCAACGAAAAAAACAAAAGTGGTGCTATTGTTGGCATTTTTACCCTTATCAATTATCAGGACAGCATAATCGGAAATTGGAAAAAGCCAAATACCACCAAGCTGTTAAGTGTAAAATTATACAAAGTAGATCCATCTTATAAAACTTATGCTAAAATTCCCAAATCGGATAAATTAATTCTTGCAAAAGGAAATACACTAAATGATGCGATGAATGAGCTGGCAGGTGAAACAGGCAATGCACCTAAATTGAATTATACTTTTGCCGAAAAAAATATACTTAGTACTAATTTTGTGTGGGAAGCTGCTGGAGCTTATATATCAAGCGGCACCGTATATCACACATTTGATTTAACCAATAATAGCGAAATTTTCTTATCTATGGAGATTGATCCGAATCAAATGCCAAAATTAAAGGAAAAACTAAGATTGCAACTTCAAAAAGAACTTGATAATTACCGTAAAATATATACTGAAACGGAATGGGTTAATATTTTTATGGATGAGGAAACTTTCAAAAATGCATTTATATTATCAGAGACTCCTGAAACTATATTTGACAACTACTTTATAAAAAAAGGTTACGTTCAGATTGTTATTGATAACTATTTTGGCTTCCCTCATGTGTCGCAGGCAATGGATTTTTCTACAATTATAAAAATACCATTTTCGGAATTTGTTTTATATTTAAATGATAATTCGATTTTAAAGAATTTAAAGTAAATATATTATTCAAAAGATTCCTTAAAATGCCAGTATTTGTGCGATTTGAAAATGGCTTAATAATCAACAAAATTGATTTATTGGTGCAAACGCCCAAAAGCCAATATTTCTGAAAAATACTGAAATACTTGGTATATCTACGTAGCATACCGAAATTCAACAACATTTTTCAAACTTTGGAATTATCGTTTGCCACATCCAGAATATACCAAGTGCTGCACTTATCAAATCTATGGTTATGATTTGGCAAGCTTGTGCCATAAACATAAAATAAAATTGAACCATCATTACGCAATGAGCGATGCCATGGGCTTGTGGTGAGCTTTATTTGATACATTTAAATAGTCAGAATCTGTGGAATGTTTAATTGATGAAGTTGAATTTGCATATCAAAATGTACTTAATCAATTTTTCAAAAATACTTTTATCGGTAGATTGTTGAAATTGAACACTTTGCTTAATTATCATTTTTCATTTTGAAAATATTTAAAATCATGAAACCATCCCTTAAAATCGAAGTGTGCGCAAACTCAGTAGAATCAGCCATAGGAGCTCAAAACGGAGGTACTTATCGTGTTGAACTCTGTGAAAACCTCTACGAAGGCGGAACTACCCCAAGTGCCGCTGCCATCGAAATTGCCCGAAGTTTGCTCAATATCAAGCTAAACGTGATGATTCGTCCGCGTGGTGGTGATTTCTGCTATTCTGATCTGGAATTTGAAATCATGAAAAAAGATATTATCCATGCAAAAAAATTAGGTGCAGATGGAGTTGTTTTTGGAATTTTGAAGTCTGACGGAAGTATTGATATTGATAGAACCAACAAACTTGTAAACCTATCCAGGCCAATGACGGTAACTTTTCACCGTGCATTTGATATGACTAAAAACTTGTTCGATAGTCTTACCTCCATTATTTCATTAAATATGGATTGCATTTTAACTTCAGGCGGAATGAATAAAGCTTTTGATGCTATCGAAACCCTCAAAGAACTTAATAAACTGGCAAATGGAAAAATTACGATTATGGCAGGAAGTGGAGTTAACGAATCAAACATCAAAGAAATTCATGAAAAAACGGGCATTACTGAATTTCATGTCTCGTTAAGGAAAAAAGTGGAAAGTGCGATGCAGTTCAGAAAAGAAAATATTTTTATGGGCGGTTTGCCCCAAATTCCTGAATATGAAACTTTTGTAACGGATGCTGAAAGAGTAAAGAATTTATTAAATTGGTAAATTTTATTTCCAATAATTTTAGTCGTCAATCTTTTTCCTGATTTGCTTGATATCTGAAGTCCGCTTTTTATCATCCAACCTTTTCTGGATAACACTTTTGGGAATCCTTAATTTCTTGCGTTTTTTGGGAATAAACAACGCTTTTTCAATCATGGCATAAAACTTTTCGATGCACAATTCCTTGTTTCCAAGCTGTGTGCGTGCTGCTTGTGATACAATTTGTAAAACTCCTTCAGAATTGATTTTATTGATCAGTTTTTCGCTAATCAAATCTTTTTCTTCATCATTGAGCAAGGCTGATTTTCGAACATGAAAACACAACATTACTTTGGTGCTTACCTTATTTACATTTTGCCCACCTGCCCCACTGCTCCGCGATGTTAAAAATTCAAATTCTTTGCTGAAATCTTTGTCCATGACGGTTAATTAATATAAATTGATAAAAAAAACCACGAACACACAAATATTTCGAAAAATTCGTGTATTCGTCGCAAATATAAACCAATCTTTACAATTTTATTCTAATCATTATCACCGATTTCGAAGGCATGTCAATTTTAAGTATATTTTTATTCAATTCAAATCCTTTAAATTCCTTGATATTAACTTTTTCAGCTTTGCCAAAATCATTATAATCAGTCATATTTGAAGATGTAATAATTTCTCCTGATGCTGATTTTCCTGTTGTTCCTCCAAAGCTGCAAGATAGTTTTTCATTTTCAGAAGCATTTAAATTACAAATACTTATATTGATATAACCATCTTTGATGGAAGCTGAGGCATTGATTAATTTCAACTTTCCTCCAGCAAAATCCATTTCTTCAGAATTTAAAACCAAAGGAATTGAAACTGCATCCTGATGAACTTTATATAGTTTAAAAACGTAATAAGTTGGAGTTAGGACCATTTGCTCCTCTTTTGTCAGTATTATTGCCTGCAAAACATTGACCATCTGGGCAATATTGGCAATTTTAACCCTGTCGGAATGGTTGTTGAAAATATTCAGGTTTATGCCTGCCACCAGTGCATCGCGCAAAGTATTTTGCTGATATAAGAAGCCCTGATTGGTTCCTGGTTCCACGTCAAACCAATTGCCCCATTCATCTACCACCAATGAAATATTCTTTTTGGGATCATATTTGTCCATCACCTCGCCATGTTTTACGATTAATTCATCCATAAACATGGTTTTTTTCATAGTCATATACCATTCGTTTTCATCAAATTGAGTTGCAGAACCCTTCTTGTCCCAATTATGACAAATGGTATAATAATGCAGTGTTGTACCCTGAATCATCCATTGCATGTTGGCCGTGTTTTTAAGAATTACATCAGTCCAGTTATAATTATCCTCGCTGGCGCCGCTTGCAATCCTGTACATTTGGGGAGCTCGTGTATAACTGGCATATTGGCGGAATAAATCGGCATAATATTCGGGTCTCATATTTCCTCCACAACCCCAGGTTTCGTTGCCCATTCCCCAATATTTTACGTTCCATGGTTTTTCGCGACCATTCTTTTTCCTCAGATCGGTCATTGGGCTCTCAACATTCGAAGTAACATATTCTACCCATTCTGAAGCTTCCTGCACTGTTCCACTGCCAACATTTACACTTACGTAAGGTTCTGCTCCAATCAGTTCGCAAAAATCAAGGAATTCGTGTGTTCCAAAGCTATTATCTTCGGTTACTCCACCCCAGTTTACATTGATAATAGAAGGTCTTCTAGAAGGATTACCAATGCCATCGCGCCAATGATAAGTATCGGCAAAGCAACCACCTGGCCAGCGTAGCATTGGTATTGCCATTTCTTTTAAAGCTTTAACCACATCGTTTCGGTATCCTTTTGTATTTGGTATTTTAGAAGATTCTTTTACAAATATTCCTCCATAAATGCAGTTTCCCAAATGTTCCGCAAAATGTCCATAAATCTCTTTGTTAATTTTTGTTTTGGCACTGTCTATTTTTAGCTCCAAAGTATTTTGTGCACTTAATATGGTTGTGAAAAGGAGTATTAAGACAATTGATAATAATTTAACAAGCTGATTCATAGATTAATATTTTAATTGTAAATAATACAAATATAAATAATTTGTTGATTTTAAGGACTAAAATCATTTAATTTTAGGATATTTTAAAATAGCAAGAGCTTTGCAAATTGGGAACAGTTTGATAACTTCAAAATTTAATGGGCTTTATTTGCAGATATTCAATCATTGGACACTTGATTTGCTTAAAGAAACAAACCCTTCGAAATGGTACAAAAGTTCGAAGGGTTTGCTATGATATTGAAATACAATATAATCACAACTTACTTTACGCTTGCCTTATCCACCAAAATTAACATAGACCTTCCAGGAACATTGGTTTTCCCCTTTTGCACACTTTCAAACCCTGCTTGACTTAAACCTTTTTCATTAATTACTTCGCCATTAGCTACAATTTTCCATTCACCATCTGGTATCGCAACCTCTTGCTGTTCTGCATTGGAATTGAAAAATACGATAATGTTTTTCCATTTGTCACCATTGGCATGATTTGAAATTTGATAGCCAACCATTAAAGGTTTTGGCATTTCAAAAAATTTCAAATTTTTGCTTATCATCACTTGGGTTGGCATGTGAAAAGCTGGATGACCTTTGCGCAAGGAAATCATTGATTTGTAATAGTTGTAAACATCATTATACATTGATTTCCTGTCCCAATTAAGCCAATTGATGGAGTCGGGCGATTCATATGAATTATCAACTCCATGCTTTGTCCTGATCATTTCTTCGCCAGCGTGGAGAAACGAAACACCTTGTGAAGTTAGCACAATAGCATTTGCAAGTTTTTGTATCTTCTCTTTTTCTGCAAACGAAATACTGGCGCAAGTAGCATTAATTTTGTCCCACAAACAAGGATTATCATGACAACTCACATAATCAATTAATTGAGTTGGCTCGTTTGCATAAGATTTTTTAGTATAATTTACCTTATCGTATTGGATTTGAGGATGGAACGTACCTCCAACAATTCCAAATTTGATACTTTCTTCAAGTCCTTCTTTTCCGCACATAAAACCTGCTGCTTTTGCATCTGACCATGATCCACGAATACCATCGCGCATTTCATCGGAAAAAACGGCAATTCTATTTAATTTGGATGCATTTTCCTTACTAGCTCTTTGGTCACTTGGAAGAGGAGAATCACCAGCCGTCCATCCTTCGCCATAAAGGAAAATACTTTTATCAACTTTGTCAAGTTCTGAGCGGATTAAGTTCATGGTTTCAATATCATGGATAGCCATTAAATCAAAGCGGAAACCGTCAATATGGTATTCCTTTGCCCAAAAAACCAGCGATTCAACCATAAACTTGCGCATCATTGGTTTTTCCGAAGCTGTTTCATTTCCGCAGCCTGAAGCATTGGATAATTTACCATCAGCACTGTGTCTATAATAATAATCCGGAACCAGTAAATTAAAATTTGATTTCCCTGCATCTGCTGTATGGTTGTAAACAACATCCATAATTACACGTATTCCATTGTTGTGTAAAGATTTAACCATTTGTTTAAATTCGTTGATTCTCACTCTACCATCGTAAGGGTTGGTAGAATAAGAGCCTTCTGGAACATTAAAATTCTGTGGATCATAACCCCAATTGTATTTGTCGGTATTTGGATTGGTCTCGTCTACCCTTAAATATAAATAATCAAAAGCGGGCAGCAAGTGAACATGGGTAATTCCCAAATCTACCAGATGGTCAATACCTGTTTTTTCACCTTTGGTGTTTTTTGTTCCTTTTTCGGTAAATGCCAGGAATTTTCCTTTGTTTTTCATTCCCGAATTTGGGTTGATGGAAAAATCACGGACATGTGCTTCCCAAATGATAATATCGCTGTAGCTTTTTAATGTAGGTTTTTTATCTTTTTCCCAATCTGTAGGATTGGTTTCTTTCAAATCAACAACCATTGCGCGTAGGCCATTTACACCAACAGCTTTAGCATAAATATCTGCGGTTTCATCATTCCATTTATCTCCAATTTGCACCTGATACGTATAGAATTTATTTTTCCAATCGCCTACTAGTATATAAATCCATGTGCCTTGAACGTCTTTTTTAAAATTATCCATTTTAATGGGTTCGCCATCTTTTCCTTCAGTGTATATTTTAAGTCTTACATTTTCTGCTGTTGGCGCCCACAACTTGAAAAATGTTTTGGTTGGAGAATAAGTAATTCCCAAATCGTTACCTGTGTATACCGGATAATCATTTACGGAATTGTCTTTTAATTTTGAAACATTCATATTGGATAGAAGCATAAGGGCTGCAAACATTAATAAAATTAGATTTACTTTTTTCATAAGGATTGAATTATTGATTTCGAATTTGTTTAGAATCCCTGTTTATCTATGGCTTAAATTAAAAAATGAAAAGTAAAGATATTATTTTGTTTTAATTTGCTTAACAAAAAATGTAATGTGCATGCAATTGAACAATTCTTATTTTAGTTTTTTATTAGAAAATCCAAGTGCAAAAATGACTATCCCTAAAAGTAAAAAGAGAACGCCAAAAGCAAACCTTCCATAATAAATCCTTTCAAAACTTAAGGCCTCAGAAATTGGAGTAAGACCGCTTACTATAATTAGCAAAATACCCGCTCCTATTAAGATTAAACCTGATTTAAAAAAGTTATATGGTTCCTTGTATGGTTGATTTTTCAGCATATCGGTGGTTGACGGATGTTCAACTTTTTCGGTTATGGTATTTTGACAATTCCAGCAAGTATCAAATGTGTTTTCAATTGTTTCGCCACAATTGGGGCACTTCCAATAGTCTTCTGAATTTAGATTTACTATTTCATCCGTTTGATATTCAACAATTTCCTCCATGTCTGGATGTATGATTTCTTGGGGTTTAGCACTTTGACAACTCCAGCAGGTATCAAAATTTGTTTCCACTGTTTCGCCACATTCAGGACATTTCCAATAATTGTCGGAATTGATTTCCACCTCTTCAGTTTCTTCTTTTTCTTCATCTTCTGTTTGTTGAATGTCAAATTCAATTATACCGATATTTTGAGTCAACTCCTTAAAATATTCTTGTGTAATCAAATTTCTTTCCAATGAAGCCTTTAAAATAGCCAGATACATTTCGTCATCAAAATCTTCAGGTTTTTCAATACTTTCCAGCAATTCTAGATTACTATAGCCAGATAAAATTTTGGTGTAAACATTTTCTGTTTCCATGATTAGTTTATTTAGTCGGGTTAGATTAATATCAAAGAATAGATTTGAAGCTGTTAATCCTGAGAAAATTACAAACATTTTAAACTGCTAGTAAATATAGGTTTTATTTGTGGATTTTTCAAAAATAAAATGGATAGGAATAGAGCTAAAAACTAAAAAGCCCCGCTGCAATAAATACAACGGGGCAAACAATGAAAAGGTAATGCGATTATACTTTTTTATAGCTCCATCCGCCTTTTAATCCAAATATAAACCAGACCAAAGCAAGTGTTCCCATTGCAAAAATGGTATCACCAATAACCCTTAGCCATTTAAATGTCATCATATAAGGCTGTTGCATAAATTCGGCTGAACGTGCATACCACAATCCATGGTTTACGCTTGCCAATGTTTGCGAAAGCCCAACGGGTAAAACACTGATAAAAACCATGGCTGCAAGGCCAATGTTTATGCTCCAAAATGCAAATTTTATCCATTTTTCGTTCCATACGGCTTTGGTGTCCATATCGCGCAAAACGAACAGCATCAAACCAATGCCCAACATTCCATAAACGCCAAACAATGCGGTATGGCCATGGACAGCGGTTGTGTTCAAACCTTGCATATAATACAAAGCAATTGGAGGATTGATTAGGAATCCAAAAATACCGGCACCCACCAAATTCCAGAAAGCTACCGCAATAAAGGAATAGATTGGCCATTTATAGGCTTTGATCCATTCGGAACTTCTACTGAGTTTTAGGTTGTCATATGCCTCAAATCCCATAAGGACAAGCGGAACAACTTCCAATGCGCTAAAAGTGGCACCCAGTGCCATAACCGCTGTGGGCGTTCCCGTAAAATATAAGTGGTGAAAAGTTCCCAATATACCTCCTGCAAGGAAAACAATGGTAGTAAAGAGAACCGCTGTAGTAGCTGTTGTAGCTTTGATAATTTGCAAACGGACAAACAAAAAGGCAACAACGACGGCTGCAAAAACTTCAAAAAATCCTTCAACCCAAAGGTGAACTACCCACCAGCGCCAGTATTCGGCTACAGCCAAATTGGTATGTTGTCCCCACATCAAACCGGCTCCATAAAATGCTGCAATGGCAACTGTTGAAACTAGGAACAATGTCAGCAAACTTTTACTATCCGATTTTTGAATTAATGCAGGCCAGATTGCGCGTGCCATTAGCACCAACCAAATAATTAACCCAACAAAAAGGAATATCTGCCAAAAACGCCCCAAATCAACATATTCATAACCTTGATGTCCGAACCAGAAATTAACCTGAAAACCAAGTTTTTGCATCACGCCCATCCATTGGCCTGCAAGCGAACCTGCAACTATTACCAATAAAGCGATAAAAAGGAAATTAACCCCAAGACGTTGAAATTTAGGTTCGTATCCCGAAATGGCTGGTGCATAATATAAACCGGTTGCCAACCACGAAGTTGCAATCCAGAAAATAGCAATTTGAACGTGCCAAGTTCTAGAAATAGAATAAGGCAACCATTCCGAAAGTGGAATTCCGTAAAATGCTTGTCCCTCAACACCATAATGGGCAGTGATGACACCCATAATAACTTGGACCAGCAGCAAAGCCGACACGACCCAAAAGTATTTTACAGTCGCTTTTTGCGATGGAGTTTGAACGGAATGAAGCAGTGGAAAAGCCAAAGGCGCTACATCCACAGGCTCTTCGCGTTTTCGGGCATAATACCAAATCATCAAGCCAATTCCTGCCAAAAGCATCATTACGCTAAAACCTGTCCACAAAAGCAAGGAACCTGTTGGTTTATTTCCAACCAATTCTTCCGATGGCCAGTTGTTGGTATATGTAATTGTTTCGTTTGGCCGCTCTGTTACGCATGCCCACGAAATCCAAAAGAAAAAAGCGTTCAACAAGCGGACCCTTTCCGGATCTTTTAACGAATTGAGTGGAATACTGTATGCATCGCGCAATTTATCCATTGCAGGATCATTTGTGAACAGTCCGCCATAAAACTTACTGTTGTTCGCTATGGCTTGTGAACGCAGATTTGAAACCGTAATTGTATTTGCAGTTTTATCATAAGTATTTGGCCTCATTTCTTTTTGAAGAGATATTTTCAAAAAAGCTTTCCGTTCTTCACTTAGCTTGTCAAATGGCATACTGTCGTTGCGCATGGCAAGTTCATCAAGAATAAAAACGGCTTCTTTGTGCAACCAATCCGCACTCCAATCGGGCGCTTGATATGCACCATGGCCCCAAACTGTTCCAATCTCTTGTCCACCAAGCGATTGCCAAACATTTTGACCGTTTTTGATATCCTCGCCTGTAAACAAAACTGTTCCATTGGCTGTAACCACCTTATCGGGAATTGGTGGTGCTTGTTTGTATATTTCATAGCCGTAATAAAGCAAAACGGCAAAAGATATGGCCATAACGGCCAAAAATCCAACCCAGAGTTTTTTTGTTGTCATGTTTTGATATTAGATATTTGAACTTAAAAATTAGAACTTTGATATTATAATTAATGCTGATTACTTAAACCGAAAAGCGGTTGAAAACCCTTGAAGTGGTTGAGTGGCTTAACTACCCGCACGGGTCAATGAATCTGCATTACCTCCACTAAATGACTTTGATTTATAAATGATAAGTTTCAGATAAAGTTTCAATTTGATTTAAAAAATCACCAATCGTTCCACCTTGTAAACCATCGGTTTCAATTTGTTTAAATTGTTGTAATAAATCTTTGTGGTCTTGTTCTGATAAAGCGTTATTCGCCATTTTGAACAAAATATTATTTTCTTTGGCAATATGTCCTCGAAGTAATTCAATGTATCCATGCATGTTCTTGTAAATTGCACCCAACGAAATTTTATTTCCATTCTGGTAATTTTCAAGCCCTTCGGTCATTCCTTTCACATAATTCCTTCCTAAAACATGTTCATGTAGCATTACCGCTATCGGCCCTTGTTCTTCTGAGAAACCGCGTTTTGCCAATAATGGGAAAAACAGGTTTTCTTCTTTTGCATGATGGTAGCCATCTGCATAATTTTTTATCAAATCTACCATCATTTGTAAATTTCTCACATCGGGTTCGGTATTATCGATTGCTAGTTCCATGATGTCGATCAATCTCAAAATTTGAACATGATCGTTTTCCAGACTTTTTGTTGCTGTTTCCATATAATGAATATTTTCAAGTACTTTTTAATACTTATAAGTACTTATGAATATTTATAAGTTATTCTTTAAAATCTTGTATTTTTAACTTTAGGCACTTATAAATACTTTAGGCACTTATAAGTACTTCTGTATCTAATTCGCTAATTTCAAGGCCTTTGGATAAAGTATGTTGTTTTCGAGATGCACATGGATATGTAAATCATCTTCAAACTGTTCCAATAATTTAAAAGCCACCTGATACGTGTTGCAAGCATCGGCAGGTAATGCATAGTTGTTAGAAATTACATTGATGTGATCCATGGCCCCACCAGCAGACTCATGTTCATCGGACATTCTAGCTATTTCAGATATGATTGTAGCTTTTGTTATGGAAGAATTATTGGCTATTACTTCTTTAATTGCTGGAAAAAGGACTTCTTCTTCATTTTGAAGATGTTGCAATAACTCTTCCTTAATCTTTGAAAATAATGATTCAATTTCAAGCAATTCTGGGTGATTATTTCCATGAACTGATGCAATTTTCATCGTAAAGAATGCAATCTCCGGTAAATTTTTCAAAACAAATTTGTGATGAGTATTCACAATATAATCGCATAAAAAATCAATATCCCATTCTTTAAAATTCTGAGAATAATTGATTGGTAAATGCTTAAGATCTTCCAATTCAGCTATAATCTGTTTTGGATCTAATCCTTTTTCACGGCAACTTTGATCAATACTTTTTTTGCCCCCACAGCAAAAATCGATACCAACGTTTTTAAATATTTCAGCTGTCCTGAAATCGTTTGCAACAATTTCGCCAACTGTCAGTTCATTATATTTTTCCATCGTTATTTGTTTTTATAAATATATTCGGATGCAAATATACTATTTATTTTAATATAAAATACTAAAAGGTCTTTTTATATTTCTAATTTATTTTTCTATCTTTGTACCAACACATTTACCCTCATAAAATATTGGAAAATGTTTAACAAAGAAACTGAATACGCTCTCAAAGGATTGGTTTATATACAGGTTCAAAACTACAAAGAACTAAGGCCGGGAATTGCTGAAATTGCGCAGGAAGTGGGAGCCCCACCCTTTTATACTGCCAAAATATTACAGCGTATGGTAAGGTTGGGTTTTCTGGAATCGCTTAAAGGAAAAGGTGGAGGGTTCTATTTCGATAAGACCCAACCGCAGGTGGCTTTAAAAGATTTGGTTTCAGCTATTGAAGGTACAAAATCATTTTCCGGATGTGGTTTTGGCTTAAAGCAATGCGACGAAAACAATCCTTGCCCGCTACATGAGCAATACGCCCCCATTCGCGAAGCTATTTATAAGTTATTGAACGAAGAATCCGTTCAAAGCTTGGCAAGTAAGTTATTCGCCAGAAACGAAAATAAATTTAACTGGTTGGGATAATGAAAAAAGAGTACAAACTACCGTTGGCTGTTTTTATATTTACTGCCACACTTTTAACTTTTATGCAGATAAAAATGCCTCATCCCATTCTGCTTGCTGAGAGATTTGTAAAGGGATTGGGCTGGCTTGAAATTGCTATTATTGCTACTTATGGAGCTTATGTAGCCTATAAAATGCAGGATCCAAAAGAGGTTCCAAAATGGCGCAAGAAAATTTGGACTATTTTCTCTGTTGCATTTTTTAGTCAACTAATTATAGGCTTGTTAGGAGCTGATAAGTTTCTAATGAACGGTAAATTGCATCTTCCAATCCCCATGATGATTCTGGCCGGACCAATTTATAGAGGACAATTATCTATCATGCCAATTCTTTTAATAAGTACAATAATACTAACAGGCCCTGCCTGGTGCAGCCAATTGTGCTATTTTGGCGCTTTTGATGGATTATCGTCAAGTGGAAAAACCCAAAAAGGAAAATTGAAATACAAGGCACAAATTAAAGCTAGTATTTTAGTGTTTGTAATTATTATGACAATTGCGCTTCGCCTGTTTGAAGTATCCTTGTTAATATCAACATTGGCTGCTATATCATTTGGTCTTGTTGGTATTTCTGTTATGCTTTGGTTCTCAAGAAAAAACGGTAAAATGGTACATTGCATTTTGTATTGCCCAGTGGGGACAATTGTTAATATAACCAGATTTATAAGTCCTTTCCGAATGTATATCGACAATAGCTGTGATTTGTGTATGAGATGTACCAGCCATTGCAAATACGATGCTTTAAGGCCGGAACATATCAAAAACAAAAAACCGGGTTTTAGCTGTACACTCTGTGGCGATTGCCTTGCATCATGTAAAGGCAATTCTATCAAATATCGTTTTTTAAATTTGAAACCTGAAACAGCCCGGAATCTTTATTTGTTTTTGACGATTAGCTTGCACGCTTGTTTTTTGGCGGTGGCAAGAATATGACCGAAATTAGAACTCTGAAATTGCTATTCGTGTAGAAATTTAGATGGCAGGTATATTTACTTAAACCATCATAAATGTTTTATTATACGTAAATTTCGATTGATTCAATGGTTTTTTACCAGTGAATTTGGTTTTAATCTAATTTCGATTATTTCTTTTTTGCTTTTATTTCTGCTCTTTCCAAATTTTCTATTACCCTAAACTTTACAATTTCAGCAACCAGCTCCAAGGGAAGTGGCTTGCCAAGTGGGAACTGCACTGCACCTTTTGAACTTTTATAATCAACCAGTTCCTTTTTAAACGCTTCAGTGCCAGTTGAGGTGGGATAAAATCCAATGTGGTTTTTAAATGCGGCAAAATGGACCAAGTTGCCTTTTAATTTAAAAGTGGGCATTGCATAACTGATAGCTTCTTCTGCATCAGGTGCTGCTTGCTTTATGGTTATACGCATTTTTTCCAATAGTTCTTGAATTTCATTTGGAAAACCGTTTATATATTGGTCGATAGTTGTTGGTTTATTTTGTTCCATAGTGCAAATCAATTTTTATCCTTAAAATTTGGACCTATTCAAAGGCGTTTTAAAATAAGTTTATCTTCTGATATCTCAATAATTTCAAACAATTGTTCATCCTTAGGAAAATTTATCTTTAGCTTTTTAACATTCTTATCTTGAAATATTTTCCATTTTCCTTCTTTGAAATTTGGTTCATAATCATTCCCACAAAGTTTAACACGGAATTTTTTTACTGTATTGTTTTTGTAAAACTCAATACCTGCATTTACTGAAAGCGGGGACAAAGGAGGTTCAAAATCGAAATCGCGTGGCCGATATGTTTCAATCGGTTGATTACTTTCATTGGCAGAAAAATTCCAATAATTTAAAATGTATTTCTCGTTTATTTTTTGGGCATTCATATTTTTAGGAAAACAAATAATGAAAATGATAAATAAATGAGAGAAAGTAAAGATTTTCATAATTTCTTTTTTAAACAAAATCCAGGATATTCAATTATCTCTAGTTAATATGGATACAACCTTCCTGATGCTTTTATTTGTTCATTAATCAACTGGTTAAATTCTTTTTGTTCCATCAAATCTTCAAGGTTTAAATGCATCCTGTAACGCCAGTAATGATTTGGATTTCCGGGCAGATTGATCCGTTCGGCATCTGCATTTGGCAAGCGAAGTTTTTCGTCCATTCCAAGTAAATCCTGTATTGGAAAAACTGCCAACATGCTTGGAGAATATAAATGTTGAATAATTATTTGTCGCACCATTTCAGCAGTGCATTCAGTTGGAGCTTGGCCATGATTGCCTAATATCTCATTATAAAATTTTTGTGTTTGTTCTACATTTTCTTTCCACCAACCGCGGATAGTTGAAGTATCATGCGACGAGGGTGTTGCAACCGATAAATAAGGATAATGCGCAGGATGCCCAAATGTTATTTTTGGGTTCTTTGGCATTCGTTGTACTTCAAGGCTTAGCAATCCCAGTTCATTCATCACACTTGGAACACAAGCAGGAACCATTCCCAAATCTTCGCCACAAAGCAGCATATTGGTAGCTTTCTTAATTACCGGAAGTTTGGTCATGGCTTTTTCGCGCCAGAATTCTTCATTGCGTTTATAGAAATAATCAACATAGATTTCGTAAATAACATGTTTTGCATGATTGTCAAGTTCCTGATATGATCGTGTATGATGAACCGTGTGCCTTGGAAAGAATGCATTTCCATTTGTTCCCGGTGCTTCTAGAAATATAATTTCTGAAATGAGTGAATTTAAACCCTGAATTATTCTTTCTGTCCGGTTTCTCAATTCAGGACTTGCATCAGGTTCCAGAATCAATTTTTCTTCTACTTTGTGCTGGGTATCATAATCAGGATGCATATCAAAACAACCTGGGGAATACTCGATCAAATAATTATTTTTTACAAATTCGGTGAGATCACCAAATCGTTCGTGCAGAAAATGTTCACGAATATAAGGTTGACACATCCTTTTTTTGTCAAACCAAAGACCACGATTTTGCAATTCATCCAGATAATACGGAATACTAGGATTAAAATAGCCCATCAAACCTTCAACTTGGGCGGCTGGAATTTCCCAAATACGGAAAAAACCAAGAATATGATCTATACGAAAAGCATCAAAATACAATGAAAGTTGGCGTAATCGCTGTGTCCACCAAGCATAATTGTCTTTGGCCATTTCATCCCAGTTGTATGTTGGGAAACGCCAATTCTGACCTTTTGCCGAAAAATCATCGGGTGGTGCACCTGCCTGACAATCCATATGATACAAATGAGGATTGAGCCATGCATCAACGCTATTGCGATAAATGCCGATAGGAATATCGCCTTTTAATACAACACCTTTAGAACGGGCATAATCAGCAGATTCAAGTAATTGAAGATGTGCATGATATTGTATAAAATAATGAACAGCAATTTCATCAAAATGTAGAGAATTTGGATCTGTAAGTTTTTCCAATAACTCTGGTGATGTATGGCTATATTCACCCCAACGGCTAAAATCTGGTGTATTAAAGAGGTCACGCAAATATGAAAAGGCAGCATACGGCCTAAGCCAGTATTCATTTGCTTTATAAAACGAAATATATTCAGGATCTTTCAAAAATTCATTCCTTGTTTCGTCATAAATCATTTTAAAATACCTTGATTTTAAAACCATTACTGCTTCGTAGTCAATTTTTGCAAGTGAATTTAAATATTTTCCCTGCGCTTCGATAATTTGCTGGTTAATTTCTGATTTTAATTTACCAATTTTCAATAAGTTGATATATATTGGATGCATAGCATATACCGAAATAGCTGCATAAGGGTAAGAATCTTTCCATGTGTGCTTGGCTACGGTGTCGTTTACTGGTAATATCTGAATCAATTTTATGCCTACAAAATTTGCCCAATCAACAAGCTTTTTTATATCATTAAATTCGCCAACTCCAAAGCTTTCCTTGCATCGTAACGAAAAAACAGGAATGGCAACACCCACACCTTTCCATGTATCTTTTGGATATTCAAACTTTTCATCTCCAATTTCAATCACATCGGGAACTTCGCCGCCTGGAAGATGGATAATCCTGTCAGGTGATTTTTCCCAAAATTCGGTTTTGCCTTTTTCATCCTGAATAAGGTATTTATAATGGACGGGGAATTCAGATATATTTACCTGAACTTCGGCACACCATTGCGGATAATCCGAATTTCCAAGTTTGACTGCCTTTTTATCAACCCAAGCACCTAAATTTTCTGCATTTCCTGAAACTGCAACTTTATGTCCCGATTTGATTCGTACAACATTGGGTTTAAATTTCAGTATAACGGTATTTTCAATTTTATCACCTTTTACTTTAGTCGCCTTAATTTGTTTGTTTGGTTTAAGAATAGCCTTTGTAAATGCCGTAGAGTGCAAAATAAAATCGTGATCTGAACTACTTCTCCAGTAATCTACCAGAAGAATTTTCTTATTCAGTCTGTTTTCTGATTTAAAAATGCGGTTATCACCCCACTCTTCAATAATTGTGTTCTGGTTGTTGTCTTTAATAAAGTACCGATAATTAAAATCGGTAGCTATACTCATTTCTACCTCAAATATCCAAATACCGAAATGTTCACTTTTTAATGACATTAAGGCGCCCTTTTCAGGATTATTACTGCCCAATGATGGTAAAGAACCAACTAGCTTTAGCTGCTGGCCAAATTGCGTTTTATAATTGATCTGAAATTGAACCAACATATACGTATTTTTAGAAATTGGAAATTAGTTGTGTGCCTAAAGTCAGATTTCCTTTAAACCAGTTTTAGGACAAATAGCAATATTTTATAACCTCGTACTTACGAATTCAAATATATTTATTTTAATTGCAATTGTGATATAAATTTCGCGATTAATGTGGATCAAGTATGAAATATTTTTTACTTTTAGCTGAATCAAGAATTTTTATATCAAAACACTTTCTAATAAGCGAGTTATTATTCATTTTTAAGAATTCATATGATTATACAAACCAAAAATAATCGTTCCGTTTTATTACGAAAATTAATTCCGGATGACTTTGATAAGTTAACTGAATATTTGGAACATTTGAGTCCTGAAACCAAAAGCAGGTTTGGCCCTCATCCATTTGATAAAGATTCAATTGTTGGATTTTACGAAAATTCAGATAAAAATATTGGATACGTAGTGCAGGAAAGCGAAACCAAGGAGATTATTGCCTATTCCATCATCCGGCTAGGTTATCTTGAACATGATGCTCCTCGTTTACAATCAAACGGATTGACGCCTGACCATAAAACTGATTGCACTTTTGCCCCTTCCGTGGCTGATGAATGGCAAAGTATGGGTATTGGAAACCATTTATTCCAATTTATACTTTCAGAATTAAAAGCAAATGGGATTGGAAGGATTATTCTATGGGGTGGCGTTCAATGCTCAAATGAAAAAGCCGTCAACTTTTACAAGAAAAACGGCTTTAAAACATTGGGACAATATGAATACCATGGTTGGAATTTTGATATGGTTTTGGAGATTGGGTAATGGATGAAAGTTTAAAATCCAAAGAATATCATTTCAATGCATATTATTAAAAGAGGCTGTCTAAAAAGTCCTGAAAGTGATGGACATTGAGCTTATCGAAATGCGATGTGCTGAGTTTGTCGAAGCATATAAGTTATTGATTATCAATAAGCGTTTCGACAGGCTCAACGTCCAGAAAACCCTTTTTAGACAGCCTCAGCATGAGTTCTTCTTTATTTAAATTTCATTTCCTGCCATGTATTTGCCATCTTTTCCGATGTATTTACTTGTGGAGTCTGCGATTTTTGGTTTACTACAACCGATTGCTGCTTTACATTTCGTATTACATAATCAGAAAGTGCCTGAAAATCTGTTTCTCCTTTTGTTTCCTGTAGTTTTTTCAACAAAAAATAGGTAAACAATCCGTGTTGTTTTTCTTTGTAAGGAAATGCTGTTTCTTTGCCAGTTGCCGCACTGAAAACCACTGTATTTCCTTTAATTGAATTGCTGTTCGGTTTTATAACCACTGAACGTGCATTGGCCAACATACCATTGTCCCGGATGCTGCCGCTAAAACATGCATCCATAAATACGGTAACACTTTGTGCTGGATTTTTTGCTAAACGCTCATATAAATCATCCAACTTAATTGCGGTTTCAAAATCACTTGAAAACCCATCAACAGGCAGCATATATGCAGATAAATCGGCTTCGTTGGGCATGCCATGGCCTGCATAGTAAAAAATGGCTTTTGCCTGACCATTGTAAGCTCCAATAACGTCAGAAATCCATTTTATTTCCGATTTCATGGTCCCGAAAGTTGCATCTTGCTGAAAATGGATGTTTTTGGATGGTATTCCCAATGTTTTTTCGCAATATTCTTTAAATATTTTGCCATCATTGGCCGCATATTGAACTTTAACTTCGCGGCTATAGTTTTCGTTTGCAATAATTACTGCAAAAGTTTTATCATTGATTTGAGCGTTTACCGGAATATTGACATCTACATCCGAAGAGCCAACAACAGTATTATTATCAGTTATTACCGTATTGTTTGAAACATTGTTTTGGTTTACATTTATCTCAATCGGTTTAAAATTATAAGTGATGTTATTGGCTGAATAAGTTGTAGATTTTTTACTGTCGTAAATATATTTTTTACCGCTTTCGGGCTCAGTAATGGTTAGTTTTGCAAGAAAGAGCCTATTGCTGTTAACATAATAATCTTGTTCCGAAAATTTCATCGAAGCCCATTTTTGCTTAAAATTTTGAGCATCGGAAACTGGAACAGGAATAGCAAAATTATCAATTTCGCCTGCTTGAATCAGGAAAGTTTCGTTATCTGCATCGTACTGACTAAGTTTTAGCGAACTCCAAATAATGTTCTTTGTATATTCGAGCTTTAGTTGTTCAATCGCTTCGTTGGTGTATTGTTGAACCATCAAATTGCGGCTAGCTTCATTTACCCGTTTTTGAAAATCTGAGGTTTTTTCGTATTCTCCTTTTTGTTGCCATAAGGTAATTTTTTCTTCCACTTGTTTTTTTACATATTCCTGAAATGGGATTTTAAAAGCAAGCTTTCTGAACAAGGGATCATCTGCCTGACGATAACTTTCATTTTTATCAAACAATTTAGCCCATTTAAAATCACCTTCGGCACCTGAAATATCATTTATTTCCATTTTAAACAGCCCACGCTTGTAGAAATAAAGTGCAGTATATTTTTCGATTAGAATGGCTTCATCCAGATCCATAATTGCTTTCCTGTAATCACCGCTTAGGGCATAAGCAGTTGCCCTGGTATCATATGTATAATGCCTTTTTTCCATCGAAAGTGCAGTGGTGGCATCATTGATGGCCTTGTTATACTCATTCATATAAAGAAGCGTCCATGCCCTTAAATTATAAGCTTCGGCATAACGTGGATTGTAATTGATTTCTTTATTTAAAATTTGAATTGATTTATCATAATCCCCCATTTTTATAGATTGAATTGTAATTGAATTCAGTGTGGATGGATCTGTATTTTGCGAAAACAGTAAATTGCAATTTACCGATAAGAGTATTAAAAAAGAAGCTATTTTAGTTTTCATGGTGGTTGATATTAATTTGTGATTATCTATCATGTTGATTACTCATTCAGAGAAGGTTATATCATTCTTATTAAAATCAATTTATTTATAATTTTCTTACTTAAGTAAAACGGAATAGAAGAATCTTATATTTTTAAAGATACTCATAATTTACATGGTTTTGAAATTATTTTGGAATTGATTAATAATCATTAGTTTCTGAAATTGGCTTTGGCTATCGCTTGGCAAACTAAATTGGAAATTAGCTAGGGAGAAATTAATATACGAATTTGTCATTATATTAGTCGAATACCCTATAAGTGCAATACTAACAGATCGATAAGCAACTTTTTTTAAACTAACTCATTCATTCAAATGTCAATAATTGACATTTTATGTTTATATTTAGCATGAATGATTTTAAATACTTTTTTAAAATCATCAATTGCAATTTTCAATTTGTAAAAACATATTCAATACTTTGGTATTTAACTAAACTTTAATATGTAAATAACGGAACTATGACATACAAAATATTACTGTTTATAATCCTTATATTTATTCCGCTGGTTTCAGTCTCACAAACTAACGATTCCGTCAGTGTTTTTGATCTTTCATTGGAAGATTTACTGAAAATGGAGGTTTATTCTGCCAATAAAAAAATTGAACCTATTTCAAATATTCCTGCCAGTATTGTTATTATTTCGAGGGAAGATATTCAGGTAAACGGCTGGCAAACACTTGAAGAAATTTTGCAAAATGTGCCTGGAATGTACATGATCAACGATTATTTCTGGTTTGGGACCGATAATTTTGGAATCCGTGGTTTTTTTGCAACGGGTTCTTTTAAAACCATGGTTGTTCTTGTAAATGGCGTCAACCAAAAAGAAGAATGGTATAATTCCTCGCCATTGACAAAAGTAAATGTTCCTGTTGAAGCCATTGATAGAATTGAAGTGATACGCGGCCCCATGTCGGTTATTTATGGAAACAATGCTTTGCTGGGCGCTATCAACATTATAACCAACGATGCAAATTCAGGGAATATTGTTAAAGGTGGTGGTGGAAATAATGGCAATTACAAGGCTTTCACCCGATTGTCGGGAGAAAAGGAAGATTTTAGCTATTCATTGAACGCTTCTTTTTATGGTTCCAACGGAATTGATAAACCATACCGCGAAATGATGAATAACCCAAGTATTATATCAAGCTGGAATTTACCTTTGTATGCCTCCACTGACGGTCAGCTTGAAGATCATCGCCGCTACTTTAATTTATCCATGAAATATAAAGATGTCTATATTGAATCGTCACAAACAATGACCAGCCGCGGAACTGTTGATTTTCAGCCAGGTGTTGACGATGGGCACCTGGCCCAAATTCAATCCAGTAATTTTGTGTTTGGAGTTGACAAAAAATTGGGCAAAAACTTCAACCTTAATGCTAGAATTGGTTATTATAGCTTCAGGGATATTTTGAATTATAAAACAGGAACTGATTCTGCTTTGTACGAATACAATGATATTTATTCCGAAGCCATCGATGCTGAGATAAATTGTAATTTTAAACTTTCCCCAAAAATAGAATTTTCAGTCGGAGCCTATTATTCAATTGTATTAAGAGATAAATTAAAGGTTGACCAGCCTTTATATAATGGTTACGCAAACATGGATGCCGGGTTGAATCGTGACGAGAACAAAATGACATGGGCTGTTTATTCGCAAATAACATACAACATAAGCTCAAAATTAAGTGTAATGGGTGGCTTAAGGCTTGAACAAACACCTCAATACCATATTAATTATACTTATGGATGGCAATCTACACAACCTTATGTCCGACGAGTTGGAACCTATGAATATGACAATGTTATGACTATTCCACGGGGTGCAATCCTGTACCATTTTTCGGATGAGCATCATTTAAAATTTATGTACGGAATGGCAATCAAGCAAGCAGCCATTGGCGAAAACATGGACATAGTCCGAAATCCGGAGCGGCCTCAATTAGTTCCATCAACCATGCAAACTTTTGAGTTAAATTATTTGGGTATTATTGGAGATTTTGCAAGCATAAGTTTTAGCCTTTTCAGAAATAGTGCAGATAAACTTATATCAAGAACCAATAGTATTTCAAACGGGGAAATAAAACTTTATAACACCAATTCCGGTGAACTAATTACTAATGGCTCTGAATTGAGCATTCAAATAAAACCTACATCAAATTTGAATGCTAAATTTAGTATTACTTACCAGAAATCCAAGAATTTACAGGATGGTTATGAAAATATAGATTTGGGTTATTCTCCGGCTTTGTTGACTTATTTTTCGGTTTCATACAAATTATTAAAGAAATCTACTATTTGCCTTTCAGGATATTATGTTGATAAAATGCTGACCAATTGGGCACCTGATATTACGGGAGTTGAAAATGGCCACCGGATTGGCGACGAAGTACCAGGGTATTTTACATTAAACGGAAACATCAGGTTCAACAAGATATTTAGCGATAAGGTTTTTCTTTCAGCTTATGTTTACAACATACTAAACCAGGAAATCAGATACCCCACAACTACCGTAAATGATGGTTTTGATAAAGGAACTTTTGGTTATAGCAGGTATTTTAATGTTAGTTTGGGGGTTAATTTTTGATTTGGGGTTGGCAATTTCCTTTACAATTTTCTATTTCAAGCCTGCTCCCTGAATGGAGTCAACGCAAAAAAGTGCATTTAGATGTTGTAAACCAAGAGTTACAGCCCATTGCAAAGAAGCAACTCATACATTATCTAGAGTTAAACTGAACAATGAAACAATGATTTTTTTTGTATATTTGATAAAAATTCAATTGAAGGTTGAAGTTGGTAAAAAATAGTATAAATATTTAAAATGAACTAAAATGGCATTTTTTATCTTGCTTTTGAGCCTGGGATTACCATTTGGAATTGTGGCTATAGTGTTTTTGTCAATTGGACGTAAAAAAAATGGGGTTTGGTTTTGGACTCAATTCTATATTTTGTACAAAGGAAAAAAATCAACTGCAGTAATTATAGATTTATCAGAAAAAGCAACAAGTATATCGATTAATAAATCATTACTTTATATGTTCACCGTTGTTATGGATGTAGTAGATCCTGACACTTTCAATAAATATAGGATTAAAAAAAAATATATGGATTATTGGTATTCAATTTTAAAAAATAAAAATGCTGAAATACCGGTAATTATCCATCCAACTGATAATGAAATAGTGATAATGGACTATAAGGCCATTAGGAAAAACGAAAAAGAAGCATTAAAACGAAATAACGAATCTGATGAAAATCGTTTGAACCGATTAATGGGAAACTAAAAAAACTATCTAATTAATCTATGGATTTTATGATATGCTTATTGTTGGGCAAAGTCTTTCATTATCAACACCTTTGAAGTCATTTAATCATTATTTTTTGTTTTATTTTTTTAGTAATTTCCATCTACATTTTTTATTTTCCTTTCTCTCATTTGAAATACAGATTTCACAATTGTAAAAGTTGTGAAGTTTCGAATATTAGTTTGTTGATAGCTTAAAATCAAGGCTTATCTTTTTTAATAATTTCAACATAAATGTTGTGATACATGTATTTTAAGATGAAAGTTATATTTAATATTTTATAACACATATTATTTTCATACTTTGCAGTGTATTTTTTAATTTAATTAGAATTTTAAACATTTTGAATTATGAAAAAAATTTTAACTTTTATTGTTTTGGCAGTTTTAACTGTTGGTTTAATGAACTGTGGCGGTAATACTGAAAAGAAAAACGTTGTTAAATTTCTTAAAAGATCTGTAGAAATTATGAAAACAGATGAATATAAAAAAGAAGGCAATTTTGATGAAATGACTACGAAGGTTTTGACTGAATGCGATTTCAAATCTTTTGAAGACTTCAAAGCTGCTCTTGAAAAATATTCAACCGATGAAGAAGTGATTGCTATGAGTAATGAATATGCAGAGATTCAAGGCGGCAGTCAAAATTAGTAATTCTATCATTGAATATCAAAATTGGATTGGACGGGGAAGATAAACCGCTTTGAAAAGGTTTTGACCACCCCTTCCTGCGTATATTGCTCCGGAGGTTTGAAAGTTTCAATTTTGCAGATTTTTCATTATCTCAAACTTTAATTCATTAAAGCTACTGTATCTCTGACCAGCTTCCATCATATCTAAATCATTATCATCATAAAACCAATTAATCTTAACTTTATCTCGTATATAACTATTTTCGAGCATTTTAAAAAGCCTGGCAAATTGTTTTGATGTAGGTGTATTGTAATAATCCAACTTAAAACTCAAATGCAAGCCGTTTTCCAATTTTTTTTCAGATAAGTACTTGTCAAGCCAATCAAAAACAGGCTTATAGAAAGAAAGAGGATCTGCTGGATATGATTGTCCGCTGATAAATAATACACTATTCTCTGTATCAAACCGGATTTCGGGTGTAGCATTACCTGGTGCAATATATAGGCTTTCCATACATTAAACTTTTGAAATGGTAACTTTGAAATGGAAAAACGAATATTCCTCGTCAATAGGCAAAAAATGATATTCTAACTTATTCATTGATTTTAGTCTTATATCGCAAATTCCTAGTCCTGCACTAAGTTCATTTTCACCCTCAAAATTAAATAACCTTTCATTATAAAACTCATCCAACTCGGTTATGTCCATATTATTGATCAACTCAATTTTTTTCGAAAGTTCTTTTATCTTGCTATTTTGAATATAATTGCCAGAATTCAAAAGGTAGCTATCGCTTTTTTGCGCAATATAAAAAAGACTGGTCTGGAAATTGTCCCTTTCCTTATTTGTTCTACCATGTTGAATAATATTCTGGATCATTTCTATCATTGAGCCGAATAATCGTTTTTTAACAATTATACTTTCATCAATTTGCTTTTCAACAAATGCTATTAAGTTAATTATACTCTCCTGGTTTAAAAGGGCATTGAACAAAATTAAAACATTTTCATGGTTTAAGCTTTCATGCAAATTAGGCAAAAAATCCAACGGGTTTGTATTATCCAATTCCTTATTTTTTTGTTCTGGCCGGTTGGATGATATTTCTACCAGAAAATAGAAATATGATAATTCATGATTGACTTTTTTGAAAATGAATTGAAATCTATTTCCTTTTTTTTGTGCAATTTCCAGCAAACCTAAGGCTGCTCCACCAATTTCGATAATTGGACTATCCAACAATATTTTTTTATGCGAAGATTCCAATTTATTATTTCCAAGAAAATTAACTTGTCCAATTTTTTCAATAATACTTTCTTTCTCTTCGTTTGTTACAAGATTGCCGGTTATAATGTAATAGATATCTCCCTCTTTTTTTAAAATAAAAATTCCATCATTATTTAGTTTGCTATCCACATTACTCACTTGATGTCTGGTGGCATTTTGCAATCCTTCAACCATCATTTGATATACTTTTCTAAGTGTCTGTTTATGATTTTCATGATCACCCAAACTACTTTCAAACAAGGAAATTATATTTTCATTTATTTTTGCAGTAAATGGTCCTCTGTAAATATAATTAAGTCCTTTTTGTATTTGCTGAATCAGTAAATAGTTAAACTCCTTAATGGATTCATTTTCAATTTTTTCCACAATTATTTGATTTTAATTTACCTATAGATTTCAATCATTCATATTCGAACATTATGCTCTGGTAGAGAAATTAAGCTTTACTTTGCCTTTACCGTCAATAATTCAGCTATGTTCAGGTTCCTGTATTTATATTTTGTAAAAATGCGATTTAAATTCAAAAGTCACTAACGCTCGTATTTAAAAAGCTTTCTTTTTAGAATCCTGCACCTTTACATTCTAAATGTAAATTTAAGCATTTTACACTTTAGAAGAAATAAGTCGAACTTATTTAGTTAAGTATTTAAAGATAGAATTAAAAATTAAAAACTTACAGGTATTTGAGAAATTTTTTATGATTAAGTAAATGACTAAATGAGAGAATGAATGCTAGAATTGGATTTAATGCTAGCATAAGCGCGTACATGCTTGGGAATAAAGACAGCCAAGATCCCTTTGGGCTTCGCTTTCGGGATCAATTCGGCTGAATAATTTTAATGCGTCTTCGACTTTTAGAATTATGGACTTACAGATTTAGTAGTTTTCAACAGGACAACTAGTTGCAGATCTTTTAATAGGAAATTATAATCGTTCGCGAAGCCAATAATTAGTTTGGGCTTTATTGCTGCCAGGTGGCGTTTCGTCTAAAAAATAATCAATACCCGAAAGAATAATTACTGTAGAATACGGTTCAATTGACAATTCAGGATAATTAGCTTTTGTAGATTCCCATTGCGAACCATAGTGAACTGATTGTAAATCCAATGTTTTATCATAATCATTGATAACGCACCAATCAAAATCTCCTCCTATTTCTTTCTTTGTTCCATTTTTGAATTGATAATTTTTTGAACCTATTAAAAAATATCCTGCATAGTTTGTTTTGTCTTTAATAATATAAACGGTTTTAACATTTAAGCGAAACATCAATATAAGTCCCAAAAACAAAACAAAAGCAATTGAATTGCAAGTTTTTGAACTAAAAAAAGTTTTTTTTCCGAGTATGTAATTAACCAATACAACCAATGCAAGGCTAACAATTACTACAATTATCCAAATGAGAATTCTATTTAAAATCATAGCCTAAAAATTAAGTTTAACAATCTTCTTGCTATTTTCATATTCAGCAATTTTCTTTTCTGTGATTAATGCTTTATATATTTTATCATTATTATTTGGCACACCATGATTTAAAAAAAGACGATTTGTGTTTACTATCTTTTTAGAATAATAGATGATTAAGTCCTCAAGGATAAAAGAAAAAATACCTGCCGGTAAAAACCAAAATATCATCATTATTTGCCAGGTAGGCACATTATCAGATAGATAATTTGTTAATATGATTAGAGGAATTGATAATATCGATAATCCAAGGAATAAATATGACAAATATTTTAAAGATTTGATTTGAAGATTAAATGAAGCGAAAGCTTTTTTTGAAACAGGAATATAGGCTCCTTGAATTTTATAGTTTTTGGTAGTTGGGCTATCTCCTTTTTTAAAAACTTGTTGGTGCCTGCCAATCAATAAAAATGACGATAAATCAATGGGTTCATCAGGATAAAAACAACATTTGTTATTTTTTATTAACTCAAGATTTTGCTGTTTTATTAAATCATCCATGTTATCAAAATTCATCGGAAGAATATATATTGCTGCCATATCATTTTGAATTTATTAAATACGCTACATCAAATATAATTCATGACAATCTCTGGCGATAAGATTCTATTTGTATTGAAGGCTTATTATCACTATTAAAAATTTAAAAACTTTGATAACTATAAAGGCAATTGAACCATTTTTAAATTGGGAATTATTTGAAAGAAAGGTTTAAGCTTATTGTTTTCTTCGCCTTAAGTTTCACCAGTATGATAGTTTGCACTTATTTGTTTGTAAAAGCCAAACAATTTCTTTTAAAAAAATCCATAATGGTAAATGTTTTAGATTTTAAAGCCTGGGTTTTCAAATCGGGAATTGTCTGATTGCATAAATTCTATTTATCCATAGTTACTCATCATACTCCCCACTTAGTGCGTATTTTCCAAAAAGCAAAAGCCCGGTTGTTGCTAAAGGAGTGATTAAAAAAGTGATAATGATTCCAAATATAAAATCCTCATGGTTTGCCGAATTCACTTTGGGAAGCCCAAATTTAAAAACACCAAAATAGGCGGCAGCTATTCCCAAAATCAACCATAGGAGTCCAGCGTATCGTTTTACTTTGTTCCAGAATTTTGTATGGATTGATATTATGGGTTTCAATTCATTATTTTCTTTGAGATACATAATACCAATGACAAAAGTTACAGCCATAGCTATAATGGGATAACTCAGTCCGGTGAGATAATAATTTTCAATATTGGCCAACTTTGCTTTTTCAATCATATAGGTGGCAATTACCGGACTCATGCCGCCAAATATTCCAACACCCACATGATAAGGAAATGACAAGGAACTATAACGAATTTTTATTGGAAACATCTCAACCAGAAATGCAGCCAATGGTCCAAAAGACATGGTAGTAATAAATTCGAGAAGAAAAACCATTATAATAAGTATCCATTTGTCTGTAATATTTATTTTGACTGTTTTTATAATTTCAGGTATTTCTTTTTTACTTTTATTTGTCATTTCTTTTTTAACTTCAGTATATGTAGTTCCATCATTATAAAAATGTTGTGTAGTTGTAGTAATCAGAGAATCTTTATTTGTGTTTAACAAGGCTTCTCTTTTCGTTTCCGATTTTAATGCTTCCTTGTTTTCTACTTTATGGTTTAGATCGATTGTTTGATACATTTTCGCATAAATAGGGCGATAACACAAAACGGCAAGCAACAGACCAAGCATAATTAAAGGCTTCCGCCCAATATAATCGGACAACCAACCAAAGAAAATATTGAAACCGGCTCCTAATATAAGCCCAGTAATTATAATACTGTTGGTTTGGTTATAATCCAGAAACATGATTTTAAGCAGGAACGTCTGAACATAAAATACCGAAGCCCAACTTGCTGCTCCCAATCCCGCCGTTACTCCAAACAATGCCAGCAACACAACTTTTAAATTTACTTTGTTGCCAAAAGATTCTTTCAAAGGATTGGTTGAAGTTTTGCCTTCGGCCTTGGCTTTGGCAAACAGTGGAGATTCTGCCATATTTTTTCTTATGTAAACCGATATAGCAATCATGAAAATGGAAACCAAAAATGGAATTCTCCAACCCCAATCCAACCAAGCAGTTGTATCTAACAAACTTTTAATCAGCAAAATTAAACTCAGAGAAATAACAAAAGCGATAATTGCAGTAATCTGAATCCATGAAGTCCAATAACCCCGTTTTGCAAGAGGTGAATGTTCTGCAACAAAAGTGGTGGCACCTCCAAATTCGCCGCCAATAGCCAAGCCTTGCAACAGTCTTAATATGAGAATGATTACCGGAGCCCAAAAACCAATCGATTCATACTTAGGCACCAATCCAATTGCAACAGTAGAGCCACCCATTAGTAAAAGCGTAATCATAAAAGTATATTTCCTTCCAACCAAATCGCCAAGTCTGCCAAAAAATAATGCACCAAATGGCCTGACAACAAATCCTGCGGCATAAGTGGCCAAGGTTGCAAGAAATGCAGCAGCTGGATTTTCTTTCGGAAAAAATTGAGTAGAAATGATAGTGGCTAGACTACCGAAAATAAAAAAATCGTACCACTCGATTAATGTTCCAACCGATGAAGCGGTTATTATTGAAATTAATTCTTTGTTGGAGGTTTTTGATTGAATCATTAAATTATATTTACAAAACCAAAAATAATCCAGGCGTGTAAAGTATTGAGGTTACTATTTGTCTTTATCCCTCATTTTTCTGCATTTGCATGATTTGAACCACTGGATGCTTATAGATGGCAAAACAATTGATTAATTGGAAATTATTTAAAATGAAAGGATTAATGATTGGATTGAAAAAAATAAACTATTTTCAGGAACAATGTTGATGCTTTCAATCTTTTATCAGATTTTTTACTTTTGCCATCATTCTTAAAATCTAGTATAAAAAACAATAACGTATTATGGTTGTACTAACTTTCTTTTCATAATATCAATTCAAATATAAAAAAGCAGGATGTTACCGAAATAAGTTCATCCCACTTTTATATAGTTAAGTGTAGGGCTTAACTTGTAATATTATGTTTTGCTTAAAATCTTAACATCGGGCATGCCTGTTACCCCTCCTTTTTCCATTGCTGCTTTTAATGCAGGATTTGACATGAAGCCTGAAAACGCCTCTACGCTTGGAGTTTCGCCAATTAGAGTTACTTTATTAGGATTGTCAACTGCTTGAAATACTCCAGATATCTTGAATTCCGCTCTTGAACGATTCTCAGCATCAGCGTCATAAACCTTCCTCCAATCCGAATAATTCTTCACTTTATGAGTTATAATTACGGTTATCATCTTTTTTGTTTTATTCTCCTACTCGTTTGGTTTTTCAGATACACCCCGTTTATTTATGAGGTTTCTGGACTCCTCATTTATGTGAAATGTTTGTAATTTTAAGTGACTTTTTCTAATAAAAACGATTCTAATAAAACATTTAATCAAATATAATTCAAATGCTTTTCGGGGTTAGTAGACTAACTGTCTTTGATTCTGATTTTCAATTACAAATTAATATTGAAACTTATGATAGATAAGAGTATTTGATCAATTTGTAAAACGGAAACTAATTATAAAATTGAGCATTCCGGCAATTATCACTTATTAGAATTTCAAAACTCAGACAATCATTCTCAGAAAAATCAAAACTTTAAACGCTTTCAACTAAAAATTCTATTTTTCTTCTGAATATTCATGAATTGTTGTTTTCTTTAATCATTTTACAAAATCATAACCTAATGAACAAAATTCATTTGATTTGCTTGCTCCTACTAACTTTAATCTCAAATTCTACTTTAATTAATGCCCAAACCAATAAATATCAAAAAACTGTATTCGATAGCCCGGTTAAAAAATCTGAATTTTTACTTTACTTAGCTAAAACCTACAGTAGCAATGCTTATTCAATACTCAACAAAAAAACATACGATTATTATATCAGGTGGGCATCCGGCAAAGGACATTACCGTATTCTAAGCAGTTACGCTGTTGTGGTGCATGAAACTTGTCATCTGGTCAATGATGATATAGGAGGCTTTTGGAGCAATGGCTATTACATTTCGCCTAAAATTGAAATCAAAGTTGCTTCTACAAAAATTTTTAAAAGTAGCGAATTGAATAATAGCATTCCATATGAATGGAAAAACAAAATATTCCGTTATGATACCTATATAAATGGAAGTGATGAAGAAAAAGAAGTAACATCAGTAAGCGAAGGAATCTATGGATTAATGAACGAATTTGATGCTTATTATCAAAGTACAAAAGCTGTTGTCGAATTGTATCCTTATTATAAAAAAATTGCTTTAAATTCAGAACCTTACTATCTAACATTATACTTGTCAAATTGTTATAGCTCGGTTTTTGCTTATAACGAATTTAGGTTATTTATTGCCTGGTATCTTAAATTTGCACGAAAAAACCACCCTGATGTTTACCTGGCCATAAGTCAAAATAAGGAATTGAAAGCCGCTTACACCTTGATAGATAATGGTTATGAAAAAGTGGTAAAACAATATTTCGCCAACCGAAAAGACATTCTTTACAATATGAACAAAGCAGGCAGAAATAAAGCGGAAATAACTGAAAAATATTTTGAGGTAACTCCAAAAAGTAAAAATGCAAATACCTCGATAGGTTATGCCATTCCCGATAGCGAAATCAAGTTTTTAAATTCAATATTCACTATTGAAGATTATCAAATCCTTAAAATGTTTGGTATAGAAAACATGAATGAAACCAATTATAAAACTTTTTTGGATTAATAGGGTTTAATACTATACCAATCAGGTCTTATCGGCCTGATTGGTATAGAAATTATTCTCCTAAAAACTTCTTGAAAATATCTTTTCTAAGTGTTTCATACTCTTGTTCCGAAACTAAATTTTTCTCTTTCATTTCGTCCAATTCTTTAATCTTAGCAGCAGCTTTCCTCTCTTTTTCCTTACCTGCCGGAGTTTCTATTAATTTAAGATATTGTTCCTTCAGTTTTTTAGCAATTTTTTTACCTTCTTTTATTTGCTCATCATAAATTTCTTTTACCTTTTCCTTTTCCAGATTACCAAAGTTACCTCCACCTTCAAAATGGTTAATAAACGCTTTACCCAATGCATAAGTTGATGCACCCGATAATATAGCCATAGAAGTGGCTCCAAGCATTGTACCAATTACTGGTATAAATTTAATCGCAGACGAGCTTGCCCTAGCCACAAGGCTAGACAAGGTTGAGGTAACCAGTGCACTAATCCATGCTTTGCCGCTTTCTACCGAATAATCAATATGATAGAAATTGCAAATCTGCTTCAACATATCTAATTGTATGGCTGTAACAGCAGCTATGTCAACTACTGGCAAAGGTATCAAGCCTGCACCTACAGCCCAATATACATGTCGGCTAAGAATATCATCAATCTTAATTTCCTTAACATTTTCTTCTTGCGTTTCCATATCTCTTTTTTTTCCGAATTTACGAAAGTTTAACGAATAATTAATCGAAAAAGTTAGAAATGTAATGCAATCGATTTGGATTGAAAGAATCTTCCAGGTTGATTTCTATCTTAAATAATGCCAACACATAAAGAATTTTCAACATATTTATATCAAACGATACTACTTAAAAGATTTATATTTAAGACAAGATTTTTGCTTAAATAATTGAAAATGATTAAATTTAAGCATGGAAAAAATTAAAAGGATTGGAATTCTCACCGCAGGAGGAGATTGTCCCGGACTTAATGCCGCAATAAGAGCTGTAAGTAAACCTGCTATTGTAAAATATGGTATTGAAGTAATTGGTATTTCATCCGGATTTTCAGGCTTAATTGAAAATGAATTTATCTCTATAACGGAAGAAAAACTTTCTGGGATTTTAACATTGGGTGGAACAATTTTAGGAACATCCAGGGAAAAACCATTTAAAAAGAAATCGCAATATATTGAAGAAATTGACAAACCAAATTTAATTAAGCAAAATTATGATCAATTGGGTCTGGATTGCTTGGTATGCATTGGTGGAAACGGAACTCAAAAAACGGCATTTAAGCTTTCAAAATTGGGAATGAATGTGATTGGCCTTCCAAAAACAATTGACAATGATATTTGGGGTACAGATAGCTCTTTTGGTTTTGATTCTGCTGTAAATATTGCCACCGAAGCCATTGACAGATTGCATACAACTGCCAATTCGCACAAGCGGATAATGGTCATTGAAATAATGGGCCACGAAACCGGATGGATAGCTCTTCATGCGGGCATTGCAGGTGGCGGAGATATTATATTGCTCCCTGAAATTGATTATCGCGAAGAAGTGATTGCCGATTATATTTTAAAACGTGTTGCAAAACAAGGAGGAGCCACTATTGTTGTAGTTGCCGAAGGAATAAGAAAGCCTAATAATATAGGTGCCGGTGAATATATCTCCAAAGTAATCACTGGGCTCACATTTATGGAATCGCGTGTTACCGTTCTCGGTTATGTTCAACGTGGAGGCCCGCCTTCTGCAACGGATCGAATTCTTGCCACACGCTATGGAACAGCAACCCTTGATTTGATTTTGAAAAGGGAATTTGGAAAAATGGTTGCGCTAATCGATGGGCATATAACAACTATTGATTTGGAAAATGTGGCAGGAAAATTAAAATTAGTTCCACTTGATCATAACCTGATAAAAAGTGCTAAAAGTGTTGGTGCTTGTTTTGGTGAAAAAGATTTGATAAAATAGATTTGAAGCACTTTATTCTATGCGTTTTTTTTGACTTTAATAATTTTGAATGACTAGGTATTAACTGGTAAAGAGAAAATGAATACGCTTCCTTTTCCAATTTCACTTTCGACCCAAATTTTACCATTATGTTTTTCAATAAAATCTTTACAGATTAGAAGACCAATTCCTGTTCCTTTTTCATTCGCAGTTCCAGGTGCTGAATTAATTTGAGAAAAATCAAAAAGATTAGTCAATTTTTCAGGTTCAATGCCAACACCATTATCTGAAACCGAAATTATAACTTCTTTTCCACTTGGTTCTGCCAAAACATCTATCTTTCCTTCATTATTGGTGAATTTTATAGCATTCGATATTAAATTGCGCAATATAGTCTTCAACATATTTTTATCAGCAAATACATCAAGTCCTTTATCTGATGAACAATTGATTGAAATATTTTTTGCTTCCGAAAGTAATTTCAGATTTTCAACAACTTCGCTGCAAATTTGTGTAAAAACCAATTCTTGTGGTTCAAATGTCAATTTTCCGGATTGATTTCTTGCCCATAAAAGTATTTCATCTAATAAATTATATAGATTTTTTGATGAATTATTAATCATATTTATCTGCATTTCAATTTTTTCGATGCTATACTTTCTAATATTAGTAGATAATAATCCTAAAAATCCAAGTATTATATTGAACGGACTTTTTAAATCATGCGCAAGTATTGATATAAATCGATCTTTATCAATATTTAGTTTTTCCAGCTGCTTATACAGTAACAAAATTTGTTGCTCCCTATTCCGGGTATTCATTAATGTCAATATTAAAACAAATACCATTAAACTAATTGAAATTCCGGTAACAAATACAAGAATTATATCACGCTGAAAAAATGAAAGTTGATTATTATATTGAGTAAATTGTAAAGTCCATTTTTTTCTGTTAAATTCATAAGGAATCTTTAGATATAAATTTGTTTTTCTACTATTTTCAAATTGCTCATTAGCCTGACTATCAAACAATAATGCATCAGATGATATCGTATCCTCATCATAGATTTGCAGGTGTATGCGATTTTTATCAGGTAAATTTCTACTTCCCAGTATTTGGTTCATTAAATCGGTCATCCTGTAAGGACAAAATACCCATCCTTTAATTGCTTCTCTCCTTGCCAATACATTATTTACAGGCATTCCATTCTTATAAACAGGAACATACATCAAAGTACCGGCTTGTACATCATTGCTGGTTTCCTGGATCAAAGTTACTTTACCAGTTAGCATGGCAAAATCTGAATCTCTTGCAATTTCCATAGCTTTGCGGCGCACTTGTTCCGAAAACATATCAAACCCAAAAGCACGTAAGTTGCGATCTGAAAGTGGTTCCAAATAAACTATAGAAGTATATATAGTACGATCACCAACAGGGGTAACATCATAATCCGGAAATCCTTCATTTTTAATGGTTTGAATATGTTCTGATAATAAATTTTTCGGAATTATTATTGCATAGCCTACACCTTGGATACCCGGTAAATTTTTATTTATTTTTTCACTTGCATTAAATTTTGCCCATTCAGTGCGCGTAACGCTGTCGGAAGCTACAAAAAAAGCTGCCCCACTTCTTAACAGTTGAGCATGCGCTTTAAGCCGTGTATTTATTTTTTCCTTTAGATCTGAGCAGATGAGTTTAAATTTTTCATTTTCTTCAGTCTGAACAGAATGTTTGGTATATAGCGCTGCTGATGTGGTTAAAATTAATCCTGCAATAAGAATCACCAATGCTTTCCATATATTTTTTTGGTTCATTTTGTTCAAAAATTTTTGGCTTTTCATTTTGGTCCAAATCTATCGTAATTTTCTTATAATATATTTGCTGTTTGTTCAAATTAGGAAAGCTTAAAATTATAAAAAAAAAGTATCGATTTAAAACTTTGATTTTTTATTTCGATAATACAATCATCAGGCATATTGCAGCCTACAGATATATATTTGATTTTAACTAAAAACTAGACAGGCTATTGAATATAAAACCCAAAATAAATGAGGTGTTTCTTTTATAGTAACTTTTCAGATAAAATAAAAACTCTTCAAAGGAAAAATCCCCTGAAGAGTTCATTTTTGTAATATACACATTAAAATCAAATCAACTAAACACTAAATACGAGTAGATTACAAATTCACTTACTTAACAACCTTATAACATTTTTGTTTTTAAATATATCTAATCTATCTGCTTGAATCGTCCTTGGAAGAATCGTAAATTCTCTGGTTCGTAAACAAACTCTAATCCTTTTATAGATTCTCTTTTTTTATAAAGATTTATAATTCCATCAGCCACCAAATCCATATGTGAATTTGTATATGCTCGCCTTGGAATAGTAAGCCTTACCAATTCCAATGCTGGGTGATAGTTTTGTCCTGTTTTTTTATTTCTTCCGCTAGATACAATTCCCCTTTCCATTGCCCTGATTCCAGATTCAATAAACAATTCAACTGCAAGCGCCTGTGCTGGATAATTTTCCTGATCAATATGTGGTAAAAATCGTTTTGCATCTAAAAAGACTGCATGTGTTCCAATAGGCTCAACAATTGGAATTCCAGCTTCCAATAGTTTGTTGCCCAAATAATTGGTTTGCTCAACCCTTGCTTTGATATAGTTATAATCTATCATTTCCCTTACACCCTCAGCATGCATAGCCATATCACCGGCTGACATGCCACCATTTGTTCGGGTTCCTTCGTAAACACGAATCATGTCCATCGATTTCTTGTAGAAATCTTCATCATCTCTAATTCCTAAAAATCCGCCGATATTCACCAGATAATCTTTTTTGCTCGAAACAGTGCAACCATCTCCATAGCTGAACATTTCTCTCAATATTTCTTTAATTGAAACGTTGGCATATCGTGGATCTTTTTTTCTGATCATGTATGCATTTTCAACAGCCCTTGTAGCATCGAACATCACAGGAATATTGTGTGACTTGCAGAACAAATAAACCTCTTTCATATTGTCCATATGAACAGGTTGGCCACCGGCAAGATTCACGCTAAATTCGAAACTGATATAAGGAATTGATCCTTCGCCATTTGCATCAAGGATTTTCTTTATTTTGCTGATATCGATATTACCTTTCCAATCAAAAGTGGATTGTGCATTGTGGGCTTCGTCTATGATAACATCAACAAAAGTACCGCCTGCCATTTCCTGATGAAGCTTGGTAGTGGTAAAATACATATTGCCCGGAACAAAACCGCCTTTGATAAGAACTTGCGACATAATATGCTCAGCAGCACGGCCTTGATGTGTAGGAATAATGTATTTATATCCGGTAATTTCTTTCAAGCTTTCAACCATGTCAAAAAAATCTTTGCTCGAAGCTGGTGTTTCATCAGCATTATTGTACATCGACCATTGCTCGTTGGTCTGTGCACAAGTTCCTGAATCGGTCAAAAAATCAATCATCACATCTTTTGATGGCAATAAAAAAGTATTGAAACCTACTTGTTCAGCAATTGCTTTACGTTCCTCTTTTGTAGCAATACCAACATATTCAACGGTTTGAATACGGTACGCTTCGCATTCGTAATTGAATCTGCTCAATGTTGGGTGGTTCCAGCCAAAAATTGCCTCATCTTGCCAGGTTGGTGTATTTAAAACTTTAAATGTTCCCAATGAATCTCTTTCATCAAATACTTCCCTTATCGCTTTGGCAATATGAAAAAGTTGATCATTGGTTAGCCCAAGACGTGGAATTTGAATTGGCAAAATATTTTCATTAGTATATTTTCCCTGAACCAGACATCGAATTCCTGCTTTTTGGTAAAGTAAAGCAGCAAGAGCTTGTGCCTGATTTTCTTTAATTTGAGGAAGAAATTCATCAGCTTTTATGTAAACTCCATCTGCTCCGATATATTTTGGGATGTTTTTCAGATTTTCAGCAAAAAAGCTTACTTGCTGTGCAATCCATTGTGCTTGAGACTCATAAACCATTTCAAAAATTCCAAGCCTGAAAGATTCCATTGTACGACCTGCCATTCCACCATAAGTGTGCAAACCTTCGTAAACAGTAACTTCATTCATGTATTTTTCGTAAGTAGCATAATCATTTGAAGCGATTAATCCACCAATATTGCACCTTGGATCCTGCGATGCATCAAGAATAATTATATGTCCTGCTTTTGCGATATCAAATACCAGGTTTTTTAATGGTTTTTCGCTAAAGTTAGGATCAACAGATTTAATATAAACAGCCAATTCAACAATTTGCGAAACGTTCAACACCAGTTTGGTGTTGTATTTTTCTGCCAATTCACAAACTTGTTTAATGTGCTCATACGAAACTGGTTTATAGCCATTTGCATAAACATCAATAAAAATATAGGCAATATGTTTAGTTGAACTTAATGCATTTTTAAGCTTTTCAATATCAAGATTACCTGAATATTTAGAATCTTTTGCATATTCTATTTGTGTAAAGTTTAACTTTTCATTCTCAACCAGTAATTTGGGCAAATCAGAATTTGAAAAAACAAAGCTGCCTTTTTCAGCAATTGTGGTTGTTATTAACTTAATAGAACCATTCAGGTTGTGGGTTGGGCAAACATGCTCATGCCCAAGTATCTCATTAACAGCAAATAACAGTTTTTCAAAATTACGGCTTCCAGCATAGGTTTCGTCACCAACCAAGCTACCCGATTCCTGTTCCTGGCTTTTGGCACTAGTTCCCTGACTTACCATATCATACAAAACATCAGTGCTTTTAATACTGAAAGTATTTAGCCCAGCTTCACGCAAAATCACATCTCTTTCAGTATATGATGAGATGTTTAAATTCTTAATCGTTTTAATTTTATGTGGTTCTGCTCTCATAGAAGTATAATTAAATTGTTATCAATCAAATTATTTTTAAAGAATAGGCTTTCGTTTCTTTCATCTATTCTTAAGAACAAAATTATGGATTAATACATTTGCAAGGACATTAATTGCGTTGAATTTTATTATTATAGTTTTTATATCTTATATTTAATAATATTTAAAACTTTATGTATGTTTGATGTCGCAAAATCAGATTAAAAGCAGAACATTTATCTTTTATGGAAAATTTAGATTCAATAGATCTTGAGATTCTTTCTATTCTTCAGGAAAATGCAAAAATTTCGCACAAAGAAATTGCTGAAAAGCTTAATCTTTCGCGCACTCCTATATTTGAACGGATAAAAAAACTTGAAAGAAGGGGAATTATTCAAAGATATATCACCATTCTGGACAGAAAGAAAATAGACAAGAATTTAATGGTATTTTGTTTTGTATCGCTTAAAGAACATGGGCTGGAGCCTGTTACGGAGTTTCAAAAAACTATTAATTCATATAGTCAGGTAATGGAATGTTATCATATTGCCGGAAGCTTTGACTTTTTTCTTAAAGTAGTGGTTAACACAGTTGATGAATATCAAAATTTTGTGCTCAAAAGCTTATCCAATATTCAAAATATTTCCAATGTACAAAGCTCCTTCGTTTTAGGCGAATTGAAATACCAACTTAAATATGAGTTGGGAAAGAAGATGTAATTTGCTTTCAATTTGACAATTAGGTGATTTAAAATTTAGTCATTGAGCTAAAGTAATTATGAATTTTCAATGACTAATTTCAAATTATTTATTGTAATGCTAAATCAAATTAATTAACCATATTTTCAGGAGAAAATTTCACCACTGTATTATTTACAGGTTTTATAGTTTTCAAATAGGCATATATTGCTTTCAAATCACCTTCTTTCATGTGACCATACATCATCCAGGGCATAAAACTGTTAAAATCTCCCTTTTTAATTTCAGCCGAAACATAGGAGCTATCTGCATAAGCTCTAAATCTTTTCAAAAAATCTTCTTCCTTCCATTTCCCAATTCCTGTTTCATTATCCGGTGTAATATTAGCTGAACGAACAATACCACCCGTTAATAATGGAAACTCAAATCCTCCGGCTAATTCCATGCCTGCGATTGGTTTACCTTTTATTTGTTTGGTATGGCAATCGTTACAAGCTGCCGCAGTAAATAAATATTTACCATAGGCTAAAAAATCAGTAGTATCCGGTCGTTTAGAAAACTCTGCCCTTTTTGGTATAGCATTGATTATAAAATTCATGGGAAAATCGGGTTTTGATTCCGGTAATATACTTGCTATGGGCTCTAATGTTCTCAAATAAGCAATAATAGAGTACAAATCTTCTCTATCAAGTTTTCCGTAACTTGGATGTGGCATTACTGGAAACAAGGCTTTTCCGTCTTTATTTACGCCACTTGAAATAGCTCTTAACAATTCTCCATCTGTCCATTTGCCAATTCCAAATGGAGTAATATTTTTGGCAATAAATCGTCCTGGAAAACCAATGGTCTGGTTAAATTCTTCTCCACCTTTTCCTAAAGTACCAGCTACTGATGGTCCTGAAAATTTTGTCCAATCCCTTGTCGAATGACAATCCATGCAAACATTAACACAATTAGCCAGATATCTTCCTCTTTCAATTCTTGCGGGAGTAAGTTCAACCTTAATGTTTTCTGGAGCACCAACATCTGGTAGGGCAAACTTTACATAACTAAGAAATCCAGCAATTATCACAACAAAAGCGATAGCGATATACATTACTATTTTAAGTGCTCTTTTCATATCAATTTTTAATAAAATATTTATCTTTTGGTGAAATTTTTAATGCCCAAATATAATTCATTTGGATCAATATAAAATTTTGCTACTTAGTATTATTTACGAATTATGAAATGTATGTTTAGGTTCACTTTTACTTGTTAAACTGCACAATTCGAAATAAAATACATAAACAATTCATCCAAGTATATTTCAGTCTTCATATTTCAACAAATTTTTGGAATGGATTTTCGATTTATAAAAAATATAAAGGCATTATGTTTTAATTTAAATAAACATTTTAGATCAAAAAAATTCATTAACTTTACAATACTTTTTTGATGTTATGTTTTATTTAATATAAAGAATCAGAAAATATATGTTTATTGAGTTCTTTTTAATTAAGATTATTGAAAAATCCAATTTTAGAAAGTTCAGAGAATATTCTTTTTCAATTAAAGGATTTAATTAATTATTAACTATAAAAACTAATCGTTATGCCAAAAGAAAGCAACAGTCCTAAGGATAAGACAAAAAAAGCTCCAGAAAAAACCTTGAAAGAAAAAAGGGCTGCTAAAAAAGCAAAATCTAAAGATAAAAAAAGCAGTGCTTTGTAAATTGCTTTTAAAATGAAGACTAGAATTAAACTCGATTAGAATTTGGGTTATTCTAAGGATGTCTATAAAAAATATGCTGCAAAGTTCATTTTGCAGCATATTTTTTTGTTCACTTTTGTACAAGCTATCCATTTAAATGGCCTGCTTGCATTAAATCGTCAATGTGGATATTTTCGAATATTTGTATAATGAAATAATTACAATTTTTCTGAATTTTATGATTGAAAATGAAGAGTTTCCTTTCAATCAATTCAACAAAATTATTGCCTTAGTTGGCAGGTACCATATCATTTAACCATTTTCCATTTTTAGATTCACCCCAAATCAATACTACTTTGATTTTTTTATATTCTTCAATTGCTTGAATCATCTCCTCTTCATTGTTTCTCCTGATCTTTACCCCAGTTTTTGAACCTTTATTACAAACTTCGATATAGAATCCATCACTAAATTCTTTTGGCCTTGTTATTGGTCTTCCCATTACGTTTTATTTTAGTTTCATCGAATTTAACTGGTAACTTTTACCATAATTCGTGGTGTAATGTAATCTAATTTAGAACAAAAACCAAATTATTAACATTTATTATGATATTCCTTTCCATTTTCTTTGTCGTAAATTAAGCCAATTGAAACTTTATCTTATACAATAATTGAATTAGAATTTGATGTATAATATTGAAAATAAGCAAATTAAAATTAAAAAAGATTTATAAAATTCTTTTATTAATGTACTGAAATACAAAAACTTATATTGAGGTGTTTACTTATGTACTAATTATTATTTGTTTATATCCAATGTGCGCATTGGATACCATTCTTTCAATGAGTTTATGAAATATTGTTTCTTTGAAAATCGACCTATTTATACGAAATGAATATTCGCTCAAATAT
>JANYKN010000128.1 GCA_025361565.1 Bacteroidota bacterium | reverse complement strand
TATAATTTTCAAAAGGAGCAAATCCAACATATTAGCTACCAGCATACATTAAAAATATTGGACGATAAAATAAGTGTAGTGTTTTATGACGTAACAACACTCTATTTTGAAATTGACAGTGAAGATGAGATAAAGAAACGGTGTTTTTCAAAAGAAGGCAAACATCAAGACCCCCAAATTATTTGGGGATTGTTGGTAAGCATAGGTGGCTATACATTAGCTTACGAGATATTTGAGGGAAATAAGTTTGAAGGACATACCATGCTTCCAATAATCGACACATTCAAAGAGAAATATAATTTACAAAAGTTGGTTATTGTTGCAGATTCGGGGCTTTTATCGAGTAAAAACATATCGGAACTGCAAGAGAAAAGCTATGAATTTATTTTGGGAGCAAGAATAAAGAATGAAAAAACGGACATTAAAAATCAAATTTCATCATTAAAACTGGAAAATGGGGAAAGCCAAACCATCCAAAAACAGGGAGCATTGAAACTCGTCGTCAGCTATTCGGACAAAAGAGCAAAAAAAGACAAATATAATCGTGAAAAGGGCCTTAAAAGGCTTGAAAAACAAATAAAATCAGGCAAACTCACAAAGTCAAATATCAACAATCGGGGTTACAACAAATACTTGAAAATGGAGGGGGAAATAAAGATAGAAATTGACAAAGAAAAATTTGAGGATGATGCCAAGTGGGACGGACTAAAGGGATATCTGACAAATACTGATTTGACCAAGGCCCAGGTTATTGAAAATTATCGCCATTTGTGGAAAATAGAGAAAGCATTCAGGATATCAAAACACGATTTAAGAATCCGACCGATATATCACAGGCTGCACAGACGAATTGAAGCACATATAAGTATTTCATTTGCTGCATACAAGATATATAAGGAACTGGAGAGGCAATTGAATGAAAAAAACTCCGGATTAAGTCCTGAAAAGGCCATAGAAATTGCTAAAACTATTTATTCTATACATATCGAAATACCAACGAAAAATGAAATATTAAAACAAACCTTAATATTAAATGAAAAGCAAAAGAATTTAGCTGTTTTATTCAACTTTTGAATTTGGGTGTCCCAGTGAGGAAGTCAGGAAAAAGGCAACCGTTAAATCGATTGCCCTTTTAAAATCTTGAATTCGAATATTTATTTGATTATCTTCAAAGCCTCATCAACTCCATTAAGCAACGGTTGTGCTGAAATTTCTTTTCCAACCGCTGCTTTCATCCATTGCTGGGGAATAATCCTTCCTTGGGAATATATCCGCATCATTTCATCGGCAAATACTTTTCCCACCATTTGTTTGTCAATCTGGAATTCAATTAAATGGCCAACAGGATAAGCAGGCAAATAAAGTGGGGAATCAATCATATGCGAATAAATGGCCAGGATAGTTTCATCTTTTGAACCGAAAATCTCAGCGTAATATTTATTCCATACGTCTTTGGCAATCGAAATTACTGCTTCTTTCAATTGGGGAGCAGTTGCTTCGGGATGTTCGTATAACCAGCGCCAAACATACATATCAACTAACGAAACTCCCATAATTTCGTAACTTCCCCAAAAATTGTCCAAAGTCAGTAAATGTTGCTTGTTTATGTCGTTGTCATTGATTCCAATCAGATCCAAGTCTTTTTTTTGGAAAAGAAAAGCAGCAGCCTCGGTAAACGAAGTATTTGGAACTCCATTTAATAACCAGTAATCAATATCGTAAAGCGTAAGTGTTTGCTCCACGGTGTGACCAAATTCGTGAACAGCAATGTTATAGCCTTTGTAATCCATTCCGTCGTTGCCAATCCGGGTCCGCAAGCGGGCTTTGTCGCCTTTCATTTGTGCTCCCCAAGCGTGGCCTGCTCCACGCGAAGCATCAACCTGGATTTTATCCGTGATATAAAGTGCTTTGTCGTTTCTAAAACCAAGCTTTTTCAATATTTCGGGCAAATCTTTTTGCACGGCATCGCGGTTTGGATATTTTGCTTTGGTTAAATGGTCAAGATCAAATTGTGATATTGAACTACGCGATTTAAATCCATCGTACCAAATATCAAAAGGTTCTAAATTTCTGCCCAAACGTGTTTTTATTAGTGAAGCAACTTGTTTTACTTGTGGCGATGAAAGCAAACTTACAAAAAGTTGTTCAACATCAGCTTCGGGAATTTCCAATTCCAACTCAAACTTGCGTTTGATATAAGTTGGATAATTTGGCGAATATGCATCAATAGCCTTCACAGCCAGAAAGTTATTGAGCAAATATTGATATCGGGCATTCGGTTCAGGTTCACCTGCAACTTCTTTCGAATCTTTAAATAATTTATTGGTTTTTGGGTTCCATTTTAAATTCGGATTGTTGATTACATCCTTAGGGATTTCCTGGCTGATAATCCGCTTCATCACATCATAAATCATTCGTTGTTTGTCCAACCCTCTGGTTTTATCGGCGTAGTTCGATTTGATTTCGTCGCGTAAGCCCCAATGCGTAATTAGTTTTAAATCTGCAGGAAATAGGCTTTCTGATTTATCGTTCAATAAATTGCCCAAATAAATATTATATTCCGAAATATAAGTATCAGCTTTGGTTGTTTCATCAGAAAATTTTTGGATTAATTCGGCAGGAACACGCGATGTGTAATAATCGCCTAAGCGGGCACATGCCCATTGTTTACGATTCCAACTGTCACCTAATTCAGTTTTTTCCTGTAAAGTATAAAACGGGAAATTCAAAACTATGTGAAATGCGACTTTGTTTGCAAAAAAGTCATCGTTCAAATGTGCAGAAGGTTCATACGCTCCTAAAATTTCATCGATAGGAAGCAATTCGTCACCAGCAAGGTGCATGGGTTCTTTGAGAGAAACTGAAAGCTTATTGAACAATCCATTCAATAATTCAAAATTTTTGGAATACTTCTGAAATAATGTGTCCAGTCTTCCTTCGGAAGCAACAAAATTGGCTTTACAGAATTGTTCAAATTCTAATACAGTTCCATCGCTTGCACGCCATAAGGCTGCGGATTGTGAAACGCCTTTTTCTATTCGTAATTTTAGTGCATCGCCATATTGGGCAACCAAAGTATCGGTTACTTTTTTAATGCTTGATGTTGGGATAAAGTTTGCCATTGAAGTTTCATTTTTTTGAGGCTGTTTACACTCAAAAAAAAGTGATGTAAACATGATAATGATTAATATTTTTTTCATAGCTTTTCAGGATTTGTATTGGACGAAATTAGAGAATAATAAGGTTGGGTTTAATGATAAAAATCAAGGAATTGAAGATTTTGGCAAAAGCTTTACATTTAAGACTTTCCAAGTTTTTAAAACTTGGAAAGTCTCAATGGATTTTCGTAACTTGCAATTAAAATCGAAAACTAATGAAAATTACAAAAGAAGATGCCCGAAAAATGGATTTGGTTTTATCTTATTTGATTAAAGAGGAACATGCCAGAGTAAAATCAAAACAAGTGCAGGAATTACTGAAAGTTGAATTTGATGATGCCCACCATATCTATGAATCTATTTTAAAGTATCATTATGAAGTTGATCCTGTTGTTAGTATTCTTTATTCTGAAAATATTGCATCAGCGCCAGTAATAACTGAAATGTTTTTAAAACAAGGAGGTTTTATGAAAGTTTCTGAGCAGTTGGAAGATAATGAATTGAAAGCCAAGACAAATAATATAAAAGATAGCAAGGAGTCAAAATGGTCATTATGGCAAAGAAAAACCTATTGGTTTACTTCTGTTCTAGCTCTTTTGGGATTTATTATAGCTTTAATCTCATTGTTATTCAGCCTTGGAGTTATTAAATAGATGAAGTGGTTTAAAAATTGGTTTTAGAAGATATGTTTATTTAAAATCTCAACAATGACTTTTAAATCACTGTTTATTCTGATATGTATTTTGTTTTGCATAAATGCTTTTGCCCAAACAATTGATAGTAAACACGTTTTTCCAGATTCATGGCTTGGGAATTATCAAGGGAAAATGTACATTGTTTCGGCAGCAAATGGAATTTTAGATTCTTTAAATGTTGAATTTGAGTTTTTTGAATCTGGTATAAAAAACAGATGGAAATACCGGATGACATATCATAGCGCTAAACAAGGTGAAATAGTAAAGGATTATGAACTCATTAAACCCGATAGTTTGGCCAAAAACACTTATCTGATTGATGAGAAGGATGGTATCCTTATTCAAAATACATTGATAGGAAATACCTTATACAGCAATTTTATTGTTTCAGGTTCTCTGTTGTGCAGCATTCTAAGAAAGGAAAACAATGACTTATTTTTCGAAATTTTCACATCAAAGGATCAGTATACATTGAGTACACAGAGTGTAGCAACAGGTACCGAAGATTCATTTATTGTAGATAGTTGCCCTCCATATACGACCCAGTTTGTCCATTTTCGAAAGATTTTTACGGACAGTCAGTCAGATAATGGTTTTTAATTTTGGGATGATAGTTATTATATGAATTTTTTGAAATCAGTTAAACCATTTTCTGGATTAGATTAAGATCATTAATAATCAGAGTGATCCGAAATGATTTTACTCAAACTATTTATTTTAAATCAAATACGATTTGTCATTATAGTTTGTTTGGAAATGGAGTCAAAAGCAGTTGGTTATTCAAATGCCAAATACCTTAAATAAATTCATACTTTTTTGTCTTTTAATTTTAAAAAAACCAGTATCTTTGTCAAGATTTTTTCATCTGGTTTTTTTTATCACCTACTGCCAAAATCTACTTTTAATTTGTAAATTCGTGCCTTAATTTAAAATAATGGAAACTCAATATTTACCGGTTGATTATATTCCTATTCTTATCCAGTTTTTATTTGCGTTGGGTTTTGTAGCTACAACTATGTTACTAACCCATGTAATTGGTGGTAAACGTAAAAGGATACGCACACTTCGTAAAGACGAAAATTTTGAATGTGGAGTGGAGTTAAAAGGTAATGCTCGTTTCCCATTTTCTGTACAATATTTTTTGATAGCGATTTTATTTGTTCTTTTTGATGTAGAAGTTATTTTTATGTATCCCTGGGCAGTAAATTTTAAGCTGCTGGGGTGGAATGGTTTTATGGGTATGATTTTATTTCTGGCTGTATTTTTAACAGGATTTTATTATATCATTAAAAAAGGTGCATTAAACTGGACAAGGGTTTAATTTAAATGAATACAAAATGAGCTACAAAATAGTAGATCCCCCAGCAGGATATTCATCTCCGGGGATTTTTGCAAGTAGTTTCGAAAAAATAATCGGTTTAGCCAGATCCAATTCGGTATGGCCTTTACCCTTTGCAACTTCGTGTTGTGGCATTGAATTTATGGCCACAATGGGTTCTCATTATGATTTGGCCAGGTTTGGTTCTGAACGGTTAAGCTTTTCGCCTCGACAAGCAGATTTATTAATGGTAATGGGAACTATTGCAAAAAAAATGGGACCAATTGTTCATCAGGTATATGAACAAATGGCTGAACCCCGTTGGGTTATAGCGGTTGGTGCTTGTGCCTCTAGCGGAGGAATTTTTGATACATACAGTGTTTTGCAGGGAATAGATGAAGTAGTACCTGTAGACGTCTATGTTCCAGGATGTCCACCCAGACCAGAGCAAATTATCGAAGGATTTATGAAGATACAGGAATTAGTAAAAAATGAACCACTCCGGCGCAGATACTCACCTGAATATAGAGATTTGCTTATAAAATATGGAATCAATGCCATTCCTAAAAAAGAACATCACAAATAAATAAAAATGGATTACGCTTTTGTCCTTTCGCAGTTAAATGAGGTTTTCCCAATGGCCATTAAAGAAAGTTTTGGATCATATGGCTGTGAAACTATGGTGGTGGAAAAAGAAAAAATTAGGGATATCGCTCTTCATTTGAGAGATAAATTGGGATTTGTCTTTTTGACTGATTTGTGCGGGGTGCATTATCCGGATAGCGATCTACCTTTTGCTGTGGTATACCATTTTCACAACCTTGAGGCTAGCCTAAGGTTCAGGTTAAAGGTATTCTTGACTGCAGAACCTTTTGTGGAAACTTTATCAGACATTTATTTGGCCGCTAATTGGATGGAACGTGAAACATTTGATTTCTATGGAATAGATTTTCAAGGGCATCCAAATTTGATTCGTATATTGAATGTGGAATATCTTGATTATTTCCCTATGAGAAAGGAATATCCATTGGAAGACCCCACTAGGGCAGATAAGGATGATCGCTTTTTTGGACGGTAAACCTAATTTGATAATCAGTAAAAGGTTATGAGCAACGAAAAAACCACAATTATACAGCCAGAAGACACTGACAAACAATACAATACGCTGAACCTTGGACCTACGCATCCTGCAACCCATGGCATATTTCAGAATATTTTAAAAATGGATGGTGAAACTGTTATGGATGCCGAACAAACAATTGGTTATATTCACCGTGCATTTGAGAAGCTTGCCGAACATCGGCCATATTACCAGGTAACTCCGTTGACTGATCGCTTAAACTATTGTTCAGCCCCCATCAATAATTTTGGATGGTATTTAACAGTTGAAAAACTTTTGGGGCTTACTACTTCAAAACGAATTGATTATATGAGGGTAATCATTATGGAACTTGCCAGGATTACGGATCATATTATTTGCAACAGTGTTGTGGGTGTTGATAGTGGCGCACTTACCGGTTTTACTTATTTGTTCCAGATGCGTGAACTGGTTTACGAAATTTATGAAGAAATTTCAGGGGCACGCTTAACTACAAATATGGGTAGAATAGGAGGGTTTGAAAGGGATTTTTCAAAAATTGCATATAAAAAAATCAATGAGTTTTTGAAAAAATTCCCAAAAGTATTGTTGCAGTTTGAAAATCTGTTGATGCGGAACCGTATTTTTATGGATCGTACCATTCAAGTAGGAAGCATTGCTCCTGACAGGGCACTCAATTATGGGTTTACAGGACCAAATCTAAGGGCAGCAGGTGTGGATTTCGACATCAGGGTCAGCGATCCTTATTGTTCTTATCAGGATTTTGAATTTGACATTCCAGTTGGCACACAAGGTGATACTTATGATCGTTTTTGTGTTAGAGATGCCGAAATGTGGGAATCGCTTAAAATCATAAAACAAGCCCTTGAAAATATCCCTGAAGGGAAATATTATATGGATGAACCAGGTATTTATTTGCCTCCTAAAGATAAGGTTTATAGTCAGATGGAAGCACTTATCTGGCATTTTAAAATAGTAATGGGCGAAGCAGGTTATCCTCCCGGCGAACTTTATCATTCTGTTGAAGGAGCCAATGGTGAACTTGGTTTCTATTTGATAAGTGATGGTGGGCGAACACCTTACAGGTTGCATTTTAGAAGACCATGTTTTATTTATTACCAGGCTTTTCCCGAAATGATAAAAGGTGGGGTTTTATCTGATGCCATTTTAACAATGAGTAGTATGAATGTAATTGCTGGCGAACTAGATGCTTAATAATAACTTTGAAGAATAATGCATAACAATCAAATTCAACATAAAATCCATTTCAGGGAAAATAAGGAGTTCCATTTTCGTGAAGAAATAATGGAAAAAGTAAAGCAAATTATTTCGAGGTATCCTGAGGGAAAACAAAAATCTGCCTTACTTCCCATTTTGCATATTGCACAAGAAGAAAATTGTGGCCATTTATCGGTGGATGTGATGGATTATGTAGCTCAATTACTTGGAATTCAATCCATAGAAGTCTATGAAGTAGCTACATTTTATTCGCAGTTTTATCTCGAAAAACAAGGTAAATATGTTATAGAATTGTGCAAGACTGCCTCATGTGCCATTTGTGGAGGTGAAGATATATTAGATTTTATCAAGGAAAAGCTAAATATACAGGAAGGTGAAACTACGGATGATAAACTTTTTACTTTAAAAACTGTTGAATGTTTGGGTGGTTGTGGTTATGCACCGGTTATGCAGGTAAATACTGAATTTTATGAATTTTTAGATCGTCAAAAAATCGATTCAATTATTGATGAATTGCGATCCAAAGCAAATGATGAAAAAGCAAAAGCATCGACATGGGCAGAAAAATTTTGTTAGATAAAATCGATATCCCAGGAATATTAGGATTTGATGTTTATAGAAACAACGGTGGTTATTCCGCTGTTGAAAAAGCATTGAAGACAATGAGCCCGGACCAGGTGCTTGATGAGGTAAAAAAATCAGGAATCAGAGGTAGGGGTGGAGCTGGTTTTCCTGCTGGCATGAAGTGGAGCTTTCTAGATAGATCTACTAATAATCCAAGATATCTGATTTGTAATGCTGACGAAAGTGAACCTGGAACTTTCAAAGACAGGTACCTGATGGAAAAATTGCCTCATTTGCTTATCGAAGGACTTATTGTTTCAAGCTATGCATTGGGTGCAAATACATGCTTCATTTATATTCGAGGAGAATTTAAATACTTAGTCGGTATTCTTGAAAAAGCAATTTTTGAAGCCCGTAAAAATGGTTTTATTGGTAAAAATATTCTGTCAAGTGGTTATTCACTTGATATTTATGTACATCCAGGAGCTGGTGCTTACATTTGTGGCGAAGAAACTGCTTTAATAGAATCTCTTGAAGGGAAAAGGGGTAATCCAAGAATAAAACCGCCATTTCCGGCATCAAAAGGATTATACCAGTGTCCTACTGTTGTAAACAATGTTGAAACTCTTGCTTCAATTGGGCCAATTATAATCATGGGTGGTGAAGAATATGCAAAAATTGGTACAGGAAAAAGTACTGGTACCAAATTGATCTCTGCCAGTGGCCATATAAACCAACCAGGAGTGTACGAAATTGAAATGGGCATAAGTGTTGAAGACTTTATCTATTTAGATGAATATTGTGGCGGGATTAGAGGTTCAAAAAAATTAAAAGCTATAGTTGCTGGAGGTTCATCTGTACCAGTGTTACCAGAAAATCTTGTTTTCAAAACCGCAAAAAACGAAACCAGGCTAATGACCTATGAATCATTGGCTGAAGGAGGTTTTGAATCGGGTACCATGCTTGGCTCAGGTGGTTTGATTGTTTATGACGAAGATGCTTGCATGGTCAGAAATACTTGGAATTTTAGCCGTTTTTATCATCATGAGTCCTGTGGCCAATGTTCACCTTGTCGCGAAGGTACTGGCTGGATGGAGAAAGTTTTATATCGAATCGAACATGGCCAAGGAAGAATAGAAGACATTGATTTGTTGGTCAATATATCCAAAAACATTGAAGGCAACACCATTTGTCCGCTGGGCGATGCTGCTGCCTGGCCTGTAGCAAGCGCAATAAGGCATTTTAGGGAAGAATTTGAATTTCACGTAAAACATCCCGAAAAAATTAAAAATAAAGATCATGGGAATATCCAAAAATTGTTTGTTCCATAAAATAAAACCATTGTAAATATGGCGAAAGTAACCATTGATAATCACGTTGTTGAAGTACCTGATGGAACAACTATTTTGCAGGCTGCCAGGCTTATTGGAGGTGATATTGTTCCGCCAACTATGTGCTACTATTCAAAATTAGAGGGTTCTGGAGGCAAATGTAGAACTTGTCTGGTAAAAGTATCACAATCCTCTGGTAAAGATTCCAGACCTATGCCTAAACTGGTTGCATCTTGTAGTACACCTGTTGCCGACGGAATGGTGGTTCAGAACATTACTTCACCAGAAGTGCTTGAAGCACGAAAAGCAATTGTTGAATTTTTACTAATCAATCATCCACTTGATTGTCCGGTTTGCGATCAAGCTGGGGAGTGTGATTTGCAAAACCTTAGCTATGAACATGGCTTGGAAACCACGCGATACAAAGAGGAACGGAGAGATTATCCATCGGTAGATATCGGACCATATGTTAAGTTGCACATGAATCGGTGCATCCTTTGTTATCGTTGTGTTTATACTGCTGATCAAATTGCAGGAAAGCGGATTCATGGTATTTTATACCGTGGTGACGTTGCCGAAATTTCTACTTTTATTCAGAACTCTATCGAAAATGAGTTTTCAGGTAACATTATAGATGTTTGCCCTGTTGGAGCATTGACAGATAAGACTTTCAGATTTAAGAGCAGGGTTTGGTTCCTGAACCCGTTCCTTGCTCATCGAGATTGTCCAACTTGCTCAGGTAAGGTAACTGTTTGGAAATTCGGCAAAGAAATATATAGGGTTACCGGACGCAAGGATCAATTTGGAGAAGTTGATGAGTTTATATGTAATACTTGCCGCTTCGATAAAAAAGGTTCAGAAGATTGGATAATAGAAAGTCCAGCCAATATTGACAAACAATCAGTGATTTCGCAAAACCATTATATGAAGATAAAAAAAGGTTCAATAATAAAGCCATTGGAGCAAAAAACAGAACCACAGGATTAACAATTGAACAAAATCTAATTTCTAAATAAAAGAATGAACATTGATTATCTAATATTTAAGATTGTATTGATAGCTTCCATTTTTGGTTTAAGCCTTTTGGTCGCTATGTATGCAACCCTAATGGAAAGGAAAGTAGCTGCTTTTTTCCAGGATCGTTATGGTCCAAATCGGGCAGGAAAATGGGGCTTATTGCAACCGCTTGCCGATGGAATTAAACTTTTTTTTAAGGAAGAATTTGTTCCTTCAAGCGCCGACAAGCTATTATACATTCTGGGTCCTTCGTTAAGTATGTTTGTAGCATTGCTTACAAGTGCAGTAATTCCCTGGGGAACACCGGTTGTCATTGGAGGTAAACAATATGCGCTGCAAGTGGCTGATGTGAATGTTGGAATTCTTTACATTTTTGCAGTTGTTTCCATTGGAGTGTATGGAATAATGATTGGTGGCTGGGCTTCGAACAATAAATATGCATTGTTGGGGGCTATTCGGGCTTCATCACAAATGATCAGTTATGAATTAGCTTTGGGTATATCAATTGTCACATTAGTGATGACTGCCCAATCTCTAAGCATTCTTGAAATAGTTGAACAACAGAAAGGAATGCACTGGAATGCATTTTATCAACCACTTGGCTTTATTATTTTCACTATTTGTGCTTTTGCCGAAACCAATCGTGCACCTTTTGATTTGCCGGAATGTGAAACGGAGCTTATTGGTGGTTATCACACTGAATATAGCAGCATGAAACTTGGGTTTTATCTTTTTGCCGAATATATCAATATGTTTATTTCAGGAACACTAATTTCTGCTCTGTTCTTAGGTGGATATGATTTTCCATTTATAAATGATATGGGCTTTTCGCAAAATACACTTGCAGCGGTTCATTTTTTAGTGTTTTTCTGTAAAATATCATTCGTAGTTTTCGTTTTTATGTGGATTCGATGGACATTGCCTCGTTTTCGCTACGATCAGTTGATGAGGTTAGGTTGGAAAAAGTTAATTCCGATTGCTTGCATAAATTTAGTGATCACAGGAGTTGTAGTTTTACTAACGCAATAGTTATAATATTGAATCTATGCAACTTACAAATAGATCTAAGATAGTATCAAACAAAAAAATGACTTTTGTCGAAAGACTTTATTTTCCGGCTATATTTAAAGGTATGATGATTACCTTAAGTCACTTTTTTGCAAAGAAGGCTACGATTGATTATCCCAAAGAGAAACGGGAGTTTTCGGAAATATATCGAGGACAACATGTTTTAAAGCGTGATGATCAAGGAAGGGAGCGTTGCACAGCTTGTGGGCTTTGTGCTTTGGCTTGTCCTGCCGAAGCCATTACAATGGTTGCTGAAGAACGTTTGCCAAGTGAAGAACATCTATACAGAGAAGAAAAATATGCCAAAACTTATGAAATAAATATGTTGAGATGTATATTCTGTGGACTATGTGAAGAAGCTTGTCCAAAAGAAGCTATTTTTCTTACCAAACGTATTGTAGATGCGGAATATAGCCGTGATAAATTCATATATGGAAAAGACAAATTAGTTGAACCACTTGAATTAGATCTTCGGATTGATATCAGTAAAAGGCAAATTCCCGAAGTTTTGGAATTTAAAAAAGACAAAACACAAAGGCATAATAAATAAAGTGCTTGAAGTGAATTAGAGCATGGATTTCCAGTAGTTTATCCATATTTAAAACAGATATGATTGAAAAGATTAAATCGACAAAAGCAAGTTCAAATTTCAAATGACCAATTTCTAAGCATATGAATCTTTATATTTTTTACGGACTGTCAACCATCATGATTTTTTCATCATTAATGGTGTTGATTTCTAAAAGACCAATACACAGTCTACTATATTTGATATTTAGTTTTTTTACGCTTGCAGGCCATTATATTTTGCTTAATGCACAATTTCTTGCGGTTGTTCATATTATTGTATATGCAGGAGCTATAATGGTATTGTTCCTTTTTACAGTTATGTTGTTGAATTTAAACAATGTAACCGAAGAAAGGAAATCGAGATTTTCTCAAATAACCGCAGTAGTTGCAGCAGGTTTGTTGTTGGTTAGCTTAATTGGTGCAATGAAAGGATTAAAGATTGACCCGGCTTTTGATCCTGCCAGCTTGCAAATTGGTACAGTCAAAAATTTAGGGCAGGTACTTTTTAATCAATATCTTTTGCCTTTTGAACTTGCATCAGTACTTTTTATTTCGGCAATGGTTGGTACTGTTATGCTTGGCCGTAAAGAAATTAATTATTAAAACAGATTAAATGGAAGGAACACAAGAAATAATCAAGGTTATTCCAATCAATTATTATTTGATTTTTTGCACCATTCTATTTTGTATTGGAGTGCTTGGTGTATTGGTAAAAAGAAACGCCCTGGTCATTTTCATGTCGATTGAAATGATGTTAAATTCTGTCAATCTTTTATTGGTTGCTTTTTCAGTTTACAGAGGCGATCCTTCAGGACAAATTTTTGTATTTTTTGTAATGGTAGTGGCTGCAGCCGAGGTTGCTGTAGGATTGGCTATTTTAGTTATGACCTATCGAACTACACATTCCATTGATGTTAACTTATTGACCCGACTTAAAGGGTAATTTATAATTTGAATTGACAAATGAACTATATTGTTGCACTTATTCCTTTATTTCCACTTATCGGTTTTCTTGCCATTGGCTTGAATTATAATCGCTTACCTAAAAACATTACAAGTTTTATTGGAACTGGATCTATATTTTTATCCTTCGTTCTGTCTATTCTTGTTTTTGTGAATATATTGCAAACACAGCAACCTATTACAGTTCAGCTTTATGATTGGATTGCGGCAGAAAACTTTACCATTCCGTTTGCATTTCTTGCAGATCAATTAACAGCTGTTATGCTACTGGTTGTTACTGGTGTGGGTTTTCTTATACATGTATATTCAATTGGATATATGCGAGATGATGAAGGTTATAATCGATTTTTTGCTTACATGAATTTGTTTGTGTTTTCGATGCTTTTATTGGTGCTGGGTTCCAATTATGTGATATTATTCATTGGCTGGGAAGGTGTAGGACTATGTTCCTATTTATTAATTGGCTTTTGGTTTAAAAACACAGAATATAACAATGCCGCAAAAAAAGCTTTTATTATGAACCGTATTGGTGATTTTGGCTTTTTACTTGGGATGTTCCTGATTTATGAAACTTTCGGAAGCTTTAATTATGCTATAGTTTTTAGTAAAGCGGCTGTGTTTGAAGGTTGTCCTTGTGCTATTTTCTGGATTACAATGCTTTTGTTTGTTGGTGCTATTGGTAAAAGTGCCCAAATTCCTTTATATACTTGGTTACCCGATGCAATGGCAGGTCCAACGCCTGTTTCAGCATTAATCCATGCCGCCACTATGGTCACCGCGGGTGTTTATATGGTTGCCCGATCAGGTATATTATATGCACTTGCTCCCGAAAGCCTTGTTGTCGTTGCATCTGTTGGGATTGTGACAGCATTATTTGCTGCTAGCATCGCACTTTATCAAAACGACATTAAAAAAATTCTTGCATACTCAACTATTAGCCAATTAGGATATATGTTCGTAGGATTAGGAGTTGGAGCATTTACTGGTGCAATTTTCCATCTTATTACGCATGCATTTTTTAAGGCGCTTTTATTCCTTGGAGCGGGCAGCGTAATACATGCCATGCAAGGCGAACAAGATATTACTAAAATGGGTGGACTAAAAAAAAATCTTCCCAAAACTTATTATACATTCCTGATAGCTTCTCTTGCTATTGCTGGAATACCTCCATTATCAGGCTTCTTTTCAAAAGATGAGATTCTGCTGGGTGCTTTTAATTACAATATTCTTTTCTGGATATTGGGAGTTGTTGGAGCAGTTTTAACATCATTTTATATGTTTAGGTTGTTGTTCCTTACATTTTTCACTTCGTTTCGGGGCAGCGACAAACAAAAGGAACATTTGGGTGAACATTCTAAAACTATGAATATAAGTTTGATATTGTTGGCTATTTTATCTGCTTTAGGAGGTTTTATTGGAATTCCAGAGATATTTGGTGGCAAACATTATTTATCTGAATTTTTAAACCCAGTGTTTGCACCAGTTCATAAAATCCTTCTATTAAACCAGAATGCATCACCAATGAAAGAATATATATTGATTGGTATAACTGTTTTTGCCAGTGCTGTAGCAATATATTTGGCCTATTATAAATTTAGTATAAAAGGAATAGTTCCTTCAGAAGCAAATGCCAAAACAAATATAGTTACTCAGACAGTTGCAAGGAAATATTACATAGATGAAATTTATGATAAAGGAGTAGTTAAACCCATTTTATGGTTTTCACAGTTCTTGCATAAAGTAATAGAACTTAAGGGTATTGATAAATTGGTGAATAAGATTGGAAGTTTAGTGATTGATTCTGGAAATAAATTGCGGTTAATACAGACTGGTACAACTGGGTTTTATCTTTTAGCAATTGTTATTGGCATAATTGCAATGTTATTGATTAATTTGTTCTAATTCAGAGATTTTTTGTTACTGAGTCTTAGGTGCTTTTTATATATTGGACAGCAGCTTTGTTTATATTAAAATTAGTTTTATTGAATCTATATCGATATATTTAAATTAAAGATATTGTATGTTGACATTTTTAATGATTTTAGTTCCATTTGCTTTTTCCTTGATTGTTTTTTTCATGAAGGACAAGGACTTAATTCGAAAATTAGCTTTTGGTTCTTCCATAATTAGTCTTCTTATTTGTATTTATGGAGCATTCCTTTTCGATAAAAGTTTAGAATATAACTTTTACATGAACTGGACGTGGATAAGAACTTTAGGTGTGAATTTGGAATTTGGCCTTGATGGGATTGGATTTTTATTGGTGATGCTAGTATCTTTTTTATTGCCTCTAATCATATTGTCATCATTTTCTTCAAATTATTCCGGAACTGGTAATTTTTATGCACTGATACTTTTGATGCAATCTGCATTATATGGAGTTTTTGGTAGCTTGGATGGTTTACTGTTTTATATATACTGGGAGTTGGCTTTGGTTCCTATTTATTTTATAACTTCTGTTTGGGGAGGGGTAAACCGTATTAGAATAACCTTGAAATTTTTTATTTACACTTTGTCAAGTAGCTTGTTTATGCTGGTAGCTATAATTTATGTATATACGCTAACTCCAGATCCTCATACTTTTAGCTTGTTTGTGATATGCAAATTGAATTTGACCGAGAGCCAACAATTTTGGGTATTTTGGGCTTTTCTTCTTGCACTTGCTGTAAAAATTCCAATATTCCCTTTTCATTCCTGGCAACCAGATACATATACAGTGTCCCCAACTCCTGGAAGTATGCTGTTATCCGGACTCATGCCGAAAATGGGATTGTTTGGTGTTCTTAGGTTTATAATTCCGCTATGTCCACTCGCCATTGAACAATATGGAGAGTATGTTGTCATATTTGCAGTAATCGGATTAATTTATGGAGCTTTGATTGCAATCAGGCAAAAAGAAATAAAAAGGTTAATTGCTTTTTCTTCTCTTTCACATGTGGGGCTTATGGCAGCTGCAATTTTTACGATTGGGGAGAATGCTGTTTCAGGTTCTGTTATTCAAATGATTTCACATGGAATTAATGTGGTGGCTATGTTTTTTATTGCCGATATCATCTTCTTAAGAATGAAAACGACACAAATTGACAAACTTGGCGGAATTGCAAAATCGGCACCTAAATTGGCCATATTTTTCATGATTGTAATGTTGGCAAATGTAGCTTTGCCATTAACAAACGGTTTTGTTGGAGAGTTTTTAATGTTGGGAGGTTTATTTTCATATAATAAAATTATTGCAGCAATTGCGGGATTGTCAATTATTTTTGGCGCTGTATATATGTTTTGGTTATATCAAAAAGCAATTTTTGGCCAGACCAATGCACAAACAGCTATATTTGAAGATTTAACCGCTAGGGAAATGGCTATTGCAATACCAATTGTTATTGCCATTTTTGTAATTGGATTATATCCAACAATGGTTACAGGCTTTTCTGAAAATGCTGTGCATCACTTGATAAATTTATAGCAAAACCAATTTTAGTATAAAAGGGAAAAAGATACGATGAATACCATTATCACACTTTCTGTATTAGGAATGATTACCATGATTATTGGAGTTTCCAATAAAAAGGATATACTATTACCTGTTGTTTTTATGGGGCTTTTAGTTGCTTTGGTGTTTTCCTCACTCGAATGGGGCCATTCCAATCATTATTTCAACAATATGCTTGTTGTTGATAATTTTTCAACTGTTTTTAGCACTTTAATGATATTTGGTACATTTCTGATTTTCCTTATTGCAAGACATTATTTTAGGAGTTTTGAAAAACCCATGGAGGATGTTTATTCTGTACTGCTTTTTTCATTGGTAGGTGCCATTACAATAACCATGATGGGGAATTTGACTATGTTTTTTGTTGGTCTGGAAATTATGTCAGTTTCACTTTATATTTTAGCAGGAAGTAAAAAAACCTCTCCCTCATCAAATGAAGCAGCCATGAAATATTTTCTGATGGGTGCTTTCTCTACCGGTATACTTTTGTTTGGAATAACACTTATTTACGGCACCACAGGCACTTTCGACCTTTTTGAAATTGGTAAATGGACAATTGAAAACAAAGATTCAGTACCCTTGGTTTTTAAAGCAGGTATTATTCTTATATTAGTTGCTATGGCTTTTAAAGTTGGTGCAGTTCCTTTCCATTTTTGGGTTCCTGATGTATATCATGGTTCACCCACTTTAGTCACAGCCTATATGGCAACTGTTGCAAAAATTGCAGGGCTTGCTGCTTTTTATAGATTATTCAGTATGTGTTTTTCAAATTTACAGGACTTTTGGGGACCAATTGTTTGGGTATTGTCCTTCGGATCAATCTTGTTAGGAAATCTAGCGGCACTGCATCAAAGTCATGTTAAAAGAATGTTAGCTTATTCGAGTATTGCTCATACAGGTTATATATTAATGGGGTTTATCAATTTTAACAACTTTACTACAGGTGCATTGTTTTACTATTCCGCAGCTTATCTGCTTTCTACAATAGGTGCATTTGTTGTGTTAATGCTTGTTCGCGAAGACATTAAAACCGGAACTGTAGATGCTTTTAACGGATTGATGAAAAAAAATAAGTTTTTAAGTATTGCAATGATTATTTTCTTATTGTCGCTAACAGGAATCCCTCCTTTAGCGGGCTTTATGGCCAAATTCAATATTTTTACAACTGCGCTTGAAAACCGGTTTATCTGGTTGACAATCACTGCAATTTTAGGATCCGCCATAAGTGTAGCATATTACTTCAAGATAATTATTGCTATGCTTTTAAAAGTAGGCTCCGAAACAAAAGTTATCCTATCTGCCCGCACCAAGGTTTTGCTGGTAATACTTGTACTTATGATTATTGCAATTGGTGTTTTCCCTGATTTATTTTTGCAATTGATATAATTGAATCTGGATTGAATATAGCAGACCTATTTTGTCAGTACAAATAATTCGAATAATCAAATACATAATTTCTGAACAATAGTGTTTTTGACTGAAAGCAAATTTATGCTTGTCAATAAAATATCGTTATTGGATATGCATAAATTTAATTTCAAATTGATATTAAATGTCATGTATTTTGATTTAAATTTTCACTAACATTGTACTGTTTAAATATAATTTACCTTATTTAACCTATGTTTCATTGTTCACAATCTAAAGACAGAGTTTTGTGATATGTAATATTTGTATTTGAAAATTGAAATAAATATAATTTATGACAAAAATTATCACATGTTTATTTTTATGTGTTGCCTTTTTATTGCAAAACTTTAATTCTCAGGCACAAATTACATCTAAATCGTATATTCCATTAGATAGTATAGTTAGTAAACTTGAAAAGAAATATAAGATAAAATTCTTTTATGATCCTTCATGGTTTAAAGGGAGAACATTTTATGATCAAATTGGGGAAATGCCATTGGACGAAGCCATTAAATCGCTTGAAGAAGGATCACATTTGTCATTAACCAATCTCAATGAAATATATTATGTTTTTGTACCCCTTACAGGAAATAAAAAAGAAGATTCTGAGAAGGACCGATTCCTCGTTGTAGGTGATGTCCTTAATTATGGAAGCAAATCAAATGTACAAGTTAAAGGAAAAATTATTGATTCAGAAAGGAAGAAACCATTGTCTGGAGCGGTGGTAATAATAAAGGATTTGGGAAAAACAATTTCGGCAGATGACAAGGGAAGATTTTCATTTGTATTGCCAGTTGGTGAACATGACTTAAAAGTTAGTGCACCTGGATATGATGAAAATTCTAAAATATTAAAAGTATTAAGTGACGGAGAAATTACAGTTGAAATGTATGAAAATACTATCAATCTTAATGAAGTTACAATTACAGGAAGTGTTATTGATGACAATTTTAGGAGAACAGAAATGAGTGTTTTAAAATTTGATTCAAAAAGCATTAAGGAATTGCCAGTAACTATGGGTGAATCGGACCTAATAAAAAGTCTGTCATTAATGCCTGGCATTCAAACAACTGGTGAATTTGGAACTGGATTTAATGTCAGAGGTGGAAGTACAGATCAAAATCTTGTATTAATTGAAGATGTACCAGTTTTTAATACTTCACATTTATTCGGTCTAATATCTGTTTTAAATTCGGACGGGATAAATAGTATGACGCTTTATAAAGGAGGCATACCTGTTACATATGGCGAAAGGGCTTCTTCGGTTCTCAATATAAAAATGGGCACAGAAGACTTGTCTAAGATTACAGTTAAAGGAGGTATTGGAATAATTAACAGTAGATTGACTGTTGAAATTCCGGTAACACCCAAGTTATACATTTTGTTGGGAGGACGAACTTCCTATTCTGACTGGATGTTAAAAAAAATGCCCGATGCTGATTTAATGAATAGTTCAGCATCGTTTTATGATTTGAACTTCTATGCTTCATACTCGTTTAATAAAACAAATAAATTGAGTGTTTTTGGTTACAAGAGCAATGATAAATTTGGATTTTCAAGCAATCAGAAATATAATTATGGAAATACCCTTGGATCTGTGCGTTTTACACATTGGTTTAGCAGTAGCATCTATACAAGTCTTTTGGCTGGAATAAGTGACTATCAGTCTGGACTAGCCGAAAGTGATACTGCCAAGCCATTCGAGGCTTACAGGGTCGATAATTCCATTTTATATAAGAACTTAAAATGGAATACAGTTTGGAATATTAATGACAAGCATGTTGTGACAGTTGGTGCTAATGGATTCCTCTACGACATAAAACCGGGTACTATTTCTCCATATGGATTTGAATCAAAAGTACCTGAAAATTCAGTTCCAAATGAACAAGGACTTGAGTGGGCTACTTTTTTGAGCGATGATTATAAAATGAACGATAAAATAAGTTTTGAAATTGGCTTGCGGTATTCACATTATACCTATTTAGGCCCCAAAAAGGTTTGGATCTATGAAGATGGAGTGCCGAAATCCGAAGCAACAGTTATCGATTCAGTGATATATAATAAAGGAGATAAAATTAAAACCTATTCAGGCTTTGAGCCCAGAATATCAATGCGCTATAATTTTAATCAGGATAATTCTATCAGACTAAGTTACAACCGAATTAATCAATACATTAATTTAATCTCAAATACTGCAGTTATTACTCCTTCCGATTTATGGAAGTTGAGTGATAATTATGTTAAGCCGCTTGTATGCGATCAATTTGCAATTGGTTTTTTTAATAATACAAAGAATAAAAATTATGAAACTTCATTTGAGATTTATTATAAACCTTATAAAAATGTGATTGACTATAAAAATGGAGCTAAAATAATTCTTAACGACCATATTGAAGCAGATTTGATTAATGCAAAAGGGCAAAATTTTGGAATTGAAACTTTTATAAAGAAAAATAACGGTAAATTAACCGGATGGATTAGTTATACGTTTTCAAAATCATTAAGAAAAACTAATTCAGCTATTTTTGAAGAAAAAATTAACAAGAACGAATTATTTCCAGCTACATTGGATAGACCTCACAATCTGGTAATTAATGGAGGATATTATATTAACCGGCGCTGGCGATTTGCATTTACTTTTAATTACAACACTGGTCGTCCGGTTTCATTGCCTGAAATGAATTATAACATAAAAGGTTACAGGGTAGCCTATTATTCAGATAGAGGAAAATACAGAATGCCAGATTACCATCGACTGGATATTTCTATCTCACGTTACGAAAATTTAAAAATTAAAAAGAGCTGGAAAGGATATTGGACTTTATCAATTGTTAATGTATATGCACGTAAAAATGCGTATTCTATCTTTTATCAAAAAGAACAGAGTCCATATAATGTTAACCAATCTCGATATAGTTTATATAAAATGTATATTATTGGCCGTCCATTGCCAACCTTCACTTACAATTTTATATTTTAAATAGTGATGAATAAACTCATTGTGATTTTTTTAATTTCAGTTTTAATCTTGGGTCAAGCATGCAAACAAGCCTACCACCCTGAAATTGACGAGGCTGAAAAATTGCTTGTAGTTGAAGGTCTGTTAACAGATGAATCTAATACAATTACTGTACGTTTGAGCAATACAACTCCATTTCAGGATCAGGAAATTTCTCCGGAATACGGAGCTACAGTATTTGTCAACGATGATGCCGGCCAAACCTATAATCTAAAGGAAAAGTCACATGGAGTGTACGAAGATAGTACTTTTCAATCCGTATATGGAAGGATTTATACGTTGGTTATCAAAACTCGGAAAAACAAGTATTATAGATCTTCACCTCAAATCTTATTCCCTAAATCGGAACTGGAACCTGTAAAATCAATAGTAACCGCACAAACACTTCAGACCACTTTAAACGGCAAATTGATATTGAAAACATTGATGGGACTTCAGTTTTCAACCATTTTAAAAACTGATTCAATAAGTTCACCGAATTTTAGGTTTTCAAATACAGTATTAATAGAATATACTGAAAATATAGGAGATCCATCGCTTCCAGCTGAAGAATCAGGGTTTTTTTATGCCTGGAAAAAATATAAGCCCAACGAATTTTTTAATTTAAACAATACCAGACTTAACGATTTGGAGGAAAATAATCAAAACCTTGCATTTTGTCCTGTTGATAGTAAGTATTTTAATATTATTCATGAGGATCTGATGGGTGGTTATCCCCCAGTAACCGTTGGTGAAATCGATAGGCAGATCTATTATTATGGAATTACAATAAAAAAATACCATTTAAATGCAGATGTTTATGAATATTATAGAGCTATAAATGATCAACTTGGAGCAAGGAATCGGATTTTTGATCCGGTTTCGTTTCAGGTCAGAGGTAATATAACCTGCGACAATGATCCAGAAGTGCCGGTATTAGGGATTTTTGAAGTATCGTCGACTAGTTTGCGTACTTATTCATTTTCATATATTCTTTCAGATAGAACTTTAAATTATAAAGAGATTGAACCAACAGACATAGAAAATATTGCTGAAAATGGTAAGTTTAGAATTGGTAAGTTTCCTTCATTTTGGATTTATGATCACTAAATCAATAAAAATTAAATTTTTTTAATTTAATGAATAGATATTTACAATTGGGTTTATTTTTAACATTCATTTATTGTAATGGTTGTAAAGAACCTTATTATCCCAAATTGGATGAAGCACAAAAAGTGCTGGTGGTTGATGGTTCGCTTACAGATGAATCGAATATAATTACGGTTCGTTTAGGCAATGCTGTTCCTTTCCGGGAACAAGCATATTTGCCTGAACAACAAGCTACTTTAATGGTGAGTGATGATTTGGGGCGAGAGTTTAAATTTCAGGAAAAGGATCCGGGAATTTATGAATCCAAATCGTTTCAATATGAATATGGCAGAACTTATACACTTTTTATAAAAACAAGTAAAAACAGATATTATAGATCTTCCCCACAAACTTTATTCCCAAAGTCAGATCTGGATTCTGTTGAGGATTTAATTACAACAAAAACTCTTCAGACAACAAAAAATGGTGAGCTAATACTTAAAACTTTACCAGGTCTTGAATTTTCAATCATGTTAAAAGATAATTCAATAAGTTTACCTAATTTTCGGTTTTCAAATACAGTATTAGTAGAATACCTGGAAAAACAGATATATAGTTGGCCCCCTGATACACTTCCGGAACTTTTTGATTGTTGGAGAAAATATTTTCCCAACCAATCTTTCAATCTAAGCGAACCAATAAATAATTTAGACGAACATAGACATACTCTTGCATTTTGTCCAATTGATACTTCATATCTAAGTATTGTTTATGAATACTGGGATCGCAGCCCATTGCCTTCAATCACATATATTAGATACCTTTACTATTTCGCTTTTACGGTAAAAATGTATCATATAAATCCAGATGTATATAAATATTATAAATCAATCAATGAGCAGCTTGAAGCAAATAACAGGATTTTTGATCCTGTTTCATTTCAAATAAGGGGGAATATTAGTTCTGATAATGATCCTGAAGAATCCGTATTGGGGGTTTTTGAAGTTGCCTCAACCAGCATGAAGTCGTATTCATTTTCTGATTTTAAATTTGACGTGACAGGGAGATTTAAGGAAATAGCACCATTTGATATGGACGTAATTCCTTATGAAGGAAAATGGTACAATCATTATCCGCCATTCTGGATTTACAAATATTAGCTTAATGAAAAAATATTTTATGAAATTAATTTCGAATGAAAAATATTTGATAGTAGTTTCTCTAATAGTTAAAATATAATATTACATACTGATGGACAAGTACTTGCAATTTGTATTATGTATTACCTCCATTATTTATACTGGATGTAAACAAGCATATTTTCCCAAATTAGATGAAGCGCAAAAAATGCTTGTGGTCGATGGTTTGCTAACAGATGAATCTAATATCATAACCGTGCGTTTGAGTAATGCCGTTCCTTTTCGTGATCAGGCATTTCTGCCTGAGCAAAAAGCAATTTTAATTGTAAGTGATGATTTAGGCAGAGTATTTGATTTTGAAGAAACAGAATCAGGCGTTTATGAATCCAAATCTTTTCAATACGAATATGGTCGAACCTATTCTTTGTTTATCAAAACCAGCAAAAATAAATATTACAGATCTTACCCGCAGACGTTATTCCCAAAGTCAGAATTGGATTCTGTTAGAGATGTTATTACAACAGAAACCCTTCAAACTACAAAGAATGGTAAGCTAATACTTAGGACACTACCTGGTCTCGAATTTTCGGTCTTGTTAAAAAATAGTTCAACAAGTTCTCCTTATTTTCGGTTTTCAAACACAGTTTTGGTTGAATACCGTGAAAAGCAAACATATGATTTTCCTGCTGACACACTTCCGGAGCTTTTTGATTGTTGGAGAAAATATTTCCCCAACCAATCTTTCAATTTAAGCGAACCTGTGAATAGTTTAAGTGAGCATAGGCATACTTTGTCTTTTTGTCCAAATGATACTTCTTATTTTAGTATTGTGTACGAGTACCATCATCGTGATTACCCATTGTCTTCCATAACATATAACAGATACTTATACCAATACGTTTTTACAGTAAAAAAATATCATATAAATAAAGATGTACATCAATATTATAAAGATATCAACGATCAGCTTGAAGCAAATAACAGGATTTTTGATCCGGTTTCCTTTCAAGTAAGAGGCAATATAACCTGCGACAATGATCCTGAAGAGCCAGTATTGGGAATTTTTGAAGTTGCATCAACAAGTATCCGATCTTATACATTTATTGATTTTCATCTTGATCCAAGTGGGCGATTTAAGGAGATAGAACCTTTTGATATGGATAAAATCCCTTATGAGGGCAAATGGTATAATCATTATCCTCCATTCTGGATATACCAATAATAGAAAAGATCCAGATATATTATCTTGATGGAATCCATTGGCAATAATGAATTATTTTTAGAATTAATTTTTCGATTATCAACTAAAATATAACATTTAATGATGAATAGATATTTACAACTGGTTTTAATTTTAATAGTAGTTTATTGCAATAGCTGTAAAGAAGCCTATTACCCACAATTGGATGAGGCACAAAAGATACTTGTGGTCGATGGTGTACTAACTGATGAATCTAATATCATAACTGTACGTTTAAGTAATGCAGTTCCTTTTAGGGATCAAGCTTATTTGCCCGAATCAAAAGCAACATTGATTGTCAGTGACGATTTAGGCCGAGAATTTAGTTTTATTGAAAGAGATCCAGGAGTTTACGAAACTAAATCATTTCAATATGAATATGGCAGAACTTATGTTTTGGCCATCAAGACCCAAAAAAACAAATATTATAAATCATCACCTCAAAAATTATATCCTAAATCCATCTTGGATTCTGTTTCTTCTGTTGTAACATCAAAAACATTACAAACAACAAAGAATGGTGAGTTAATAATGAAATCATTGCCAGGATTGGAGTTTTCAACAAAATTGGATAATTCTTCCACAAGTTCACCTTATTATATGTTTTCAAACACAGTATTAATAGAATATACTGAAAAACTGGTTTATGCTGCAAATCCTGATTCTTTGCCATTGCCTTTTTATTGTTGGAAAAAATATCAGCCAAACGAGTTCTTTAATTTGAACGAAACAGGGTTTAATAGTTCTGATGTACAAGCGCATGAACTTGCATTTTGTCCTATTGACACTAGCTACTTTTCTATCGGTAAAGAGGAGGTCTGGGTTTCTACTCGTAATGGAATGATATTAGATCATACATATTTCAGAAGTTTGTATTATTTTGGAATCACCATAAAAAAGTATCATTTAAATTCCGATGTATACCAATATTATAAAGAAATAAATGATCAACTTGAGGCAAAAAATAGAATTTTTGATCCTGTTTCGTTTCAGGTAAGGGGCAATATTACAAGTGACAACGATCCTGAAGAACCAGTTTTAGGGGTTTTTGAAGTAGCTTCAACCAGCATGCGAACCTATTCCTTTTCGGATTTTCTTGCTAATAAAACCATTAAATTTGAGGAAATAGAATCATTAGATATTGAGGATCTTCCTCCTACAGGAATTTTATATTTTAAGTATCCATCTTTTTGGATTTTTGATCATTGAGACTGAGAATATGTATTAATTTAATTTATTAATCTTTAATGAGCTTTTTGAAATAGTTTGATATTAAAGCACAAATTACAAATTTTAGAAATTATATTTTGAATCTCAATGAAATACATACCTTATTATATGTATAAATACAAACAATTGGTTTTAATTTTAATTATTATTTATTGCTATAGTTGTAAAGAAGCATTTTATCCCAAATTGGATGAAGCACAAAAAATGCTCGTGGTAGATGGTTTACTTACAGATGCATCAAATATTATTTCCGTTAGATTAAGTAATGCAGTTCCTTTCAGGAATCAGGCTTATTTGCCGGAGGAGGAAGCAATTTTGATTGTTAGTGATGATTTAGGCAGAGAATTTGATTTCATTGAAAAAGATCCAGGTATCTATGAATCTAAAGCATTTCATTATGAGTATGGTAGAGCTTATACTCTTTCAATAAAGACAAAAACGAATAAATATTATAAATCATCACCTCAAACTTTGTTTCCAAAATCAGGATTGGATTCAGTTTCTGCAGTTGTGACATCAAAAACCTTGCAAACAAATAAAAATGGTGAATTGATCTTGAAAACATTGTCTGGATTGGAGTTTAAGACTATTTTGAATAATTCTTTAGAAGTTGCACCTTATTATAGATTCTCCAATTCTGTATTAATTGAATACACTCAAAGACTGATTTTTGTGATAAAGCCAGATTCATTTCCACATATGTTTAATAGTTGGAAAAAATATGAACCAAATCAATTTTTTAATTTGAATGAACATGAATATAATAATTCAATCGAAAATATACATACTTTGGCATTTTGTCCTATAGATACTACCTATTTTAGTATAGTTAAGGAAGAGTTTTATTCTCCCATTTATCCATATAAATTGGATCATACATTTTTTAAAAAATTCTATTATTTTGGAATTACAATAAAAAAGTATCATATAAATGAGGACGTGTATAAAATTTATAAATCAATCAATGAGCAACTACAAGCCAATAACCGGATTTTCGATCCAGTTTCGTTTCAGGTACGTGGCAATATCACTAACATTGATAACCCTGAAGAGCCAGTTTTAGGTGTATTTGAAGTATCATCAACCAATATGCGTACTTTTTCTTTTTCAGATTTTGAACAAGATAAAACTGGCAGATTTAAAGAGATAAATCCGATGGATATTGAAAATCTTCCAGCTACCGGTATGTTATATAATCAATATCCATCTTTTTGGATTTACAATTATTAAACCTATGAAAAAAAACTTCATTATTTATTTAGTATTGCTTGTGTTTTTGAATACCATGCATAGTTATCAACTTGAGGCACAATTATATTCCTCTAGGTCAAAATCGAACAATGTTGTTTATACACCATACTTTGAAAGTATCAATGTGCACATAGACAAGGATTTGTATATTGCTGGAGATTATTTGTTTTTCAAATTATATCTGATTAGTTCTGATACAAGCGCAGATATTCAGATGAGCGAATATGCTTATATTGTTTTAAGAAGTAGTGACGGCAATATTGTAAAATCAGCTGTAAAATTAGAAAAAGGAAAATCTTTTGGTTCAATTTATATTCCAGATACTTTAAAATCAAATGTTTATCAATTTCTTGCATATACTAATTATATGAGAAATTTTGAAGAAAAATCCTTTTTTCATAAAAATATTCTAATTATAAACCGTTTTGATAAATTGTTAAAAGACTTTTCTGTAAGCGATTCGGTCTTGAATGAACACCGCATTGTAAAAGACGATATTATACAATATCAAAACAAAGTTTCAAATTTGAAAATTGAATTGGAAAAGGATAGTTTTAATGTTCGGGAAAAGATAAAGATTAAAATAATCTGTGATAATCCACTATTTTCTCATGCTAACTCAAATATCTCAATTTCCGTAAAAGAAATTAATCCATTTATAGATTCGAAATCTGACCCTAATTCTCACTTATTCGAATCATTTCTTAAAGAAGATTCAATTCGAAAAAATGGAAATATTAATTCTGATCCTACTATAGATTTCTTTCCAGAAACAAAAGGGATTTATCTTAGAGGGAGGGTTTCAAATAATGATCAATCTGTTAAGGACGAATGTCTCTATATCTCTACTCCAGACACAGCAGCCAATCTTCAATACGCATTTTCCGATAGTCAGGGTAATTTTCAGTTTTTATTGAATAATTATTATTTAGGTAAAGATTTAATCCTAAAACTAAGAAACAATAGTTCAGGTAAAGAAAACGTAGAAATTAAAATTGAAGACAAGTATAATTTAAAAAGCAGATTTGTGCCGGTATTGCCCAAACTGACTATTGAAATGAAAAAATACATATTCAACTGTCAGGATATTATGCAAATACAGAAAACTTATAACTCGAAAAAGGTTGTGTTCCGTCAAGATAATATAAATGAAAATATTTCATTTCCATTGGTATACAAATACCCTACTGCAGTAGTGTTTCCTGCAAGATTTATTCCGCTAAATGATTTTAAAGAAATAGCCGAAAATATTTTGATGGGTGTGAAAATGACAAAAGAAAAAAGTGGTTATGAAATCTATATTGCGAATTTTATAACAAAAACATACTTTAATTATCAACCTGAAATTTTTCTTGATGGCGTTCCAATTGATAATATTGGCCAAATAGGTGGATTAACATCTAATGATATAGGTCGGATAGCAATATGTAACATCTTAAAAGTTAAAGGGATGCTCAATTTTACTGGTGTTTTGTCTGTTTTTTCGAGCAAGAACCAAATTAACTCAATCCAATTTAACAAGCCATTTAATAAACTTAAAATTGAAAAGTTAAGTGAAAAAGCTACCTATGAAACTCCGATTTATGAAAAATCTAAAAATCAAGATTTTAGCCCTGATTTTCGACAGTTGTTATATTGGAATCCGAACATTTCGTTAAAACCCAATGAAGAAAATAAAGTTGAATTTTATGCTTCTGACTATTTAAGTGAATACCTTATTGAAGTTCATGGGTATTCTGGTAATGGAATCCCTTTAGTTGGTTATGCAAAAATTAAAGTATATCATTAATTTAAAAAAAAATGAAAAAATATATAATTATATTGATTGCCATAGTATTAAATCGTAGTATTTATGCTCAGCAAGCTGTTTTAAATGATTCATCGGAATTGAATAATTATGCATTTCAATTACTGACTGGTGAAAAATACAATGATCCCGGATATAAATTTTTAAATATTTATTTTAAGGATTATTGGATTCCAGGAAAGGTTATATTGTCGGATGGACAGCAAGTTAGTAATTTATCTCTGAAATATAATGGTTTTACTAATCAACTAGTAATGCTAAGTAATAAAGTAGGGCAAATAAAAATTGATAACCAGGCAGTATCTGAATTTTATTTATATGACAAGGAACAAACCTGTCATTTTATAAATATTGCGGGTAGTAAGTTGAATTTAGAAACTGATGTTTTTTGTCAATTTATATTTTCAGGAAAAATTGATCTATACGTTTACCGGCGCATAAAGCCAAACGCGATTAGTTATCGAGATAATGGAATGTTTCAAATATATGCTTCAAAACCGATTTATGTTTTATTTATTAACAATAAAACAATTCTATTTAATCAGGCTACTCAAAAGGCTATTTATATTCAGTTTCCATATTTAAAAGAACAAATTCAACAAAAAACCAGGCATCATAAAAAGATAAAAAATGAAAATGATTTTTTTATTTTTTTAAAGGAAATTGAGGATATACTTGTTGGGGGAGTCAAGTGAGGATACAGATTACAATTGTGGATTTTCGGAATTTTCAACTTGAAAAATTGTGGATTTGGAAGACGCGAAAATATTGCAACAATCAGAAATTCCTTTTGAGAATTAGTCCAACTATTTTCAGCAATCATTACAATAAAAACAACAAGCAAAAATAAATGAAGAAAATCTAGTTAACCAACTTTTCTTCATTTGTCTTTTTCCCATTCGTATATGTCTTTAAATAATCCTGAAATGTTAATTTCTTATATGATTTATCGTAGAAATAGTCCGTTAAAGGAATCAGCTGACTTTTAACTAAGTAACCATTCAAATTACTTATCTGTACATTCTTTTCATCAAAAACAACAACTGCGGGCATTAAAAAATTACCTGCCAAAATAGTCTGTGTAATTTGATGGGGCTGATTGACACCATTTCCAACATATTTTTTGCCAAGGAAACTAATAGTATCTTGAGATGCAGCATTGATTTTAACAGGGTAATACTTGCTATTTATTTTTGATACTAGATCCCGGTTCCCGAATGTCGTCTTATCCATTACTTTACAGCTAATACACCAATCTGTATAAAAATACATAAGAATTGGTTTTGGGTTTTTCTTTTGAAGTTCAGCAATTTTTTCAGGAGTTACCCATTTTATAGATCCTAAAGTATCTGGCTTTAAACTGGCATCAATTTTAAAAATTGAATGATCTTTTTCAAAAGCAGATGGAAAGCTATACATATAATTAAGAATAAATTCATCAAGCGAGGCCGTCTTGTTAACGTTTTCGGCATAGAAAACTAGAATTGGTTCGATGTCTTTTGGCTCTTTATAGCCAGGTACAACTGTTTTATTGCCTTCTCTGTCGAAGTATACTATTGATGGATAGCTAAATTTTCCATCGAGTAAAATTGAAGCTAAATCATGCACCGGCTGCCGGCCAACACGTCTATTGAAATATTTCACACCTTTGTATTCGACGGTATCTAAAGTTTCGGCATTAAATCTAACCGCATAATAATAGGAATTGATATAATTTGAAATGCCTGTATTTGAAAATGTCGTTTTCATCATAAATGTACACCAACTGCACCAATCTGTATAAACATCTATCATTATTGGGCGCGGTTCTTTTTTTGCCAATTCTAATGCTTCATTTAGGCTGTACCATTTTATTGAACTTGGTGGAATAATCTCCTGACCATATAATGAACTATTCAAAAATTTCACCAGTAAAAGTAAAAGCACTATCTTTTTCATATGTCAAATATCTACTTTAAAAATTATTAACGATTTAGATAAAAAAAAATATAATTGATAATAAAAAATAATATTTTTTAAATATTCAGAATTAATTCAATTCTTTACAAATCTATATTGTTTAAAAGTCCAGTTTCTATTTTTCTAAAATGAGTTCCATTTTCATCAAATTCGCAGAAATCAATCAATCCTTCCTCGAAAAGTCTGATAATCACATCATATGCTTTATCAGTTTTAATTGGATACCAGGTATTCGATTTCATGGATGTCAAAATCCAGTTATACATTTTTTCCAGTTCTTCTTCCGAAATATCCATAAAAAATTATTTGCATGAAAAACTTAAACAAACATAATACCAATACTTTTAAATAGTCTATAGTTGTCCATTTTGAAAGACTAATGTATAATATTTTTGTTTAGAAAAAAATTTTCTACATTTAACGGTCAAATTGCAATAACCAGTTAAGTTTCTAATAAAATGGATAAAGATATAAAGAAATTATTGCCTTTGGATTTATGGTCATATTTCTATCAACTTACTCAAATTCCACGACCATCGAGATACGAGAAAAAAGTCGTCGAATTTGTAGAAAATTTTGGAAAAACGAATCAATTTGAAACACAGATTGACCAAACTGGTAATATAATTTTAAAAAAACCGGCAACCAAAGGAATGGAAAATCGCAAAGGAGTGATTCTCCAAGCGCATCTTGATATGGTGCCTCAAAAAGAGGCTGGCAAAATTCATGATTTTATTAATGATTCCATTGAGGCATATATTGACGGAGAATGGGTAAGTGCAAATCAAACTACACTTGGTGCAGATAACGGGATAGGGGTTGCAGCCATACTTGCACTATTGGCATCAAAAGACATTGAACATGGACCGATAGAAGCGCTCTTCACTATTGCAGAAGAAGTTGGAATGATTGGAGCATTTGGACTGAAATCAGAAATGCTTCATGGTGAAATATTATTAAACCTGGATTCTGAAGACGAAGGTGAATTGTACATTGGATGTGCAGGGGGAGCAGATACAAAAGCTATTTTTAATTATAAGGAAGAGCTTGCTCCAAAATCATTTAAATCATTTAAAATCAGCATTGAAGGACTAAAAGGTGGACATTCTGGATTGGATATCAACCTTAAAAGGGGCAATGCCAATGCAATGATGAATCGACTATTAATTAATGCAAATCAGCACTTTGGACTCATTCTATCAAGTATTAACGGAGGAAATGTAAGGAATGCTATTCCCAGGGAATCTCATGCAGTTGTTGCCTTGCCTGAAAATGAAGTTGAAAACTTTTTTAAATTCAGTAAGGAAATTGAAAATTATTATAAAAAGACACTTAATAATGATCGGAATTTTACTATTTCGATAGCTGAGGTCGACATGCCAAAAAGTTTTATTGATGTTGATACTTTTGATAATTTGTTAAATGCTATTCATCTTTGTCCAAATGGTGTAATAAAAATGAGCAGAGATATCGAAGGAGTAGTCGAGACTTCATCAAATCTGGCAATCGTAAAATCAGATAATGAAACAATTACAGTTTCTCTTTTTCATAGGAGTTCTTCGGAACAAGCAAAAAAAGACCTCTGTATACAAATTAAAGAAATATTTGCAAAATATGGTGCCAAGGTTGAGCAATATGGTAATTCCCCTGGTTGGGAACCAAATACCAGTTCTCCAATTTTGAATATCATGAAGAAAGTGTACCAACATAATTTCGGCAAAATTCCAGAAGTAAAAGTTATCCATGCAGGATTGGAATGTGGGGTTTTGGGAGCCACATATCCTCACCTTGATATGATTTCATTTGGCCCTACAATACGTTATCCACATTCACCTGATGAAAAAGTTCATATTGAAAGTGTCGGTAAATTCTACAAATTTTTAGCCGAAACACTTGCTTCCATTCCGATCAGATAATTTAAACAAAACACGATTATTCATGGTGTTCTGTGCGAAAACAATAAAACAATCTTTGCCGGAATAAGATTCATATTTTTCAATAGAGTAACTTTTTTGTTTTTTCAAGTAAACTATATGTATTTGAATAATTTATGGCGCAACTTTCATTTAAAATTTGGTGAAAATGGAAATTTAATTTAGTGCCACTTTCAATGATTCATTTTAGCAATTAACCTAATTTGGCTTATTTGTTGTATATATTTTTACAAGTTAGAATTAATTCATATATTTGATTCTTGCACAGAATGCATGTAATGTGTTTATTGATAGTTGGTTTCAACATTAATTAACTTTTAAAGTATTTATATAGAATAATAGTTATTTAGATAATGAAATTTCGCTTTACTATTGCAAATAAAATTGGTATTGGCTTTGGCGTACTAATGATTTTCGTGTTTCTAACAAGTGTTTTCTCTTGGTCAACACTACAATTGAACCTAAGCATAAGTAGGGATATTGATGCACTATATCAGCCCTCTACTAAATATGTTGACGAATTATCAATTATGATGACGGAGTCTAAAATGCTTATTAAAAACTGGGTGGCTGAAAGAAATGACAGCACTGAATATAAATTACAACTCATAAAATTACAAGAAACCAAATATCCCCAATTAAAGAATTCCATCAAACAACTATCTGAAAAATGGGAAATTGCTGACCAAAACAAACTCGACAGCATTTTCCAATCCATAGACCTTTTAATGATTGAGCATAAAAAAATCATGAATCAATTGGCTTCTGCAAGTGATTATGACAACACAACCAATCGATGGGATGCCGATGCCAATGTAGAGGAAAATGGAATTGTTATGAAAATAACAGACCGTATTCTTAAAATGTTAAGTGATTTAAGCAGCAAGTTTGATGACCGGATGGCCAAAGAAAATGCCAATATGTCTGCTTCTTTTAACAATTTTAAAAATTTGATTATCTGGTCTGGAGTTATCCTGTTTTTTGCCATTTTAATTATCGCTTTTATAGTTACAAACACTCTTGTAAGACCAATTAACTTGCTCAAAAAAATACTTATTAATATGAGCAAAGGGGAATTGCCCGAAAAAGAAGTAGAAGCGCAGTCTGATGAAATTGGTGAAATGGGAAAAGCGTTAAACGATTTGATTAATGGTTTAAGGAAAATTTCGCAATTCTCGAAAGAAATCGGTAAAGGAAACTATGAAAGTGGATTTGAGCCTTTAGGTTCAAATGACGAACTTGGAAATTCTCTCCTTTTAATGAGGGACAATCTGAAAAAAGCATCTGAAGATGCAGAGATGAGGAGAATTGAAAATTTCCAGAGAAGTTGGACATCACAGGGCTTGGCAGAGTTTGGTGAAATGCTTCGCGAAAGTAAAGACAGCCTTGAAGAACTGACTAATCAAATTCTTACCCGTCTTGTAAGGTACCTTGATGCCAGTGTTGGTGGACTTTTTATTATTAACGATGACAACAAACAGGATACTTTTCTGGAATTAATTGCTTATTATGCTTATGACCGTAGAAAATATGTAGAAAAACGCATTGAAATAGGACAGACTTTGGTTGGCCAGTGTGTTTTGGAAAATGAAACCATCTTTATGAGTGAAATACCTAAAGATTACATCCATATTACTTCGGGAATGGGTAAAGATGATCCAAGAAGTTTGCTGATTGTACCTTTAAAACTTAATCAGCAAGTATACGGGGTTGTAGAATTAGCCTCTCTTAATAATTTTGAAAACTATCAAATAGAGTTTGTTGAAAAGATTGGTGAAAGTATTGCCTCCACTATTTCAAGTGCTAAAATTAATCTCCATACTTCTAAACTTCTTCAGGAATCTAACGAGAAATCCGAAAGACTAACCAAACAAGAAGAAGAATCCCGAAAACAAATCGAAGAAATGGAAAAATCTATAATCGAGTATAGAGCAATTGAAGAAAGAGAGAAAGAACAGAATAAAACTATAATTAATCAATATAAATCAGAGATTTCCATTTTAAGAAAGGTAAATGATGAGCATAATTCAGAAATGGATAAAACCAAAATGGATTTTAAAAATATTGAACAGGCAGTTGACAACTCAATTGGAACTTATTCACTTTCAATTAATGGAGAATTTATTGAAGCAAATGATAGATTTTTAAAAATGACAGGATTAAGTTTTAATGAACTTAAAGGAAAAAAATTAGATGATTTAATGTCGGAGGAACAAGCAAAAGAAATTGATATTCAAAATTTCATTCCCAATTTGTTATCTGGACATATTTTTAGAAAAACCAATCATTATATGATTAACAGTGAATCACACTGGTTTTACGAAACATTTACTCCATTTTATGATGAGGGAGGCAAATTTGCAAAAATATTCTGTATTGTTACTGATTTTACACATTCTAAAGCCAAAGAACTTGAACAAGAAGCAATAGTTCTTAAAATGCAGGAAGATATTAAAAAACTTAGACAGAGAATGATTTAATTCTTTAAATTAGAAATGAAATTAAAGTTCATTTCTAATTTAAAATCATAGACCTATTTTAATATACATGAACTTTTACACAAGTCAATGTAACTATTTCTCAAAATAGGAAACTAACAAATATGGTTTATGAAAATGTTTGTTATCCTTCAAATGGTTTGTGCCCACGGAAATATTTCATAAATTGAACCCTTTCATAGGCAGCAGGATTATCACTGGCTTTCTGGCTCATTTTAGCCCTGAAATCTTCTATGTTTTCAAATCCTTTACTATTCATCCATGATTGTATATATTCAAGTATTTGTTGCACCTGTCCAAGACCATTCTGGTAAATTGTAGAAGTGATTTGCACAGCATTAGCCCCTGCAAGTATTTGCTTGATAGCAGCTTCACCGTCATGAATTCCTGTTGATGCTGCTAGACTGCAACTGACTCTGCCGGATAAAATTGAAATCCATCTTAGCGGTATATAATAATCATCAGGTGAACTAAATATTTTGCCCGATGTTACTTCTAGTTTATCTAAATCAAAATCTGGATTGTAAAACTTATTAAACAAAACCAAACCAGCAATCGGAGTTTGTGCAATTTTTTGTAAAGTAAGGGCCAAATCTGAAAAATAACTGCTTAGTTTTACTGATACCGGTATATTGATTTGTTCCAATACTTTCTTAATAATATCAAAGTATACCTTTTCTGTTGCTGACCTATCACGGTTAAAGTCTGAAGGTAAAATAAATATATTAAGCTCAAGTGCATCAGCCCCGGCAAGTTCGATTTGTTTTGGAAAATAAGTCCAATAATCTGCTGTAACACAATTAATACTTGCAATAATCGGAATTTTAACATTTGATTTAGCACTTCTGATTAGGTCAAGATACTTTAAACAAATGTTTTCTTCATCATTATTTTCATAAAATTCAAGAGATTCAGGGTATATAAAACGCTCTGATGCCATTTTCTTAAGACTTGAATCCATTTCAGCAACAATTTCTTCTTCAAAAATAGATTTTAACACTACTGCGGCAACGCCAGCTTTTTCAAGGTTTATTATTCCTGCTAACGAATCCGTTAAACCTGAACTTCCAGCAATAATTGGGTTCTTAAGATTTAATCCTAAATAAGTAGTACTTAAGTTTGGCATATTTTTAATTTTAGATATGAGATATTTTTACAAATTTAATACAAACTATTATATAAATTGCCTTTTAAAAACGAAAAATCCTTGCTGAATATAAGTTCCAACAAGGATTGTATTCGAAAATATTCAAATTATTTATCTCTGGGAGCACCGCAAGATTTGCATTTTTTGAAATCATGCGCATTCATAGTTCCACAATATTCACATTTTACATCAGCTACAGCTTCTTCTGCCTTTTTTGTTTCATCTTTAATATCTTGTTCTTTTTTAGTTTTTTCATCAGCAACTGATTTGTTTTCTTTGTTAATATTATCAATGATAATTTCAACTTCTTTATAAGCATCTTTTAAAGATGTCCATGCTCTGTCAATATTGCCAGGAACCTCTTCAATTCTATATTCTTCATTGGTAAGGTAAATCACTTTGTCGGCATTTCTTAATGCATTTTCAACAGTTACAAAAGCATTTTTTGCACGTTGTTCTACTTGATAATTAGGAGTTTTCATACCCAATAAGCTTTCTTTCTTTGATTTAAGACTGGAAATCTTATCTTTCATGTTTCGAAGGTTTCCAATGGTATTGTCTTCCAATAAATCATTGGCAGCTACCATTTTATCTAGTTTTTTCTCTTCGTTGGAGATAGAAGAAGCTTCGTCCCATATTTTCTTTGCTTCTGCTGTTTTCTGGTCAATAAAAGTTGCATAAACAGGATATTCCGTTTTTAAACTGTTCATGGCATCAAGATTTTTAGTCCAATTTTCATTTTCAGACTCCAAAGAAGGACCACAAGCATAAGTGGCAAACAACGCTATAACTAGCAGTGAAAGTAGTTTTTTCATAATGATTTCTTTTAAGTTAACAAGTTGCAATTTACCAATTTTTATTTAAAATCTAAATTTTGAATTTTCTCTTTTTTATACAGATTATAATGTATTATTGAAAATTTGGATGCAAAATATTTTGACTTAGCTTTTACATTAATCAATTTTCATATCGTGCTGTTTTAATTTTACAAATGCCTTTAATAGTGGTTTTCTGAAACGATAGCGAGCATTTTTCTGTCGACCAAGCTTAGTAAGTATTTCTGCTCTTTCTCTTTTACAAAGCATGCCTAGATTGTAATTAATCGATTCAGGTTTATGTTCATTTCCTGTAATTTGATTGTATTGTTCAAGTACTTCCATTGATCCAAATGAGTTATCATCATCTGTTATTGCCATGGCACATGCAAGCAATACGTCGGCAAACTGATTTTTCCCTGAAGTACTGCTTATTGCCTTTTGGTAAGCATTTCTAATACTATAATCTGAATTATCAATACTTTTTTGCACCGCTTTATCGAAATGCGATTCAGAGATTGTGTCATTATTTAATACAATAGCTTCTATTGCTGCATATTTGCACAATAAATGCAAATAATTCGGAAAACCTGATGATAATTCAATCATTTTGGTTAAAATATCGTCTTTGATTTTTATTCCAATGATCTGAAGGTTTTCATCAATCAAATCTCTGGCTTCGTAATCATTCATCAATGGTAATTCAATTTGCCTGATACATCGTTCAATTGATTGATGCTCGCCAATCAATTTGTCAACACTTTGACCAATTCCAACAATTAACAAACTAATATTAGGCAAATTATCTGATAAAAGTTTAATCATATCAGCCATTTGGCTTTTTGCCTCAAGGCTTTTAATACTGTCGAATTCATCAAAAATAAATAATACACTTTGATTCAATTCAGTTAAGATATTTTCAATTTCAGTTGTATTTAAATATTCTAGATCAGGAACATTAATTGGCATTACTTCAACTTTTTCAGCGGGCTTGAATCCAACCTCATTGGATTGATTCATAAAACGTATTTTTCGCAAAGCCCTCTCCCATATCAGTTTAAAAGTATCATTCCTTGTGCAGGTAATTTTTATAGTCATCAAATCTTCAAATAAAAAACGAACCATATTAGCTAAAGAAGTTTTACCCGCACCTCTTGGACCATACATTACAGCATGCTGCCCTTTTTCAAGTATTACCTGTCTTATTTCTTCTATTTCTTTAGAACGACCACTAAAAAGCTCTTTACGTTCTATGGGAGATGAAGGAGTAAATATTTCATTAATCAAAAGTAGTTTTTCTTCTTTGTTCATTTTTATTATCTTTCGTATCACAAACTTAATAAAATACACAGTAATCCATAAATAAAATTATTGGGCATGAAAAATCAAATTTATATTTCTAAAGTTTTTATAACTATAATACTGTCCTTAACCTCTGAACTTATCTTTTCTCAAACGTTTGAAAAAGACACTGAATTAGCTTCTTCGTATTATACAAAAGGGATGGAACTTAAAAATCGTTTAATAAGCGACAGTGCTGATTATTACCTCAAAAAGGCAGCAGAAATATTTAATAAATATGAGGATTGGGAAAATTATCTGATAATAAATAATGAACGAGCTTCTGTTTTGTTGCAATTAGGTAAAACTGACGATGCAATTAATTTTCTTAACCAACAGATAAGCCTTGCTACAGAAAAATTTGGTGAATCAAATGAATATCTTGCCGCTTTATATAACAATTTGGGCCTTGGGTTCTTTTTTAAAGGCAAAATGGACAATGCCCTTGAAATCTATGACAAATCATTGGCTATAAGAATTGCCATGGGAGACAAAGAAAGTATATTTGCTTCTAATTTGTTTAATGATATGGGCAATGCATACACCGAAAAAGGAGAATTCGATCTGGCACTGGATTATTATCAAAAAGCATTGGATATCCGAAAAAAATTATTGGGTGAAACTAATCCTGAAACCGCAATTTCATATAACAACATTGGTATAATTTACAGAGAACAAGCTCAATATGATAAAGCAATAGAATACCATCAAAAAGCCATTGAAATTCAACGTTTAATTTTTGGTGAGGACTATCCTGAACTTGCAAATGGTTACCAAGGGATTGGCAATGCTTATAAAGATCAAGGAGAAATGGATCAGGCCATGCAATACTATCAAAAGGCTTATTCTATCCGTAAAAAAGCATATACAGAAAATCACCCACTTGTTGCAAAAGACCTAATAAACATTGCAATAGTATATGCCGAAAAGGGTGAATCCGATAATGCAATGAATTATTTTCAGCAGGCACTAAGTATTCAAAAACAAACTTTGGGCGATAATCATCCTGATTTGGCCATGACTTATAATAATCTTGGAAATTTATACAACAAAGATGGACAATTTGACCTTGCTCTCGCTTTTTACCTTAGTGCACTTGATATTAAAAAAACAACCGTTGGCTTGGATCATCCCGAAATTGCTGATTATTATACAAACATTGGAAATATTTATCTTTCAAAAGGACAATATGATCAATCGCTTGATTACCAGCAGAAAGCGCTCGATATTAAAGTCAGATTCTACGGTCAAAAACATCCTGCAGTTGTTCTTCCCTATCTAAATATTGGAAATGTTTATTATCAGCAAGGTGATTACAACCAAGCTTTAATCTATTATCAAAAAAGCCTGGCATCGAATGTGAAAAATTTCAATCCAGAACCAACTAATATTTATTTAAACCCTACTATTTCGAACTATTATAATGCTCAGGATTTATTACGTTCATTGCGTGGAAAGGCAAAGGCACTGGCCGGAAAATTCAAAACGGACGAACTTGAAAGTGATTTACTAAACGCTTATTTGACTTATCAAAAGTGTGATACTACTTTAAAAAATATTCGTAAAACAACAATTTCTAAATCGGACAAAATTGAACTTGGAAAAATATCAGCGGATATTTATGATGAAGCGATTGATATTTGCTTTAAATTAAATCAATTAGAAAAAGATAAAGTTGGCGATAAATATCTGAAGGAAGGATTTTATTTTTCGGAGAAAAATAAGGCAGGAGTGCTTTTAGAAGCTTTAGCAGGCTCTGAAGCAAGCAAATTTGCAGGAATTCCTGAAAATTTGATCGAAATGGAAAAATCGCTTAAAAATCAAATTTCATTTTATGAGAAGAAATTAGCCGAAACTTATGACGAACAGACAGAGCAGCCTTTAAGAGATGGATTGTTTAAAGTAAATCGCGAATACAATAAGCTTATTGATGATTTTGAAAAAAAATATCCAAAATATTACGAAATGAAATATGGACAGGAAAAGCTTACCGTAGAAATGCTACAATCAGTGCTTGACAACAAATCGGCTATTCGCACTTATTTTGTTGGTGACAGTCTGATAAGTATTTTCACAATTACTAAAGATAAAATTGTGATGGAAAAATCAATTAAGATCGAAGGATTTGATCTTCAAATTTATGGATTTAGAAAATTAATCACATCCAATACGCAGACAGATTTAAAAGATTACATCTCAAATGCATACAAATATTATCAAACCCTATTTCCAAATCCTTTACCTGACAATATTAATCAACTTGTAATAATTCCAGATGGTAATCTTGGACTAATTCCTTTCGAAGCATTATTTACAGAACCATATACAGGAAAGATAATTAATTTTGATCAATATCCATACTTAATTAAAAAATACAACATTTCATATAATTATTCAACCGATTTATTTTTTAAGCAGCTTAAGAAGCAAAAAGAAACAAAATGGGCTAACGAGCAATGGGTTGGCATTGCACCTGTATTTAGCGGTTCTCAAAATCTCATAATTAACGATAATGAAATATCTCCATTGCCGGGAACTGAAATTGAAATTTCTACCATTCAGAAAAAGATGGAAGAAAATGGTATTTTGGCAAAAACCGCACTTTTTTCTGAAGCTTCAGAAGAGTTGATGAAATCGGCAGAGCTTAAAAATTATAAATATATCCATATTGCAACTCATGGTTTTGTAAATTCTGAAAAACCTGAACTCTCAGGCATCGTACTTTCCCAAAACAAGGCTGGAAATAATGATGGTGTACTTTATACCGGAGAAATATATAATCTTGAAATTAACGCTGATCTGGTTGTGCTTTCAGCTTGTGAAACCGGTCTTGGCAAAGTGTCAAAAGGTGAAGGCATAATTGGTTTAACCAGATCCTTGCTCTATGCAGGAACAAATAATATTATGGTCTCACTATGGAAAGTAGCCGATTTATCGACCTCTGAATTGATGATTAATTTCTATTCTGAATTATTAGCAAATGAGAAAAACGGAAATATTTCTTTTTTATATAGTAATTCATTGCATACAGCTAAACTGAAAATGATTGAGAGCAAGCAATTTGGTCATCCCTTTTTCTGGTCGCCGTTTATTTTAATTGGACAGTAATTATGTTGTTTTTAATTGGTTTTTCATGATAAAAAAATCAGAAAACGGAGCTAAAGCGAAGGTTCCGTTTTCTGATTTATATAATCAAATTGAATTAACTTTATTTTAATTCTTTAAATTTTCAGGCAAACCATTCGTACATTTTGTAGTGTTCGCCATCCATGCCAAGTTTTTGATAAACTTTTTGCGCATTTAAGTTGTCTTTTTCAACATAAAGTCTTAAGCCCAACAAACCAGGATCTTCAGATACCTTAGATTTCAAATAGAGATACATCGCCTTATAAACCCCATTTCCTCTATGCTCAGGAAGTACATAAACCGATTGAATCCATAGAACCATTCCATTGCGCCAGTCGCTCCATTCATAAGTAGTTAAAAGGGTGGCAACAACCTTTTCTTCTAATTCCGCAACATAATATATTCCTTTATTAGAATCGTTTAAAACTGATTCAACACCTTTATATACAGTGGAGGCATTTAATCCCAAATCTTCTGTTTCTTTTGCCATTCTTATCTGAAAATCAACAATAGTAGAATGTTCTGAGTGATTAGCTTGTCGGATATCCATTTTTTAACTCAAAGATATAAATTTGATACAAAATAAATGTCAATTTACATAATTCCTGTACTGATCATTAAAAAGGTAAACTTCATATTGTATTTAATATATACACACCTTTATATCTTAATATATAACCCAATTTATTAAAATCAAACATTTTTGAATTTAATTATTCCAATCGGTAGTGACTTTTATAATACTAAAGACCAACAGATCCAAGTATCTTGGGAATAGCTGCTAAGACATCTTCGCCAGTTTTAACTTTTTTCGAAGAACACTTTAGCTCATTGCCCTCTTCATCTGTTATATGGATACAACTATCAGCTGGGTTTAAATAAACTCGATATTCGCTTCCGAAACGGTTTACTTTACCCACAAATTCAGCCTCTTTCATTTGTGATTAAGTAATAGGTTAATTTCATTCCTTCCAATTCAAAGATAGAAATATTATTCAAACTCAAAACTAAAATGTGATTTAAATTATATTCACAATATCGATAGGACTAATAGTTTAAGTTATTATAAAATTATATGTATCTATATTTCTTTATTTTACAAAATGTCCATTTAGAGTTTTAAAAAATATTTAATTGATCATAATTCCTTTTTACCCTTGGTGGTTAATTAAATGATGAAGTGAATAATTCGAAAATTGAGCTTTCCATAATTAGTAAACTGTTTGAAAATATTATAATTTTAGATTTTTTGAAAGTTCATTTTATTTTATCAATTCATTGAATAAAAAACAGATACCCATCAATTTTAACTAACCAACTAAAATGAGAAGAAAAACGTTGAAAATAATTCTTGGCATTCTTGCCATTTTGCTTGTAATCATTGCATATTATGCCTACCATGTTTATAATAACATAATGGGAAGCGAGGATCTTTCAGGTAATCAGGGCAATATACCTGAGAATATAAAAGAAATTCCACCAATAGATAATGGAATTGCTGATTGGCCTAATTGGCGCGGGACCCACTATAATGGCAAAAATGACACAAAAGGAATTAAATCTGATTGGTCAAAAGGGCTAACCAAACTTTGGGAAGTTAATTATTTATGCCAGGGGCAGTCAACAGCATCCTGGGCATCGCCTGTTATTCAAGGGAATAGATTAATAGTTCCTGGACGAGATGAATCAAATGATCTTGTTTTTTGCATAAATTCCGCATCGGGTGAGCTTATATGGAAAGGATCATATAAAGCTGAATCAGGCATCAGTCATGGTCCGGGCGCTAGAGCAACACCTTCAATCGACCAAAACAAAGTGTATACTTACGGCAGAAGTGGAGACTTGGTTTGCTGGCAATTGCTTGATGGGAAAATGCTATGGCACAAAAATGTAAAAGATGTAGGAGGTGCTGAGCCTGACTGGGGCTTGTCATCGACACCACTTGTATTAAATGATAAAGTTATAGTGCAGGGTGGAGGAAAAGCATTGGTTGTTGCTTATAATAAAGAAAATGGCGATATTATTTGGAAATCACTTGAAGGTGCTTCGGGATATTCTGCAGCCGTACCAATAAACATAGACAATACACAAATGCTATTAGTCTATCATGCTGTAGCATTATCATGCCTGAATCCGAAAGATGGAACAGAAATTTGGAGGGTTCCCTGGGAAACAGAATATGGAGTAAATGCGAGCACACCAGCATTTGAAAACAATATTGTATTTCACACATCGGGCTATGGAAAAGGTGGCCAAGCATTGAAAATTACAAAAGATAAATACCAAGTTATGTGGACCAATACTACATTCGCGGCCCAACATTCAGATCCTATTATTATCGATGGTTATATATACGGATATTCCGGCGAAAGCAGTAAATTCAAAGGCGATTTTAAATGTATAGAACTGGTTTCGGGAAAAGAAATGTGGACTTCAAAAGAACCAGGAATGGGAACAAGTGTATTTGTTGATGGATATATAATTTGTTTCGACATTAAAGGTAACCTTCATCTTATTAAACCAAATCCAAAAGAATTTAAGCAAGTAGCATTTATAAATGCGGCTATGCCTGAAGTAACAAACCCTGCATGGACTTCACCATCTATTGCCAATGGGAAACTTTATTTGAGATATATGCAAAAGTTGATTTGTTATAATTTAATGCCATAATTTTCAATTTGGAAAACATTTTAAAAAATCACCACTAAAAAAACCGCAAGAAAGATTATAATTTGCGGTTTTTTTAATTTAAAGTACAATATGTTTGTTATTTACCTATACTTCTTTTTAGTTTCCCATTTCTTTTTTGCTTTTAAGGCAGGGCTTCCTGAATTTACTTTTCTATTCTTTTCAGATTTTTGATGAAAATTACCTTTAGAATCCTTTATAGAAGGAATTTTAACGTAATTTTTCGCAATAACCAATGGTTTCTCTTCATCTGTAAAAATATTTGAAATCTCAATCGAATCAGGTAAATCAATTATTGGAATTTCTTTATTCATCATATTTTCAATTTCAAATTGAAAGTTTTGCTCAGCTTGGTTGATAAAAGAAATAGCAATCCCATTTTTATCGGCGCGACCTGTCCTGCCTATACGGTGAATATAATCGCCGGGGACAGGTGGGATATCAAAATTAATTACATGTGAAACATCAGTAATATCTAATCCTCTGGCAATAATATCAGTTGCTATCAATACCCTGTGTGTGCCATCCTGAAAGCGATCCAGCACATTAAACCTGAAATTTTGCGATTTATTAGAATGAATTACCCCTATTTGATCCTGGAATTTATTTTCAAGCTGTTCGACAAGTCTGTCAGCCAATTTTTTAGTACTAACAAAAACAAGAACTTTGGAGAAAGTTTCATCGGATTTAAGTAAATGTTCCAACAAGTTTACCTTGGTGAAGAAATTCGGAACATGGTAGGCCGATTGAATAATCTTTTCAAGAGGAGTTCCGTGTGGCGCTACCTCAATTTTTATAGGATTATAGAAAAAACTATTAATTAATTCTTCAACATCTGCAGTTAAAGTAGCCGAGAACATTAAGTTTTGTCTTTTTTCGGGCAAAATTTCCATGATGCTAGTAACCTGAGGCCTAAAACCAAGCTTAAGCATCTCATCAACCTCGTCAATAACGAATTTTTGAACCATTTTTAATCTTAGAATGCCTGTCATTGCAAGATCCATTAAGCGGCCGGGAGTGGCGACTAGTATATCCAGACCGTCATAAACAAGTTGTTTTTGGGTATTAATATTGGTTCCTCCGTATACGCCGGCATATCGCACTGTCATATAAGCAGTAAGTTTTTCTATTTCACCAACTACCTGCATAACTAATTCACGGGTTGGCACCAAAATAAGGACACGCGGATGTTTTTGATCTGAATATTTCAATTGCCTTAGCAATGGCAACAAATAGGCAATTGTTTTTCCTGTTCCAGTTTGTGCCACACCAACAACATCAGCACCTGACATTACAACCGAAAACACTTTTGATTGAATAGGTGTAGTATAGACATAGCCTATATCATTAATGGCATTTATTAGTGGGGTACTTAAATTTAATTCCTCGAAAGTCACGATAATAGTTTTTTATTTGGTACAAAGGTAGTCTGAATCAATGGGATGCTAAAATAAGTTTTATGAATTATGGTAATTTAACAAAAGAATGAAATAATATATAATTAAAATTTATTCTTTGATTGTTTAAAACAAATCTTTAGAAAATATTATACACCAGATTCTTCAATGATTAGGGACTTTATGATGACAAAAACTTCATTTAGTAATATGTTTTAGATTAAACCAATAGAATTCATAAAGTATTGAATAATTATTGCAATTCACTTAAGTATACTTTATGAAAGAATTGAAAATGGAAAGTATCTTATTCTAAATCAATCATGTAAAGTAAATTGAAAATATGGGAGAGGCTATTTAAACTTCAATGATGGTTTTTGTAAAAAAAGCGTAATATTATTTTGGAATTCCTAATTCTTTAAAATCAAGGCTCACTTTAAGTCCATTCTTTTTAATGTTTTCTTCTTTAAACTGAAATTTCCATGTTCCATCCATTTTTACAAATGAAATTCCGGCACCTTTAGCAGTTAAGTCGGATTTTTCTGTAACGATTAATGTAGGACTGTTTCCAAGCTTTTCAACAATTTGATCCAAGTTGTCACATTCTGAGGTTCCAATAAAAAGTACCTGACAATTGTCTATATTATTCAGTTCAACTTTTAGAATGTCAAAGTTTTGCTTGCCTCCGGCTTTCCTGTCTATTGTGAAATCTTTAAGCTCTTTTACGAGATCTGAATTTCCTAAAACCTTGACAGTGAAATTTCCTGATTTATTTGGCCAGTCGATCAGTTTGGTAAAATTGTAAATTATCAATGCTTGAAATTTTGCATCCTGTGCTTGAGTTCTAGTCGAATTAATAAATAGGAGTATAACCAGGAAATAAATTATTCTTTTCATAGAGTAAAAATTTATATGTGCATGGTCTTTTAACTTGTCATCTATAGTTTGCAAAGATTGGCAATAAAATAAAATCCAACCTAAATAAAATTACTTAAATGATTAAAAGAAAATTTAGTTCTATATAAACAATCAAACCTCTACAAATTTATTTATAATCCTTTCAAAAGCAAAGAATTTAGTTTAAAGATTTGAAAGAATTATTTTGAAAATAATATTCAATAATAAATTGTTGAATATTTAACATATTTCAATGTAATTAAGGTTTTATTTTTCATTAGACATCCTTTTAGAAAGGCTTTCAATATTGGAAATTTCTATAAAAGAGGCCCCATTACCCGGTCCAAAATTTCCTGCAACAACAACAATTAAATCTTCTTTGTCAATTTCCCCTTCTTCGAGCAAAATGGTGGTTAGGATTTGATAGAATTCGTCCGTTGAATTTCTTTGGCTGATATAATAAGCCCTAACTCCATATGAAAGAGCTAATTCTCTCATTAGTTTTTTGTTGTAACAAAAAGCCAATATCGGTAATTTTCCTCTAAAAGCTGACAGATTACGGATTGTTCTTCCGGTCATACTATCAGCAATGATGCATTTTACAGGCAGCTTTTCAGTAGCTTGCACTGCTGCTTTGGCAAGCAGACCTGAAATTTTATTGTGAAGCGCTTTGTCTGAAGGTTCCTTGAAATCATTTCTGATACTTTCTACTTGTTGTGCAATTCTGGTCATGGTTTTTACCGATTCAACCGGATACTTTCCAAAAGCAGTTTCGCCACTTAGCATAATTGCATCCGTTCCTTCAAAAATTGCATTGGCTACATCACTAACTTCGGCTCTGGTTGGCCTGGGATTGTGAATCATCGTGTATAACATCTGCGTTGCAACTATAACCGGCTTTCTGCAGGCGATGCTCTTTTTTATAAGTTGTTTTTGGACTCCTGGTATTTTTTCAGCTGGTATTTCTATGCCTAAATCGCCACGGGCAATCATAATTCCATAGGCATGTTCAAGGATTTCGTCTATATTATCTACACCTTGCTGATTTTCAATTTTTGCAATGATTTTAACATCACTTTTATGTTCATCCAGGATTTTTTGAATTTCTATCACATCCTCTTTGTTTCGGACAAATGAATGTGCTATAAAAGTTACATTTTGTTCGATTGCAAAATCTATAAAATCCCGGTCTTTACTGCTTAGCGATGGAAGTGCAACAGCTACACCTGGAATATTTATACTTTTACGGCTTCCAAGTTCTCCATCGTTTAAAATTTCGCATTCCAGTTTGTCATTATCTTTGTTAATTACTAAAAAAGCAAGTTCTCCATCGTCAATAAGAATTTTACAACCAATTGGAACTTCCTGAACAAATTTCGGATAAGTGGCACATATGCATTTATCAGTGCTTAATTGGTTTGGATCACCTTTAAAATAAATACGCTCGCCTTGTTTAAGGAAAATATCATTGTCCGTTTTTGTGGTTCTGATTTCGGGCCCTTTAGTATCAACTAATATTGGAAGTTTTTCTGATACCTGTCTCACATTTTGAATAACTTTGAGTGAATCTTCAAGAGTTTGATGTGCTGTATTTAGTCTCACCACATTCATACCTGCATCAAAAAGTTCCTGTATAAACTCTACATCACATTTTCTGTCGGAAATGGTGGCAACAATTTTTGTTTGTTTCAAAAACATTTTTAAAGTATTTGTGATTTACTCAAATTTATATAGTGAAAGTATTTGGTCTAATTATTCTTTTTTGCAATTTGTTCCTTTCAGAAATATGGAAGGTTATAATATAAAAGAAATAGATTTACGCTAAAAAAGCATCGATATTATTTTTAATCCTTTCAGCTACATTCAATAGTTGTTCTTTTATAAAGCGCTTTCCTGTAATTTGCTCATAAAGCTCAATATATCTTTCAGAAATCAGGGAAATGAAATCCTGAGGAATTTCAGGCATCTTTTGTCCTTCAAGTCCTTGAAATCCTTTTTCCATAAGCCATTCACGTACAAATTCTTTAGATAATTGCTTTTGCGCTTCGCCTTTTGACTGTCTTTCTTGGTAACCATCGGCATAAAAATACCTTGAGGAATCGGGCGTGTGAATTTCATCAATTAGATAGATAATTCCATCTTTTTTGCCAAATTCATACTTAGTATCAACTAGAATTAATCCTTTTTCAGCAGCAATTTCTGTCCCTCTTTTAAATAGAGCCAAAGCATATTCTTCCAATTTAAGATAATCTTCCTTTTTTACAATTCCTTGCTTGATAATTTCTTCACGCGAAATATCCTCATCATGCGATCCTTGTTCCGCTTTTGTCGTTGGTGTAAGGATTGGATTTTCGAATTTCTGGTGTTCAACCATTCCGTCAGGTATAGAAACTCCACAAATTTCGCGGATTCCTTTTTTGTAAGTTCTCCATGAGCTGCCTGTTAAATAACCCCTTACAATCATCTCAACAGCAAAAGGTTCACATTTTTTACCAATAGTAACCATTGGATCTGGAGTGGCAATTTTCCAATTAGGAACAATATCGGCGGTTGCATCTAAAAATTGCGCAGCAATTTGGTTAAGAACCTGACCTTTGTATGGAATTCCAGCTGGTAGAACATGATCAAATGCCGAAATTTTATCGGTAACAATCATAATGAGTAGTTCGTCATTTATGTTGTACACATCCCTTACTTTACCTTTGTAAAGCGACTTTTGTTTTGGGAAGTTGAAATTTGTTGATAATACTACATTGTTCATAGCGTACAAGCTTTTGATTTAAAGATAATTAGTTATTCTATATTGTTTCAAATTTGTTGTAAAATTAGGGTTTTACCTTGATTTAAAAAATTATAATTTGACTTAGCTTGTTTGTAAGGAAAGTAAAAGTACTATAATGCCTGAATTAAATTGGTTATATTGAAATGAATGATGTCTAAATTACATGTTGATTTTATTCATTATTATTAAGAAAAACTTTATCTTCGAAGTCAGTAATTTTAGAATTCGGGCAAATTCTATCCAAATCAGTATTTTACTTGTAAGAATTTTGTCGTGGATTTCTCTCATAAATATATACAATTACATAATTCTCAGTAAGATGAACCAAACAATAAAGTACTTTACACCTAGCCCTGAAATGAGCTTGTTCGAAAAACAAAAAACAAGGGCTTTTATTATTCTAACAATGTTGGGAATTGTTTTTGCAATTGCAACTTTGTTGCAAAGTTTAATATTTGCAAATGCGAATACTTTTACCTCTATCCTTTCAGGTACTTTAATTGCTGTTTTTTTATTTGTGTGTTTGTTTTTGATAAAAAACTTTGGAATAAAACTAGCTGGAAATGTTTTTTCTTTGGGATTAACAATTTTATTGTTGATTGCAATGAATATCCTGAAATCTGATGTTACTGCACTCTTTAAATTTACACAAGGATTCTATACTGTTTTGGCAATAGTAAGTGTTGGAGTTTTATTTGCCACACGAATTGTCATAATTATAAATTCTGTAATGATAATTATGACAACTATCCGTGTTTATTTTTTCGCAATAGCTCAAAATCCTGAGCAAATAAGTGTTTTGAAAGGTGGAATCTTTAACCACAGCGTTGCGCTTATTATAATTACGGTTGTTAGTTATTATGCTGTTGTATTTGCCGAAAACGCAATAGAAGCAGCCACTAATGATGCGGATATAAATCAGAAACAAAATCAAAAGCTTATAAAAGCTTTTTCGGTGATAAAGGATACCTCAAAAACTCTTGAAAAATTATCAAAGGATATCAATCATTTGTCCAATACATTAAGCAGTAGCTCCAGTCAACAGGCTTCTAATGTTGAAGAGATATCTGCCACTATTGAGGAAATGACCGGTTCCATTATTCAAAATGCGGAGGATACTCAAAATACTGCTAAAACAGTTAGTAATACAACACAAACAGTTAAAAAGAGTGAGCAGGCTATAGTTCAAACATTATCTGCCATTAACGAGGTCAATTCTAAAATTGATCTGATTAATGAAATAGCTAAAAAAACCAATCTTTTGGCATTGAATGCAGCAATTGAGGCTGCCAGAGCAGGTAATGCAGGTAAAGGGTTTTCTGTGGTTGCTGCAGAAGTAAAAAAACTGGCTGAAGAAAGTAGCGATGGTTCAAAAGAAATAATAGACTTAATTCAGGCAAGCATAGCTGTATCAGATGAAGCAGGGAAATATCATAAACTAATTTCATCAGATATTGAAAACATAGATAAAGTAATCACCCAAATATCTTATTCTTCTATGGAAATGAAAAGTAGCATTGAGCAAATTAATAACGCAGTATACCAGATTAATGAAGGTGCCCAGAACAATGCTTTGGTTTCTGACAAGCTTTCATCCTCAATAGAACAATTATCATTATATGCTGTGCGGCTAAATGATTTGGTTAGTGATGAGTCAGATTAACATTAAAAAGCAAAATAAATTTCATATTTATAATTATTTGCAATGGAATATTTGTCACTGATTTTGACGAAAATTTTTGAATTTCTTAGACCTTCTAATCCTAAAAGCAATTATGAAAGGCAGAGAAGTAATGCATTCATTTCCCTTAATTTAATTGGTTTGATTCTCATCCTGGTAATGGTTGTTGTAAGTATAATAAAACCAAATCAAAATGTTAAAATGACATTATTCTCCCTTGGAGCCATGTTGTTAATCATGTGTTTAAGCCTCTATTTTCACAAACAAAAAGGATTGAAGTGGATTGGTAATATTTACTCTTTAATTTTAGTTATTACAATTGCTGTTTTTTTAAATATTTTGGATGAAGAAAAAACTGTTTTGTATAAATATCTGCAGGGATTTTATACTTCATTTTTGTTAATGTCTATAGCAGTGCTCTTTTCATCGAGAAAAATCTTGGTTGTTAATGCTGCAATTATAATTTTATCTGCAACTCGAGTATTCGTTTTTGCATTGAAACACGAACCACAAAACTATGACTTGTTTCTGGCTGGATATATTCAATATGCACTTGTTGTTTCGGGGTTTTCAGCTATTTTGTATTTTGCAATCAAATTTGCTGAAGATGCTATTCATTCCGCCAATGAAGATGCCAGAATAAAAGAGATAAAAAATCAGGAACTTGCCGCCAGTGAAGAAGAAATAAGAGCTAGCAATGAAGAGTTAAGAGCTACCTCGGATGCTTTAAAAGAAATGAATAATGAACTGACAGTTGCCAAAGATAAGGCTGAAGAGAGTAATAGGTTAAAATCAACTTTTCTGACTAATATTTCGCATGAAATCAGAACTCCATTGAACGGTATTGTTGGCTTTTCAAATCTTATTAGTGATAAAGAAATTTCGGAGCAAACGCGTGACTTTTATTCAGGTATTATTGTAAAAAGCTGCGAACAATTGCTTAAGATTATTGATGATACATTGGAAATTTCGAGGCTTAGCACAAAAAAAGCGAGCATCATAAATGACTTGTTTGATCTTAATCTATTGATGGATAAGTTAATTTCAGATTTCAGAAAGAAAGCAGAACAAAAAAACATTGACCTTATTTTAGAGAATAGTCTTGACAAAAGTGGGGGTTTTATTCATTCTGATAAAACAAAACTGTATAGAATTCTTTATAGTTTAATTGAAAATGCTGTAAAATTTACGAATACTGGATATGTTAAAGTCGATTATAACATTGAAAAGGATTCCATTAAATTTCAGGTTGAGGATACAGGGATTGGTTTTGATCAGGAAAATTCGCTTAATATATTTGACAGTTTTGTTCAAGCCGATGAAAATATTGCTATCAATTATGGTGGGCTGGGAGTTGGTTTGTCGATTGCAAAAGAAAATATTGAATTGATGGGAGGACAATTGAAAGTTCATTCTACCTTAAATAAAGGGTCTGTATTTCATTTTAGTTTGCCCATTATTAAAGCGCGAAATGTGCAAGATCAAAATGATGTAAATGTTAGGCTTCCAGAATATAATGTTTCAGATAAACACTTGGTTTTAATTGCTGAGGACGAAGATTTGAATTATTTGTTCTTCCAAAAACTTCTTGAAAAAATGAATCCAGATCTTGATGTTTTTCGTGCAAACAATGGAATTGAAGCAATTGAAATATGTAAAGCCAATCCGAAAATTGAATTGGTATTTATGGATGTTAAAATGCCATTAATGAATGGAATTGAAGCAACAATTAAAATTAAAGAATTTGCACCCCATTTACCAATTATTGTTCAAACAGCGTATAATACTTTCGAAAACGAAGAACTTGCGTTTAAGGCTGGTTGTTCAGATTTAATCACCAAACCAATTGATGTTGTATTTCTTGAGCAATTGATATCAAAGTATCTTTATTGCAAAGTAGATGATGAACAGATATTTTAATAGTATTATTCCAAGATTAAAAGATATAGATAAATCCTGATTTTTCTATATATTCCATCACAAACTAACCATTCCAGGCCGAAGATTGAAACTAAATAATAAAAAATAGATAGAGATGAAAGAATTAAGTTTACTATTATTAATATTCATACTTTTCAGTAGCTGTGATCGGCATAAAAATCAGAAAGCAAATGCATTGTGGATTATTACAGCTCCAGCTGGAAATGAATATACAGCCATTGATAAGGGTGGGAGAACTGTTCTCCCCAACGGACGATTTATAACTCCAGCAGGTAAATGTATTGTTTTAGCTCCTCATCCATATGGTTTGACACTGAGTGAGGATGGAAATGTGGTTATAACCGCAAATTCGGGAATTAATCCTTTATCCATCAGTATTGTCAGGAATGTTTTATCCAATAATCCAGTTGTGCAGCAAATACCGCCAGGATCATCTACCGATAAAGGTATTTTGGCTTCAGTTTTTATGGGATTGGCTATTTCTCCCGATAATCAGACTGCTTATGTTGCCGGAGGCCAGGAAAACAAGATTTATCTCTTTGACATCAACACTGGTCAAGCCAAAGGAAGCATTAATTGTTCTGTAGTTTCCAATAAGTTTGATTATTCGCATGGTTATATTGGAGATTTGAAGCTTTCTAAAGATGGTAAAACGCTTTTTGCCGTTGACCAGATTGGTTTTAGAATGGTAATCATTGACACTCAAACTAAAAAGTTGATTAAATCCATACCTGTTGGTAGATATCCTTTTGGAATTTGTTTGTCGCACGATGAAAAAAAAGCATATGTTGCCAATGTGGGTATGTTTGAGTATTCATTGATTAAGGAAGGTGATAATAAAGACTCAAAAGTAAAATTAATGAGTTATCCTGCTTTTGCCTATGGTTCTAAAGAGATGAAAGAAGGCATTATAAATGATACTATCCATATTAATGGACTTGGCGATATGAATAACCCTGAGGCTTTTTCTGTTTTTGCAATCCAAATTGAAGATAAGCTTAATTCCAGGGTAATTGCAAAAGTAAAAACAGGTTATTTGGTTGGGGCAATGGTTGAAGGAATACCTGCAGTTGGAGGATCGAGCCCGAACTCGATAGTAGCCACTGATAAATATGTATTTGTGAGCAATGGCAACAACGATAATGTTTCAGTTATTTCAATTGCCAAAGATACCGTGATTCATACCATCTACCTAAAACCTGATGAAAGGATTAAACAATTTAGAGGTGTTATTCCATTTGGACTGGCTATAAGTCCCGATCAAAAAAGATTATATGTAGCTGAGTCCGGAATAAATGCCATAGCAGTAATTGATGCGTCCACATTCGAAGTTTTAGGACATATTCCGACCTGTTGGTTTCCATCAAAAGTTGAAGTCAGTAAAGATGGCAAAAAGCTATTCATTGCAAATGCAAAAGGCTTTGGAAGTGGCCCGAATGGTGGCAAAGACTTTAAAATAGGAGAAGAGGGCAGCTATATTGGTTCATTAATGAAAGGAACTCTTCAAATAGTAGATATTCCAAACCAAGCTGAACTTATAAAGATGACGGAACAAGTAATTTCGAATAATTTTAATTTTGTAAAAGCCACCGATGAAAAATTTAAAGCCAGAGTGAATAATCCTGTACCACTTTATCCGGGGGAAAAAGAAAGTCCGATAAAACACTTTGTTTTTATTTCGAAGGAAAACAGAACGTATGATGAGATATTTGGCCAGCTTAAAAATGGTAATGGCGATGCCAGTATTGCCCGCTATGGACAAGATGTTTCATTCTTCAACGATTCTAAAACTGATTCAGCACACAATATTACAGTAATGCCTAACCATTTATCATTGGCCAATCGATTTTCCATATCCGATAATTTTTATGTTGATGCCGATGTTTCAGCCGATGGGCACCGATGGCTGGTAAATACCTATCCGAATGAATGGTGCGAAACCTGCACAGCTGCCAGTTATGGAGATAACCGCGATTTCAGGGAAAACTCAAAAGCTCCGGGGGTTTATGCTATGAATGGTGCTGCCGGTGCTGTTTATCCCGAAGATTATAATGAAGCTGGTTCTATGTGGGATCACCTGGAGCGAAACAAGGTCGATTTTTTCAATTTCGGTTTTAGTATTATGTTTGAACCGGCTGTTTATGATGCTAAATTTAAGTATACCGGAATAAAACAATACATTAATTATCCAATGCCACAGCCTCTTTTTACAAGGACTTCTAAAATGTATCCAACCTTTAACACATCCATTCCAGATCAGTTTAGGATTGATCAGTTTATCAAGGAGTTTAATGCAAAGTGGATTCATGGAAAAGAGACCATGCCTGAAATGCTGACCGTAATTATTCCAAATGATCATGGAGCGGGAGAGCGCCCTAATGAAGGATACCCATTCCGCGAAAGTTATATGGCCGATAATGATTTGGCTGTTGGTCGTATTGTAGAATTTCTTTCTCATTCACCATATTGGAAAGAAATGTTGATAGTAATTACCGAGGATGATGCACAAAATGGCGTAGATCATATTGATGCGCACAGAAGTGTGCTGATGCTGGCATCACCTTGGGTAAAAAAGGATTATGTAAGCCATGTTCATTATAGTTTTGGGAGTTTATTTAAAACTTATTGGAATATATTGGGCTTGCCTTACCTGAATCAGTACGATGCAGGTGCCACCGATTTATCGGATTTCTTTACGGATGTACCTGATTACAGTCCTTATAATGCTTTACCTGTGGATATAAAGATTTTCGATCCACAAAAAGCACTTGATCCTTTTGATGAAAAATTTAACTGGAAAGCTTTAAAAGAATCGCCCGAAATTGATAATGTTGATGATATGATACGTGAAAGCAAGGAGAAGGATGAAGATCGGTTGAAGGACAGGGAAAAGAAAAAGTAGGATTGTTTCATTATTATAATTAATTCTACTATGAGAAGTTAAAACGACTTGATATTAAACACATAATTATCAATAAACACAAAGGAAGATGTAAAAAAAATCAAAACAAGAACCTGTTTTTCTAATGCGCTTTTTAAAAACAATTGCCTGTACGCATTTTTAAACTATGTGCCTAAGTGGTAATTATTTAAATTATTCGTTGCAACACATAATTATCAATAAACACAAAGGCAGATAGAAAAATAAATCAAAACAAAAACCTGTTTTTCTAATGCGCCTTTTTTAAAACAATTGCCTGTATGCATTTTTAAACTATGTGCCTAAGTGGTAATTATTTAAATTTATCGTTGCAACACATAATTATAGATAAACACATAGGCATATAGAAAAAAAATCAAAATAAGAACCTTTTTTTCTAATACGCTTTTTAAAAACAATTGCCTGTAAGCATTTTTAAACTATGTGCCTATGTGGTAATTGTTTAAATTATTCATTGCAACACATAATTATCAATAAACACATAGGCAGAAAGAAAAAAAATCAAACCAAGCACATATTTTTCTTATCCGCTTTTTTAAAACAATTTCCTGTACGCATTTTTAAACTTTGTGCCTAAGTGGTAATTATTTAAATTATTCATTGCAACACATAATTATAGATAAACACATTGGCAGAAAGGAAAAAAATCAAAACAAGAACCTGTTTTTCTAATGCGCTTTTTAAAAACAATTGCCTGTACGCATTTTTAAACTATGTGCCTAAGTGGTAATTATTTTAATTATTCGTTGCAACACATAATTATCAATAAAC
>JANYKN010000121.1 GCA_025361565.1 Bacteroidota bacterium | reverse complement strand
AGGGAGCAAAAATGTATAATCAATCATTTCGGCTTGGCCTTTGCGGGCGAAATGGTAGTGGCTAACACCACTAAGGCATTGGAAAAATTATTAATCAATGTTTTTCCCCTTAAAGACTTCTTGAATTCACTTCAATCAATTATTTAAATTCAAAACAGTCAGACTACTACTTCAGAAATATTATCTTTATCATACAAATTTTAACAACGAATAAATGACCCTGGAACAATACATTGACAACATAAACAAACGATATAGACTTGGTAATGCAACCGAGCATACTTTTCGTGGCGACTTGCAACAGCTCATTGAAAGTTTAGTGCCGGATATTAGAGCGACCAATGAACCCAAAAGACAACTATGTGGAGCTCCCGACTATATCCTTACTAAAAAGGATATTCCCATTGGTTTTATTGAAGCTAAAGACATTGGAGATAATGACCTTGAAGGTGCAAAAAAAACCGGAAACAAGGAACAGTTCGACCGTTATAAAGCTTCATTAAATAACTTACTATTTACTGATTATTTAGACTTTCACCTTTATCTGGATGGTCAGTATGTCACCAAAATTGCCATAGCCGAAATAAAAAACGGGGCCATTGTTCCCTTGCCACATAACTTTGTAACCTTTACCAACTTAATAAAAAACTTTTGTATCCATATAGGGCAAACCATAAAAAGCTCAAAAAAACTGGCTGAAATGATGGCTGGAAAAGCCCGGTTGCTTTCTGAAGTAATTGAAAAAGCAGTAACCAGTGACGAAACTCATAATGAGGATAGCACACTTAAGGACCAAATGAATGCGTTTAAAGAAATCCTTATTCACGATATTACACCTAAAGGATTTGCCGATGTATATGCACAAACCATTGCTTACGGTATGTTTGCCGCAAGATTGCACGACACAACTATAGATACTTTTAGTCGACAAGAAGCGGCTGAATTGATACCAAAGTCAAACCCTTTTTTACGTAAACTTTTTGGATACATTGCCGGACCCGATATTGATGACCGCATTAAGTGGATAGTAGATAGTTTGGTAGAAATATTTTTGGCTTGTAACGTAGAAGAAATTTTAAAGAACTATGGAAAACAAACAAAAATGGAAGACCCAATCATCCATTTTTACGAAACCTTTTTAAGTGAGTACGATCCTAAATTACGTAAAGCACGCGGCGTTTGGTACACACCACATCCAGTTGTAAATTTTATTGTTCGTGCCGTTGATGATATTTTAAAAACTGAGTTTGGCTTACCTCAAGGCTTAGCCGACAATAGCAAAACCAAGATAAAAATAAACCTGCAAGGCAAACTAGTAGAGCAAGAAGTGCACAAAGTACAAATACTTGACCCGGCAACAGGCACGGCAACCTTTTTAGCTGAGATCATCAAGCAGATATACAGCAAATTCAAAGGACAGGAAGGTATTTGGAGTGATTACGTTGAGAAGCATCTTATCCCCCGGTTAAATGGATTTGAGATCCTGATGGCTTCGTATGCCATGGCTCACCTTAAACTGGATTTGCTATTAACCGAAACCGGCTATGTGTCTAAAAACGAACAAAGATTTAGAATATATCTTACCAACAGCCTCGAAGAATACCACGCCGATACTGGAACCCTGTTTGCTAATTGGTTAAGCACAGAAGCTAACGAAGCCAACCATATTAAAAGAGATACCCCAGTAATGTGTGTAATTGGTAATCCACCATATAGTGTAAGCAGCACAAACAAAGGTAAGTGGATAGAAAGTTTAACAGCTGACTATAAAAAAGAATTGAACGAACGAAATATCCAGCCTCTTTCTGATGATTACATCAAATTCATTCGTTACGGACAGCATTTTGTTGAAAAGAACGGAAGTGGGATTTTAGCGTATATCTCAAATAATAGCTTCATTGATGGTATTATTCACCGTCAAATGCGAAAGAACCTACTGGAGAGTTTTGATAAGATTTATATTCTTGATTTACACGGAAGTACCAAAAAGAACGAAACTTCAATTGATGGTGGCAAAGATGAAAATGTCTTCGATATTCAACAAGGTGTTAGTATAAACATATTTATCAAAACAGGTAAAAAAAGGAAAAACGAATTTGGGAAAGTTTGGCATTTAAATTTGTATGGTAGGCGTGAATATAAATATGAATTTTTAAATGTTAATTCGATTAAATCATTAGAATGGAATTTATTAGAGAATAGTAAACCAAATTTCTTTTTTGTCAATAAAAATTTTGCGGAAAGGGATAATTATGAAGCTGGGTTTAAAATGGATGAGATATTCGTACAAAGCAATGCTGGTCTTGCAACCGAGTATGACAAATTATCAATTAAAAACACAAAAAAGGAAGCAGAAATATTACTCAAGAATTTGCAATGCATTTCCGCTTCTGAAATTGTAACTAAGTATAATCTTAATCCAAAAAAAACTGGAAAAGTTGAAAATGCAATAAATGATATCAGAAAAAACAATCCATTCATTACTTCAATAGATTATAGACCTTTTGATTTTAAGTATACATTGTATACAGGCGTTTCTAACGGGATTATGGGCAGGCCAAGAGATGGTATAATGAAGCATATGCTCAAAAACAATTATGCACTCTTAACCTGTAGGCAACAAACCTCATTCGATTTTCAACATGCATTTATATCTAATAAAATTTCGGAACGATGTTCGGTATCCCTTCAAACAGGAGAAGTTAATTACATATTTCCTATTTACTTATACCCTGAAACCAGCAGTCAACAAACCATAGAGCAAACAGAAAAAAGAAAACCAAACCTAAAACAAGAAATAGTTAACCAAATAGCAGAGAAATTAGGATTAATTTTTACCAACGAAAAGGAGACAACCGCAGGCACATTCGCCCCAATTGATATTCTTGATTACATCTATGCCGTTTTGCACAGCCCAACTTATAGAGAGAAATACAAAGAGTTTTTAAAAATAGATTTCCCGAGAGTGCCATATCCAAAAGATAAAAACACGTTTTGGGAATTGGTAAAATTGGGTGGAGAAATCAGGCAGATTCACTTATTAGAAAGTCCGGTTGTAGAAAACTTTATTACACAATACTCAATTGATGGAGATAATATGGTTGGCAAAATAAAATATCAAGACGGTAAGGTTTACATCAACGAATCGCAGTATTTCGCAAACGTACCTGAAGTATCCTGGAGCTTTTACATAGGCGGTTACCAACCTGCCCAGAAATGGCTCAAAGATCGCAAAGAAAGAAGGTTAGAATTTGATGACATTTTGCACTATCAAAAAATAATCGTTGCATTATCGGAAACGGATAGATTGATGAAGGAGATTGATAAAATAGAATTCGAGTAATTGCGAACATTGATATGAAAAGGCTATTATTCTTAATTCTGATTGTGTTTTTGTTTTCTTGTAGTAAGAATAAAACAGATAAATTAATTGGAACTTGGTTTAACTCATCAATTGAGGAGAGCAAGTTTTCAAAGGATACTGTTAATCGCTTTATTGAATATACTGATAATAAAGAGATTTATAACCTAACTTCCTTTTATGATGGCTGGTTATTTTTTAAAGGGAGCAGTATGGATTCAATTAAAAATGAACAGATTAATTTTATATCAAAAGATAAATTTGAAATGTTATTCACAGATTCCTACAAGGAACTTATTGGAATAAAGGAAAATCCAATTTACAATCGTGTTGGGAAAAACATCAAACCTAATAAAATGATGTTTGATTTGTATAATAATTTTTATCTATTTGGTACTGTTTTAGATGTTGATACACTTGGAGATGGAACTATAAATTATGACTATAGTTTAACTGGAACTAACGATAAATCAATATTGGAATTAGAGCATCAAGTAAAATATTTTATTGATAAGCAAATGAAAACTTTGCCTAAAGAAGAAGAATTGGGAAAATACTCTCAATGGGAAAAGGCATTGATGAATATTTACACTTGGGAGGATTTGAATACAAAAATACTTATGGAGTGTTATTTTGAATTTAAGGATACTACAGACAAATATAGAATGCATGATCAAGACCAACTAAAAGTGAAAATTTGGCAAAATGTCAAATGAGTATGAAACTATGAAATAATGTTCATTATTGTAATAACTGTCCCCTGCTTGTCCCCTATCTTCAATTATTTAAAGCTAAAGATTAGTATTACAACTATATACAAATAAAAAGTACTTTTTGTATCGGTAATTATACAAGGTTAATGGTAAGAGTAAAAAAGTTAGAGGGCAAACAGCAGTATCATGATAGGATGAGGTGGTTAATGGTGCCTCGATATATTCAAAAAATAGTAAATGATAATGGACTGCCTAATGCTGAAGGGCTATTTTAAAAAAGATATCATCTAATTGCCATAAACCAATTTATCATAAATGTACTTCTGCATGCTATAATCATTTGGATATTCTCTTATTGCCTGTGATTTAGCTGAAGAGTTTGGAACTGACCTCATATATTGTTTTGCCGACAATTGTTGATCATAGATATATTTTTGCATAGAATAATCTGAAGGATATTCTCTAATAGCAATACTTTTTACATCTAAATCAGCAACTGTTCTCATATAATTTTTAGCAGACAATTGCTGATTATAGATGTACTGCTGCATAGAATAATCATCTGGATACTCTCTAACGGCAATGCTTTTTACATCTGAATCCGTTACTTTAATCATGTAATTATAGCCAACAACCTGTTGATGGTAAATGTAATCTTGCATCTCTTTATCACTTGGGTATTCTTGCCGAGCAAATTCTCTAATTTTACTCTCAATTGATTGTGATATAATAGAATTGCTAATTCCTATGACTAACCAGAAAATAATGGCTGCTTTTTTCATTTTGAATATTTTTCAGTTTTCCACTTTTTCAATCTATATTCTTAATTCTTAATTTTCATCTTACCTATGAATAAGATCTATGTCTTATCGAATTACTTTAGTTAAATCATTATCAAAATAGAATGTTTTTGTTTGAGTTTGCTTGACCTGTAATAATGGATTAAAGATTGAATATGTACAATCAAAAGCTCTTAATAATATAGTCTCAAGAGGGATTTGAGAATACTTTTTAGCTAATTTAAATTCT
>JANYKN010000079.1 GCA_025361565.1 Bacteroidota bacterium | reverse complement strand
CGTTCTCCTGGTTTGAAAGTTACCGAAGACTCAGTAAAGACTATGAATACCTGACTGATACAAGTGAAACGATGATCCAATTAGCAATGATCAGGCTTATGCTTAACAGAATCGAAAAATAAAATCAAAACAGTTTCTTAAAATATAAAAAAATGGGATACAAATTTGATGAAACAAAAGCCGAGACTAATACTGCTCTGGCGAGTATTGACACACTATATCAGTCAAAATGTGTTAATTGGGGCGGAAAAACTTCCGACACAAAAGAACCATATTCAGAAGTAATTGCCAATGAAATTCTTTTAAATTTAAAGGAATTTGGTAAAATTTCCAAAGTAACAAGGTCTGGATCATACTGTCGTGATAACCATTGTAAGATTCAACTTGATCTCTGTGCAAGCAATAGAGATGAAGAAAATTTCGCCAAACGAATTACTGGACTAAAACTTGCTGAAATTGGCGAAGTTATTGATTATCAAGTGCCATTAAAAAACACTTCAAGTGATAAAGGAGTTGGGAAGATAGACCTGATTTCATATAATGAAGAAACGAAAACATTTCATCTGATAGAATTGAAATATATTGGTAACAAGGAAACTCTTCTACGGGCTATTTTAGAATCATATACTTATTACCAAAAGGTTGATCAAGGTAAATTGATAGCTGATTATATTAAAGATTATAAATTCAAAAAATCTAAAACCATCAAGGATGTAAATCCAAACGATTATAAAATTGTCCCATCTGTTTTACTTTCAGCAGATTGTAACCCGTATGTGGAACTTGAAGAAATGGAAATGGGTAATCGCCCAAAACTAAAAGCCCTTTCCTTATTCTTTGGTGTTAATCTTTATAAAATAGCCGTTGATGTTTATCAAGCCGTCATTTAACAAGATAGATTCATGTGCCTTGGGATGATCAGGAACAATTTTAAAAATAAGTGATTATATGATGAATGACAATGAACTTGTTTTAAACCTGATCAAAAAGAGTTACCATAGTGAAATTGGTGAAAGACAGAATATTAAACTTCCACAAGATATTAATTTCAAACTGATTGGAAGAGATGTTCAATTCAATATTTCATCATCGGCTGTTTGTAAAAACATGCAAGAAGACAGGACTTCATTTGAAGGTTGGGCTCTGGTTTTAAAGCGTTGGGGCAAATTCGAAAATGTATTTCTTAGCTGGGATATTCCACAAACATTTCAAAATGCAAGAGAAGAACGGCACTATCAGAGATTTTTATTTAGGGTTGACTGTTTTGCAAAGCATTTGGATTCATGGTTTAAGATAAGTAAGTCATCCAAATCAGCCTTAGATGATTTAGTAACAAATGGTTCAGGAACCTTTTATATTAATTGCCCAAGTGATAGGAAAAATGAGCATGAACCACAATTAAAAGAAGGTATCTTAGAAAAGAGATTCATTGACAGTGACCTCAAGGAAGAGCTTAAGCAAATTACGAATGCTAAAGATATTGATAGACAGTTGCCTGTTGGAGTTTTTAAAGGAAAGGTGAGGAGAGATTCTGCAATTTTTTCTCATGGAAAAAGTGCGATTGATCTTTGGGGACTAAGTAATGACAATAAATTACTGCTTTTTGAACTTAAAGCCGAGACGAATAAAAAAGTTGGCATTCTGTCCGAAATATTGTTCTATGTGTTTCTTATGAAGAAAGTGAAGGATAGAGAATTTCAACTTTCCCCCAAAAGCAAACAAAAATTTGAAACCCTAAGCCAAGTGAATAAAATAAAGGGATACCTCTTGGCTTTCTCACTACATCGTTTAATAGATGAGAACCTAATCATGCTATTAAACCGTGGATCATACTCAGATATTGAATTTCATTACATTCAGTTTTCAGATAGAATGTCACCATCACTTCAATACTAAAATGGGTTTGAATATTTGAGCAAGTTACTTCATAAATAGTTTTAAACAATGAAACGCTCTACAATATTGATCTTCTTTCTTTTTTCCATCTTAACCTCCTTCGCTCAGGTTGTCACTACCAAAGGTGACAAAGTTGAAGTTCGGGATGTCAATGGCAAATATATCGCCAGCGGCTATTATTCCAATATGGCAGATGCTGTTGCTGGCGATAAAATAGTCGTGATCTGGTATAAGAATGATAAAGTTGAAGTTCGATCACAGGAGTTGAAATACATCTCATCTGCCTATTATTCGAATCTTCAAAAGGTTTCCACCTCAGGAACTAACGTCATTTTGTATTATACAAATAGAAAAGTGGAAGTCAGGGACATGAAGCTCAAGTATATCAGTTCACGATACCAGTAAGTTTAGATGAGCATCAAATTTACAGAAAAATGAAATATTACAGTGTCTTTCAGGATAATACCTTCATTGAATCAAATACAATAGAAGAAGCTATTGCCAAAAATCCAAGATTCATTATTGGCTTGGCACCAAGAGGCAATTATACTCGGAATTTTCCTGAAAGAGACGTTGATGATTCTCATTTTTATATCTATTACTACAACCCCTATGGCGAAAGATACAATTTTAAAAACAAAGGTTGGCGAGTAAAAACACTTGATGATCCTATTCGATATAACACACATATCAAGATCGTTATTGCTGATCCAACTGGGGAGGATAGAATTTTTGACAAATGGAATACTGACTGTCATTATAGTATTCAATTTCGCAACACTATAGATGGTTGCGATGGTCTTATATTATTGTATGATTTTTTTCAAGAGTTATCAGAATATCCTAATTGGAGGTTCATAGAAAAATTAAAATACGAGGATGGGAAATTCATTTCCTATGTAATAAATCAAGGTATGAGTAGTGTCGTTGGGAATCTGCACCCGTATTCTACAAAGTAAGGGTTGATTATAAATGCCAATATTAACAAGTGTTTCCGTCAGAATCCAGAAATTTTTTTTTTCGAAAATATTTTATATATTTGGATTACAAACCAATACAGATAAAGTATGACAGAAGAAAGGGAAATTGAATTTTCTGAAGAACAAATTTTAATGCTCAAAACCCTTTGCCAAAAGAAACTGGGAAAGGAACCTCAAAACGCTCAACTCATTCAATCCATCCTCCAAAAGTTTTCAACTTCTGAACCTGAAAACACCGCAATCTCATCCGAGCCGAAAGTACAATCGGCAGAACCGAATTTCATGCCTGTGATCACTGGAGACCACAACCCAAAGCAAACCCTTATTCAGCGACTCCTACACAAATTCGGGTAGCGGTATAAAGCGCAACAGACTTTTGAGAAAAAGGGGGGCATATGCTCCCCTTTTTGTATTGTTAAGAATCCTGAAGAATATTTTATTTTGCTGGGTTCTGGCTCCTCAATTATTTCTAACTTTCCGCTTCAAATCACCACGTTAACAATAAATCCTTTATTCCTATGACAAAAGCAGAAATCGTTCAGGAAATCGCAAACAAGACAGGCATCGAAAAAGTAGCAGTTCAAGCCACAGTTGAAGCCTTCATGGAAAACATCAAGTCAAATATGGCAAAAGGTGAAAACATCTATCTCCGTGGCTTCGGTACATTCCTTCTGAAGAAACGAGCCGAAAAGACAGGGAGAAACATCTCTAAGAACACTTCTGTAAAAATTCCAGCACATATGATCCCTGCGTATAAACCAGCCAAGGAGTTTGCTGCCCAGATTAAAACAAAGGTCAAAGTGAAGTGATTATAATCCATGTCGAACCAACTCATTCATGATATAGTCAAAAGGCATCTTAATCCATTCAACATGTACATATATGGATTAGCCAATCTTACAGGGCTTCTTCCCTCAATGTACAATGGATATTCCTTCGGGATATCAATTGCCCGAAAATTGGATGATGATATCATAGATGGAATTAAAGATGCCCCAACTCCAGAGTATTTGCATCATTATGAAGAGATCAATCACCTGACCCTTTCGCTCGCTGAAACAATTGCCAGCGATCTTAACATGGAGGGTATTGGGGCTTTAGCCATAAAACCAACGATCCTGACGGACAACAGGGAACTTGATGAAAAGTACCCAACCCTGAGATACGATATTTCTCACAAGATGATTGCTACAAGAGCTGGACTTGGCTGGATCGGCAAAACGGATTTGTTCATCTCAAAGAAATTTGGTGCACGGATTAGATTAGTCAGCATATTGTTGAATACTGAGATCATACCTGAATCCAAACCGATAGATAAAAGTCGGTGTGGATCATGTTCAGTCTGTGTTGAAATTTGTCCAGTGGGAGCTGCAACAGGTCTACTTTGGGATATCCATACCGACAGGGATGTATTCTTTAATGCATTGAAATGCAGGGACAAGTGCACTGAATTCGGGCGTGACCATCTGAAGGTTGACCGAAAGATATGTGGGATTTGTGTTGCTGCTTGTCCGATAGGTAGAAAAAATTGAAACTAACAATTAATTATGAAAAGAATCTATTTCTATATCTCTTTCATTCTGATGTTGTATTCCTGTTCAAGCCCTCCTCTAAAGAATCAGGATCAACTTGATAAAGAAAGAATCTCCAAGAACCATATCAAAGTTCAGAGAATGTATTCATTAGAGTATATAGATGGTAAACCTATTGATTCAACGGCTAAACTAATTAGTGAATTTTATTATGATCCAAAGGGCAATCAAAAATGTGTCTATAATTGCGAAAACAATCAGCATGAATTAAGAAAAATATGTGAATACGATAAAATTGACAATAAGGTCGTTGAAATATGGCTTGGTATGACTGATTTATTCAAATGGAAATATTACAAACTTATTTATACGTATGATTCGTTAAATAGGTTAGAATCCATGAGATTGTATAACACCATAGGTGCTTTGTATTTTGGGCACATTTATAATTATGATATTAAGAGTCGGCTAATCTGTGATATACAGGTTGATGAAAATTTTAATGCGACATGGGCAGATTCTCTTTTATATAACTATGATAGTAGGGATGCTTATCTGAAAAGATCGTATTCACTTGGGGATAGCGGTGAGGTAAATCTAAATTTATACGTTTCCTATAAATTTGATAAAAATCGCCACCTGATTGAAGAAAAATGGTTTGACTCAGAAAATGAGTTGAAATCATTTACAACCAGTTACTATAATTCTGATGGGTTGTTGGAAAAATCTATTGCTTGGGATGACAACACGAAGCAACCAAAAACAGAGTATAAGTATGAGTATGTAAGATATATAACCTCCAATTAATTAATGATGGGGGCGGGATGATGTGTCAGTCTTAGCTCCGAACAACAATGGAATCTGGTATGTCTTTGGATTTGTTATTAGTAGTAATGGATGGGTATTCCTTTAGAGTCATGGGGTTAGATCAGTTTATGGAAATAGAAAATACTCAATGGATTTGCAGTGAGTGTGGAAACCCTATTTGTGTCCATAATGGACGATGCTATTCCTGTGAGGAAAGTTCCAAGAAATCGTGACTCACTGTTTTTATTTCGGTCTCCAGTAAGGATCAAATTCTTTTATCTGACCCCCTATATTCCCGATGTCATATGAGACCGCATTGTCTCCGTGGCGTTTACTTTTATGGTTGTCGATGATAAGGCAGAAGGCGATGATCAACTCCACGTTGCAATCATGGTCGGCTGTGATGGCGTAATTGTCGCCCTCGAACCAGCTCACAGCTTCTTTCTCCCACCAAGCCACTTGGGTATTATTCCTGTAGACGGAATATTTCCTTCCCCGATGCCCGTATACATGATAGATATCAGGGCTGCAATGACATTGATAGTGCATCACCCACCATTGACTATTCCGGACAAAGTCGGCCACTCATTCCGGAGTAAAGTCGGCCACTCATTCCGGAGTAAAGTAGGCCAGTGATTCCGGAGCAAAGTAGGCCACCTATATCAAAGGTCATATGGGATTATAAAAGTACTATTTTTT
>JANYKN010000065.1 GCA_025361565.1 Bacteroidota bacterium | reverse complement strand
TTGACAAAGCTTTGGTTGTAGCGTTGGTTTGTGGGGCTTTTGCAATGTGTGCAATGTGGGTCGGCAATTGTTTTAAAAAATTTAAACGGCAGTGCTTCGTGGAAACAGCAGTGAGTAAAATCGCCACCGAAAAGCAGCAGCCAGAACGTTACCGCCAAGTGTAGAAAAAAAACAGAGACAACGATAAATTGAAAAGAAAACCATTGTGAAAGGACAGAAAAACGAAATATTGACAAGACCAAAGAGCCGACACTCAAGTCGACCCAATTTTTTTTATTTTTTTGCCACCGTACATTTTTTAAAACAATTGCCGACCCACATTGCACACATTGCCAAAGCCCCACAAACCAACGCTACAACCAAAGCTTTGTCAAAGAGTGCAATTTTGCCAACACTTCTTACTTATTAACCTTTAAATATTTTAGTTATGAAAAATAATTATAAGAAAGAAATACTTTTAATAAATGTTGACACTTTAGAAGTTCAGAAGAATTCACAAAAAATAATTATGGGACATCGAATTTGTGATAATTGTGGACATAAAAAGGACACATATGGTGCTAAGACTTGCTCAAAGGGACACTTCATCTGCCATTCATGCGCAAGCAGTCATGTTCATTGTCCACTATGTGGGCATACTCTGAGATAATAATAAATGCATTAACAAAAAATATTAAGACATTACAGTGCTAATGCTGTTAACAAAATTTCATATGAAGAAAATGATGATGAACAAAATCAGCAACTGCAAATTTAAGCAACCCTTTTCAACATTATGGACATATAAATGCTGGTTTATTATATTAATAATGCTTAGCTTGTTGACAAGTTGTGTGAAATTTAAAAGGTATGATCCGTCACCTATCGGCACTTACTATCCAAATCAATCTATTCGAGTAACTTGTACAAAAGATGACTGGAATAATTCAGAGCATACAATTACTTTATCTGGTCCAGTAGAAATCAAAGCAGTTGGAAAAATGACATGGAATAGCTTAATGGGTAATTACCAAGAGACTGCATTAATACAGGGTGATTACTTTCTTACTACTTCATTTCTTCAAGCCAATGGTAGAATTGAATATACTGAAAATAAAACATCGGCACAATATTTTTGGGAAAGCAATTGGGGATCTTTTATTAAACTTATTATTTTTGGAATTGGAGTATTCATTGTTGTAAGAGTAATTATATACATAGTTAAGAAAAACAAAGAAAGAAAAAGAGAAATTGAAAAGAGGCAGCGTGAAGAAGCAGAAAGGCTAAGACAAGAAGAATTTGAAAGAGAGGAAAGAAGAAAACAACAAGAACAGGAAAGAATAGAAAGAGAAATAGAAAGACGAAAAAATATTGTTTTAGACATAGCGAATAATCTATATAAGGAAACAGAGAAAGAGGTTAATAAAACCTTAATACCGACAATGATTAATGAGTTATATGATATTTATACTGGTCTTCATTCTGAAAACATGAATGACTTAATCATCAATGGTAGTGATACAAATTTTCAAAATATTATTAATTCAGTTGTAACTGAATTAAATAGATTAAAAAAATTAGCGATAGAAGCTCAAAAAAGAGGATATACAGATGAAGAAAATGAATATTCACACTATGACGAGGGTAATGGAGAAATGACAAAGGAAAAAGCATTTGAAATACTTGGCTTAAAAATAAATGCTTCAAAAGAAGATATTAAAAAAGCATACAGAGACTTGGTTAAAAAATACAATACTGACCAAAGAACACGATACGAAGACCATGTCAAACAAATGTTAGAAGATAAAATGAAAGAAATAAATAGAGCAAAAGATTATTTAACTAAAATCGGCATTATATGAACGACAATAAAAATCATCCGTTGCAAAAAATAAATAAGTCAAATCAAAGTGAATGGCTTAAAAAGCTTGAACAAGCATCTGGTCAACCAATAAAATCTGGAACTTTTATGGCAGGTTCTATTGTATTCTTCCTTCTGGATTGTTCTGGTAGTATGAGTTCAGATAATAAGTTGCCTCAGGCAAAGAAAGGAGGAATTCAATATGCTATTGAGGCAAATAAAAAGGGGTATAAGATCGGTTTGATTTCTTTTGGTGATCATTCAAATATAGTTCTTGAACCTCAAAATAATATTGAGGTTTTCAGACAAAAAATATCCAAAATAGAACTTGAAGGTTCAACAAACCTGACTGCCGCTATAATTGATGCCCGCGAGTATTTATCTTCAAGAAAAGGGGAACGAATAATTTTTATTGTAACTGACGGTTATCCAGATAGTCCAGAATCTGCTATCCATGAAGCAAAAATAGCTTCTTGTTCTGGAATTGAAATAATGACGTTAGGCACAGATGACGCTGATTTGAATTTCTTAAATTCTATTGCAACGAAAAAGGAGTTTTCCATAAAGGTAAATAATGTGGTTTTTGAACAAAGCATAAAAGATATGGCTAAATTACTTCCGGGTAAATAACCAATAAATTTAAGTCTAATTTTATTTATTTAAAATGTTAAGATTGATTTTCGATAATGCAAGGAAAAGTGCAAAACAAAAAATTTTGCAAAAATTAAATGGGGAGGCTATTATTAGTGCTGATGGTCGAATTGCATTTTTAATTGACACATCACAAAATATTTTATATGTCGTTGATACGGTTAATCAAATACACAAATATAAAAAAGATGACATTTTAGAAATTAAAATGGAAAGCGTTGATGAAAAAGGATATAAACAAAGTTTATTTTCGACATTACTTTGGTTTGAAATTGGGAAAATAATTGATAGAAAAAATGATTTACATGAAGTATTACCCCGAATCGTCACAGATAAGGAAATAATTAGGACACAAAAGATTTTTTTAAGAATTATGGTCAAAGACTATAAGTACCCTTTTTTTGATTTAATCGTTTTTGAAAATGGAATTTTTTCCAGCAAAAAAGAAGGTTATAATATTGCTATTCGATGGTACTCATTATTAAATGTTTTAAAAAATACATAGAGCCATAATTATTTGCAAGCACATTGCCAAAGCCCCACAGCCAACGCTGCAACCAAAGCTATGTCAAAGAGCTTGCAAAGCCAACGCACCATGTAAATTGTTTTTAAAAGATTTGCCGGCACTTAAAAAATTAAAAACGCTGACACACAAGCCGACAGAAAAGAAAAATAAAATGACAATCACACAAAAATCTAATAACGACAACGGATTACAAGACTGGAAAACAATACACCAGGCGGTAACAGGCGTTTGCTGTCAGTGGCGGACAGATACTGCCAACTTGACAATGACGTGCTTTGCCACCGAACAGCAAGCGCCAATCCGTTAGCGGTAATTTTACAAAAACGCATGACAAACCAGTACCAAATTAAATTATACATTTGTCTAATTGAAATATTTCTAAAATTTAGATCATGAAAAAAGTATTCTTAATCATAATCCTTTTGATATTCAAAGTAGCAGCTTTATTTTCTCAAAGTCCTAAAATTAACGGCTCGGACTTTATTTATCTGACACCAATGGCATCACTTAATAATGATTATAACATAGGACTAATCAAAAAAGGCATAGAATTATGTATTATTTTAGAACGTAAATTATCAGAAAAGGAGAGATTTTTAAAAGTTGAAAATGATACCATTTTTAATAATTATATACTTGAATTGGATGTGTACAGCGGAATTATAAAAAGAGGAACAAAAAGTGGCCGCAGTGAAATTGACAAAATAACATTAAATGCGATAAATCCTCAACCTAAAATTACTACGAAAAACGAAGCTATAATTTTTAGTTTGCCAGACAAACTAGCCTTTGATATAAAAAATCAATATTTATGGGACATTATTATAATTGATGGTGGTGGTAGTATAACTTCATCAGTAAAAACCAACAATTCTTTCTTTATTACTTATGCCTCTAAAATAACTTCAGCTCAAGGCTCTTTTTATAATATTAGTAAATTTAAAATTAACAATATGCCATTATATTCCT
>JANYKN010000010.1 GCA_025361565.1 Bacteroidota bacterium | reverse complement strand
TTTTTATAACGGCAAATTTTGTTGAATTAATATAAAAGTAAAAATTAGATAAAATTGTTACTGCGGATTTTATAATAATTTCAATTTAATGAACGTTCATTAAATCAATAACTTATAAAAAATATTAATGAATGAAAATTTGATGTTTCTTAATATCTTGCTATTTTTGTGACTAAATAAAAAGCAATCAATAATTGGTGATACCATCTATAATAAAAACACTTACTGACGAGCAAATTATTGAAAAATACAAGCAAAGCTCGGATAAAAACCTGGTGGGAGAGTTATATAAACGCTATACCAGATTTGTGTTTTTGGTTGCAATGAAATATCTTAAAAATGAAGAAAGAAGCCAGGACACAGTAATGCAAATTTTTGAAAAACTTTTTGTTGACTTTCATAAACATCAAATTGAAAATTTTAAACCCTGGCTGCACACAGTAACCCGAAATTACTGTTTGCTATTGCTCAGGAAGGATCAGTCTCAATCTAAAAAAGAAAAAAACTTTCAACTCGAAAGTGATTCAATTATGGAAATTGGCCTCGATTTGCATCTAGATGGAGTGGATGATAAAGAAAAACACCTTGAATGTTTAAAAGAAGCCATAGAAACTTTAAACGAAGAACAAAAAAAATGTATTGAGATGTTCTATATTGAAGAAAAATCATACAAAGAAATAGTTGAAGAGACTGGTTTTTCAGAAAAAAAAGTAAAAAGTTATATTCAAAACGGAAAGCGAAATTTGAAAATTAAGATTATAAGCATGACTACTTTTGTTTTGCTTGTTATTTATTTTATTTGAATTTAAAACAAAAAATTAATAATTAATATAAAGCCTTGCAAAAGAAGGCCTTAGCAAAACGAATGAATAACGAAAATTTACATAGAATTTTTGACGATACTGTTTGTATTTCAACCGAAAAAATGATAGACTATTTGGAAGGTAGCTTGTTGGAAAAAGATAAAAATTCAATTGAACTACACTTATCGTCATGCTCCATGTGTTACGACGAATTTGAAGGTCTGCAAATGATTGCAGATAAGTCAACGCTTTCAGATACCGTTTTTGAATTGAATGATAAAGTGGATACTATTCTTTCAAGCACCAACAAAAAAATTCCATTTTTGATGCCAATTAATTTAATGGCCGCAATTATTTTGTTTATTATCGGATTTGCATGGTACGTAACTTATTATATCAATGCCAGTTTAAGGCTTAAGGAAGACCTTATATCTCAAGCATTTGAATTGCCGGCTAACACAAATAGTGAAATTATAATCTTTAGGCCAGATCCTTCATTAACAGAAAACGAAGCAGTTAATAACAATGAGGAATCAACTAAAAACAATAGACTTTTAGCTGATAATGAGAAAACTAAAGAATCAAATGATTTTAAAACAAAATCAGAAAGAAAAGAGGTAGAAATAGTTAACAATAATTTAGCCCGTGAAGAAACAGTTGTAAACATTGAAGCTGAAAAATCGGATATATTGGATGTTAATAATTCAGGAATTGTAAGTTCTGAAAAAATGATAGCAGAAGACAGTAAAATCACCAACGACAAAAGTAAAATTGGAAAAGAAGAAAGCAATAAAAGTAAGGATGACGAAAGAAATGTAGTTGCTTTATTTGACCAAAATCCTGTAGATTCAGAAAAAGATATTACTCCAGTATTAGAGGAATCAAATCGAAAAGGCGATAAAAAAACTGCTTTAAACAAGGCAAAAAGTTCTGTTTCACGGAGTAATACATTGGGTTCCGATAATTTTAATCTGGCCATGGCGGAATATAATAAACACGATTATCTGTCTGCAATTGGATTGTTTAAACAAAGTTTTAATGAAAACGAGCCACAAGATAAAGTGCATTTTTATCTTGCCACATGTTACGAAAATATATCATCGCATCAGGAAGCATTGACTAATTACAACAAAGTAATTTATGATACTCAAAGTCCATTTTATGAGCAAGCGTTATGGAATAAATCCCAGATTTTATTACTAATGGATAAAAAGAAATCAGCAATAAATTCACTCAATCAAATTAAAAATTTAAATGGGAAGTATTCCAAGCAAGCTGAAAATATGCTCGATTCGATAAACAAAAAATAGAGTTCCTGAATTAATTAAAGCGGTTCATTTAAAATATATTTCCATATATTCTAAATTAAAAAAATTTAAATAATTCCTGTTATTTAAAAATCCAATATCAAAAAATTATTTATAAATATTTGATATTCATTATTTTCACACAAATTTTTCAAGTTAGCATTAGCTTTGAATTTTAATAATTAAGGTTAAAAATATTTAAAGAATCATTTTCGTTATATTCATATTCAAACAGAATATTACCTTTGCCCAAAATTTAATTGCTTGAAGAAATACATTTTCAAAAAAACAGTTGCACCACTTCTCTTGTTCCTTAAGCAAGGTATGACAGCTGAGAAAGTTGCTTTAACCCTTGCACTGGGATTAACCATTGGAATAATGCCCATGGTGGGAATAACCACTCTGCTTTTAGCTATTTTGGCTCTCACTTTCCGTTTAAACATGGTTGCAATACAAGCTGTTCATTATGCAGTTTCATTTATTCAGATTGTTCTTTTTGTACCTTTTTTAAAACTTGGTCAATACTTATTCAATGCACCTGAGTTACCATTCAGTTTAAACAATATTATTCAACTATTAAAAACCCAGTTTGTCGATACTTTTTTATCCATGTGGCAAATTAACCTGATGGGAATTTTTGTATGGCTTTTATTTGCAATACCTTTAGGTTTAGCAGTTTATCATTTAAGCCTGCCATTTTTTGCCCGATATAAACAAAAGATGGATTTGGGAGTTAAAATGGGATAGATTTTTTGGTCTATCCCATTTTTATTTTAGCAAAAGGTAAATGCTTCAAAATAAAACTTAAGTATCCAAGCTAATTGAGAAATCCTAAAATATGAAAAATCGCATTGAAAAAAAAGTGGGATAGACAATCATCCATCCCACTTCCATTTAATCATTCATTTTAGCATTCACTCATTCACACATTCAACCATTCTTTTATTCACTCAAATCACTTCTCCACCTTCACCCTAATTCCCTCAGAATGTGAAGTAAACTCAGGTGCGTACATGCATTGGATGGTTGTAATTCCATTTGAAAAATCACCCAAATGTGTTACTCTTAAAGGATATTCAAACACAAAAGTGCCTTTTGGCAAATATTCCATAAAAAAGTTAGTTGCCGCGTCTTTGGTAGTTTCGTAATAACCAAGCCCATCCTGGTATTTATAGGTTGAAATAACGTTTATCGGTTCAAAACCGGATGCACGCATATCCTTCATATGTATGTATTCCATGGCACGATCAACGCGCAACTCAATTCTTACAATAATTTTATCACCAATGATCGGCTCATTTTTGTCCGAAATGGGTTCAATCACTTTTCCTCGCTCGGTTAGCTTTTCAATGAACAATTGTTTTTTAAGCTTTAATGGGGTTTCGTGTGGTGTAATTTTATCCAACTGCTCGAAATATTGCCAGTAAACAGCGCCCCAGGCAACACCTTCGGTATCTTTTTTCACAGTTACTTTGCCCATTTCAGGCTTAATTTCATCGCCTGACCATGAAGTTTTAAAATAGCCTGTCCCCGCCTCTACCTGCACATCTTTCATTTTTGTTGGATCAATTACTTGATTTCCCATGGTAATTTCGCACAGTTTGTCGCTTTCGAGCCAATTGCTGCCTTGTTTTAAAAGTGCATAAACAGCTTCGGTAGTAGCCCTTGTGGTTTTCCAATCCTGGGTTTGTTTTTGTTTTAATAACCACACTTTCAAATCGTTAACCGCAACCTGGTCATTGGTGACTTCATCAAAAACTTCAATCATCAAAGCCTGCATTTCAATGGGTGCTTGATACCAGTAATAACCGCCAACATTGTCTTTCCAATACATGCCCAATTCTTCGTTGCTGGTTGAATTTTCTTTCAATGATTTTACAATATCATTTGCAACTACCTTATTTCCATATCGGTTCAGGCTTAATGCAATCATACCCTGAGAATATTTTCCTCTTGAAGTCCAATATTTCTCTGACTGACCCTTGAAATAATCAAATGCTTCTTTACTTCTATCCGGAACCGGAATATCAGTAAAATAACTTCTTCCATAAAGATAATGAATGGCTTCATAGCTTAAATGATCATCCTTCATTTCAGATTCGGAGTAATATTTTTTCAAATCCTGGTAATCTTCTCTTATTCTAACATCAAGATATTCAATGGCATTTTGCACCATTTTCCAGCTGCGGTTATCTTCCCGTACTGTTTTTACGCCTAATTTATCCAAATGCCCCATTCCTGTTACAATGTGTTGGGTAATATAACGGCTTTCCGGCATTCCATCAAACCATGGCCAGGCACCATTGACTTTTTGAGCTTTTTGGACTTTCTTTAAAGCTATTTCCAATTCATTGCCCATGCGGTTTAAATCGAATAAAAGTCCAACACGCTGTTTACGTTCCGATTCATTTTTACCATCCAAAACCCATGGAGTTTCTTCGAGTAAAACCGATTTCAATTCCTGATTTTTTTCAAGATTGGACAATAAAGCTTCAGAGTTTGGCGTATTTTTCCAACTATCAAAAACAGCTTTTACTTTCGGACTTGAATTTGCAATATTCGAAGCAATGCTGTTTGCATAATAACGGCTAAAGGTCTGTTCAGTACATTCGTAAGGATATTCAAACAAGTAAGGTAACGCCTGGATGGCATACCAAGCAGGGTTCGAAGTGAACTCAAGAGTTAATTTATAATTTTTCAACGTTGTTGATTTGCCTGAATTGACGAGCTTATCGAAAACAAAAGTCTTGGTTTGGTTTGCCCTGATTGGTAATGGCATGGATTCGGTAACCAACATCCGGTTTGTCAAAACAGGAATCGGCTTTTGCTCACCATCCGAAAAATCGCCTGCTTTCGCAACCACTTTATACATGATGGCACTGACTCCTTCTGGAATTTGTAAGCTCCAGCTAACCAATGTATTTTGACCAGCTTTTACATCAAAATCTTTGGTATCAACTTCGTTTTTAGCAAAAATTCCTTCAATAGGTTTATTGGTCATGGCGTCCAAAAGCTCCAGTTTTACTTTGCCATTCAAATCATTTTTTGAGATATTGCTAATTTTAACAGGAAAAACAATTTTATCGTTTTCCCTAAAAAAGCGTGGTTCGTTAGGCAAAAGCATTAAATCTTTCTGGGTAACCAATTCGTTGGTAATGCTTCCATATTGTAAATCTTTGGTGGTAGCAAAACCCATCATTTTCCATTTGGTAAGGGCTTCAGGAACAGTGAATTCAACAATTACTTCACCTTCTTCATTTGTTTTTAAATGGGGATAGAAAAAAGCAGTTTCGTTGAAATTGGTACGTACTTTTACTTCCGAAAAGTCTTCTCCGGTCTTCACTCCTATATCAGGTGTAACATCTTGAGCCAAATTTACATCTGCCAACCCTTTTAAGCCTCCAACTTTGTCCTTGTCAGATTCCTCTTTTTCCATTCTTGATACTCCATCATCAGATTTAGCATCTTCTGCAGATGGCGGAGGAGGAGGAGCATCCGATTTTTTAAACATCTTTCTGTTGCCTCTGCTCACTCCTGAAGATGTTACCATTACTTCATCTAATTCACCACCTGAAGGATAATTGAAATAATAATTCGGATAATAGGAAAAACCAAACCAATTAAATCCATCATAATAAAGGGCTGAAGGATAATAATAACCATCCAGACCCAACTTTATCAATTGAGAACTTAAGGTAGAAAAAGTTCCTGAATCCCAGGTCCGTTCGGTATAATAAGAGTTATAAACACTAAAATCCCAATAATTTTTCCTGAAAACATCGAGAGAGGCATCATACAAGGTTGCCAACAATTCCGCTGCTACTTTATCGCCTTTGGGTCCTTTAATTTTTATGCGCCACTGCTCTTTTTCACCAGGAAACAATTTATCACGGAAAGTTTCAAATTCTATATCCAGATATTTATTACTATAAGGTACATAAACAACTGAATTATAATTATATAAACGATTTTCTTCAACGAAAACAAAATGTACTGAAAAATTTCCCCGATACTTTTCTTCAACAGGAATTGATATTAATTTTTGTTCGTTACTAATAGTCAGTAAATCAGTAGATATAATTTTGCCTTTGTGTTCAATTTCATATAAAACTTTTACATTTTGTAAAGATGAACCTACAATAAATTTAGCACTATCGCCAGGTTCACAATAAATATTAACTGGAGTGAACATTCCTATTTCGGGATATGACATGGCGCTTTGTTCGTGGGAATAAACTTTGAAGAAATGTTTGTTCATCACACTATTTCCAAAAGCATCTTTTGAAGAAATTTCGGCCACATAACTACCAGTTTCAAATCCCTTAACAATCGAAAAATCGAATTTCTTGTTCAATTCAGTATCGAATTTTGAAGCGAATACCTCTTTATCCTTTTCACTTTGTTCCACTTCGTTTTCATTGTCGAAAAGGTTACCAGGGAATAATTTTGCCCATTCATCAGCAGTATAAATATGTTTATCTGGTCTTTCCCAATGCCTTTCGCGCGGTGCAGTTGGCAAAGATTTTAATTTATAGATTTTGATATCGCCTTTGGCAGCAATAAATTCGTAATTCAGGTTTTGGGTTCCAATTTCCAATTCCGAAGTTTTTGGATCGGTATATTTCCTATCCGTTTTGTTAATCAATTCTTCAATTGGAAGACTAACCTGCAAAGCCCTGTATCCAACGTTTATGGAACCCAAAGTGCTTTGGGTTTCACCGTTCAAATCGGTTACGTCTACCACAATGGCATAACTGAACATCAGATATTCGTTTTCGCCTAGCGCCAAATCGGGAATTGCTTTAAAATTGATTTTAAAATGCCCGTCATCACTGGTGCTCAGCAAGCCGTTTTTAATTTCAACCGAAACTGGGTTAAATCTCCACGACCACCAACCACGCCATGAAGGAGTGCGAATAATCCTATATTTTACCTGTGCATCGCTAAGTGCTGCACCAGAATAGCTTATAGCAGTTCCAGTAACTTCAACATCATCATTTACCAGATAATTTCCTTTAAAAGGAAGCATTTTCACTTCAAATTTTGGACGTTTGTATTCCTCAACCGAAATACTTTTAGAACCTGTTGAACATTCAATGGTAAAATTTCCGTTCAACAATCCCAATGGAATATCAAATTTTCCGCTGAAAGTGCCAAATTCATTGGTAGTTAAGTTCAATTCACTCACTTTTTGACGGTTCACATCATACAGATAAACAGTAACATTCTGATTTACTTCAACTTCATGTTTATCTCCTTCGGTGCGGATACTGATGCCCTTAAAAAAGATGGTTTGGCTGGGACGATATATTGCTCTATCTGTGAAAAAAGTAGTGTTTATCTTTGTATATTTGGTTTCTTCAATTTTATAGGCATAATAAGTATTTTCAGTACTTAAAAAATCATTTCCTTTCCTAAAATCCATGCTCCATTGCTCATTTTGGCCACCTGAAGTAGCTTTCAAAACAACCATTCCATTTTTATCGCTGGTATAAACCGAACCATTTTTTCGAACATACCGCCTAGCTGAATAACTGTATTTGGTGTACCACGATTGGCAAGCAACTCCAGCCATTGGCCAACCGGTAGTCCTATCCATCACAATAAAACGTTGTGCCCCGTTATCAACTTTCTGGGTTATATAACTAATACCCGAAACACGAAATACTTGGTACGAAGCCATTGCATTCCTACAGCTAAAGCCTTCGTTATCTGACACAAACATTATATAATATCCAACAGGCAAAGGATCTAAAAGAATTTCGATAGAATGTTGGTTAAAATCATTATCTACAGGCAAGGTATAATTTTGCTCATAAACTGTTTTAGCCGATTTTAGGACCTTTTCATACAACTCTTCGTTATAATATTTTTCGCTCCATTTTTCATATACCGCAGGATCCATTTTTGCTACGCGGACAAATATTTTATTTGCATTGCGATAAGAAACTTTTGCCGAATATTTTTGCATATTGGCAATGATACTTTCGGTTTCAAAGCCAAGATAATGCGTTTCAATTTCAATTTTTAGTTGCTGCGCAAATGTGGTGGCGTTTGAATTGGGATAATTCTTAATCAAATTCAAACAAATATCATATGCTATATTTTTATAATTTTTGTATTTTTCGGTTTCTTTTTGAAGGGGTATATAATTGGCCGACAATCGGTTATAATACTCAGCAATTTTATACAGAACCTCCGAAACATAGGGTTTCTTTTGATAGATAGATTCCAGTTTTTTAAGCGCTTGAAAATAAAGCTCATCTTTATTGCTATTCACTGAGTGAGCATTTACAAAAACAAGCCTCCTCAAATCAATATCAAGCATGGCATCAGATTCATTTTCCTTGCCCAATCTATATTTGAACATATCTTGAAAAAGGCGAATTGCATGAAAATGCAATGATAAAGTATCATTCGATTGAATATCCTGATTTGCAAAAGTCTTTGCATCCGTAAAATAAAAATCCTCCTGCAATTGAAAATAATCGGCAGGTTTTGAAAGGGCAATCTCGGTATTGGTAAAAAAATCGAGTGCACGGTGGGCTAGAAAATCATATAAAGTTGGCCTCAATTCCTTAGGCTTGGTTCCTGGATAAATCAGTTCGCGGTATTGATCCTTTCCAATTTTTTGCAAAGCTTCTTTGTCTGTCAACGCCAGTTTATATTCCTTAATGATGATATCAACCAGATTATCGAGGCTCCAGGTTTCCATGTCCTTATTGTCGAAATTTACGGTATTGCTCCGGTTGTAAAATTTATAGCGGTTGCTTTGATAATACCACCAATACATTTCAGCAAGCATGGAATGCATAATGGCATTATCGGGAAATTTGGCAGTTTGAATGGCTGAATCCAATTCGTAACAAAGCTTTTCGAAAGCCTTTTCTTCATTTGAATTCTTGTATTTAAGCCTGAATATAAACGACTTAATTACTTGTTCCGAATTATTTTCGGATTTGGCATGGTCCAAAATTTCATTCACCACTTCAAGGGCAGATTTGGGTAAAGCCTTTTGTTCCAATGAGTCAACCTTTTGCCATTTACTTGTATAAAATTCCATATTCTGTGCTTTTAAATTTAGGTAAGATATTAACAACAAAGCAGTTATTAAATAAAGTCTGATTGAGGTCTTCATGATTGGTAGTTTTTATATTTTGTATGAAGATACAAAATTTTGGGGATTCCATAAATTGAAATTGAAGTGGTGGGGTAACAATTTTGCATATAAAAAAAGTCAACACTTGATTTTCAATTTACGGATCAAGCTCAAAACTTTATGTAATTATAATGGCTTTTATTATTAGTTGTCTTGACTTTGTTACAAAATAAATCATATTTTGACTTGACTTTGGTCCAAATAAATTCACATTTGCACTGACTTTAATACAATTAATTTGTATTTTTGCCTTGACTTTGCAACAAATAATCGAAATATGATTTTTAAAAGAACCATTGAGAAGGATTTAAATGATTGGAAAAATAGCACCAGCCGTAAGCCATTAATTATTCGGGGAGCAAGACAGGTAGGAAAAACTACATTGATAAAACTTTTTGCAAAAACCTATAAAAACCAAATTATATTAAATCTTGAAAAGAAGATCGATGCAGCTTTCTTTGAAAAGTATGATGATGTTAAAACGATTATTGAAGCACTTTTTTTATCAAATAATATCCCATCTGCTGAAATTGGGAATACTTTGCTCTTTATTGATGAAATTCAGGAATCGCCAAAAGCAATTCAACTACTTCGTTATTTTTATGAAGATTTACCTGACTTGCATATAATTGCAGCTGGCTCATTGCTAGAATTTGCAATTAAAAAAGTTAAAAGTTTCCCAGTTGGAAGGATAGAATATATTTATATGCATCCACTCAACTTTTTGGAATATTTGGGTGCAATCGACCATAAAATGGCCATTGAACATTTAAATCAAATACCCATTCAATCTTTTGCTCATGGTGTTTTACTAAAACTTTTTAATAATTATGCCATTATTGGCGGAATGCCTGAAGTAATTAAGGAATACATCGAAAAAAAGAGTCTTATTGATTTGCCTAAAATATACGAAAGTATTTGGGGTACATATAGAGATGATGTTGAAAAATATACTTCAACCAACACAGAAAAAAATGTAATTAAGCACATCATGTCAACGGCACATTTATCAATAGATCAACGCATTAAATTCAATAACTTTGGTCAATCCAGTTATAAGTCGAGAGAAGCTGGAGAAGCATTTAGAAATTTAGAAGATGCCAAAATTATTCGATTAATTTATCCAACCACTGATGTAGAACCACCTGTTAAACCAGATTTAAAAAAATCGCCACGACTACAATTCCTTGATACAGGTATTATCAATCATCTGCTTGGAATACAAGCTGATATGTTAGCATTGGAGGATTTGAATACAACTTACAAAGGCGCTATTATCCCACATTTAATCACACAGGAATTAATATCATTGGATAGCACAACAAATAAAAAACCGAATTTTTGGGTAAGGGAGAAAAAGCAATCCTCATCTGAAGTTGATTTGGTTTATGCCTATGGAAATAAATTAATCCCTGTTGAAATAAAGTCAGGAAGTGCGGGTAGTTTAAAATCACTACATCAGTTTATCATTCAAAGCAATCATCCTTATGCGGTGCGGATGTATGCAGGTGAATTCAGAGTAGAAAAGTCAGTTACCCCACAAGGAGTACCTTATTTATTAATGAATCTACCATATTACTTAGGAACTAAGCTCCCTGAATATATTGAGTACTTTGTTAGGGAATATCATTTATAGGTAATCTATTAACAATAAATCAGTTATAAAACAAAACCTGATTGTAATCTTCATGATTGATGGTTTTTATTATTTTGTATGAAAATCCAAAATTTTGGGGATTCCATAAATTGAAAATCACGGGGCGACTTTTATCGAACTCATATATTTACCCCGTTACTTTCATTTATTTTGATTATGATCAAAACTTAATGGATTTTACTATAAGTTTTGATTATAATCAAAACTTTCGAGTTTTTCCATTTGTTAAATTCTCATAAAAAAACTATCAGTTAATAAATATTTTATATCTTTGACCATTCTAATAAAAAAGTCAAATAGTAGAATATTAATATCAATTATCATTATATCAAATCATTAGAATGGATAAAACACTCGAAATTTTAAATGTTGCCCAGGAATTATTCGGAAAATACGGATTTGCAAAAACAACTATGACCGACATTGCAAACCAACTTGAAATGTCAAAAGCATCTTTATATTATTATTATGTTGATAAGGAGAGCGTTTATCTTGCCGTAATTGCAAAAGAACAGGAACAATTCATAAAAATGCTACATGATTTTATTTTAAACACCCAAAATCCTGAAGAAATACTTTATGAATATGTGCAAATCCGCATCAAGTATTTTACAGCTATGTTAAACCTCAATCGTGCCCGATTCGATGATTTTAAAGGAATAAAATCTGCACTCGGTGCATCGTGGATGCAATTTCGGGATAAAGAAAAAGTAGAAGTCACACTCATTTTTGAAAAAGGAATTAAGCAAGGAATTTTTGAAATTGAAAATATCGAAAAAACGGCCTTATTGTTCCTCGATGCGTTTAAAGGTCTCGTATTCTACTATTTAAGGCATAAAGATTTCAATTTTATAAATGAATCGGATTATCAAATACTTGAAGAACAATTAAATTTATATACATCAATTTTTGTTAAAGGCATAAAAAAATAAATTATTTACGATGGAAAATACATTAAAAAATCAACCTAAAAAAACGAACAAAAAAGTCTATATTCCTCTAACAGTATTAATTCTGTTGATATTAACTGGTGGCATTTATTGGTATACCAACTACATGAAATATATTTCGACCGATGATGCCATTATTGAAAGTGATAATGTTTCGTTGGGTTCAAAAATATTAGGTAGAATAACAAAATTGTATGCCGATGAGGGTGATTCGGTAAAATCTGGCCAACTTTTAATTGAGATGGACAGTACAGATCTAATGGCCCAAAAAGAACAGGCATTAGCCTATATAAACCAGGCAAATACAATGGTTGTACAATCTGAAGCCAAATTAACTTCCGATAATGAAAATATAAAAGTTCTAGAAATTAATGCAGAAAAAGCAAAATCAGATTTCGAAAGGGCGCTCAAACAAAAAGCAGCCGATGTAATTACTGAGGAGCAATTTGAAAATGTGCGTAAAAATAATTTGACCGCCAATGCACAGTATCAGGCTGCACAAATTCAGCTAAAAGTTTCGAACTCGCAAATTGAAACCGCAAAAGCAACAGTTGCAAACGCAGTGGCTCAATCAAAAATATATTCAACCCAATTAAAAAACACAAAAATTTATGCGCCTTTTGATGGCATCATAGCTAAAAGGTGGTTGTTGCCCGGCGATATTGCCCAACCCGGGCAAACCATCGTTACGGTTAATAACAACAAAAAATATTGGGTATCTATATTTATCGAAGAAACACAGCTAAACAACATCCATCTTGGACAAAAAGCAATTTTTAAAATTGATGCGTATCCCGGATATGAATTTTCAGGAAAAGTAATTTCTATTGGAAATAACACAGCTGCAAGGTTTTCATTGATTCCGCCAAACAATGCAGCCGGAAATTTTACAAAAATTACCCAACGCGTTCAGATAAAAGTAAATATTGAAAATGTAGACAATGGCAAAAAACTGGGCGATTTTACATTTTTCTCAGGCATGTCTGTGTTAATGAAATTAATCAAAGATTAAATGGCACGACTCACTCCAATGCACCGCGTCAGGCGGAAATTCAGGAGCCGAAGCTCATCCTATCATCCAAGCAGTGATAAGTACAAATGGTGGATTTTGCTCAATGTAATGATGGGTACTTTTATGGCTGTGCTCGATTCTACCATTGTAAACGTTGGACTGCCCAAAATAATGGCATCTTTTGGTGTTGGAATTGACAAAATTGAATGGGTTGTAACTGCTTATATGCTGGCAATGGCAGTAATGCTGCCTACTTCGGGTTGGCTTGCCGATAAATTTGGCTACAAGCGCATCTATTTTATGGGCATGCTATTTTTTACTTTTGGTTCATTCCTTTGCGGATTATCATCAAACGTAAATATGTTGATTTTTTCGCGCGTAATTCAGGGTTTTGGAGCTGGAACGCTTATGCCACTGGGTATGGCAATTGTAACCCGCGAATTTCCGCCACAGCAGCGAGGAATGGCCCTTGGTTTTTGGGGAATTTCAGCAGCGGCTTCCATCTCATTTGGCCCGTTGATTGGTGGTTTTTTGATTGATCATTTTAACTGGCAATTGATGTTTGATGTAAATATTCCTTTTGGTATTGCTGCTTTGTTTGCTACTGTTATTATCCAGAAAGAATATAAAAACAGGCATATTAAAAATTTCGATTACGTTGGATTTATATCTTCAGCATTGTTTTTACCCCTAATATTGTATGCACTCACCGAAGGCACTGCCACAACGAATACACAAGGCTGGTCCTCACCAGAAGTTCTTATTTGTTTTGCTATTGCGATTATTTCTTTAGGTATTTTTATAACCCACGAATTAACAACCGAAAATCCTTTGATGGAATTGCGCTTGCTTGGCAATTACAATTTTGGGTTGAGCAATTTGATGATGTTTATATTAGGAATTGGCATGTTTGGAAGCACTTTTCTGCTGCCTTTATATTTACAAAATTCACTTGGCTACACTGCAATTCAGGCTGGTTCAGTTTTTTTACCTGTTGGAATTGTTCAGGGATTGGCCTCGCCAACGTTTGGCTGGTTGGGTGATAAGTCAAATCCTAAAATTCCTATTGCTCTGGGTCTTATTATATTAGCCTTAAGTTTTTTTATAAATAGTACGTTGTCATTTCTTTCGGAACACAACGTAATTATGCTTTCGTTATACATGCGCGGTTTGTCGATGGGAATGGTTTTTACACCGCTAAGTTCGTTGGCATTGGCTGAAATTTCGCGTGAAAAAATGGCACAGGCATCGGGTATGTTCAATATTATCAGGCAATTGGGTGGTAGTTTTGGTGTAGCAATTTTAGCTACCATGCTAACTGCCAGATTCAATTTTCATTCACAAAATTTTAGCCAGTCCATAAATCCAAATTCTCCAACCTATAAAACGGTAACCAAAGAAATGAGATTTTATTATCAGCACGAAACCGGAAGTACACCCAGCAATGCAATCAGGTTAAGCCAGGCCGCAGTAATGACACAAGTCAATAAAGAAGCCTATATCGAAGCTGTCGATGATGATTTTCTGATAGCAGGGGTTATCACTTTGGTGGCCATATTTCCAGTTTTACTTTTACATTCAGGTAGAAAAAAAGAAGAAAAACTTACTGGTTTTGAAACAACAAAATCCAATTATCAACAAACAAGTGATTAATCTATATTGGCACTAAAATATCTAAACAACTGAATTTCAAAAAAATAAAATATACACAAATGAAATTAAATTCGAATAAAATAGGAATCATTATTCTTATATTAAGTATTTTTTCAAATATTTGCATTTACGCACAAAATGAAAGTAATTTAGCATCTAAACATGAAGTATTGGATTCCCTTTCATTAAAGAGTGTGATTGATTCAGTTTTCAAAAACAATCCCATCATCAATCAGTTAAGCGAAAATATTAATGGTTCGCAAGCAAAAATCGATTTGGCAAAAACAAGTTATTTACCTAATGTTGATGGAGTTGCCAATTACTCACACATGGATCCAAATCCCGAAATTAATGTACCTAATTTGGGAAGTTTTCAATTAGCTCCGAATAACATCATGGATGCACATATTGCAGTAAATCAGCTTATTTACGATTTTGGCAAAACAAAAACCAATGTTTCGCTTCAAAAAACAAATAAGGAAATTTCTGAAATAACTGTTGATCAGGCTAAGCAAAAGATAAGTCTCGCAGCTTCAATATATTATTACACTTTGATTTTTTTGCAAGAAGCAGAAAAAATAAAAGCAGAGCAATTAGAAATATTGAAAAAGCATTTGGCTTATGTTGAAAAGAAGCAGGAGACAGGCTCTGCAACCAGGTATGAAATAATATCGACCAAAGTAAAAATCTCAGCCATAGAAAACCAATTGACTGAAATTCAAAGCAACAAAGACTTGCAGATTATCCGACTGAATATCATGATGGGAAAACCCGGTTATCTATTTTCTGTAAAAAATGAAATTCAGAATAATTTCGAAATTGTACCAGTTGACTCACTGTACAATACGGCATTTATAAACCGCGATGAGATGAACATTGCCAAAAAGAAAGAAACCCTTGCTCAATGGAATATCGAAGCTGTAAAAGCCCAAAACAGGCCAATGCTTGGCTTTACAGGAACCACAGGTTTTAAAAATGGATATTTGCCGCAAATTGAAAGTTTAAAACCGAATTATTTTTTAGGATTGGGTTTCAGGATTCCAATTTTCGATGCCAACCGCACTAAAATCAATGTTAAAATACAAAATTCAAATTTGCAATCTACCAAATTCGAAACCGAAAACACGGGAAGAACAATCATGAATGAGGTTTCTGAAAGCTACTCAAACTTATTGGTGTCAGAAAAAAAAGTAGAACAATACCAATTGCAGACTGAACAAGCCCAGGAAGCCTATCAATTGGCCGAAACCAGTTTTCAATTAGGAACAATCACCAATCTCGATTTGCTCGATGCCTCTTCTACCCTTTCGGAAAGTAAATTGTTGTTATTGAAATCCAAAATCGATCAACAATTAAATGTCATTAAATTGAACTTATCCATCGGTAAAAGGGTATATTAATTAGTGTTCATCCATAAACCCGGTTTTTGAAAGTATCACAGCATTTATGCTGTTTTTAAAGTGTTAATAAACAATCAAATAAAACAATCGGGATAAATCCCGAGATACTTTATGGATGCACACTAATTAGTCATCTATAAACTCAAAAAAAATAAAGAATAAAAAAATTTTTGCCACAGATGCACAGATAATCAACAATAAAAAATAATAAAATCTGTGCATCTGTGGCAATTTTATACTTAGTGGATGTAAACTAATTAATGAAAATCCCAATCGCTTATGTTAAATCAGTGATTGGGATGTTTATATTTGCGAAAAAAAAATTCTTCAAAAACTAACCACCTTTTTGCTCCTCTTTATAATTTCATATAAATCATAAATCGAAGTAATGGTGCACATTTCAACGTTTTCGGTATGGCGCATTTTGGCGCATGTAGCACATGTATAAATGTCGCCGCCACCGGCAACAAATTGCTGGCTGACTTTCTGAATGTCAAAGGCTGAGCTATCCTTCATAAAAACATCTACGGCTTTGCTTATCACAAAAATCACAACCGTGTCGCCTTTTGATTGTGCTGCAAAGCATTCCAAACGGTTTCGGCATCGCCAGAGCTAATTACAATCCCTATTTCGGGCGTTCTGGATTTATTGAAAGCAGTTGCATTTTCACAACCTGAAAATAATTGAGCACAGCCATAGTTGGCGGTAAATACGGTTAATAATAAAATAATCAGATTCCTTCTCATAAACATTTTACTTTTGAGCGACCAATAAAAATATTGGAAAAATTTTACCAGACTCTCGTTTTAACTCGAAACAAGTTTTGTATTCAATATGCTTAAAACCAATTGAATTCAAAGATTTTTTAAGCATTTCAGGGTCAAATCCCAAGTGGACTTTAACTTCTTGCCCATGAAATGAACCATCTTCGGGATATAAATCGGCAATGGCCAAATATCCATTATCATCTAATAGTGAGTAAAACTTTTGGAAAATCATTTCAATATTATTTACATGGTGCAAAACCATTTGATTGTAAATAATATCGAACTTTTCTGCTAATTCGTTGTGCTCCAAGTCAAACCAAACTGGTTTTATGTGGTTAGCATGATTATATTCTACTTTTTCAATGCAGACATTAATCATTTCCTGAGAATTGTCCATCAAAGTAATTTCGGCGAACCTATCTTTTAAAAGGAAACTTAGAATACCAGTACCTGCGCCATATTCCAAGGCTTTCATTGATGAATTGATGGGTACTATTTTTTCAAGTTCGGCGGCAATAGCAACCGAACGTTCCATGTGCATTTTGTCTTTGTCCCATTCACGGGCAACTGAATCGAAATTACTCATATCATTTAATACTGGTTATTACTATTTTGTTGAAATAATTAATTGTTCTGATTTACAGAACAGGTTTTCAAAGATAATTTACAAAAATTTTCAATGCGTCATTTTAATTTCCATTATTGATTGATTCATTGCTTTATCCAAGCTAAAGACCGCTATTCCAAGCAATTTTCAAATCAACTATTCGATAACAATTTATAAAACAGTCATTCGAAAAAGTATTTTTTAATGATTACAAACATGATCATTCCCTTCACCATGGTGGTTTTCATGATGTTGGCAACTTGAACCACCATCTTTTACCAATCCGGAAAGATATTGGTTTACAAGTTCGGTAACATTGCCCGAACAACCGCGAACAACCTCAATTCCAGCGCTGTTCATCACGTTGATTGCTCCACCTCCAATTCCGCCTGCAAGCATAATACTCACTCCTTCACTCGCAAAAACACTGGCTATGCCTGATTTACAGCCGCAACCTTGTTGTGATTCCAAGGTTTGAACTTCAACAATTTCATTGGAATCTGAAATTGTAAAAACATTATAAAATTCGCAATGGCCAAAATGGCCGTCAACTTGGTTATTATTTGTAACTGGAACCGCAATTTTCATGTTAATCGTTTATTATTAATGGTTTGTAAATATATTAAAGTATCAATTTGTAGATATTTATCGCTTTTTCATTCAATAGATTTATTGTGATTTAAACTCATCAATTCATCGACTCCAAATCGGCTGCATTCCTTACATTTTACATGGTTATCAAGCCCTTCAATCAATTTGAAGCACTTTTTACATTTAAACCAGTTTTTATCAAATTGAAAATTACCACCTTCAATAATGATTGATTTACCTTCTACAAAAGCTTGCGCCATTTTTTTAAGTGCGCTGTTGTATATCCTTGTCAGCGTTGGCCTTGAAACTTCCATCCGCAATGCCGCTTCATCTTGCGAAATATTATCATAATTTACAAGCTTAATAGATTCAAACTCGTCATATTGCATAATTAGGTGTTCCGTTTCACAGAAAGCAATACCAAACGGCTTAAATCCTTGCATTTTTGGTGGATTACAAATTTTTCTATTTTTTTGTGGACGAGGCATTTTCTATAGGACTAATCAATTTTTGTAAATAAAATTTTTGTAAATGTAATGAACCTGCGTTCATAATGCAAATTTTACAACTTCAAATTTGAATTTATTTTGAACCTGCGTTCATTTTAGATTAATTAACATATTTGAATTAAATTGTTAAGTAATTGTATAACTGATAAATAATGAGAATTTTAAACAAAAGTTTTTGAAAATAACATTAACAAATCCATTAATTGCTTTATATTTGTAATCAAATTTACAGGATATTCATATCTTTTAATTTTAATATAAATGAGGCAAAAGCTTAAAAAAAGTAGTTTTCTATTGTTGGCGCTGATTTTTCTGGCACCTTCGATTGTTAAGCTTGGGCATCACCATAAGGAATTTTATTGTAATGCAAAAAGTGAAAAGCATTTCCATATCTATCACGAAAAGTGCGAAATCTGCCAATTCGATTTATCACTTTTTAAAACAGAAAATAGTCATCAAACTTCCAAAATAGAGATTCCTAACGATAATTACTCAAATAAATATTGTTCAGTATTTACATTCAATTATTCACAGTTTTCTTTCCTATTGCGGGCTCCACCACAATTTTCATAAATAATTTAGATTAGATTGAATAAAATTTTAAATAGATTTTCCTAAATCAAAAATCTGGAAAATTCTATTTCTATATTCAATATTTCAATACTATTCTATTATTAAAGGCAAAATTGAGTGGCTCAAATTCTAATTTTTTAAATTCATCCAAATCACATAAAATGAAAAAAGTATATATGCTAATATACGTTTTGATGTTCCTATATTTCACATCAAACGCCCAAAATAAAATAACCGGAAAAATAACTGACGAAAACAATACTCCTCTTGTTGGTGTTGCCATTTTTTTACCAGACATGAATAAAGGTACCATTTCTGATTTAAATGGGTCATATGAGCTTAATAACATCCCGAATGGAAATTTAAATGTGCAGTTTTCATTGTTGGGATATTCGTCCAAAATTGAAACAGTGCAAACCAATGGAAATTTAATTGAACTCAATCAAATAATGAAACAAGTTGCGGTTGAAGTCGAAGAAGTAGTAGTTTCAGGAGTTTCACATTCATCGCAGCACGAAAATGCAGTTAAAATTGAACAACTTAGAATTGGCGATTTAACCAATAAAATTACTCCAAATTTTACCGAAATATTGACAAAAGTGCCAGGAATAGATATGATCTCAAAAGGTCCGGGTGTTTCAAAACCAGTGATCCGGGGTCTTTCTATGAATGACATTTTGGTTTTGAACAATGGTGTACGTTTTGAAAACTACCAATATTCCAGCCACCATCCGCTTGGAATTGAAGAATTTGGAGTTGAAAATGTTGAAATAATAAAGGGTCCGGCTTCATTATTATATGGTTCCGATGCTATTGGCGGAGTAATCAATTTTATAAAAGAAAAACCAGCGCCGGTTGGAAGTATATTGGGCGATTACAATATGCAACTATTTTCTAATTCACTGGGGATGAACAATAATCTGGGTATAAAAGGTACTTCTGGAAAATTCTATGGTGGCATCAGGGTTGGACAAAAAACAAATTCCGATTTTTTACAAGGTGGCGGTACATATGTTCCAAACTCGCGATTTAATGAATGGTCAGCTCAAGCTAATGCAGGTTTTACTTCAAAAGTTGGGACATTTAAATTGTTTTACGATTTCAATAATCAAAAACTGGGAATGGTTGAAAATGAAGCAATTAACGCAATTTCAGAAAGAGGGCGTACCAATAATTTATTTTACGAAGAGTTAAATACACATTTATTAAGCTTGCAAAACAAAATTTATATTGGAAAATACAGGTTAGATTTAAATTCTGCTTATCAAAGCACTGAACTTGCTCATTTTGCAGCTCCTAATGTCTTCGAAATTCAAATGAGACTGGCAACATTGACATATGAAACCAGGCTCTATTTCCCTTCAAATGAAAAATCGGAGTATATTATTGGATTTCAGGGTTTCAATCAAATCAATACCAATTTGAACAACAGGGAAACCAAATTGCTTCCTGATGCTGCTACAAACAATTATTCTGCATTTGGAATGATTCAACAAACTTTTTTTGAGAAAATAAAATTTCAGACAGGAATCCGTTACGACAATAAAGCAATTTCAACAAAATCGATTGGAATACCCAGTGACCTGGGATATCGCGAAGGATTAGATAAAACCTTTGGAAGCATAAGCGGCTCAGTTGGCGCTACTTATCAGGTTTCGGAAAAATTACTTTTCCGTACAAACTTTGCAGCGGCTTATCGCACACCAAATCTTGCAGAACTTACTTCAAACGGTCAACATGAAACCCGTTATGAAATTGGAAATCAAGGTTTGGTACCCGAAAACTCCTACGAAGCAGATCTAAGTATGCATTATCACACCGATAATTTCACCATTGACATTGCCGGATTTTACAATAAAATCGAAAACTACATTTATATTTCACCAACTGGCGATACAACATCAACAAATATTCCCATTTATAGATATTATCAAACAAATTCTACTTTGTTTGGTGGCGAAGCAGGCATACATTTACATCCAAAACCAATCAAATGGCTACACATCGAGGGTACTTATGCCACAGTAACCGGCAAACAGCAAAATGGTGATTACCTGCCATTTATACCAGCTAATAAATTTCACCTTGAACTTAGGGCAGAAAAAGAAAAGTTTGGTAATCTGCACAATGTATTTTTTTCAATTAATTCAGTTACAGCATTTGATCAAAACAATGCAGCACCTGAAGAAACTACCACAAATGGATATACATTAATTGATCTAAACCTAGGTGGTAGTTTTAAAATAAACAATCAACTTATTTCGGTTGGAATTGGTGCAAACAACCTTTTCGATACCAAATATATTGATCATTTATCTACCTTAAAAGAAGTAAATTTGTTAGACCCTGGAAGAAATATTTCATTTAGCATAAAGATACCTTTTGGGATTTCAAAAAAAGGTCAATAAAATTGGTCAATGCAAATGAAATGAAAATAAAATATTGTTATAAATTTACATTCAACAATTGGATCTAAATTTATAAGCTATTTATTAATCAACATTCACTGAAATATGAGTACAAAAGATGTCTTTCAAAATTCAAAAAAACAAATTTGGCGAAAATGGTCAATCGCTTTCAGGATATTGCCCACAGCGATTTTAATTGTTATTCTAAAATTTCTGGCTCATGAATTTAAGCTGGAAGTAATGGAATTAAATGCATTGTTTACCAGTTTAGTTGCGGGTACCATTTTTCTGATTGGCTTTTTGATTTCGGGCGTACTATCCGATTACAAAGAAAGTGAAAAAATCCCTAGTGAACTGGCAGCCACTTTAAAAACTGTATTTGATGATACAATTGCCATTTATCAAATGAAAAAAACTGAAACTGCGCTTCAATTTATAGAATTTCAAAAAAGTTTTATTGATGATCTTTTCAATTGGTTCTACAAAAAGGAAAAAACCAAATCGATGCTACAAAAAATCACCTCGATGACTGATTTCTTTGTCAAACTTGATAATGAAGGTCTTCAAGTTAATTATATCATAAAACTGAAAAATGAACAGCATAATTTAAGAAAAATGCTTCTCAGAATTGATACCATCAGAGATACCGAATTTACCGGTTCTGCTTATGCAATTGTCGAAGCCATGGGCTTTTTCATAGCATTGGGGTTGATAATTATGAAAATTGAACCTTTTTACGCATCCTTGTTTTTCACAATCCTTGTAACTTTCCTTATTTTCTATATGTTTCTGCTAATAAAAGATTTAGACAATCCATTTGAATATTCCGAAAAAGGAGAAGGTGGAACTGAAATTTCATTAAAACCACTTCATGATTTTGAGGAGGAATTAAAAGATTTTGTTCTATCTAAAAATTAAAATACACACAGATTATATCGATTTTCGAAAAATAAAAAATCAAACATTGAGGCTGTCTAAAAAGTCCTAAAAGTGATGGACATTGAGCTTGTAGAAATGCGATGTACTGAGTTTATCGAAGTATATAAGTTATTGATTATCAATAATCATTTCGACAGGCTCAACGTCCAGTAAACACTTTTTAGACAGCCTCTTGTACTTTATCAATATTATTTTGGCTAATTCAATAGAAATATTACTTTAGACCGCCATTAAAATTATAAAACAATCAAAAAATAAATTATGACACTGATACAAGCCATTATCATTTCAATTGTTGAAGGATTAACGGAGTTCCTTCCTATTTCGTCAACTGGGCATATGATTTTAACCCAAAAAGTGCTTGGAATTGAGAGCACCGATTTTGTAAAGTTGTTTACTGTTTCAATTCAATTAGGAGCCATTATTTCTGTGGTTGTTCTTTATTGGAAAAAATTTATTTCACCTATTAATGTACAACCGAATCCCGAAGCTAAAACCTTATGGAAAAAGAGTGAACATATATTTGGTTTTTATTATAAATTATTCGTTGCGTTTATTCCTGCTGTTTTTTTTGGTCTATTATTAAAAAAACAAATTGATGCTATGTTGGAAAGTGCGCTTGTAGTGGCAATTTCATTAGTAATAGGTGGTATATTTTTGCTTTTTGTAGACAAATGGTTTATGAAAACTGCAGAAGACCAGGAAATTTCATACGGAAAGGCATTTAAAATTGGCTTATTCCAGGTAATATCAATGATTCCAGGAGTTTCACGCTCTGCAGCAACTATTATTGGTGGTATATCGCAGAAATTAACTCGAAAAAATGCAGCAGAGTTTTCATTTTTTTTGGCAGTTCCAACAATGTTTGCTGCAACTGCTAAAGAACTGCTCGACACATACAGTTCAATAAACGCATCTAACATTTACTTACTTGTTATTGGCAATGTAGTATCATTCATTGTTGCAATGATTGCGATTAAAGCTTTTATTGAGTTTCTTTCAAAATATGGGTTTAAGGCTTTCGGATGGTATAGAATTGTTATTGGCTTAATTTTTCTAATTCTAATATCAAATGGATTAATTCAATAATGTTTTGAAAATAATTATTTAGCCATACCATTTTCTTTTTACTTCTCTAAATTAGAATGATAATAATTCCATCAAATTACTATCATTGATAGAGAATTTTACTTCAGAATAAATTTTATGAAAAGCAAAATAATAATTATTGGCGGAGGTTTTGGCGGTTTACAACTTGCACAAAATCTAGACGAAAAGCTATTTGATATTTTACTGATCGACAGGTTGAACCATCACCAATTTCAGCCATTGTTTTACCAGGTTGCCACTTCACAAATAGAACCTTCAAGTATTTCATTTCCTTTCAGAAAAGTGCTTCAACATCGAAGGGATATTCGAATAAGGCTGGCCGAAGTACAATCAATAAACAGCGCTGAAAATAAGATTCAAACAACAATAGGTGAATTTGAATACGATATTTTGGTCATTGCAGCAGGTTGTAAAACAAACTTTTTTGGCAACGATGAAATAAAGAAAAATGCATTTAGCCTTAAAACAACCCATCAGGCAATTACCATCCGCAATACCATTCTTGAAAATTTCGAAAAGCTTCTCTACATTGATGAAAATGAAAAAGAAGGCCTTTTTAATATTGTAATAGTAGGTGGCGGTCCTACCGGAGTTGAATTATCTGGAGCATTTGCCGAAATTAAACGCGATATTCTCCCAAAAGATTATCCACGTATTGATTTTTCAAGACTACAAATAATTTTACTTGAAGGAAGCCAACACACGCTTAATAATATGAGCAATATGGCAAAAAATGCTTCTGAAAAATACTTGAAAGATATGGGCGTTTTAGTAAGAACTGGAGTTTTCGTAAAAAATTACGATGGAGAAATTGCAACACTTAATAATGGTGAGCAAATTAAAACTAAAAATTTAATCTGGGCAGCTGGTATTACCGGAAATCTGATCAATGGTTTATCACCTGAATTGATTACAAATGCCAACCGTATAAAAGTGGATAGAATCAATAAATTAAGCGGTTACAATAATATATACGCAATTGGTGATATAGCTTTTATGGAAACACCTAAATACCCACACGGTCATCCACAACTGGCCAATGTGGCTATTAACCAGGGAAAATTGCTGGCTAAAAACCTAAAATCACTGATCTTAAACAAAAAGACAGTTCAATATGAATATCAGGATCTCGGTTCCATGGCAACAATTGGACGAAACAAGGCAGTTGTTGATTTACCATTTATGAAATTCAAAGGTTATTTTGCTTGGTATATATGGATGTTCTTGCATTTAATGCTCATTTTGAGTGTTCGGAAAAAGTTGATTATTTTTATCAACTGGGCCATGAACTATTTAACCAAAGACAGTTCTTTGAGACTTATTTTAAAGGGGGATGATGACAAATAGTCAAAACTATCCTTTATTGTGAAACTAAAAAATTTGGATTTAATAAATAGATAATTAATATCTGCTTGCTCAACATTTCGATATTTAGTTTCGATTAAGAAATTATGATAGAAAAGTTGGCAGGCAGTTTTTATAAATGAATATTCCAGAATGACCAACACTCAAGATATAGAAAAGCGCCTTTCTCATTTTGGACAAGATGTAATTTCAAAAATTATTGAGGCTTCATCAGTTGTCGAAGTCCCTAAAGGAACAGAAATAATCAGGGAAGGTCAATATATCAAAACAGTGCCATTGGTTGTTGAAGGGCTGGTTAAAGTATTTACACGTCAGGAAGATAAAGAACTGCTGCTCTACTATATTCAGGCTTTTGAAAGTTGTGTAATGTCATTTTCGGCTGGTCTAAAAAATGAAAAAAGCAAAGTTTTTGCCATTACCGAAGAAAACAGTACAATTATTTTAATCCCATCAGGTAAAATTTCATTGTGGATTAATGAATATCCTAAATTAAATGAATTATTTTATAGCCAATATGATATACGATATCTCGATTTACTTGAAACCATTAACCACTTGCTTTTCGATAAACTCGACAAACGTCTTCTCTCCTATTTAAAAGAAAAAGTTGCATTGACAGGTAAAAATCCATTGATAATTTCTCATCGCGAAATAGCGAATGAACTTGGCACTGCCCGTGAAGTAATAAGCCGGCTAATTAAAAAATTGGAAAAGGAAAATAAAGTTAAACAATTGAAAGACAGTGTTAAAATTTTATAGCTTGGTGACATTAGTCACCGTGCATCTCTTTTTGATATTATTAATTTGTGCTTAGAAATGATTCTTGCATACGAATAAAATAGTACCTTTTCCTCTAGCGGTATCATAAATTAACGTTTTAATTATTAAATTTTTAACTACTTAAAATAAATTATCATGAAAAAGAACATTGGATTAGTAGACAAAATCATTAGAATTGCATTAGCTGTTGTTTTTGCAATACTTTATTTCACTAACGTATTTTCCGGCTTATTAGGTATCATTTTATTGGTATTGGCCGTTGTTTTTGTAGCAACCAGCTTAATAAGTTTCTGCCCTTTATATCCTATTTTAGGAATTTCGACTAACAAGGAGCAAAAAGCTGAATAAATAAACTTTTCAAACCTATTTAATTCATTTTAAGGCTAAGGTAGATTAAACTATTTTAGCCTTTTTCTATTTTATTTGAATTTAGAAATGTATATTTGATTTCAAATAAACAAATTATTTAATGTCATTATGATAAAAGTAATAGGCATTCCTTTCGATGGAAATTCTTCCTTTTTGAAAGGTGCAGCCTTGGCCCCACGTAGAATCAGATTAATGGAATTAGAGGGTTCTTCAAATTCATTTGCTGAAAATGGAAAAGAAATCACTAATGGCAATACCTATATAGATTTAGGAGATATGGTATTTATAGATACAAATCCCGAATTTGTTTATAATGCCATCAAGCAAAAAATAAATCAGGAGCTCGGCGTTTCAAATAAAATGATTTGTCTTGGTGGCGATCACTCGATTACTTTTCCAATTGTTGAAGCGTTTAGTAAATATTACGAAGATTTACATGTCCTTCATATCGATGCTCATGCCGATTTGTACGAAAACTTTGACAATAATCCATTCTCACATGCTTCTCCTTTTGCAAGGATAATGGAAAAATGCCCGGTAAAATCATTAACACAGATTGGAATAAGAACATTGACAAACCATCAAAGAGAACAAGCAAACAAGTACGGTGTACAACTTATTGAAATGAAAAATTTGAGTGATAATTTTATAGACACACTGCAAGCACCTCTTTATATTTCTATAGATCTGGACGCTTTGGATCCAGCTTTTGCACCTGGAGTATCGCATCATGAGCCTGGGGGCATGACAACAAGAGAACTTATTCAAATTATACAAAAAATTAATGTACCCATTTTTGGAGCTGACATCGTAGAATACAATCCAGTAAGAGATATAAATAATGTTACTGCAATGGTGGCTTATAAACTATTAAAAGAGTTAATCTTTAAAATGATTGAATAATGTTTATAAAATTGCAAAAAAGAACATATCTGGTATTAAAAGTTAAATCTAAAACGAAATATTTCACAATATGTCAAACTTAGTATACTTTCCAGTATAAAAATTATTCAGCCTCCGAATATTGCCAAATAGGTTCAAAATTCAATCATTATAAGGCTTTCATGTAATATTATGAATTATTCATTGATAGGTTGTTCAAAAAAAAATTGCATTTTTTTAAAAAAAAATGTTAAAAAAATAGCAGATCTGAAAAAATGATATAATTTTGCAACGTTTTTAAATATAAATAGAAATTATGAAAAGGTTATTACAATTAGTTGTTGTTGCTGGAATGATGTCATTCCTTGCTTGCGGTCCAAGTGCTGAACAAAAAGCTGCCGAACAAGCTCGTTTAGATTCTTTAACTCAGGATTCAATTGCTAAAGTTGAAGAAGCTAATAAAGTAATTGAATTAGCAAAACAAGATTCAATTAACAAAGCTGCTGCTGATCAAGCTATTGCTGATTCTATCGCAGCTGCTGCAAAAAAAGGTGGTAAAAAGAAATAATTATTTCTTTTGTTTATTCCCCAAAAGACTATTTGCAACCAGAGCCAATTTTTTGGCAAAGGGTTGCAAAAAGTATCTTCACACACAACTGGCGCGGATAATTAATCCACGCCATTGTTTTTTATATCAACTCCTCTTTCCCTGGTTTCTTTTTCCTAAATTAAATAAGCCGACCATTATTCCAGAGCCCCCAAAAACTCCGCACAAATAAATACTTCATTTATCAATAGATTTACTATTCATAAAATTTCAGCAATTCTTTTATCTTTGTTCCAATTACGACAATTTGTATATTCATAAGTAATGGATAACATACCTTAAATAAAAGAAATGTTTTGAGAATGAAAATATTCTGTATAATTTTTATGCTTTGGGGATATTTTAATATTTCGGCTCAAACCAAAAGTTTGGCTTTAAAATTTATACCTCAAATGAGTTTAAAAATTGGTAGCCAAACGCCTCATTTAGGTGGACAGTTTGATATTGCAGGAGGCATATTTATTCAAAACAAATATCTTGCAGGAATAGGTGTTGGTTATTCAACAAACATGGGGATGGGCGGAAAAGCATTTCCATTATATGCCGATACTCGGTTTTATTTTTCAACTGATAAAAATATTCTTTTTGCCTCCCATGATGAATCAAACAATTTTTTTTCAGAAGTTCAAATAGGTATTCTAATTAACCAAAATAAACCTTATAAAACCGGATTTATTGCTGCTTGTGGAATTGCTTATCGCTTTGACTTTTTAAAGATCAATAAATTTCGTATTCCAGCTTTTTATTTGGGTCCTAATATAGAATATAATTCTATAAAATTTAAAGATGAATATCGTGGCTACACGATTAAAGACGGTCAATTAAAGCATATTATGCTAAATATTAAACTTGCTTTTGATATTAATCCCATAAATCTTTAAGTCTGATGAAAATACGATATAAACTTCATTTTATCATAGTAATATTCTCGATTGCATCATGTGAAATATCGCTTAAAGATAATTCAATGGCTGAAATAATAAGCCAGAAAAAATTATTGGACATGGTCAATGATCTTCGGACCAAAGGTTGCGATTGCGGTGGAACTGTGATGCCACCGGTCAAAAAACTTGATTGGGATTACCAACTGGAAAGAGCAGCAACCAGCCATAGCATTGATATGAAAGTTCAGGGATATTTCAGCCATGTTAGTATAGATGGGGCAAGTTTTGCCGATCGCATAAATGGAACAGAATACAAAGGTAGTCCAGGAGGAGAAAATATTGCAGTAGGATATACAAATGAAGATGCTGTATTTAATGGATGGCGAAACAGTCCCGGTCATTGCATGAATATGATGAATGGAGGATACACGGATATTGCAGTAGGCCGAAGTGGCGATTATTGGACTATGGATTTTGGAAAAAAATAAAATTAATAAATCAATATGCAGCCAATTTATCTAGATTACAACGCTACCACGCCCATCGATCCTGAAGTTGCAACAGCAATGCTACCCTATTTGAATGAACATTTTGGAAACCCTTCAAGCAATCATCAATATGGTAAAGTTACTAAAACAGCAATTGAAAATGCCCGTGAACAAGTTGCTTCACTTTTAAATTGTAAACCAACCGAAATCATATTTACAAGCGGTGGTACAGAATCAAACAATTATGCAATTATTGGTACAGCGAATTTTCTGAAAGAAAAAGGAAATCACATCATAACTTCAGGCATTGAACACCCTGCTGTTTATGAAGTTTGTCGCTTTTTAAAAAAACAAGGTTTCGAAATTTCTTATATTCCTGTTGATGAATATGGATTGGTTTCTGTCGAAGATTTGGCAAAAGAAATTAAAACTACAACCATATTAATTACAATAATGCATTCAAACAATGAAATCGGTACCATTCAACCCATTGAAGAAATTGGGGAAATCTCAAAAAAATATGGTATCCGATTCCACACAGATGCAGCTCAATCAATTGGAAAAGTTAAGGTTGATCTGCAAAAGACTGATGTGGATTTACTTTCTGTTGCGGGTCATAAACTTTATGCACCCAAAGGTGTTGGGGCACTTTACATAAAAGAAAATATTATTCTCGAAAAATTGATGCATGGTGCCACTCACGAACGAAACCAAAGACCTGGAACAGAAAATACATTAGGAATAATTGGCCTTGGAATGGCAGCTGAAATTGCAAAGCGCGATTTTAATAAAAATGTTGAACACCAATTCAATCTCAGAGAAATTTTACACAAACGATTAATGGAAAAAAATCCAGACCTTCATTTGAACGGTCATCCTCAAAAAAGACTACCAAACACATTAAGCGTTGGATTTCCTGGAAAAGATGCGAATAGTATACTTTCAACAATCCAAGGAATTGCAGCATCAACAGGTTCTGCGTGCCATGCACATGGAGTCCATGTTTCAAATGTTTTAAAAGCCATTAATTTAACCACAAATTTAGCAATCGGTACAATTCGCTTTTCTACAGGCAAATTTCTGAGCCAGAGTGATGTTGAAAGAGCATCAAATTTGATTAATCTAGCGGTAAATTCACTTACAACCTAAAAAATGAATATAACAACTTGAAAGATTTAGCATACCAATTATCAGAAGTATAAATGAGATTCCGAAGCACAGTATAACCAAACGCTCAAACCTTCTATACAAAAAACATACTTAAACTCATAACATTTTTTAATCTTACTATTTATTCTTAAATTTCAGAAATCAAACCAATTGTATAATTTAAAATAGACCAATATGATTTTAAAAAACTTAAATCTAATTTTATTCCTTTGTGGCTTTTCGCTTTTAGTATCTTGTGGCGATGGCTCTAAAAAATCTGCTGATGAAGAAAAGGATACAACACTTGCTGGTGTATCTGAAGGACCTCCAATAATTTGTTTGTGGAGTTCAGTGACTATTAAAGCTAGCCCCGAACAAAATGGCAAATATATTACAGCAATAAACCTTGGAGAAACTGCCACATTCTTGGGCGAAACCATTACGGATTCTACAATAAAGAACAAACCAAAAGAATTTGTAAAGCTAAAATTGAAAGATGGAACAATTGGATGGGTCCAATCAAACTTTATGGCGATTAACGCAAAATCATATGCAGTAAAAAATGATACTAAACTTTATAAACGCCCAGATATTTTATCAGGTGGCAAAGACCAGTTCCAACAATTACAATTTGTAGTTTCACTTGAAGAAAAGGATGGTTGGGCTAAAATTAAAGGAAAAAAAGGAGCTGATAGTTGGTTTAAAGAGGGTTGGGTAAAACTTGAAAATTTAACCAGTTCAGAGGCAGATATTACGGTTGCTATACTCACGGAAATAGCCCTTGCAAAAGAAACTCCCGAGAAAAAATTAGAAGCATTAAATGAAATTATTGGAAACTCAGAATTGAGTTCTTCCATTTTTATTTCAAATGTGAATAATTATATTACGGAATTATCAAATAGAAGCATTGACGAAATTGTACCAGCTCAAACGAATGAAAATCAGGGCGAATAATTATTAATGATATGAAATCATGACCCTCTAATAAAATTGAGGGTCTTTTAATTTTTAATATCCTTCTAAATGGCTTTGCAACAATTGATTTGGAATATAACTTTAGAACCCTTAAATCAAAAAAATAGTTTAATACTAGTATAAATTAAATTGTTAATTCATTTAGGCATTTATCCAAACTATCCGTCCAATATGGTATTTCGATTTGAAATTTGGTTTTAATTTTAGCTTTATTCAAAACGCTGTAAAATGGCCGTTTGGCGGGCAATGGATATTCTTTAGTTTCAATTGGTTTAATTTTGCAATCCAGACCAGATTTTTTAACAACCGCAACTGCAAAATCGAACCATGAACAAACACCTTCATTTGAATAATGATAAATTCCAAATTGAAATGAATGGCTTTTTTCGGAAAAATCAATGATTTGTAAAATTGAATTGGCTAAATCACCTGCATATGTGGGAGTTCCTACCTGATCGAAAATAAAATTCAGCTCTTTTCTCTCTTTGCCCAACCGTAAAATGGTTTTTAGAATATTATTGCCAAATGATGAATATAGCCATGAAGTGCGAATAATGATATGATTGTTTGAATTTTGTAACTCAACTTCGCCCAATAGTTTAGTAGAACCATATGCAGATTTTGAATTAGGTATATCAGTTTCCTTAAATGGAAAATTTTGCAAAGCTGAATCAAAAACATAATCAGTTGAAATATGAATAATCCTGCAATTATGCCTTTGCGAAATCTCAGCTAAATTTTTAACAGCCAACACATTCACTTTAAAGGCATTGTCATAATCTTCTTCTGCTTTATCAACATTGGTATATGCAGCGCAATTAATAATATAATTAATAGTACGGCCTGAAAAAAAAGAGTCGAGCTCATCAATATTAGTTATATCCAAAGATTTAACATCGGTATATTCGAAATGAAATGATTGAAAAGAATTTGACAATTTTCTGATTTCACTTCCCAATTGCCCGTCTGCACCAGTTACTAAAATGTTTATCATGTTCATAGCTATAATTTTCACAAAACTACTTGATCATCTTGATATCACAAAGAATAATTCAATTTTTTAAAATATCACCTTTACTTTTATAATATTTTGGATTTCAATTTTCCCGAATTTAAGATAATGATTTGAAAAGCAAATAAATTCTGCTTAAATTTGCTAAAACAAAAATCAAATGACTTTCTTTAAAAATAGCGTATTATCACGCCTTCTTTTCAACTTAATCAAGCGCAGGGAGAAATTAAACTCTCTGTCAATTAGATAAAGACAACTTGCCAAGGCAATTTCGCAATACAGAGATGGCCTCAATTAAAATTAGACCTTTTTTGTAATTTCAATTAAAATCAAAACTTAAGGTTTTTTTAATCTATAATTTCTAACATCAAATTTCTACTATATGCAAAAATTATTACTACTCGGTGCCGAAGCCATTGCCCAAGGCGCAATTGATGCTGGTTTGTCAGGAGTTTATGCTTATCCCGGTACTCCATCGACCGAGATTACTGAATATATACAAAGAAGTGAACTTGCTTTAGAACGAAACATCCACAGTAAGTGGTCAACAAATGAAAAAACAGCCATGGAAGCTGCGCTTGGAATGTCTTATGCGGGCAAGAGAGCTCTTGTGTGCATGAAACATGTTGGGCTAAATGTTGCTGCCGATGCTTTCATTAATTCTGCAATTACTGGAGTAAATGGTGGATTAGTTGTTGCAGTGGCAGATGATCCATCCATGCATTCATCACAAAATGAACAGGATTCTAGGTTCTATGCTAAATTTGCCTTAATTCCTATATTGGAACCATCCAATCAGCAGGAAGCATATGATATGGCTTTGTACGGATTTGAATTATCCGAAAAATTAAATGTGCCTGTTTTATTAAGAATTACTACCCGTCTTGCCCATTCTAGATCTGGAGTTTCTATCAAACCTGCAAAAGACCAAAATAAACTTAGACTACCTGGAGATAAAAGGCAGTTTGTACTTCTTCCTTCAATCGCTAAAAAAAGATATAAAGACTTAATTAACAATCAATCAAACTTTGAATTGGATTCTGAAAATTCTGTATTTAATCAATATGTTGATGCCAAAGATAAAAGCCTTGGCATTATTGCCTGTGGTCTGGCTATCAATTATCTAAATGAAAACTACAGTGAGACAAAAATTCAACATCCAGTCATTAAAATTGGCCAATATCCATTGCCACGGAAAATGATCGAAAAAATCTTTTGGGAATGCGAAGAGATTTTAGTGCTTGAAGAAGGATATCCCATCGTTGAAGAAATGGTCAAAGGTTATCTTCAAAAAGAAAAAGTAAAAGGCAGGCTTGATGGTACGTTGCCTCGTGACGGTGAATTAAATCCAAACCTTGTTGGCAAAGCTCTTGGTTTTAAGCAGGATAAACTTGCTGAAATACCTGAATTCCTTAGTAACAGGCCTCCAGCAATGTGCGAAGGTTGCGGGCATATTGATGCGTATAATGCATTAAACGAAGCACTTGTTGATATTGGCGAAGGTCATGTTTTTTCTGATATTGGTTGTTATACATTAGGAGCATTGGAACCTTATCATGCAATCAATTCATGCGTTGACATGGGAGCTTCAATTACAATGGCAAAAGGTGCTGCTGATGCAGGATTGCAACCATCAATAGCGGTAATTGGCGATTCCACTTTTACACATTCTGGAATGACCGGCTTATTGGATGCTGTTAATGAAAATACCAATATCACCATTCTGATATCCGATAATTTCACCACTGGAATGACTGGTCAGCAAGACTCACAAGCCTTGGGACATATAGAAGATATTTGTAAAGGTATTGGAGTAGATCCGGAACACATAATTGTGATGAATCCAACTAAAAAAAATCACGAATTAATGGTCAACACCATCAAAAATGAAATGGCTTATCAAGGTGTGTCAATTATAATTCCCAGGAGACAATGCATTCAAACAGTAAAAAACAAAGATTTGGTTCAAAAACTCAGGGACTTAAATCTCAAATAATAATTTTAAAATATTTAAACATATCTATTATCATTAAATAAAATGAAAACAGACATTATATTATCCGGCGTAGGTGGACAAGGAATTATTACCATAGCATCAATTGTGGGCACAGCTGCTTTACAAAATGGGATGTACCTGAAACAATCTGAGGTGCATGGAATGAGCCAACGTGGTGGAGCAGTCCATTCCCACTTAAGAATTTCAGAAAATCCTATTTCTTCAGATTTAATACCATTTGGCCAGGCTGATATTATCCTTTCGGTAGAACCTATGGAAAGCTTACGATATTTACCTTATCTTTCAACGAATGGTTGGTTAATTACCAATACTACGCCTTTTATCAACATTGGTAATTATCCTGATATGCAAATCATTATGGATGAAATAAAATCTTTAAATAAGTTTCTTGCATTAGATGCAGATGCTATGGCAAAAGAAATTAAATCACCAAGATCGTCAAATATTATTATGCTTGGGGCCGCTTCTCCTTTCATCAATATGGATTATGAATTTCTGGAGAATGGTATCAGAAGTATTTTTGAGCGAAAAGGAGAAGATATTGTAAATCTTAATCTTACTGCACTGAAAATAGGACGTGAATTTGCAGAAAAAAATAGAAAATAGTTTATAATCTATTATTCAAAGTATTTAAGTAGAACATTTACAAAGTTTTAGTAATTTTAAAATGATCTTTTTCAATTAATAACAATTAATCAAAAAAAAGTAAGCAAGTATAATTTGCAGTCTAATTTAGAAATAGTCTAAATAATATTTCATATAATTCAAATATTATCTCTACTTTGCATGCCAATAATCCTTAATTTTTTAATATTAAAATGATAACTCAATTAGAATTTATTCTGCCGGAATTTCGACGTGGATATCATTTAATTACAAATATTGTAGAAAAAGAGATTGAAAAATTGCCGGAAATAGGATTGATTAATATTTTTATTAAACACAGTTCTGCAGGCTTAACATTGAATGAAAATGCAGATCCATCTGTACGCATTGATTTTGAAACAATTTTAAATACAATCGTTCCCGAAAATCAACCTAATTATATTCATACGCTCGAAGGAAACGATGATATGCCTGCACATATAAAAGCATCACTTATTGGTTCATCGGTTACAATTCCAATTTCAAATCACCGCTTAAACTTGGGCACCTGGCAAGGTATATATTTATGTGAATTCAGGAATCATGGTGGAAGAAGAAAAATTGTTGCCACAATTTATGAATAATATTTAAAAAAAATTATTTATCTGAATTAGATCAAAGACCATACTAATTAATAAAGTATTTATATAAGTTGAAAATATATTCGAGAAACAAACATCTACCTACTACCTTGAAAGAAGTTCAGGATAGAGGTTGGGAGCAATTGGATGTCATTCTAATTTCGGGAGATGCATATGTAGATCATCCCTCATTTGGTATACCTATAATTGGCCGAGTATTAGAAAGTCTGGGACTTAAAGTAGCCATCCTTCCACAACCAAATTGGCAGGATGATTTGCGTGATTTTAAAAAATTAGGCCCACCTAAATTATTCTTTGGAGTAAGTTCCGGAAACATGGATTCGATGGTTAACCATTACACCGCAAACAAAAGATTGCGTTCAAACGATGCGTATACACCAGGAGGCGAAAGTGGTTTCAGGCCTGATTATGCAACTATCGTATATTCAAAAATTATAAAAAGCATTTATCCTGATATCCCTGTTATCCTTGGAGGAGTTGAAGCATCGCTACGTCGAGTAACTCACTACGATTATTGGTCAGATCAATTGAAACCCTCTATATTGATTGATAGTCAAGCAGATATACTGGTTTATGGTATGGGCGAAAAGGCAATTACTGAAATAACACAGGAATTACTTTCAGGAAAAAAAATATCTGAAATTAAAAACATTCCTCAAACAGCCTATGCACTTTCAGAAAATATAGCTGATGAAAATGCCATTACTCTGCATTCACACGAAGAATGCTTAAAAGAAAAGAAAAAATACGCAGAAAACTTTAAACATATTGAGCTTGAATCTAATAAAATGCAAGCCCAAATATTGGTTCAAAAAGCATTTGACAAGTACATTATTGTCAATCCTCCTTATCAACCTTCTGGAGAGGATGAAATTGATACGATTTTTGCACTTCCGTATACCAGACTTCCTCACCCTAAATATGCAAAGCGAGGTGTAATTCCGGCCTACGAAATGATAAAATTTTCAGTCAATATCCATCGTGGATGCTTTGGTGGGTGCAGCTTTTGTACAATCTCAGCGCATCAGGGAAAATTTATTCAAAGCCGCTCGGAGGAATCGGTTTTAAAGGAACTTGAACAAATAACCCAAATGCCTGATTTTAAGGGGTATATTTCAGATCTAGGCGGTCCTTCAGCAAATATGTATAAATTAAAAGGAAACGATTTAAAAATGTGTGAAAATTGCAAACGACCTTCATGCATTTTTCCAAGGATATGTCCAAACCTGAATACCAACCATGATCCATTAACTCATTTATATCAAGCTGCTTCCAAAATAGATGGTATAAAAAAAGTTTTTGTTGGAAGTGGAATACGTTATGATTTATTTTTTAATAAAGAAGAAAAAATTGCCGGAGATAAAGAAAGGTATGCTAAAAATTTAATTGAAAATCATGTTTCCGGAAGGTTAAAGGTTGCTCCTGAGCATACTTCGGATGAAGTATTAAAAATGATGCGTAAACCTTCTTTTGAATTGTTTAAAAAGTTTAATCAATTTTTTGATAAAACAAACAAAGCTAAAGATCTGAATCAGCAATTAATCCCATATTTCATTTCAAGTCATCCGGGTAGTAAAACCGAACATATGGCAGAATTGGCTGCACAAACCAAAGACCTCGATTTTAAGCTTGAGCAGGTGCAGGATTTTACCCCAACTCCAATGACAGTTGCAACTGTAATTTATTATTCTGGATATCACCCATATACAATGGAAAAAGTTCCTACAGTAAAGGATAAAGAAAGTAAACTTAGCCAACGATTATTCTTCTTCTGGTATAAAAAAGAAAATCGAAAGGAAATCGAAAATACGCTTCATAATATTGGACGTAAAGATTTGATTTCGAAATTATTTCAAAGAAAAGAATCCATATTCAAAGAAAAGTAAAATATAGATACTTTGCTAGTAAATTAAATTTTGCAAGTAAAGTTTAATAAAATATTTTTACACTCTAATCATTGATTTAGTATTAACAATGGAAAAATGCTGTGGTGAAAGCTTTTATTTAGTTATTTTAATAAAAATTTAAGAAAACAAATAAATATAAGGTTTTTACGTTTTATCAGCGATAAAACAATTCAAAAAAGATGTTTATTGAGGGCGATCAAATCAGGCTAAATAAAAACTTAGACGAAAAATTTTCATTATCAGACTTGATAAGAGACGATATAGAATACTTTTTTAGAGGTGAGTTTTCATCAGAAATTGTAGCAGGCATATTAGATTTGGCCAAATCAACGCTTCAAGAAACAGCAGATGCAATTAAAATTAGGGCAAAAATATATTATATTATGGGTGAGAGTTTGCAAAATATTGCACGTCATCATAGTGAGTCATTTCAAAAATCACCTGATAAATACAGCTTGTTTGCTATTCATCGGCGTAACTTTAGATATTTCATAACTACTGGCAACTTAATTGAAGTCGAAGATATCAATTCTTTAAAACAGAAAATTGATAAGATCAATGAATTAGGGCATGACGATTTACGAGATTTTTCCAGATCAACCAGAAGTACAAATGAAATATCTGCAAAAGGTGGAGCTGGCTTAGGATTGATTGAAATTGCAAAACGATCTGGAAATAAACTTGAATACGATTTTAAAGATATTGATGAGAAACATTCGTATTTCTATCTGAATACAGAAATACCGATGCAAAATTTTAATTTTCCAGAAACTCCAACCGATTCTAAATATTCTGTTGAAAATATAAAGGAATTGCATGAAATTCTGGTAAAAGACAATGTTATATTATTTTTCAAAGGTGCTTTTAATCAAAATTCATTACTTAATTTACTGTCGATAGTTGAATCTCAATTGCATGAATCAACCATAACTATTAAAATTTACAATTTAATGGTTGAAATGCTCCAGAATATTTCCAAACATGCTGACAATTATTCAAACGAAATGGATTGGAAACCTGGTCTCTTTTTAATTACAGAAACCGACGAAAGCTATGTTTTAATATCGGGTAACTATATTTTAAACGAAAAAATTGACAAACTAAAAGAAAATATTGATTATGCTAATAATCTAGAATATAGCAAATTAGTTCATGAATACAACCAATTACTTCAAGATTTTGATATAGAAAATAGGAAAAGAGGTTTAGGTTTATTAGATTTGAAGAAAAAAAGTAAAGAGAATTTGAGTTATAATTTTCATCAAATTGATGAAAAACTATCATTCTTCATGCTTCAGGTTGTTGTAAAAAAAACTACTAAAATGAATGCACTAATTGTAGACGACACAAAAGAAACTCCAAGAATCCATTTTGATCCTGGAAATAATATTTTCGAGATTTCAAGTCGCTCATTGCCCGAAGATGCTGATGAATTTTACATTCCAGTAATAAAATGGTTGGAAACTTATGCAGAAAAACCAAATCCTAAAACTATCTTTACTTTTAAATTAGATTATTACAATACGGCTTCGGCGAGATATATTACCAAAATTGTAAAGATACTTGATGATCTTTCCAGAACCAATCAGGTTAAAGTATATTGGTATTACCGTGGAATTGATGAAGATATGCAAGCTATGGGCGAAGAATATAACGAAATGAGTGATTTGGATTTTGAATTAATTGAATTCTGAATCTAGCACAAATAAAAAAAAGCACTTAATTTGGTGCTTTTTCTGTTTTTAGCCAACATTAAATGTTTGGTGTATTCTGAAAAATTTTAGATTTAATATAAAAAAAACCTGTGCAACTCTCGTCGCACAGGTTTTTTTATATCAGTAAATCCATTTTAATTCTTTAAAATCCTAATAATTCCTCCTCCATTATATGAATGATATTCACCATTATACATGGCATCAGCTCCAACAGGCCCCATTTGGAATGTTCCAGGTGTTACTGCCCTAACAATATAATAATAGTATTTAACTGTATTTGAAACTGTGCCAAAGAAATTAATTCGATCATCCCTAAAATCAGTATATTCCGGATAACTTTTATCGGTTATCCAATCCATGCCAGGGACTGAAGTAATCCTTGGATTTTCTATTTCAAAGCCAGCTGGAAGTATATCTGAAATTACAACATTTTCAATTTCAGTATTATAGCTACCTTGTATGCTAATTTTCACTACAATTAAATCATTCTGTTTAAAAGTATTATTGTTAATTTGCTTTCCGAATCTGTCGGAGAATGATTTTCGAACTTTCATATACTTATCCTCTTCAAGGTATGAACCGTCTTTACTTATTCCTTCAGCTTCCCAGAAATAATAAAGGAGGCCTTTTCCTTTTGTTGAAATTGAAATTTTCCCGCCTCCAAGTTGTTCAGTGAGCAAACTAATTGTTTTATTATTGTAATCTGCAATTTTCTTATTATCTGAACTTATTTGTCCGGTAATTGAACTAGCTGATGCTTTCCTGGAAATTTTGCCTAAGGCAATAAAAGCAAAAGCACGTTCCTGAGTATTCAAATAACGCTGTGTTTTTAATTTTTCTGAAAGATGTTTTGCCATAATTCCCACCTGCTGGTTGTCAGGATCTACTTCAACCAAAGCATTTAAAGAAATTGCTTCATCTCTAATCGGAGAATAGAAACTTCCACCAAATTCAGGTTTTGAAACCTCACCACTAAAATCCGCTGGCAACATTTGTTTATATTTGGCTTTGTCGCCTGCCAATGCATATGAAATTGCTAATAAATATTTAGAATCCAGACTTAAAAGATCAGGCCTTGATTTGTAATAATTCATAGTTGAAATTTTTGCATCACCATTCAAAGCAAGCACATAAAACGAATAAGCTACTTCCTTGGGTGCAATTTTTTTATTCAAGTTTCCATTATACCAGTAAGAAATAGTATTTCTAGATTTTAGTTGAGATTTCAAATATTCCATTAACTTATCAATTACTGATGGATCAACCTCGTAACCAGCTTTTTGAGCTTCAATTAGAAAATGAGCAGCATATATACTTCCCCACCAACTTTCTTCTCCATTTCCAGGCCAATAGCTCATTGCACCATTATACAGTTGCATCAACTGAAGTTTACGAATGGCAGAACGAATATTATAATCAGCATCGAATTTGGCATTTTTCGAAACATCTTTGACCAAATCGCTGAAATACAATTGAGGAAAAACGCTTGAAACAGTCTGCTCAACACAGCCATATGGATACATCAGCAAATAGTCCAAATTATCTGCAAATTGCACCAAAGGAGAATTGCTAACAAGTAACTTATTATCAATGCTTTGCTTCATAAATCTATCCATATTCATTTCAATTAGCTTATTGGTTCCTGCAACAATTGAACCTGAGCCATCTATTTTTTGCAATGGAGAAGCTGGTCTTATAGTAATATCAGTTTCATCTGAATATTTTTTACCACCAGCGTCAACCAAAACTTTTACATTTGCCTCTCCTATTTCAGGCGACACAGCAAGTTTAAAATAAACCTGCTTCTCGCTATTGGCAGCCAAGCTAAGTTGTTGCTGATTAGTGCCCAGCATTTTAATTGGTCCTACGATTTGAATGGATAAATCGCAATTTAATGCAGTAGCAGTTGTATTACTTAAATTAACGCTCATTTCCACTGTATCTTTGGGGCTGAGGAAACGTGGCAATGCTGCACTAATTACAACAGGATCAGCAACTTTCATGTTTGTAGAACCTGAACCAAAAGATTTACCATTGTAAGCCACAGCCATTATTCTCAAATCTCCAGAAAATTGCGGAATGTCAATATCGTACTCAAGATTACCGTTATTATCAGTGTTTAAAATTCCACTCCAAAACGAAACCAATTTGAAACGCTTGTTTGTCATCGGGTTAACCCGTTTTTCAAGCTCCTCGCCTGATCCTCCGCCTTCTTTTCCAGTTTTCATTTCTATTTCTGGAAATAGATATGGATAAATATTATACGAATTTACCGAAAGTGCTCTTTTTCTATAAAAGAATTCATAAGGATCAGGAGTTTCAAATCCAGTTACCTGTAAAATTCCTTCATCTACAACTGCAATGGTAACTGCAGTATTTGGTTTGGTCTTTATTCTGATTTTCTGTTTGGTTTTAGACACAGATTTTTCGACTGTTGAAATAATGACTGGTATTTTATTTGACGGATTCTCCACAATTACAGGCATATAACCATGTGCAACAGTTAATGGAATATCAGATACACCGTGTGGTTTAATTAAAGTGGCTGAAATATAAATATTGGGAACATAATCATTTTTAATGTCCAAATCAAACGAAACAGCCCGGTTATCTGTTTTGAGATAAAAATGCTCTGTAACATTTGAACGTTCGATGGTTACTAAAACTTTACCCGAAAATGGCGTATTTAAAATAACTTTTGCTTTATCTCCTACATTGTATTTAGCCTTATCTAGTTCAATATCTATATTTCCCTCATTATTTACCTGAAATGAACTTGAAGATGTTGATCCATAACCATATGCATAAAATTCCTGAACAACATATGTGGTCGTTCCAGGTTTATAAATCCGAAGTTCGTATCTTCCTGAAGCTTTTGGGACAAAACTAAATGCAGTTTTATCTCCATTTAAATCGATGGTTTTATCCTCTAAAACAACTTCCTCATGTTCAGATTTATAGCGGAAATTATCACCTGATTTTGCAAGTACTGTTCGATATTCATGTTTTATCAATTTTACCTGTGCTTTTACTCCATTTAGTGCATTCCCTGCTTTATCAACCGCGATAATGGGAATATTCATCTGTTTATTGGTTTTATTGTAATAATCAGTAAGTGCAATACCGTAAAACTTATCCTGAGTATAAATTTTTGCCGAAACATATCTGTTAACAGGACGTCCGGTTTCATCAAAAACAGTTATATAATAATCTGCTCCCAACACTCCCATATCGGACCACTCCATTTGATATTTATAATCTTCGCTAGCTTGTCCCTGGCCATCCGTTTTTCCTGTTCTAACATTAGACTCAAAATACGATTTTCCACCTGTAAGTCCAAAATCATACTTTCGATATTTGGCTGCATAAAAATAAGTGCGTTTTATATTTTCCTGCAACTCATAATTACGGTTTGCTGCAGGTGGTCCAAATAAGTTATTTGCTTGTATTTTAATATTTAAGATTTGTCCCAAATCCAACTCGCGTTTGTCTCCTGTTGCATTTACTTTTATCCTATCCGGAACAAACTCTTCAACTTTTAAATATTTTGAATTAAGAAAAACGCCAGTTGAAGTTGAAACTTCAATTGAATAACTTCCTGTGGGAGCTGATGTTGGCAAAATAATATCAGTTTCGAAGGATCCATTTTTGTTTAACGTTTTCTTAACTGATTTAAATAATTTTCCATTGGGAGCAATTATTTTAAGCTGAACAGGAACTTCTCCCGGTACGTTCCAATAATCATCACGAACAATCACCGACACGTTCATGGTTTCACCTGGCCGGTATATATCTCTATCACCATAAATAAAAGCATCGTAACCTGCTAAATTTTCAGTTTTCCCATCAATTTCAAAACGCGAAGTTCCAATCCTTGTTCTGCTAAATGGTAAAGCATTAAAATCATCGCCTAAGCTGGCAGTTACCATGGCTGGAGCAAAACCTTCTGCTGGTTTATCTGTTAAATTAAATTCGGCATAACCATCATTGTCTGTTTCTACAAATCCGAGCGATTGGTTATTTTTTCCGGTTACTTCAACTTTGACTTTTGATAATGGTTTGGCGGTTTCAACAGAATTTGCAAAAATGAAAAGCTTGTCTTTCCCTTCTTTTGCAATTAATCCAATATCAGAAATTGATACTATTTTTCGTGCTTTTATCCAATAATCATCCTTGGAGTATATTTCAAGAACAAATATTCCCTGGTGATTGGCAAGGATATCTTTAAAATTCAAATTAAAAAGCCGCCCACCGTTTGACTCTTGAAGTGAAGTTGTTGCCAGTTCTTTTTCATAAACAACATCGCCCATATCACCAACATCTTTCGGACCATAATCGTAATAATAATATTCATCTTCATATTCTCCATCACCCTCATAATTATCATCGTCGTAGTTTCTTGCACTTAAGTAGTTCAGCAGATTATTTTTATAAACTTTTTTGATAATTACTTTAACAGTTGGAACACTTACAATTCTTACTTCTATATTTTTCAGACCATTGGCACTTAAATATTCAGCCTTTTTATCTAAAATTTTAATTTCTGGATCAAGTCGTCCAAAAGAAATTTCTTCGGTATATTCATCTTTTAGTTTTCCACCTAAAGTACCTGATAATCCTTCTTTTACATTGATTGTATAATTTTTAGTTAATTCAAATTTCTCACTTTTTACAAAAATATTACTGCCTTCAACACTTACAGTAAAATCTACAGAAGGAAAAATTTCTATGTATTTTTTAATATCAGTTTCAACAACATCCTGGTTTGCGGTTATAGTAATAGTGCCAATAAAACCATCGTGATCTGCTGTTACAGTTTCAATTTGAAAATCATCAGGATCAACAATTTCAGTTTTATTAATGATATCAGCATTACTTGTGGACATATTCAGGATTTTAAGACCTTTTCCAATTTTAATTTCAGTTTCAATTTCCTTACTATCAATATCATAATCCTCAACAACTACTGAAACTTTATCAGAAATTTCATTTCCCAATAGCTCATAGTTAACTTGTTTTCCATTAAGAGTTATAAAAAGTTTTCCCTTTAAATCCACCGGTTTTATCCGGTAATTAAATTCAAAATCATACCGAATTACGGTTTTATTCGTTTTTAGTGCTTCTTTTGCAAAATATGCCTTGAATTCTTTTAATTCAAAAAAAGGTGTATGGAACTCAACAGGTTCATCATTATTTTTAAGCAAACCCGATACAGATGGATTAAAATTTGCCTGATACGAGGTAGAAGGCCTTAAATAGTGATAAGGTGAAAAAATAAGCTCACGTTTGGTTTTCCATTTGAATTTTCCATATAAAGGAGGATCAAATGAAATATATTGAGCAGTGTCCCAGACATTTAATTTATTATCAGGAACAATGTCTTGATTAAAATTAAATGTGATATTCCCTCCAAGAGGTACAATTTCGCTGAAACCGTCTCTCGACAGTTTGATAGACTCTGAGCATTTCGGCAAAAATAAAACACTGATTAATAAAACAATGAATAGCTTTTTCATATCTTTTGGTTTGTTAGATTATACCATTTTAGAGGTATTCTTATAGTATAAAATTACAAAAAAAAAGAACATATTCCTTCCGAATTTACAATTAAGAGCTGTGTTTTGACCAGAGAAAGAAATATAATTATAAACTACATGTGTTTAATGAAAATTTGAGCCAATCAAATTAAATTGTTTTTATTTTTGCAAGATTTTACAAAAAAAGAACTAAATTTTACATAAATTCATTTTTGAGTTTTTAATTACCTAATATGCAAACAAATACAAAACAGTTCTATAATGAAATCTCAAAACATGATTACTAAAAAGAAAATTAGATTTATCGTCAATCCTATATCTGGAAATAAAAAGAAAACAGATATTGAGCATATTATTGAAAAGGTGTTAGATCACAATAAGTTCACCTATGAAATCAAATATACCACGCATCGTTTCCATGCAACTGAACTTGCACAAAATGCAGTAAATGAAGGATTTAATATTATAGTAGCAATTGGAGGTGATGGAACTGTAAATGAAATATCAAGAGAACTGATAAATACAGAAGTATTATTTGCAATAATTCCAATCGGATCAGGAAATGGTTTAGCAAGATTTCTAAAAATTCCATTAAAGATAAAGCAAGCTATCAAATTAATTAATCACTGCAATCGATTTAAAATGGATACCATTCAAATTAACGATGACTATTTTGTAAATATGGCAGGTGTAGGTTTTGATGCCCACATTGCACATTTATTTGCAAATTATGGAAAACGAGGCCTTCAATCTTATGTCAAATTAATCTTTAAGGAATTTTCGAGATATAAAAATGAAACGTATCAGTTAATTATTGATAATAAACCGATTAATATAAATGCTTTTCTAATTAGTTTTGCAAACTCTTCGCAATTTGGAAACAATGCACATATTGCACCACTTGCTCAAATTAATGATGGATTGATCGATATTTGTATTTTAAAGAAATTTGTGTGGTGGAAAGCAATATTTATAGTTATTCTAATGTATTCAAAAAGCCTGGCAAAAAGCAAATATTACGAAGTTATCAAAGCAAAAGAACTTGAAATTACGTATCCTGAAAATCTTCAAATGCATATTGATGGTGATCCGATAACTTTTTCTTCGATTGTAAAGATTAAATTACATCCACAATCGCTTCATATAATAATCCCATAAGCCTAATTATTTAATAAAAAAAGGTGCCAGGGTTTTAAGGAACTCAATAGGCGCTTTAACAGGTTTCCTCGTTGTTGCATCGATAAAAACAAGTGTTGTTTCACCCTTATTTAAAAGTTCGTTGTTCTGATTGTATATTTCGTAAAAAAATTCAATTCGGATTGAAGGTAAATTGGAAAGGACTGTCCTAATGGTCAATTCATCATCATAATATGCAGGTTTTATGTACTTTACATTTAATGATAAAACAGGTAGCATTATCCCGTTTTCTTCCATTTCCTTGTAACTTAATCCAAATTTTCGCATCATTTCGGTTCTTCCAATTTCGAAATATTGAGCATAAACACCATAATAGCAATATCCCATTTTATCGGTTTCGCCATATCTTACCCTGATTTTTGATTCTTGAACAATCATTTTTTTTTGACAAATGTAGAAAAACTTGTCAACTCTTTTATTCAATACAAATACATATATTATTCTATAGGTATTTTTTTTAAATTATAATTTCAGTTAAAAAAATTGAAATATTGGAAAATAACAAACATATTATTTTGAATCATTCTAAATAAGATGTATTTTTGCTTTAAATATTAATTCTAAAATTTAAAAAATATGGCACATTCATTACCAGATTTACCATTTGCAAAAGATGCATTTGGCACTTTTATTTCAGCAGAAGGATTTGATTATCACCATGGTAAACATCATGCAGCTTATGTAAACAATTTGAACAAACTTATTGAAGGTACTGATTTTCAACAATTAAACCTCGAAGACACCATTAAAAAATCTTTTAATGATAAAAATGTTCCTGTCTTTAATAATTCTGCTCAAATTTGGAATCATACATTTTTCTGGAATTCTATCAATCCATCTGGTGGAGGTAAACCTTCGGGAAAAGCTGCAGATGCAATTGACAGGGATTTTGGAGGATATGACAAATTTAAGGAAGCATTTTCAAATAAAGCTGCAACATTGTTTGGCGCAGGCTGGGCATGGCTTGTTTTGGGAGAAAATAATAAATTGGAAATACTGCAAATGTCAAATGCAGGAACTCCATTAACTGAAGGAAAAAAGGCTCTGCTAACAATTGATGTTTGGGAACATGCATATTATATTGATCACCGAAATGCTAGGCCAAATTTTATTTCAGGTTTTTGGGATGTTGTAAACTGGTCGGAAGTGAATAAGCGTTTCTAACAATATCAGAATCTAAAATTCTAAAGCTGTCTCAATGGGACAGCTTTTTTTTTATTCATTCTCAATATTCTTGCTCCAATTTTCCTTAACAAATTTAAGCCATACAACAAAAAGTGAATAATCAAAAAAAAGAATGTTTTACAGATATTCATTCTAAATCAACAATCGGATACTTTCCTTGTATTATAGAATTTACGTATAACATTAATTTTAAAATACTTATAACATATTACTATTTAATATATTTCAACTTTTTGGCATATTACCATACGTTAAATTATCAATAACAAGTTTGATTTATAATAGTTTGAAAAAAATATTTTGTAAGTTTGCTGCATTGATCAATGATATTTATGGAAGAAAATTTTGAATATTTAAATGAGGAAGAAACGTCGGCAGTAAATCGATATAGCGATATGTTAAAAAATAAAAACGTATCCTATTTTGATATATTTGAGTTTGAGCATATTATTGATTTTTACATTGAAAAATACGATTTAAAAAAAGCTTCAGAAGTAATTGAATATGCACTGAAATTGCATCCTGGAACAAGCAGTATATTACTTAAAAAAGCCCAGGTTCTAATAAACAATGGACTGCCCTACAAATCATTGAAACTCCTTAAAGATCTTACTAAATTAGAAGCATCTAACTTTACAGTTTTCTTTTTGAAAGGCGTTGTTTACAGTTCTCTTGGAGAATTAAGTAAAGCAATTTCAGAATTTGATCATGCTTTAAATCTGGCATTTGAAGGAAAAGATGAGTTATTGATCAATATTGCTTCTACCCTACAACAAATTGGACAATATGATTTTGCTTCAAAATATTACAAACAAGCCTACGATTTGGATAACGACAATGCAATTGCCCTTTATGAACTTGCCTACTGCTATGAAAAAATGAATAAAGACATTGAAAGCGTTGAGTTATATAAATTATATTTGACCTTTGATCCTTATTCAAAATTAGCTTGGTTCAATTTAGCAGGTGCATATCATAAAATTGAAGAATACGAATCAGCAATTGATGCCCTGGAATACGTTATAGCCATTGATCCCAAATACAATCATGCATATTATCAGAAAGCGTTAAATGAAGTCTATAATGAAATGTATGATATTGGAATTAAAACATTTAACGAATATCTTTTACTTGAACCAGATAGCCCATCAGCACTATTTCATATTGGTGAAGCCTACGCAAAGCAGGAAAACTACAAAGAAGCATTAGAATTCTTTGACAAAACATTGAAACTCGATAGTTTAAATTCTGAAGCTTTTTATGGCCAGGCATATATTTTATTTTCAGAAAAAAAATATACTGATGCATATTATTCAATTAAAAGAGCTATAAAACTAGATCCTGAAGATCCTGATTTTTGGCATCTTTTGGCTTTGATTAACCAATCTCTGGGCTTTATCACCGAATCAGAAAAAGCCTTCAAAACAGCTATAGATATAGAATCTACCGATCCACAAATTTGGATAGATTATTCAAAACTTGATCATGCAAAGAAAAATTTATTTAAAAAAATTAATATCTTGAGCGAAGCATTTGAACATTTTGCTGATAATGCGGAGATAAATTATAGGCTTGCTGCTAATTTAGCATTGATCCAAAATATGGATTCTGCTGCATACCATTTAAAAATGGCATTAAGCTCAGAACCTGAAAAAATAGAAATATTCCGATCAATTTATTCTGTAAAAGACATATTTTTTGAAAATTTAATTGATAATTTCTCTATCGATAAGTTTGATTTTGGTATAAAAAATTGATATAATAACGGCTTTTAAATAGAACTTATTAATTATGTATATAAAATAAGTATCATTTAATATCTGTAAATCATTAACATTAATACTTTAACAAAGAGCTTTTTAAATGAGTAGTTTAATAAAACATTATCTTCAAATTGCGACTAAAGGCATTGCTATGGGCGCTGCTAATATTATGCCCGGCATTTCAGGTGGAACAATTGCCTTTATTTCAGGTATTTATGAAGAACTCATGGAAAGTATCAAATCCTTGAATTTCAAAAATTTAAAAGGACTTTTTAAAAATGGACTAAAATCCTATTGGGCCTCAATTAATGGCTCCTTTTTAATAATTCTTGTCTTTGGAATATTATTAAGTATTTTTTTTCTTGCCAAACTTATCAATTTTTTACTTGTTGAATTTCCAATTCCAATGTGGTCTTTCTTTTTAGGACTCATTTTAGCTTCTTCCATTTATCTGGCAACTAAGAATAAATCATGGAATTACAAAGCAATTATAGCCGCTTTAATGGGGGCAGGAATTGCATATTTTGTCACAATTGTATCGCCTGTAGTAAATGCTCAGGATCCCGAATATTGGTACGTTTTTTTAAGTGGTGCATTAGCGATAAGTGCAATGATTTTGCCAAGAATTTCAGGCAGTTTGATACTGCTATTAATGGGTGAATATCAATTCATTCTTTCTGCTTTAGATAATCTAAGAATGACCTTCCTCTGCTTTTTTGGCCTTGGTACAATCGTTGGTCTTATCAGTCTTTCAAACGTACTTTCGTGGTTGCTTAGGAAATACTTCAATACTACCGTTGGATTTTTGGTTGGTCTAATGGTTGGATCATTAAATAAAGTTTGGCCTTGGAAACATACGTTGTTATCTCACAGTAACCAATTCGCTCAAATAATTCCAGACAAACAAGAAAATGTTTTTCCTTTTTCTTATTATGAACTAACTGGAAAAGATCCTCAGTTTTTATATGCTATTTTAATGGCTATTACAGGTTTTCTTGTGATTTTCCTTATTGAATCAGCCTATACAAAAGCTAAGATTGCTAAAGAAATCAATCAATAGATTTTAATGAATTCCCACAACAATATCAATAAATTGTATGGTCTAATAGGCTATCCACTTTCACATTCATTTTCGCAAAAATATTTTCGGGATAAATTTAAAAAAGAAGGTTTTAGCAATGTTGATTTTCTGAATTTTGAAATAGAAAACATAAACGATCTGCATCAAGTTTTAATAGATAATCCTCTATTACATGGATTTACGGTAACAATACCTTATAAAGAAAAAATTATACCTTTCCTTGATGAAATAGATTCTGATGCTTTTCAAATTGGGGCAGTAAACACTGTAAAATGTATCAAATCCGAAAATAAAAATTACCTAAAAGGATATAATACAGATCATTATGGTTTTATTCAAGCTTTAAAACCATTTTTAACAGGGAACGAAAAAAAAGCACTTATTCTAGGAAATGGAGGAGCCGCAAAAGCAGTTATATTTGCACTAAATAAAAAAAATATTAGAACTATAATAGCTTCCCGCAAAATAACCGACAAATCTGAGATTATCCAATATAATGATATAGACGAGCAATTTCTGAGTGACACGGATTTAATTATAAATGCTACACCTATAGGTATGTGGCCTAATGTAGATCGTTGCCCTTTAATTCCTTATTCATTAATTAATAAAAATACTATTGTTTTCGATCTAGTCTATAATCCAGAAAAAACTTTGTTTATGGATCAAGCGGAAAAATATGGGGCAAAAGTACTCAATGGCTTATCTATGTTGGAGTTACAAGCAGAAAAAGCATGGGAAATTTTCAATATTGGTAATTAAAGTAATTTATAGAATGGTTATTAGAAGGTACTTTATATGCCTTAAATATTAAATTGATTATATTATTTATAGATATAAAAAAAAATATTGTATATTTATCCAAAATAATCACAATCGATATTTTTCGTTTTTGGAAAGAAAATAATAAAATTATGGACGAAAGCGGACATGTAGACAAACGTAAAATTGAATTTTTAGAAAATTTCTATGAATTATTATCTAAGGAGGTAATAATTGCATATCGTGGAACCTTTGAAAAAAGTGTTTTATCAATCCTTGCCACTAATATTGAATCTTCATTAGAAACCAATTCAATTCTTCGACGGAAATTCTTTAAAATGTTTTTGGAATTTGCACAGAATATTGCAATTTATTCTGCAGAACAAATTCAGACTTCTGAAAATGAAAAATCGGGGGCTGGCCTTTTAATAATAAAACATAACAACGGAAACTACATGTTCGCAACTGGCAACTTGGTAGAAACGTCAATGATTGATTATATAAATGAAAAAGTGGATCATATAAATTCTTTAGATCGTGAAGCTCTTAGAATTTATAAAAGGGAACAATACAAATTGATAGAATCTGGAGAAAAAAGTAATTTAGGCCTTTTGCAAATAGCTTTAATTTCAGGAAATCAATTAATTGTTAATTCAAAACCAGTTGATGACACTTTTTCCTTTATTACTATTTCAGCCGAAGTTCCTAATGAGGGTTAAACATGAATTATTAAACAATTATGTGAATGGAAAATCTTGAAATTATTATAAAAGCTGGGTCGCATTTTAAGCCATCGGTTTTATTAAATGCTGAAACTGGTGTTTGTGAAATTGCTGGAGAATCATATTTGGAAGAAGCTACACAATTCTACAATCCTATTTATGAGTGGCTTCAGGAATATATCAAAACAAACAAACCAATTATATTTAATTTTAGATTAAGTTATGTAAATACCAGTTCATCAAAACATGTTCTATATATATTAAGATTGCTCAAAAAGTATAAAGACACAGGTGCCTCAGTAGAAGCAACATGGTATATTGAACCAGGTGATACAGATACCGAAGAAGATGTTGAAGATTATATGATAATTTCTGGATTGAAAATAACTGTTGTCCGAACAGAATAAAGACTTTTCATGTTTCTATTAAAAGAACTATCAAATTCTAATATATTAAAACTCTAACCATCAATATATCAATTAAATAAATAGAATTGACAGTTTAACCGAATATTCGATTAATTATTAAAATTCAATTCCATTTAAGTAAAACAAGAATCAAATCCGCCACAATAAATCCTAAAATTCTTTTAGGATAAGAAAATCTGGAACATATTGTTTTAATTATCAATATTTTACATTTATGAGTATATCATAAAAAAAGTAAATTATATAATTCAATTGTATAAATTAGTATCATTAGCAAAAATGATTTACATGCTTAATTTGATCCAAATTACAAATTTTAGATTTTAATTTTCTTTTAAAATCTTTGTATAACTGGCATTGCTTTTGTAAATTAGAATTGAATTAAAAATTAATTTTGATATATCAAAAAAAAACAGCATTTTGTCAATATCTTCTAAAGTTATGTATATAAGAATGAGACAATTCATCTATTTCTCTTTTATAATCTTTTCCTTTCTGGGATCAAGGGATTCATTTGCCCAACTAACTGATAAATACAAAGCTATTTGGATAGCCCAAAACTTTGCTCCTGCGGTTTCATGGAATAATGAAGAAACATTTGATAAATACACAATTGGGGTTTTTGGAACTGAAACTCAAATATATGATGAGTTGGTATCTTTATCCAAAAATGCTAAAATTAAAAATAAGGAATTTACCGTCACCAGATTTAGGAAACAGAAAGATATTTTCCCAACAAATATTTTATTTGTCGAAAATGCATCAAACAAAGAGATTAAAGGCATATATGAAAATTTAGGTTATAATACTTTATTAATCACAGATCAAAGTGATGAAAAAGAGTATTTTATGATAAATTTTTTACCTCAGAGTGCTGCTCCAAAGCAATTTGTAATTAATAAAAAAAATGCTGCTGAAGCTGGAATATCTTTTAATAATAAAATATTAATGCTTGGTGGTTCAGAAGTTGAATTAAAAGATCTTTATTCTAAAACGGATAAAGAGCTTCAAAAAGAAAAAAGAAATCTTGAATATCAAAGAGCTGAATTGGCAAAACAATCTGTGGAGTTTAACAAATTAAAAAAGGATAATCAAAAAGAACGAGAAGAGAATGAACGTCAAATGCAGATTAATAAACAACAAAAGCTAGAGATTGAAAATCAACAAAAAGAAATTGAAGAGCAAAAATTAAATTTGACAAAAGTTCAGGAAAATCTTGCTATTCAAGAAGAAAAATTAGCATTTGGTAGTCGGCAACTTCAAAACCAGGAAGTACAAATTAAATTAAGACAGGAAGAAGTATTAAAACAAACTGAAAAAACTAAAGAATTAGATGCCCAAATTGCAAAAAAAGAAAATATAATTAAAAACAAAGAGACTGATTTAATTCAGAAAAATTCAACAATCGAAATTCAAAAGCTTGTAATGATAGGTTTTTCGTTATTAATCGTATCAATTCTTGTATTATTATTTTTTATAAGAAGAGGTGCTATGATTAAAAAAAGAATCAACGACGAATTACGTATTAAAAATATTGCGATTAATAAGCAGAAAGAGGAAATCTTCAATCAACATATGCAGACTGAATTGTTGAATAAAGAATTAGAAAAACTTTCAATTGTTGCTGCAAAAACAGATAACGCAGTTACCATTATGGATATGGATGGTAATTTTGAATGGGTTAATGTTGGATTTACCAGACTTTATGGCTACACTCTGCAATTGCTTACTCATGAACTTGACGAAAATATCAGAAAAGTGAGTACCCATCCAGAAATTGAACAAATATTTAACCGATGTATTACTAACAAAAAGACAGAGGTCTATGAAAACCTAAATAGAACAAGAAATGGACTGGATATATGGGTACAAACCAGTATGACACCAATCTTAGATGCTGATGGAAATATTAGAAAACTCATTACTATTGAAACAGATATTACTAAAATTAAAAAAGCTGAACGTGAAATTAGAAATCAACATGAAAAAATCCTTGAGCAAACATATCAATTAGAAGCAACAAACAAAGAACTTGAAAAATTGTCTTTGGTAGCCAGCGAAACTGATAATGCAATTGCAATAATGGATGCTGCTGGTAATTATCAATGGATAAATGATGGATTCTCTCGACTTTATGGCTATTCTTTTAATCAGCTAATTACAGAATATAGTGGTAATTTAATATCTAAAGATACCAGTAAACCAGTTATTGAATTGATCAAAAAAAGTATAGAAGAAAAAGTTGCAGTTACTTATGAATTAATGCAAAGCACAAGAGAAAATAAAGAAATATGGACACAAACTACTATTACACCTATTATTGACCGTGAAGGGAATATTAAAAGTTTGATTTCCATTTCTTCGGATATCAGCAAGCTCAAACGCGCAGAGCAAGCAATTAGACAGCAAAGTGAAGAATTATTAGCACAAAAAGAAGAATTGATTATTCAAAAAGATCGGATCGAATTAGCAAATTCACAAATAAAAGCTAGTATTACCTATGCTAAAACAATTCAAAATGCCATTTTACCTCCATCATCGAACTTAAATAAATATTTTCAAACATTTGTTATTTATAAACCCAAAGATATAGTTTCAGGTGATTTCTATTGGTATGCTATTTTACCTGCAACAAAAGAGAGAAAAGAAAAGTACTTCTATGCCGCTGTTGATTGTACAGGACATGGAGTACCAGGTGCCTTTATGTCGATGATTGGTAGTAGGTTACTTAATGAAATTGTTAACGAGAAAAAAATTGAACAGCCAAGTCAAATTCTTGAAATCATGAACCAGGGAATTAAGGCTATTCTCAGACAGGATCAAACAGATAATAATGATGGTATGGATGTTTGTTTGTGTTCGCTGGAACACGTTCAGAATGGTACAACTAAAATGACTTTTGCTGGAGCCAAAAGGCCACTTTACTATTATAAAAGGAATGAACAATCCTTAAAATACATAAAAGGTACACGAAAAACAATTGGAGGAACTCAGGCAAAAAGAAATATTGAAGTATTTACTGATCATGAAGTGCTATTAGAAAAAGGAGATTTACTTTATCTTTCAACAGATGGTATTATTGATCAACCATCTCCTGATCGCATAAGATTTGGAAGTATGAGATTCATTAACTTACTTAAGAATATTGGTGAACAACCTATGGAATTTCAAAAAGAAGCTATAGAAAAAGCAGTTCTTGATTTTCAGGAATATGAGCAACAAAGAGATGATGTAACTTTTCTTGGAATACTATTGTAGTTTTTTTTTTTATAAAGCGAAAAGCAACTTTAAGAACAGGAGGTAGTGCAAAATAAAAAATCCCGGTTTCCCGGGATTTTTTATTTTAATGCCATGATAGATTCTTAACACTTGTGGGATTAATACAAATTACAGGAATTTGTGAAGTGTTGAATATAATTTGTTCATCTTGTGAATCAAAAAAAGGTAAAAAGCTACCAGTACTAACCATGGTCATTATTAAATCTGCTTTATTAACTACAGCATAATCTATAACCTGTTTGGCAAAATTGCCAGCACCTTCTTCAGAGACCTTATCTATATATTTTACATTGTGTTTATCAAAAATTGTTTTAATTTGTTTAACAACATTCATTATTTTTGATTTATGATAACTTTCATTCTCTCTTTTTGGAAAAATATGTACCGTTGATCTAAAAGTTTTAGCAATGTATATTGCCCAATTCACTTTTTGTCTATCCTGTGTTTCAACAGTTACGGGAAAAACAATGTTTCGATATGGTTCTATTAAAGCTTTTTTCTGAACAACAATTGTTGGTACAAAAGTTTTTGTAATTACTTTTAAAGCATAACTACCGGTAATTTTTTGGAATCCAACTTTACCATGAGTTCCCAAAACAACCATATTTGCACCAGTTTCAGTAACAGCCTTCTGTACTTGCTTAAATAATTTTCCTTCCTTAATTAAATAATCAACTTGAATTCCAAACTCAATCTTATACTTTTCAGCATGTTCTTTAAGCTTATTTTCCAGCGATTCTTTAGTTAATCCGCTTTTTTCTAAATATGCTAGTGTATCTTCATTAACTACATGTAATAAAATAACCTTGAAATCAATATATTTGGCAATTTGCAAAGTATGGTTGACTGCATTCTCGCAAACTTCAGAAAAATCAGTTGGCACCAAAATAATATTGTTAAAAGATTCTTTTGTTTTTTTCTTTTTTATAATTTCCATGTCTTTAGCATTTTAAGTGATTTTTTGGTCTCAAACAAAGTTACAAAATATTTATTTCAATTATATCTCTTTTGGTTTATTTTTTCAAAATCTAAAGAATTTTATTCTTCTTCCTCAAGTCTATATAGCCTTTTTGATTCCTCTGCATCTTCCTGGGTCGTAAATGGTCCAATACAAAGTTTCTTTTGAGTCAATCCCTCCCATAAAACCTGCCTAAAATCAACCAAACCACCAGATGCAACTGCTGCAGGAATTCTTTTAAATACATATTTATGAGTTCTATCAGTTAGCCTATATTCCAAATAATAATAAAAATATTCAGAAACATCAGTAGTATCTTTAAAATTCGCAATCTCATTAGCCATACTTTCTTCAGTTTCACGCGCTAAATCATAAAAACTTGAAGCTCGTAATGCTTCTTTATAATTTGGAAAAGGTCCAATAGCTAGTTGCTGTCCATTGATTAGACTTCTATATCCATCTTTTTGAAATGCTTTCAAAGTGCCCGACTTAGGATTTTTACTAGAAAGTCTAACCACATAAACAGGAGCATTTAAGTTTCTATCAATTTTAGTTTCCGCTTTTATATAAAACCAATGGACATATACATTTTGATCATCTTTACCCACATAAGTATCTTCACCTTGTGCTGAAAGATAGATCCACGAACTGCAAAAATATATTAATCCCAAAATAATTTTTTTCATACTTATTCTTTTTTTAGATTAACTTTCTAATTATCAAAAATTATTCCATGCTTCATTTTCATAATATGGGTATTTTATCGAATGTCATTTTTTTTTTGATCAATCATAAGAAAATCAAGAAAAAATAGGATTATTTAAATTAGAAGCTCCATTTCCAAAAACGAAATTGAACTTAACTTATTTCAAAAACTAATTAGACATGGTAAAATTAATTAAAATTGCCAGAACCATGAATTAAAAATAATTTTAAAATATTAAGTTTTCTCTTTTGCATAAAAATTATAAATAATTTAAAAGCTTTGCATGGTATTTGAGCAGTTCAATTGAATTAAAGATATTTTATACAATTAAATGCATTATATTTGATTAGAAATAAGTGTCCGATATCTGAAAATTATTTGAATATTAAATCTATTAGCTCAGCTATAGTAGATAATGTTTGAATATAAGTATTTTACAGATGATTCTTATTGTTTTTAATAAAAAATCTTTATCTATTTTTAATGTTTATTAGATTTATATTTTAAATAACATGGAAGTGGAATTAGAAAAGAAAAAGCCTGATTTAAAATTAGCATACCAATTATTCAAAGATACTCAACAGGATAACCTGGAGTATATCTATCGAGGTAAATTCAATACAGATATAACCGATAACATCCTTTCACTGGCCGAGGAAAGTTTACGTTTATCCGAACAAAAACTTTCAATAAAGAAAAGAGTATATTTTGTAATGGTCGAAGGACTTCAAAATATTACAAGGCATCAGGATATAACTACAAAAGATATCCCTGTGAAACCTGGTTTATTTGTGCTTCAGCGAAAACAAAACAGCTATTTTATAACTACAGGGAACCTGATTGAAAAGAAAAATATTAATGAACTAAAAAGCCAGCTTGAAAAAGTTAATAGTTTAAGTAAGGATGAACTAAACGAATACTATAAACTTCAATTGATAGATGGTGGATTTTCAGGAAAAGGTGGTGCAGGCCTAGGTTTAATTGAAATTGCAAGAAAATCGAAAGGTTCACTCGCTTATGATTTCAGAAAAATTAAAGGTAAATTCTATTATTTTTATTTACTAACCGAAATCCCTTTTTCTGAAACAGAAAATATTGAAAATAATAAATCCATAAATTTTTCACTTCAAAACATTAAAGAATTACATGATATTTTAAACATAGAAAACATTACTTTAAATTATAGTGGGATATTCAATCAGGAAAATTTAGTTAACTTATTGGGGATCATTGAAAAACAAATGAAAGGAACTCTTATTACAAAAATAAAGACCTTCAATGTTATGGTTGAAATGCTCCAAAATCTTGTTAAACATGCCGATCATTTTCAATTAAATCACGTAGTTGGAAATCATGGTATTTTTTTTATTACTGAAAATGAAAATGAATTTGTTTTAACTTCTGGCAATTATATTAAAAATGAACGGGTAAACGATTTGGCTAACCATCTTTTTCATGTTAATGCCATTGATAATAATGGATTAAACGCACTTTACAATAAAAACTTATTAAATTCTGAAAGGCATGATAAAAGATTTGGCGCTGGATTGGGAATAATTGATATGCGCTTAAAAAGTAATGAAAAACTAGATTACTTCTTCGAAAAAATTGATAACCTATATACATTTTTCACGCTTAGAATTCATATAAAAAAGAATGAGTTTAAGATTGATAGATTTTACATTGAAGGAAAAGATGATAGGCCTGAAATTGATTTGAACCCAATCGAAAATGTTTTTATTATCAAAGGAAGATCGATTCCCGAAAATGCCTACGACTTTTATCAACCAGTAATTGAATGGCTTGATAATTATATTAAAAATCCAAATTCACTGACTGTTTTTGAATTTAGATTTGAGCATTTAAATACACATTCGACCCAACAAATCATGAAAATACTTCAGAGACTTAAAAAATTAATAGGTGATTCTAAAGCTAAATTAAAATGGTATTACAATAAAGATGACAATGATATGCTAGAACTGGGAACCAGACTAAAAGAATTAATTGATGTCGATTTAAGGTTTATTGAAGAAACCCATTAACCCGTCATATTGTGTATTAACACATTCTTTTTTAACCTGTTAGAGATAATTACTTTTATGGAGAGGTATTTTTCAAAATTAATTGTTGAAGTCACTGATCAAAAATACGTTAACGAAGACACCTTCTGCAACAATACTGCAATCATTTCATTCATAAATGTAAAAAATGAAATTGTAGATCAAATTTCATTGGGATTTATTGATTGTATCGAAATATATAAAAAAATCGATGCAGGAGAAAAATTGAATCTTGCAAATCATTACATTTCAGATTTTTCACTAACAGAATACAGGAGAACTAGAAAACTAGCAATTGATACCAAAATTGTTCTGAATAATTTTAATGCAGAAAATGCAATTTTCGATTGTTCAGACAATAACATTGATTCAATAGATTTTAGCTACTCTTCATTTGTTGGGACCACCACAAATTTCAAGAACTGCATTTTTGTAAAAGCAAAAAACCTGAACTTTGAATTCTGTACTTTCGAAGGAGATGTATTTTTTGATTATGCATTGTTTAATTTCATGGATGTATCTTATTCAAACTCAGCATTTGAATCAAAAATATTATCATTTAAAAATGCAATTTTTAAAACGGGCATTAAGCGTTTTGAAAACATGGAATATCATTGCGAAGAAATATCTTTTCTAAATACCGAATTTGGCGAAGGCGATGTAATTTTTTCAAATTCGGAATTTGGAAATGCAAATGTTTGGTTTAAAGTAGCTAGGTTTGGAAAAGGAAGGATTGATTTTAATAAAGTTCATTTTGGAAAAGGAGAATTATCCTTTGAAAAAGCTGAATTTGGAGATGGAAATGTAAATTTTAGGTCTTCAACGTTTGATTATGGTAATGTTGAATTTACCAGATGTATTTTTGGTGAAGGTGATATTTCATTTATAGCTGCCAACTTTGATAAAGGAGATGTTTCATTTGCAGGAACAGAATTTGGAACAGGAAAATTATCATTTAAGCAGGCAAACTTTGGTGGAGATAAGCTTGATTTTCACTATGCGCATTTTGGTATTGGTGATGTTATTTTTGAACGTACTAATTTTGAACAGGGAAATGTTGATTTTAGAGCGGTCGATTTTGGTGTTGGAAGAATAACATTTAACCGTGCATATTTTGGAAAAGGCGAAGTTGTATTTGAAGCAAGCGAATTAAAAAGCGGAAGAATTACTTTTAGAAAAACCATGTTTGATTCAGGTATTTTTAATTTTGAAATGGCGGATTTTAAAAATGCTGAACTAGTTATTGACGACGTAAATTTTGGACAGGGTAAAGTTTCATTCAGACAATCGAAATTTGGACTTCTCTCTCTTGAATCATCACAAATGAATAATTATTTTGACCTTAGGGTTGAAGAATGTGGTAAATTAGATTTATCAAACACCATAGTAAAAGATATAATTGATATAGATGCATCAGATTTCAAATCAAATATTAAAGCATTGGATTTGAGCGGTATGCGTTTATTAGGAAGAATATTTATTGATTGGAGACAAAATAATGTTAAACAATTAATCCATCAACAAAAAACATCAAATGCAAATAAAGCTTCACAGTTTCGGGTTTTAAAAGAGAATTATAATTTAATTGGACAATATGATTATGAAGATGAAGCTTATGTAGAATTTAAACGCTGCGAATCAAAAAGCTTATTGGAAGAATCAAAACGTAAAAAATTAATTTTTCGCATTTGGGGAATGCTAAGGTATTTTTTTCAAAAACTTGTATTTGATAAAATCGGACTTTATGCAACAAATCCTATTCGTGTACTACTTAGCATGACTATTGCTTATTTATTATTTGCACTAATTTATATCATACTACCACTTATCACCCCTGGATCATCTATAAATTCCTCACTTTTTCCTGCAGGTGATCCCCGCGATCTAAATATAGTGCAAAAAGCACTCTATCATAGTGCAGTAACTGCACTAACAATTGGTTATGGAGACTATTATCCGGCAGGATATATCAGAATGTTTTCAGGATTGCAAGGATTTGTTGGAGTATTTTTAATGTCGTATTTTACTGTTGCTTTTGTAAGGAAAATATTGAGATAAAGATTTCTGATTTTTATTTTATTGAGTACTGAAGATCTAATTTTCGAAATACGTTCATGCTCTTTGAATTAAAGAAAACTAGTCATTGGAATTTATTTTTTTAATAATGTTATCAACTTCTCTTTCAGTAGATTTAAGCTGATCCTTACATTTAGATATCAACTCACTTGCCCTTTTTACCTTTTCAGAGAGTTGATCCAGATCAATTTCTTCATTTTCGAGCTTATACATTATTTTTTCAAGTTCTGAGATAGCTTCTGTGTATGAAAATTGCTTTTTTGTCATTTAAAATTTTGATAAGTAATTAATGCTTAATAAAATAAGGGTTTGCTCCTATTCCTTTTCAACAATTGTAACAAAGTAACGTGTTATTATAAATTGGGAATTTGAATTCAAAAGTAACATAACTCAAGTGAAAATAATTACTAAGCTATTCTAAAACCTGCAACTAAAACATCATCAATCTGTTCAATTTTTCCACGCCATTCAACAAGTTTATCTTCAAGTATTTCTTTTTGTTCTAACATTGATTTGTCTTGAATAGAAAGCAATAAGTTTTTAAAATTTCGTGATTTATATTTTTTACCATCTGTGCCACCAAATTGATCAATATATCCATCAGAAAAGATATAAAATGTGTCATTCTTTTGTAGTTTTATCTCGTGTAGTGTAAAAGTTTTGTCTTGATTGAACGACACGCCAATAGGCATTCTATCAGCCTTATATTCAGTTAATTCACCTTCCCGTATTAGATATAATGAGTTAAAAGCTCCTGAATAGTGCATTTCATTAGTAGAAGTATCTATCATAAAAAGAGCCATATCCATTCCATCCTTAGTCTCATTCTCTCCACCAGTTTGATGAAGTGAAGCAATGACCTGATGCCTTAACTGATTTAGAATTTCATTTGCATTGGGAATTTCTATTTGTTTTGTAACAATTTC
>JANYKN010000166.1 GCA_025361565.1 Bacteroidota bacterium | reverse complement strand
GATTTCATATTTAGTGGTCTTTAAATTAGTAACTTGGTTTTTGAATTAAATGAAGAGTTTCAAATCTCAATCAAAAAGATTGGAATAATTGCTAATATTTCCCATATCTTTTTCTATTTCAGGATTCTCAACTTTAGTTTCAACAACGTCATCAATATCAGCACTCTTGTCTCCAAGTAAGAAGGACATTCCTTCTTTTTCCATTTTTTCCAGAATATCAAGTCCATCTTGTTCAAACATACCATTCTGAAGGTCAATACTATCAATAAAACTGCCCGAAACTTCAATAAAACGTTCCATTTCTCCAATTTTATTGTGTACATCTTCAACAACTGCTTCAGTTGCCATGTCAAACATCATTTTTCGATCCGGATCCCCACTTATTATATTCATAGCACTTTTCATGGCTGAATGTCCTGCACGGATAGCTTTTCTCTCTTGTTCGCGCATCCGAACCTCATTTTCTGTATCTTTAATTAAGTATCCTGAATTTTTATGGATCTTCGACAGTACTTTATATAAAAGTGTGATTTTGCCCAATAAGGCCTGATAACGATTATTGGTTTCTTTTAACCTTCCAAATTGCCTTGTGTTAATGGTAACAAGTTCCATATTGCCTTTTTTCTTTGCTTGTTCGGCCATTTTAAGGTTTTCTTCCATTTCACGCTTGTTATCGTCAATTAACCTGGTCATTTTAGACATTTGACCTTTTAATTTGCCAATTTGAGTATTCATCTCTTCGAGATTCTTATACAAATACTCGATATATGATTTTAATATTCCTATTGGATCTACTTGAACAAAAAGGCCTGTTAACCATCGCATCAGGCTTTTATACATATACCAGACCAATGCCCTGAATTTTGGATCTAACAGAACATAAGCTATTATTCCAACTATTACAAAAAATGCAACCATTGTTAAAAGGCTGGCAAAAAGTGTTTGAATAAAAGCCAATATCTGGACTGAAAAAACTGCAAATATTACTATAAAGCCTATTAAAAATATAGCACCAGTAACACCTTCTGGTCTTTTCCAAAAGGATTTTGACGTTTGTTTTGAACCTTCGTTAATCATTTTCCTAAGTTTGTTGATAAGTTCTTAATTTTCTCTACTTTACTGATTATTTGATTGGATACAAATTCATAAGTGACATTAAAATTATTCTCTGTTGATTTAATTTTAATATCAGCTTCTTCAATTTCTTTTTTTATTAAAGCCATTTGTTGATTATTATTACCAATTTCCTCTGTTAGAGTTTTTATTTGTTCAGTTTTTTTTTGGTTTTCTTCCTCAAGTGATTTTATTTGATTTTGCCTGTTATCAACTTTTCCTTGAGTTTGTTGGGCGGTGGCTTCTTTAAATTTATCACGTTCTCTTTCGAGAACTTTAAGATAATAATCCGCTGTTTCGATTATTTTTTGAACAGTTAAGCCTCTTGAAGATAAAGTAGCCAATACGGTTTGCATTTTGATTGTTTCGTCAAGCGGAATATCTTTCATTGCCTGCAAAGCGTCTACAAATTCCAAATAATCTTCACCTGGAAGGTTTGCATCTGAAATAGCTTTTGTCAACGAATTAAAAATATTCTGATTAAATTCTCCTTTGGAAGAAATATTATGAATGGAAACTGATTGTTCTTTATTGGCAAATATTATTGGCTCGGTTTTTTTTTCTTCTATCTTTTTTTCCTCAACTTTTTTTTCAACTGTTCCTTCAACTTCATCCTCGGGGACAATAAACAATCCTTTTATCTTATTGAGATTTAATGCCATTTGGTTTGATTTTTTTACAAATATATAAAATTAATTATTTAAGCTTGAATTTTCAATAACAAAGAATTTATTTTATTTTCCATTAAAGATTAAAAATAAGCTAAATAATGCATAGAAATTCTTTTCATTTAAAAATAATATTTTAAAGTTATTAATTAACTAAAGAATACTTTGTAAATATATGATTACTGCATTAGATTATTAAGGAGAATTGGCAATTTTATTGGCATTTCTAAAAATTAATTTCAAGGTCAAATTTGGATTCAATTTTATACTTTTTTTAATTAAACTGTGGATCTTCAGGAAGATTAAGCCAAACAGAGTATTTTTTACCCATTCTTTGTAAAGTGTTTTTCCAATAATTCCTGTCGTTTAGCATGATTGTATGTGTATCTGCTTTACTAACAAGCCAATAATCGTTTTTGATCTCACTGTTTAGCTGGTCTTTACTCCATCCTGAATAGCCAAGAAAAAATCTGATTTGTTCTTTTCTTATCACACTGGCCTTAATCAGGCTAATGATAGCTTCAAAGTTGCCACCCCAATAGATATTGTCAACAACATGCTTGCTGTCGGGTATTTTTGAGCCCAATGTATGTAAATAATCAATTCGATCAACTGAAACAGGCCCTCCTAATGAAACGGATGCTTCAAAATCAATATCTTCACCAAAAAGATCATGAAAAGGTACATCTACAGGCTTATTTAAAATAAAGCCAACAGATCCTTCAACATCATTTAAAGTAAGTAAAACAATTGAACGCTTAAAATAAGCATCTCTTGAAAAAGGTTCTGAAATCAAAATACATCCGGGTTTTGGGATTATATTTTGATGTTCGATTTTAAAAAAATCAATTTCGCTTTTCATCCGTCATTGGTTTTTTAGGTTAAAATCGGAGATTTATAATCCTCAAAATTTCCTAAAAGTAAATAATAGTTCTTAAAAGCAAATTAATAAAATTTATTAAGTAAAACAAATTTATACCTTCTCAAATTTGATAGATAAGCAATTATATTTGGTTAAAAGCAGAATACAAGATTTTATGATAACTGAATTACAAAATTGAGAATTGGCAATTTGAGGCTTAGAATTTGTATTTAATTATAAAAGAGAAATTCACTTTAAACCGAATCCATCAATTTATTACTAGATTTGCAAAAAGGAAAAAACTGAATGAAATTATGAGGTTTATTATAATATTTTTAATGGTTTCATTGCTTGCAAGTTCATGTATGCATAATAAAATAAGATACATTCTGGACAAAAATGAAACGGCCGATAAAAGTTATGAATATGAGAATCATCCTCCCAGTTATCTAATCCAGAAGAATGATATTTTATATGTCAAGATATCATCAACAAATAAGGATATTAGTGCCTATTTTGAAATACAATCAGATCAGAATTCGAATAGTACTGGTGGTGGTCAAAACAATAGTTTTTATCTCAATGGCTTTACTGTGAACGATAGTGGTTACGTTGTTGTTCCAGTTTTGGGTAGTATTTTTGTTGAAGGAAAACCCATGAAAGAAATTCAGGAAATTATTCAGAAAAAAACGGATGAACATTTAAACAATGCGATAACCACAGTAAGGCTGGTGAGTTATTATCTTACTTTTTTAGGTGAAATAAACAGTCAGGGTAAAATTACAGTGATGCAGGACAATGTTAATATTCTAGATGGTATCGCTCTGGCAGGTGGAATATCTGATTATGGTAATAAAAAAAATGTGCTTGTTGTAAGGCAAACATCTTCTGGCACTAAATCTTTTAGAGTGGACTTAACGGATAGAAAACTATTAAATTCAGATAAATTTTTTCTTGTACCAAATGATATTATAATTGTAGAACCTTTGAAAAACAAATCATTTCAACTTGGTGTAAGAGATTACACGCTTTTATTAACTACAATTACGTCTACCATTACCATGGTTTTGCTGGTAGTCACATTACTCAAATAAATGAAAATGGAAGAACATTTAACCCATACTAAAAGCACCTCTTTTGATATTAAAAATTACATATTAAAACTGATTGCCCACTGGTATCTTTTTGCTATTGCCATAATATTGGGGTTTTGCTATAACTATTTCGATACACGCTTTGCTGAGAACGTCTATTCAATCAATTCAACCATGCTTTTAAGCGATGAATTGCAGAATACACAAGCAGTTGTTGGTGGTTTAAAGCTTTTTGACAACCGGAAAAATTATGAAAATGAATTTGGTGTATTAAAATCGTTTGCGCTAAATGAAACAGCAATAAAAGAACTTGATTTTACGATTTCGTATTTTAAAAACGAACACTTTAAAAGCGATATCGATTTGTATAAATACACACCTTTTATTGTAGTTTTAGATAGTACTAAAAATCAGACAGATTGGTTAAAATGCGATTTACATATTGTTTCGAAAGATGAATTTATATTAAAAATTGAAAATACAAGTATTGAAAAGAAACTCAAGTTTGGACAAAAGTTCGAATCTGAATATTTTAACTTTAAGATTGTAAAAAACGAAAAACTGAATATAGATTATAAGCAATTAATTGGAGATGAATATTATTTTTATAAAAACAATATCAATAGCCTTGTAAAATCTTATCAAGGCAGTTTAAATGTTGATTTGCGCAGTCCTAACAGTTCAATTCTCTGGCTTTGGGTTGATGGTTCTGTTCCTGAACGTATTGTTGATTATCTGAATAAATTAACTGAAGTCTATCTAATACAAAGTCTGGAGGCAAAAAACAGGATTGTGTTCAATACAATTAGATTTATTGATAATCAATTAAAAGGCGTTATTGACTCCTTGGACGAAGTCGAAGATAAAATGCAACTTTTCAAGCAAAATAATAATATACTGGATGTTGGAAAAGAAGCAGAGATGCTCTTTACAGAATTAGATAACCTACAAAAAGAAAAAAAATTACTGGAGCTAAAACAAAGTTTCTATGATTATTTTGCAAAAGATTTGAAAGAAAACGGTGAATTAACAACAGGTATTTCACCATCGTTTTTAGATATTCAGGATCCTGTATTAGAATCCCTTTTAGATGAATATCAGAAACTTAAGTCGGAAATTCAGATTTTGAATTATGATGTAAAAAAGAATGTACCTAATTTGGATATTGCTAAATTAAAAATGGTATCTATTAATAATGAGTTGAATGTGCATATCGAAAGCAGTTTAAAAGCTATTTCGTATAATTATCGGGATATAAAGAAGAAAATTGAATTAATTGACTCTAAGCTAAGCCAGATTCCTTCAGTTGAAAGGGAAATTCAAAATATTCAAAGGCGTTACAAACTCAACGACGATATTTACACTTTTCTACTAGAAAAGAGGACTGAGGCAGGTATTACGATGGCATCAAACAGCCCCGGTGCAAAAATACTGGATGTAGCCAAATATGAAAACGTTATTAAAAAGTCGCCACAACCAGGTGGAAACAGAACAAAAATTATATTTATCTGTCTTTTATTTCCGATTCTCATTATTGTCGGAAAAGATTTTTTTAATAATAAGATTATTGATAAAAGTGATGTTGAAAAGGATTGTATACTTCCCATTTTAGGCTCGATAAGCAGGAATACTTACAAAGAAGATCTTCCAGTATATAAATATCCCAAAAGTCCTGTTGCCGAATCATTTAGATTGGTAAAAACCAATCTTCAATATTTACTCATAAAAGTTAAAAATCCGGTTATTTCGGTAAATTCAACGGTAGGCGGAGAGGGAAAAACATTCTGTTCAACCAATTTAGCCGTATTGTATGCCAGAAGTAAAAAGAGAACATTGTTAATTGGTCTTGATTTACGAAAACCCAAAACCCAACTTCTATTTAAAAATCCAAACATAATTGGGTTAAGTACTTATTTGATTGGATATAATACATTGGATGAAGTACTTGTTGAAACACATATCGAGAATTTATATTTACTTCCATCTGGGCCCATTCCTCCAAATCCAGCCGAACTTATTGAGTCAGATAAAATGTTGGATTTGATCGTAGAATTAAAGACAAAATTTGACTATATACTCATTGACACTCCACCGGTTGCCCATGTTGCTGATGCATTGTTAATTGCAAAGTTTGCCGATGCAAATATTTTTGTCATGCGTCAAAACTACTCCAGCAAAAATGTTTTAAAAATTGTTGAAGAACTTCATCAGGCAAAGAAAATGACCAACATGGGTATTGTTATCAACGATGTTAACCCGTCAGTTATTTTTGGACTCAAATATGGTTATGGATTCAGCTATGGCTACAACTATGGTTATGGAACAGAAGAAGGGCAAGGCTATTATGAAAATAATATTCAAAAACAAAATATTTTTAAGAGAATAGGACAAAAGTTTTATGCTGAACTTAAAAAGATTTTTAGCTGATCCATTTCTTGAATAAAAGTTGTAAAAAAATATCTAATACCGTTGAATTGTATGCTAAAAAGACAGCAGACTACTAAATTGATACGATATGAAAAAAATTAAAATTGGATTATTATTAGGCATTGTTGCTGGAATTATTGATGTAATTCCAATGATTATGCAAAACCTGACATGGGATGCAAATATATCTGCATTTACCATGTGGATAGTTGTCGGATTTCTAATTGCAACAATAGATTTAAATATCAATTCGATAATCAGAGGTATTTTGACCGCTTTCTTGGTTTTATTGCCAAACGCAATTTTGATTGGTTGGAAAGAACCTGTTTCATTGCTACCAATAACCATAATGACAACAATTCTAGGTGGACTACTTGGATTTTCTATTAATAAAATTTTGACTAAAAAATGAGTTCTTTCTCTGAAAAGTTCAGTTAAATTCTTAAACTAACGAGTGAATGAATTGAGCGAATATAGTTAAAATGACAAGTGATTGAAATTAAATGTATTAACACTAAATAAATTTAACGTTAGTCAATATTAAAAATAAGGACGAAAATCCTTTTCGATAATGTAATATTTCCAAAACATGGATAAATCATCATCTTGTGGTATTTCCTGATTTTCTGCATCATTCATTAATGCTGCCAATTTTTCTAGTTTTTCTTTCCCGATGACTAATGGTTCAACAATTCGCCCTGATTCCAGTTCAAATTTTCTATTTTCCAAGGTTACTGAATCTGAGTGAGAAGAAATATCCATTTTATCGGTAATTGAAATCCCATAAAAATCAATGATTACAAACTCGTACTTTTTGTAATTTTCAAGGAATTCCGATACCATTATCTTTTGAACTGTTCCCGATAAAATTAAATCATTAATGGAATCAGACATTAAATTTCTATTGAATTCATCAGTTTCAGAACCATAGATATTTAATATATAACCATTTTCTGTAATATTTTCTGCTGGTTTTATCGTATCCAATACTTTTGATCGATATCCGGCCTTTTGAAACCTGTTTTTATATTGAAATGCACAATAATTAACTCCGATTTTATGATTGTTGGCATCTACAAAATGAATAATTTCCAAAGCGGCCAATTCAGATTCCAATACAGTTGGATGTTCTCCATGTAAATAGGTATAATTCCTTGACAATAACTTATCAACATTAAAGCTTGTTAATCTCATTTGGTGAAGATTTAAATTCGTAACACCCAAATCTTCCAATTGTGGGATTAATTCTTTTATAAGACTTGTTTTATCAGGATCCATAGGTATTTCAACTGTTATATTTTCAATTATTCCACTTGCCCTTTTAATTGTATCAATTTTATAATTGGTAGCACCAATATCAAAACGGACTTCATTAATGCCCAAATCAGCCAATTTTTTAAATTTATCTTCAGTACCGATTATTCCGTTTGTATACATCCAAATATATAAATCGGAATCACAATTTTTTCGAATTACTTTTAAAAACTCCAAAACCTTTTCATAAACCAAAAAAGGTTCACCACCACTAAAGCTACAACCTTTAAAATTGAAATAATTGATGAAATCAGCATATTCATTGGGGTTTTCGAATGTTAATTGTTGTGCCATTGGCATGTCATCACTTTGTTGCGAGGCAGGACAATAGAAGCAATTGGCATTACAACGACCAGTAATAAAAAGACAAGACCATTCACCCTGACCGCAAAGTTCACAGCCTTTTGAAATTTGGTTAATCCATGGTTTTGTGTTTTTAAACGACCAATTTACCTTTGAAGAAAATGACTTCAATAGATTATTTCTTTTAACCTCTTCCATCTCAGCTAAATATGGACTTAACCATTTGATATTCTTATATTCATGAAATGCTTGATGGTTTTTGTTTATCAAATCATTCATAAAATTGAATTTTGAGTCCATTTTGTATTTTAAATAAATATTGAATTGCAAGTAAAGTAAAATGAAGCCAAATGCCAAATAACAAAATACAAACCAAGCAGATTTGGTAAGATAATTCTCTAAATAAATATGATTTTATTGATATTTTTGAGCTTTCGGCAATATGCGGGTCAAACTACTTTTTTATGGAATCAATTCTGCAACTTTTATGGCAATGCACTTACCCTCAAATATTCATGATATCTGCTTTTGAAAATTCACTTATCATTGTTATTTCACTGTTATTAGGGCAACTTGTTGTTAAAAAATTCAAGAATAGAAAAGTAAGCCAAACTCCGGATCATCTAAAACCAAATGAAATTATTCTAACCTTTTCTACCTTAATTATTAATATTCTTATTACAATGGCTGGTTGGATTCTATGGAAAGAAGGTTTTATCTCAATATATGCAACATCTAATTTTTGGATTGTGTTACTTGATACCTTTGTGCTATTTTGCACTATGGACATAATGATGTATGTGCTTCATAGAATGGCACATATAAAATTATTATATCCGATATTACATAAAACGCATCATCAATATGTACGAGTAAGGCCAATCACCTTATTTGTATTAAATCCACTCGAAACAATGAGCTTTGGCTCACTTTGGCTTATTCTAATCTATTTTTATTCGGCATCAGCAATAGCCATTTCAATATATCTGGTACTCAATATTATTTTTGGCATTGTTGGTCATTTGGGAGTGGAACCTGTTTCGAAAAAAATAGCCTTATTACCAATTATCAATTTGATAACAACAAGTACATTTCATGCACAACACCATCAAATGCCCGAACAAAACTTTGGTTTTTACACCACCATTTGGGATAAACTTTTTAAAAGCCTTTCACCATATTATCATTCCCATTTCGGGAAAATGGTGGATTAATAAATGCAAAATTATAGTTGGAAAAGTTTATTTCTAAATAATTATAGTTAAATTTAACTGCCTATTTATTAAGTGTTTGGATAAAATATTTATTTTCATCCAAACACCTATTAAAACAGATCGATCACTTAGATGCTAATTGCCATATAGTGGAATATAATATTTCCATTTTTAAGTCTTATAAAGATTTCAATCGATATCTCATAAAGGCTTTAGCTTTTTAATCATGTTTTTAGCACTATCTATAAACTTACTATCAGGATATTCGTCGATAAATGTTTCATAATCATCTATGGTGTTACTACTTATTACTTCTTGCCACATTTTGTTATAAAAAATTCCTTTTGCGGTAGCAATAAATCTGCTTTTGGGATATTCATCAATAAATTTTTTATAGCAGCGAAGACTATCTTTAATTAGAACCGGCTGCCATATCATACTATCAATTATACCTTTTGCACTATCAATATAATCACCATTTGGATAATTGGTTGCAAATTCTTTTAAAGCTTCGATTGAATTAGCCTTCTTTGCATTTGTATAAGCGTTTTGTTCTTTATTGCAAGAATAAAATGATAATACTAAAAGAACAAAGGCTAAAAGACTTACGAATTTTTTCATGTTGTTTTTGTTTTGATTGAAAATTGTATTGAAAGTCGCATGTTTGAAAGTGAAGGGACATTACTGCCCCTGAACACCATCATTTAAAAAATCTTTTTGAAAATCTTTCCATACTTCATCGGGCAATTCCGAAAGCGTATTGTCACGCAACTCACCACCATCCTGTAAAATTGCCATGGATTGTTCGGGTGAATATTTATTTATTGACTCGGACAAAAAATCTTTAAAACGGTCCAATTCCTTTTTCGACCAGTCTGTGGCTTCTTCGGCAAGAAAATAAGAATGGGTTTCAACTTTCCAATTGGATGGTTTAATTTTATAAATCCAGCCATTACCATATGGATCTTCATTTAATATTTCAGGATTTGCATTTATGTCAACATTTGAATTCAGAATTATTCCTGAAATTGGTGAAAATACCTCTAGAAGTTTCCCATTTTGTTCAATTTCGATAAGCAAATCTCCTTTGTTGATCATTTCACCAGAGTTTTTCAATGGACGTAATTTTACCTCACCCGTGATGTGTAAAAGTAAATCGTCCAATCCAACTTTTGCTTCTCCGTTTTTTTCCAGAAAAGTCCAGGTATGATTTTTAGTGTGGAAAATTCCTTGGGGAATTCTCAAAATATTTGCTGTAAGATAACCAAGTGCCTTTTTTATCTGCTTTGCTATTGGCACTTTTTTGTTTAATAAAATCCAGAAAGGAATAAGCATTACAAAGAAAATGATAATTGCAATGTATTCGATTCCTTTCGTTTCAAAAATATTTGTATAACTGAAGCTTTCCATATTATTATTGTTTTGTGCTTTTCCAAGTTAAATTGGAAAAGCGGGTTATTTATTTGTTTTCTTTTGCCCAGGCAGGTGATTCGCGCATAACAGGCATTCTATTGATAACCCACCTGAAAACCCATATTTCAATAAAAATTACTGTTAAAGTGACAACAATTTCCATCCAAGTTGGAACATATCGTATGGCTGAATCCCATCTGAAACCTATAACTGATACATTTAGCCGGTTAAGGATTATTCCAATCATGGTCATAATCGCTGCAACCCTGATTAATAACATATTGTTTTTTCTGTAACTATAGAAGTAAAGTAGCATTGGAACAAGAACAAAACCAATCATTTCGACGAGATACCAATATCCCATTCCTGTATTTAATAAACTCCAATGTTTTCCATGTATAAATACAAGAATTTGGAGTGCAAAATATGCAAACATAGCACCGGTGCATATTTTAGCCAGCCCATGAATTATTTTATTGTGGTTGTGGTGATTTTTTTCGCTAATTTGATCCGAAAACACTTTGTGTGTAATGGAACCTTCAAAAATAACCATAGAAAGACCTGCAAAAACACTGGAAACAAAAAACATGATTGGAATAAATTCTGAGTACCAAAGGGGATGAATCTTTTCTTTTGCCATCAGGTATAGTGCACCTAGGCCGGATTGATGTAAAGTAGATAAGGTTATACCGAAAATTACGGCAGCAATTGTCATTCCCGAAAGAATTTTGTGCGCACGTTTAGCACCAAGCCATTCTGCAATTGCTGGTGAAAATTCAATTAATTGTGCCACCATATATAAAAGAAAATGCCAGGCTACAAGAAATAGAACCGAACTCACACCAAAATTATTTCCTATAATAGGATTAATTACGTTCAAAGGCCTTCCTAAATCCAATAATAATGCACCAGCGTAGAAGACGTAAGCCAGAAATCCGTTTAAAACTGTTACCCGCACAATTGAGTGATAATTATGCATATTCAGAATATAAACCATAAAAGTTAAAACATAGGCTCCTCCTGCAAATGCAACACCGGTAACAACATCAAAACCAATCCATAATCCCCAAGGAACTGATTGAGTAAGATTAGTTACGGTACCAAGTCCATTATAAAATCGCATGATAATAAGAACTATTCCTAAAATAATAACCGGAATTGAAATAATGTTAAAAGGCGTAAGCCATTTTCCTTTTGGTTTAAGTTCACTCAAAAAGAATTTCCAAATGGCAGTACCTTCATTATCTTTCGCTATAATATTGGCAGTATTATTCATAATTTTCACTTTTAGAACGATTATTTTTGGTTGCTTCATAAATTCCTAATAATACGGAAGGCCATAGAACAAATATTGAAGGAACACTGTATAGAAATCCTTTAGTTAATTCAGGATAGGATTTTTTTTGCAGTGTAGTTTTAAACCCCAATTCATTAATAGGAACTGCTGAAAGATATAAAAACGACGTCCCGCCTGCTTCATGTTCACCATAGATATAATCAGTGTACTGGGTTGGATTCTCCAAAATTCTTTTCCTGCCTTCTTTAATCAGATCCTTCCGGGTTCCATAAAGTATTGCGTCTCCCGGACAAGCGTTAGCACATGCTGGAAATTTTCCTTCCAAAAGTCGATCATAGCACATGGTGCATTTTACAATTTTTGGATTTGAGCTCAGAAATTCAAATTTTGGACTATCGAATGGGCAGGAAACCATGCAAAAGCGGCAACCCATGCATTTATCAGCTCTCCAAATTACAGGACCTTCTTTTGTTTTAATCATTGCTTGCGTTAAACATGCTGCAACGCAGGCAGGCTCATCACAATGCATACATTGTTTCTTAATATTAAACTCGCCTTTTGAAGTATTATATTTATTGATAATTGTCCGTCTTTTGTCATTTGTTTCTCTTATATGCCCAACACGAGGTTTATCAAATGGTTCAGGTAATTTATTTGCTTTAGCACATGCTCTTTCGCATGCCTGGCATCCTAGGCAGCGAGTAGAGTCATATAACATTCCTGAAAACTCTTTATTGTTTGATGAAGGCTCTGCGTTGGTTTTTAACAAGGAGTCAGTTGCAAGTGTAGCTCCAGCAACTCCAAGAACCTTGAAAAAGTTTCGTCGATTAATACTCATGATTGATATTTTTATAAAATTTGTGGTTATTTCATTGTATCAACAAAATTTGTCTGAAATTCTTCCCAAACTTCAGGGCCAAGATCAGCAAGCACATTATCTTTAATAATTCCTCCATCTTGTAGAACAACATGAGCATATTCGGGTGTTTTGGCATTAAGTTTAATTGCAAGAAAATCTTTTAGTCGCCAAAACTCATATTGAATCCATTCTCTATACTTTTCAGCCATTAAGAAAAACTGAATTTCACGTACCCAATTTGTTGGTTCAACCATATATACCCAGCCATTAGAATAGGGAGATTGATTGATTGCGGAAGGTTCAGTTGAGAGAATTTCATTTGGTTTTATTATTGTGCCTGAAACCGGAGAATTAATGTTTAGCAGTTTCCCATTTTGAATGATAGATAGAATTGGTTCTCCTTTTTTAATTTTTTCGCCGGCATTTTTCATTTTCACCTTTGTTAAAGGGCCAGTAACATGTTGCATAAAATCATCGATTCCTATTTTTACCGTTCCATTTTTTTCCATAAATGCCCAGGTATGAGTTTTGTCAAAGAACAAACCTGTGGGAACGATTAATGAATTTTCGTCAAAAATTCCGGTTGGATTTGTAGAAATATTTGTAACAGCTTTATTTTTAGGAGTATTTACCATTATCGTTCCAACAATAACTAGAACAAGGATTAATGATGCAAATAGATACTGGGAAAGAGTAAATAGAGATTTATCAGAAGCCACAACATATACTTTATTAAAGCCCAGGTCTGCTAAATTCGATTGTTTTTCGTCATAAACCAAAGCGGAATAGCCCTTTTGATTTAAGAATTGTTGTCCATCGGTTGAAATCCATTTCAAAAAAGCTAATTCAACTTGATTGGTAGGCATTTGTGAAGCAATTGAATATATACTTCCAGTCAATTCTTTCGGAAAATTTACATACCATGCTTTATTTATAAAGGTTTGTAAATCAGTATACGTATTTTCAAAATCGTCAATTTTCCCATTTCCATTTATGTCAACAGGCATAATTGTAATATCTTGATTATTTGATTTAATAAGACTGCTCAATTTGCAGAATCCGATTGAATTTGGATCTTTTTGAATTGCGGAAATCAATTTTTCATTATTTTCCACGCCAATACCTTGAATATTTTTATTGGTCGACAAAAATTTTGCAATCATGGCTTTCTCTAATTGATTGTTAACCATATAATAATTGATTGGTACAATTTGTTTCGTTTTTGGAAAAACATTCCATATTCTCAGCTCAGGATTTGTTAAAATTTGTGCAAGTACTCCTGGCGAAATGTTTAGTTTTTTAATTTCAGATAAAAATGGATTTTTCGAATTCATAATTGGAACCAAAGCATCTTTGCCTACATTCATTTTCCATAATTCGCTGTTGTTCAGTGTTGCATATGTTTCATTTGAAACAAAACATAATTTGGCACCGGTATTGGAAAGATTTGATAATTGAGCATCAGTAAATTTAATTACCTGTATTTTTATTTCAGGATTTAGCTTGCAAAATTCACTTGCCCAATTATTTGTAAGATTGTACAAGTCAGGAGTGCTTACAATACTTAATGTATTTTCTGTGGTTGATCTTTCTTGAGCTACCACTTTATTATTGCTTATATTGCTGAAATATAGCAGTAATAAACCAATGAAGATAAAAATTCGAGTTTTCATAATATTGAAATTTTGTTGTTTAATTTATTTTTAGGAATTTAGTTTTCCTGTACTGAATTCTTTCTATATATTAACTAATCAACAAAAATGCCAATAGATATAAGTAGCTTATATACAATAATATATATAATAAATTGTTGAATATTTAAACAACAATAGTGTTGAATTATTAAACAGTATTTTTGATGTAATTGCTAATGATTTATAAATGAGGCAATTGAATTGGATGTATAATAATTATACAGATGTTGAATTATTCAACACTAGCATTGTATGTTGTTAAATTTCAATATTATAAAAATAGGAAGGCAAATTTTTAATTTAATTGTAGCTTTTCTATTTAAAATCAATCAGGGATTTTGATCTATATTCAACTCATTGCGGCATTTGTGGCATAAACCTATATTCTTTTGATCAATATCTTCCATATAGGTTGACGATAACATTACACAGGATGGTGTATGACAATGTTTTAATCCAAACGTATGTCCAAGCTCATGGATAATCACTTTTTTAAAACGTTCTAGGAGAATTTCATCATTTGGTTCAATTCCATATAGATCATTTTTAAGCCGATAAAGTGATGCAATTCCAGTTTTACCGTTTAAAAATGCTTGTCCAAAAATATAGGTGAGAATGGGAATAAAAAGATCTACACGAAATAAACCTATCCTTTTTATAGATTCAAAGAAGGAAATTGCATCAATTTCTTTTAGTAATTTATTTGCATCATATTGTCTGCGGGCAGGATCATAAAAATTAGTAAGTTCAATATATTTTTCTTCAATAGATACAGGTAAAAGATATTCATTTGTAATACTTTCAGCTATACTAGAAAGAAAATCCGCATCGAATTGTCCATATGAAATTAATATAATTAGTTGCGGTTTCATACAAACATTCTCCTTAGTTGTAAAAATTTAAAGAACAAGAATGAGTCAGGTTTATTTATTTTTTTGGTCTAAACTATGTTTTTTAATTTTATTGTAAAGGGTTACTCTGTCAACCTTTAAAGCTTTAGCAGAGCGGGAAATATTCCAATCGTATTTATTTAGAATTTGAAGAATGTGTTTTTTTTCAAGTTCATCCAGGCTTTCAACATTGGAACTCACTATTTCTTTTCCTAAAGGAAGGTCTTTAAGACGTATTTCTTTTCCATTTCCAATAACTATTGCACGTTCAATCATGTTTTCGAGTTCACGTACATTGCCTGGATATTCGAATTGTTCCAATCGTTTTAATGCTGCAGAATCAATATTAACAAGACTCTTGCTCATCGCTTTACAATATTTTTTGATAAAATAATCTACAAGTAATTTTATGTCTTCAATTCTTTCGCGAAGTGGTGGAACTTCAATATTTACAACATTTAGACGGTAAAATAAATCCTCCCTGAAAGTTCCATTTTCCACCATCTTTTTTAAATCCTTGTTTGTAGCACAAATAACTCTAAAATCTGACGAAATTTCTTTATTTCCACCTACGCGCATAAATCGTTTTGTTTCGAGAACACGTAACAATTCAATCTGCATTTTAGTGGAAATTGTTGCAATTTCATCAAGGAAAATTGTACCACCATTGGCCATTTCAAATCTTCCTTTCCTATCTAATATTGCACCTGTAAACGCTCCTTTTTCATGACCGAATAATTCACTTTCTAAAATGCTTTCAGTTAAAGCTCCACAGTGAACACTTACCATAGGAAAATATTTTCGCGATGAATTTGAATGTATCGCTTTAGCAATAAGTTCTTTACCAGTTCCGCTTTCGCCAGTTATAATTACAGATGAAGATGATTGTGCAATAGAACCCACTTCATGAAGTACTTTTTGCATCGCTTCACTGTTGCCAATTATGTCTTCAACATTTTCAAGGTCAGTTACTTTTTCCCTGAGCGCTTCATTTTCTAATTTTAAAGAAATTTGTTTGGTTGCATTTCTGATTAAATGCGATAAATCATCAGGATCAAAAGGTTTTGTCACATAATCATAGGCCCCTTCTTTCAAAGCCAAAACAGCAGTTTCAACAGATGCAAATGCTGTCATAATTATCACAATTGCATCTTTGTTGAGACTTTTAATTCTCCTGTGCATTTCTAATCCGTCCATTCCGGGCATTTTAATATCTGCTAGGATGATATCAAAATTCCTGGTTTCAATTGCAGTCAATGCATGTTTAGCATCTTCCGCACAATCAACCATATATCCATCTTCAATAAACCAGTTATATAAAGAATCTCGCACTGATAATTCATCATCAACTATCAAAATTGAAAATTTTTCAGCCATTTTTATATCTCCTTATTTTTTATCACAGGTAAACTAATTGAAATCATTGTTCCTTTTCCTATTTCCGATACCACATCAATTGTACCCTTATGACTTTGTACTATACCATGAACAATTGCCAGTCCTAATCCAATACCGCTTGCTTTTTGTTTTGAAGAGAAAAAAGGTTCAAAAATATGGTTAATGTCTTCACTGGCAATACCTGAACCATTATCAATTATATCAAGTTTTACTGTATTTTCGTCAGGATTTGAAGTTTTCATAAGGACTTCACCATTTTGAAAAATTGCTTCAGTAGAATTTACTAGTAAAGCAACACAAACCTGCTTTATTTGGTTTGGATTGCAATTAATAAGATCTATATGAGCTGAAAAATCGGTCATAAAGTTAATATTTGAAATTTTCATTTGATGCGACATCAAATCGTATGTTTCATTTAGTATTTTATGGATATGTGCATTTTCTAAATTTTGTTGATCATTTCTTGAAAAATCAAGTAATCCTTTAACAATATCTCCGCAGCGCTTGGTTTCAGATTCAATTACTTTCAAATTTTTAAGCATGGATTCTTTTGTAGTTGACTCCAAGTCAATTTTACTGAGCTGTTTATGAACTAATTTTGTATAAGTTAATACCCCCGAAAGCGGATTGTTTATTTCATGTGCAACTGATGAAGATAATTTTCCTATCGAGGCAATTCTCTCAATATGAATTAATTCATTTTGAGCCTCCAATAATTCTTCCGATTTTTTTTGAACTTTATATTCAAGCTGATAGGACCAATTTTGTAATTCAACTGAAACTGCGTGAAGCTTATCAAGCATATTGTTAAATGCCAGCGAAACCATCCTTATATCGCTCAATTGTTTATGCTTTACATCCAAACGGATACTCAAATCACCTTTTGCAACAGCCCGACTCGCTCTAATTATTGAGTTTAATGGATTTTTAATTTTTTTGTTTGTAAATAATATTAAAAATGTAGCAAGTGCAATTGTCGAAAAAATGGCAAGCATATAAAAATTTGTAGTAAATTTTTCAACAGCAGTATCCAAATCGTTTAATGGGATTTTAATAACTAATGAACCAAGAACTTCATCTGTTGGTTTATGGGCGTGACAAGATGCGGTATAGCAAGATCGTTCGTTTAAAATTGGGGATTTTATCAATAAATGTCTGTGCTTATTATCTTTTTGATTCATACTGCATTCACTCATTAAATCCATGATTCGGTAGGATTTCTGTTTTTCCGGAAACAGTGATTTTATATCACTATGACAGTTCTTACAATCAGGGTCACTATGACTTATTGTATCATTTGTAAAGGAAGAATATATTAGGCTATCCTTACTATCATACATATTAACTTCATCAATACCAGACATAGTGTTTATTACATCAAGTGTATTTTGCAATCTACTTTTATCATTTTCAAGCATTGAATGATACAGAGATGACTCAACAATAGAACCGATATTGGTTCCATTTTGTAAAATTACGGTATTCAAATACCGGTTGTTGACTGATCTGAAAATGAATCCAAATGAAACAAATAGGAAAAGGGATAAAAGTGTGATAATAAAAACAACACGACCATAAATTGAGGAACTAAATCGATAATATTTTCTTACTAATGGACTGTTTATAATGTTTTTTGCATTTATTTTATTAAACCAAGTCATTGTCTAAGAATTAAACTTTTTATAATTGTAAAATTAAGATAAAAAGTAGAGTCTTTACCGAAAAGTTGTAATTTATTGGATAATTTTAAATGAATTATAAAAATTATAATCTGTTAAAAATTAAGTATTAAAGTTAGCAAAGATATCCTTAATGAAAAAGTTTTTGATCCCAAAGGCTATAAGGAACTTAATGTATTTTGGTAATAGGATACTTTTGCGATGCTGATTGCTGTTTAAGAATAATAATTATTGATTTCTTTGCATTTTGCCTAACATATTAATGGTAAATATGATTTAATTCAAAATTCAATACTTATATTCATTTAAGAATGCAATAGATCCAATAGTTAAATTTTTTAGAATTACTTTCCAATACAAAAATTCTTAAAAATATTTCCCAAAATTTCATCGGTCGAAATTTGTCCGGTAATTTCGCCAATATAATGCATTACCTGCCTGATATCCGTAGCTAATAAATCGCCGGTAATACCAGTTTGTAGACCTAATTCTACTCTGCTAAGTGCTTCTGAAGCATTTGTCAATGCTTCTAAATGTCTGATATTGCTGACAATTGGGCTGCTATCCAAATTATTGATATCATATGCTTTTTTGAGCATGCTTTTCAATACATTGATGTTTATATTGCTTTTGGCAGAGGCTAAAACAAAAGTTATTTCAGGCAAATCCGATTTTAAATTTTCAATGGTTTTTCCTTCCATTGCGGTTTTATCAATCTTATTTATAAGAACAAATAGCTTTTGTTCAACAATATTGTATTTATCAACCGTATGTTTTATTTGTTGGGCTATTTGTTGCCAATTATTGGTTGCTTCCAACATAAGAATAACAACGTCGGCTTGTTGTATTTTTTGAACAGTTTTTTCTATTCCAAGGCTTTCAATGGTATCAGTTGTTTCGCGCAAGCCTGCAGTATCAATAAATCGAAACAAAACACCTTCGATATTTAGAACATCTTCAATGGCATCGCGGGTGGTGCCTGCAATTTCTGAAACAATCGCTTTTTCTTCATTGAACAAAGCATTCAAAAGTGTTGATTTACCAACATTTGGCTCGCCAATGATGGCAACCGGAACTCCATTCTTTATTACATTTCCAAGCTTAAAAGACTTGATTAAACCGTCCAGCTTTTCCTTTACTTTTGAAAATAAATCCTGCAATTGATCGCGGTTGGCAAATTCTACATCTTCTTCGCTAAAATCGAGTTCCAACTCAATTAGTGAAATAAAATTGAGCAATTTATCCCGTAATAAGTTTAACTCATTTGAAAATCCTCCTCTGATTTGATTCATCGCTATTTTATGCGATGCAGATGAAGATGAAGCAATTAAATCAGCAACGGCTTCGGCTTGCGATAAATCCAACTTGCCATTTAAAAATGCTCTTTGGGTAAATTCTCCAGGCTGGGCATGCCGCGCTCCTTTTTTTAAGAGTAATTGCAAAATTCTTTGTTGTATAAAAATAGAACCGTGACATGATATTTCAATGGAATCTTCACCTGTATACGAATTTGGATTTTTAAATAAACCTAATAAAACTTCATCTATCAGTTCATCTCCATCTTTGAGCAAACCGTAATGAAGTGTAGCTGTTTTCTGGCTATTAAGCGATTTTTTTTTATGGATTGGATGGAACAAACTTTCAACTATTGAAATTGATTTTGGCCCTGAAATTCTTATTGTGGATATTGCACCAGTACCCGATGGTGTAGCAATTGCACAAATAGTAGCTGAATCTATCATCGATTAATTTTATTACAAAAATAATAGATTTAAAAGAAATAGTCTATTGAATTTAAAGAAGTATCCGAATCAATTCAAAAAATTAAGCATTTAACACCCAATTAGGGTAATTAATTTTAAAAATCAACCCTAATATTTCTTTGTCAAATATCAATACAAAGGAATTAAATAACGGTATTTTTCATTTTGTAATCAATAAGAAAAGAATTACTTTTAGCACAAATAAAAATCCAACTTTTAAAGAAATGAGTATACTTGTTAATAAAAACTCCAAAGTTATTGTACAGGGATTCACCGGTAGTGAGGGAACTTTCCATGCAGGACAAATGATTGAATACGGCACCGATGTTGTCGGCGGCGTAACTCCTGGAAAAGGTGGTACTACTCATCTGGGTAAACCAATCTTTAACACAGTTCAAGAGGCTGTTGAAAAAACTGGTGCAAATGTTTCAATCATTTTTGTTCCACCTGCTTTTGCTGCAGATGCAATTATGGAAGCTGCTGATTCAGGAATTAAAGTTGTGGTTGCAATCACTGAAGGGATTCCAATTCAGGATATGGTTAAAGTAAAAGATTTCCTTAATGGTAAGGATGTTAGGCTAATTGGACCAAACTGCCCCGGAATAATCACTGCCGGCGAAGCAAAAATTGGTATTATGCCTGGCTTTATTTTCAATCCTGGTAAAATTGGAATTGTATCAAAATCTGGAACTTTAACATACGAAGCAGTTGACCAAATAACCAAAGCAGGTCTTGGCCAATCTACTGCAATAGGTATTGGTGGAGATCCAATTATTGGAACTTCTACCCTAGATGCGGTTAAGCTTTTTATGGCTGATAAAGACACCGAAGGAATTGTAATTATCGGTGAAATTGGTGGTAATATGGAAGCTGAGGCTGCCGAATGGATCAAAGATAATGGAACCAAGCCAGTTGTTGGTTTTATTGCTGGCGAAACAGCTCCAAAAGGAAAAAGAATGGGCCACGCCGGTGCTATAATTGGTGGCAAAAACGATACTGCCTCTGCTAAAAAAGAAATCATGCGTGCATGTGGTATCCATGTGGTTGATTCACCTGCCCATTTAGGTGCTAAAATGCTTGAATTATTAAAAAAATAGTATATTTTAACAAAAAAAAGTTCCTTTATCTCGGAACTTTTTTTTTGCAGAACAATTTCTTGATATCTCGTTAAATTCCTTTCAAAATAAACTCCATCAATCATCGTTTTTATTTGTAATTTAATGTTTATAACATTATCTTCATTTAAAAACTTAAAATATATAGTATGAAAAAACTGATTGTAATGATGATTATCTTGTTTTTTGGATTTTCGATAGGACTCAAAGCTCAAGTTGTAACCGAAAAACCAAAAGCACCAAAAGATACTACAATAAAGAGTGATGTTGCCAAACCAACAACCGATGCCACCTGGGTTTGGATTCCGGGAGAATGGGAGTGGAAATCAAAAAGCAAGGAGTATAAGTGGGTGAAAGCACATTGGGAAAAAGCCCCTCAAAATAAACAATATTGGCATAATGGCCACTGGGCAAAAGTTAAAAACGGATGGAAGTGGGAACCTGGATATTGGGAATAAATAGGTAGCTAAAATTTACTTGTGCAACAATGCCTAAAGTAAATGATTATTCAATTATCATTTACTTTAGGCATTTCCTTTAAGAAATTGAAATAGAATCATTTATATTTGAGTGGAGCGAACTTAGTTCGGATAGATTTGACCATTCCCTCTAATCCATTCAATTTTATTTCGTAAGCTAGTCCCAGCAATTCACCTAGTTTACCTGCAGGGAAACCTTTTTGCCTAAACCAAACCAAATAATATTCTGGGAGATCAATAATAAAACGATCTTTATATTTTCCAAATGGCATTTTGGTATCTAGTAAATCAAGTAATTGCTTTGAATCTGGGACAAGTTCTTCCATTTTGACAGATTAATTTGAGGGCGTAAGTTATAAATTATTCTTGCTTTATTTAATCGGAAAGAGAAAATGTCAAATCCAGATTTTATATTAAGTGTGGAATAAACTTGATTATATTATACCAAATATCTCAACTTCATTAACGAAATAATTGATTCTACAATTTCATCAGGAGTCAATGTCATTGCATTAAAAGTCATATCAAACAATTCCGGTATCTCAGATTTTGGCTTAAATGAATCTCGTAAAATATTCCTTTTTTTATCAATAGACCTTGTACATTTCGAAACTTCCTCAACACTCATTGATAACTTTTTTGACATTCTTTCAACTCTCCATCCAAAAGGTGCCTGTAGTTTAATATGAATCGATTTTTCGATATCCCGTGTAATGGAAACACCTCCAAGCCCAATAATAATGACAAATCCCTGTTCAGCATACGATCTGACAATTTCGATTATCTTTTTTTTTATTTTTTGATCGCTGGTGTAATATTTTTCTGAAGAACTAAGGATAAGACCTTCGATAAAGTTTTTTTTTTCACCATCAAAAACATGCAAAACTCTTGATGTTTTTAAATGAAGTGCTTTGGCAGTTCCTTCAAAAACTTCTTTATTAATCCATTTCCAAGTTGACTTATCATCTTTCTTTGATGTCAGCTCATTTAATCTATTTGCTAATTTTTCAGCTACGTCTTTAGCAGAACAACCATACTCGCGTGAAATGGTAATTACAGGACCGGGCTTTTTACCTTTAATTATGGATCTTTGGTACTGTTCGGCTAAATATTTCTGTAAGTCTATAGCCATTGTATTAAAGTTAAGGGATATATTAGTAAATATACAAAAAAATAGGATATGTATGTATGAGAGTTGCCCTAAATTTATTCTAAAATAAGAATATAGCAATTGATAAATACTAAGATGAAAATCAAGTTATAAATGAAATATAAACCCCATAAGTTAAATGCAATTCGGTTTGAAATTGAGAATTAAATTCACAATTTATAATTTTCATTATTTGTGATTTATCAGGATTATTTTCAAAATTCTTTATGCATTATTAATTATTCAAGTTAAATTTGTTGCCAGTGTTTACTCATATTTATTTGGTTACAAATGAGCATTTTTACAAAACTTGAAGTTGAGCTTAGCAAAGAAGAAATCTTAAATGATTTTTATGTTGCTGTTTTGAGTAGGAATCTTAGCATTTTAGGACGAAAAGAAGTACTTAATGGCAGAGCCAAATTTGGAATTTTTGGTGATGGGAAAGAAGTTGCACAACTTGCAATGGCCAAAGTTTTCAATAACGGAGATTTCAGATCTGGTTATTATCGTGACCAAACTTTTATGATGGCTGCTGGCATTTTTAAACCGGAAGAATTTTTTGCACAATTGTATGGCGACACTGATTTGGACGTAAATCCTGCACATGGTGGTCGATTGATGAACAATCATTTTGCTACCAGAAGTTTGAACAAAGATGGAAGCTGGAAAGAAATAAGCAAACAAAAAAATTCATCTGCCGATATTTCACCTACAGCTGGACAAATGCCTCGCCTTCTTGGATTAGCTTATGCATCAAAACTTTACAGAAATAATCCTGAATTGAAATCTTATACTCAATTTTCATTGAATGGCAATGAAGTAGCTTTTGGAACTATTGGAGATTCAAGTACTTCAGAAGGTCATTTTTTTGAAACTTTAAATGCAGCCGGGGTTTTGCAGATACCTTTTGCTATTTCGGTTTGGGACGATGAATATGGTATTTCCGTCCATAAAAGTTACCAAACAACCAAACAGAATATTTCTACTCTTTTGAAAGGTTTTGAGAGAGATGACGAAAATGAAGGCTTTTTGATATACATTGTTAAAGGTTGGGATTATCCCGCTTTGGTCAACGCTTATAAAGAAGGTGTAAAAATTTGTCGCGAAAAACATATTCCCGTTTTGTTTCATATTATGGAAATGACTCAACCCCAAGGCCATTCAACTTCAGGATCACACGAAAGGTATAAAAGTGTTGAGCGCCTTGAATGGGAAAAGGAATTTGATCCAATAAAAAAAATGAAGGAATGGATGCTGGAAATTGGTCTTGCATCTGAAAATGAGTTGGCTGAAATCGAAAAAAAAGGAAATGAACGTGCAGTTCTTGCTCGCAAAAATTCCTGGTCACACTACACTAAGCCTTTAAAACGTGAAAGGGATGAACTAATCCGAATAATAGATATTAAAACATGTGTTTGTATTCAAAATAATGATTTAAAAATCAAAGAATTAAGGGATCAATTGGAAGCAGAATTCTTTCCGATTAGAAAATCAAATGTGAGCACTGCCAGAAAATTACTCAGACATGTATGTTTGTCGTGTGCAAAAACAAAAGGATTAAAATCAAATTTGTTGGATTGGTTAAAAACCAAAGGCGAAGAAAATTATGAGCTATATAACAGTATGCTTTATAGTAATTTTAGCAATTCTGCAATTGAAATCAAATCAGTAAAAGAAGTTTACTCAGAAAATTCGAAGTTGGTAAATGGACGCGAGGTATTACACGATAACTTTGATGCCCTTTTTTCAAAATATCCTTTATTGGTTACATTTGGTGAAGATACTGGTAAAATTGGAGGTGTAAACCAAAGTCTCGAAGGTTTACAAAAAAAATATGGTGAATATCGTATTACCGATACTGGAATTAGAGAAACTACTATCGTTGGACAAGCAATTGGCCTTGCTCTCCGTGGTTTAAGACCCATTGCTGAAATCCAATATTTTGATTACCTCCTTTATGCCATTCAAACATTGAGTGATGATTTGGCTACCGTTCTATACCGCACTAGGGGTGGGCAAAAAGCACCCGTAATTATTCGTACAAGAGGACACAGGCTTGAAGGAGTCTGGCATTCGGGTTCTCCGTTGAGCATGGTGATAAATTCTGTACGTGGAATGTATGTTTGTGTCCCACGCAACATGACTAAAGCTGCCGCATTTTATAATTTATTACTAGAAAGCGACAGTCCTGCATTGGTAATTGAACCCTTGAATGGATATAGGCTAAAGGAAAAACGACCTGACAATATGGGTGAATTCAAGCAACAACTTGGCGTTCCTGAAATATTAATTGAAGGGACTGATGTAAGTTTAGTTACTTATGGATCTTGTGTACGTATTGCTCAGGATGCAGTAGAACAACTCAAAGAGTTTGACATTTCAGTAGAGTTGATAGATGTTCAAACTCTTCTGCCTTTTGACAAGTATAATATTATTGCAGAATCAATTAAAAAAACAGGAAAAGTTCTATTTTTCGATGAGGATGTTCCTGGTGGAGCAACAGCTTTTATGATGCAAAAAGTAATTGAAAGCCAAGGTGCATTTTTTAACCTGGATTCTCCACCGAAAACCTTAACGGCTAAAGAACACCGTCCTGCATATGCTACTGATGGCGATTACTTTTCAAATCCGAATTCTGAAGATGTGTTTGATAGTATTTACGCAATGATGCACGAAATAAATCCGGCTAAATTTCCTGAAATTTATCCAGATTAATTGATGTAAATATCTATTTTGATTTCACCTTTCTTTATCATTTTTTATTACAAATTTGGAAATTGAGCTTGTCAATTTTTGAGCTGTTTGAGATAATGAAATAGCCTTATCGTTAATTCTTTCTACTTCATTTGAATTACTTTGTAGCATTTTATTTAATTCCTGAATAGCATAATTAATTTGCTGTACGCTGGAATTTTGTTCAGAACTAGCAGATGAAATTTCTTTAATTAAACTGGCGGTCAAACTAGCATCTTCAATAATTTCATTCAATTGAGTCCCCGAATTTTTTGATACAGAAAGTACACGGTTTGAAACTTCTTCTACTTCGCGGGCAACTTTTTTGCTTGATTCTGCAAGTCTTTTCACTTCTAAAGCTACTACCGCAAATCCCTTGCCTGCATCACCTGCATGTGAAGCTTCAACTGCCGCATTTAATGCCAAAATATTTGTTTGGAAAGCAATATCATTAATTAGTTTTACTTTGCCGGCAACTTCGCTCATGGCTTCAATAGAAAGCAAGGTTGACTTGTTTCCTTCTGTTATTGCTACTATTGTTTTGGCTGAAATGGCTTCTGTACGCTGCGAATTTTCAGAATTTTGCTCTATGGCAGCTGCTATTTCTTCCATTGTTGCAGATATTTCTTCAATCGAAGATGATTGAGCCGATGAATTGTTAATCATCGATTTCATAATTTGATTCAAATCAGAGCTTAATTTATTCACTTCAAGCGAATTCGAATGTACATTACCAATCATGTGACTTAGATTAAGAGCAAGCATATTAACTGAATTGGCCAGACTCCCAATTTCATCATTTCTATTTGAATAATATTCCCCTATTTTTATATTGATATCACCTTTTGCTAATTTGGCTAAATCATCAGTCATTTGATTCAACGGGACTTTTACATACTTTGATGCAATATAAATACCTAGTCCAATCACAATTATCCCAATTGGAAGCGCCATGGCTTGAGGATATGAAGATTCGAATTGAATCCTTGCTGAATTATTAATGGAAGTAAATAACAAAGTAATTACCCAAATGGTACTTATCTGCCTAAAAACTGAATTTTTAAATAAAACCCTCATCAATATTACTGACACAGGTACTCCTACAACTAATAAAATAACAACCGATTTAATAAAACTTTCCATCAAACAATTATTTAAGATTATAATTCCAATGCAACATAAAAATAATTCATTAAACAAATTGAAACTACTTCAAAAATCCCAATTCATTCAAATTTTTAAAGTATTGACTACTATATTTCTAGTTCTCCTAAAATAATAAATAATCAACTCCTTCTAAGTTTGAAGAAAGAAACCTGATCATTCAATTTTTTTGCAGAGTTTGAAACAAAAGCAGCTTTTGCATTAATTTTTTCGCTTTCTGAAGTATTGTTTTGAATCATCTTATTCAATACCTGAATAGAATCGTTAATTTGCTGAATATTTGTATTTTGATCGACACTTGCAGCTGCAATTTCTTTCATTAGAATGGATGTCTGATTGGTTTCGTCAATGATGTTGGTAAGTTTAGAACCTGCAACTTCTGAAATTTGATAAACTTTGTTTGTAACTTCCTCAATTTCTTGTGCTGCGCTATTGCTGCGTTGTGCAAGTTTTTTTACTTCATTGGCTACCACGGCAAAACCTTTACCGGCTTCGCCGGCATGTGAAGCTTCAACGGCTGCATTTAAAGCCAATATATTGGTTTGAAAGGCTATTTCATTGATAATTTTCACTTTTTCAGTTACTTCCTTCATTGCTTCAATAGATTGCTCGGTAGATTCGCTTCCTTCCTTTATAGCTTCAATAGTTTTTAAAGTAGTCATACTTGTTTTCTGCGAACTTTCTGTGTTTAAGCTTACAATTGAAGCAATTTCTTCCATAGTTGCCGAAATTTCCTCAATGGACGAAGCCTGAGTTGAAGTATTTTCCATCATATTGGTCATGATATGGCTTAGTTCATCGCTCACAACCATCAAATCGTTCGAATTCTTTTTCATACTACTCAAGGTTTTATGCAGGTTGAGGGATATTGAATTAATGGATGTAGCTAGCGAACCGATTTCGTCATTTCTATTTTGATAGAGATCTGTAATTTTAATATCGATATCCCCATTTGCTATCTTATGCAAATCTTCCATCATTGCTTTTAAAGGATCACGCACCATACGAGATGCAATATAAACCGAAATAAAAAGGATAATTATAGTGGTAGGATTTGAAAAAGCCCTTGTCCATCCGGCAAATTCAATTCTGGCTGTCCAATTAATGGCACATAAAATTACACTAAATGTCCAAATGGCACTGATTTTGCCAAAAATCGAGTTTTTAAAGAATACCTTGATTAGGATGATTGAAACCGGAATTGCAACAATGATTAAAATAAAGGACTGTAATAGAAAATCTTTCATATATCAATGTATTTGAATAATAAATATTTAAAAATAGTGTTTTTTTTTATGATTCAAATCTTCTTCAATTAAATTTATAAAGGATTTTTCATAATACTGTTGTATTTGCTAATTTTGCAGTCAATTTAATAAAATATGATTTTCCCGAATAATTTTGAAGAGAAGATAGGATTTGATAAAATCAGGAGCAATGTAAAAGGATTTTGCCTGAGCAAACTTGGTAAAGACAAAGTGGATGAAATTCAATTTATTGTTTCTTTCAATAAAGTAAAAACTCAACTTTGCCTTGTTAATGAATATAAAAATCTTACCAAAGAAGATGAAAGTTTTCCAATACAGCATTTTTTCGATGTTCGCGATGCCATAAATAGGCTCAAAATTGAAGGTACTTTTGTTGAATTGGAGGAACTGTTCGATATCAAAAGATCGCTCGAAGAAATTAAAGCTATTGTTACCTGGATTTCAAAATCTGAAGATGACAAGTATCCAAACCTGAAAATGTTGGCAGGAACAGTTCCTGTTTTCCCTTTCGTTATCGATAAAATCAATCGGATTTTAGACAACAATGGCAATATCCGCGACAATGCTTCAAAGGAATTGCTTCAAATTAGGCAATCGCTGCAAAGCAGACTTTCAGGTGTTTCGAGGATAATGCACAATATCCTACAAAAGGCTAAAAATGAAAACATTATTGATTCGGATACCCAATTAACCATTCGCGATGGTAAAATGTTGATTCCTGTTCCCGCTTCTTCAAAAAGAAAAATAAAGGGATATGTAGCCGATGAATCAGCCACTGGAAAAACTTCGTTTATTGAACCACTCGAAATCATTGAAATAAACAACGAAATAAGGGAATTGGAATTTGCCGAGCGCAGGGAAATAATCAAAATTCTACTCGAATTGTGCGACCATATAAGGCCATATGCCGAAGATTTACTGTTGGGATATGATTTCCTTGCCGAAATTGATTTTATAAGGGCCAAAGCCCTTTTTGCGATAAAAATAAATGGCAATTTGCCCAAATTGACAAACAAAAGTGGACTTACCCTCAAATCGGCTATACATCCGTTGCTTTTTCTTTCGTTCGAAAAAGAAAGAAAAAGAGTCATTCCACTGGATTTGATTATGCATGAAAATCAGCGTATTATTCTCATATCTGGACCAAATGCAGGAGGAAAATCAGTGTGTTTAAAAACAGTGGGTTTGTTGCAATATATGTTACAATGCGGTTTATTGGTTTCAGTGCACGAATCTTCAACTATGGGTTTGTTCCATTCACTTTTTATTGATATTGGCGATGAGCAATCCATTGAAGATGACTTAAGTACATACAGTTCTCATTTGAAAAATATGAAAAAACTGATCGAAAATGCCAACGATAGCACGTTGGTACTTATCGATGAGTTTGGCTCGGGAACTGAACCCTCACTTGGCGGTGCAATTGCCGAAGCGATGCTTGAAGAATTTGTAAATTCAGGTGTTTATGGCGTTATTACCACGCACTATGGAAACCTGAAACACTTTGCAAGTTCGGCCAAAAATATGGTAAATGGAGCTATGTTGTTCGACAACAGAAACATGAAGGCGCTTTATGAACTCGAAATTGGAAGACCTGGAAGTTCGTTTGCATTTGAAATTGCCAAAAATATTGGATTACCAGCCAGAATTCTGCAAAGTGCCGAAAAAAAGATTGGCAAAGAACAGATTGATTTTGACAAGCATTTGCAGGAAATTGAAAAGGAACGTAGAAATATAATCAATATCAATAAAAGAATCAGCCAAAAAGAACTTCTTCTTGATAACGTTTTAAAAAAGCATGAAGACGAAACAAAATTGACTGTGCAAAAAAGAAAAGACATCATCAAAGAAGCCAAGCTTGCCGCTGAAAACATTCTTTCGGGAGTGAACAAAACCATTGAAAATTCAATTTTTGAGATTAAAAAGAATAATGCCGAAAAAGTCAAAATAAAAGAAGTACGTGAAAAAATCGATCAACTCAAAGGTGAAACTGAAAAAAGATTTGAGCATGAGAGTAAATTTCTGACCAAGAAAATTGAGAAAATAAAGAATCAGAAAAAGGAAAAACTAGCTGAAAATAATGATAAAAAGGAAATTGATTTAAATTTCAACATTGGAGATAAAGTAAAATTAAAAAACGGACAAGGTACAGGTGAAATTTTGGAAATTAAGGACAACAAAGTTTTCATTTCGCTTGGGAACATGCAAATGGTTCTCGATAAAACCCAAGTGCTTAAAATAAGTTCGAAGGAATTTAAAAAACAAAGCAATTCCGAATCAAACAAAGTTTCAAAATCTTTTGAAATCGGTGAAGTAAAAAACAGTTTTTCATATGGTATTGATGTGCGTGGAAAACGTGCCGATGAAGCCCTGCAAATGGTTACCAACTACATAGATGAGTGCATTATGGTGGAGGCCAACGAAGTCCGTATTTTACATGGTAAAGGCAATGGAATTTTAAGGCAGCTCATCCGTGAATATCTCAAAACAATCAAATTAATTAGTTCGGCCAAAGATGAAAAAATAGAACTTGGAGGCGCAGGCATCACTGTGGTTACTTTTGTGTATTGAATGAGTGAAAGCAAAAAACGGTTGTATAAATTAAATCGCTTAATCTCTTCGATATAGAAGAAATTAAGCGATTTATAATTTTGACAGGTTGATTTGCTGTAATTATCTGCTTGTCTGAGTCATAGTCTCAGGGATTGTTACAATAAAATCAGCGCGGTTATTGTACTGATCTTCTAAATTTTCAATATCTTTCTGCTCAACACTGCTAATTGTAACTATTTTTAAGTTTGGATTTTTAGCCAACAAGTACCATACTATCCCTTGGTAATTATCAGAATGATAAGACCCTTCGAAATGTAGAAATAATTTTCCAGGCGTCCAGTTTTTGTAAATGAATTTTGCCATTGTGGCATCTTTAATTGCCTGAGCTTTAGGGAAATTGACACTTGCATGCCCACCCATTTCTTTACCCATTTCCATCATATCCTTATAACATTTCAATTCAGGATCGTATTTTACCGGTAAATCGGCCAGATTAACTTTAGCTTCATCAGATAAGCTATCAAGTACTTCAAAACCATCTTTATTAACCATGCTGGCGTATCTGCGCGGAACATTTGTTGCTATAAATGGAATTGAATTGGTTTTAGAATATTCAACAAGTGGCTTATAGTCGGTTGTATAATTCTTCCATAATTTTGCTTCATCTTCAAATTTCTTCGAATCAAATTTATTGCCTAAATACTCGGATAAAATAAGTTGATTATCAGTTTCGAACATTTCTGCGCCAAGCACTATCTTTTCTTTTTTTACCTGAAATAAATCTTTCATTATTTCATATTCCAGCCAATGGCAAATGGGGTTTGTGTGGAGCTCTCCGAACAAAACAATATCGGCATCAGCCAATTTTTCGATCATTTTGGAGTATTTGATATCTTTGCCCTTCGCATCAAAAATCTGATATGCAGGCTTGTCATTAAAAAGAGTAATTGTTGAAAGCAAAATTGCACCAAGGATTAATTGTATTTTCATAATAATAATTTAATTTAATAAAGTGGCAAATATGAATAAATAATTTGAAATAAGATAAGTTTTATAATTTTTAGTAAAAGCTTCCGTTTTTTAAAAGGTCTTGAACAACTAATTTAGGAACTAATAATCAGAAAAAAAAATTAAACACTTTAACGAATTGAACTATAATTTGAAATTAAAACAAACATGAAAATTAACTATATAAAGCTGAGTTCAATATTTCTTTTTTTACTGTCTCTAATTCAAAGCAAGGCACAAAACAGTGTCAGTCTTAAACTTACCAGCCTTAGCTATCAATTTACTGAAACACAGCCTGAAATTTTGCAAATGAAATTATCTGACAATGGTCAGCTAGCATTAGAACCTGGTCTTAATTTTTCATACGAAGGATTTGCCAGCCCTAGAACTGCATTAAAGGTTTCACAATTTTTAATACTTGATAAAGCCATGCATATAGCAGCTTCAACCCAGTTGATGATTAAAATAAAACTTGTAAAATCCTTCAAACATTCTATATACTTTGCTGTTGGCCCCGGAATATTTTACCGGAAGAGTTGGTCCGATATCGAAGGATATATTAACGAGTCTATATATAATGAATCATCGGGCTGGCAGTATAAGTTCACATGGTTAAGTGGTGAAATTGAATACAATTATTATCTGACCAAATACAGCGATTTTACAATATCACTAAATCATACACAGGCTGAATCTATTGGTATTGCATTTGGGTTAAAATATTGGATAAATAAAAATCCGGGTAAAAAGAAAGGATGTATTGCGTGCCCAAGTTTCAAATAGAATTTTCAAATTCAGAATAAAATGCTAAAGGACCAAATCTCAAATGATTTGATCCTTTATTTTGTTTTTCGACCTATGGAGTAAAACGAAAAATTTGATGAAATAGAATTATCCTGCTTTAAATTTTTTAAAAGCCTCAATTAATTTTGGAACAACGACAAAAGCATCACCAATTATTCCATAATTTGCCGATTGAAAAAATGGTGCTTCAGGATCACTGTTTATAGCAACCATAACTTTAGAACCATTAACCCCTGCTAAATGCTGTATAGCTCCGGAAATACCAATTGCAATATATAAATTCGGAGCTACCACTTTACCGGTTTGCCCAACATGTTCGTGATGAGGGCGCCAATTTAAATCTGCAACTGGCCTGGAACAGCAAGTGCCTGCCCCTAAAACTTGAGCCAACTCTTCAATCATTCCCCAGTTTTCCGGCCCTTTTAATCCACGTCCTGCCGAAACCAAAATTTCAGCCTCAGTAATCAATATCTGGCCTTTGGCCATATTTACTTCCAGCGGCTTGGCAACTAAGTCAGCATCAGGGATTTCAACTGCAAATTCTTTCGTTACAATTTCTTTGTTGTTTTCAATGATTTGAAAAGAATTTGTATTTAAAGTCAATATTTTTATCTCGCTGTTTAGCTCAAAATCTGCAAAAGCTTTTCCTGAGTATACCCGCTTTCTTACAACAAAAGGATCAGTTGATGAAGGCAATTGCATTACACCGGGAGCGAGTGAAGCATTGAACTTAACAGCTAACCTTGGTGAAATTGCTTTTCCGTTGGTATTATTAGAAAACAAAATTACATTGGCCCCCAAATCCTTTACCACAGCAGCAATTGCCCGTGTATACGACTTGGCTGTAAATGTTTCAAGTTTAGGATCTTGTATTTTATAAACCACCGAGGCTCCATATTTTCCAAGAACTTTCAATTCATTTTCTTCAACTTTACCAATAGTTAATGCAATTAATTCGCATTCCATTAGTTTTGCTATTTCACTGCCATATGATAATAATTCGAAGGTGGATTTTTTAAATTTACCTTCCCAATTTTCAGTATATACTAATATTGCCATGATTTTTTAATTATTGGGTAAAATAACTATTCAATTAGTTTCAAATAACTCTTGCTTCTTCATGAAGTAGTCGAACTAATTCGCCAACATTTTCATTATCCACATATTTACATCCTGATTTTGAAGGTGGTAAATAGTACTTCACAGCTTTTGTTTTAGCATTTTGTGTTTGTGGAGAAACAATTTTCATCGGTTTTGTACGGGCAGACATAATACCGCGCATACCCGGAATTCTGGGTTCAATGGCAAAACCTTTTCCAGCTGTAGAAACAAATGGAAAAGCCAACTCCAGGGATTCTTTCCCTCCATCAATTTCCCTATCAAGTTTTGCTTTACCACCAACAATATCGATAAATGATGTACTTGATATAGAAGGAATATCAAGAATTTCAGAAATCATTTCACCAACCTGGGCGCCATTAAAGTCGATTGATTCTTTTCCGGTAACAATAAAATCAAACCCACTTTGCTTAAATACTTCTGCAATTTGACACGCTACAAAATAGGCATCCAAAGGTTCAGCATCGACCCGGATGGCATCATCAGCGCCTACTGCAAGTGCTTTTCGTAAGGTAGCTTCAGTTTCAGCTAGTCCAACATTTATAACTGTAATTGTCAGATCTCCTATTTTTTCTTTTATTTCCAGTAACCGGGTAAGCGCAAGCTCTTCGTAAGGCCCAATTATGTACTGAATATCAGATTTATTAAACTGTGTATCGCCCTCAACAAATCTAATTTTAGAAGTTGTGTCGGGAACGTGACCAATACATAATAATACTTTCATTTTATTTAGATTATTTAGTTAACCATTATGCAGACATAATAATATGTTATGCAAACATAGTAAATTTAGATAAAAAAAACAAGTTAACTATTTGAATATTTAATTTATTAAGTATTAATCGTTAAGTTATAATAAATCAATTATTTATGACTTATATTGAATCAATCAAACCATTATTAACATATTTTAAGACTTTGATTAAAAAGGTATTAAACATTTTAACTTATTTTTACTATTTATTTAGAATCAAAATTTCAAGCTTAATTTAAATTTGTTTTTTAGATGAGGAAACTATGAAACAATTATTTAAAAACTTCTAATTTCTTTTCACTTCATTCAAAACCTTAATAATCCAAACACCATGAAAAATATATTTAAAATGCTGATTTTTAGTATTTTTCAGTTACCTTTTTTTCTACATACTACAGCACAGTCAAGCAATGAGATTTTTCATTCACCTTTAAAAAGCAAATGGTCTTCGGAAAAACTGCTATCTATTCCGGAATCTGTATTATATAATGAAAAATTGGATATTTTATTTGTGGCAAATATAAATGGAGTCCCCGATGAAAAGGATGGGAATGGATTTATTTCAAAAATTTCAAAAGACGGTGCAATAATCCAGTTAAAATGGATAACAGGTTTGAATGCACCCAAAGGAATGGGCATTTTTGAAGGTAAATTATATGTAGCCGATATCGATCAATTGGTTGAAATTGATATTGCTTCGGGGAAGATTATTAAACAGTATCCAGCTAAAAAGGCTAAATTTTTAAATGATGTAGCGATTGATAAAAATGGAAATGTTTATGTTTCGGATACAAAAAATAATTTGCTTTATTGCTTGAAAAATGGAAAATTTGATGTTTGGTTAAGCGTCGGTAATTTATTTAATCCCAATGGATTACTTGTAGATAATACGGATTTGTTGGTCGGGTGTAACAATTATATTATTTCAGTTGATTTGGAAAGCAGACATGTGAGAACTTTTATTACAGAAACAGGTTCAATTGACGGATTGGTGAAAATTAACGAAAGTCAATATATAATTTCAGACTGGCTTGGAAATATATTTCTGGTTTCTAAAACAGACCCTAAAATTTTGCTTTTAAGTACAGTTGCGGATAAAATAAATGCTGCTGATATTGAATATATTAAAGATAAAAAACTATTGATTATTCCTACTTTTTCCGACAACAGGCTAATGGCTTATGAACTGGAATTAAAGTGATTGTTTGGATTAATAAAATATGAGTGATTAATTGGACAAATCCGAGGTAAAGCTATTTACAAAAATAGTGGCCTTTGGATATTTTTCTTTAATTGACCGGAGTTGTATTAATGCTTCCCATTCATAATCAAATTCTCCAATATAATAGATATAATTACCTTTGCTATCAATGTGTTCCTTAACTTTACCTGAGTCTGAAAACGTTGAAAGCGGTATGCGCGACTTAGAGCTGACAAGTTTAATGGAAAAAATGCTGTCCTTTTTATTGTCGTCATTATTTATATTTCCATTTGACTTATTTAAGTCAGAAAGAAAAGTGGAGTCAGAGTAATTATTTTCAACCGATGCAATGGTGGTGGCTAATTTAATACGTTCTGTCGATTTATTAACTGAATAAATAATATTGATTTTTTCATTATTTGAAATCGTCTGATTAACAGCCTGTAAGTTGTTGTCCAATTCAAGTTTAAGATTAGGAATAATAATGGATTGATCCATACATAAGAATGAATAGCTCTTTGGAATATTTATGATTACGGAATAAAATAATTTATTCTGATATAAAAAAGACATTTGATAATTGGATTGCGCAGGTAAAATAAAACTATAATTTCCGTTTTTGTCCGTTCTGAAGGGACCAATTTCTTCAGCTGTTTGATTATTTTTGAACTTTATTCCGATAGTTTTTTCTGCTGCAATTTTTGGTGGAAACATAATATTTCCAGAAATCAATGCATATCCTCTATCTGTGGAATCAGAAATAATAAATCGATATATATCGCTTTTCCCTTTTGCACCTTTTCTTTCCGACGAAGAAAAAGCATATTGTCCTCCTGGCAATGGTTGATAAAAAAAATCATCTTCAACCGAATTCAGTGGCAAACCCAAATTAACGGGATTCATCCAATTTCCTGCATTATCCTGATAAGTAGCAAACATATCAAAACCGCCCATGGAAATATGGCCTTCGGAACAAAAAAACAATACGCCATTCTCGTGCATGAAAGGAGATTCCTCATTGTATGAGGTGTTTACTGATGGCCCCAGGTTTTTAGGAGTTCCCCAAATATTATTTCCTTTATTTTCTGAAACATAAATATCAGTACCACCATATCCACCTTTCCTATCACTCGTAAAATAGAGATATTTGCCATCAGAAGAAAGACTTCCAAATGTCTGTTGACTGTGGCCATTAATTGGTTCCGGAAATTTTTCAGGAACGGACCATTCCCCTTGCTCATTTTTATTGCTGAAATATAAATTGATTTTATCTTCGGTCATCCGACTGATAATTAGTTGTTTGCCGTTTTCGGAAATCCAACATGCCGATTCGTGATCAATGGTATTAATAGATTTGCTAAGGCCATAAGGTGTAATCCATTCATCATCTAGTATTTTTGTATAATAGATGTTTTCGTCAAACTGATCATCATCCATTTTTTTTCGAAGTTGATGAATTTCCCTTCGCGAACTAAAAATAGCTTCCTGACCATTATTAAAAATAAGTGGATTAATATCCGAATATTTCGAATTGAATTCAAAAATATTATCAACATTAATACCAGCTTTGGTTTGCGACAACATTAAAGCATTTTCGCAGAATTCTTTCAGTCTATTTGCTTGATTGATAAATGGCTTATCATTTTGTGGGATTTTTCCCAGCAGTTTATCGATAATATCAATTGATAATTGAAATTGGTTGTTTAAATGATAAGCTTTTGCAAGATAATAATAGGCTTCAACCGGTGAGCTTTCATCGTCTTTATCGGGTGTAAGAGTTGTGGCATTTTTTAAATACTCAATTGCCTGTTCCAATCCATAATCGGTATTCAGATAGCAATATCCCACAAAAAAATTAAGTCGTGGACTCTTTGCATTATTATCCAAAGAATTACGATAAATTAGAAGGGCTTTTTCAAATTTACCTTCTTGCAAATAAATTTCAGCAAGTTCTTCAGTATCTTCTTTCTTTTTGTGTTCCTCAGTTTTGTTGCGCTGCGCTGTTATTGCTGATGAACAAAACATGCTGATAGTTATAACAAAATAAATCAATCCCTTCATCTCGCCTCGAAATGTATTATAAAGGCACAAACATTTTCCATTTGATTTAATTATTCGTATCTAAACGATGTAATTCAAGAAATTATTCTGCAATTGGGATGCCAAAATTAATGTTGCTTGTATTAGGTAATGTTTATTATGTGAATGATTGAATGAAAAAAATCAACTTTCATTTGTAATCATCTAGCCCATAGTTTAGATTTTGTTCCTGATGGGCTGCAAGGTATGAATCAAAATTGCCAGGTTTTCCATTCAATGTCATATTTACGTTTTGCCTGTTAAAATCGGCTTTAATTTCATCCAAAAACTGTTTATCATTTAATTTTAACATATAAATTTCGATATTATCGTAATATTTCTGGTAGTTATACTTACCTGCATATCCATATATGGCTGTTTTTAAAGGCGTATCTTTAATTTGATCACCAGAACGATAATAAACCAACATCCGCGCTGCCGCATCAATATTCAAAATTGGATGAAACCTATCGTCAATTAAAATCAATTTTTTTCTGTCTGAACCAATTTGCTTTATCAGTTTTCGCATTTCGGAACCGTGTAATTTGCAAACCAGCTTATCACAGTTTTCATAGGTCGAAAGCCCAAATCTTTTGGCCAAACTGGGCTGCATATGAATTAATCCAATCCCTCCATCATCACTGCTATTTGGCAATAAATCCACACCTCCGGATTCGTGCATAATCATGGCAAGTAATAAATTTTCAGGTAATTTATACTTTTTTTCCACTTTATCGGTAATGTTTTTAAAGCGCAAACTTCGTAATATCATTCCATATAACCTTTGTCCATAAACACCTTGTTTTTTCACTTTGCCCAGCATGTTCAGGTTTTTAAAAACAGGCTCCGGTATTTTACTTTTATAATATGTTGTAAAATTTTTGGTCAATAATTTATCCCTATTTTTAACAGCCGGAAAATCATATGATTTACAGCTGTTTAGTATAACAAGCAAAGCTATTATCAGAATTTTTTTCATCAATAGATCAGTTATTTGAAACTTATAGTGATTAATCTTTTGATATAAACGGCAATTTGACTTTTAGCGTATCAAAAATTGATCATTTTAACTACAATTGAAATATCTGTATTTCTTCCTTTATCATCGGTGCACGAAATTTTTAAATTGCCCTCGCTTGGTGTAAAAAAAACTTTTTTAGTAGGCGCCGAGGATTTGATAAACTTATCATTTACATACCAAAATACCTTGTCCACATCATTGGCTGCATTGCATGACAGCATAATGCTTGTATTATCCGTTTTATCAACATAATATTCCACATTGTGCATAGGTGATGTAATTTCGGGTTTATTCTCTGCAAATACCCTTTCGCATGCTGGATTATGAATTGGAACTTTGCGGTAATTAATCTGATTTTCATCGTAATAGGTTATCATTTCGGGTAAGTAATTTGGATACCAGGCTTTAATATATCCTGCTTCGGGGAGGCAGGTTTTACAATACGAAATACTTGAATCGGGCGAAATATAACTCATTTTTAAATGATTACAGATTTGATTGGTAGAAACAGAAGGAATATAAGAATCGGACAAAATATTTTTGCAAAAATCGTTGATTGGCAAACCCGTTTCTGAGCAAACCAATCTAAAATCGATATTTTTTGGAACATGGTACCATTCGGCTTCGGAACGATAATCAAGCGTATTGAATATTTCGAATAGCAGCGGTGCCGCAGATTCTGCTCCACTCAGTTCCTGAACGCCCTCGGCTGAAAAATTTCCAACCCAAATGCCTACAGTATAATTTTTATTATAACCAATGCTCCATGCATCTTTTCGTCCATAAGATGTTCCAGTTTTCCATGCAACCCTTGGTAAATCGGCGCTATTTTGCCACTCCATAGGCATATCGGGACGTTTTACTTTACTCATGATTTCCGTGAGCATATAAGCCGATTCGGCTGAAATGACTTGAAAACCGCCTTTGTCTTTATCGGCTGCCAACCAATTTAATTCGGTAAATAATCCTTTGTTGGCAAATGCATGATACATTTTTGTTAATTGCTCCAGATTAACACCACATCCGCCAAGAACCAATGATAAGCCCAATTTTTTTTCATCCTTTCGGATTTGATCAAAGCCCAGTTTTTTTAGTGAATTAACAAATTGTTGGGTCCTGATTTGCTGCAAAAGTTTAACGGCTACAATATTGAGCGAGTTTATCAAAGCAAATTCTATCGTTACAAATCCGTGATATTTTTGATCATAATTATGTGGTTCATAGCCTCCATAGCTTACTGGAACATCTGTGATTTTTAATTTTGGTGTTATAATCCCTTTATCAAAAGCCAATCCATATAGTAGAGGTTTCAATGTGCTTCCGGGAGATCTGATTGCAACAACACCATCAACCTGACCGGCATCTTCTGTATTAGCAAAATCGGCAGAGCCAACATAAACAACCACGCTGTTTTTTTGATTATCAATAACCATTACAGCCGCATTTTTAATATTCCGGTTATAAAGCCTGTTGATGTAATTTTTAACCAGATTTTGCACTTTGGCCTGCTTGTTAACTTCAAGTTGGGTAGCAATAATAGGCAATTCGGGGTACAAACTTTTTAAACGATACGCATATTGTGGAGCCATTTTGGGCGATTCGTGCCTGAATGCATCAAGTGGCTCATTTAATGCATCTTCAATATCCTGTTTGGGAAAAAGCCCTGCTTTGGCAAATCGTTTTAGCCATTTATTTCGTTGTTCAATGATTTGGTCGTTATTTTTACCTAACACCAGTGAATTTGGTTTGTTAGGAATTACTGAAAGTGCAGTCAATTCTGCCAAACTTAGATGATTGGGTGCTTTTTCGAAATACATCACTGAGGCTGTTTTAACTCCTTCGAGATTACCGCCAAATGGAACCAAATTAAGGTAAAGTTGAAGTATTTCATCTTTACTATAATGAAACTCAAGTTGAACAGCCCTGAACATTTCTATGAACTTGTTAAAATAGGTTCTCTCTTTGGGTTCCAAAAGCCTGGCCACCTGCATGGTAATGGTTGATGCACCTGATGTACGTTTTTTTTGAAGAATATTATTTACAAAAGCCCTGAAAACTGCAAAATAATTAATTCCGGTATGGAAGTAAAAATACTTGTCTTCCTTGTAAATAATGGCTTTTCTCAGAAGTGGCGTAATCTCGGAGAGTTCGGTTTTCATACGCCATTTTTCATCAGTACTTAAAAATGCATGAACAACTGTGCTGTCGGAACTGATTATTATGGTTGAATAGTCAACTTCATCAGGCAGTGAAAAGATCAAATCAAGAATGAGAAACAAACTTAATAAGGAGAGAAAAACAAGGATGGATATACGTATTTCAAAAGTGATTTTTAGCCAACGGCCTTTGTAATCGAATTGTTTTATTTTTAGAAAAAGACCTTTATAATTGAATTTTTGTATGCCTCGCAAAAGCTGCCTGAAACTAATATTTTTTGCAGAGAACAATACTTGATGAATAATAATTTTCAACCATGTATAAATCTTTTCAGGTTGGAAAAACTTTATATTTTTAGCAAAATTATTATTTTTCAGATTATTAATCATTTATGATTTTAGTATTAAAATCCCAAACTTATCAGGATATAAAACATGACATTTAAAAAAAACAATATTAGCAATAAAAACGGCAAGAATAAAAAGGTATAAATCAAAATTTCATGATTCGGATATCTATTATTTTTTCAGGATGATTGAGATAAAAATGATATGTAATTATAAATCAACGATTTTTTTTATTTAATTTACACTCTCAATCATTCAATTAATTCAGTAAGTTATGATAAATATAGCACTCTTTGGTCCTCCAGGCGCAGGAAAAGGAACTCAATCCGCTTTTTTAATTGAAAAGTACAATTTGTTCTACATTTCAACAGGCGATTTATTGCGAAAAGAACTTGCTGAAGAAAGCAAACTGGGGCTTGAGGCTAAAAGTTTTATTTCGGCAGGAAAGCTTGTTTCTGATGAAATTATTGTGCAAATTCTAGAAAAAACCATTAAAGAGAACCCACAAGCCAGTGGTTTTCTGTTCGACGGTTTTCCACGTACGTACATACAAGCATACATTCTGGAAGGTTTAATGATTAAGCTAAATACTTCGCTCAATTGTTTAATCAGTATTGAATTGCCCGAAGACGAGTCGGTGGTGCGCCTTTTGAACAGGGGCCTAACTTCTGGCAGGCTTGATGATAATGAAAAAGTAATTCGTAACCGGTTGAAAGAGTATGAAGAAAAAACATTACCTGTACTAAATTTCTACAAGGAAAAGGGTAATTATGTTGCTATCAACGGATTAAGAAAGGTCGAAGAGGTTACAGCTCAAATTGAAGAAATTATAAATAAAGAAATGAGTAAAAAACTCATGAATGTTGTAATTTTCGGATATCCTGGTTGTGGTAGGGGTTCACAAGGCATGGCACTTGCCAAAAAATACGGGCTCGAATATGTTGCTACCGGTCAAATGTTAGAGGAAGAAATAAAAGAGGGAACTGAAATGGGTAAACGAATTACTCAACTTTACGAAAACGGCGAATTGGTTCCTGATGAAATTGTTGTGCCACTAATTGAAAAGAAAATTGAAAATTCAAAAAACATAAGAGGATTTATTTTTAAAGGATTTCCGCGAACTTTAGTGCAATCGTATATTTTGGATGGAATATTAAAAAAGCACAATTCAACAATCAGTAAAATTATTGACATACAGGTAAGTACACTTGAACTCGTTACCAGATTGGGGATTCGAAGCAAAACCGACCATTGCATGCCCTACGATACAAGTATTGAGAAAATTGTAAACCGATTAAAGGAGCATGAAGATAAATCGATTCCAGTACTCGATAAATACAAGGAAATACATGATGTAGCAATAGTCAATGGCGAAGCACCTTTCGAGGTTGTTTTTGAAAGATTATCGGTTGAAATTGAAAAGGGTTTGAAAAATTTGAGGTGATTATTGATTTGTAAGTGGATAAAAAAATCAAAACATTAAGTACAAATTGAGAACTTCAGGGTATGAACGAGACCTTTCGGATGTTTAAAATCCGAAAGGTCTTTTTTGTTAATAGCTTTCTGTCTTATCGTGAAATAGCTTGACAATAAAGTCAAGCTATTTCATGATAAGACACAATTCAATAAAAATGATAAATCATTTCTAATAAAAATAAAATCGAGATCAAATTCTTTAATTATTTATATTTTTGTTAAATAATAAAAATTCAACAACTCATCATATGACAAATAACGAAATAATTAATGCTTACTTAAAGCACGAAAAGGAACGAAATGAACTTGGGCTTCCTGCATTACCTTTAAATACGGTTCAAACTGCTGAAATTTGTAAATTGTTGGAAAATCCCCCAAAAGGACAGGAAACATTTTTAGTTCAGTTGTTCAAGGACAGGATTAGTCCGGGAGTTGATCCATCTGCCGAAATCAAAGCTGCTTTTTTGAATAAAATTGTTCAGGGACAAATCAAAACCCCATTAATCGATAAAAAAGAAGCCATTTTTATTTTGGGAACCATGATTGGTGGTTACAATGTAAATCCATTGGTTGAAGCATTGAAAATTGCTGATGTAGCTGATGATGCCGCCAAAGCCCTTAGCGGAATTACCTTGGTTTATGATGCTTTTGAAATCATATTAAATCTTTCAAAAACCAATGCTTCTGCAAAAAAAGTAATAGACTCTTGGGCCAATGCAGAATGGTTTACTTCAAGACCTGAGTTTCCATCGGAATTCAAAGTCAAAGTATTTAAAGTGGATGGCGAAATAAATACCGACGATTTTTCACCGGCATCCGATGCATCTACCCGTCCCGATATCCCTTTACATTCATTGTCAATGGGACAAACTCTTTTTCCTGAAGGGAATAAAACCATTGCAGAATGGCGGAAACAAGGCCATTTGGTGGCATTTGCAGGTGATGTAGTTGGTACCGGATCTTCCAGAAAATCAGCCACTAATTCAGTGCTTTGGCATATTGGCGAAGATATAGCTTTTGTTCCAAACAAACGTAGATGTGGCGTTGTGCTTGGTAAAGCCATTGCTCCAATCTTTTTCAATACTCTTGAAGATTCCGGTGCATTGCCAATTAGCTGCGATATGAGTAAAATTAATAATGGAGATGTTATAAATATATACACTTTAAAAGGGGAAATTAAGGATGAAAAAGGCAATTTAATAACAACATTTAACCTTAAACCCAATACTTTAAAAGATGAATATCGGGCAGGTGGTCGCATGAACCTGATAATTGGACGTTCTTTAACCGAAAAAACAAGGAAAGCACTTGGACTTTCAGAATCAACTATATTTTCAAAACCTGAACAACCCGTTGTCAAGACAAACCAAGCATACACGCTTGCACAAAAAATGGTGGGTAAAGCTTGTGGAATAAAAGGAGTTTTACCTGGTGCATCAATTGAACCAACCATGACTACTGTTGGTTCTCAGGACACAACCGGCCCAATGACAGCAGATGAATTGACAGAATTGGCATGTTTGAAATTTCAGGCACCAATGTATATGCAATCGTTCTGCCACACAGCAGCATACCCAAAAGAAGCAGATATCAAAACACATAAAAAACTACCTCAATTTACTATTGAACGTGGTGGTCTTTCGCTAATGCCAGGCGATGGTGTTATCCACACCTGGTTGAACCGCTTGCTATTGCCTGATACTGTTGGAACAGGAGGCGATTCGCATACCCGTTTTCCATTAGGTATTTCATTTCCAGCCGGTTCTGGAATGGTTGCATTTGCCGGAGCTTTGGGATTTATGCCACTTGATATGCCGGAATCGGTTCTTGTAAAATTTAAAGGAAAATTAAAGTCGGGCGTTACTTTGCGTGATGTGGTTAATGCAATTCCATTTTTTGCAATACAAGAAGGGATGCTTACAGTGCCTAAGAAGAATAAAATCAACGTTTTTAACGGACGTATTCTTGAAATGGAAGGTTTGCCTGATATTTCAGTAGAACAGGCATTTGAACTTACCGATGCTGCAGCAGAAAGAAGCGCAGCCGCAGCCACCATTAAACTTTCGGTTAAATCGGTTTCTGATTATGTACGTTCAAATGTGGCTTTGTTGGAGCGAATGTTAAAAGATGGATATAAATCAGAAGTTGCTATAAAAAACAGGATAAATGTTTTAAACGAATGGCTTAAAAACCCTATACTTTTGGAAAGGGACAAAGATGCCGAATATGCAGAAGTACTTGAAATTGATCTTTCCAGAATTACCGAACCAATTGTTGCCTGCCCAAATGATCCTGATGACGTAAAATTACTTTCAGCAGTTGCAGGAACTAAAATTGACGATGTATTTATCGGTTCATGCATGACCAATATTGGCCATTTTAGAGCTGCCGGAAAGATCTGGGCGAAGCATCAACAGAATCCGAATGTACGAACATATATTGTTCCACCCACCAGAATGGATCAGGCAAAATTGAAGGATGAAGCCTATTTTTCTACTTTCAGCCGCATTGGTGGACGAATTGAAATGCCGGGTTGTTCCATTTGCATGGGCAACCAATTGCGAGTTCCAGATGGAGTAACCGTATTTTCAACATCCACACGTAACTTTAACAACAGGATGGGCAAAGGGGCAAACGTATTTTTAGGATCAGCAGAACTGGCTGCTATTGTTTCATTAACCAATAAAATACCAACTGTAGAAGAATATTTTGAAATTTATAATAGTGCCATTCTTCCTGAAGAAAAAACGATTTATGAATATTTACAGTTTGATGAATTGGTCGACAACGAAGCCGTTCATCAACGGAGGGATTTTTAATACTGTTTGAATGATAAAAAAGACTGGAAAATCCGGTCTTTTTTATTAATAGATAATTGAAAATAGAAATTAAAAGCAGTTTACTACAGTCAATAGCAAATTGATAATGACATGATTCTGGAAATATCTAATTATCAATGATTAGTAATCGCTAAAGACTGATTTTCAAGTTCTGAAAAAATTGAATTAATCATAACCTGAATTGTTTACATGACATTTTTCGTATATTTGTTTTATATTTAATACACTAAAACCATAAACTAATTAAAATTAATATGAAAAAGCTAGCATTCGGACTGATTTTATCTTTTTTAATTTTTAGTGGATTCACTGATAATCAGATTTGGATTAAAGCCAAAATGCCAAATAATATTCATGCAGGAGATAAATTTACGATTGAAATAATTGTTAACAAGCTTGATTTGCAACACTTTGCTGAATTGAAACAAAGACTTCCTGAAGGTTTTAAAGCCGTTGAAAAACAATCAGGTGCAGCTCAATTTAGTTTCAAGGATCAAACTGTTAAATTTACATGGGTGCGTTTACCCAGAACCCCACAATTTACAGTTAGTTATGACGTTGTAGCTGATGCCAGTTTAAAAGGCACATTTTCGCTGCCTGCTCAATTTACTTATATTTATAAAAATCAGCGAGGTACAACTTCTCTCGATAATGAAAAAATTAACGTATTTGCAAAAGGTGAAGTTTATAGCTACAATGAAAATTTGGCGAGTAATGATATCAGTTTTCCACCTAAAAATACTACGCTTGTGCAATGCCTTAGAATCAAACCTTATTATGTAAAAGAGAATAAAGGCTTTATTGTTAAGCTTTTAGTAAGTAGGGGAAATATTCAAAGCGCCGCAAAAATTGAAGAAAAATTACCTGCAGGTTATAATGCCCAGTTGATTGATGGAAAAACTGCAACTTTCACCTTTGAGAACAACAAAGTTGAATTTATCTGGAAAAAGATGCCTGTAGATAAGAATTTCGAAATCTCTTATAAAATATCGCCAACCAAAGTTAATCCGGTTTTACCAATTATTACAGGTAACTTTAATTACTTATTAGGTGGCTCTTTTCAAACTACAGTAATTAAAGAAGTGGAACAAAATATGTTGAATAAAACCACTGAACAGGATTTAGATAAAAAGGAAGTGATGAATTTTTTTAATGAATAAGAGGAAAAAAATACTCAAACGTAATTAAGGATAGTTTAAAAGATTCCGGGTTTTTAACTGCATATTTCCAAATTAAGACAATTTTCAGGATTCTGCAAAATTACACTTTAAGGAAAACAATTTTAAAAAATAAATAGGTGAACATTCAATTCCACTTTGGTTTAAGGATTTCGAAAAACCCCGCTTAGAAAATTTATTTACAGGATAATCAGGAAAACTAGGTTGTGCTATTTAAGACCTTCAATTCCCTTTTCTGATTCGTTGCAGCTTGAATTAAAGGCATAAACTATCACCAGGAACTATATTCATGACACTAATAACTAATTATTTCGATAAGGAGAAAATCATTATTGCAAGTGATAGCAGACGTATGAGACAGAAAAATGATAAAGGTATTAAGCTTTATTGTTTTGAAAATTTTGTTATTGGTATTAATGGTATTATAAATAATGAATATTTAATCAATAATACACCTTATGCGACAAGATATCTGAGTATTATTGTTGATTTTATGGGGCATATTAAGATACAAGAGCCTAGTATTTTAATTGAAAAGATTAGGAAGGAATTGTATTTAGCTGTGGGAGAAAGGAGAAATGTGCATGAAAAATCAATTGCGTCTTTAAGGAAACAGGAGTATAATAAGCTAAAGTTTGATTTAAATATTACTATTTCAGGTTTCTATGAAAACCAACTATTCTCCTTTTATTATCAGTTTGAGAATGATCTGTTGACTAATTGTTTAGAAGTAGACAAATCCAATATTAGATTTAATGAGCAAAATAAAATTGAAAAACCTTGTTTTTCAAAAAGTGATGATTTCATAAAGGAATGGTTTTTACAACAAAATCTTACCTATTATACAATAAGCTCATTAAAAGAACTAAATGAAGTACAAATTATAGAGGCTTTAAAATTTATGTATGACAGATATGATAAATCGCGAGTATGCCAAAATATTGGGGGCCCAATGTCTTATTGTATTATTCGAAAAACTGGTACTATTGAACCACATATTAATCCTAAAGAAATAAAAAGTCATTAAATTTTAAAATTCAAATACAATAAAATCATTTTAATTTACTATATTTGCATAAAATCTGCAAATTTTTAAAATATAGAAAATGATTCATTCACTCACTTTAAAAAACTATCTCTCTTTCAAAGATGAAATGACATTTAGTTTTGAGGCTACCAATGATAAAAAACTGGAGGAATATCATGTGGTTGAGGTTGCCCCTGGAGTCAGGTTATTAAAATTGGGAGTAGTTTATGGGGCAAATGCTTCAGGCAAGAGTAACCTGGTTTATGCATTTGAGTTTTTAAAAGATTGTTGGGAGCTAATCCCCAAAAGTAAGGAAGAATTCACTCATACTGTTCCGTTTTTGTTAGATAAAAAAACTCCAAATGAGCCTTCATGTTTTGAACTGATATTTTATGTTCAATCCATCAAATACATTTACCGTATTGAAATTGATAATTCTAAAATTTTAAAAGAAGATTTGATCTATTACCCAGGTTCGCAACCTGCCGTTATATTTGAAAGAAAGTACAGCAAGAATGTTTCGGAAATTGAATTTGGTTCCAAAATTAAAATAAGTGCTTTGGCAAAAGAAGAAATTACATTAAAATGTTTGCCAAACATGTCGGTATTTGCTGCTTACAGCCAAGTAAATATAAATATTGTAGAACTTGTACCCGTGATGGAATGGATCCAAAACAGATTTATGCATATTGTTGATCCGAATGTCAATTTGATGGATTATGCTGAAAATATACTGTTAAAAGATCCACAAATTGAAATCAAAGTACTTTCTTTTCTGCAAAAAGCAGATTTTAATATTTCCGGTACACGATTTAAGGAGGTTGATCAGGAAATGTCGGATTTTGAGAAGAGCAATAATTATAAAGATATTCAGCAAATGATGATTTATGAAGATTCTGCAAAATATAAAATTAAAAAATTAGGATTCTTACATAAGATTATTAACGCAGAAGGCAAGGAGGAATTTTATTTATTTCCAAAAGGCTTTCAATCGGCTGGAACATTGCGTTCATTTGGTTTATCTGTTTTAATTTTACAAGCATTAAAAGATAATGCTTTTCTATCAATTGATGAAATAGAATCGAAGCTTCATCCCAGGTTAATTGAATTTGTATTGGAGAACTTCCTGAAACAATCCGAGCAGGCACAATTAATTGTAACAACTCATTATGATGGATTATTAGAAGAAGATGACTTATTAAGAAAAGACAATATTTGGTTTACCGAAAAAAATCAGGACGGTTCAACCAAATTGTATTCGCTTTCTGATTTTAATGCTGTTAACCGTATTTCGTCTCTTCAAAAAGCCTATAAATATGGTAAGTTTGGGGCTATACCACATATTCATTAGCAATGGGCGGACGACGGAAAAAAGGTTTGGAACTCAAGCAAGGTATCTATATTGTTGGTGAAGGAATTACTGAGCAATATTACTTTTCGCATTTAAAACAATTGAAAAACTATAACTGTGAGGTTAAACCCCGATTCTTTGGTAAAACAAATATCTTTGAAATTGAAAAATCAATTGAAAAATTACTTTCGGGCGATATAACAGTTATTTGCGTTTTTGATGCTGACGTTTCGGAAAGAAATATGGTTGAAAAAGAGAAGCTTCAAAAGTTTATTCGCAAGTACAAAAACAATCCAAATGTTATTATCTGCGACAGCCTGCCTTCCATAGAATTTTGGTTTTTACTTCATTTTAAAAAAACCAATAAAACTTTTCAAAATGGCAAGGCAATCAATAAAGAATTATTAGTTTTCATCAAAGACTATGAAAAAACTGAGGATTATTTAAAGAAACTTGCATGGGTAGAGCAGCTAGTTGAAATCCAGGACAATGCTTGCAATAATGCCAAAATCATTGGTCAAGTAGAAGGGAATTCATATTCAAATATTTATATGGGTATTGATAGACTTGATAACATAAGATAATTTTCTGGATATAAAATAAACTTTCAACTTTTATCTTACTCCTTTTGTCTTTTATCTTTTTTCCAGTTTCCCCCTTTCATTAAAAATCAGTACTTTTGCGCCCGTAAATAATTAAGCTAAATGAGTTTAAAAGAAGAAATTGAAAGGCGAAGGACTTTTGCAATTGTCAGCCATCCCGATGCAGGAAAAACAACATTAACAGAAAAATTGCTGCTTTATGGTGGTGCAATCCACATTGCCGGAGCTGTAAAATCAAATAAAATTAAGAAAACCGCCACTTCCGATTTTATGGAAATTGAGCGGCAAAGAGGAATTTCTGTTGCAACATCCGTGATGGGTTTTGAATACAACGATATTAAAATCAATATATTAGATACACCAGGGCATAAAGATTTTGCCGAAGATACTTATCGCACCCTTTCGGCTGTTGATAGCGTAATTGTGGTTATTGACGTGGCCAAAGGTGTGGAAGAACAAACCGAAAAGTTGGTTGAGGTTTGCAGGATGCGGAACACACCAATCATGGTTTTTGTAAACAAGCTAGACCGCGATGGTAAAGACGCTTTTGAGTTGCTCGATGAAATTGAACGTATCCTGAAATTAAAAGTCAGGCCACTTTCATGGCCAATTGGCATGGGTTATAATTTTAAAGGAGTTTATAATATTTACAATGAAAAATTATACCTTTTTAGCGGTAAGGATAAACAGGTAAGGGAAGAGCCGAAGGAAATAAAAGACATCAACAGCATTGAACTTGACAATGAAGTTGGAAAAGCAGCTGATAAACTAAGGGAAGAAATGGAATTGATCAGGGGTGTATATCCTGATTTTGATCAAAACGCCTATCTGGATGGTAAAGTTTCACCAGTTTTTTTTGGAAGTGCTTTGAATAATTTTGGTGTACAGGAATTGCTCGAATGTCTTATTAATATTGCTCCCTGGCCAAAACCAAGTTTTACTTTTGAACGGGAAATAAATCCTTACGAAGAAAAATTTAGTGGTTTTGTATTTAAAATTCATGCCAATATGGATCCCAAGCACCGCGACAGAATTGCATTTGTTAAGATTTGTTCGGGTATTTTTCTACGCAATACCAATTATTTGCATACCAGAATTGGAAAGCAATTCAAATTTTCGAGCCCTACAGCTTTTATGGCCCAAAAAAAATCGGTGATCGACGAGGCTTTTCCTGGCGACGTTATCGGTATACACGATACAGGTAATTTTATAATTGGTGATACATTTAGCGAAGGTGAAGTTATCCATTTCAAGGGAATTCCGAGCTTTTCGCCCGAATTGTTTAAATACGTTGAAAATGCGGATCCAATGAAATCGAAACAGTTGGCCAAAGGCTTGGATCAATTGATGGATGAAGGTGTTGCTCAATTATTTACTCGGAGTATGAATGGCCGTAAGATTATTGGAACGGTTGGTGCACTTCAGTTTGAAGTTATTGATTACAGGCTTCAACATGAATACGGCGCAACAGCACGTTTCGATGGCGTTGATTTTTACAAAGCTTGCTGGATGACCGGCGACAAAGTTGAAATTGAAGACTTCAAAAAGAAAAAATTCAAATCCATGGCTACAGATAAGCATGGAAGAGATGTTTTTTTAGCCGAAACATCTTATGCACTGAGCATGGCGCAAGATAATTTTAAAAAAATACAGTTCCACTTTACTTCGGAATTTTCTAAATAAAAAAGAACCCCGAAATTTTAGAATTCCGGGGTTCTTTTTATCAAATAGGAAAGGGGATTAGATGATTTTTAAATCAATCAAGCAGCCTTTTATTATCTCGTAAGTATTTTCGATATCGTTGTCCAAACCAACTGAAAATCTTATCAAACCTCCTGAAAGGCCCATTTTTCTTTGAACATCTTCAGGAACTTCCGATGAAGTGCTTTTACCCGAATTGCTAAACAATGTTTTGAAATATCCAAGACTAACAGCCAGATATCCAACACCTCTAACCTGCATCATTTCCATCAGCGAATTGGCTTTTTCATCATCTTCAATATCTATGGCCATCATACCACCATATCCAAATTGCTTGTTCATGATTGAATTTAACAGTTCATGCCCAGGGTGTGATTTTAAGCCCGGATATGAAATTTTAAGACCCAATTCTTGCAGTTTTCCCGAAAGGTACATGGCGTTTTGGCCGTGATATTTCATTCTCACATGGAGCGTGTTTAGGTTTTTTAAAATACTCGACGAACGCAAAGGATCAAGCACTGGGCCTAGTAACATGGAAGTACCTGAATTAACATCAATCAGTGAATTTATAAATTCTTCATCTGCGCAAATAGCACCTGCAACACAATCGTTTTTACCGTTGATAAATTTGGTCATACTATAAACCACAATATGTGCACCCAATTTATAAGGCGAAACTATCATAGGCGAAAAAGTATTGTCGACCATTAGTTTGACTCCATGTTTATTAGCTATTTTAGCCAATGATGGAATGTCAGATATTTGAAGCAGAGGATTAGAAAAGGTTTCAGTGTAAATCACTTTTGTATTAGGCTTGATTGCATTTTCAATTTCTTCTAAATTGGTAGGATCAACAAATGTGACATCAATATTGAATTTTGGCAGATAGTTTTTTAAGAATGCAAAAGTTCCACCATAAGTTGTAACGCTTGAAACCAGATGATCTCCTGCATTGCAAAGTTGCATAATTGCATTAGTGATTGCTGCCATTCCTGATGCGGTAACCCAACCTGCAGGTGTACCCTCCATTGCTGCCATGGCGTCAGCCAGATATTTGTTTGTTGGATTCCAATGCCTAGAGTATAAAAAACATCCATGAGTTTGGCCATGGAAAGTATCAATCATAGTCTTTGCGCCTAAAAAAGTGAAAGTTGATGAATCTGTTATCGATGGGTTTACATCGCCAAACTCACCGAATTGTTCCAAATGTTGAACTGCTTTTGCCGGATCAAAATTCATAGTGTATAATATTAAAAAGTAAAATAATGTAATTTATAATTTAATAGCAAATTTAATGAAAATATTTCAATATGTCGAATTATAAGCCTTGAAAATTACAAATCATAAGTGTTGATTCTTTTTTATTGATGATTCGAATTTTTTTAAATTTAGAGATGCATTTATTTGAATTCTTCAATTCTACTAAAACAATTGCTTTTAAGATTAATATTTTAGAATTTAATCCAAAAAAATGAGAAATCAATTTATTTAGATGAATTCTATTTAGTAATAAAAGACTGTATTCAATTTGGTAAGCTAAGCCAGAATTGATAAATTCGCATTTCTGATTGACCTGCTAAACCCACCTGTGTGCCATTGGTATTGAATAATAGTTATTAATCTACAAGTTTTAGGTATGAAAAAAGTCTACATTCTCAGGAGTATCTCATTGGTTATTTTGTTGTTGTCCAGCTTAATATCAATACGTTCGCAAAATATTAATCACTGGGAAATGGTTGTTGCCGCAAATGATAGCTGGCAATATTTTCAGGGGAATTCTGAACCTCCTGCCACTTGGACTGATAATAATTTTGATGCCAGCTCATGGTCAACCGGACCGGGAGGAATTGGTTATGGCGACGGTGATGATGGAACTACAATAGCTCCCGTGCCTTCTGTTTACCTTCGAATTAATTTTAACCTGGTCGATACTTCAATTATTTACTGGGCCATTCTCCATGTTGATTATGATGATGCTTTTGTAGCCTATTTAAATGGTCATGAAATTGCCCGTGCAAATATAGGAACTGTTGGTTTAAGACCTTCATTTTCAGATTTTTCTATAATAGATCATGAAGCAAATATGCCTTTATCTGGAATACCTGAAAGGTTTATCATTCAAAAGGATACTTTGAAAAAATACATGATTGAAGGGGTGAATTTACTGGCCCTTCAGGTCCATAATAGTGCAATAGAGTCTTCTGATTTGTCATCAACAACTTTTTTATCTGTTGGTATTAAAGATGCCAGTTCAACTTATCGCCCGGTCCCAGCCTGGTTTAACGATCCTTTAAATGAAAAAACAAATCTGCCTTTATTGATGATTGATACAAAGGGAAAGGAAATTGTTGATAATCCTAAAATTACTGCAAGTATGAAGATAATAGATAATGGATTTGGCCAATTAAATGGAGTTTTGGATGATGCAACTGATTACGATGGAAACATTGGGATTGAAATACGAGGACAATCGTCCCAACAGTTTCCAAAAAAGAATTTTGCCGTTGAATTGTGGAATAATGCTGGGCTCGATACAAGTGTGAGTATTTTGGGAATGCCTACCAATTCAGACTGGGTTCTTTCAGCACCTTATTCAGACAAATCCATGCTGCGTAATGCACTTACTTACCATTTAGGGCGAAAAATGGGAGCTTGGCAGCCAAGATTTAAGTTTTGTGAGGTATATATGAATGGCAGCTATCATGGAGTGTATATGGTCATTGAAAAAATAAAACGAGACAGTAACCGTGTAGATATTAATAAACTTAAGCCCGATGAAATTTCAGGAGATAATCTAACAGGCGGTTATATTGTTAAAGTTGATAAAACCTGGGATTTAACCACAAATGAATATTTTACATCATACCCCAGTATTGTTTATCCAAATTCACGATATTACAATTTTACATACGTCTATCCAAAATCTACTGATATTGTGCCGGCACAAAAAACATATATTAGAAATTATATAACTTCGTTGGAGAATATTTTAAATGGAGATATTTTTAAAGATCCAATCTATGGTTTTAGAAAATATATGGATATGAATTCATTTATTGATTTTCAAATCATGAATGAGTTGGTAAATAATGTGGATGGTTATAGATACAGCACCTTTTTTTATAAAAAAAGAGATTCGGATGGCGGTAAATTATTTGCTGGCCCATTGTGGGACTTTGATCTTTGTTACGGAAATGTCGATTATTCTCCTTTAAACCTTGCAACCGATAATTGGTTATATCCTAAATTTGGAACAACTGAAAACTATCCAATGCACTGGTGGGCCAGATTGATGCAAGATCCTGACTACAGCAATGCATTTAGCAAAAGATGGAAAGAATTGAGGTCTGGTCCGTTCAAAACGGATTCAATTATGGCCTACTTAAACGATACCATCCAATATTTGGGTAATGCTGTTGACCGAAATTTTGTTAGATGGCCTATTTTGGGAACCTATCAATGGCCAAATTATTTTGTTGGGAGCACTTATTTACAGGAAGTTAACTATCTGGAAACATGGATAAAAAAGCGTTTGGAATGGATGGACAATCAGCTTCTTACGGGAATATCGGTGCCAAATTATAGAGAAAATAATTTTTCTGTTTATCCAAATCCGGTTAATAATAAAATGACAATTGTACTTGTGTTAAATAACACAAATAAAATTGAAATTGAAATGCTGGATTTGCTTGGAAAGAAAGTTTTTACTTCTGATTATTCGCCAATTTCCGTAGGGAATCAAACTATAGAATTGAGTATTCCTAAAATGGCATCAGGTTATTATATGCTGAAGATGAAACAGAAAGAACAAATAATTGGTATGCAAAAACTCGCAATTAACAATTAGAGTTACAATTATGTTATGGCGAAACAAATCCGTTTCGCCATAACAATTTCAATTAAAACTTATAAGAAATATTGGCCATAAAACTTCTGCCAGGCATATAATAAGTGTCCTTTTCAGAATAATTATCATCCAATAAATTATCTGCTGAAATGCCAATTCCAAGCTTTCCTTTGAAAGTATAAGATGCCGAAATATCGAAAATCAGAAAATCAGAAAATTTTATAACATCCTGGTTAATTAAACTGGGCCTTATTTCCACATTATTTTCTGTAAGGAGTGGAATCCGTTCATAGGTTAGCCAATTGTAATCGTACAGATAATTGTCTTCATATCTCTGTCCAATATAGCGTGCATTTACTCTAGCCGCTAATCCTTTATGGCCGTTATAGATGATGCCGAACGATGCTTTATTTATCCTAACATACCGCATTTCGTTTTCAACACCATCAACAGTAAGTTTTGAATTGAACATATGTGTATAACTGAAATAAGGTTTTAGGCTGAATGCATAACTATCTAAAGCACCAAAATCATAATCAAATTCGAATTCAAGGCCATCCATATTAGCGTCCTGGGCGTTGATAAATGTTACAAATGCAGGATTTGAATAATCATAAATCACCATATCCTTATGTTTGGTTTTAAAGTAAGTAACATCTGCATTTAAGCCTAACTTCTGGTTATTATATCCAAGCCCTAAATCACCGGTTATTGAAGTTTCTGGTTTTAGATTCGGATTACCCACAAAATGGCTGTAAGGAGTTGTGTAATTTCCTGCAAGTTTAAAGGCATCTGGTGCTACGAATGCACTACCAGCTGCTGCATGAATTTTGAAACCACCAAAAAATTTGAATTGTATTCCAAAATTTGGATTAAAAACATTGTAATTCTCTGTAGCATCGGTGCTTTCAATAAATTCTGTTTTGAACAATTTTGATACGATATTGTCGTATCTTCCGCCAACACTGGCATTCAATTTATCATCCAGAAAATTAAAATTGGCTTGTACGTAAATTCCGGTAGCCATATTTAAATAATCGGGCTGATATGGACTTGTAGGCTGGTCTGGATTTGACCATTGTTTCGATTCGTATTTCTTAGAATTGTTATCAGCACCAAAAATAATTCTATGAGTTCCAAAACTTAATGCGTCCTGCAAAATAAAGCCATAGGTTTTGTAGCTATAATTGCTGGTTTGGTAATTATCAGGATTCGTACTATTAAAATAATTAGTATTTTCTATACTGTAATATGGATTTAGCCTCAATGCATGGTTGCCAGATTTACCTTCAATACTAATGTTTTGCGACCATCGATCGATGTTCTTTTCTGTTGCACCATATGTTCCCCAGAAATTTCCGTTGTCCTGAATATTTTTTGCTATCCAATAATCCTGGGTTAAATTAATTTCCCAGTCTTTGTTTATTTGAAATCCAAGGCGTCCTCCGGCAGAATATTGCTCATATTGCGTGTTTTTATACTTTTTTCCATATGATTTCTCCTCCATAATCAATTTCTCTTCATCGCTTAACTTGAGCAAATTTTTACTCCCGGTTTTGTAGTTTTGGTTCTGTGCCATGTTAGATGCAAATAAATCGAAATTTAATCTGGAATTAATTTTGCCCCCAACATTTAGTTTGATTCGATGTGTTTTAAAACTTCCATAAGAGATACTCGCTTTTCCCGAAATTTTTTCCTTGCTTCGGATGGTTTCTATATTAATAACACCTGCCATGGCTTCAGAACCGAAAAAGGCAGAATATGGACCTTTTAACAGTTCCAGTTGGTTTGCATTTTCAAGGTTTAAAGTAGAAATGTTATTCGTACCTGCCGGTATTCCATCTATCAGGATTAAAGTATTTGTTTTACCAAGACCCGATGGAGCAAAGCCTCTTAGCCCTATTACTGAGTTAAAACCAGGATATTGCAAAACATCAATCGACGCACTTTTTTTCAATATTTCGTCAAGGCTTTTTGCCGGTATACTGTTGATTTCATCCTTGCTTATAATGATAAGTTGCTGAGGTATTTTGCCTAGATTGGATTTTGTACGATAGGCACTTACTGTTACTTCATCAATTGAATGAACTGTTGCGGAATCGGCTGATTGAGCCATACTTTTTATTGGAAAAATGACCAATAATAGAAAAATGATAATGATTAATTTGTTGTACATTTTTTAAAAAATTTAGGTTTTACAATAGAAAAACCATAAACTTTCATTTTGTCCAATTTTTTACATCTCGAGCTATAAAAGAAGAACAAAAAAGGGGATGTATCTCAAAAATTGAGCACATTGCTTTTATCCCGAAAGCTATGATTCATGTTGAAACATTGGCAGGTCTTCTGGCTTGCCTTACTTTTCGTGGCCTTCCCAATCATCAGTTGATGATCAGTGGCAAAGGGTTTCGAAAAGCGTATTTAAGGCTTACAGCTGCGGGTACAGCTCCCGATTTTAACGGGATTCCCATTTTAATCCTTTCCAGCATAATCCGGAAATGAAACCAAATTTTCAATGCAAATGTAGTTTAATTTCTGATGATAGAAATTGTTTTATCGGAATTGATTTTAGAATATAGCCGATTATTAATTTGAAAGGGACTATTTCTCAAAATATTAGTTGATGAATATTCTTTTTTTAATTTAGCCACTTAATTAAGCTGTTTTTGATTCATTTTTTAGGTTAAGTAACATAAAAATATAAAACAATAAAATAGAATGCTTTTTAATTCAATTGATTTTGCCTTTTTTTTGCCCATCGTATTTATACTTTATTGGTTTGTTACCTATAAAAATTTACGTTTTCAAAATGTATTACTTCTTGTTGCAAGTTATTTTTTTTATGCCTGTTGGGATTATAGATTTTTATTTTTATTGGTCTTTTCTACATTTTTGGATTATTTAACCGGATTAAAAATTCATGAAGCTGAGTCGAGGAAAAAGAAATTGTTTTGGCTTTGGCTTAGTATCAGTGTGAATTTAGGTTTTCTTGGTGTTTTTAAATATTATAATTTTTTTGCAAGCTCATTTGCTAATGCCTTAATTCATATTGGATTAAAAGCCAATTTAGGGACAATAAATGTAATATTGCCTGTTGGTATTTCATTTTATACCTTTCATGGCTTATCATATATTCTTGATATTTATAAAAACAAAATAAAGCCAGTAAGGGATTTTATTGAATATTCTGTTTTCGTCAGTTTTTTTCCTTTGCTTGTAGCAGGGCCTATTGAAAGAGCAACGCACTTACTTCCGCAAATTCAAAAAAAAAGATATTTTGATTATTCAAAAGCGATTGATGGTTTACGACAAATCTTGTGGGGATTATTCAAAAAAATTGTAATTGCTGATAATTGCGCTGAATATGCAAACCAAATTTTTAATCATTCTTCTGATTATTCAGGAAGTACTCTTGTTTTAGGAGCATTATTTTTCACTTTTCAAATTTATTGCGACTTTTCGGGATATTCAGACATTGCATTGGGAACTGCCCGAATTTTTGGAATTGAACTATTAAGAAATTTTGCATTTCCATATTTTTCAAGAGATATTGCAGAATTTTGGCGCCGTTGGCATATTTCATTATCAAGCTGGTTTCGTGATTATTTGTATATTCCTTTAGGCGGAAGTAAAGGTGGAGCTTGGTTTAAAGTGCGAAATACATTGATTATTTTTGTGGTAAGTGGATTTTGGCACGGTGCAAACTTGACTTTTATTGTGTGGGGCTTATTAAATGCGATTTATTTTATACCATTGCTTCTGTTAAACAAAAACAGAACAAACCTTGGAATAATTGCACAAGGCAAATGCCTCCCAAATTTTAAAGAGTTTTTACAAATGAGCTTTACTTTTGGTATCACTGTTTTTGCCTGGATTTTCTTTAGGGCAAATAGTCTGGAACAGGCAGTTAACTACATTTCTGGAATATTCTCCAAATCGACATTCTCTATCCCGGAATTTACGGGTTCTGAAAATTTTTTAAGCCTTGTATTTTTAATATTCCTGTTTTTAATTATAGAATGGGTAGGAAGAGAACAGCAATATGCAATTGCCAAATTGGGATTAAATTGGTATAAACCAATTAGATGGGCTATTTATTATAGCCTTATATTCGCCATTTTCTATTATGGTGGAAAAGAACAACAATTTATTTATTTTCAATTTTAAGATGAGAAGATTTCTTATTTATTGTTCTGCTTTTTTAGGGCCTATTATACTAACAGTGTTGGGTTTGGAATTTCTTTTGCGTAATATTCCAAATGATTATTCCTTTAAAAATGGCTATCTGACTAAAAATTCGGATAGAATCCAAACTTTATTTTTAGGCAGTTCACATGCTTTTTATGATATAAATCCTGAGTATATGCATACAATCAGTTTTAATGCTGCACATGTTTCACAAACTCTGGATTTGGATTTTGAAATTCTGATGAAATACAAAAAACATTTTTCTAAACTAAAAAATATTGTCATTCCTGTTTCTTATTTTTCGTTATTTGAGCAGCTTGGAAAAACCGATGAATATTGGAGATTAAAGAATTATTCTGTATATTATAATATTCATACAACTAATAAAATTGCAGATTATTCCGAACTTTTAAGCTATAGCTTGAAAATAAATTTATCAAGAATCGATAGTTATTATTTTCAAGGGCACTCTGAAATATCATGTTCCAATTTGGGTTTTGGATTAAAACATAATTCGAAAAACAACCGGGATTTGATTAGCTCAGGACCCGCCACTGCACAAAGGCATACCTATCGTGACTTATCGCTGTATAATGAGAATTTGAAAATCCTATCCTCAATCATCGAGTTTGCACGCAAAAGAAACATTCAGGTTTTTGTTTTTACGCCACCAGCATTTCATACATATGTTAAAAATCTGGATACCAATCAATTGAATAAAACCCTAAGTGCAATGAATGAATTACAAAAAAAACACAACAATTGTTTTTATTTTAATATGTTAAGCGATAGTGTATTTACTGCTAAAGATTTTTACGATTCTGATCATCTAAATGAAATTGGGGCAGAAAAATTTACAATTAGAATGGACCGTTTGATTAATAATTTCAGAAAATAGAAGAAAGCAAAATTATAGATATTTTAACTGAATAAATCCTTGTCAAACCTTAAATGATTTGACAAGGTATGGAAAATTTATTTTGAAATCTCTATGATTTCTTTTTCAATCGAGCAATTTGCACTAATTTCCAGCACACCATCTTTGGCATTCCATTTCCAATCTGTTAAATTTAAAATGTTGCCATTTATTTTTACATTTTTTGGCTTTTTAGTCAAATTGTGTATCATCAAATGAACTTGATTATTCATGTTTTTGTAATCATCAATTGTAGTTTGTTTGCTTAGAGATATTTGTAGCAATTTGGCATCATTGATTGCATCAAAGTCCATCATTTCGTACTTCCCTTTTTCAAATGCATTTGGTGTTTCACCATCATCATTATATAATTTATAATTGCTTTTGGATTGTTTCGTATCCACAAAATAATGTAGTTCAAATGTATTCAGCGAATAGTTTGAAGAACTAACTGCTTTAATTGTCATTGGAATAAATGAGCCCCCTTTGACAAAAACCGGAATATTATCAATTTTTAAAGGAACGGTAATTTCCAAGCCTCCTTCATAGATTTTTCCATTGAAAAAATCAGTCCAGGTTGAACCTTTTGGAAGATAAATTTTTTGACTTTTTGTACCTTTTTCTTTAACAGGAGAAACCAGAAAAGCATCACCCCATAAATATGCATTATTATAAGTCATCAGTTTTTGATTACCTGTTTCGTTAAAGAAAAGAGGAATCATAAGCGGTTTGCCTGTTTGGTTGTTTTCAAATGCCAAATTATAGTTGTAAGGCATTAAGCGATAGCGCAATTCAATAGATTTTTTGGCAAATGCTTCGGTTTTAGCTTCTTGAAAAACGGGTTCAGCAGGTATTTGTTCTTGAGCATGTGGTCTGTAAATAGGTTGAAAAACACCATATTGCAACCATCTGGTATATAGTTCATTGCCAATTTTGTCGCCTCCTGCAAATCCCCCCAAATCGGAATGCGTATAGGCCATTCCCTGCATACCCATTTGAAGTGAAATTTCTGTTTGTGGATATAGGCCTCCCCAGCTGCGGCTCACATCTCCAGTCCATGGAATCATCCCATATCGCTGGGAACCTGCAAATCCAGCACGCATCAATATAAATGGCCGTGTTTCGGGGAAATCTTTTTTATAGCCGTCAAATATAAGTTTTGCCCATTCATGGCCATATGCATTGTGTATGTCATCTGATGAGCCGATGGCATGTTGCAATCCAGATGGATGCGCTTCCGGTTCACCTAAATCGCCCCACCAGCCGGCAACTCCCTGATTGGTAAAATTTTTATAGATGTTCCAAAACCAATCCCTGGCAATGGGATTGTACAAATCAATCAATCCTGAATTTCCGAAATAAAAATCGAAAATAAAAGGTTTTCCTGCTTTATCAGTGGCTAGCACATGATTATCAACTGCTTCTTTCCAACGGTTTGAAGTTGTAAGTATAAATGGCTCAGTTACCAATATTGTTTTTACGCCTTTTGCTTTGAATCCGGCAATCATTTTATCCGGGTCGGGGAAACTATCCCTATACCAATTCAAATTGCCCATCTCACCTTTAATTTCTTTACCAAACCAGTAAATATCAATGATTACAGCATCTAGAGGAATACTGTCTTTAAAAAATTTATCAACGGTGGCTTCTGTTTCTGCCTGAGAATGATAACCAAAACGGCTGCTGAAATTTCCAAACGCCCATCTTGGAGGCAATGGCTGCCTGCCTGTTAGTAAAGTATACTGATTGATCAGATTGAGCCAATTGTTATCAGCAATTACGTAATAATTCATGGTTCCAGCTGAAGTTTCATAATTCAGGGTATTGTTTTTTTTACTATCCAAATCCAGAAATCCCGCAGATGCATTGTCGAACAAAACAGCATATAGTTTTGATGAATAGAACAAAGGCATACTGAAATTCATGAGTTCGGAATGTTTTTCATATCCATAATGGGCACGGTTATACAATTTTAAACGGTTTCCTCTTCGGTTCATTCCCAATACACGGGCACCTCCGCCATAAAAAATTTCTTCTTTTTCTATTGCAAAATTCATAATTTGGTTGCTGTCGGTGGCTTGATATCCTAACTTTTCAGCAATTAGGAGTTTGTTATTGAAGTAATATGATATTTGAAATGGAACTTTATTTATTTGAATTTGAATACCTTTTGAATTGATTTTAATAATATTTCCTTCATCGGTAATTTTATAATCGACTTTCAATGGTTCCATATCCACTGCAAACGAAAAGTTCTTCACATCTTTGTCTTTAGGATAAAAGGTGGAATGGACTATTTTGTCATTAAAAGGGACTATTTGATATTTTCCATCGGTTACATAGATCTCAATTTTACTGCCATCATCTTCAATCTTTTCAAATTTCCTGTCAACTAATTGAGATTTGATTTGTGATGTCAAGACAAGCAGTAATATGCCTGATAAAAAGAGTTTAACGGTATTGTTTTTCATAATATTTATGGATTTTAAATCTTTATTCTTTTGATTATTGACCAATCTTCACTTATTTCAACAGACAAAGGTCGCAATTAGTTTTGATATTTCTGATAGTTTTGGACGAGGTTGGTGCAATTTTAGGATTGATATTCTATATAATTGTATTTTTAGGAATTATAATGAAATCAAGTTATTTAATAAGATGAAATTTCATAAAAAGTAATATGAAACGAGAAAATAGGATGGAGAAATTACGAAAAATTAAAATTCTATTTTACTATGATAAAAGTAATTGAATTTTAACATGTTGCGCTTGTATCGAAAAGTTTTAAAAAATTATCACATAAACATTTAGGCACTTACTCATAAAAAGGCGTATTAGAACAATATTTTACTATTGTGAATTTTTTCTATCTGATTATGTGTTTATTTATAATTATGTGTCATAATATCAAGTCGTTTTAACTCCATAAAGTAGAAATAAATAGAAAAATTTAGTATTTTCTACATGATTGAAGATCTGTCAATTATTAAAAATTATAATAGGAGAGACGATATTACAACAAATATTCATCTCTCCTAGTCAATCAAATGGTAGTAGGTAAAATCTTTAAATTGTAAAATCCGAATTTTTATTTTTTTAAAATTAAGAATCCAAAAGGTGCTAATGATATTGATTCAACAATATCAAATTGCTGATTAGTTAATGCATTTTGCCATGCCGAATTTTTAAACTCAGCTGGAACTAAATAATTAATTGTTGAATTTCTGACATTGGCTATTATCAAAACTTCATCAGTAAGTAATACTTTTTTAAAAGCAATGACGTCAAGGTTGTCATAAGTAGTAAGTTGTCCTTTTTTTACTGTCGGTGAAGAATTTCTGAATTGCATAATCTTTTGATAATCCAATAAAATCTGATTATTCAAAGTCCAATTTAGTGGATTTTTATCAAAAATAGAAATTGCATTTGGATAAGCTATTTCTTGTCCTGCGTAAATAAGTGGAATTCCATTGAGGTATGAAGTGATTACAAAAGCAGCTTCCGAACCTTCTGCCGAAATAAAGGCACTTGTAGGTGTTTCGTCCCAGGCATAAATATCGTGATTTGTGATATATCTTAGTTTTTCAACAGATCCTGGCGTGTTATATTCGTTTATATTTGCTTGAAATATAAGATTTGCGTTTCCTCCTGATTTAAAAACATTTTTTATGGCTGTATAAAAGTCCCACGCATAGTTCATTTGAAATCCAGCTGTAAAGTTATCTGCTTTGCCTCCTTCAGCTAACAAAATTATTTTTCTGCCATCAATATTTTTAAGTTCGTTCAATGCCTGAGTCCAAAATGTTGCAGGTACAAAATCGGCCGCATCACAACGGAAACCATCAGCATTAGCCTCTAAAATCCAGTATTTCATTGAACTTATCATTGAGTCACACATGGTAGAATTATTGAAATTTAAATCAGCAACATCAGTCCAGTTGGTTCCCGGAGGCGAAATAATATTACCTGAATTATCCTGCGTGTACCATGATTTATTTGTTATCCATGGATTATCCCACGAAGTATGGTTTGCTACCCAATCTAGGATAACTGCCATTCCTTTGCTATGCGCCTTTTCAATTAGTTCCCTAATTATTGCAAGGTCACCAAATTCGGGATTTACGCCTTTGTAATTTCGCACAGAATAAGGTGAACCCAGACCTCCGGCAGAGTTTAACTGCCCTACTGGATAAATTGGCATTAGCCATATCACATTAACACCTAATTTTTTTATTTCATCAAGTCTATCTATTACACCTTGAAAATCGCCCGATGCACTGAATGACCTCATGTTAACTTCATATACAACTGCATCTTCCAGATTTGGAACATCTTTAAACGGAACGCCATATTGCGTATATTCTACTTTATCATTGTTGTTAATTGGCAGAACATCGCCAGGTGAATTGCAAGCTGAAATGATACACAAAAGGGAGATGATTAATTTCATGTGTTTATTTTTTAATGCATGTTTCATATTCATGGAAATATTTTATTAAGAATACTTTCGACTTAATTACTTTTATTGAAATAGAACTAAAAATAAGTAGTTTTTATTTTTAGATATTTTAACCATGCAAAGCAATCATAAATTTTGTACAAAGCAACCGTAATAATCTTAAAAATAAAATAGTATGACTTAGCGAAAAGCAAAAATCGTAAGCCATACTATTTCCAAAGTAATCTAACCTAAATAATACTAATTTTTAACTACTGAATATTGATATTTATAAGGAGCTTCAGTTTTCCTTAAATCCATTGTAACTGTGTAATTTCCAGCTTCTGTAATATTAATTGCATCGTTTGTTTGGATTAAGGTTCCGACAAGTTCGGTTGTATTTGCTGGTCCATAGTTTAAATCCCAACCATCATTTGCCCTAAACTTTAAGGCTCCGGCAACCAAATCAATTGAAGCAGACCACAAGCCAGTAGCTGGGTCAAAATTTAAATTTGTATCTGTATCCCAACCACCAGGTGTAGCAGTTCCAACCATTCCCCATGAGTTTACAAGGATAATTTCATAAGCGAGGGTTTCTGTATTTACATAGAATTTATAATATCCACCTACATTAAGAGAGAGGCCATTGGCAAGACCGTCTGTTGTTAATAAACCAGGTGTTCCGGAGTCTCCATAATTTATATGATCCCAATCTGGTGAGCTTGTAAATTTAAATCCAGCACCGACAGGGATGTAGACATAACCTTCGAATTCTGTTAAGCTAATTGCCTTGATAGTTGGAGCGAGAGCAGGCTTCCAATCCTGGTAACTCCCTGGCAACCATAATTCAGCAGGTTTGGTGTCTGTTATATCTTTCCATGTAGTAATTGAAAAGTTAACTATTGTGGAAACAGTTTCAAATTTATCATTGATTGATGCTGTAACTCTTAGTATAAGTGATGAAGCTACATTTGGTGATACTTTAAGTTTGTTAAGAAGTGTAGTATTTAAATCACCTAATTTAACAATAAGTGTATCGCCTGATGTAGCTCCGATTGACACTGCATTTGTAAAATCACCTCCCGAAGAATCAACTTCGAGTTTATAATTAATCTGAGTGTTAACGCCAAAATCTGCTTTGCTCCAGCTGAAAATAAGTTCTTCAGCTAAATTATCCTGATAGATAATTTGTGAAAAGTCATTTTGTGGAAGAATAATCTCTGCAGCAATTGGTTCAGGACTGATTGCTACTTTTGTTTCGTCCTTTTTGCATGAAATAATCAAGAACGGAATTAGAATTAAAAAATATAGTTGTTTCATTTTTTTAAGTTTTAGTATCCATTATTTTGTACCAGATTTGTATTAACGGCCATGTCCGATGAAGGAATTGGGAATAAGTTGGCATAGGAAGGAGTCGACGTACCAGCTTTTACATTTCCTTTCCAATCCCAAAGATAACCATCACCAGTAAATAGGCCAAAGCGTATTAAATCAGTTCTGCGGCTGGCTTCCCAATATAATTCTCGTGCTCTTTCGTCCAATATAAAAGGAAGCGTAAGATCTGCTGCTGCAATGTTTCCTGAGTTGTCGCCATAGGCACGGGTGCGCAAAAGATTTATATAATTTACGGCTGTACCCATATCGCCACCTGTTCCACCTCTAACAACAGCTTCGGCATACATTAAATAAATATCGGCCAACCTGAACAATGGAAAATCAGTATCCACAAATGTTGCATTTTGGCCTATTACCCCAGCAGATGTAATATTTTTATACTTGGCGCACAAGTAACCTTCGGTAAATACTGTTGGATTGTTGATGTCAAGAATTTGGCCATCGGTATAGAAAATTGCGCGAGAATCAGTGGCTCCGGTTAAATCGGCAAATTTATTAACAAAAGTATTTGTTAAACGATTTCCGTTCCAACCTCCAGAACCAATTCCAAATTCATTGGCTGCATCCATTGTTCCACCTACCTCTGCATGAATAATATATGTTACTCCACCATAATTTCTGGTATTGTTTCCATCTTCGGCAATTGGAAAAATGATTTCATTGCGTAAACTTGCATTATCGGCCAGGAATAAATCCTGGTATTTATTTGCAAGTGAGTATCCACCGGCAATAATATTTTTGCAATTGGCAATACATTCTGTATAACGTTTATTACCAGCACCTAAATACACTTCAGCATTGAGATACATTTTAGCCAATACTGTCCATGCTGCTGCTTTATCTGCACGAGCATATTCGTTTTGGCCAGCATCAGCCAATTCAGGAATTATGGCATTTAATTCACCTTCGATATACGCAAACAAATCAGTTCTGCTAATTTGTGCAGGAAGAAAAGCACCTGTTGCATCTTTTTCAGTGATAAAAGGGACATTGCCCCAAATGTCTAAAGCTATAGAATAGTAAAAAGCTCTGAGGAAGCGGGCTTCAGCCACAAATTGTGAAACTTCAGGTTTTTTATCTGCTGATAATCCACCGATTCTTGCACTTACTTCGCGGATAAATTCATTACAATAGGCAATATTGATAAAAATCCGCTTATACAATAATTCATTGTAACCGTTTTGTTCTGACCAATTATGTCCGTGAAATTCCGTAAGTCCGGGATCGCCCCATGCACAAATACATTCGTCAGTGGTAATTTCCTGCATTCCCCAATACATGCGAAGGAAAGAAGTAGTGCCCTCGTCTGGAGCGGATATTTCAGGTTGACCATATTCCCCGCGCTGACCGGTAAGAGTCATAGCTCCATAAAGCTTTGCCAGAAATTCTTTATATGATGCAGGATCATCGAAAACGTTCTTTGAAGTTGTAATCTGCTTGTTTAAGGGCTCTGTATCAAGAGTGCCCAGGCAGGATGATAACAATGCTCCAAATAGGAGAAATGTTATTAATATTAATTTATTGTATTTCATCAGTTTATATTTTTGGTTGTTCAACTTATTTATTTTTTCGCCGACAAATTGCCAAGTCGCCAAGAAATTATTTAATAATTAGAAATCAGCATTCAAGCTAAGGAAAAATGTCCGTGAACGTGGAAAGAAATTATTATCAAGTCCTCCAGATATTTCAGGATCAATACCTTTGTATTTAGTGATTACAAAAACATTGAGAACGCCTGCTCCAATGCGCAAGTTTAGTTTGTTGTTGACTAAATTATTGAACCTGTATCCCAAATTAATATTATCCATTTTAAAGAAAGAAGCATTTTCTACATAGTAGTCAGAAAATCTGGTATTTACAGCTGTTGTAAATTTAGTTTCATCAGCTAAAGTATTTGCATTCCTAAGGAAACCAAGAGAACTGTATAATGAGGCATATGTGCTGTTGGATGCTACGTTATTATAAACATAGTTTCCTATGCTGGCTCTACCTGAAAATGACAGGTCAAAGTTTTTATACGTGAATTGTGAGTTTATACCCATTAGCACAGCAGGATCTGGGCTTTTATATACATACAAATCAGCAGTATTGATAATTCCATCATTATTCCTGTCAACATATGCATCTTCAATTGGATTACCATTGGTGTCATATATTTGTTGGTATACATAATACGAAGACCTTGGATTTCCAACACTATGAACCTGGATTGTTCCTGATGTAGTGCCGCCGATTCCTCCTAATGGAAGAAAAAAGTTAGGATCATTGCTTAAATTTAGTTTTGTGATTTCGTTTTGATTATAAGTAATATTATAACCAAATGTCCAATTAAAGTCCTTGGTTGAAATAATATTTGCATTAAGATTTAACTCAACTCCTCTGTTTTTCATGCTACCAACATTTGTGGTAATTGAGCTCACAAAGTTGGTTCCTGCGGCTACTGGTACGTATGCAATTAAGTCTTCCGATTTTTTTTCATATATATCGAACGAACCGGTTATTCTGTTTTTAAAGAAGCCAAAGTCCAATCCCATATTGATAGTGGTAGTACTTTCCCATTTTATGTTTTTATCATAGCCATCGGGTCGCAATGTATTGTAAAAATTAGGTCCAAACTGATAACGGGCGGCATTATCACTTTTTGTGTAAGTGGAAATATACGGGTAATCATTGCTGTATATATCTTGTTGGCCTGTAACGCCATAGCCTAACCGAAGTTTTAGTTCTGAAATTGTATTATTTTCTTTCAAAAAGTTCTCTTCGCTAATTTTCCACCCCAATGCAAAAGCAGGAAACAAGCCCCATCTGGTTTCTGGCGCAAATCGCGAAGTAGCATCATCTCTCAACGTTGCAGTAAAAAGATATTTGTTCTTAAATGTATAATTTAACCTTCCGAAAAAAGAGCGGAGATAGTAATCAGTTTCATATACGTTTACCCTTGTAGCATTTTCACCATATGAGTCCATTGTAGAATCAGCGCCTGAAGTATAAAAATAGGATTCTGAATATCCTGCCATTAATTCCACCTTACTATCGATAGCTGCTATATCTTTGGTATAGTTTAAGTAGAAATCGATTAATTCATTTTGACTCTTACCCTCGTAAGGATTTAATCTACCACCAGCAACAGTTGGTTCGTAAACCCATTGGGTACTGTCTTTCGCATTGTTGTGTCCTTCAGTTTTAGCAAAATCGTAACCAACGTTAAGTGTTGCGTGCAAATCGCTTATAAAGGGAAGTTCATAATCAAGTTTAATGTTACCGATACTTCTTTTTACTTTAGACGTATTGTCTGTAAGCTCAAGTCTGGCTAAAGGATTGGCTGGAGCAAGATTAACACTGGTTCCGTCAATTCCACCAGATGTCCATGATGTATAGCCTCTCCAGCGGGTATTTCCATTATAAACAGGTTGTGAGGGATCGTATGCAATTGCATCGCCAATAGCGGACTGATCGGCGAAATTGTTTTTGTTAAACATTCCTTTAATGTTGATGTTGATTTTCAATTTATCTTTAAAAAAAGAAGGATCTAAGCCAAGTGCCAATGTTGTTCTTTCAAAATTATAGGTTTTAAGAATACCATCTGTATTGTTATAACCAATGGAAACCCTGTAAGGCATTTTTGCAGCAGTTCCTGAAAAATTCAGGTTGTGATCTTGTCCGAAAGAAGTTTTGTAAATTTGGTCTTGCCAATCTGTATTAGCAGTTCCTAGCATTGAAGTGACTGCGGTTACTCCAGGATATTGTTGATTTATCAGGGTGCGAAACTCTTCGCCTGTATATACATCAGCTTTTTTTGGTGCTGTGTAAAATGAACCTGTAGCAGAGTAATTGACTTTAAATTCTTTACCACCTCTTTTGGTTGTAATCAGAATTACACCATTTGAAGCTCTTGCACCATAAATTGCGGTAGCTGAAGCATCTTTAAGCACAGTAAAAGTTAAGATGTCGTTTGGGTTTATTGTTGATAAAATATTTGGAGAACCTCCAAGATTATTATTGCTAATTGGCACTCCATCAATTACAATAAGTGGATCGTTGCTTGCATTTAAAGAAGCACCGCCACGAATGCGGATAGTTGAAGCATTTCCCGGTGCGCCACTGTTGCTTGTAACAACAACACCTGCAGTTTTGCCCATCATCAATTCCTGAGGAGATGAAACTACACCTTTGTCAAAACTTTTAGAATCAAGCATGGTTACGGAACCAGTTGCATCTTTTATTTTTACCTTGCCATAACCAACAACCACTACCTCGTCCTTGGTTTCTGCCGAAGGTTCTAATATTACCCTCAATGAATTGGATGTTCCGGCAGTAATTTCCTGGGTAGCATAAGATATGTAGGAAAAAACTATGATATCATTGTCGGATACTTTCAACTTAAAATTTCCATCAAAGTCGGTGATAGTGCCATTTGAAGTTCCTTTAACAGTAACATTTACCCCTGGAATAGGATTGCCATCCTCAGAATCGGTTACCCGACCTGTTAAATCGCGCTGAGCAAATGCTTGCCATGAAGTAAGAGCATTCAAGCAAGCTATCAATAGCACTAGCTGAATGATACTTCTAAATTTGTTTTTTTTCATCATTTTTTTCATAATTTGGTTAATTAAATACTTAATTGAATTACAATTACTTGATTAACTGTAAAGTTTTTAATAAAGAATTATTCTTTCCTTTGGAAAATTAGATAAGTGGTTGGTTTTTATAGGGTTTGTTTTTTATTATATTATTTGCCAACTCAAAGTCAATATTGATACAATTTTTCCCTATTTAGCAGGATGAAATCTGATTGCCTGACCACCTCCTGCAGCCAATTTTATTTTGAATATGGTTTTTGAATTAACTTGTTTATTATGGATATCTATCGATAATGGTTTTAGCTCCATGCTGGCATCCTGGCCATCAGCATATATTTCAGCAGTATAATTTTTACCTGCATCCAAAAAGTCTAAATTCAAGCTGAACTCTCGTGTATTTTCATCGGTGATGCTTCCCAGATACCAATCGTCACTATTTCTGTCTTTTCTAGCAATGGTTACAAAATCTCCGATACTTGCATTGAGCACTTTGGTTTCTTCCCAATCGGTAGGAACGTCTTGTATGAATTTAAATGCAGGATTACCTTTGTAATTTTCAGGTAAATCCGGAACCATTTGCAAAGGACTATATATCACAACATATAATGCAAGTTGTTTTGCAAGTGTTGTCTGTATTCTAAAATTGCTTTTTTTATCAAACAAAAGATTAAATATTCCGGGAGTGTAATCCAACGGCCCGGCAAGACATCTGGTAAACGGAAGAATTGTTGTATGCGATGGTGGATTTCCACTACTCCAAGCTTCATATTCTGTGCCTCTTGCACCTTCTCGGGTCATCATATTTGGATAAGTACGTCGTAATCCTGTGCCTTTAACGGGTTCATGAACATCCAGCATAATTTGTGACTTTGCAGTCATTTCCATTACTTTATTATAATGGTTGACCATGAATTGGCTTTGATGAAATTCTTTGGGCTGTTTATTTACATATCCGGTTTTTAATCGATGAATGCCATATTTTCTGCAAAAAGCATAGGCATCTTCCATTTGTTGCTCATAGTTTTCTACATTGGCACCAGTTTCATTGTGGGCAATAATACCTATATGCTTTTCATTTGCATATTTGCTAATTTTTTCGATATCATAATCTGCATATGGTTTTGAAAAATTGAATTTTCCGAGTGACCAATCGTTCTCCCAACCTTGGTTCCAGCCCTCAACCAGCACGGCTGAGATATTGTTTTCGGCAGCGAAGTCAATCATTTTTAATACATTTTCGGTAGTGGCACCGTGTTTTGGGCCCATTTCCCATGTGTTGTTTTTAATATGCATTCCCCACCAAATTCCATCATATTTACCAGGTTTAATCCATGATACATCACCCAATTTATTGGGTTCATTAAGATTTAAGATGAGGTAGGACGTAATTAAATCTCCTGCTTTTCCAGCAATTTGAATAGTCCGCCATGGTGTTTTCAAAGGAGTTTTAGCTCTAACTTTTTCGCCTGTGGACCAAGGAACTAAATCACACTTTAGCTTGCCTAGGCCAAGAGGTTTAAGGGTCATTGCAGCATAATCGACAAGGGCGGCTTCGTGAATACTTAAGTATAAACTATCTCCAAATGTCATGGTCAGAGGTGTATGTACATTTTCTTTCAGTTCGCTTAGCTTATTATTGTTGAATAAATACTCATAATCCATCTCAGTACCATATGCAGGTATCCACCATGCATTAAAATCCTGTACAAAATTAAACTCGGTTAATTCGTCCATGATTTTAAATTGCTTTAATTCAGGTTGCTCGGGAATTTCATATCTAAAACCAATTCCATCGTTAAAAACTTTAAAATCAATAATTAGGGTTCGTTTTAATGCTGATTTTTCTTTTAAAATAACAGAAAGGCTATTGTAATTATTTCTTATGTTTTTCACTTCGCCCCAAGGCTGTGTCCATGTTTCATCTTTAGTTTCAGTTTTGGCACTTTCAACGCGGAAATGATCTTTAAATGCAGGCATTGAATCAAACTCAAATCCAAGTTTGGAGTCTTTTATAATAATTTGGTTTTTGAATTCCAGATTGTAATATGGAATTCCATCATGGACTTGAAAAGTTACATTAATGTTGCCATCAGGAGATTTTACGTTGTATCTTTCATTTTTCTCTTTACATGAGAAAAGTGAACTTGAAAACAAGAAAATAAAAACGAAATAATTTGTATAAACTTTAAGCATATTAAAATTGATTTTAAGATTTTGAGATAAAGTTTTGAACTTGCTTCATCATGACCATACAAAAGAATTGCATGGCCAGCTTATCTTCAATTTTAATATGCAGAATATAAAAATATTTTTAACTTATGGATTATAATGCGCTAATTATTAGCGATATAATTTTGATGAAGTGTTTGAAAAATATAAGTTTTATATAAGGGAAAAATGCTCTAAATAGTTTTAATTTCCATTATTTTTTTCTTGAATTCCTCATTTGGGATAATTGATTTTGTTTTTATCCTGTTTATATAAGAGTATATTGTATTTAGGGAATACCCAAGTATTTTTGCCAATTTTTCACTATCCGAAATTCCCATTCTAATTAGTGCAAAAATCCGGAGCTCGGTGTTTAGAAGTTGGTCTTTTTCAAGAATTATTCTGTCCTCTTCATTGAAATAGGAATTAAATATTTGAACAAAATCAGGGAATAATTTTAAAAAAACCTTATCAAAACTAAAGTAGAGATATTCTCTTTCCTTTTTCAGGTTAATATTATTAATGATATAGTTGATGTCATCAAATTTTCTGGCCATTAGTTTTTGATCAATGGATTTTTTGAATTTTTCAATTTTATCTAAATATTCACTATTAATATTAAAATAATACCCGATATATTCTTCCTTTATTTTGTCAACTTCAAGTAATTTACCGTTAACTTCTGTAAGTTTATTATTGGTTTCTGTTAGTTTATAATTGGCTGTTGTTAATTTATTATTTGCTTCCAGAATTAATATATCTGCTTTTTTTAAAAGCCGGTATTGACGTAAAAATATGATAATGAAAATAAGTACTAGAGTTGCTAGTGCCGTAATGCCAATTGAATATTTCAATAATTTCGTCTTTTGAACTTCAACATTATTGATCTTTGCAGATGCTATTATCGGTAAAATTGAACCGGCTTGGATTTTTCTTTGCCGAGCGCCATAAAACTCAGCATCATCCATGGCCGCTATGATAAAATCATATGCATATTTAATGTTGCCCTTTTTGTATAGCAATTCTGCCAGACTGGTCATTGCCGAAGTTTCTCTGGTGGCAGTTTGAATATCCCTGATGCAGGCCTGTGCCAGTAAATTTGTAGCCTGCGTTGTATCTCCATAAACTAAATAAATAAAGCTTAAGGTCGATGCTGTTATCGCAAATTGGTGATTGTTTAAATTTCCCTGTTTTATAAGAATACTTAAATTATACTTTGCACTGCTCATGTTGGCATTTCTAAGGTTTTTTAGTCCACTTAAATATAGGTCATCATATGTATTTTTTGCACACAATATTCTTGCAGAATCGATATATTTACTTCCAAGATCTGTATATTTTGGATTGTAAAAATTATCTTTATTGTACTCTCCAATATCATAATATGCCCTTGCCAGCAACGAATAGTATTCGATTTTTAAATTATTTGGAAGGTATTTGGCATTTACTGTATGCAACGAGTCAAATGTTTCTTTAAACATGCCAGATGATAACATAATAAAGCCCAGGTGAATTTTCGCATGGTAAATTTTAGTTTTTTCCTTTAATAAATAGCTGGTTTGTATAAGCTGATTGGCATAATAAAATGCAGAATCAAAATTATAGGATTGAAATTCAATATTTAACTTCTCATAAAGATCATATTTGGCAGAAAAATTATTGGATTCTAATGAATTGAGTTTGTTTTTTAAACTATCTATTCGGGCAGTTTTTTTTAAAATATATTCGCCTTTTTTTGCTAATTGTTCAGCCAGAACATTCAAAATACTATCTGGTAGAATTTTCGATTGGCAATTGCACGTAAAAGGTATTAAAAAAAATACAATGCGTACTAGTTTAATGACCAATTGCTTACAAAATATATTGAAAACTTTCATTGCTTGCATATTAAATATTAAAAACTCAAAAAGCTAAAATTCCAATTTCAAATTATAAAATAGTTTCACTATATAAAATGCTGTTCTTTTTAATTCCCTTACTTTAATTTCATGTTTTCTAAACCATTTATCCAATCACAAAACCTATCTGTCCAGGTTTGTAAGTAACCGTTTTTTAAAGCAAGAGAAAATCCATGTCCACCTTTTGGGTACAAATGCATTTCAACAGCTATTTTATTATTTTTTAATGCCTGATAAAAATTCAGACTATTTTCAACCGGTACCACGTCATCATCAGTGGCATGAACCAGAAAGCATGGCGGTGTATCTTCCTTTACTTGCAGTTCATTTGAATAAAAGTCAATTAATTTCTTATCAGGATTTTTACCAAGTAGAGCATTTCTTGAACCCATATGTGTAAGATTCTCTTTCATGGTAATTACCGGGTAAATCAATGCCATAAAATCGGGGCGGGCACTGATAGAATCGATGTCATCATTCACTTTTTCAGAATCACTGTAAAAATGAGTGCCCAAAGTAGAAGCTAAATGACCACCTGCTGAAAATCCCATAATGCCAATTTTATGTTTATCGATGCCCCATTTTTCTGAATAATAACGTACCTGGCGAATTGCTCTTTTTGCATCCATTAATGGGGATAAAGTGCCATTTATGTTTGATTTTGAAACTGGTAAACGATATTTGAGAACAAAAGCTGTAATCCCTTTTGAGTTAAGCCATTTGGCTATATCTATGCCTTCTATGTCATAGGCCAATCCTTCGTATCCACCACCTGGGCAGATAATTACTGCTTGTCCGCTTTTATTTTTTTTGGATGCTAGATATACTGCAATATTTGGTTCCTGGACGTTACTTATCCAAATAATATCATCATTTTCAACTTTTTCAATTTCGTTTGTATTCTTATAATTTGGAAGATTCTTATTCCATAACGGTATTATTTCGTCCTGGGCTGTCATTTTGATTGAAATCAAAGTGATACAGATTATTAAAAAAGTATAATATTTCATCTGTCTGTTTTTAGATTTTATTTAAGGATGAATTCAACATAATAATTGTCAAATATTTATGAGCGTAATTTTTTTGAATAAATGTCATAAATGCTTACTTTTTATTGTTAAAGCCAGTGAAATTTAAATTTATTTCCTAAAAATAATATATTGTGGTGGATTAATTAATTTCACTTGCGTCCTTTATAAATGATAATCAATGATATTAATCCTGACAATGAAAATCCAGCAAGCCCGGCAATTGATAAATTGTTCCAAAAAGGTGGAATTTTTGCAGCGATTATTATTCCTGATGTCAAAAAAATAGAAGCTGAAATAATGGCAAGGGCTATGGTATTACTGTTTTTTCTATTATTTTCAATCATTGGGGATAAACCTTTATGCTCAATCCCAATTTTTATTTTTCCATCCCTGATCAACTCTGAAATTTCGAAGGCAATACCCGGAAATTCCACAAGATTATGAATAAGATCAATTGCTTTTGGATAATTCTTTTTAATTAATTTAATTGGATCAATTTTTTCATTCAATAAATCTTTAGCAAATGGTTGTACATATTCAGAAATATTGAACTCTGGATCTAATTTTCTTGCTACACCCTCGATTATAATTAACGATTTAGCCAATAAAAAAACTGCTGGAGGGAGATTTAATTTGAATTCTACAAGTAAAGAAATGATTTTATTGAGCACCTGGGTGGAATCGATTCTATTTAAAGGAATAAATGTAAATTCATCGACCAGCTCACTTACTTGTAACTCCAAGTTGTTCATATCAATAGTTTCATCGGCTTGCGAGAACTTTTTTAATGTCCGCACTATTCTGGCAGAATCTCTACTAACAAAACCCAAAATTATATCAGCCAGAAATTCACGATGTTTTACCGGCAAAGAACCAGTCATTCCATAATCTAAAAAACAAATTCTGGAATCGGTAAGTATCAATATATTTCCTGGATGCGGATCTGCATGGAAAAAACCGAATGTGAAGACTTGTTTTAAAATGAGGTTCGCCCCTTTTTTAGCAATTGTGATGGGATTTATTTTATGGTTTTTCTCAGCAAGCAATTCATTAATGGTATATCCATCAATATATTCCATCACCATTAAAGTTTTACTGCAAAGGTTTTTATATAACTTTGGAACATAAATATCAGAATCATTATAAAAGTTGTTTTGAAATCTTTCAATATGCGAAACTTCAAAATTGAAATCTATCTCTTTTTTAATGGTATTTTTGAACTCATTGATAATCGACAGTAAATCAATGGTTTTAAATTCGGGAAACTTTCGTTGAGCCAGCTTTGCCAGAAACTGCATAATTTCAATATCTGTTTCGATAATTTTTGAAATTCCTGGTCGTTGAATTTTCACAACCACTTTTTCGCCAGTTCGCAAAGTTGCTTTATGAACTTGCGCAATGGAACCGGAGGCTAATGGAATTGGATCAATTTCGAGAAAGAATTCATTTTTTTTATCTTTTAATTCCTCCTCTAATATTTTATTGGCCTGGTCAAATGGAAATGGTGCAACATCCTTTTGTAACTTTTCAAGTTCAATAATAAATGCCAGTGGTAAAATATCGGGGCGGTTACTTAGTATTTGTCCTAATTTTACAAAAGTAGGCCCCAAATCCTCCATCGCCATTCTAATCCGCTCAAAAATAGTTAATTGTTTAACCCTAACTCTTTTTAATTTATCCTTGGATTTTTTCCCCCTTAAAAAACCTAAACTTATTACCTTAGTTCTGCCAACTAAATCGCCCAAACCATTCTTTACCAAAATATAAATGATTTCGCGATATCTTTTAAGATGCCGGAAAGTGCGTGGTATCTGCATAAAGCCCTGGATCAAAGTCATAAATTTGAGTTAATTGATATTAGAATTCCTCAGATTTTATTTCATGGGCGTACGTTGGAAAATTTAAGAATAATGAACCAAAACGTTTAGTTATAAAAAAGTCTTCGACGAGCTCAGTGTCTGGATCTATTCAACTGCTTGTTGAGCTGGCCAAAATATTATTCTAATTTTTTATTGAAAATTCGATATTCCTTATATAGCCTATAATTATCAAGCCTTTCAATCTCTCGCCTCATTTTGTAATTGTCTTTCATTATCAAATGACTATCAAGTGATGTAAATCCCTTTTTAATTGCGGAGCCTAATAACCGATGGCCTAAAATGGCATCCAAACCTTTGTTTCGAACCTCCTCGGCAACAGCACCAAGCAATAAAACCAGTCTTTTTGATTTTTTTCCAGATCTCAAAATATGGTACCATCCGAATGGAAACAAGCGTCCCTTGGCTTTTTTAATCCCTTTGCTTAAATCTGCCATTGCAACAACAAATGCAAGCATTTCGCCATTTGGATCGGTAATTATTTTTATTAAATGAGCATCAAGTAAAGGCAAAAAACGGTTTGAAAATTCCTGTGCTTCTTCATTTGTCAGAGATGAAAAGCCATAAATATCCTGATATGTTTTATTAATCAGATCGAATGCAGGATTAATAAATGGCCTAATCGACCGTGTAGAAGTAAATTCGTGAACAGTAATTGAATTATGGTTTTCTACTCTTTTGGCAAAAGGTTTATACCTTTCAGTAACATCCGAAGTGAGGGGAACTTCATATTGACATAAATCAACATGCGGCAAATAACCATTTTCTGCAATATATTCAACCATAAAAGGCAAACTGCAATTGGTAACCATCATAGTTTCAGCATCAAAACCACTGATTAAAAAACCTTGAGGCTCTTTATCAGAAAAGGCCATTGGGCCAATCACTTCAGTACAATTGTGCTTTAAAGCCCAATTTTCAATACTGTTTATTAAGGTTTTGAAAATCAATTTATCGTTATAACACTCAAAAAATGCAAAGCGGGCATTCTTCAAATTGTGTTTTTCATTAAAATGATGGGGAATGATACCCATTATGCGTCCAACAGGTTTGTCTCCTTCAAAGGCAAGCAAAAGAATGGTCTCATTATGTTGAAAAAGAGAATTTTTGTCAGCAGAAAAAAGCTTCCATTCATCCATGTAAATGGGTGGTAACCAACTATTATGTCCGCTATGAATTGCTTCGGGCAAATAAATAAAGGTTCGCAAATCTTTTTTGCTTTTTACTTCTTTAATTTCTATTGACATAAATAGTATTTTTTTGTAAAGATTTGATTTTAATAAAAAGATATTTATTGATTAAGAGAATAACAGGCCCACTGAGCAATCCTGCCAACACATCTACAAAATAATGTGCTTTGATATATACCGTTGAAAATAAAATGGTAACTGAAAAAGGCACAAATATTTTAAATAGCGTTTTATGTTCTTTAAATAATAACGTGAGGATAATTACCATAACTCCAACGTGCGAGCTTGGAAAAGCTGCAGTAGGAGCTTCGCCCAAATGCTGCACTAGTTTAATAATTGCTCCAAATGGACCTTTTGCATCGATATCGCAAAGCGGGTAAGAAAAGAAGTACTGTGGCCCCTCAGCAGGCAGCAGAATGAAAATTATGTAGTAAACAAAATCGGCAGAAAGTACCAAAAATGAAAATTCTTCAAAAAAATCCCTTTTGTATTTCCAAATAATTAGAAAGGCTATAAATGGCATGATGTAATAAGAAAAATACCCCAAGAACATTAACTCACTAAAGATAGCTTGGTTGAATTTTGCCGAGAACCAAATAGACGGCTGAAAACCAAATAGCCATTCATCACAACGAACCAGAAAAGGATCAATTTTTGGAAAAAGAAAAGTGTTAAAATGAGCTGTTTCTCCATAAAAAAATGCCAGAGATAAATAAACTAGCATTGTATCTGAAAGAATTCCGAATTTTTGATTGATGTCTGTTTTTAAAACAAACCGGAGAAATAGAAAAATGATAATTATCGATCTTGAGATCAGAAAATCAGGGGAATGAAAATAATTAAAATCAAAAAAGGCAATCAGGAGAATTGTGATGACCTGATAACCAATAACTACTCCCCAAAGAGCCGATAATTTAGGATATACTTGTTTCAATTCATTAGCTGTAAGTTGAGCCAAATGTATAAATTTTTTTATTCTTTGCTATAAATTTGAATGCAATAAGACCAATATTAAGAAATTATAGCAAATTGAAAAATTGGTTTAGATCAATTTTTATGATAATTATTGATTTTATTGGAGAATTGGATAATCTCAAACGTTTCAACGTTGACTATTGTACTTTTTACTTTCTCCCAGAACATTTCCGGAAACCAAAAAAACAGCTGGTTTACCCGAAACTGGATTTTTTTGGGTAATTACAATTGTTTTGTACACTTCTTCAATGTTTTTATAATCCAAAACTTCTTCAGGGGTTCCTGCCAGGTGCATATTTCCGTTATCGAGCATAATCAGGTAATTGCAGTATTCACCGGCAAGGTTTAGGTCGTGGATAATCATTAAAACTGTTAAACCCATATTTTGGTTCAGGTTTTGGATGAGGTTCAAGATTTGTACCTGGTGGCCAATATCCAGGTGTGATGTAGGTTCATCGAGCAGCAACAGTTCTGGTTCTTGTGTAAGTGCGCGGGCAATTGCTGCCAGTTGTTGTTCACCACCACTCAAGCTGTCCATGTACTTATCTTTCAGATGAATAGTACCTGTTAATTCCATATAATGCTTGGCAATTTCAAAATCTTTTTCTGATTCGAAAAACTGAAATTTACCATGATAGGGGAGACGTCCGAGCAATACGTAATCTTCAACTGTAATATCCGGGCTTTCAATATGTTGCGAAACGATGGCTAGTTTTTGCGCCCGCTCTTTAAAATTCATAGATTTGATGTTTCGGCTATCAATAAAAATGCTTCCTGCAATACTTTCCAGTTCAGATGTAATTCCTTTGAAAAGCGTAGTTTTTCCTGATCCGTTAGGGCCTACAATTCCTGCAAATGAAGCTTTTGGTAGATTAAAGTTTATTTTGCTGATCATGAATTTTCCATGATATCCGCAACTAAAATCCTTTATTTCCAGAGTGTTGTGCATGATAGTCACAGATTCATTTTCGCATTTTTTCTGCCAATAACAACAACGAAAATTATCCCACCAATGATTCCTGTAATAACACCTGTTGGTAACTCGTTGGGCAAAATAATGGTTCGTGCAACACTGTCGCATAATACAAGAAATGCCCCACCTCCTAAAAATGAAGCAAGCAATAGCACCCTGTTGTCAGATCCTATCAACATCCTGATTAAGTGCGGAATGATTAGTCCCACAAAACCAATTACCCCGGCAATGGAAACAGCCATTCCAGTCAACACGGATGCTGTTATAAACAAAATGCGCATTGAAGTTTCAGTGTTAACACCCAAATGACGTGCTTTTTCGTGTCCCAGACGCATAGCATTCATAGGCCTTACAAAAATGTAAGAAGTAATTAATCCTGTCAAAGATAAAATGCAGGCGAGCTGAATTAATTTTGTATCAGGTTCATCGAGTGAACCCATAGTCCAAAAAACCACAGTTTGCATATCATCGGTCGAAACCAGTGAAAGCAATAACATCATTACCGAAGAAGCGATATAACTAAACATAACTCCAATCAAAAGCATGGTCTGAATTCTGATTTTACCTCTACTGATGCTTATGTTATAAACCACCATCAAACTTACAAATGCTCCTATAAATCCTGACAAAGGCAACATCATTCTACCCATTAATTGCTGGAGATTAAAAACGATAGCCAGAGCGACTCCCAACGCGGCTCCTCCTGAAATTCCAAGTGTATAGGGTTCAACCAATGGGTTACGATAAACTCCCTGGAGAATGGTTCCTGCAAGCGATAAAGCCGAACCAATAGCAAATCCCAAAATAATACGGGGTATTCTGATCTGTTTTAAAATGACAAGCTCCATACTGCCTTCCTTATTTTGAAGGATATCCAAAAAATCACGCAATCCAGGTTTAAACTCACCAACCCTAAATGAGATAGCAATGGCAAGAATGGCAATAATAAGCATCCCCATAATTTGAAAAAGCCATATGACATATTTCCTGTTCACTTAACTTTGTAATTGATTGAAAAGAGCACCCATTTATTTTCCATACATCAGACAGATCATTCTATTTATTGTAGCTGTATATGATTCAGGACAAGGACTACAAGCCATATCGGAATCTAAAGTGAATATTTGATTTTTTTCGGCAGCGTTCAATTGTTTATATGATTTCCAGACTTTAATTTCTTCATCATCTGGAGTTCCCATAGTTGTTATGAAAATGATATCCGGATTTTTCATCAAAACACTTTCCCTGCTGATAATTCCACTTGAAACATCAGTAGCAATATTTACTCCACCAACTGTAACAATATAATCGTGCATAAATGTGTTTGGAATTACAGCAAATAAAGGTTTTATACCCAATTCGATGAAAATAAACGGAGATTTTCTTTTTAATTTTGGAATTCGCGATTTCAAACTATCTAATTTTGCTTTTTCTCTGGAAACATCTTTTCTTGCCTGATTTTCAAGACCCAGGAGTTTTCCTGTTTCAATGTATTGTTGACATATTTCATCAAAATTTTTGGGAGTTTCGAATTTTACATATTTGATCCCTAGCTTTTTAAGCATAGCAAGGGTTTCGGCAGATGTTAAGCCCATGGCAAGTACCAAATCCGGTTTTAAACTGTATAGTTGCTCCATGTTTACCTGAACAGCATTGCCAATAACTTTAACCTTGTCACTTTTTTTAGTTTTGCAATAATTTGTACAACCTACCAGTTTTTTTTGCGCACCCATAGAATAAATATTTTTAGTAATTGAAGGTGCCAGAGAAACTACACGTTTTGCTTGTTGGGCGTTAATTATTGCAGTAAATAAAATGCTTAATACAATTGAAATAATGTACTTTATTTTCATTGGATAAAATAAATTAGTTATTAGAAACTAGTAATTTGTAATTTAAAACTTTTTCCCCGAAGTTCAAATGAATAATATCAAATTTGGCAGGTCTTCTGGCTCACCTAATTTTTTGGGGCCTTCCCAACCGCTAATTTTCGGTCAGTGGCAAAGGTATTTCAAAAAACAATTAAGGCATACAGCTGCGGGTACAGCTCCGGAATTTAACCGGATTCCCATTTTAAGGACATTCCTGAAAGGAAAAATTCCACCAATTGTTTACAAAAGTAGGATATTAAATTGATTAAAGAAATAACTATATTTGGTTGTTTGATTCAAATTAAATACTGATAAATCCTAAATGAGAACATATATAGCACTATTAAGAGGAATCAATGTGAGCGGAAAAAATATGATTAAAATGAATGAATTGGTTGTTCATTTATCAAGCCTGCATTATAAAAATACCAGAACTTATATTCAAAGTGGAAATATCATATTTGAATGTGATGCCAAAGAAGAAAAAGTTTTTGAGAATGAAATTCATCAATTGATTGCGGTTAAGTTTGGATTAATGGTGCCAGTGCTTGTTAAAACTGATTCGGCAATAAAAAAAATATTTGAAAATAATCCATTTATTAACAATAATAATTTGGATATTAATAAAATGCATGTCACTTTTTTAAGTGAAACGCCAATCAAAGAAAATATTGTAAAATTGATAGAATCAAAAATTGAAAGTGACGAATTTATACTCACAAATGATGCAGTATATCTATATTGTGGAAATGGTTATGGCAATACAAAATTGAATAATAATTTTTTTGAAAGTAAATTAAAAGTTTCGGCTACTACCAGAAATTGGAAGACGGTTGGAAAATTGGTGGAAATGGTTGGATGAAAAAGACTTTCCAAGTTTTTAAAACTTGGAAAGTCTGACTATTTGCTATTTTGCAATAAGTCCTTTTTCAATATAAATTGGATAGATGTATTTTCGGGACAAAGGCCATACAACTATAAACCATATTCCAAAAAGAATAAAAATAACACCGCAAAGAAAAAGTGTATAGGATATGCCAATTCCTGTTGCAATTGTTCCTGCCAACAAGCTTCCAATTGGATTCATGCCCAATAAAGCCATGGCATAGAAGCTCATTACACGGCCTCTTTTATTTTCATCAGCCAAGGTTTGAATTAAAGTATTAATGCAAGCAATCGTTGCAATCATACTAAAACCTGATATAAATCCAATGACCATTGAAATCCAGAGGCCTTTACTGATAGAAATTCCGAGCATGCAGAGGCCAAAAAGGATGGTATTAATCATAATAATTTTACCCATTCCTATTACAGATTTGCGCGAAGCCAGATAAATGGCCCCTAATAATGCACCTGCACCTGTTGCCGACATTAAAAAACCATAGGTGTGGCTTCCTCCTTTCAATATTTCACTTGCAAATGCTGGCATCAATGTAGAAAAAGGCGCGCCAATAAGGCTTACTATCCCTAAAAGAAGCAGTAATATTCGGAATGGTTTAAAACCGAAAGTGTATTTAAACCCTTCGGTAAATTCTTGCTTTAACGAATTTTCCGATTTCTTTTGTGTGTGTTCTGAATCATGGATTTTATACAGTGCTAAAATAATAGCTACATAACTCAAGGCATTAAATAGAAAACAAATACCTTCACCTACAACGGCTATTACTATACCGGCAATTGCTGGTCCAATTAATCGCGAACCATTGTACATGGCTGAATTTAATGCAATAGCATTTCCTAAATTTTTTGGATCATCTATTAAATCTACAACCAAAGCATGTCTGGCAGGAGTATCAAATGCAGTTACCAATCCGAATAAAATGCTTAATGCGATTATGTGCCATATTTCAACAAGATTTAACAAAACTAAAAAACTCAGTAATAATGCCTGAATCATATAAATAATCTGTGCCCATAACATGATTTTGCGCCTATTAAACCTATCTGTTAATACGCCAATAAATGGCGAAAGAAAAAAACTTGGGATTTGGTTTGTAAAACCAACAAAACCCAATAAAAATTTTGATCCGGTGAGGCGATATATCAACCATGCCATAGCAATGGTTTGCATCCAACTACCAAGCAGCGAAATGCTTTGTCCGGAGAAAAAAAACCTATAGTTCCGTGATTCGAATGACGAAAAAACCTGGCTTGATTTGATGATGTTTTTAGAAACTTGTTTGAATATATCGAACATTTTTTATGATTATTCAAAATACAGATATACTTTTAAACAACTAAAATAAAATGAGAAATTTTGAAATTGAATAAATTGCCAATTAAATTTTCATAATCCAAATTGTTTAATGCCAAAAAATCGGTATTGCAAAAGTACAATATTGTTTTAATTATAGTTAAGTCTTTTAACCTATGTTTTATTGAAATTGTTTTTGCACGGTTGTTTGTCGTTCCTTTATAGTCAAACTTGTCTTACCTCTGGTTTAATTGTTTCCGTTTCTTTTTGTGGATGATTTATAATTGGTTTATATGGTTTAAATCTCGGAATCCAACGAGGAACTTTCTTTTTATATTCCAGATAATCTTTTCCAAACTTTTTCTCCAGAATCGGTTCTTCTAACAATAAAAAATAGATATTATTTAATATGAAAAAAATCAATGCCCATATTAATGTTTTTATGACAATATATTTTTTGTCATAATGTTTTTCTCAATGCATACCGGAACAAAAATCAATACAATAACCGGCAGAATAAAAGAAAATATTTGATCGAAAATATTTTTCATTTCAAGCTATATGTTGGATCGCATATTTAAAGTGAGATTATATATTAATTTTAGTCACAAATCCACTAATGCCATTAAGTACCATTTGAACACCTATGGTAGCTACAATTAAACCAAAAATCCTAATTAATGGATTAAGCAGGTTATACTTGCTCATTAAACCACCAATTTTAGTGGCATAAAGCATAAAAATCAGGTTAATAAACAATGCTGCAATTATGGAAATAACTGTGATTAGATGGCCATAATGAGCAGGAAAGGTTACAGCCGCTGTAATTGTAGCAGGCCCGGCTATCATCGGAATCGCAATTGGAACTGCCGTAATGTCCTTAATGGACATGTTTTTATCAAATTTCAGGAATTCACCACTTTGTAAACCGCTAATACCATTATAAAAAAGAACCACGCCACATGTAATTTGAAAAGCATATAATTCGATATGAAAAACGTAATTGAAAATAAGCTGTCCGGCTAAAAGAAAAAGTATCAATATTAATAAGGCAGTAATAGTAGATTTAATAGAAATTATCTTTGTTGATTTACTGTCAAATTGCTTTTGTAAGGAATTAACAACAAAAACCTTTTGAATTGGATTAACCAAGGCTACAAAAGCAACAAAACAACTTAAAAAGAGTTTTAATTGATCGGCTAGCATGATATCTTTTTTTAGTAGTTTATTTTTTTAATCATTTAAATATTAAACAAATGAAATCTCTTTCATTGCCCGATAAATCTGACAAACCAGCAAATTTGTTCTTTTTATTGATAGACTTGGTTAGGTAGATGTCTAAATGTTATTATTCAGTATCTAAAGAACTTAAATATAATTAGCCGGTTAAATTTGTCATTTTTTCTTTTTTTTATTTTGTAAAAGAAAATCTGTTATTAGCATTGGATTATGCGTTTTTGCCCATTTTGTTGTAAGGTCGTACTGTTCTTTCATGTTTTCGAAACTAAATAGCAAATAATCATTTTTTAAGTCTGGTATCCATACATAAGTAAGGGGCACAAGTTCAGGCGCATCAATACAATATGCATCCATTCTTTTCATAATTCCTTTTTTGAGTAAAGCATCAAATGAAAAACCCAATTTATCAAATATTCCTTTATCATTTATTCCAAAGCCTTTAAGTTCTTCGCTTAGTTCAGGAATACTATCGCAATTTCTGCTAATAATATAGACTTTTTCTACACCTACACCTCTTGATTTTTCAAACTCAAGAAGTGCATGGTATGGAACGTGGTCGTCTCCAACTCCTCCATCAACATATTCTTCATTCGGTATTGTTTTTACATATTCTATCCTAACAGGAGGAAAAACTAATGGAAAAGCCGACGAAGCCATCATAATATCCACAAGATTTAATGTGGTATCTGATTCTTCATTAATCTTTCTGCTGCACAACCGGTAATTTGTTTTTTTCAAATCCAGATCTTTAACATGGGTAATTGATATGGAAGTTGTAATCGGAAGATCACCAATGCTGAAATATCCAAGTTTACTTTCTGTTATTTTTTTGTAAGTTTGTCTTGCAGGCGATGTATTTACAGGAAATTTTTTTCCTTCCTGAAGGAAAATATCGCTGTTTTTAAGGTTAAAAAGGATATTCTTATATTCATCCCACGTTATTTTACCTTCTTTAATACCGTTGAGCAAAACTGAGTTAAGCGCTCCCGAACTAACTCCTGATATAAATACCAGATTTTTTAAAAGGCCTCTTTTGTCTAATTCTTCAAGCAAAGCGGCTTCTTGCGGTATACGTGCAGCAGCTCCTGTCATGATTATTGCTACTCCGCTTCTAGGCTTTGAAAAAATAGGTTCTTTAACCTTATTATCCACCTTGTTGTGGGTTGATGTAAAAATAAAAATGGCTGATAACAAAAGAATAGTTAAGATTACTTTTTTCATCTGTTTGTTTTTTAATTAATACTTTCAGTAGGGTTTTCGAAATTTAATGACTTAATGCAAATTTTCTTGCTGTGGAGTTACAAAGATATAAAATGGCAAATATATTTCATATCAAAACAATTAATTTAATTAATACTTATAAATACTATACGTTAAGCTGCAACCACAGCCACAGTATCTTCATTCATAATTTCATAAATTTGATAATCATAAGAATAAGTATCTTTATAAATATTGACAATAACAATACACAGGATGTTTTATTTGTACCGAACTAAGGGAAGATTTAAATGGAATTGACAGAGCGATTAAAAAAAATTAACTTTGCAGATTGTTTAATCAAATTGTATAATTAAATTTTACAGAGATGAAAAAAATCGTATTATTATTAACCACTATTCTTATGGGTATTGGTGCATTTGCACAATTTCAGGCAGGTAATATATTGGTAAATGGAACACTTGTATTTGGGAGCAACCAAAGCAAATCAATTAATGGAGGTACAACCACAGATGGTCCAAAAACGACTACATTTGAAATTGGTCCAGGTTTGGAATATTTTTTTACAGATAAAATTTCTTTTGGCGCTGAAATAGATTTTAGCACCGAAAAAACAGTTGATAAAAACCCTGGAGGCCCATATGATGAAACCAGAGATAAAACAACATTAACAACTATTTCCCCATTTGCTGCAATGTATTTTATTAATGAAGAAAAATTTGCTTTGTTCTGTAAATTAGGCGTTGGTTTTGGATTTGGAAAAAATGTTTATGAAACAATAACTGGAGGAACAACTGTTTCGAATGAAAACAAGGTAAGTTCTTTTGAAATTGGTTTAAAACCTGGAGTTGTTGTTCATCTTTCGGAAAAATTCGGGATGACAGCTACAATTGGTGAATTGGGATACCGTTCGAATAAATCGGATAACGGAAATACTGTCAATAAAAATTCTTCATATGGTCTGCAAATATCTCCAGCGCTAGGTTTTGGTATATTCTTTAAATTGAAATAAGTTTAACCTTAAATATTTTAAGACCCGAATGGTTAAAATCCTTTCGGGTCTCATTTTTTCTTTTCTTTATTGTGTAATAGAAATTCTTTAATAAGTTTTGGATCGTTTATTTTAGCCCATTCTGAAGTTAGTTCATATTGTTCTTTCATATTCTCAAAATTAAATAGCAAAAAATTAGATTTCAATTCTGGCATCCATACATAAGTAAGGGGCATAAGTTCAGGTGCATCGATGCAGTATGCTTCCATTCTTTTCAGAATTTCTTTCTTGAGCAAAGCATCTAAAGAAAAACCTAATTTATCGAATAATCCTTTGTCGTTAATTCCAAGACCTTTCAATTCTTCGCTAAGTTCAGCCATACTATTGCAATTTCGACTGATAATATATACTTTTTCTACTCCAAAACCCCTGAATTTTTCAAATTCAAGTAACGCTTGATATGGAACAAGATCTGCACCAACTCCTCCATCGACATATTCAGTATCCGGTATCGTTTTTACATTCGCTATCCTAACAGGTGGAAAAACAATAGGAAAAGCAGACGAAGCCATCATAATATCTATCAAACCTAATGTAGTATCTGATTCTTTATTTATCTTCCAGCTGCACATTCTATAGTTCGTTTTCTTTAAACTCAACCTTTTGACGTTGGTTAATGATATGGAAGTGGTAATTGGAAGATCTCCAATACGGTGATATTCAAGTATATCTTCAACTGTTTTTTTGTAAGTTTGCCTGGCAGGTTTAGTATTAACTGGAAATCTCCTTCCTTCCCGTATAAAAATATCGCTGTTTCTGAGGTTAAAAAGAATATTTTTATATTCGTCCCATGTTATTTTTCCAGTTTTGATACCGTTGAGCAAAACCGAGTTAAGTGCTCCCGAACTTACTCCCGATATAAATACCAGATTTTTTAAAAGACCTCTTTTTTCTAATTCTTCAAGCAAAGCAGCTTCCTGTGGTAAACGTGCGGCTGCTCCGGTTAGGATGATTGCCATACCATTTCTGGGTTTTGAAAAAGTAATTTCTTTAACTGTGCTATCCTTTTTGTTCAGAATTAAAATAAAAGCAAAAATGACCGAAAAGAAAAGAATTACTACAATTACTTTTTTCATCTGTCTATTTTTTTTTTACAATCGTTAAAGTCAGATTTCTGTCCTGACTAATAATCCAAATTAAAAAATTTACTTGACATTGAACAAATCTCTTCTCTGAAAACCTTTTCAAAGTATCAAATTTACGACACTTTTACTTTATTAACAATCAGCAGAACAATTTTTAAATCCATAAGCGGCATATTTTCCAATGCTGCTCATTTTCTTAATTCTTTGTTCATAATTGATTGTCAAGTTATTTAATTGATAAAGATTTTGTTTTGTAACCATATATCGTCACCACTTGCCCAACCCTTGAAATAGAGCCACTGTCCGAAGGACTGTCCAGTTTAATTCCAAGATGCATGGTTTTAAAAAATCCAATCAATTGCTCCGTAATTACTTGGCAAACTGCAAGTAATTCCTCGCTTTGGGAGTATGTTTTTTCCCATAAATCGGGTTGTTCCACAATTTCTGTCATGGTGTTTATGTCTTCTCTTATACCTTTAATTCTGCAAATTGCAAATCGAGCACATTCGTAAGTGATAATATTATAACGAAATGTGATTATTCTATAGGATTAAATTATAAAAATAAGTAAAAGGAAAAATAATAATAAGGAAATGAAAGATTAGTATCGACATATAAATTCCATTATTTATTGTTTTGCCCCTTTTTAATAATTAAAAACACAAATTTTAGCTGTTTTTATCATCAGATATGAATTAAATGTGCAGAATATCAGAATTTTATAAAGTAGTAATCTGTAATTATTGAATGACTTTTAATAGTATATTTATTAAAAGCCCCAAAAAGTAATATTTATTAAAAATCTAAATTCATGAAAAAAATAATTATTTGCTTAAACGATTGATTAATCATTTATGTAAAATTTAAAAATCAAATAAATTTAATTTTAAAAAGATTCTTTAAAAATTATTTTAAAAGTTTAAGTATTAATTTATTAGCTAATTGTTGATAATTTCTTTTCA
>JANYKN010000109.1 GCA_025361565.1 Bacteroidota bacterium | reverse complement strand
TTGAAAATGAGTAAAAAAAATTATTGGTGTTACAGAGTTGACACAAGCAAAATCAAATTTTTTGCAAACGAGTTATATGAAGGTCGGTTAAGGCAAGGTTGGGGTTGGGACGAAGGTCAAGATTTAAGAAACTTCAAAATTGACGAAGGTGCTAGACGAAACAGACCAATGTTTAACAAGGTTAAAAAAGGTGACATCCTATTGATACCACAACTACCAAATTGGGGTGAAGTTGCATTAGTTGAAGCAACAGAAGACTGGAATAAAGGATACGTTTTTGCCATCGACAAAAATCTTGGGGATTATGGACATATTTTCCCAGTAAAATACCTTAAAAAGTTCTCGAGAAATAATGAAAATGTTACGGGGAATTTACGCTCTACTTTAAAAAACCCTTCAAGATTTTGGAATATTAATCATTACATGGATGATGTTGAAATATTGCTAAATGCCCAAATTACAGAACTGTCAAAAAAACAAGATTATAATAGCAGGTTAGTAAGTTCAATTGGAACTGTATTTAATGAAGTTTTTGATGAAACTGTATTTGCTGACAAACTTTATGAAAAATTAACTGAACAATTTACGAGAGAAGAATGGGAATTTGCACTCGTGTACGGATTGAAACAAATTTTTCCATTCTATCAAATTGAACGAGTAGGCGGAAAAGAAGAAAAAAATCATGGAACTGACATTTTAATAAAACTACCAAGTATTTTATCTAATTATAGTTATGCAATTGCTATTCAAGTTAAGGACTATGATGGTTTTGTTGATAAGGACGTTGTTTCTCAAATAAACAAAGCAGACAATTATTGGGACAGTGAAAACTTGAAACTTATTGAGAAAATAGTAATAATTACTAAGGCTAAAAAGGACGACAATATTAGACTTCTGGAGCATGATAAAAATGTCAAGTTTATTTTTGCAACAGAATTAAAACAATTGCTGACCGAAATAGGAAAATGTTTTATCGGAATGAATTAAACACAGTAAATATGCTGTTGCTTTCAGCGGAAATCAGCTACTATAAACATGATGACTTTATTATTTGCCTTCAAAAAGCAAGAACCTAATAATTAGATGCAATTTAAGGTAGGACATGAATTAGCAACAAAAAATAAGATACAGACACAAAATAAATACAAATACAGAATGAAAAAACTAACAACATTAACACTTAGTATTATTTTTTCATGGACACTTAACGGGCAAAATGTACTTACTGCAACATATGAAACTTGGACGAGTGGAGCTTGGCTCAATCAACTAAAGCAAAATAATACTTATGATGGAAGCGGTTACTTAACTTATAACCTTGCACAATCTTGGGATAGTCCTTCAAGTTCTTGGAAAAATAGCAGTCAAATAAACTACACCAACAATGGCAATGGGACAGTTCAACAATATATTTCACAATATTGGGACAGTCCTTCAAGTTCTTGGTTAAATTCTCAGCGAGCAACTTATACATACAACGGCTTTAATAAAATTTTGACAGCGACTTACGAAACTTGGACAAGTGGGGCCTGGATTAATCAATTGAAACAAAATAATACTTATAATGGTAGTGGATATTTGACTTATAATCTGTCCCAGACTTGGGACGCACCCTCAAGTTCATGGAAAAATAGCAGTCAAACTAACTATACGAATAACGGAAATGGAACAGTTCAACAATATATTGCTCAGTATTGGGACAATCCTTCAAGCAGCTGGATAAATTCGCAACGAGCGACTTACACATACACTATTTCTACAGGGATATTTGAAGTAAATGAATTAGAATGTCATTTCTTTCCTAATCCAACTTGTGATATCCTTAATTTATTATTCCATGATAATTCAGAATCAAAAATTGAAATAACAGATGTTCAAGGGAAATTACTCCTATCAAAAATAGTTTTGGGAAATTCTGTCATTATTGATGTTAAAAACCTTCCGTCGAATTTTTATTTTCTGCACTGGCAACAAGGCAACAAATCGAGTGTAATAAAATTCATCAAAAACTAACCGGGCTTGGTGGGTTGGGGGTTGATGTTTTACCACACGGGCGTTGCCCGTGGCTACCAATATGTCGCCCCGCCGGGCAATGTCATTAAGTTAAGAAAAACAGGTTAAAACACGAGCTACATTAGTAGTTTTGGGTATCGAATCTAAAACAAAAATGCAGCCCATGTTTGAT
>JANYKN010000093.1 GCA_025361565.1 Bacteroidota bacterium | reverse complement strand
ATATTGACTATCGGTTAAGTCCGTTGGATATCTTTTCATAGCTTACTTGTTTGGTTCACAGTAAGATACGAATAATATTTCAATTTATCTAATTGATAGTCAATTATTTATTATATTTTTTTACAATTTTAAACAGTTTCTTAGATTTTTGTTGATATTGGTATTAATTAGTTTGCAACTAATAATATTTTCTTGCGATGATATATGCAAACAATATCTTGAAAAAACCTTTCGACCATTAAGTTATAATATGGTTGTAACCAGGAAATATATAGATACAAAATTTTACCGGATAATTGGCAAAGATTCCAGTGGTATTATTGACACAACTGAAGAAGGTGCTATAGATGGAGATGTTTATGAACAAATTGAAATTGGGGACACAATTTTCAAAAAGAAAGGAAATCTTGATATAATATTAATAAAGAAGGATACGGTTATTACATTTCCGAATTTTTGCAATTAATAATATACCATTAAGTTGATAAGCATAGAAAGTTCTGCGGTAGGCTTAACCGTCGCCGTTCTATCAAAGACAAAGACGAAACCTTTTAAAAAGGTTTCGCCTTTAGAGTATTGCAAATTGGTCATCTATTTTGTCTTAACTCACCCCCAACCCCTCTCTTTGGCAAAAAGAGAGGGGCGAGGAGCGTTGCTTGGGATTGGGAGATTATTAAAAAAAAACACAACAGCAACAAGCGTTGGCCAAAAATAAAATCAGCTCAGCTAAATAAAAATTCTGTACCTTTGTAAAAATGGCAGATATGTACACAATTACAATCAATACAAATCAAGAAAAAGCCGAAGCAATTTTCAGGTTTTTAAAAGCTTTTGAAGTTGACTTTGATATTATTGAAACCGATTTAACTAAAGCCCAGAGGACTGAACTGGAAAAAAGATTAAAGTATTCATTGGCTCATCCAAAGGATGGAATTAGCTGGGAAGAAATGGAAAAATCATGGATAGATGAAAAAATTTAAATTATTATTTACCCAGCAAGCCAGGGAAGAAATTACAAAATCCAGGAATTATTATAACAAACAACTTTCGGGACTTGGCAATGAATTTACCAATGAATAAAAAAAGACGATTGATCGGATTAAACAAAATCCTTTGCAATTTCCGGAATGTTTCCCTCCAATCCATCAGGCAAATACTTCACGTTTTCCATTTTCGATTTATTACCATATTCAGGATTTGGTAATAAAAGTGATTGCGGTTTTTCATAATAGCAGGAATCCTGATGAATGGAAGGAAAGAAAGGAATAATATCAAACCAATTGATTTCTTATAGTCCGATGCCCAAACTTGAACAAATAATTATGAAAAGCATTATATTATCAGGTTTTAGTATTTTGTTGTCTTGCTTTTTATTATCATGTATGGATAAACAAAAGAAAGATGATTTGATCAAGCAAAAATTAGAAATTATTTTTCATTCCTCTATAAATAAAAACACACAATTAATATTTAAATTAGACACAATAACTGACTTCAAGTGGGACAATTTTATTGTTTTACCACCGTACACAAATCTTAATAAATTAAGCAATAAAATAAATATAGATTTGGGAGAATTGAAAGGAACAAGTATAGAGTATGCTGATAATAAAACTATTCTATTATTTGTTAAATCAAATAACGTATTTAAATATGTAGAATTTCCAAGATTTCCTATTGATTTTGCAGGTATTAATGATTTTAATTTATATACTCCTGAAAATTCAACATTTAAATTATCCATGTCCACTCAAATGGGTTACTATATTATAGAAGAAGCCAAATAATCCTCCTGTAAAATTGATGTTCATGGTTATAAGCATAAAAAGTTTGGCGGTAGGCTTCATCGTTGTTCTATTAATGTGGTAGACTTCAACATAATTCTAATAAAACTTGGCTCTATTCCTGGTTTTTTGTAATGTAAAATCTAGGTTTTTCAGATATTAAAATGCAAAGACGTTTATGCATCATGAAAGGCAAAACTTTTAAAAAGGTTTCGCCTTTAGAAGATTACCAAGCGGTGAAATCACTCAGCTGGTGCGAACTTGTACCTTGTTAAAAAGTAGATTATATTATCACCATAAATATTAATGAATATGAAAAGAATTGCATTTATTTTCCTACTTCTATTGTCATTTTCTTGTTGCTTTGATGAAGGTCCCGATAATAGAAATATTAAAATCATTAATAAATCAAGCAATGCAATCTATTGTCTAAAGTCACAAACTGAATCATTTAATCTATGAAGAATATATTTTTATTAATAATTGGATTTTTATTGTTTTCAGACTGTGGACCGACTTGTCAAGAATTTGTTGAGAGGGATTTTAGGCCTAAAGTATATAATTTAATAATTCTTGAAAAAGACTATAGCACAAGAAACGTAATTTTTTTCGGCAAAGATGAATCTGGTATATTAGATACATTTGAAGAAAGTGGTTATGATGATTTATATGACAAAGCAGATTTAGGGGATTCCGTTAAGAAGCAAAAAGGTAAAACACTAATTTATCTGGTAAAAAAAGATACAGTTTTAGAATTTCCTTGTTATTGCGGGCAAACTAAAATTGAATGATATCTTGCTCACAATAGTTGAAAAACCGGCATAGAAATTTCGGCGGTTGGTTAGTTTGCACCAATAAAAGCTGATAAAACCTGGCTCCAAGCTGGGTTTTTTGTTTTGTAAAAGTATTGCTTTTAGGGAATCAAAGCACTGAAAGATCTGCTGAAGATACCACCCAAACCTTTCGGGTTTTAAAAACCCGAAAGGTTTACAGATGCTGGAAAGGCGAAACCTTATAAAAGGTTTAACCTTTAGAATATTACAAATTGGCAAATCATTATTTTGTTTGTTAAAGTTTGATTTGATAAATCGCTAAATGGAAAGTTTATTCATATCAGCTAAATAAAAATTCTTTACCTTTGTAAAAATGGCATTTATGAGTATAACAGTTAAAATTAACAACACGGGTGTACAAGCTGAAAGCATTATTAATATGTTAAAAGTCCTTGCCGAAGATTATGATTTTATCAAAATACTCGATAACATGGAAGAACTGCCTGAGTTAACAACTGATGAATATACCAAAAGACACAATTATACTTTGGAGCATTTAGGTGAAGGACTAACTTTAAATGAAATGGAAAAGAAATTATACCCAAATGAAGAAGTATAAGTTGCGTTTAAACCTCTTTGCCCAAAATGACATAGAAACGGCAAGGGAATACTATAATAGCAAAAAGATTGGATTAGGCGATGAATTTTGGATGGAAACAAAAGCCAAATTAGAGCAAATTGAGAAAAATCCAACCCAATTTCAATTCATTCAAGACCAAACCCGAAAACTACACTAAAGTGATTTCATTTTGGCATAATTTACATTACAAAAAATTTCATTTTGGCGGCAAGGGCTAAAAGTCTGCCCCTTCGATTAAGTATTAAAAAACCAAAACCATGTGTGGCATAAGCGGAATTATAGGAAAACCTGATAATCAAGCTCTGGAAGCGATGCTAAAAGCCATGGTGCATCGCGGACCGGATGATCAGGGTATTTATTCCGATAATTTCCTTTCTATCGGAATGGTTAGGCTTGCCATTATCGATTTGTCACTTTCTGCGCATCAGCCTATGTGCAATTCGGCTAAAACCATTTGGATTGTATATAATGGCGAAATGTATAATTTCAAGCCGGAACGCGAAATACTCAAATCCAAAGGCTGTCAGTTTATTTCAAACTCCGATACCGAAGTAGTGCTTAAAATGTACGAACATTATGGTGATTCTTTCCTTAACCGAATGCAAGGCATGTTTGCATTATGCATTTACGATAAGCGCGAAGGTTCCGGAAAAGAAAAAATCCTTTTGGCACGCGATCATTTTGGTATAAAACCTTTACTTTATTCATTAAATAATGGCAAGCTCATTTTTGCATCCGAAATAAAATCAATTATTGCATCAGGTATTTTACCTATTAATTTAGATAAAGAATCATTGACCATGCTGAACATTTATGGCATTATTCCACAGCCATATACCATACTCGAAAATGTTAAAATGTTAATGCCCGGTCATTTGCTGATATATAAAAATAATTCAGCTATTATTAAACCATTTTGGCAGATGGAACGCAATCGTGTGGAAGGTTTGCGCGAAATGGATTACAATGCACAGGTTTCTGCATTTAAAAAATTGCTGACAAATACGGTTGAACAACACATGGTTAGTGATGTTCCCATTGGAGCATTTCTTAGTGGTGGGCTCGATTCTTCATTATTGGTTGCTCTAATGAAACAAATTGGAGGAAAAGTGGTTACATTTTCTGTAGGATATCAGCAAGAAGGCAAATCAATTGACGAAACCGATGAAGCACTTAAAATTGCAAATTGGCTTGGCACTGAGCATCACCGGGTTGAAGTTTCGGGCAATATGCTTAAAGATAAACTTGATCACATTATTTCGGCACTTGATCAGCCTAGTTATGATGGTGTAAATTCTTATTTTGTTTCCATGGCAGCAAAACAATCAGCCACCGTAGCTATTTCCGGAACAGGAGGCGATGAATTTTTTGCAGGTTATCCATGGTTTTCAATTTTGCATAATTCTTTCGCCCATTCTAAATCGAATAAAATAGCATCGGCACTTTCATTTATTCCCAGTAATTTGAATAAGTCAGTATCTAATTCTATTTTAAAATCCAAAGCTGGTAGATATTTTGAATATGCCCGCAATTGGAGCGACCTTCGTTTTCGTTTGGCTACTTTTACTTGCTTGTTTGAAGCAAATGGCGCGTTAAAAGTATTGTCGCCCGAAATCATAAATGCAGGCAAACAGCATTTTTCAATGGCTAATCCAAACTTTCCTGCAATGGATTTTCGGGATGGTTCAACCATTGATCGTGTTTCGGCATTAACCATGTCAACTTATTGCCAGAACCAGCTTTTACGAGATATTGATGCTGTTTCTATGGCACATTCGATCGAAGTTCGGGTCCCGTTTATTGATAAAGGAATTGCAGATTTTGCTTTTTCTTTGCCGGATAGTTCCAAAATTAATAATATCAGAAACGTAAAAAATATACAATCAGCCAGTTACCGCGATTTGGGCGTTAAAAAAATATTAGTAGATGTTGGCCGTCAATTATTGCCACCCAATATGGACAAACAACAGAAGCGCGGTTTTAAAATGCCTTTTGAATGGTGGTTAAAAACTTCGCTAAAGGAGGTTTTTGAAGATACTTATTCGGAAAACTCAATCCGGAAAAGAGGAATTTATAATGTTGAGGCATTGCAGAATCTTAAAAAAGATTTTTATAATGGAAGAACCAATTGGACCAAAGTTTGGCTTCCTCTAGTTCTTGAATTATGGTGCCGTAAGTTTTTAGATAAATAGCATCTTATGATCGAAAATAGTTTATCAAATCAAACCAAAAAAAAAGTGCTGTTTCTTTGCTACGGCTATTCAATTCATGCCTTACGAAGAATTAAAATATTTACTGAAGATACTGATTTTGATGTAACTGTTGTTTCAACATATAATTACAATTTTGCAAACGCACTGAATATTCATCTTAAAACTCCATTTTACGATCATACTCAAACAGCACCTGGCACAAAAAGTTCCACTCCTACTTCATCTGAAAAAAAGTCCTTGTTTTCAAGCATTCATCAAACATTAATTAAATTCCCAAAGATTTTCAATTTCTTATTGTTATTGTATGATATTCTATTGTTTATTATTCATTTATGGAAATTGAAAAAAACCGTAAAAAGAGTTAGGCCAGATGTAATATTTCTTCAAACGCTTTTGTATCCAAGCTATCTTTCATATTTTCTTACTCGAAAAATCCCTATCATAATTACCTTTTGGAATGGTGATATTACCTGGTGGGCAAAATGGAACGGAATAGAACGGTTTTTTAAGAAAAAAATAGTCAGTTATGGAATAAAACGGGCAACTGCTATAACAGTAAATTCGCAGACTTCGTTTAACATTTGCCTTTCATATGGCATCGATGTTCAAAAGATAAACCTAATCCGATATCCGGGAATAGATTTAAGTGTTCTGAAACAAACCGAAAAAGCCTTGGCAAGAAAGGAACTAGGTATTTCAGCAAAAAAAGTAGTTCTTTGCCCACGCGGTTTTAAAACAGAAAATGATTTTTTAAACAATGATATAATCCTTGAAGCTGCTAAAAATGTTTTACTTCATGATAAAGATATTTGTTTTCTCTTTGTAGGTATTAATATTGGCGAGGCATGGAATGAATTTTATAATTTACCTGAAAATTTGGAATTTGCATCTAATTTTAGAAATGATGGAAGTGTGGAATGGAACAAAATGCCAATCTATTATTCTGCTGCAGATGTGGTAATTTCAATTTCGTCAAATGATTCACAGCCCAATTGTATGCTTGAAGCGATGGCTTGTAAAACACTTCTGATAATGGGCGATATTCCTCAAATAAGAGAATGGATTGAGGATAGCAAAAATGGATTTATTGTTCCTTGCCGGGATTCAAACAAATTAGCAGCAACCATTTTAAATGTTTTAAATATGGATAATGCCTTATTAAATCCTATTATAGAAAATGGCTATATTACTGTTTTAGAAAAAGCCGAAAGTGTAAAAAATGCAAATCTGGTCAAGGATTTGGTAATGAATATTTCAAAAACCATAAGTAAATGAAACCATTAGTTTCCATTGCTCTTGCAACTTATAATGGTGAAAAATACCTGACACAATTATTGGGTTCTGTTTTCAATCAAACGTATCAAAATATTGAAATTATTGCTATTGATGATTGTTCATCAGATAAAACTGCTGAAATTTTAGAAGAATTTCGAATAAATAATGGCTTAAAATATTCAATCAATGAAAAAAACCTGGGATTTGTCAAAAACTTCGAAAAGGCACTTTCTTTATGCACCGGCGAATATATTGCCTTAGCAGATCAGGATGACGTTTGGTTTCCTGAAAAAATTGAAACATTGCTGAACAGTATTGGGAATCATTTATTAATTCATTCCGATGCGGTTTTAATTGATGTTGATAATAAGACAATTGCCACATCATTTTCTGAATTTTCGAATAAGAAAATCCAATTAACTTCATTTAAAGATTTGTTGTTCTATAATTCTGTTACTGGCTGCACTGCTATGTTCCATCGTAAATTGCTAGAGCTTGCTTTACCTTTTCCCGATAAAATTCTTTATCACGATTGGTGGTTGGCACTTATTGCTGCCAGGGAAAATTCGATAAAATATTTACCTGAAGTATTATTGCAATATCGCCAACATCAGAATATTTCGGGCGGTGCTGAAATTATGTCTTTGAATTTACTGGTTTCCAATTCGTTTCTGAAAGGCTTTTTTGTAGATAGAATGGATAAAAATTTGAAATTCCTGAATTGGTTCAATGCCATAAATTCATTTCAGAAATTGGAAATTGGAATTGAAAAAAGAATAGTTATTGATATGATAGGATATCATCAATCATTTTTTACTAAAAAGATTAGATTAAAAGCATTTTTCATACATCTTAAATACTTTAAATATTTGTATCCCCATTATCGTTTTTATACCAGGATTTTAATTCTTTTCACTTCAATTATAGGTTTTGGGAAAGGTTTAAAGACTTTAGGCACTCCAAACTCTAGGACTCTTTAGGGATTTCTTTATTATATAATTCCATGTCTTCCAACAAGGATTCCTGTTTCAACACATATTTTGTTACAAAATACAAAGCAGGTCTATATAATTTCAGTAATCTGAAAACTCTGTATTTAAAATCAATACGCATGGTTTTATATGCTTTTCCGGAATAGTTTTTTATCAATTTCCAAACCAAATCAAGTGATTCAGGTGAATGAAAATTAGCTTGCACCAAAATTCTGAAAAAGTAACGTTTCAGCATTTTTGAACGCCAATTCAATAATTCTTTAGCTGAAAAATGATTTTTCACTCGAGCAAATTGATAAGCATTTTCAATGTACTTTAGGTTCGATAAGATTTCGTTTTCGCTGAATGAACGGCTTGCGTTTTTCTCATGTTTTCGCCAAACAGCAACAAATTGATTAATGAAACCAACCTTCTTTCCTTGAATTAAGCGCAAAACAGATTCCCAGTCTGAACTTTGAATATCTTCGAGGTAATAGTCGATTTCCATTGCAGAATGCCGGTTATACAAACTGGTTAAGTGTGGTATCGAACAACCTTTCCAGTAATTAATAAACAAATTATTTCCATCAAAAACAGACTTTAGTTGATCGTTAAGATGGTCTTCAATTATTCTCCTTGTTGCATTAAACAAAGTTTTATGTTTTGCAAAAACAAGAACAAGTTCTTCATTCTGTTCAAAAAGTTTTACTGCTTTGGCAATAAAAGAATTGTCAATTAAAAAATCATCACCATCCAACATCAAGGCCAAATCACCGATTGCATATTCATATAGTGCTTTATGATAATTTTTTACCCTGCCAATATTCTCTAGATTTTTAAAATATTTGATAGATACCTGCCCATTTAGATATGGTTTTATAACTTCTTCCGTATTATCTGTTGAATTATCGTCGGCAATAATAATCTCTTTATTTAAATAAGTTTGGGTTATGGCAGATTTTATGGCGTCTATTATAAAGTCCGATTGATTATATGTTGGTATTATAATGCTTATTTTTAGCGACATAATTAGTTATATAATCTTTTCAAAAATGTATTCATTACATCCTGTTGGCACAGCAGCAGCTTTAAAGCGATATAATTTAAAGCCCCTTTTTTCCATAAATGTAACAATTTCTGATTTTGAGGCATATTCATATGGATAGCCTCCAACCCAATCAATAATATCATAATAAAAATTCATGCCCCTTTCTTTTTTTAAAGGATTTTTGAAAGTGACAAGAAATTTTGCAATAAATATGACCACATAAAAAATATAAACCATCAATTTTTTAATAATGCCTGGAGAATAATTGTATATCTTTTTTATAAAATACCAACATCTTGATGACCAATGTTTATTGTAAATTGCCAGAATAAATTTACCTTTTGAATTTACAAGTTGGCAACAATTGTCTATAGCTGACCACATACTTCCTGTATGGTGCAACACACCCCACGAGTGGACTATATCATAATATTCGGTGATTGATTTGATTTGCTTTAAGATTTCTGAATCCAGAATTGATCCAATTATCACAGGAATTTTTACATCATTTAACTCAGGAAAAAAAACAGAATTTGTAAATAATGTTTCTTCACATTTCTTATTAATATCTACTCCTACAGATTCTGCACCTAGTAATTTTGAGGTTAACAACCCAAGCCCCTGTCCAAAACCAATATCTATGAATTTTTTATGTTTTATGTTCAAATCATGTACTAATTCAGAAAAATCGTTCTGTGCCTGCCTGATTCTTTGCTCATTTAGCTTGTTGTTTGAAAAATTTTTCCAGTTTTGTCCAAAATCAAATTGCTTTATAGTTTGAGTATTTTCCATAATAATCTAAATTATCTTTTATCGTGCAACAAGTTTGAGGATTAAAAGATCTCGAAAACCATTTATTATCAGAGGAAAAAGAAGTTAATTCCATAAGAAAATAGAAATATCCCAAACCAAATAAGTTTTGTTTTCATTTTAAATTCTTTTGATACAAAAAACAAAACGATATAGATTAACGTTGCAATTATTGTTATTGCCAGAACATAATAAAAATAATCAGGCATGTAAAATAGCTCAATGTTGTGTTTTCCTTTATCAAGAGGAACTCCAATGAAACCAATGTTTACGATTACAGGTTGAATAATTTTACCATCCACTTTTGCTTTCCAATATTTATCGTATGGAATTGAGAAAAATAGCATACTGGCAGAGTCCAAATCTACAGTTCCTGTTATTTTATCGTGTTTAAAACTGGTTATTTGCAATGTATCTTTCCTGCGTTGATCCACAAAATTTTTATAATAATCAAAATTGAAATTAGTAATTGTATCAGAAGCAGTTAGTTGTTTGAAATTTTTAGTTATATCAACCTTATATGGAGTATATTCTTTCAGAACAAAACATCTTAACAAAGCAATATCTTTTTGAAGATTACTCAACTTTTTAAAATCATTTTCCGAAATATATGCATCGTAGCAAAACCCAAAAGGAATAAAATAGTTGTTATACATCAGAGATACATCACCAAATTTTTCAATTGTTTTGTAGCCTGCATTTAGCATAAACGGCTTTTCATCTTTACTTACATTGTATTTTATACTTGCAATGGTTTGTAATAACGGACGGCTTCGTAAACCCGGTGCCCAGCGCGTTTGCGTTTCACTCCCTTCTTTAATAATATTTACCGATTTCAAGAATTCTATATAATATGGCTGATTAAATGACGAATACAATGTGGTTCCAAAATATCCCTGTGCTTGAGCATCATTTAAACTTGAATGTATTGCATTGCCAGAGAAATAGTCTTTTTCGAAGCGGAAAAACGATTTTTCTTTTGATTTTGCAAAATCCAGGGCTGGTATGGTATTGTCTTTATATCCTCCTTCAGATTGTTTAAATTCTCTGGCAGAATATGCATTGCGGTTGGTTATTGATATATTTGAAAAGTAACATAATTCAAAAAAAACGACTAGAATTAAAGCAATCTGAAAATATTTTCTGAAATTAACATTGTTTATTAAAAACAATATTGCTCCATATACAATCAGAAAGAAGACTACCCAATTTCTTATCTTTTGATCAATCAGATTAATATTTTCAATTTTATAAGGTAAAAATAAAATGACGATTAAAATACCGATTGAAATGAAAAGCGATATCGGATTTATTTTGTTTTCTTTCTCAATTCTAGTAAGCGCTTGCATAGAAAAGAAAATCAGTATAAATGGTATAAAAAAGTTTATCCCGACTTTGTAGTATTCACCGAGGTGCAAATGCAAAGTATGTCGCAATTCGGGAATAAGAACAACCAAAAGCCATGCTCCGAGGAAAGATCCGTAAGTAATTTTTTCTTTTTTAGATAGAAAGCTGAAAACCTGAAAAACCAAAACAATAGAAATGATTCCACAATAAAAAAGCGGCGCTTCCAAATAATTGTACCAACCTCTAAATTCATTTGCGGTTCCAACTATATCACTGGAAAATAATCTGAGCAATGCAGTTCTAAGCTGATAACCGGTATTGGCAAGTATTGGGTTTTGGGCTGTTTCTTTTAAAAGCGAAACATTTCCGGTTGCCCTAGGGCTATCTATGGCATTAATGAGATTTCCAGCAAAATTAACAGCATTTAAACCTAATCCTAAAATGGTTAGACCCGCTATTTTTAAACTAAGGAAAGTTGTTTTTTTAATCTCAAAATTATTGTCACTAAAAAAGCGGAACAGCATATAAGTGATTAAAAAAACGCCATAGATGTACACATTAAAAATATTCCCAGTCAGAAAAATGATTGCAATAGGGAAAAAGTACCAGCGATTGTGTTTGTATAATTGTTCAAAGGAAAAAAGTAAAAATATTCCGTTAAAGACATCATAATAATGGTTCCAGGAACTACAGGCTATTGTGTAACCCATGAAGGTAACCAACATACTCCCAATAATTTGAGCAAATTTTGATACTCTAATTGTTCTAAAATAGAAATAGGCAATTGTTCCGATTAATAAAATACTAAACAATAAATTAGGAAGTTTTAAAAAAGCAGGATTATTACCATATAAAAAACCAAATATTGGTTCGGTAAATAAATTGGTTATTAAATATGGATTAATTAGAGTTAAAACACCTGAAAACATAGGGTATCCAAGGCCTGAATAAAAAGACCAGGTGAAAAAACTCTGTTCTCCAATCATGTTCTTATATAAAATCCAAGACGGATAATCAACATTAATTGAATCACTTCCAATATCTCTGAAAAGGAAAACGTATTTTAGAAAAACATAATCCTTAAAAACGATGAGGGATATGAGAAATATTAAAATCAAGGATGTTGCCAATCCTAATTTTGTTATGAAATTCTCAATAACAGAATTTCCACCATCAAATGATGAATCCTTAACTTTTACACTTTTCTGTACTTGCTGTTTTTTCCCTTTTTGAATTTGCTGAGGTATTGGGATTTGTTTTTTGCTCTTCTTTTGAGTCATGCAACTTTCAATTTGTTTTCTTTTGGTATTTTATGAATGTTCAAATATAAACATTCATAAAAGAACATACAAACTGCAACAAATAGAATCAATAAGTTTGGTTTTCAGGAAACTTAATTATAAATAGAAAGCCCGGAACCATTATCCGGGCTATTTAAATGTGTGATATTTTGAAAAAAGTTAAACTATGGCTTAATAATAATTTCAACTCTTCTGTTTTGCATCCTGCCATTTTCGGTATCATTTTTTGCAATAGGCTTCGTATCACCATATCCTTTTGTTACAATATTGAGTCCCGAAGGTATATTTTTGGCTTTTAATTTAAGTAGAACGGCTTTTGCTCTTTCTTCCGATAATTTCAGGTTATCAACTGCATTGCCTGTAGCATCGCTATGGCCATTGATCTGTATTGTAGCATCTGGATACATATTTAAAAATACCATCAATGAATTTAACGATCCGTCAGATTCTGGCTTCAATTCGTTTTTCCCTACATCAAACAATATTTTATTGGGCAACATTATTTTTATTCCTTCATCTATAACTGTTGCATTCAGGCTTTTTGACGCAGTTTGTAGGCTTTTATTGAAATTTGTCAAATCAAAAATTTCTTCTTGATCGACATTTGGCCTTTTAACGTAAAATTGGAGTGCAATTTCAGTGGCTGGTCCCTGAAAATACCAAACTTTGATTTGGTGTAAACCTTTTTTTAATTGAATAGTATCTTCTATTGACTGTTCGCCATGTACACCATCGTCATTAATAACCAGTTGATTATCAATCCACAATTTGCTGCCATCATCAGAATTTAATCGCCATGTATATTCACCGGGTTCCGATATTTCAAAAACTCCTTTATAAATGATGCCAAAATACTCGAAGCGGTCAGTCACACCTGGAAAACCTTGGGTGAAGTCTCGAACCGGAACATCTAATTTAGATGCATAAATAGTGCCTTCTATTTTTTGACTTTCAATATCGGCAGGCATTTCATAAGTTTCATCAGAAAGGTAATAAATATTGCCTTTAAGATTGATTAGACCTGTGTTTTTAGTTCCAAACACAACATCTTCTTGACCATACAAATGGTATCCTGCAAACAGCAAGATAAAAATGATTAATTTTTTCATGGGTTAAATTGTTAAATTAGAGTAAATTAAAAACAATAATTTGCATGTTAAATTACAAAATAATTTTAAATGGGACTTCAAAATACTAGAATTATAAATTGTATGAATATTGAAATTTCAATTATCTAATCTATTTTTATATCCCTTTAAGGAAATAATACCCAAAATAATCAAATAGCATCTAGTTTATGAATAAATTATAAAATTGATGTTGTAATTTTGCATCCGATAAAAAGAACAATTTACATTTATTGAAAGGAATAATATGAACGAAACTCACAATATATTCTCCGAAATTAAAAAAAAGGTTTTGGTACTGGATGGTGCAATGGGCACCATGATTCAACGCTTCAAGCTTACCGAAGCCGATTTTAGGGGCGCCCGTTTTAAAGATTTTCCCATTGATTTGAAGGGAAACAACGATTTGTTGTCATTGACCAGGCCCGATGTAATCCAATCCATCCATGAGGAATATCTCGATGCCGGTGCCGATATCATCGAAACCAATACCTTCAATTCAACAGCCGTATCGCTTGCCGATTACAAAATGGAAGAGTATGCTTATGAATTTAATCTCGAATCGGCAAAACTGGCAAAGGCAGCGGCGAATAAATTCAGCAAAATAACACCCGACAAGCCAAGGTTTGTTGCCGGTTCCATTGGCCCGATGAATAAAACAACTTCAATGTCACCCGATGTGAACGATCCGGGCTTTAGGGCAGTTTCGTTCGACGATGTTTCGGAGGCTTATGCCATTCAGGTTAAAGGCCTTTTGGATGGTGGTGTGGATATTTTGTTGGTAGAAACCATCTTTGACACCCTAAACGCCAAAGCTGCCCTTTTTGCCATTGACAAAGTTCTTGAAGAAAGGGGATTAACTGAGTTTCCGCTGATGATTTCGGGAACCATTACCGATAAAAGTGGACGCACGCTTTCAGGCCAGACATTGGAAGCTTTCCTAAATTCATTGTCACACATAAAATTGTTGTCAATAGGCTTAAACTGCGGTTTTGGTGCACACGATTTGCAACCCTACGTGGAAGAATTGGCCGAAAAAGCTCCATTTTATATCAGTGCATACCCAAATGCAGGATTGCCAAACGAATTGGGAGAATACGATGAAACGCCCGAAAAAATGGGTGTTCAAATCAGTGAATATCTTGATAACCAATTTGTAAACGTGATTGGCGGATGTTGCGGAACAACTCCTGCGCATATCCGCGAAATTGCCAGACTGGCTGCAAAATCTGTCAAACACCAAATCCCGGTTATTAAGCCCGAAACCCGTTTGAGCGGTCTGGAACCATTGACAGTTAACAAACAAAGCAATTTTATCAATATTGGCGAGCGGACCAATGTGGCCGGTTCCATCCAATTTGCACGACTTATCAGGGAAAAAAAATACGAGGAAGCGCTTGCCATTGCCCGTAACCAGGTTGAATCCGGAGCGCAAGTAATCGATGTGAACCTCGATGATGCCATGCTCGATGCTGAAAAAGAAATGGTTAAATTCCTGAACCTTTTAATGGCTGAGCCAGATATTGCAAGGGTTCCCGTGATGATCGATTCATCGAAATGGAACGTGATCGAAGCCGGTTTAAAATGTTTGCAAGGCAAAACAATCGTCAATTCCATCAGCCTAAAAGAAGGCGAAGAAAGTTTTATCGATCATGCCAAAAAAGTTCGGAGATATGGCGCAGCCGTTGTAGTAATGGCTTTTGACGAAGAAGGCCAAGCCTCATCATATGAAAGAAAAATAGAAATTTGCAAACGGGCATATAAAATCCTTACCGAAAAAGTGGGATTTCCGCCGCAGGATATCATTTTTGATCCGAATATTTTAACCATTGCCACTGGTATTGAGGAACACAACAATTATGCAGTAGATTATTTGAACACCATCAAATGGATTAAGTCCAATCTGCCACATGCCAAGGTAAGCGGCGGTGTCAGTAACCTTTCGTTCTCGTTCCGTGGAAACAATATTGTTCGCGAAGCCATGCATTCCGCATTTTTATACCATGCAATCCAAGCCGGTATGGACATGGGGATTGTAAATGCAGGAATGTTGCAGATTTATGACGAAATTCCAAAAGATTTGTTGGTGTTGGTCGAAGATGTAATCCTGAACCGCAAACCGGAAGCTACCGAAAACCTGATCAATTTTGCCGAAAGCGTTGTAAAATCTGCTGATAAAGTAATTGTTAAAGACGATTGGAGAGAAAAAGACGTAAAAGAGCGTTTAAAACATTCATTGATCAAAGGGATTACCGAATTTATTGAAGTGGATACCGAAGAAGCCCGAAAAGCCTATCCTTTTGCCCTAGAAGTAATCGAAGGCCCACTGATGGACGGCATGAACGTGGTTGGTGATTTATTTGGAAGCGGTAAAATGTTCCTTCCACAAGTGGTGAAAAGTGCAAGGGTGATGAAAAAATCAGTCGCCATTTTGCTACCTTATATTGAAGCTGAAAAAACCTCGCAAGGCAGGGGAAGTACCGCAGGTAAGATATTGATGGCCACCGTAAAAGGTGATGTTCATGATATCGGCAAAAACATCGTGGGCGTGGTTTTGGCTTGCAATAATTTTGATGTAATTGATATGGGTGTGATGATTCCGGCCGAAAAAATATTGCAGACCGCCATCGATGAAAAAGTGGACATCATTGGTTTGAGCGGCCTGATTACACCTTCGCTCGAAGAAATGGTGCATGTAGCCAAAGAAATGGAGAAATTGGGTATGACCATGCCATTGTTGATTGGCGGCGCCACTACTTCAAAAATACATACGGCTGTTAAAATTGCACCTAGCTATAGCGGCCCAACCATCCATGTGCTGGATGCTTCAAGGAGTGTAGGCGTTGCAAGCAAACTCATTTCAGATTCTGACAAGAAAAGCTTTATCAAACAGGTTAAAGATGAATATGAACAAGTTCGCGAAAACTACCAAGGAAAACACAGAAAATTTGTTGACTTGGCTACCGCAAGGGCTAAAAAACCAAAAATTGAATGGTCTGAAAAGAATATTTTCAAACCAAAATTCATTGGTTTTAAGGAATATCAGGATTTTGATTTGAACGAAATCAGAAAATTCATCGACTGGACTTTCTTTTTCCATGCATGGGAAATGAAAGGAAAATATCCCAAGATTTTTGAACATCCCGAAAAGGGCACAGAAGCCAAAAAACTCTTCGACGATGCCAATCAATTGCTTGATAAGATTATTAACGAAAAAATGTTGACTGCCAAAGCCATTATTGGTATCCATCCAGCGGTTGGAGTTGGCGATTCAACAGAACTGTATACCGATGAAAGCAAAAAAACGGTTTTGGCACATTTTCACCATCTAAGGCAACAGGTTGATTTGGACGATACCGAAGAAAACACCCAATACGCATCGCTTGCCGATTTTATTGCACCTAAAGAAACTGGGCTGACCGATTATATTGGCACGTTTGCAGTAACCACAGGCATTGGAACCGACGAATGGGTTAAAAAGTTCGAAGAAGACAACGACGATTACAACGCCATTATGATGAAAGTGTTGGCCGATAGGTTGGCCGAGGCTTTCACGGAATTGATGCACCAAAAAGTACGTAAAGAAATCTGGGGCTATGCAGCCGACGAAAATTTTGATCTCGAAGACCTGCTGAAATCTAAGAATCAGGGCATCCGCCCGGCATTTGGATATCCGGCTTGCCCCGATCATTCCGAAAAGAAAGTATTGTTTGATTTATTGGATGCCAACAACAAAATGGGCTTGGTACTTACCGAAAACTTTGCTGTTTGGCCAGCCGCAACGGTTTGCGGGTTGATGTTTGCCGCACCCGAATCAAAATATTTTAGCGTTGGCAGAATGACCAAAGAGCAAATCGAAGATTATGCAAGCCGCAAAGGCATTTCGGTTGAGTTGGTGGAAAGATATTTGAACGTTAATTTAGGATATTAGAATTTTGAATCCCCCAAAAAAGGGGATTTTTCAGTTAATTACTTTTTGAATACGTGTAATGATTTGTCAATTCACTGAGAGGAACTCTTTTGCCGTTTTTATAGGCTACTATAAAGGCACCTGGTACTCCAATTCTTGTTTTAAAATTCTGAGCCTCCGCATAATATGAATAATATCCTACCGAATATTTATACCAACCATTGTCCAATTCATATTGGATTTGATCGTTTTCAGGGTAAATTTTCTTCAGTTTATCAATATTTAATGGCGTTGTAGAAGCAGCAATCTGAACTTTGTATACAATATTGTCAATAATTTGTTCCACCTTAATCGTATCATAAACAACAACAGTGGTTAAATTGATAGAATCTTTAATATTATTGCTACCAATTGTTTGATTCTGTTCGTCAGGCTTGTTTGATATAATTGCCTCTATTCTTTTGTCAATGCTTTCATCAGTCGAAATATCCCAATTTAAAAATAAGGCATAAATTTTTTCCTGGTAAAGTAAGCCTAACTGCTCTTGCTTGTATGCATCTGTAAATATGGTAAACAATTCGTTTGGATTCACAGTATAATATACTTTTTGCACATTCAAATCTGCTATTTCAAAACAATTATGAGCCTTCTTTTCCAATACTTTAGCCTCAATAGTTCTTTCATTCGAATCAAGATTAAAAAATTTACTTAGATCTTTTTTATAAAAGTCGTATTTATTCACATAAACTTCACTTATAGTTTTGAGCGCTTCTACATGTTTCCGTACTGCTTTTTTTTCAATTTTAACCGATTTTTTTAATAGTTTCTCCCTTGATTTTTTATCTTTTTGACTATCTATTTCCTCCTTTAATTTGCTAACTTCTTCATAACTTTTGTCAACAACAGAAATCAAGTCCATAGCTTCTTTTTCTAAATCCTCAAGTGATTCCAGTTTTTTAACATCAGTTTCATTTAACTGCTGTTTTATTAAATAATTACTTCCATTTGAAGACGTAACCACATCCTGACTATATGCCAAGTCAGTCAACAACATCAAAATAAAAACAATCGCTTTATACATATTAAATTATTTCTCAATTATCTATACTAATGATAGATACAAATTTGAGGCCTTAATTATAAATGAATTATAATACTTATAATGTTTGTCAGATTTTGATTTAACTTTTTTATTTTTCAATTTGACAAACTTAAGTTTAATGGCTGCATTATAAATTTAGCTCAGCAAAACTGAATTATTTTTTTGAATTAAAAATGAGTTTATGTAATAAATATTTTTTAGATTATCTTTAATTTTAAAGCCTTGATTATATTTATAATCATTTTACATTTAAAGAATATTCAACATGGATTTAATTCGGGAAGCAGAACAGTATGTAAAGAATCTATTTTTGACAAAAAAAAACGAATTATTACTGTTTCACAACATGGGTTATATAAAAAAAACAGTCAGCTTTGCCAATCAGTTATGCGAAATGGAAAAAGTTACCGGAAAAGAGCGTGAAGATATTTTGGTTTCTGCATGGCTTTTTTCAACTGGCTTTCTGTTCGATTATGTAGATTATAAAAAGCAAAGTAGTAAAGTTGCACATCAGTTCTTGAAAGAGAAAGGCCTTGACAAACAAAGAATTGAGAAAATTATTAAAATCATTGAAACTGTGCTGCAAAATAAAATACATGATAATATTTGTGGTGAAATTCTTTACGACGCTTCTGAATTTTATCTTGCATCCGAAGACTTTTTATTATGGGTAAGATATCATCGGCAGGAAAGGAATTATTTTTTAATACCTAAACTAACTAAAAGGAGTTTTTGGCAAACTGTTCAGAATTTTTTAAATGAACACCACTATTGCACTGTTTCGGCGCAAAAAATGTTTGAAGCTGAAAAGGAAAAAAACGCAGCGAAGATAAAGTTTGTCTTAAGTCAGGAATTATTAAAACAATTGCCTGTAAACAACCACATGCTTATTGAGGAAATGAAGGAAGAAATTAATCAAATTAACTTAAAAGTTGAAAAACGTCTTTCTTCAGCCAGGGGATTTGATACGCTTTACCGCATTACCTCAAGAAACCAGGTTAGTTTAAGCAGCATGGCCGATAACAAAGCGCATATTCTGATAACATTAAATACATTAATTGTTTCGGCGATAACTACTTTTGCATTAGTAAAACATCACGACCTTCAGTTTCTCATATTTCCTTCAATAGTTACTCTTTCATTCAGTATGATATCTATCAGCTATGCAATTTTTGCAACCAGACCACAAATTAGACCCGGGGTTTTTAAAATGGATGATTTTTACAATAAAAAAGTGAGCTTGATATTTTATGGCAATTTTTATAAGATGAATTACGATGATTATGAAAAAGCGATGACTGATATGCTAAAAGATCAGGATTTACTTCTTAGTAATTTAAATAGAGATCAATACACACTTGGTAAAATATTAGGTCGCAAGTTTAAATTATTGAATATTTCATTTACTGTTTTTCTAGTTGGTTTTGTAATTTCGGCACTTGCATTTCTTATCACTTTATTACTTTCTAATCCAGAATATATTTAGAAATTTCCCAAATTACAGATCAAATAATTTGCAAAAAAAAGCCATCTTCAATGATGGCTTTTTTATACTTATAGGCTATTTAATTCCAAACTTGGCTTTAACTTTATCCACATAATCCAATTTTTCCCATCCAAAAAAAACAACTTCTTTGGTGACTTCTTTCCCATTTGTTTTTAAAGTAATTTTCTCGGTATAAGGATCTCTGCCCATATGACCATATGATGCTGTTGGTAAGAAAATAGGATTTGTCAAGCCAAAGCGCTCAACAATCTTAGCTGGTCTCAAATCAAAAATATCGTTAACAATACTTGCAATTTCTGAATCATTTTTATTAACTTTTGAAGTATTGTAAGTGTTAATAAACAAACCAACTGGTTGTGCAACACCAATTGCATAAGCAACCTGAACTAAAACTTCATCGGCAACACCTGCTGCAACAAGGTTTTTTGCAATATGTCTTGTTGCATATGCAGCTGAACGGTCAACTTTTGATGAATCTTTACCTGAAAAAGCTCCACCACCATGTGCACCTTTTCCACCATATGTATCAACTATGATTTTTCGTCCAGTTAAACCGGTATCTCCATGAGGACCACCAATAACAAACTTCCCCGTAGGATTTACGTAATACCTAATATCGTTTCCAAATAGTTTTTGAAGTTTTTGAGGAAGCAATTTGATCACACGCGGAACCAAAATGTTTTTAACATCTTCATAAATCTGGTTCAACATAATATCATCAGCTTTTTTTCGAGCTTCTTTTGAAGTATTTTCGGGTTTGGCAAAATCATCGTGTTGTGTAGAAACTACGATAGTGTCAATTCGGATTGGCTGATTATCTTCATCATATTCAACAGTAACCTGTGATTTTGAATCTGGTCTTAGATAAAGCATTTTTTTTCCTTCTCTCCGAATAGCCGCTAATTCAACCAACAATAAATGAGAAACATACAATGGAATTGGCATATAATTGTCAGTTTGGTTAATCGCATAACCAAACATCATTCCCTGATCACCAGCTCCCTGTTCCTCTTTGGTTTCACGTTCAACTCCCTGGTTAATATCAGATGACTGTTCATGTATGGCAGAAAGAACTCCACAGGAATCACCATCAAACATATATTCTGCTTTGGTGTAACCAATTTTTTTGATTACCTCGCGAGCCACTTTTTGAACATCAACATAGGCATTGCTTTTTACCTCACCGCTTAAAACAGTTAAACCGGTGGTTACCAATGTTTCGCAGGCAACTTTCGAATTTGGATCCTGCCTTAAAAACTCATCCAACAAAGCATCAGAAATTTGATCAGCTACTTTATCTGGATGACCCTCTGAAACTGATTCTGAAGTAAATAAATATGACATAATATTACTTATTAAATGTTTATAAATTAATTATTTAGATGTGAGTTTTGATTGGATGGCCATATATGGTTTTAGCATTTTTAATGTGGTTGCAATCAATCAAATCTTTCCACTTTTTCAGGCTGCAAACATAATGATAAAATTTATTTAAACAAAGTATTTGATTTAACGACTATCAAAGAATGAAGGATGTTCGTGGAATCTCATTTGAACACAATCTGTAAATATAGAAAATTAATTTGGTACTACTTTTGAATTGAAACTATTGCAAGTATCAATAAATACCAATGCCTGATTATTTTATCGGACGAAATGGTTATTAAATAGTTATAATAATTTCTAAAGTTAACGATGAAACTTGGTATGGAAAATAAAAAAAACTAACTTAGAGCCAACAAATTCTTAATTTTGCTTGAATTTATGCATAAATTATTGCTTATCTGTTGCTTAAATCTTTCATCGTTAAAAAACCGATATCATAATGATCATTAATATAATATGTCCAAATAAAATAGGAATGAATAAAAAATTACACAACAACCAAAAATTGTCATCATTGCTTATTCTATGCGGCAAAATAAAAATATTTAAAAAATAAGCACATGAAAAAATATAAGCTCAAATATATTTTAATTATATGTGTGATTTGTTTCTGTAAAATGAGCTATGCACAAACTTATCCAAAGCAAGCACTTTCGAATCAGGATTCAATGCAAATTAAAAAGTATACGGAGAATTATGAAATATATTTGGCAAAATCAGATCTCCGAAATGCAAGTGATTTTTTAAACCAAATTGCTACAATATACTGGAACAAAAATTACTTTGAAAAAAGTACAGAATACTTTCTACTTTCATTGAAACTGAATGAAAAACTAGGTAATGAAAATGGAATGGCCGGAATTAACAGTAATTTAGGTATCATTTATTCCGATTTGGGGCAATATCAAAAATCAGTTGATCATCTTGAAAAAGCTGTTATTATACGAAGAACTGAAAAAAATACAGTTGTTGGAAGAGAAAATTTGTTTAATTCTCTTTTAAATTTAGCATCATCATTGCGACAATTACAAAAATATGATGAAGCAATTAAGTATTTGGAAGAAGCACTTGGTTATGCCAAAGAAATAAATAATATTGAAAAAATGGCTGTTTTTTATTTGCAACTTGCTGAAGTTCATGAAAGTGCAGGCCATGAAGCATTGTCTAAAAGCTATGCGGAAAAATACGTTACTTTTTACAAACAAATGCAAGATGAAAAAGTAAATAAAAGTCAAATTGCAATGGAGAATGAAATGCTGCGATCCTCTCAAATTGAACTTGAGAAAAAATTAAAAGAAATGGAGCTCGCGGAAAAAACTGTTGAACTTGAAAAAAAGGATTTACAAGTAAATGCCTATCATTCAAAAGCAGATTCATTATCAAGTAATTTGTCAAAAGCTCAACTTGCTACAAAGTATCTCGAAGAACAGGCGCATAGAGAAGAAGCTGAAAAGCAAAGAAACAGAATTGTTTTTGCTTCGATTCTAAGCATTTTATCCATTATTGTTTTTATTATCTACTATGCTTTTCACCAAAAGAAAAAAGCCAATGTTGCATTGGAGCAAAAAAATAATGAAATATTACGCCAGCAAAAAGAAATTATTGAACAAAGAGACATACTTGATATTACCAACAGAGATCTTGATAAAAAAAATAATCAAATTATGGAGAGTATCAATTATGCAAAATTGATACAGACCGCAATGTTGCAGCGCGAAACTGCTCTTGATACATACATCCCCGAATCCTTTATTTTGCTTAAACCTAAAAATGTTGTAAGCGGAGATTTTTACTGGTATACAAATAAAAACAACAAGCTAATAATTGCAACAATTGATTGTACCGGACACGGTGTACCTGGTGCATTAATGTCCATGATTGGTGCAAATATACTAAATCAAATTGTATCAATTGAGAATATTACAGAACCCCATCTAATACTAGAAGAGTTACACAAAGGCGTAAATATAGCGTTAAACCAAAAGCACACAGGTAATGATGATGGTATGGATGCGTCCGTTCTGGTTATTGACAAAAAGAAGAAGTTAATTAGCTTTTCGGGGGCAAAAAATCCAATTATTATTATCAAGGACGATATACTTGAAGAAATTGAAGGTGATGAAATTTCAATTGGTGGAACTCAACGGAGTAAAGATGAAATATTCACTAAAAAAGATATTAAAATGGCTGGTGATGTATACCTCTACAGTTTTTCCGATGGATACCAGGATCAGTTTGGAGGAATCAAAAATCGAAAATTTATGCAAAACCAAATGAGAAATTTATTTTTCGAAATTCATAAAAAAGATATGAAGGAGCAAAAAGAAATTCTCAATGATAAAATAGAAAGTTGGAAGAACGAAAGCAAAGCCAAGCAAACTGATGATATTCTTATCGTTGGAATGCATTTACAGTTTTAATCCTTTTCAAAATCTAAAGTAGGTATTTTAGATTTCTAAACATACAAATTATTAATTATCAGGCAAATGAAGGCAAAGTCTATTAAACTTCTGGTATTGATTTTATTGAATACCCTATTCCTAAATTATTTAATTGCCCAGGAACAAAAAGAACAGGCTATTAAGTATAATGTTGATGAAAATGGTAAATTGTTTTGGAACAGAAAATTACCTGTTTATCTAAGAATAGGATCAAGTCCTTCCGATACTGGGTTGATATTGAAAAGTGAAGTTACCAAAGCATATTCGAATCCATATTATTTCGATGCTGAAGGAAAACACAATTTTAGAACAAGGTGGGCTACCGATCAACAAACAAAAAAAATGATCGAACCTGCAATAGAAGTTATTTGGGAAGTTTATGCTGATGGAATTGCTCCTAAATCGAATATTAATTTTAAGAATTCTGGCAGCTTTTTAGTTGGAAATAAAGCCTTTTTTGGAGATAGCCTTTCCATTGAAATAACTGCAAATGATGAAAACTCAGGTATCGCATTGGTTTATTATTCTTTAAATGGTGAGGACTATAAAATTTATAGTTCACCATTCAATATTAACAAAGAAGGAGCCCAAATTATAAAATATTACGCCGTAGATAAAGTAGGTAATGTTGAAAAAGCAAATGAAAAGATTTTTAATATTGATATTACTCCACCAAAAACATTTTATAACATTACTGGTATTGCAAATGGGAATATCATTGCAATTTCTACAAAAATATATCTTTCATCTGAAGACAGTATTTCGGGTGTAGCCAAAACTTTTTTCAGAATTGATGATACTCCTGAACAAACATATGTTAAAGGCAATTATATACCAATTAATCAATTAAAAGATGGTGATCACAACCTTTATTATTATTCAATAGACAAAGTAGGCAATAAAGAAGTAGAAAACATTGTGCCTTTTTATCTTGATTTAACAGCCCCAATTGTAGCCTCGGATATACTTGGGGACAGATATGTTTTGGGAGAAAAAGTCTTTTTTTCGGGGCGAACTAAAATGAAATTAACTGCTGTTGATAATAAATCTGGTGTTGAAGATATCATTTATTCCGTTGATGAAGGTGAGTTTATAAAATATGATCAACCTTTTTATCTACCCAATGTTCCTGGTATTCATATTGTTAAATATTATGCCACAGATAAGATGAAAAACAATTCTGAGAGCGGAGCAGCTAAATATGAAAAGTATAAACATGTTGTAAGTCGGGTTTATGTAGATTTATCCGGACCAAATCTTGGTTATAATATCATTGGTCCAACATACAGAGCAAGAGATACTTTGTTTATCAGTAAAAAGACTGCAATTAAGTTTACGGCAACAGATCTTGAATCGGGCTTACAATTCATTTCCTACAGTTTGGACAAAGAACCTGACGAAAAGACTTATTCAGAACCAATAAGTATAAATGAAGACGGATATCACCAAATTGTTTATTATGGTTATGACAATGTAAAAAACCGAAATAGATCTGAAATTTTTGTTTATGTTGATGGGACTGGTCCAGAAATAAAATTTAATTACAGTATTGTTCCACAAGGTTATAAGGATAATTTGCCAGTATATCCGCAGCATGTAACACTTTACCTGGGTGCTACGGATCAAATTATTGGGGCAAAAGAAATATTCTATTCTATAAATAATACTCCTGAGAAAAAATATGCACTTTCGATAAGTGGATTTAACAAAGGCGCTATTAATACAGTAAATATAAGGGCTTTAGATCTTTTGGGTAATGAAACTGTACTCGAATTAAAGTTTTATGTTGAATAAGAAATTGGCTAACATTCTAAGTTTATAATGGATGTACAAGTGTATTTTGGTATAATTTAAGTATTAATATGCTTTGGTTCAAGCATAGAATCGCAGTTAAATACATTATAACATTATCAATATAAGGCACTTAAAATTTAAACAGTCAGTTATTCCAATTTGTTTTCATCAAAATGCAAGCAAAAGCCAAGAAATGTTGTAACTTTGCATCTTATATATTTGTTGTTGAAAATCAGAAGATTTGATTTTTTTCATACATATCTCAGTAATGATACATTTAAACAAAATAAATTATGAGTAAATCCCAAGAAACATGGAATAAAAAGGAAACAGAAAAGAAAAGACAAAAAAAGAAAAAAGATAAAGAACAAAAAAAACAAGACAGAAGAGCCAATGTCAAAGAGGGTGGCGGATTCAATGACATGATAGCATATGTTGATGAGAATGGACAGATTTCCTCAACTCCTCCAGATCCAACCAAGAAAATAAAAATCAACGAAGAAGACATTGTAATTAGCATACCTAAACAAGAAAATATCAAACAACCCGATCTTGTTAGAAATGGAGTAGTGAGTTTCTTTAACGATTCAAAAGGCTATGGTTTTATCAAAGACTTGGAAAATCAAAATAGCGTTTTTGTGCATTTAAACGGCCTGATTGATTCGATTAGGGAAAATGACAAAGTCACTTTTGAAATTGAGATGGGTCAAAAAGGACCAAATGCTGTTAATGTAAAATTGGTTAAGTAAACATCACTTCAATATAACTTAAATTACAGACTTTTTAAGAAAAGTCTCATACATTGACCTTGATTTAAAATAAAAAATGTAGATTGCTGTAATCCAATCATCTAAATAAGGGAATAAACAACCTGCCTAGAATTAAAATCGAAATTGAGATCACTGATTTATCCGAAAAATTGTAATAGTTAAAATAAAACTTCATTTGATAGGACCAAATGAGTTTTTTTTTTGTCAATCTTGTATTTATTTCAAAGTAATCCTTTATCAGATAATGCATCCCAATGCATAAAACATGAAATAATTCCAATGTTTTTATTAATGCCTGAAATTTTCCATTGTTCAAAATTTCATCAACACTTATATTACAACGGTACGATCATAAATAGGAAGCAAAAAAGCCTTTACTTTTCAGTAAAGGCTTCTCATTTGTGGGCCCACCAGGGCTTGAACCTGGGACTCCCTGATTATGAGTCAGGTTTTTTGGTTTCTTTTTTTTGTCGCCTCCTTTCTTATATCTTCTAAATCAACAATTTAACTTCATTTCATTCATCAATATTTTCCTATTTTTGTTGTTTATCTATCAAATTGTATGTATCTTGTATGTATTAATAATCAGAATACATACAAGTATAACTAGTTAATATACAATCGTTATGATAACAGCAACAACAAAAATAGTCCACGATAAAAGAATACAAACTAAGGGCCGTACATACGCCGTTAAGCTGAGGGTTACTCATAATAGGATTCAAAAGTACTATCCATTGGGTATGCATTTAACTGTTGTTCAATGGGATAAAGCACATGAAGAGAACCCCAGGAAGGAAAATAAAGCCAACCAAATTTTTTTTAATAAAATAGAACAAAGAGCTCTAGATGTGATAAGAGAGCTTGATGTGTTTACCTTTGATTTATTTGAAAAAAAATTCGATCAACAGGCAGCCCCTAAAAAAGAGGTGTTCTTTTTAATCCAGGAGTATATGAATAAGCTAACGTCAGATGACCGGTTAAATACGGCAGATAGTTATAAATGTGCATTAAAATCATTTACCAACTTTTCAAGTAATTCAAAAAAATCAAAACTGGTATTAACAGAAATCACTCCGGAATGGTTGAATCATTATGAAAAATTCATGATTAAAAAAGGTTCTTCTCCAACAACCGTAGGAATTTATTTAAGAAATTTAAGAACAATTATAAATATTGCAATTGAAGATGGGAATCTCGATCGGAGTCTTTATCCTTTTGGTAAAAGAAAATATCAAATTCCATCGAGTAAGAATATTAAAAAAGCACTCATTCTAGCTGACATAAAAAGAATTTTTTTATATAAAACAACTACTGCAGCTGAAGAAAAAGCAAAGGACATTTGGATATTTAGCTACTTATGTAATGGTGCGAATATTAAGGATATAGTAAACCTTCAATATAAAAATATCACTTCAAAAAACATTACATTTATAAGGTCCAAAACTGAAAGAAGTACGAAAACCAGTCAAAAACCAATTATTATTGTATTACTTCCAGAAATAGCAGCCATAATCAAAAAGTGGGGACAAACATGTAATAACCAGGATGATTATGTTTTTGGAATTTTAAGCCAGACAGACAATGCACAAATGCAATTGGTAAAAACCAAGCAGTTTACAAAAAATATAAATAAGTATATGAAGCTCATAGGCCAAAAGCTCGAATTAGATTTGAAGCTTACGACCTACTCGGCACGGCATTCTTTTGCAACTGTTTTGAAAAGGTCTGGCGCACCAATTGAGTTTATTAGTGAAAGTCTAGGTCATAAAGATTTACGAACTACTGAAAACTATCTTGACGGCTTCGAAAACGAAATAAAAGAACAATACCAGAGAAAACTTTTAAATTTTTAAATTTGCCCTCCGCAATATGGAGTAATAAAATCCAGTTTGCATTATAAAATTCAATTTATGACAAGCAATCTGGCAATTTTTAATAAAATACTTTTTGGCGATTTACGACCTAATATAGAAGGATTCGAAAATGACGAAGCATTTCGTCATTTTCTTTTACCAGAGTTCACTAATCCGCAAGGCTCAGTTAATCAGTACAAAAAGAATTTAAACAAAGTTTTAAAACAATTAATACCAAACATAAATACAAGTATTGATATATTTGAATATGAAACAAATTCTTATTTCGAACTACCAAATCCGGGCACATTTTCAGATCCATTAATAAAAGTTCTTAATCCTGGGTACTTAAATTCAAAGTCACATTTTTATTATTACTTGATTCAAAGCACAAGTTTTATTGTTTTTCATGATTTAGTATATGAAGTTGTTACAAATTCAACAACTAATTCAAAAAAGCACGCACTAAATAGTATCTTTAAAGAAATCAAGTATTTAGTTACTGAAACCAATAAGCTAATAATTTCACCTAAACAGATTCAACTTACTGATAATCAATTTGATATAAATACATGTAAATCAGATACTTATGTTTTAACGACATTAATCAAATTTCTAACTAAACTTTACATTGAAATTATTTTAATATTTCCCGAGCTAACTACATCAGAACCATTTGAATTTAATTCATTTTTTATCAGGACATTTAACTTTCAGCCACCTGAAGAACCTTTTAATTTCAATTATGTCAATCTTTTTAGTTTTCTGATAAAAAGATTTATAGATCATCAAGAATACAAATATGATAAAGCAATTGAATATATTGACAATTGCAAAGTTGAATTAAGTAAATTAAGCGAGTTGCAAATAACGATGCAAGAATTGGAACAATATAAAACTGAATTGATCGGATTAATCCAATTGCTCGAAAACCTCATATTTCTAAAAGACTTGAATCATCCTGATTTTACTACGGATTACGATAACTTAATAAATCCTGAATTTTGTAAAAGTGCCTTTAATTCTTTAACTACCACAATACTTGCCAATATTATTGAAGAATTTAACCCCATCTTGAAATTGGAAATGGTAATTAGTTATACTGAAAAGTTAAAGTTCATCGATTCCAAAAACAAAATCCATCCAAGGATTGAAATAAATTCAATTCCTGGCAAAATCAAAAGTTGGCTAAAACACCAGGAAGAATTTTATAAATCAAATCAGCACATCGACTTTTCAAAACTTAAAAATAATAACCTTTCCAAAATTCCAACATCTTTAAATGTTGGTGAACTTGCTTTGATATTCAGATTATTCGTTGAAGAAAAAATTCTTAATCCCAAAACAAAAATGGATTTGTTTAAAGCAATTTCTATAGTTTTTGAATCAAAAAAGTCTTCTGAATTATCTCAAAACAGCATAAAGAATAAATTCGATACCCCGGAATTTAATGCACTCGATTATTGGGATACAAAACTTGTTGATTTAAGAAGCCAAAATCGGAAATTAAAAGAAAAATAAACCATCTAATTAGTTGTTATTCTTATTTTTAGCAGGGGGTTGCACAACCCGCTGCAACTGTTTTTTTTGCTCTATTCATCATTACTTTGCTTCAGATTCAATCAGAGTTTTTCGCCTTAATCTTTGGTTAAATCTAAAAGGCGGCAATTAATCACATTGCTTTTTACTCTATTAATTATATTAACGATGAATAATGAACAAATTATTTTAGACAGGCTTGAAAACATTGAAAAACTTCTGAGAGAACTTAGCCTACTTAAGAAAGAAGTACTTACAATTATTGAAGCCGCTGAATATTTAGAAATTTCACAATCTCACTTGTATAAACTTACAAGTTCGGGAACAATTCCATTTTACAAGCCAAACGGTAAGAAAGTCTATTTCAACAGACCTGAATTAGATAAATGGTTGTTGACAAACCGCCATGCATCACACGCCGACATAGAACAGCAGGCAGACGAGTACTTAATGAAAAAAGGAAGGATTAGGTAATGAACGATATTTTGCAAATTCTTAATTCATTTCGCACTGAATTAGAAGAAATCAAAATATCACTTGACAAAATTACAAAGCCGGTTCCCTGCCATTTGGCAGGTACCTGGCTTGATAGTCAAGAAGTTTTATTGCTTCTGCATATCAGTAAACGAAGTCTGCAAAAACTCAGGGATAGTAGAACATTGCCTTTTTCACGGATTAACGGCAAATTTTACTATAAAGTGGCTGACATCCAGGAATTATTAGAAAAAAATTACTCCAGGACCTTTGGTAATGAACATGTGAAAACCTCTAAAAATTCAATTCAATGAATATCAATAAAAACAGCATACTCGGAAAAACTCATTACGGATTAACAATTTATTCTCACATACTAAGAGAATATCTGCCAGGTGAAACCGTACTTTCTTTAATTGGCAATGAATGCAAACCTGTTAAAAATCCATTCACACAAACAAAAAACAAAACATTGAATATTAAATGTGTTGATTGGATTTTTACATTTGAAGATACCGAAAATATGGAGTATAAAGGTGATCCGTTCGACTTCGCCGAACTTCATTACAAAATCACAGGTGATGATTTACTCAAAAGGTTGAATGAAGAATTAAATCTAAATTTAGACAGGAAAAGAAGTTTTTATGGTTATTCTTCACAAGAATCACAATTTGATTTCATGCCTGAAGTTCTAACTTTGGAAGAACTTTTAACAATTCCTGAATTTAGCTACTTCAGTAAACCAGTTATAAATACAAAACCGGATAAAGTAGTGAATCTGATTGATGTATACCAGTTAATAAAAGGAGACAGCTTCAAACAATCCACAAATAAATTAAGGGCATTTACTGATAAAACGGAAGCTCGTAAATACAAAGCTTCAAACTTCGATTACGTTACTTTTTCAGGAACATTCACAAAACGTGAAAACAGCTCATTATTAATGCACTCCGAGTTAATAACCATTGATTTTGACCACGTTCAGGATTTGGACAGGCTTAGAACCAACTTATTAAAGGACGACTATTTTGAAACCGAGCTTTTATTTTATTCGCCGTCTGGCGACGGCTTAAAATGGATAGTTTCAATTGATATCAACAATTATACACACACTGATTATTTTGAGGGTATTCGTGGATACATCGCTTCCATATACAATTTAGAAATTGATAAATCCGGAAAGGATGTTGCAAGAGCTTGTTTTTTGGCTCACGACAAAAATGTTTTTATAAACCCAAAATACCTGAAATATGTGTGCTAAGAAAAATTTTAACCCGGACCATTGGAAAAATGCTGAAGTTAAAAAGAATTCTCAGCCTAAAATTCCAGTACGCAATACTAGCAATCAAAACGAAGATGTTCTTAAAGTAATTTCCGAAATTGAGAAAAGCCAAACCGATATAACCGAAAATTACGAAACCTGGTTGAAAATTGGATTTGCTTTTTCTTCAGAATTTGGCGAACAAGGAAGGGATTATTTTATCAGGGTAAGCCGTTTTTACAACGGCTTTAACCAAACGGTTTGTAATAAACAGTTCGACAAATGTTTAAAATCACAACGCTCTGGGGTTACCATACGCTCTTTCTTCGAAATCGCTAAAAATTCAGGGATTGACATCAAACCCGTAAACATTGTAAAACCAATAAATACAGTAAAGCCAGCTAATCAAAATAACATAGAAAAGGAAAAAAATGATGAACCATCCACTTTTACCACTTTTACAAAATATAATAAATCAAAAGTGGATGCTCCATCAAACCATATAAATGAATTAAAGTCTGATGAAACGCCTGTTTTTCCAAAATCTGTGTATGATAATTTACCAACATATCTTTATGACGTTTGTAAAGTTTTTAAATCCGACAGGGAAAAAGACATCGTTTTATTAGGCACTATAACTGCTTTGAGCACCTGTTTAGATAAGGTTTACGGTTATTATAACAACGACAAAGTTTTTCCAAATTTGTATTTATATGTAACAGCTCCGGCAAGTGCAGGGAAAGGTTCATTAAAATATTGCAAAAACTTAATAAATCACATTCACGAAGATTTAAAAGCATTGGGTAAAGAAATGATGAGCTTGTTTAATAGGGATACCGTCGTTTACAACCTGGAGAAAAACAAAAATCCAGATACTGAAAAGCCCAAAGAGCCACCAACAAAACTTTTGTTTATCCCTGCAAATATTAGCTCAACAGGAGCTTTTCAATTAATAAATGACAATGAAGGGAGGGGAATAATCTTTGAAACAGAAGGCGACACGTTAGCAAATTCCTTCAAATCCGATTATGGTGATTATTCCGATGGGTTTAGAAAAGCTTTTCATCACGAAACCATTTCATATTACCGGAGAACAAACCGCGAATATGTGGACATTTTAAAACCAAAACTTTCTGCAGTACTGACAGGAACACCAAAACAAATTTTGACCTTAATTCCAGATACCGAAAACGGTTTATTCTCTCGTTTTATGTTTTATAGTTTTACATTGGTTCCAATTTGGAACAATGTATTCCAAAAGCAAACCAACAATGGTTTTGATGAATATTTTAACAAATTAGGAGAGCGTTTCTATATACTATATCAGGAGTTTAAAAAATCAAATGAAATTGAATTTCTATTCACCGACAGTCAGCAAATACAATTCAATCAATATTTTGAGAAAAACCAGGCTGATTTTATAAGCTTATTGGGTGATGAAGCTGTCGCTTCAGTTCGTCGATTAGGCTTAATCTTTTTTAGAATTGCAATGATACTTTCAACAATGCGGATTTTTGAAACAACAGAATTAGCCAGTCCTTTGTATTGTGATAATATCGACTTTGAAAATACAAAGCAAATCATTGACATTCTTTTGCAACATTCAAAAAAAATGTTTTTGTATATCAAATCAAACAACCCAGACATGGTTGCAGACAATATGAAAACCAAATTCTTTGAACAATTACCAAATGAATTTTCACGACAACAGGCGATTGACGTTGCAAAAACATTAGAAATATCAGAACGCACAGCCGATAAATATCTTAAATCTTTCATTGGTAAATATTTAGAAAGGGCAAATACTTATGGTCACTATAAAAAGGCAACTGTGCAAACCGTGCAAAGTGTGCAAACCGTGTAAGGTTTACAAAAATAACACTTTGCACTTTGTACACTTTGCATACTTTGTATGCTTTGTATCTGTGCAAACCTTTATTATTCTTGCTTTTACATAAGCTAAATACTACAGTTGATATATGTTTACATTCATTAATAAATCTTAATAATCCTTAAGAAGACACTGTATTAGACTTAATAGAAGTATTTTTAAGTTTTTAGTTTGTATTCTTAATTCAGGCAAAAACACATTGTTGGATAAGAAAACGCCAAGTTCAAGGCTTGGGAAGTCTGAAAAAGCGGAGTTTATATTTCATAAATGAGCATTTTTCAGACGAGCATAACGATGAAATTGGTGTTTTGTTGACAACACTACTTAATTTTTATGGAATTATCCTAGGAATACATCAACTAATAAAGAAAGAGAAGGGACATAGAAGGGCTGTTCTAAGCTAATTACAAAGCACAAAGAAAGAGGGAATTAGAAAAACAATGCAGAGGCAATTATTTTTTAGCCTAATTATTTGATTTGATTAAATTGTCTTTTAATGCTTTAAAAGTTTTCAATATGACGGCAAAAAACTTTGAAATCAACGTTGTTCCTTTTAAACCGCCAGTAGAAGAGAAAGAGTTTAATTTTTTCATCGATAAATCCGATGGTTTAACTCCTATCAATGTTAATGAATTTGATTCTGATGTATGCGAGTTTTTCCCTGAATTGGAAGGAATTCCAACCCAATACCTATATTCCGATTTTTCTACAAATCTGGAAAACGGAAAATTGATTAATATCAATCTGGTAAAAGCCAGAAGATTTGCCAAGCATTATTATAATTTTCTACTTTTCAATTATTTCCAGGACAAAGTTGATATTATCAATTCAAACTTCGTAAAAGACAATGAATTGTGGCTTTTGGATGAAAATCAATCTTCTGAAGATTTTGAAGTATACAATAAATTCTCAATTAAAAACCAGCTTGCTGTAATTTCGAATCAACCAGAGTTAGTCATATCGTTCGACGGAATATCAAAAGTTTTCAGGAAAAGTTATACAGAATTAGATTTATCAACAGCCATGATAAATAAAGTGGTTTATAAAAAACGTGTATACAATTATGAAAAACTCACAGAGGTTATTCTTTTAGATAAGGAGAATATTTTTCCAGTACTTAATTACAACCTTTGCAAACAGCTTGAATTCTCATTCGAGTGCAGGAAGACTACTTACAAATACAAAAAGTATTACGATAGCATTGCCAGTTTCTACGAAACTTATTTGAATAGGGATGATTTTAAAAGCGTATTTCCCATCGATGATAAAGGTTTTTATAAGATTTATAATAGAGATATTAAAAGTACAACCCCTGGTTGTAATGAATTGGTTTTTGGTAATGAAGCCACTGACATTAACCCCAACAAAGGGATTAAAGAAAATGGTCCCTATCAGTTACCAACACCAAAACATATCTCTTTTTTCTTCATAATCCATCGCGAGGACATTGAAACTGGTAAATTATTGATAAGGTATTTTAAAGGCGAAGTTCCATATATATTTGAAGGAATGAATTTAAAATCAGCAGGTTTATTAAAATATGCCCGTTTAAATTTTTTTGTTGACAAGAACAAATCTATTCCGTTTGATAATTTAGAAAATCCTTTACCCGAAATACGGGATAAACTTAAAAATACTAAATTTCCTGAAAATATCACTTATTGCGCTCTTTATATAAGCCCCTATGCGAAAGATAAATCAAATCCAACTCAACTCAAATTTTACTATCAGATTAAGGAAGAATTATTAAAATATGGTATTACTTCACAGGTAATTGAAAAAGATACGATTAATAAAGTAGATTTCAGGTATAGCTTACCTAATCTCTACATCGCAATTATAGCAAAACTCAATGCAGTTCCCTGGCGTTTGAAACGTGCTGTTAAAAATGAATTAATAGTTGGTATTGGTGCTTTCAAATCAAATAACTGTTTAAATAGGTATATTGGGAGTGCATTTTGTTTTTCAAACGATGGTCATTTTCAGGAATTTGAGTGTCATTGCAAATCTGAGATGTTTCAATTAACAGGTTCCATTGAAAAAGCAGTAAAAACATATATTCAGAAATTCAAAAAGGCAGACAGGTTGATTATTCATTTCTATAAAACAATGGGTCACAAAGAACTTGAACCAATAGTTGAAATGCTTAATCAGCTGGGGCTTAATATTCCGGTTGTAATAGTATCCATCAATAAAACCGAAAGCAAGCACCTCATTTTATTCGATAAATCCAGTCCGGAATTAATGCCTTTAAGCGGTTCATTTTATAACATTGGAAGAAATCAGTTTCTTTTATGTAACAATACCAGATATAAGTCTGACACCAAAGTAAAAGGGAATGAATACCCATTTCCGATAAAGCTTTCAATAAATTCAACCAATCAGGAACTGATTAATGATGATAAAGCAATAAATGAGATTATCGATCAGGTATATCAATTTAGTCGTATGTATTGGAAATCGATAAGCCAGCAAAACTTACCTGTAACAATCAAATATCCTGCAATGGTTGCAGAAATATTCACCCATTTCGAAAGTGACTTTATTCCTTCATTTGGACAAAACAGTTTGTGGTTTTTGTAAATAATCGTTTTTTTAATGTAAAAGAGGATTTATGAAATTATTGGCAGTTTTTTAATTTACTGCCAATAATGTTTATATTTGTATAATTGTAAATCAAATAGAAATGAAAGGATTAAACGCTAAAATACAATCTGAAAGCATGATTAATTTTTTCAATGAAGACTCTGA
>JANYKN010000070.1 GCA_025361565.1 Bacteroidota bacterium | reverse complement strand
GTCAAACGTGGTTTGGTATTCCCAGTTTTCTTGTGCTATCCATTTTATTGAATCAGCATTGGAACGAAAATAGGGGTCATTAATCAAATGATTATTATAAAGATCAGAAACCAGATCTCCCGGAACTGTAGCCTTGTACCATGAGGTGTCGCTAGAAATTCTAAATTTCCAATCACTTTCAAGTAAAATTTGGACTGATGTAGGAACTGATTTTTTTTTACACGAAGAAATTCCACAAAATAAGATGGCAATAAGGTATAAGAACTTATTACTAAAAATGTAAAAAAATGAAACTCTGTAACGTTTAAGCATTTTTAAAAATACAAGGTTTATTTATATTATTGAACGTCAAATAATGAAGTGATTTTTAAGTCGCGAATTAATTCACCTTTGGTTCCACTGTATCGAACATTAATCTTAGTTCGTTTTCCTGGTAACAGATCGAAATTGTTATCCGCAAATGTGCTCTCCTTTATATTGGTTTCCAGATAAATGTTTTTTGCCAATACATTCGATTTTAAAACAAGATTGTATCCTTTTACTGCCTCATTTATAACAATATCAATATTTGCCTTTGGAAGAAGTAAATTTTTTGGTTCGGTAAAATACAGGATATTATGCGACAATATTTTGTTTGGTTGATTTAACTGAATTATTAGACAACACTTTTTTTTGTTCATATTGGCGAGAACCATTGTTTCATTAATCGAAAGAACAATTGATGATGTATTTGCTTCAATTTTAACAGGTATTTGTTTTACATATAAGTCTTTACCGCTAAAATCAATTAGTTTTACAAGTAATATGGCTTCTGTATCTTTATGCAAATCGCTTATAACCTGTATATTAATGTTGTTGTTTTCTCTAATGGGAACTACCAATATTGGAGAAAAAGCATCACGAACCGAATAATGTGCTAGTTTCCAGCGGCCATAATAATCAATAGTTGACCATGACATGGTAGGCCAGCAATCGTTTAATTGCCAGTACATTGATCCCATGCATTTGGGCATTGACTTTCGATGACTTTCGATGGCAATTTTAAGAGCCTCAGCCTGCATTACCTGGCTTATATATACCATGGATTCAAAGGTTTTAGGCTCATGGTAATACTTTTTGATGTATTCCATAATTACATCATTTCCATTCATTTTTGGGCTAATCCAAGGCAACAAACTTCGTTGCTTAAAATCCATCAACACGGAATGTATTTGTTGATCGGATTTTTGACTAAAGCTATTTATAGTCTTCATGCATGGAAATGATTGCATACCATATTCGCTAACAAATCGGCCTGTATTTTTGGCATAATCCTGAAAAGAGGCATTACCGAACCATATATTCCAGTTGTGCGTTTCCCCCGATTTCGAATTAGGCATGTTGTTACTTTCAGCTGATTGGGAAGAAGCCCAATAATCAGTTTCCGGATCATTTGTTTTAACTGCTTCAGGTAAAATATGATAGATTAAATTTTCGAAATCTGTCCTTGACTTTTTTGCAATATCTTTAGTAAAAAGGGTTTCGTTATTTCCACACCACAAAGCCAAACAGGCATGATTTCTAAGTCGTTGTATATTTTCTGTAGCTTCCAGCCGGATATTTTCCAGGTAAGCGCTATCAATTGGTTGCGTCGAACAAGCAAATATAAAATCCTGCCAAACCAGTATTCCATTTTCATCGCAAAGATCATAAAACAGATCGTTTTCGTAGATTGCACCTCCCCATACCCGAATAATGTTCATATTTGCATCTCTGGCATCTTCTATCACTCGTTTATATGTTTCATTGGAAACCTGCGTTGTAAGAATATTAGATGGTACATAGGTAGCTCCTTTCATGAAAACCGGAATATTGTTTAGCTTAAAATAAAAACTCTCTCCAATAGAATCTTTTTTATGCACTAATTCCAGCTTTCGTATTCCCAGACGCGATTGTTTTTCATGAATAACTGTATTTCCAAGTTTTAAGCGAAAAGTAATATGATAGAGATAAGGCACTCCCAAACCATTACTCCACCATAATTTCGGATGATCAATTGAAAATGAAATGCGCTGATTGTTTATGCCTTTTTTTAATGTTATTTCGCCTGAAATTTTTGTTGGTTTATTGTTGATAATTAAATCGTAACCTATTTTCTGGTTAGATTTAGAATTAATTTTACAATCCAAACTATATTGAGCGTATTTTTCTAAAATTTGCTTGGGTTGATAGTATAAGCTTATTATTTTAGCAGAGGACCAGGCTTGCAAATGGATCTGCCTCCATATTCCGCTGGTAACTAATCGCGGACTCCAATCCAATCCAAAATGAAAAGGCGCTTTACGTGTAAAAACAGTTGTTTGGCATCCTTTTGTTGCTGTATCATTAGCTGTAGGTAGTATATATGGTACATTATTCAGTTTTTGCTAAAACCGATAACATGTTTCGTTCGTATGAAGTAAATTGCAAATCAAAAATCAAGGAAAATCACAATATATTGAAGATTTATTT
>JANYKN010000062.1 GCA_025361565.1 Bacteroidota bacterium | reverse complement strand
CATATTGGCCAGACCCCTATCATAACGGCACAGCCTGATTTCAATTTAAGATTAATATAGGCTGAGAGGTTATCTTTTGCATTTGAAAAGGTAATCTCATAAGATTTTTTGTCAGAACAAACTCCTAAATATTCTGCCACTCATTCATAAAATGCATCTCTGCCCCAATTTGCAGGATTATTGATAATGTAATTCCTGATCCTGTTTAATGAATCCTGATAGCGGATAACATGATCGTGGAATCGTGGCTGCCATGCGAATTCTATATTATTCATGGTGCTATATTTTTTCACACCCGTTTTATATCCCCGGATTATTGATCCCAGATTTTGTGATTGGGGACCAAATTGGTTTTTTGATTTTTTTATAGGTTCTGATGATGATAATGGCGGGGTTAATGATGATAATGGCGGGGTTAGGGATAATAATGGCGGGGTTAATGAATGTAGAGACGCAAAATTTTGCGTCTCTACATTTTTAAATTTACCGCCATTTTGATTAACGATTGTATCATTACAATGTCCGGAATATGGTTTTTCAATCATTACAATTCCATGAACATGGTTGGGCATAATGACAAACGCATCCAGAATAACAAACGGGAAATGTTTTGGTATTTCCAGCCAATATCTACGGGCCATTTCGCCAATTTCTGACAGGTTCATTTCATGGTTTCTGATTTCACCAAAAAAACATATCCTGTGGTCGGTGCAAATTGTAACAAAATATGCCCCATTCCAACCATAATCCCAGTTCTGCATACGGGATGATGGGATGCGGTATTTGGATTGGAATTTGTTTAATTCATTATTGCACAATTATTATAACTAGGTATAAATGAGTCTCTCAAATAATTTTAATAATTCAATTCTTTTAAGATTGCTTCCAATTCTTTCTTTTCAAATACAATTTTTAATGATTCATACTTTTTCATACAGCTTTTCGAATTTTTCCCAAGCTCATCCCAAACCGGAATTAAAATTTTATAGTCTTCGATGGGAATAAAATATTTTAAAAAAAACTTATCGCTTTCAATTAACTTACAATCAATATATTGAATTTTGCTATTTACAACTTTTGAAATGGGAATTACCAATCCATTCTTACATTTAACAAAATCACCAAGATTCAATGTTTTCTTATTTCCACTGAATTTATCATACACTATAGTCTGCATAGAATGTGATTTGCTATAGGGTGGAATATTTTCCTGATAAACATTATATAGTAAAATCACATTTTCTTTAAAATAGTAAACAGAATCTAATTTGTAATCAACAATGATTACCAGACTTGAACTCTCGATTTTATATTTTTTAAAATAGTCTTCATATTTTTTAATAACTAAATCGAACTCATTTTTGATACTTTTGTTTATTAATAAAGTATCAATATCTTTTTTAAACTTTGGCAGTTCAAAAGATGCACTAAAGAATCCGCCTTCATTTGTATAATTAAAGCTTCTATTTGAATCTTGAGCTTCAGCCGACTGAATAGTTAATAATACAATGAGTGCTGATAATATTGTTAATCTACTTTTTAATTTCATCGTATGCATTTTTAAGTTTTTCTTCATAGTTATTTTCTTGGCTTAAAGGACCATTATAAATATTTGCTACCTCACTCCAATCTTTATCATTAATTGCCTCAACTAAGTTTCTGTTTGCCTTAATGAATTCAGACATTATCAGAAGTTGAAATTCATTACCCCCATTGAAAATACTAAATTCCATTTCTTCTACTGTTTTAAATTTGTTTCTGAAGTTTGCCCCAATAATTTGTCCAAGACCCCAAGATGTTGACATAAGTGCACATTCCTTATGAATATTAGCAGCTTTCAAATATCGTTTTTCGTAATTATCGTATGTTGACATACCTTCATAACAGTTAAATTTATACCATCTGATATCATTACCGTCATTTGCACAATTTTTCCCTACTTTTATGTAAGTATCTGGATATTTAGCCTTGTCACATCTAGTGCAGTGATAGTATGATGCCTTATTTACTATTTCAGGATGGTCAGATGAAATTTGATTAACATTAAGTGATGAATTCACTTCGGCTCTAACATTCCAAATTCCTTTATCTTTTAAACAACTATACATTAAATGTCTCTCAAATAGCAATAGCGGGATCTTCATCCCTTTGTATTCGAAAAACGATTTCCCGCTTGTTTCAACCAAAGTAACAGCCTTAAACTTTTTTACATCATTTATCCCAGCGTTCTTAGCATAATCTTCAAATTTTTCCTCAGTTAATAAGGTATAATGTTGTGACAGTGATTCTTCTTTAATAATCCCTAAATACTTCAGCCATTTCTCTTTTGTGTTTATGTTTTTGCTGAAATCGAATTTTTCAATCTGCATCATCAATACCGGTTCGGTATTTCCTTCCTCGTAAAATGCAATTAACAAATATTTTATAAAAGTTTCCTCCGATCTCAGGTGTTTTTTGTTCTCCTCCTTTTCCAAATCATCAATATCGCTAACCTGAACTTTGGTT
>JANYKN010000048.1 GCA_025361565.1 Bacteroidota bacterium | reverse complement strand
ATTAAAATTTTGGCTTGAAGCCTTCAAAAGAAGACCAATGCCTTGAATGTTTCTTAACTTCAAATCCTTTTGAGATTAGTTTTTCTAAGAAGAAATCGGAGTATATTGGATTGTGTATTTCTAAGTTGATACATCTCACATTATCGAGCCAATTTAAATCCTGATTAAAAATTTCATATTCAGCGCCTTCTATATCCATTTTTACATAGTCTATTTTTTCAAGATTAAATTTAGAATAGATATCAATGATTGAAGTACTATTTATTTTCTTTGATTTTGGTGAATCTAATAAAGAATGGTTATGTTTTAGAAAATTGTGGGTTCATCAAATCTTGATATCTTAGATCCGTTGAACGATTCCACGCAATGGCATCCATGTTTGAAACTATAACTTTTGCAAAGTCATCAATTGGTTGCAATGACTTTTTGATTTTTTCAAGAAACACAAACCAATTTAAATAGTTATCCAGGTATTTTGTTGCTGTACCATAAAATCGCTTTACCCATCGTTCGTAACGGTTGTCTATTGAGTTTACGTGTTGTACATGATAACATTTGTTTTTCACATGCTGTTTTGAGGCGACAAAAGTATGGTGTTCTATTTCTTTTTCTTTAGCCCATGAGATGATTGAGGGATGAGAATCTGAACAAAGGATGTTTTCTTTAGAGATTAAGTCACCTATAGTTTTTTCAACGCTTTCAGTATCAATTCGTCCAATCTTAGCTACACGCATTGTTACATTGCCTTTCCGGTCCGAAGCTACCATTATGGAAACCTTGTCATTGCTCACGCCTCTTTTAGTATCTCTATCGCTTGGTCTTTTATATGGCTTCCTTTCAAGGTCTTTCTTCCCTTTTTCACTTATATCCAATTGTTTATCATCACATTCAACAATGCCAGAAAAAACAAGTTCATTGGTTTTTGATAGCGAAGAAAGTATTTTGTGTCTCCAATCAAACACTGTTTTAATATTCAGCTCTAATTTTGCAGAAGCCTTTCTTAACGAAATACCCTCTGCGACTAATTCGATATATTCTTGAAATTTATCAGACTTCTTCAGGCCAGAGATAGCAGTTCCAGTAAAATCATTAAATGTTTTATTGCAACTTTTACATTTGTATCTTTTACGTCCTTTATACACACCGTGGCTATGTATTTCAATAGATTTGCAATGAGGGCAAAATGTAACCTGTTCTTTGTTTAGTTTTGATTTCACAGTTTCTAATACTGGTGTACTTGAAAATTCTGATTTCAACAAACCAAACAACTCGGACTTCTCTTCATTGCTTAAACCACTTATTAATTCAGGTAAATTCATGCTTTTTGTCATATTTGCAAATGTACAAAATTAATCCACATTATTGTAAAACACAACCTATAAAAACAAATGCTATGAAAAGATTTTTTTTAATTACTTGTGCTATTGCTACTTTATGCTATGCCAATGACAGCTACTCTCAAAGAAATGGAAATCAGAAACAATTTAAAAGTAAATCAAACGAAAATTATAATGTAAGAGCGTTAGATAATAATGCAACACAAAACTTTTATCAAAAAGGTGATTTTCAAGAAGATTATGCAAAAAATGGAAACGTTGGAAATGCATATTATTCTAGCAATAACGATGTTGTTCTTGAAGTTCGTTCATTAATGAATATGAAAGCAGATCGCTTTCTGGCAGTTTTTAATATTACACAAATCGGCGAATCAGCTGCAAAAACAGACGAGTTAATCAATTCCAGAATTGATGCATTCACCGCCGCTCTAAAACAAATGGGAGTAAATGAAAAAGACATTTATGTTGATATGATTTATTTGGTTCCTACTTTTGAATTTGAAATGGAGAAAAAGTTTTTCAGCAAAACCTACAATGAAGTTCCCACAGGATTTGAGATGCAGAAAAATATTCATGTAACGTTTAAAGATATTAATAAGGTGGATGATATGGTTACACTTGCAGCAAAAAATGAAATTTATGATTTGGTTAAACTTGATTTTTTTGTTGATAATACTGAGGCTGTTTATGATTCTTTGAG